>WSBC01000016.1 GCA_009758405.1 Methanobacteriota archaeon
GATACCAGTAAAGAGGTTCGAGTCAAGAGAGTACGGCTTTTGAGGTGATTAAAATGTGTGCAAGAACAGAATTAATTCCACCTGTTTCAAAAGAAAAACCTGGTTACAAGGTGTGGAATGGAGCAAGGGCCATTGCAGAGGCAGTCAAGGTAGCGGATGTGGATGTTATTTCAGCATACCCAATTAGGCCTTACACTGGAATAATGAATGCATTGGCAAAGATGCTTGCGGACGGGGAGTTCAAGGCAGAGATAATTATAGCAGATTCTGAGCACAGCCAGTTCGAGATAGTAAAGCATGCAAGTGCAACAGGGGCAAGAACCTTTGTGGGGAGCAGCGGTGTAGGGCTTCTATATGCCTTCGAGGCTGTCACCGCCACTGGCCTGGGATCTGTTCCTGTTGTAGGTGTAATAGGAACAAGGGCACTTGACGACCCAGGCAATTTTGGAATGGAATGGACTGACATTATGACAACAAGGGACCTCGGCTGGTTGATTTCCTGGCCAATGGATGTGCAGGAGGCAACAGATATGACAATAGTTGCCTACAGGGTTGCCGAGGATAAAAGTGTATTACAGCCACATTTCATTGCAGTGGATGGAGCTGCAATCACCCATGTCTCTGCCCCTGTAATACCACCTGATAAAGAAACAGTGGCGGAATTCCTCCCGCCATATGACCCTCCCTATAGAATAGACCCTGAGGAGGGAGCGGTAACAAAGGCAATGCACATAGCCCCATCGCTCATTGGAACAGAGCAAAGGAAGGTAATTGATTATTCATTCAAGAGATCCATGGATGTAATTGTAGAGGCATGGAATGACTTTAGTAAATACACTGGAAGAAAATATCCACCCTTTATAGAATCGAAGAACATGGAAGATGCAGAAATTGCACTTATAGGCATGGGTGCATATATGAAGGATGTGGAGTTTGTTGCAGAAAATTTAAGGAAAGAGGGCATAAAAATAGGCACAGTAAGGCTAAGGTATTTAAGACCCTTCCCTGCAGAGGAGCTTTCTAAAATACTTGAAGATGTTCAATCAGCTGGAGTAATAGAGTTTGCATTCTCCTATGGCTCACCCTACAGAACTGGGCCTCTTTACCATGAGCTGGCAACATCTCTTTACCATTTGGATAAAAGACCTAAATTGCTCGATTTTCTCTTCCTTGGCGGTAGGGAGCCAAGGACAGAACATTTCAAGAAGGCAGCTGAGAAATTGATCGATATTAAAAATGGCAATTTACCTGAAAAAAGGGCATACTGGCTTACGCTGAGGGGTGAAGACATATGAGTCTTGAGGAATTCAGGAACATAAAAAAATTACCACCTGAGGATTATTATACAGCGGGTCACAGGACCTGTGCCGGCTGTGGCCCTGCCCTTGCATACAGGCTTGTTGCAAAGGCTGCAGGACCTAACACAATTCTAATAGGACCCACTGGCTGCATGTACGTTGCAAATGCTCACCAGTTCCTGACATCCCCCTATGCAGTCCCCTGGTACCATACACAGCTTGGTGGAGGTGGTGCAGCCGGTATAGGGACGGCTGCCGCACTTAGGGCTTTAATGGAAAAGAAAAAAAGGAAAAAAGAGGAAATTAATGTGATAGTATTTGGAGGGGATGGTGCAATGGCTGACATTGGCCTTTCAGGTCTATCAATGGGATTGTCCTACGATTTCGAAAGGTTGCTCTATATAGTATACGACAATGAAGCATATGCAAATACAGGAATTCAGGCATCGAGCACCACCCCTTGGGGTGCTACTACCACATTTACCCCCGAGGGAAGTGTGAAGAGGATAGGAAATGAGAGGTACAAGAAAAACATGGCACTCTTTGCCGCTTCACATCCGAACATAAAGTATGTGGCAACTGCGACACTTCATCCTCCCCTTGACCTCATGAACAAGGTGGTAAGGGCACTCAACTCAGGAGGACCTTCGCTGATTAACATACTTACTCCATGTCCAAAGGGTTGGTTCAGCGAGCCTTCGGACACTGTTATTCTAAGCAGGCTTGCTGTTGAAACAGGCCTCTGGATTCTGTGGGAATATTCAGAAGGCAGATTCAAATTAAACTACAGGCCAAATCCAAGAAGGCATGTAAAGGAATATTTAAGGCTACAGGGTAGATTTTCACATCTTGATCCTGAGGACATTGAGAGAATAGAAAAAATGGTGGAAGAGGAATGGCCATACTGGGAGGAATCTGATAAAATTGGGAAGATAATAATTCCATTTATTCATTAATATTTTTTTAATTTTTTTAAAAAAATTAATATGTGTTATGGATTGAATTTATTTTATGAAAGTTATTGCAGCCCTTTACCTTTCTGAATGTCCCGCAGTCCCAACATCCCACATTAAGGCTCTTGAAGGTAGAGAATTTGATAAGTCTGTAACAATTTATGTCACCCACGGATGCAATTTTAGATGCAAAACCTGTTACTTAAGTGCAGGAGATCCATTAAAAAATGAACTCTCTGTTGAAAACTATGAAAAAATATTCAGAGAAATAAGGGATCTTGGCTTTCAAATTGTTTACATACTCGGCGGTGAACCATTGATCAGGAAAGATATATTTGAAATAATAAAAAGGGCCAAGGAAAACTCACTTTATGTTTCAATGAGCAGCAACGGATATTTCATTAACATGGATAATGCTGAAAGATTGAAAGATTCAGGCCTTGACCAAATACAGATAAGCCTGGATTCTGCGGATGAAAGAATAAATGATATTATAAGAGGCCCCGGATCCTACAGGGGTGCAATCAAGGCTATTGAAAATTTAAAAAGGACAGGGATAAAAACCTCTTTAGCCTTTACAATAACCTCACTATATTCGAATGTGAGTGAAATGATGAAATTTGCAAATTCTTTGGGTATAAAGCTTTTAAATATAAGCGTTGTTCAACCCTTTGGAAGGGCATTGGAAAATAGAGTTTTACCTTCAATTGAACAGGTCACCAAGGCTATAAATGATATAAAGAATTCCGAATATGATGTAAGGCTAACATTTAACGGGTTCAGGTTTTATCTCGATCAAGAGGGATACAAGGAAGCAAGGGTTTATGCAAGGAGCGATTATGTTACATGTCCTGCAGGTGTTAACAGGTTTGTTATAGATTCAAATGGAGATGTTTATGGTTGTGAATTACTAATGTTTGATGAGTTTAAGGAAGGTAACATTAGGGAGAGAGGTATTTCTGAGATATGGAGGAATGGTTTTTTAATTTTTAGGGAGAGAAGATTGCCTAAGGAGTGTCAGGAATGTCCATACAAGGATTTATGTCAGGGTGGATGTCCTGCACGTGCATATCTTAATGGTGGTCTAGACAGAAGGGACATTTTATGTAAACAGGTTATTCAATAATAGATGCAGGTATGAGGGAGCTTAACAAAATAGGCTGGATTTCAAAAAGTATAAGGATGCTTACCTCTTATTTTCTTTTAAAACTACTCAGGATATATTGGGAGAAGAATATTTAGAGAAAGGCTCATTGATTATGATTTTATACTTAACATTGCTAACTGGCATAATTGCAGATACAGCCGGGTTGAGGAAGTTCAATATCTTAAAGCAGCAGAAGAAATATGATATGAATGGTGAATATATTAGAAAATGTATAGAGGAACTAAGAAATTTACCTGACATTTTTATTCATGAGTCCTGGAAGATGGAAATGAAGGATATAGAAGGTTATTGTTTTGACTATCCCTTGTTTGTTATTGATGAAAATCTTGCAATCATAGAATTCAAAAAATCAATAAAAATGTTTTAAAGCAAGGATTCAATTTTGATTTATGGAAATTGCATTTTCCGGAAGTAAGATAGTTTTGAAAAGGGGTGACATAACAGAAGAGTATTGTGATGCAATAGTCAATGCAGCAAACTCAAGCCTGATGGGTGGGGGTGGTGTGGACGGTGCAATACACAGGAAGGGTGGATTGGAGATAGATAATGAATGCATCAAAATAAGAAGGGAAAAATATCCAGATGGATTGCCTCCAGGGGAGGCAGTGATTACGAAGGGTGGAAAACTCAGGGCTAGATATGTGATACATACTGTAGGCCCTGTCTGGAGAGATGGAAAACATGGAGAAAAAGATATACTTAAAAGGTGTTATTTAAATTCCTTAAAATTGGCATTGGAAAATGGATTGGAATGCATTGCCTTTCCAGCAATAAGTACAGGGGCATACGGATATCCCGTAGATAAGGCAGCGGATGTAACATTCTCCGCAATAAAAGAATTCATTCAAAATAATCCTGGAAAAATCAAGGAAATAAGGTTGGTACTTTTTACAGACGAAATTTATAAAATTTTTAGGGAAAAAGCAAGGGAATTTTTTAAAGAATGATTATTTATTGACAATGGCCACACCGCCTATTACAAGTATACCACCTATTATTGTAACAATGGTTATTGTTTCATGTATCAATATGTATGCGCTTAATATAGTAAATATTGGAGCGAGGTAATAGAAAACAGATGCAGTTGAGGGTGAAAGTATACTTACACCTTTGAAATTAAGATAGAAGGCTAAAAATGTTGCAAATGCCACAAGAAAAAAAAGTGAAAACCAATCAAAAATATTGAATTTATAGACAAGAATAGGAAATTTGAAAAAGAATGGAATAATAAAAAATGTACCTATTATGGAGGAAAGTGATGTAACATAAAGTACATTATACTTCTCAAGAACGTTTTTAGATAATATTGTATAAATGCTCCATGAGATTGATGCAAGGGTTATAAGAATTATTGAAATAAGGCCTGTGATCGTTCTAATTTCCTCAAAAAATATTATAAAAATACCCAGGAATGAAATTATTATACCCAACATCTTTGAAACTCTAAATCTCTCGTTTAAAAAGACCATTGAAAGGAGATAAATAAAAATTGGCTCCGTTGATATAAATATTGATCCTAGGCCTGCAGAAACACCTTCCGCACCTGAATTGTAGAAAATTTGATATAATGCGACGCCAGTTAATCCCATCATCACAATTGTTATAAGATCTTTTCTTTCAATTTTTACCCTTATTAAAAATACTACTGGTACGAAGAAAATCAATGAAAAAATGAACCTTACAGAGCCTAGGGTAAAGGGATCCATTACCCCAAGGAGTATTTTAATGGCAGTATATGCAACTCCCCAAATAAGCGCTACGGAGATCATGTAAATATATCCAAGATATTTCCTATCCATTAACACCGTGAATATAATGTGTTATAATATTTTTATCCTTGCAAGGTTAATAAAAAATTAAGATTATTCGATCTTAAAGTGATGAGATGTTAGGAATATAAAATTCTTAAAAAAATTTCCATCAATCTTAATAAATTCTTGAAATTAAAAACAATATTTAAATACAACATTTTCCATTATTTTATTATGAAAAATAAATTTTTTTTAAAAATGGATAAATTGGATTTAAAAATTTTAAAATATTTAAAAGACAAAAAAGAAATTGACTTATCAAATTTTTCAAAGAAAACTGGTTTATCCAAAGAAAAGATCAAAAATAGATTTAAAAAAATTGAAGCGATTTATTCATTACATGAGATCAATGAATTTGATGTAGATCCTACAAGTGGCAAACTATTTGCCTATGTTTATGAAACAGGCGAAAAGGATCTTAAGGATATTGCTATGGAGGCCTTTAATCTTTATGCAGAGAAAAATGTGCTAGATTTCACTGTTTTTAAGAGTGATATTTTATTTGAGAGGGAAATAGTAAACTTTGGCAAAAAATTGATGCATGGAAATGAGAATGTGGTTGGTACTGTTACATATGGTGGAACTGAAAGCATATTTCTTGCTGTAAAGGCAGCAAGGGACAGATATAAAAAATTATATGGTAAAGATAAAGTTCCTGAGATAATTGCACCCGTTACGATTCATCCAGCATTTTTAAAAGCAGCGGATTATATGGTATTGAATATAAAAAGGGTCCCTGTAAATGAAAATCTAAAGGCCAACATAGAATCTATTAAAGAATCTATTACTGATAAGACAGCTCTCATTGCAATTTCCGCGCCTAACTGGCCCTATGGTACAATTGATGATGTTAAGGATATCTCTGATATTGCCCTGGATAAGAACATACCTTTGCATGTGGATTCATGCGTTGGTGGATTTATACTCCCTTTTTTTGAAATGCTGGATGAAAAAGTTCCACCTTTTGATTTCAGGGTACCTGGTGTTTCTTCAATTTCACTCGATGTTCACAAATATGGTTATACTACAAAGGGTGCATCCATTGTCCTATTCTCATCCCCCGATTACAAAAAATTTTCAATATATGTTGATTCCACTTCTCCAGGTTATCTTTTTGTTAATCAGGCAGTACTTTCATCAAGATCTGTTGGCCCATTTGCTGCCGCATATGCGACAATCAAATATCTTGGAATTGATGGTTATAAAAGGCTTGCAAAAAAGGTTTTGATTGCCAGAGACAGGATCTACAGTGGACTAAAAGAGCTTGGCTTTAGGAGCACTGGGCCTGTTGAAAGCAGCATTCTTTCCCTCTATAGTGATAAAGTGGATTTGCTTGGCTACGCGTATAATATGAAAAACAAGGGATGGCATATCTCACTTCAAAAACCTGTTAAAGATTACAATATTCCTTTAAATATTCATTTGACCATAAGCCCAGTCCATTATAGGGTAGCACAGAGGTTTATTATTGATTCTAGGGAGTCCATCTCTATTCCATCAAAAATAAACATGCAGGAGATTAAGAATCTTATAGAGAATGGTGAGATGGGGAAGGTAGTGGAATATTTGGAGAATGGAAGCATAGATTCAGGAATAATACCTATTTTGCTTGAAAATCTACCCGAGGATATTGCATCAGATCTAGTGAAGGATATAGTCATAGGGTGGTTTAAATGAAAAGCACATCATTTAGCATTAAATTAGCAACCGCAGGTTTTATGCTCATCCTAATATCATCACAGGCTATATGGGTCACATTTTCTCCTGTGGTGACATATGTGGCAAGTGACCTCAATACTTCTGTAGAACTTGTTGGCCTTCTTGCTGTAACTTACCCTGTATTTTTCCTTATTTTAACAATACCCAGTGGTATACTCCTGGATAGAAACTTCAAGTTTTGGCTCTTATTCGGAGTTACAACCACATTTTTAGGTTCTGTAGTAAGATTTGCATTTACCAATTACTGGTGGTTCTTTTTTGCACAACTTTTGGGAGCAGTAGGTCAGCCATTCCTCCTCAATGGTATAGTTCCATTTTCATCACGGCTATTTGAAGAAAAAAAGAGTGCATTAATAATCTCAATTTTAAGTTTTTCAATGTACCTTGGAACAATTATAGCACTAGGTACAGGAACTATTCTTTACTCTGCAGGTGGAATACAACTCCTGATATCCCTTCCTGCTGCTTTTGGGATATTGGGATTCATATTATTAGTCTTAGCCATTATGCAAGTAAATTTCGTAAAAAATGAGGAAAAACAAAGCAGTCTGAAGACCATGGGCAATATTTTAAAAAGAAGGGATCTTTGGTTGATTGCACTCATCCTGGGATTTGGTGTAGCTGTCTTTGATAACCTCTCTACTTGGCTACAGCCTGCACTAAGGGACACTGGCTTAGAAAATATTGCCGGTGATGCTGTGGCAATCTCAATAATACTTGGTTTGATTGGCACTATCATTATTCCAAGATACATAGCCAATAAGAATGCAAGGACAATGTACCTGAGGATTGTGACTATTCTTATAACAATATTCTTCATTACCCTAATAATGACTGTAAACAGCCTTTTTATTTTCACATTCCTCGGAATAAGCGGACTTTTAATGATACCTGCATATCCAATAATTATGGACTGGATTTCGAGATTTAATAAAAAAGATGTCCATGGTAGTGCTACGGGTTTTGTGGGCCTGATAAGCAGAATTGTCTCAGTTTCTCTTACATTTAGTGCAATGTTTTTTATAGGAAGTTCAAGATTCTATTTTTCATTTCTAACTATTTCTTTGGTCTTAGCATTCATAATTTCATTGATGCTGCCAAAGGACAAAAAAATGGAGGATTTAATGAAATAAAAATTTGAATTTTACCATTTCCTTAGTCTATAGTACCTTTCAAGGAGAGACCTTAGTTCATCATCCTTCATTCCTGATTCCTCTGGTTCTCCCTCAATATTATTTCTCACAATCCTGGGGAGGTAATCATCCTCTTTTTTCAATCCCAGCCCTACGTTAATCTTTCTTTTTAAGTCAATTATCCTTGAACCTGTTTCCATTAGTTCTTCCAAGGATTTTTCAAATCCTGTGGAGAGGTTAAGTGCATCAAGTATCTCCTGGGGGGATGGCTGTGCATAATAGCATAATATTATGGAGTTATAGATCTGCCTGTAATCCTGCGTTTTTATGGCCGACATTACCCTCTCATCACTGTCCACAATCCACCTGTCACCCGAGGTGATTCCTATCTCCTCATGGGATCCACCTATATCCACCTGATACATATCACCCTGCATATGGTCTGCACCCCTGCTGGATGTGGCATAAACAAGACCCTGAAGCTTGAATGCCCTGGGATCATGCATAGGTATTTCAAGGCCCTTAACAGTTGCTATTAAATCCCTATCAATACCGCGTGATTTTGCGAATCTCTCAAGTCCATAGGATAACTCTTCTCCTATCCCTCTCCTGTATGCAATGTCCATGATAAGCCTTCCTACACCTTCAAACCCATTCTCAAAGTAAGACGCTATCTCCCCATCTAAAATATTATTTTTTGAGAAGAATCTCAATGCGGAAATAAGTACTCCAGCACTTATTGTATCCATGCCCAGGGAATTGAGCATATGGTTCCATTTAACTATCTTTTCAAAATCCTGATTTCCCAAAAGTGGACCCAGGGCTGCAACAGTCTCATACTCAGGTCCATCAACAATAATGCCATGGAAATCAACTGTCCTACCACAGCCTATAACGCATGAAGAACAGTTATAGCTCTTAACACTGTAAATCTCGTGGAACTTCATACTGCTAAGTGAATCGTATGGGAAATTATGATCCATGAAATAATTTGCTGGTATATCCCCAAAACCCTGGCCGCCATCCATCCAGATCATACTACCATATGCCCTGAACCCTGAAACAACAGGTGACTCCAGGATCTCCTTTGCTACCCTTGAGGAGAGCCTGTTGAATTCATCCTTTTTCCATAGTGGAACTAGCCTTTCACCCTTGACCGCAATTGCCTTGAGTTTTTTATATCCAAATACAGCACCAAGGCCAGTCCTTCCCGCTGCCCTACCCTCATCGTTCATAACAGATGAAAAAAGTACACCGTTTTCACCGGCCGGGCCTATTGCCATTACGGAATAGTTTCCCTTTTCCCTTATCCTGTTCCTTGTCTCATAAAAATCAAGTCCCCAGAGATGGGAAGCATCATCTATCCTGACATCTTCCTTAATATAGATTACCCTTGGAGCTTCTGCCCTCCCCGTTATTACTATACCGTCTATACCTGCCCTCTTTAATTCATAGCCAAAATGTCCGCCAGAGTTTGACTCCCCGAGGAGGCCGGTAAGCGGGCTTCTGCTAATAATTTCATGCCTTCCAGTGTTGGGGAAGGATGTACCTACTAAAGGCCCTGTCATTATTATAATTGGATTTTTTTCAGAAAGTGCATCATGGTTACCTATCTTTTCAAAAATGTATGACCCTATACCAATACCTCCTAGATACTTTTCCCATGCATCTTCGAGCTTCTCATACCATGCCTCACCTGTGGTCAAATTTATGTAAAGGATATTATCCCAGAATCCTGGCATATAAATCAATCTCCGTAGGCCTTTTTATAGATGTTCCTCAGGTCCTCCTCACCTACAACAACAGGGTTAAAGGCAAGTTCACTGTCCTGGATGGATTTTGAAACAAGCTCATCAATCCTTGAAAAATATTCATCACTTTTAATGCCCAGATCCTTTACCCTGTAGGGCTGTCCTAACTCCCTGTAGAGTTGAATTATACTATCAACAAGATCATCCACCTGTAGCATTCTTTCTACCCTCTTATATTTCATTTTTGTCATCTCATCGGATGAGTTGAACTCTATCACATAAGGTAGGAAAAGTCCAACAGATGTTCCATGGACTATATGAAAGGTGGCGCCAAAGCTGTGGCCCAATGCATGTGCAAGTGCAGTTCCACTGTTTGAAAAAGCCATTCCTGCCATTGTTGCGGAAAGATGTACAAGATCCTTTGCATTCTCATCATTCTCCATTGCACCCTTGAGGTTCCTATAGATAACATCTATTGCCTTTTCTGCAAGAGCATCAGTAAATATTGTTGCAGTATTTGCAGAAAGTGCCTCAAAGGCATGAACAAATGCATCAATGCCAGTGGCCCTTATGATTTCCTTTTTTCCTGGTGTGAGGCTTGAGTCAAGTATGGAAATATGAGGCACAAGCTCATAATTTCCAAGGGCAAGCTTTCTCTCACCATCGGTAAGAACTATACCAAATGAGACGTCGCTCCCAGTACCAGAGGTAGTTGGAATTGCTATCAATTTCACATTTAATCTTATTGTCTCAAAGGGATTTACTTCCCTGAGATCCTTGTCCGGATAGGATATCTTAATTGCAATTGATTTTGCAAAATCCATCACGCTTCCGCCACCAACTGCAATTACAGTATCAAATTTTTCATTTCCAAGTTCTTTAAATGCTCTCTCTATGCTATCCACTGTAGGTTCGGGAAGAACATCATTAAAAATTTTGTAGCCTTTTTTTAAATTTTTTATTATTCTTTCCCCATGTAATGACATTATGTTTTTATCAGATATTATAAGTACGTTATTTGAATTCTCACTGTTCAATATTTCATCTAGGTTGTCTATGATATCTCTCTGAAAATATATCTTTCTTGGAAAAGTGAAAAGTGCCATAATCACTCAAGATACCTTGTTGGTATGCTCTGTGCCACCTTTACCATGGCGATTGCGGCACCCGCATACCTTAAAAGTAGGGCCATATTCCCTTCTACCTTCATCTGTCCTGTTAGCATGGCCTGTGTGGGGTTAATCTTTCCATCAATTATTTTCCTCCAGTTGGCATATGTGGCAGAGAGTTTAAAAGGTGCAGTCTTTCCCGGCTCCTTTACCACCTCACAGTTCTCACATCTTCCATCCTTAAGATATAGAATGAATGAATCAAACTGTGGTTTTTCCTTTAGAGACTCTAGGTCGATCATCTTGAAAAGTATTGGGTCCTTCCAGCCCTTCCCTGATTTATTATAATCCGGGGATTCGCTCAATCTTTTACAGTATTCCCTTACCCACTCCTCTGATGGAAACAATAATTTTTCCTCCATGTTTAAAAAAAATATAAAACATTTATTTAACTTTATTCTATCCATATGCCGTGAAAGAATGGTAAAAATTGTAAATGTTGCAGGAGGTGCTTTCTGGGCTGTAAGTTTACCCTGTAGCTCTGAGGATCCCACCTCCCTTAGTATATCTTAATATTGAATAACTTCAAAATAATTTTCCTGAATAAATTTTATCTATAGAGGAATTTTTCATTAAAATACCTTTTTCTAAAAAGAATATAAAAGAAGACTACTGGAATGGATAATGAGGCAATAAGTAATCTGAAGCCAAAATAGGAAAGAAGATATCCAAATAATGGTGGTACAACAATAGCAATTATGTTCCCAAAGGCAACAAAATAAGAATTGACTGCATTTCTTTCTTTAATGTCGGTGCCACGGGAGATCATTATTGTAGACATTGGATATATAGCCCCATGTGGAATTCCAAGCAATATCATTGCTACAATTACCGCATAAAAATTTAATGGTAATGCAAGAATAATTATACCTAATGCAGTAAAAATTGTTGAAATTGTAATAGGTTTTTTTAGATTTTTAAATGGTTTATATGCCATATAAGATCTAGTTAAAAATGAGACCACAAAAAAGGGGATATATATTGAGTATGCAATTGTTCCTGGTACATGATAAACCTCTATTGAATATATTGCCGCAAATACGGTTAAAATTGAAAAGGGAATATTATAGATTAATAAATTTAATATTGATGCAAATAAGACCCTTTTATTTATTTCCTTAAAATTGTAACTTTCTCTTTTCACTTCTGGAAACCTTATAAAGAAAGATAATAAAAATAAAGGAATTGCAATTGGAATAAAAAGGAGAAAAATATGTCTATAATCAAAATAATTTAAGAGATAAGTTTCAAAGGATGGACCAATTATTAGACTCAAGCTTAACGATACTGAATAAATGGCAAGAATTCTCTCAGCAATATCTTTTTCTTCAAATAATGAGGAGGATGTAATTATATTAGGTGTTATAAAACCGTATGAAAAACCTGCAAATATCGAAAATATCCAAATTGTAAAGGTATTTGAGTAATAAAATAGAACAAGAATTATTATAATACAAAATGAAGATAATATGAATATTAATTTTCTAGCATCTTTCCTTAACCTTGGATTAATAAATGTGGTTGCTACAAATGTGGAAAGAAATGAAAGAGAAGTAAGTAAACCAATCTCGCTGCTAGAAAAATTGAGCTCATATTTAGAGAAAAGAGGTATAGTTGTAGAGATCATGTTATTTACCGATCTCATTGATATTGTAGTAAATGCTATTATTAGTGCAAGGCCTACGTATCTTAACTTCATCCTGGGGAATTAAGTTTTAATTCTATAAATAATTTTATTTTTTACATTTTTAAATAGTTTTAAAAAATTTTATCATAATAAATTTATATTGAGAGTATAGCAAGATTTTATCCAAAAGATTTGAAGTAAATGAAAATTTCAATTGTGAAAATTTTATCTTTTTTCGAAAATTATAAAGCATTCATTTCCTCCACTTCTTGAAATATTTTCATAATTTATTGATCCATTTATTACAAATGGTGGATCTGTTCTTAGTATAGATAAGTTATGATTTGAATATATATAATCCAGGTAATATTTAAAATCAAGATATACCCATTTATCGACATAATTTTCCCTTAATTTTTCGTCCTTTTTTATTAGATTGTATTCTCTTATGATTTCATCTGCACTCTTTTTTTCACCATAGTTGTAATAAACCCTATCAATGGGTTTAAAACCGAGTTTTTTGGAGAGTTCAATGGAAGGAACGTTTGTTTCAAGTATCATCAGTCTGTGTATATTTTTACCAGAGATCTTCATTGCATTTTTTGTCAATTCTGTTGCGATTCCTTTCCTTCTGTATTCTTTTTTTACCCTAAGGCCCTCCAGCCAGGAAAATTCATCAAAAAGTCTTACATGGAGAAAACCAAGAATTTCACCATTCTCTACAGCTTTTAAAAATATACCTGATCTTAGCCATTCATCAAAAACATATTCTATGTAATCTCCCCATTCAAAGCTATCCTTTGAGAGCTCAATTATTTCCTCCTTGTCCTTCAGGTCCACCTTTTCAATTCTCACATCAAATAAGAAAATCTTAACTTTAAAAAATTTTGCCCCTGGATAATTGAAAAAAATTATTCATAAAGATTAAATAATGATAATTTATCACGTAAAAGAAAACATTCAATAAAGGTGTATTAAGATGAAAATGCCTACTAAGGTAAAAAGATACTGCCCCTATTGCAAGAGGCATACTGTCCATGAGATAGAGAGAGTAAAAAAGAGGAAGGCAAGCGAATTGAAATGGGGTCAGAGGAGATTCAGAAGGGTCACCTCTGGCTATGGTGGCTTCCCTAGACCCAAGTTTGAGGGCAGGGAAAAACCAACAAAGAGGATCAATATTAGGTACAGGTGCACCGTTTGCCACAGGGCACATACAGTACCCATGTGGAGGGCAAAGAAATTCGAGCTTGTGGAGGTGGAGTAAATTGGAAAAGGAATTTACATCACCGAAGGATCTTGAGAAAAAATTTATCAAGATTAAATGCAAGGACTGTGGTAATGAGGAAATAACATATATAAGGGGTAGTACTGTTGTTGTTTGTTCAGTTTGTGGATCCACCCTTGCCATCCCCACAGGTGGAAAGTTGTTGATTAAGGGTGAAATAACGGGGACCTTTGAATGAGGAAGGATTATCCAGAGATTGGTGATCTCGTAATAGGAACAATAGAATCTGTCAAGGATTATGGGGCATTTGTTGATCTTGATGAGTATCCTGGAAAAAAGGGTTTTATACACGTGAGTGAGGTAGCATCAGGCTGGATAAAATACATAAGGGATTATGTAAGGGAGGGGCAAAAGGTAGTGTGTCAGGTAATCAATATTGACAGGGAAAAGGGGCATATTGATCTTTCGCTTAAGAGGGTAAACGAACACCAGAGAAGGGAAAAGGTGCAGGAATGGAAAAATGAACAGAAGGCAAGGAAATTGCTTGAGATAGTAAAGCAAAGATCAGGGGATCTGGACATTGAAAGGCTAGCAGAAGATCTTGAGAACAGTTATGGCACCCTTTATGCCGCCTTCGAGACTGCCTCATACGACCCAGAGGCCTTTGAAAGGGAGAATGAGGGAAACTGGGTCACACACTTTATAGATGTTGCAAAGGAGAACATACAGCCACCAGAGGTAAAAATTTCTGGGTTTGTAGAGATATCCCTTAACTCCAAGGATGCTATAGATCACATCAAGGAGGCTTTGATGAGCATTCACAGGCCTGAGGATGGTATCACAGTTCAATACACAGGGGCACCAAGATACAGGATTGTTGTTGTTGCACCAGATTATAAAACTGCAGAAGAAAAGCTCAGGGACGCTGCCACCAAGGTGGTAAAGAATATAAAGGAAAAGGGTGGCAACGCAGAGTTCATAAGGAAGGTGGAATGAATTGAAAACAAGGATAAAAAAATGTCCCCAATGTAAGATTTATACATTAAAGGATAAATGCCCTAAGTGTGGTAATGATACAGTTTATATAGCACCACCACGTTTTTCCCCTGTTGATAAATATGGGGAGTATAGAAGAAAGTATAGGATGGAGGTAGAAAAAAATGGATAATGTACTCGTAAAGATATATAAAAAACCGAGGCTTAAAGATCCAATATTAATTGAGGGTCTTCCAGGCGTGGGTAATGTTGGTAAGCTTGCTGCCGAATATCTTGTTTCGAAATTGAAGGCTGAGAAATTTGCTGAAATTTATTCGAAGTATTTTCCCCCTCAGGTATTAATAAATGAAGACGGTACACTTTACCTGGTTAAAAATGAGCTTTATTATCTAAAAACCAGGGGAAAGAGTGATCTTATTTTTCTAGTTGGTGATTATCAAGGTCTTTCCAATGAAGGGCAGTTTGAACTTTCCTACAGAGTTCTTGAGATTGCAAAGATGATGAATGTAAAGATGATCTATACATTAGGGGGCTTTGGAACTGGACAGTTAACGGATCAGCCAAGGGTGTTCGGTGCTGCTACCAACACTGAAATTGTTGAAATGTTGAAAAATTATAACGTGGTATTTTCTTCTGGTGAACCAAGTAACGGAATTGTTGGTGCTGCAGGACTTCTTCTCGGCCTAGGTATGAACTTCTTCGAGATGGAGGGCGCGTGTTTGATGGGTGAAACTTCTGGTTATTTCACAGATCCAAAGGGTGCTATGGCGGTGCTTAAGGTGCTGGTAAGCATACTCAATCTTAAGGTTGATTTTAAGGACCTGGAGGCAAGGATACAGGCTCTTAATGAGCTTACACAAAAGATGCAGGAACAGGTGGAGCAGAAGGTAAGGAAGGAAGACCTCGGCTATATAGGCTAAAAGATTTATATTTTTAAAGAGGCGCGGGGAGAGGGATTCGAACCCTCGAATCCTTTCGGATAACGGCTTAGCAGGCCGTCGCCCTACCGCTAGGCTATCCCCGCTTAATAGGAAAATGTAATATCTATAAATTAATTTTCCCCTAGATGCTCTACCTTGTCACCACCACGGGCAGATGTAATTTAAAATGCAGCTATTGCGGTGGATCCTTCAATGAAAAGCTTGTCCCCTACAGTGTAAAGTATGATATTGAAAATCTTGTAAAGATAATAGAAAAAGATGAAAATGCCACAGTTGTCTACTACGGAGGCGAGCCCCTTCTCAATCCATCATTCATTGTAGATTTGAATTCAAGGATAAGGGGAAGGAGAATAGGCATCCAGACCAATGGAACTCTAGTTAAGAATTTTCCTCCTGAATTCTGGAAAGATTTCAGCTTTGCTCTAATATCAATAGATGGTATCAGTGAGATTACTGAAAAAAACAGGGGGAAAGGAGTTTATTCTAAAGTGATCGAATCGGCCAAATACCTTAAATCCCTTGGCCTTGAGACCATAGCGAGAATGACCGTTAAAGAGGAGACTGATATATTCAGGGACGTTATGCATTTATATAACCTGAATCTATTTGACAGGATACACTGGCAGCTAGATGTTGTATGGGAAAGGCGCTGGGACCTTAAGAATTATGCGAAAAATACATACATTCCAGGGATAGAGAAGCTGATGAATGAATTTACTAAAAATCTAAAAATTGGTAGAATAATGGGAATAGTTCCCTTCCTGGGAATATTAAGCTCATATTTCTTTAAACCCTACAATCATTTCCCATGTGGTGCAGGGCAGAGATCAATAACCGTGAACACTGATGGAAAAATCCTTGCCTGCCCAATCGCACCAGAATATGAATGGAACCAACTTGGTGACCTGAATTCATTCAGGAAAATAGAAACGCCTCAATGCAATAATTGCAAATATTTTGGTTACTGTGGTGGTAGATGCCTCTTCTCCTATATTGAAAGATACTGGGGTGAAGAGGGTTTTAGGGAGATATGTGATGTAACTATGAGGACAATAGATATTGTCCTTGAAAAAGTGAATCTCATTGAAGATCTTATTGGAAAAGGGGTAATAAAAAAGGAATCCCTGAAATATGATCCTGTCCTTGACTCTACCGAGGTGATTCCCTGAGTATTTTTTCTATCCTTGATATCAATTCAGCATATACTGAATCAAAAATATCCTCCTGTACGTTTATTAAGAAATTTTTCTTACCACCACCCTTTAAACCCATTTCATTGATGAATTCATTCAATCTTATATCAATATCTGTAGAATTTATAATTTCAATCCTTTTCAATGATCTTCTTGCAATAATAATTACGCACTTCTCCCTTTCAGATATTGAGTATGCCCTTTTCTCTATGCCCTTAATGTCACCAATCTCCTCCTTTGTAAAATAGACATTAATTCCATTCACGGTATAATTTTCAAATCTGAACATACCCTCGGTGATCTTGTAATAATCATCCCTTAGTTTATCTAGCTCAGTCTTCATTTTAACTATTTTCTCATAAACATTTGAAAAATCATTAAGAAGATGTGAAATCCTTCTATATGCATTCTTTGAAATCTCAATCTCCTTTAATGCCTCATCTCCTACAACGAAGAATATCTCATTCTCCCTTGAATATTTTATTTTTTTTACATGTATCCTTCCTATCTCCCCAGTATTTTTAACATGCACACCTGCACAAGCTGAAGAATCAAAATCGCCTATTCTCACCACCCTTATCTCTCCCTCCCTTATTCTGTCCCTCCTAATCCTTATGTCCCCAGAATCTTCAAGAGCCTTTACTTCAACTGTCACTGGAATATTGCTCGAAACTATTGAATTTGCCATCTCCTCTGCCTTCTCTATATCATCAATAGAAAGCCTACCATCTATGAAAATTACGGATTCAGGAACATTGAACTCAACCTTTACAAACCTTACGGGATATAGTTTTTCCAGGGATCTATAGAGAATATGCTCCCCTGTGTGAGATTTCATCAAGTAATATCTTCTTTCCCAGTCAATATATATCTTTCCTTTATCCTCAGGCTCCCCATTTAATTTCCTTATCATGTGCCATATTCCATCCTCATCTTTTTTCACATCAATTATTTCTGCAAGAAAATTCTCACCCTTGAAATATCCTGTATCATGTGGCTGTCCCCCACCTCCTGGATAAAATATGGTGTCATCGAACTTGAGATAATCTCCCCTTCTTGATACTACCCTTACCTCCAGTTCCTTTAGATAGGGATCTTCATAGTACTTTGGCATAAAAGGGAATATGATTTATGGCATTTATCTTTTGCCTATCTTTGAGGGCCACCAGTTGTATTTCTTCATTATAAGCATCACGGATGGTATAAATATCATCCAAGATATCAGTGTATCTGCAAGAACACCAAGTGCCAATCCAACGCCCACCTCCTGTATTATTGCGATTGAAGTAAAGTAAAGGGAAAGGAATGTTGAAATTAGGATGAAACCGAGTATCATTATGACTGATCCATTTTCACGCATTGAAACTGCAATTCCATTATCATCATCCCCTCCCTTTATTACCTCTTCCCTTACCCTTGTTATCATGAATATATCATAGTCAAGGCCCACGGCCAGGAGTGTTATGAAAACAAAGAGTGGCATAAATAATAGAATTGGCATGTGGAATGTGTAATAAAATATGAAATAGGAAATAACTAAGGAGAATAGCACAATGCCTATTACCATTAGAACAAGCCTGAGTGGTGTGAAGATTGAGTTAAGCTGTATCACAAGAACAAAGAATGCAGCAATTGCAAGAATTGGAACTATTGTCTCAAAGGCATTTAATGTTCTCTGGTTCGCATCTATCAGCCCCTGTGCAAGACCTCCAATGTACCAAGTCACATTAACAACATGGTTCATATTTGATGATATTTTCTCCACAAGTTTCATTGCACTGTCTGTCCATGAAAGCATTGAGGTCTGGAAATATATAACTACTGTCCTATTGTCCTTTCCTATGTATGAGTTTATCTGTGAAGTGTATATGGATTTTGTTGCATTTGTGTAGTTACCAAGGGAATCTGGTGAAACATAATTGCCAAAGGGATATGTGGGACCATAAACGAAGGAGATTTTATTTGTAGATAATAGATATTCCTCCACATTTGTGACTTCGTTCATTTCCCATTTGTTGTAGGATCCATTGTTCAAAATCGGTGATGGGAATACAAGTAATATATAGTTCTGGAAAACAGTATCCCCTCTGAATGTCTTATTAATTACCTCAACCGCATTGAGACCACTTTCATGTGGAACAAGCTGGAATATATCCATTCCAGATGGTGTAATCTCATATACATAGAGTGAACCAAGGGTTATAATAATAAATATTACAAGTAGTGCCTTCCTGTATTTTTTATCAAAATTGAATATTTTTTCCATTACCCTGTGGGAAACCTCACCTGAGTTTTCTATTTTTCCTGGCCAGAAGATCCTTTTCTTCAAAAAGAACATTAGTGAGGGTAGGAACGTCAAGGCAAGAAGGAGTGTAACAGATATTGAGAGTGCATTTGTAAGCCCAGAATCACTGAAGAGTGGTATATCCATAAGCCATAGAAGAAGATAGGATATTATCACCGTTAGACCACTGGTAAATACAGCATGTCCGGCCCATCCCACCGTTGTAAGTGCAGCATCCGCATTACCTTTTTTCAATTCGTTCCTGAACCTTGATAACATATATACACTGTAGTCCGTTGTAAGTCCAAGAAGCAAAATAAGGAGTAATGTTGGTGTAATAAAGGTTACCTTTGTTTGCAATATGTATTTGTAAATAAATGCATTTAGTCCGAGGGATATATCGGCTGAGATACCAAATGTTATGATTGGCAAGAGGCCTGCGATTGGAGACCTGAAGAAAGCAATTGATATTGCTACTGCCGCTATTATTCCTACCGCAAGTGCCCTCATCATTCCTGAATTGGTTTGATTTGTTAGCTGCAACTCAATTGCATTCTCTCCGCCAATCAGATAGTTAGAGATTCCTCCCAGATATTGCCTTGCGGTGGAGTTTATTGTATCAAGGGTATTCATGGGAGCTTTTTCATCAAGGTATATGAGTATTATAGAAACATTCCCTACATAGCTGACAAATTTGTGGTATATGTAATCTGATGGTATAACCGGGTATGTTGTAAAATTCCAGTTTAGGATTGTGGAATTTACAAGGTCATGCACATTTGATGAATTAAGCATATAAAGATAATTTGGTAGGCTATACTTGTTCAAATTTGTAAGCGGATTACCGTAAAAGTTCTTTTCAAGGACATTTGTGCTCTCATTTATGGATGTTTCTGTAATGTTATTTGAATAGTAGGCATTTTTAACCAGTGTTAAAGGATCTATGTAAATATCCCTGAGAAAATTTGATAGAGTTGAGTTATTTGAATAGTATTGGGAAATATGTAATATTGTATAATTCAATAAATCATTATTTTTTAAAATTTCGTAAAGATAGTTTTCACCAAGTATTGCTGAAAGGTTATAGCCCTTAAAATACACACTGGCATAATCTATTGCCAGTTCTGTATAATTTACGTTTTTGATAACACTATAAACAAAGTAATGTGCACCATAGGGTAGCATTGATATAATTGTAGAATTTGATGAAAGCCCTTGTGATATCTCATCAATTGTGAAATTTTCAATGCAATCCCTGTTCATATAATTTGATGTGTTGAAATAAAGTATTAACTTCTGCCAGAATGGTATCATCAGGTTTGAATATTTCTCAGAGAATGATGAGTTGTATATGGTCATGTATATGCTATAATATTCTATATCATTTGCCATTGCAGGCGAGGTAATTGTATAGTTCCAGAAGTATGTAAAGTTATTAAAATAATCCCTTGCAAGACTACCTGTTTCTGAAAAATAATCATTAACAAAATTAATCGTTTCCTGGTATGCCAATTTTTCAGCTATATCAAAACCTTTTCCACTATCAATTATATAGAGGAATACATTCTTATAATATTCTGGTATGCCAAATATTAATAGGAGGGAGCTGTTGGTATTATTAAATAGTTGTTTATAATTCAAATATGTTGTGTTTGCAAGTAATATTATGCCCTCCATATATTCCTTTGAATAATTGGCAAAAGAATTAATTTGAATAACAGTATCTTTCGTTTCCTTGTTAAGATTATATATGCCAGAAATTAAATATTTTGTATTTTCAGAAAAATTTAGCAATAGATCCTTTTCAATTGTATAAATCGATTCAACACTTACATTATATTTTTTCAAATAAGAATTATTAAGGATTGCATCCTGCATAGATAAAATATTTTTTGTAACATTTTTTGAATTAACGCTTGCATTTTCAATTAATATGAAATCTAGAGTGGTTGAGTTATTACCTTGGGAGCCAAATTCCTTTGATAATATGTTCATTGCCTTCCCTGACATCGTATTGTTAGATATGACACTTCCAGCAATATCATAGGAAGTTTCTTGAAATATCATACCTACGAATGGAAGGAATATTAGTGCCAATAGTATCCATATGAGTATTATATATTTCCATCTTTTCTCAGCAATCTTCCCGAGAGCATGGAAATATTTTTCAAACATGGAAAGGGAGAATTAAATATATCTATAAAAAGGTTACATCTTTAATTTTCAGGAGATTTTTTAAATAGTAAAAAATTCAATTTTTATTAAAATTTTTAAATATAGTATGTATAAAATAATTAAAAAGGAAAATTTTTATTTAGTTGTATTTTAATAGGAGATAAAAGGTGATGGAATGACAGATTTTGTTACAATACCTCAGGATGAGTTTATAAAAGAAGTAACAGAACTTGTTGAAAAGGCACAGAAGGAGGGAATAGTACTTAGAATTCTAGGTGCTTTAGCAATACATATTCATTCAACACACTGTGAGGAATGCATTGTTTTGCACAAGGCGCTTGACCGGCTTGGGGGTGGCAAGCCCATGTTTACAGACCTCGATTTAATGGCATACTCAAGGCAATCCAAGCAGGTAAGGGAATTCTTTGAAAAGAAGATGGGTTATAAACCAGATCAGTATGTGAACACAATATTTGGAAATAGGAGAAATATTTTTTACCATCCCAAGGGTCATTTCCATGTTGATGTATTCTATGATGTCCTAAGCTTTAGCCATGATGTGAAGTTTGAGAATGGAAGACTTGAAAAAACAATACCTACAATACCCCTTGAAGAACTTGTACTTGAAAAATTACAGATACATCAGATAAATAGAAAGGACCTTGTTGATCTCTTTGTACTCTTCCTTGCACATGATGTATCGAATGTGGAGGAGGAGGAGAATAAAATAAATGGCAAATACATAGCTGAGATTCTTTCTGATGATTGGGGATTCTGGTATGATGCTACAAATAACCTTAGGAAGGTCCTTGAGGTATTACAGAATGATCCTAAGGTGGATAAAAATCAGTTTGAGACGGTAAAGGAAAGGATTAATAAACTTTTGAAGATCATTGATGAAACTCCAAAAACAAAGGCTTGGGAAAAAAGGGCAAAGAAGGGAACATCTAAGCCATGGTTCAATGAAGTAGAGGAAGTTGAAAGGTAAAAATATGAATTTTCAGGAGATAGTAAGAACAAGGAGGAGCATCAGAAGATTCAAAAGATCTGAGATACCTGACACAAAAATAATGGCAATACTCGACTCTGCCAGATGGGCTCCTTCATACAGGAATTCACAGCCATGGCATCTTCTTGTGGTACATTCACCTGAGGACCTCGAATTTATTTCAAAACTATACCTCGAATCATACCTTAAACTTGCTGATAATCTTAAGGATAATGAGGCAAGTGCAATAAGAGCCATGGCTGATATGCTTAAAAAGGAGGTGTCAGACGCCTCTTTTACAGTGATAATGATTGCTGATCCAAATAGATCAATATCTTGGCCCATAGACCTTTCAATGGCATCACAGAATATGATGTTGATGGCTCACAATCTTGGTATAGGATCTTCCTTCATAGATCTTACATACTCCAGGATGTCCTCCTATTTCAATAAGGAATTAATGAGGGAAAGATTTAATATTCCAGAAGGCCTTGTAATTTTCTCAATGATAGTATTCGGAATTCCTGAGGAAATCCCAAGGCCGCCGCAGAGAAAATCGCTCTCTGAGATTATACATTATGGAAGGTGGTAAAATTGCCAAAGAATCCAAGTGACATGGATCTGCATAATATGGCATGGACAATATCCAGCCTGGATATGGCAATTTATGGTAATCCAATAAGACTTGATTATATTGAAAAAATAATGAACAACTATGAAAAAAAATATAGCGAGATAAACCAACCGAGGATAATTGCCTCACTAAAGAACATTGAGAGAATAATGCTTGATAGGATCTATACCCCAGTTATTAGAAAAAGATTAAAAATACTCAACTATGGTACCAGGACCTTTCTAATCTCAGCAATTATTGTTGCATTTATTTCGCTTTTTTATAGAATGAGCTGGCTATTATATGTTTTTTATTCATTATTTATATTAGCGGTTTTACTTCTTTTATTGAATTACATTGTTTTAAAGGGCATAGATAGAAAAATAGAAAATTTGAATGATGAAGATTATTTGAAGGAAAAGGAGTTTATCAAAAGCATAAATCAATATCTTATAGATTTAATGGCAAAAAAGGTAAAAGAAAAGAATGCAAACCCAAGGGACTATAGGATTCCTCTAAAAAGTGAGTATAAAAATTTGGAGATTGTTTCAAGGTCAACTTTTTTTAGAAAGTACTACACTGCAATCGTTAAGATTCAGCCTTGAATCTTCCAGTATTTCTCAATCCCCTGCCTGTTTATATCAATTATATATCCCTTTAAAAGACCCTCACCATATTCAGAACCTGGATTCAATACTAGCGTTTTTCCAATGAAATCGTAACCAGCTGATTCATGTATATGCCCGTGGAGACCAAGGATTGGCTGATATTTTTTAATAGCATCCCTTACTGCCTTGCTGCCAACGTGTATGTATTCAACACCTGCAAAACCAGAAACTATTTTCATACTTTTATCAAGCTTAGGAGCAAGGTCCAGGTTTGTTTCATATGGTGGGCAGTGAAAATTAAAAATCCCATTTTCTGGCCTTTGCATCTGTTTCACAGCCTTGTCTATTATCTTTGAAAGTGTCCTCTCATCCGCCTCCCTCGGAGTATTCCAGGGTGTGGGATTTGTATGCGCTATGCTAGCCATCTCATGACCTTCTATCTCAACTATTCTTTCAAGAGGATATATTATCCCCTTGTCCTCGAACTCCCTTATCACAGGATCTATTACAAACTCATCATCGTTGCCAGGCATTACCACTGTAAGTATTTCTTTCGTGTTCACCTTTTCCACCAGAAGGTTCAGCCATGTCCTGATCCTTTCTATCATCAATTTGTTTATTGTTTCTGAGACTAGCTCGGGTTTTTCCTTCATCCTTTCAACTTCATCCTTTTTCATCCTTTTGTAGTATACACCACCGTTATCCAGCTTCCTCTCAAAGTCCTGTATCTCCGCCTCATCCTTCAATAACCAAGTCTTACCGTAATATGATGCCTTAAATGTGCCATCACCCTGATCTATTATTGGAACTAGAACCTTACCTGTCAGATCACCAGCAAGTATTAGACCGTTCGTCTTATATATATCCACAGCTGAAATCCACTTCCTCCATACCGTGGTAGCACCATGAACGTCAACCGCAAAAAACAACCTCATTTTAATTCCTCCAGAAAAATAAAAATTTAGGCTGGTGGAATCTCCGTGAAAATCTTGTTTGGATCTATCCCTTCTTTTTGGTTCTTTGCCCACATGTAAACAAGGAGGAGGAGACCTGCAGTTACAAGCACGATATTAAGAATCTCAGCCATTATATCCTCTTCAGTTGCTGTCATTATCATGACATACCAGCCTACAGCGAATGTCAATGTACCTAAGATTGTCATAACAGGCACACCCATTATCTTATACTGGAATGTGCTCTTTTCAAATAGATCAGGCCTTGTATAGGGAAGTAGCATACCCGCAAGACCAAGTGGCCATATGAAAAACAGGCATGTGAAATCCATCAGTGCAAGGACAGAGCTTGCTAAACTCATTGAATAATAATCCATAAGACCTAGAACAACTCCCAGGAATGCAAAGATGCCAATGAAATGGTTAGCCCATGTAGGGGATCCCCTTTTATTTATGTTAGCAAACCTGGTGGGTATCATCCTGTCAAAGGCCATGGCAAAAAGGCCACGTACTCCTGCCATCCATATGATTATTATTGTATTTATATACCATAGCCAGTAAGCAAAACCGAGCACTATTGCTATATATGGATTTCCTAGTATTATTGAGGCATAGAATGGAACAGTAGGTGCAGCAGGTGTGGTTCCAAGGATTGTTTGAAGTGCATTATAGCTCGACGATGAATTATAGTACAGGAATGAATAATCTTCTATGAATTTGTAACCAAATGCGTAGGATACTGTCCATGCGTTAAGCATGTAAAGAATTATTACTGCTATTAAACCATATACATATCCTCTCATGAAGCTTGTCTTTGGAGTTTTAACCTCGCTCCCTGCAAATGATATACCCTCAAGTCCACTGTATGCCCACAAAACTATAAGCAAAAGTCCAGTGGTAGCGGCACCGAAGTCCATATATGTAAGACCATTCTGTGGTGCTGCAGTAAGTATTGCCTGGTATGTCCCCTGACCAAATACATTATTCCATGCAGTCTGAGCACCAGAGGGGCCTGCTATAAGAAAAACAAGAATCACAAAGATTGTAAGTGCCAGGGGCAAAAGTACTATTACCCTCATTACCCATTTCAATGATTTTATACCTATGTACTCAATGATCCAGAGCACGATTACCATTATAAAACCGACAGTAAGAAAACCAGATGGATCACTAAGAAAACTAGCAATTCCAGAGAAATATGAGTTATGTGTGATTATTCCTGCAGCACCGAAGCCACTGGCTAAAGGTATTATGCTAAGGTACAGTAAAAACCCACTTGCAAGTGCAGATCCACCACCTATTGCATAAAGCCATATTGGTATGAATCCAAGGGTTACATGTGTAGCCCTAGATATTACAAGATATGGGGCACCTGTTCTTGGAAAAGAGGAGGCGAATGCGGCAAGTAGAAGTGCAATTGGTGTCCACATTAAACCGCCCAGGAAAAAGGCAAATGTAATATCTCCGCCTGGATAAAGACCTGGGAATTTCACTGTATAATATGTCATTCCTGAGGCTGCGGGTCCAGCAATCACCCAGAGAAGAACATCAAACCATGTTAGTTCACGCACCAGCCCAGAAGCTCTCCTAGTAAAAATTACACCTTCTTCAGCCATTTATTTCCCTCAAAAAGAAATTAAAATCCCTATTTATAAATATTTCTGATATTTTCTTGAAAAAAGTTAATTTTTAGAATTCAAAAATATTAAATATTGTCATTATATATATGAATCTATGAAAATCTGTCCTAACTGTGGTTACCAAAATCCGGATGAGGCAATCTATTGCATGAAATGCGGTGCAAAATTGGATAATACACCTTTAAAACAAATTTCAGCCTTGGAAAACACAAGGCTCTGGGTAATGATTGCATACATATTTTCAATAGTTATGACCTTTGTATTCTTAATTCTACTAATATTTCAGATGGTTAATCTTGCCCTGCATATTTCCAATTTATTCGTCACTGTTTATGATGCAATAACAGCTGCAATATATGCTTTGATGGTTATATTTGGATTCTTTGTTTTTCAAAGAACTAGGGAGATTTACTACCTATTACAGGATAACAAGATTGAGGAAGCAAATGCCAAGCTTACTCTGGAATGGATAGTTATTGCCATAATCTTTAACGGTGTAATATCCGGTGTGTTCCTATTGCTTTCAAAAATTGAAATGGAGTCATACTTTGGAAAAAAAATAATATAAAAATTTAATTATTTTTTAATGGTTCTTTCCATTCCTTTACACCGTGTCTTTTCCTTTTTCTCATGAAGATTATTACTAGTATTACTGCTATTATTATCAAAACGATGGCGAGAAGGATAGCATAGTTAAAACCTGGCTGGGCATAGATATTTTTAACAACAGTATTCCCTGAAATATTTATCGTTCCTGCAGTGACGTTTGTACTGTAGCCCTTTGGCAAATGTATCCAATAAGAATATGAACCGTTTGGCACTAGGAATATGATCCTGTCGGTAGTGGAATTTAATGTGATGTTTAAATTCTCACCATAAAATGTTCTTCCTGCCAGGATGACAGACCATAAAGTACCATTGGGTATTCCACTCTGGACTATTGTTACCTTATATTTGATTATAACCCATGTAATGGTAATATTAATGTTATTTCCATATACAGTAAATTTTCCACTGTTATTCACCATATAACCCTGTATTATTGGTAAGCTGTATTCGTAAGTTCCATTGGGTAGATACATAAGAATTGTATTTCCATTGCTAGAAACATTAAGACTCCCCACCTTTACCCACCAGTTAGTACCTGGATATAAGCCAGTTTCAAAGAATGTCACCCTGTAAACTACAAGGGAAAAATTGACATATAAAACGGCACTGGATCCATTTATTGTGAAATAGCCTGGGGCTGCAGAATATTTTTTATCTACGGTACCTATTGTGTAACCGTATGTACCATTCATCAATGCCACAACTATTTTGTTTCCTGTCCCATTCAAAGAAATTCCATTGGATATATTTATAAACCATAAAGTTCCCTGTGGCAGATAATTTTCAATAAAAGTCACATTGTATTTTACAGGGTTAAATAAAATTGTTATCTTTAAACCTGATCCATTTATTATGAATTCCCCATGGTATGGATATGGTGCGTATCTCTTATCGGATGTTGCTATATAAAATGAATATGTCCCATTCTGACCATAGAACGTTAGAGCATTTCCATTTCCCTGGATGGAATGATAACCAGATATATTTACAAACCATGTAGTTCCGGATGGGAGCCCATTAGCCTGGAACAATACAGGATATGTATATGGATAGAAATATATCTGCGGGCTAATACTTGATCCTGATACTGTGAATGATCCTAATGGTGAGGCTGGAGCATAGTCCTTGTTTACAGTTGATACTGTATAATGATATGTGCCATTTGACAATAGAATGATTATTGTATTATTAGTGCTGTAGAATGATCCAACACCAGTCAAATTAACATACCATTTTGTTCCCAAAGGTAAACCTGTTTCAACAAATCTCACCATATAAAGCAAAAGCGTGAACTTTATGGATATGCTGACACTATTACCATTTACTGTAAATGATCCTGAGAGGGGTGAAGGATAATAATCCTTGTTGGATGTTGAAATATAAAATGAATATGTGCCGTTCATCAGGCCAAACGAAATATTAGTATTATTTCCTGAATAGGATTGACCGTTACTCAAATTAACATACCACATGGTTCCTGGAGGCAATCCATTCTCTTTGAATAAAACAGTGTATGTATAGGGTCTGAAATTAATAATTACATTTACGTTTCCTCCATTAACCACAATGGAGCCCTCAGAAGGTATTGGATAATATCTTTTGTCAACTGTTGATATGGTGAAAGAATATGATCCATTTGGTTCCGTGAACGAAAGCTGAGAACCTGTTCCTGAAAACCTCTGACCATTGGACAGGTTAATGTACCAGAGCGTATTTGATGGAAGACCATTCTCAAGAAATGTGATTGTATACATAACTAGGTAGAAGGTGATATCTATATTGACATTTTTTCCATTAACAACAAAGTTTCCATTAAATGGAGAAGGTGCATAAAATTTATTGACCGTTGCTACATAAAATACGTATGTGCCATTAGGTTCACTAAATGTAATTGTTGTGCCTGTGCCTGAAAATGATTGACCATTGCTTAAATTAACAAACCATGTTGTTCCTGAGGGCAATCCAGATTCTCTAAATGTAACTGAAAAGGTGATTAGGTAAAATGTTATGTTTATTGATAGGCCAGCACCATTTATAGTAAAATATCCTGAAGAGGTAACAGGAGAATATCTTTTATCAACGGTGGCAATATTAAATGAATATGAGCCGTTTGGCTCAAATATTGAGATAGTTGATGTATTTCCAGAGAATGACTGTCCCGTGGATATATTTACAAACCAAAGGGTATCAAGAGGCAATCCATTTTCATTGAATGTTATCTTATATGTAACAAGTATAAATTTAATTGAAATGTTTACCGAGGATCCTTGTACAATGAATGAGCCTGATTGATTTAAAGGTTCATACCTTTTATCCTTTGTGGCAACTGTAAAATTGTAGGTACCGTTAGGCTCACTGAACTTTATTGTACTATTATTTGATGAGAATTTTTCACCATTGGTCAAATTAACATACCATAAGGTACCAGATGGTAAATTAATGGCATTAATTATTATTGTATAGGTAACAAGATAAAATTTTATTGATACTGTGACGTTTGCACCGTTCACATAAAATGTACCTGTCTGGGGTGTAGGGGCATAAAGCTTGTAAGTTGTTGCAATGCTAAATATATATGTTCCATTTGGTTCATTAAATTTAATATATGAGGCATTCCCATTAAATGACTGACCATTGCTCAAATTCACAAACCAAATAGATCCTGATGGTAGCCCTGTCTCATTAAATATAACTACGTAAGTTATTAATTTAAAAGGTATACTTATATTCAGCCCCTTTCCATTTACGGTAAAGTTTCCATAAGGGGTAAGTGGTGAGTACCTCTTGTCCTTGGTAGCTATTGTATATGAATAGGATCCATTTGGCTCATAAATGGTTATGGTATCAACATTACCTTTAAAACTCTGGTCATTGGTAAGATTCACATACCATACTGTACCCGATGGAAGACCTGTTTCAACAAAATTTACAGCAAATGTAACCAGTGAGAAATTAATCGAAATACTTACAGACAAGCCATTTACCTTAAATATTCCTGAAGTTGGAGATGGGGAATAGCTTTTGTTTGTTGTTGCAATACTAAATGTATATGATCCATTTGGCTCATTGAATGTTATTGTTGTACCTGTTCCTGAGTATGTTTGACCGTTACTCAAATTAACATACCATTTTGTTCCTGTTGGTAATCCACTTTCTGTGAATGTCACAGTGTATGTTACCAGGATGAATGTTATTGGTACATTCACATTTGCTCCACTTACCGTGAATGATCCTGTATATGGATTTGGTGCATAACTCTTATTTACAGTTGCTATTGTATATGTATATGATCCATTTGGCTCATTGAATGTTATTGTTGTACCTGTTCCTGAATATGTTTGACCGTTACTTAAGTTAACATACCATGTTGTTCCTGTTGGTAATCCACTTTCAGTAAATGTCACATTATATGTTACCAAGGTGAATGTTATTGGTAAATTCACATTTGCCCCATTTATTGTAAATGCTCCAGAGTATGGACTTGGAGCATAAATCTTGTTCACTGTTGCTATAGTATATGTATATGATCCATTTGGCTCATTGAATGTTATTGTTGTACCTGTTCCTGAATATGTTTGACCGTTACTTAAGTTAACATACCAAGTTGTTCCTGTTGGTAATCCACTTTCAGTAAATGTCACAGTGTATGTCACAAGTTTAAAATTAATTGAAATAGTTAAAGGTGCTCCATTTACCGTAAATGTACCTGAAGAGGGAAATGGTGCATACTTTTTATCTCCTGAGGCTATGCTAAAATTGTATGTACCGTTAGAAAGACCAATTGTAACACTTGCTCCTGTAACAGATAAAGATTGACCGTTTGAAAGATTGATATACCATGCTGTACCCGAGGGTAGACCACTTTCCTTAAATGTAACTGAATATATTCCTTGTGGAACAAATGTAATAGCCTGAGTATAATTATTACCATTTATTGAAATTATACCTGAGGAGGGTTTAGCTATAAATCCAGATATGGACGCAACAACAAACTGATATGAACCATTGGATACTACAAATTTTATATAATTTGTATTAGAACTTTTTGTAATGTTACCAAAGGTAACGGACCAATTAGTTCCTGAGGGGAGTCCAGTTTCTGAAAATGTTACGGTGTATAAAACGGGCTTAAACAAAATTGCTATGTTTAAATTACTACCATTTACATTAAAGGAACCCTGGGATGGAGAGGGAGCATATAATTTATTAACAGTTGCTATTGTAAAATTATATGTACCATTGGGTTCATTGATAGTTATACTCGAACCTGTAAGTGAGAAAAACTGATTTGTTGATAGATTCACATACCAGGTAGTATTTATTGGCAAACCTGTTTCACTGAATGTAATTTTATATGTTGTTATTACAAATTTATTTATTTTACTTATTTCACTTGATTTCCCCGTTCCAAGGATTTTTTCAGTGTTTACTAAAATAACAAGACTTGAAAAGAGTAGCATTGCCACAACTGCTATTGTAATTGCTCTTTTCATTCCATATAATTTATTATTTCTTCCGATTATCATATTAAAACAAATATTTTTCACATATATAAATATTTAATGGGCTCGACCGGATTCGAACCGGTGACCTCCGCCGTGTCAAGGCGACGTCATAACCAACTAGACCACGAGCCCTGTTTTTGTAATTGCCTTTCTATTTATTTATTTTTCTCTTTGCCCATGTGTTATCCTGAAAAATATCTGATTTTTTTTGTCCTCGGGTAGAAATTTGTCAATCTGTTGGAAAAGTCCATTTTCCTCCTTATATATATGCTGGGAAAGTAGGTTTGAGATTTCAATCAAATATTTTCTTTCTTTAAATTCTTTAAATTTTCTAAAGAGATTTCTTACTCCATTATGTTCTGCAAGTACCATTTTTATTGGTTCCATATATGGGAGATATTCCTTGAGGTATGGTTCAAATTCGGGAAATAATATTTCTTCCTCAATTTTGAAATGGTGTTCAAGAAGGAATTCAATGTGAAAAATAAATTCTTCATCCTTTACCTTTCCATTGTTGAATCCGTTTAATATTTCGTATGTTTTTTTATGCTCATCTCTAAGCGGCTGTGTAGCCAATGATCCCTTAAAATCTGATATCCAATTTTCCATGGGAGTACCATCATTTCCGGTTAAAAAAATTTATTATGTATTTATTGTTTAATTTTAAATATGAAATACAAGGTCCTTGCTGAAACATATCAAAAAATTGAAGAAACATCAAAGAGACTTGAAATGACCGATTATCTCGTAGAACTTCTTAAGAATACTGAAAAGAGCGCACTTGACAAGGTAATATATCTCACGCAGGGGAAAATATATCCTGATTACGTGGGTATTGAACTAGGAATGGCAGATAAAATGGCAATCAGGGCCATCGCACTTGCATACGGTGCAAAAAGTGAAAAGGTGGAGGAAAGGTATCAAAAACTTGGAGACCTCGGTCTCACAGCTGAAGAATTTGCAAAGAATAAAATGCAAAAAACACTTTTTACATTTGAAGAAAAAGGGGAAGGCCTCACTATTGAAAAGGTATTTGAAAACTTTAGGAAGATTGCAGAAACCACGGGTGAGAGAAGCCAGGATAAAAAGATCCAGCTTCTCGAAGAACTTTTGAACCTTGCAGATCCCCTTGAATCAAGGTATATAGTAAGAACAGTTTCTGGAAAATTAAGACTTGGAATTGCAGATGCAACAATACTTGATGCAATGGCAATAGCATTTAGTGAATCCAAGGAAAACAGGGAGGAAATAGAAAGGGCATACAATATACATCCTGACCTTGGATTTATAGCTAATGTCCTTGCAAATGAAGGAATAAATGGTATTAGGAAGATCAAAGTAACACCTGGAGTACCTGTAAGATCAATGCTTGCTGAAAGGCTGCCAACCCTTGATGAAATACTCGAGAAGATGGGTGGAAAATGTGCCTTTGAATACAAATATGATGGTTTGAGGATCCAGTCCCATTATACAGGAGAAAAAAAGTTAATATTTTCTAGAAGGCTAGAAAACCTCACATCACAGTTCCCAGATATTATTGAAAGCCTGAAGATTGCAGTTGGTAATAATGATGTAATACTTGATGGTGAAGGTGTACCGGTAAATGTTGAGACAGGTGAACTCTTGCCTTTTCAGGCTGTTTCACACAGAAGGGGAAGGAAATATGATGTTGAAAAGGCAATAGAGGAATATCCTGTTGTACTTTTCCTTTTCGATATACTTTATCTGAATGGTGAGGATCTCACACTCAAACCATACCCTCAAAGGAGAGAAATACTGGAAAGTATTATAAAGGAAACAGAGAAGGTAAAACTGGCCACCAGGATTGTTTCTGACAATAAAGAAGAGATATCCAGGTTCTTTGAAAAGGCAATTGAAAGCGGATGTGAGGGCCTCGTGGCAAAGAGTATCTCCGATGATTCTATTTACAGGGCAGGGGCAAGGGAATTCCTTTGGATCAAGTTCAAAAGGGATTATCAAATGGAATTATCAGACACTGTGGATCTAGTTGTAGTAGGTGCATTTGCCGGCCATGGACTTAGGACAGGAACATATGGTGCACTTCTGATGGCTGCATATGATGAGGAAAAGGATGCATTTGTTACAGTGTGTAAATTGGGATCTGGATTCACTGAAGATCATCTTAAACAGCTTCCAAGGATCTTGGATCCATACAGGCTTGACCATAGGCATCCAAGGGTAATATCAAGCATAGAGGCAGATTTTTGGTTTGCTCCCTACGTGGTTCTTGAGATCATAGGGGCCGAATTAACACTCAGTCCATCCCATACTTGCTGTATGGATGTTGTAGAAAAGGGTTCTGGCATATCAATAAGATTTCCCAGATTTACCGGCAGATTCAGAACTGATAAAAAGCCTGATGAGGCAACCACCTCTAAAGAAATATTGGAGCTATACAGGAGCCAGAAGAAAAAACTGATTACGGAATCATAAATATACTATTTCTTCTTCCTCAAGATATGTTCTGTAATATTTGCAATTTGTATCCCTACCATCACATTTGAATGTTCCAAGTTTTTTGCAGTAACCATCCCTATAATAAGCACATAGACCCTCTGGTACTGGAAATTTCCCATAAAACCTGCATTTATCCCCAATGCATTTAAATCCCCTGTAAAGCCCGTGACATATTCCTTCGTCATCTTCGAAGGCACATCTCATAATCTAACAATTAATATCATGTTTAAAAACTTATTTAATTTAAGCGCCGGGGGGGAGATTTGAACTCCCGCTCCCCTTTCGGAGAACAGGCTCTCCAGGCCTGCGCCTTGGCCAGCTCGGCTACCCCGGCTTTAATAATTCAGTAAAAAATTAAATGAAAAGAAATTAATATGCTTTTCTATTGATCGGTTAATAATTTTTCAATTAAATCAAAATATCTTTTGATAAAATCTAAAAGGTTGTGTAAAAGAAAGGGATATCTATTTGCTAAATATCTCTTAATTAAGCAAAAATAACATGGAAGATCAAGATAATTTTTTTTAAATGCAAGAATAGAGTTATTTTAAAATATTACCCAGGGAAATCTTATAATTATTATATTTTGATATTTAAAAAATTTTTTAAATCCTTACCACAAAAAGAATTTTCAATGTTAAAATAATTTTTTAAAACTTATAAATTATTATTTTAATAAAGACGTATTAATAATTAAATTTTGGTAATTTGATGAAAATCTTTAAATATAGAAATAAACATAACTTTACATATCAGTGCCGGATCTGTCCAAAAGGAGGTATATATCAAAATGAAAACAGACACGAAAATAACAGTCCGTATAAGCAAAATGGAACTTGATGCCATAGATGATTTTCTTGTAAGACATCCGGAATACAAAACAAGGTCTGACTTTATCAGATTTGCAGCTATGAAGGAATTGGAAATTCTTGACAAGATGCAGTATCAAGAAGAATCTGTAACAGTAAACCTAAATAAAAAATTAATGAATACATTCAGCGATCTTGTAGAACTTGGCCTATTCAAGGACATTGGAGAGGTAGTGGACTATTTCTTTTCTAGATTTGTACAGAGTAGAAAGTTCGAAGAGGAGCTTGCGTTACTTCTACAGGGATACTCAGGCACAGACAGGCTCATCGATAATTATAGAGCACAGCAGGAGGACAGGCTTTCCGGCAGGTTAAGAAAAGGAAAGGGTGAATTGCATGATAAATAATGATTTCATAATGAGGTCCCTGAGGAAGGATTTACTTGAACCATTATACATACCAATAATAGGATTTGGCGGTGCTGGATCAAGGATAATAGATGCTGTTGAAAAAATGCTCTATGATTTGAAGAAGGGAGAAGATGGAGATGAATATGCAAACGTACTTACGGTAGAAATCAACACAAAGCAGGAATACCTTGATGAAAGTCTCCAGGCTGCGAGCAAGGTATTAATATCAGATAAAATACTTGGAATACATCAGGACACAGGAGGTTTCGTTGAGGTGGGAGAAAAGCTGATAAAAGACAATTTTGACAGTATATTTGGCGTAAAGGGAGTGGTAAATTTCAGAAATGCCGATGCAGTGATACTCATAGGTGCAGCAGGTGGAGGAATGGGAATGGGTGGACTTAAAGAAACATTGAGATATTTAATGGAAAATTATAGGAATCTTCCAGTCTATCCCATCGTAATACTTCCCTTCAGGATGGAAGACAGGCCTCTTTGGAGAGAGGAGGTCAGTAACTTAATGCAGATAAAGGCCAATTTCACCACTGTAAACAATGAGATGTACATAAAGGATAGAAAAGCTAGATTTTCAGATGTACTTGAGAGCATAAACATGAATGTTGCCTCAAAGGTTATAGATATAATAAAAAATGTAAAAAACAAAAGACAGCAAGTGTTTGAAGAATTCATTAATTCAATCTATGAGAGAAAGTTCACTGAGAATCTGTACGAGCTCGAATTTGAGTATAGTAGAGTTTCATAAAGGCATGAAGATCAACGATCTTGACCTCAGGAGATGGAAAGAATACGATGAAATATTAACAGATTCACTTTGGATATTTGATAGAAGGGAGAGGGGATTAACAAGATCCGGGGAATATCATGGCAACTTCATTCCACAGATACCGAGACAGGCAATACTAAGGTATACAAGAAAGGATGAATGGGTAATAGATCCATTTGCAGGTTCAGGAACTACACTTATAGAGGCAAAGATTCTAGGAAGGAACTCTGTGGGCATAGAGCTGAAGAAGGAAAACGTTAAAAAAATAGAAGAACTACTTTCAAAGACCCCTGGCGAAGGTAGGCATTTTGTAGTTCATGGTGATTCCATGGATCCAGAAACATTCAATTTGCCATACAAGTGTTTCCAGCTTGCCATACTTCATCCACCCTATTGGAAGGCAATAAGATTCTCTGAGGACCCGAGGGATATGTCAAATCTTCCAGATCTTCAAACCTTCCTGGAGGGATTTTCAAAGGTACTCGATAACACGCTGAGAGTTCTTGATAATGGAAGGTTCCTTGTTCTTGTTATAGGTGATATTTATGATGATGGTGAGGTAATACCCCTGGGTTTCCTTACCATGGACATTGTAATAAAAAGGGGACTGAAATTAAAGGGTATTGTTGTAAAGAACATAGAGGAGAACAGAGGAAAAAGAAATAAAATTTCACTTTGGAGATACAGGGCACTTAAAAATGGTATATTTATATTCAAACATGAGTATGTCATATTCTTTAAAAAATAAAAATACATAAAATTTTGAATTAATAGATAAAGATTTTAATTTAGTAATATTTAAAGTAATTAATGCTTGAGAATTATTTGATTGATTGGGAAAGTATTGTTGATGAGCTTAAAAGAAAAAATGCAAAAAAAGTATTAATTGAGCTTCCAGAGGGTGTCAGAAGTGGAATTTTTGAAATAGAAGAAAGGCTCAAGGATTTTGATCTGGCATTCTCCGGTGAAAATGTTTATGGAGCCTGTGACACAATCAATGATATGGAGGGTTTTGATGCTGTCTTACATTTTGGCCATTCAAGGATACCAAATTTAAATTACAGCGATAAGGTAATATTTGTTGAGATGAGAAGAAGGGTGCATATTGATGAATCAAAATTTGAAATTCCAGGATTTACAAGGATAGGTTTGCTTGCAACAATTCAATACCTAGATCTACTTCCAAAGATCTCGGATATATTAAAAAGGCAGGGTAAGTCTGGCATAATTTCAAGAGGTGATGAAAGACTAACATATCCTGGCCAGGTACTTGGGTGCGATTTTAGTGCTGCAACCATGATAAAGGATAAAGTTGATTGTTTTCTTGTTATAGCAGATGGGGAATTCCATGCCACTGGTATAGCAATATCCACAGGAAAGGAGACATTTGCACTTGATCCCAATACAGGCATAATAAGGAAAATAGACACTGAAACTTTCATTAGGAAAAGGTATGCGATGGTGGAAAAGGCAATGAATGCAAAAAATATAGGTATAATAGTTTCCAAAAAAATAGGTCAGAAAAGATTTAATCTTGCAAAATTTTTAAAGGAAAAAATAGAAGGATCTGGTAGGAAAGCATCAATAATAATGATGGATGAAATTACACCTCAAAAACTTGCAAATTTTCCATTCGATATATATGTTAATACGGCCTGTCCAAGGATCTCCCTCGACGATGCTGAACTTTATGATTTCAAGATTGTAACACCACAGGAAATCTATCTTGCTATTGGAGAAAAGCCCTTGGATAAATACACTGTTGATATGATAAATGAGCTTTGACATAATTTTAAAATTAAAAAATGTATATTTTAATGCCCGTATTTTATGGATTTTCCTCTATGTATTATAAATGCTTAATATCTTAAAATTCTAAAATGAATATGTAATTCCCTCAGCCATGAATTTCCCTCTTACAACAGAGTATTTTATTAATACCCTATCACCATGTTTTATTATTTTTTTATATAAATAACTATTAATAAAAACTTTTATTGGATCTTTTTGATAAAGCACATATTCCGTTTTTACAGGTGATGTAGTAATTTCAATTTTTGGAATCATTTTGCAGAGATTTTCATTGCAAGGACCCATTACATAAATAATGTTTATGTAAATTGATTCTATTTTCTTTTTTAATATTATTTTGAGTGCTTTTTGTGTAAAGATTATCATAGCCTTACCCTCTTGAGGAGGAGAGAATTTGACACTACAGTTGTAGAACTAAATGCCATGGCAATGGCAGCCAAGAATGGTAAAATATTATATATTTCAGGACCATAAAAAGGAATTAGTAGGCCTCCGGCTATGGGTATCAATATTATATTATATAAAAATGCCCAGGCAAGATTCTGTTTGATCTTTGACATTGTTTTTTTAGCAAGCTTAAAAACCTTTGCTATATTTTTAGGATCGTTATTTATAATTATTACATCCCCTGTTTCTTTGGCAATATCTGTACCACCCCCCATAGCAATTCCCAGGTCTGCCTTAGCGAGTGCGGGCGAATCATTAATACCATCCCCCACCATTGCCACTTTCCTGTTTTTCTTTTGAAGATCCTCAATAATTTTCAATTTTTCCTCCGGTTTTACATTTGAATAAAATTTCTCTATGTTTAGTTTATTTGCTACAATCCTTGCCACTAGCTCATTATCACCCGTTACCATGTAAATATCCATATTCATTAATTTTAAATCCCTAATTGCTTCTTCCGCACCTTCCTTTATATTATCGTAAATTGAAATTATACCAACTATATCCTGATCATATGCAACCAAAAGGGCTGTGCCTCCATTCTTTTCTATTTTTTCAATATAATCATATTTATCAAATGGAATTTTTTCTGATTTAATCAATTCTTTATTTCCAACAATTATCCTTTTTCCTCTATAAATAACCTTTACACCCAGACCGGGAAAATATTCAAACTTTTCAGGAAATTCTATTACACCCTTAAATTTATTTAAAATAGCTTTACCGAAAGGATGTTCGCTATGAATTTCTGCAATTGCAGCCAACTTAAGAATAAATTGTTCATCATAATTGAATGTAAAAATTTCACCCAATTCTGGTTCTCCCTTTGTCAGTGTTCCTGTTTTATCTAATATTATTGTATCTATTTTGCTTGCCTTCTCGATTGATTCTCCATTTTTAAATATTATACCATTAGAAGCTGCCCTCCCTGAGGAGACTATTAAGGCTGCAGGGGTGGCTATACCCATGGCACAAGGACACGCAATTATTAAAATACTCACCAAAACAAGGAGAGAGAAAGTTAAGCCAATTTTTCCAATAAAATACCAGAAAATAAAGGAGGAAAGACCAGCAATTATGACTATTGGAACAAATATTGAAGAAATCACATCAGCAAGCCTCTGGATGGGTACTCTTTCTGTTGATGCCATTTCAACTATGTTTATTATTTTTGAAAGAGTTGTATCCTCCCCCACTCTTATTGCCTTAATCTTTACACTTCCTGTTCTATTTAATGTACCACCTATTACCTCATCTCCTACCTTCTTTATTACAGGTCTGCTTTCACCGGTAATCATAGACTCATCAACTTCAGTAATGCCTTCGATTATTATTGAGTCTGTTGGAAATTTTTCTCCTGGCTTTACAAGAATTATGTCCCCTTCCTTCACCTTCTCAACAGGAACATCCTGAATTCTATTTTCAATAATTACGTGGGCAACATCGGGTTGTATCGAAATTAACTTCTCTACAGCATCCCTAGCCCTTCTTTTCATTAAGTGCTCCATGTATGTTCCCGTGAGAACTAGGGTGATTATAACAGTTGATGTATCAAAATATATGCTTTTTGTAAGAAAAATATTTGGAAAAAAGGTGACTATTGTGCTAAAAAGCCATGCTACAGTGGTACCTAGGGAAATCAAAGTATCCATATTACCTATTTTGTTTTTTATTGCATCCAATGTACCCCTGTAAAATCTTGAACCGGAATAAAACTGAACTACAGTAGCAAGAATAAAGACAATATATTTAGTAAAGAGGTATATAGGAAAATAAGTAAAAAATAACACAGGGATTGTCAATGTCCAGGAAATAATTATCTTTTTTTTCAATGTTTTAAATTCCTTTTCTGGTTTCTCAAATTGTTCTTTACAGGATTCACTGCAGAAATAATAGGTTTTTCCAAACCTTATACTCTTAATAGCATCCTCTCTTTCTTCGACATACATACCACAAATAGGGTCTTTTGCCATAATTCAGCAGCCACTTCTTTTTACATTGATATATTTTTTAGGATTTTTGTCAAATTCATCTTTGCAGGATCTGCTGCAAAAATAATATGTATTACCATTGTATTCGCTCTTAAATTTTGTATCTTTACTAACCTCCATACCACATACAGGATCTTTTACCATTTTTATCACCGATAAGGATTAATAAATTTACTATTTACGAGTATCTTTTTACATTTGTAAAAGGTTAGAAAAGTTATTTAATTATTAATCTATTCCTTTTTTATGAAGATAAGTAAACTTGATATAGATATTATAAATTTAATAAATGAAAATTCTAAATTGTCATTAAGAACTATTGCAAAAAAAGTAAATTCTACTGTTCCAACGGTAAAAAAAAGGATAAAGATCTTGGAGAAAAATGGAATAATAAAGGGATATTTCACGATTTTTAATCCATATCCTCTTTCAATTTATAAAGATATATTTATTTTATATACAGGAGAAGATAAAAAATTATTCAAAAATTTTATGGAGATGGATGGGGTAAAAAGAATATTTAAAATTGAGGAAAGGAGGCTTATTTTGATTTTTGTTTATAAAGAATATAAAGAAATTCTTGAATTCATGAAATTTCTGGAAAAAAATGGAGTAGAATATGAAAAATTTTCTGTATTGGAAGAGCCCCTTCTTAAAAATGAGATAATTACTGAAATGAATGAAAGGATTTACTGTGATTATTGTGGAAAGGAGATAAAAGAAAAACCAATAATTAAAAGAATAGATGGTGAGGAAAAATATTTTTGCTGTTCTACCTGCAAGAATGAATATATTAAAAGGAGGAAAAGGCTAAGGTCTCTGGGTCATCCATAAAGCCCTCTGGGAACATTGAATGCTCTTTCATACTGAACAGGATAAAATTTGTAACCATTATAAAAACCCTTTCTTATGGGCCAGTATGGATCCCTTAACAATACCCTGCCAAGGGTAACCATATCTGTCTTATTCTCTTCAATGAGTTTATTTGCGAATTTATCATTAAAAATGTATCCCACTACAGATGTGAGTATATTTTCATTTTTCTTGATCGCCTCTGAAATGAATACATTGTATCCCTCTATTTCTGGCAATTTTATATCAGGGATAATACCACCTGAAGAACAGTCAATCAAATCCACACCATAACTCTTCATTTCTTTGGCTAAATATATGGTATCATCAATACCCCATCCACCATCTGCAAAATCCACCCCTGAAATCCTTACAAAAAGTGCTGCATCATTCGGGATCTTTTCCCTTATTCCTTCGATTATTTCTAGTAAAAACCTTGATCTATTTTCAAGTTTTCCTCCATATTTATCATTTCTTTTGTTTGTTAATGGAGAAAGAAATTCATGTATGAGATATCCATGTGCTGCATGTATTTCTATTATTTGAAATCCCGCATTATATGCTAGTATTGCAGAATTAATAAACTTGTTTTCAATATTTTTTATACCATTTTCACTGAGCTCACTTGGCTTGATCCAATCGTTGACATATGGTATCAGTGATGGTGCTACTGGAATCCAACCCCCCTTTTCTAATGGTATTTTTCCTAAGCCCTCCCATGGAACGTATGTACCTGCCTTTCTTCCAGCATGTGCAAGCTGAATTCCTGCTAGGGCACCACTATCCTTTATGAATTTTGCAATCCTTGAAAGTGCCCTCATCTGTCTTAAATTGTAAAGGCAGAGATCGTTAGGAGTAATCCTACCTATCTTCTCTACGGCTGTTGCCTCAAGAATAATAATTCCAGCACCACCTATAGCCCTGGAACCATAATGAACAAAATGAAAATCGTTTGGAAGCCCATTTTTCGCTGAATACATGGCCATAGGTGACATTATTATCCTGTTTTTTGATTTTAGATTTTTAATTGTGATACTTTCAAAAAGTTTCATGTAAAAAAAATAATTTAATAATTAATAAATTTTATTATGAGCTAATTTATTCAAAAATTATGAACATTGGTGTTCTTGTTTCCGGTAGGGGTACAAATCTTCAAGCCATAATTGACGCATCAAAGGATGGTAAAATAAAATCAAGGGTAGTTGTGGTAATCTCAAATAAAAAAGATGCATATGCCCTTTTGAGGGCAGAAAAGGAGGGAATACCTGCATTCTTTCTTTCCTCTAAGAATAAGACACCTGAGGAATATGACAAGGAAATTATTGGTATTTTTGAGAATTACAAAGTTGATCTTGTTGTACTTGCAGGATATCTAAAAATACTTTCAGGGGTTCTTATTGAAAGATATAAAGATAGAATAATAAACATACATCCTGCACTTTTGCCAAGCTTTGGTGGGAAGGGTTTTTATGGGGAAAATGTTCACAGGGCAGTTCTTGATGCAGGTTGCAGGGTAAGTGGCTGTACAGTGCATTTCGTCAGGTTAGAGATTGATAAAGGTCCGATCATTGTACAAAAATGTGTAGAGGTGCTGGATAATGACACGCCTGAAACACTTGCAGAAAGAATACTCCCACATGAACACCAGGCATTAGTGGAGGCAATAAAGATCATTGAAGAGGGAAGGTACAAGATAGAAGGGATGAGGGTAAAAAGGATCTAGGGTGGTACCACTATAACTGGAATATTACTCTCACTTATTATGGCAGAGCTAACACTCCCCATTATTATCCTTTCTAATCCCTTCAATTTCCTGGTTCCTGTCACAACAACATCGCCATTATTCTTTGCTGCGAAATCGAGTATAATGGATGATACAGGTTTTTTTTCGGATAATGTATATGAAAATTTCACATTATAACCTGAAAATATTGCATAAAAAACATCCCTGAGATAGTAAATAAAGCTCTCCACATCGTTGAATGTCCTTGTTCCCTCAAAAAGATTGGCCTTTATTGGAGGTGTTGTATCAGTGACAACATATAGACCATATACAAGATCCCCCTCCTTGAGAAATTTTTTTATAAATTCAGATGCCGCAACTGCCCCTGAGGAACCATCAAATGCAACTATAAAATTCATGGTTAGGATTAATGAGGATTATTTTATTAACTTTTTGAAAAAAATAATTTCTCTTTAAAAATGGGAACATTTTAATATATCATATAATTTCCATAAAGCATGGATCAAGTGGTAAAGCCATTGCAGGTACTTCAGAATTCACTGAACAAGAATGTACTCGTATGTGTTAAGGGTAACAAGGAGTACAGAGGTATATTGACAGGCTATGACCAGCATATGAACCTTGTATTAAAAAATGCAGAAGAATTCTCAGAAAGTCAATCAAAGGGCACATATCCGGTAGTGGTGGTAAGGGGGGATAATGTTATCTACATTTCCCCTTCCTGAGGTGAATTGATATGGGATCTGGTACACCCGCCATGGGTAAAAGGAATAAAAATAAAACGCATATTGTTTGCAGGAGATGCGGTCATAAAACTTATAATGTAAGGGAAAAGAGGTGCTCCCATTGTGGATTCCCCGCCCCTAGGTTACGCCGTTATTCCTGGGCGAAAAGGAAGTGAAAAGTGCGGCGTTACTGGATTTAAGATAAAGGGGAACGCCACACCTTATCTTTATTATTCCTTAAGGGCATTACAGCACAGGGGCCAGGAGTCTGCCGGTATAGCCATTTTCAAGGAAAAGATATTATCCTTTAGGGGGATGGGGCTAGTTCATGAGGTTTTAACAAGGGATATTCTTGAGGAATTTTCCTCTGGAACGGGGATAGGGCATGTTAGGTATTCAACCGCAGGGTCATCCACATTATTAAATTCACAGCCCATAGTAGTTCATGGACAGGCAGGTGATATGGCCATAGCACATAATGGGGAGATAGTAAATGCAAATGAATTGAAGGAATACCTGGAGAACCAGGGAATTTCATTTAATACAGAATCAGACACTGAAGTAATTATAAGGCTTCTTTCCTTTAATATCAGCAGGTCATCCAACATAATTGAGGGTATTAAGAAAACGATGGGCATGATGGTAGGATCCTATTCTCTTGCCCTTCTAATAAAGGACAGGCTTTTTGCAATAAGGGATCCACTTGCTATCAGGCCACTCGTATTTGGAAGGGTAAATGGTGGCTATGGATTCGCATCTGAGAGTGTTGCCTTTGATGCTGTGGGTGGTGAAGTAATCAGAGATTTAAGGCCTGGAGAGATACTTGAGATAAAAGAGGATGGGTATGCATCCTACAGCCTCGAAAATGATGTCGGGCATACGGCCCACTGTATGTTCGAGTATGTTTATTTTGCGAGGGCTGACAGTACAATTGATGGTAAAAATGTATACAACATAAGAATGCGTTTGGGCCAAATACTTGCAAGGGAAAGCCCAGCTAAGGCTGATGCTGTAGTACCCGTTCCTGATTCTGGAAGGGCACATGCACTTGGATATTCAAACGAATCGGGCATCCCCTTTGCAGAGGGTTTAATGAAGAACAGGTATGTTGATAGAACATTCATAATACCTGACCAGTCCGGTAGGGTACAGGAGATACAGATAAAGCTAAACCCTGTGAAGGAGATAATAAAGGGAAAGAGAATTGTTCTTGTTGATGACAGTATTGTGAGGGGAAATACTATGAAAAAGATAGTGAAGCTTCTAAAGGACTCCGGTGCAAGTGAGGTGCATGTAAGAATAGGTTCACCCCCTATAGTTTCACCATGCTATCTTGGTATTGATATGAAAACGAGGAGCCAGTTTATTGCAAATGGAAAAAGTGTGGAGGAGATTAGGAAGGAGATTAATGCAGATTCTCTTGCATACCTAAGCATAAATGGCCTTGTAGAGGCAATTGGATTCGATAAAGAGGATCTATGTTTAGGTTGTCTCACAGGCGTTTACCCTGTAAAGATAAAGGGTGAGAAATACAGGTGGCAGAGAGAGCTCGATTCTTTTTAGGTTTTTCTTGAATTTTTAATAAAATCGTCATTCTTTCTTTTTGAAAAATAGTCTATTCTTGCTGCAATTGCTATTTTGCAGGCAAGAGACCTCGCATTCTTACCCCTTTCCTTTGAATTATGAACATATGGGTGCTTGAAAATAACACCGTGTTTAGGTCCTGGCTGTGAATTTTTTCTTGAAGAAAAAAATGCCTTACCTGCACCAAGAATTTGTATCCTGCTTCCTGGCATCATGGCAAGGCTTTTAAGCCCACCTGCGATTGAAATTAGCTCTGCCCCCAGTAAAGGTCCTGCAATTGATGTCAAGTTGGGGCAGCATTCCTCCATTTTTTTCTTTATAAAATTTTCAATACTTTCCCTTGTTTCCCTGAGGCCTGAGTATGTATTTTTTACATTTTCGAATGCATAATCAACACCTTCGGAGGCCATTATCTCCTTGATAAGTTCCCTTTCCTCCATCCTATACCTCGTGAATGGATAATATATCTGATGCCAGTCCTCCATATGCATCTTATAAACATTCTCCATCTTTTCTAGATCCTTGAGAAACTTCCAGGATTCAATAATGAGGAGCTCATTTTTCTCCATTGACTCTATCAATTTTTTTCCATAAAGTATCAAGGCCTCATGGAGAATTTCATTTACCCTACTAGGCTTCATCTCCACCTTTGGCCCGAATCTTAGGTAGAAATCACCAAGAAAAGAAAAATCCTTTTTCCCTATCATTAAAAATATATCTGAAAGCTTCTCAGGATCCAGTGGAAAATCAAAGACTTCGCTCTTTTCATCGCTTATTCCCACTGCCCTGTTCCAGTATATTTGAATCATAGATTTGGTATTGTGAATTTTATTTAAAAACTTATTCCATTTACCAGGTTTTCGGATACCTTCCCCTCTCCACTATTACTGTATCCATCTTAACAAAGGGCTCCCTTGAAGAGGTGTCAAGATTTCCAGCTATCTTGCCCACCGATATTAACTCACCATCAGTTGAAAACACAGCTACCGTTGCCCCAAGATATATTTTGCCCTCTACTTTTTCTACGCCCGCCGAGTAAAGTGGTGCACCATTTGCTATGGCCTCTATTGCACTGTTTTTAACATATACCTTTGGCAGAGATTTTACTATCTCCCTTCCTGGCCTGAGTATATTCCTCAGCATGTCCTCCTTTCCCTGTTTATAGAATTCAACGGCATCCTTCAGTTCCTGGAGTGTATGTGCATCATTCTCACCAATATCACCCGTTCTTGTTCTCCTTAGTTCAACAAGGTTACCGCCCGTGCCAATAGCATCACCAAGATCCACACATAGTGTTCTTATATAAGTTCCGGATTCTGTTGAGACCCTGAAAAGTATATTTCTTCCATCTATCTCCAATATCTCAATTTCATTTATTTTCCTTTTTCTGATCCTTCTTGACACTGCTGCCCTTACTGGCACCATCTGGTAAATCTCACCCTTGAACTCTGAAAAAACCTCTCTAATTCTATTTTCATTTGCCTCTGCATGAAGATACATCAGTGCAACGTATTCCTTGTCCTGTAGATGTAAAAGATTGATTATTCTAGTTGCCCTGTTTATGCCCACGGGAAGAACACCCGTCACATGAGGATCAAGTGTACCCGCATGGCCGGCCCTTTTCACACCTAATATCTCCCTCACCCATGCACTCACCTGATGGCTAGTAGGGCCATATGGCTTGTCAATCACTACGAAAGAAAACTGAAGAAGGTCCTCTATTTTTTCCAAGATTCAACACCCTTTATTATCTGTTCCGCCACATCTTCAGGACCAATATTGTCCGTGTTAATAACAAGATCATATATTGAAAGATCCTTAAAATTTATACCATAATAATCCAAATATCTTTTTAACTCGCTTCTCTCTCTGAGAATTATCTTATCAATTGTGGCATCAGTATCCCTTTTCTTTATTCTTTCATACCTTTTTTCAAGGCTAGCATCAAGAAAAACCTTAAAGGATTCTATACCATTCCTTACCGCAAACCATGCTGCAAGCCTTGAATCAACAACAATATCTCCATTTTTCCTCATGGTTTCTAGAATATACTCATCCACATGCCTGTCTATCTCTGGGTGATTTTCAGCATAGATGCTGAAGGATTCAAGGTCCATTCCATATTTTTTTGAAAGTGACCTGAATACATCACCGCTTGATATTAATTGAAAATCTAACCTTCTAGATATAATCCTTGCTACAGTAGTCTTTCCTGAGCCTGGCGGGCCACTTATAATAATAATCATAGCTCCCTTAACCTTTTATTAAATTCGTAGAGCTTAAAAAGGTATGTAACAAAATATCCAAGTGGTACAGTAAAGAAGGTGTAAAGTATTAGCCAGTTTGGAAAGAATGAAATGCCACCGGTGATATCTATGCCCATGGCCCACGGAGTGTTGAAAAGTTTTACCTGCGCATGTGCTAGGAAATAATAAAGCCAGGTAAATATTGCAATAACAATTACCATTGTTATTAGCATTGGCTTCATCTGGTCCTGTTGCGATTTCATCTGGTCCATCATTATCTTTTGCTGTATTTTCCTGTATTTTTCAATCTTGCCCATGTCCCTAGCTCTGTATGCTTCTCTCATCTTTTTTGATATGAACCTTGTTTTTTCCTGAAGCCTGGCCATTTCAAACCAGTCAATAAAATAATGCCTTGCATACATATTTATAATTGTTAAAAATAGACCCGCAAAAATCATTGTAAGTATTGGATATCTTCCATTAAAGCCAAGAAGGGGTGTGAAAACAAAACCTACAGCAATTGCGAATGCGTTCCTTACATCTGGTATTATTATAATGAACATTACCAGCATTAAAATGACAAAGTAAATACCAGAATAGGATGCTGAAAAACCCTTTTTCTCATCCATTTTTAATCATTCCAAGTAGAGTATCAACTGCCTCATTAACCTTTCCTTCCTCATTTCTCACTATTACTACTGTTGCACCAGTTATCATTGCACAGGATGCAGCAAAATACCTGTTAAGTGACTGATGTGTATCTATGTCATTGGCAGAATCCGTATCCCTATACCTTGAAGAATCCCTGCTCCTCCTTGCCATTATTGATTTAGGGTCGGCCTCTACAAGGACAAGCATGGATGGTTTAAGGGATCTGAGTACCCATTCTGGTAAGCCTGGAAGAAAGCCAGAGGGCGTTTTTATGCTCATATGTGTATCAACAATAACATTTTCCATTTTACCTATGTATTCCCCTGCAATCCTCTGTAATTCCCTCTGTTTTTCCACTGGCAATTTCCTTATCTCATCCCTGTTCCTTACACCCATCTCCTTTGCCTTTTCGAGCATTATGTCACCGAAGTTCACTATCCTATAATCTATTCTTTTCGCCACACCTTCCATAATGGTGGATTTACCCACCCCAGGTACTCCTGTAACAACAATCCTCATAACTCATCCCTCGAAGAATTGTCTTATTACAGGGTGCATCTCCATAAGCTGCTCCCTACCCATTGCCTCATAGAACTGTATTATTATTCCAACTGTTAGAAGCACACCGGTTCCTGTTGTATTTCCAACAGTTCCAATGAGACCGGCAAAGGCGGCAAGAGCGCCTACGGCTGCACCGCTGAATATTGTTATTGGAGGTATATATTTATTCAATATATTTTCTATTACCTTTGGCTCCCTCCTGAAGCCTGGTATCTGCATACCGCTCCTCAGTATTTGTTTTGCTACTGCCTCCGCATTCATGTTTGTTGTATCTATCCAGAATTTTGCAAAGAGTATGCTCATCCCTACCATAAATAAAACAAATGCCACAACATGCATAATAAACTGGAAAGTAGAATGACCGAGGAATGCATTTGCGTATGCGCTTGGCTCCATTAAGGGCAGGAGCCATTCACCCAGGCCATTTATATTATTGAGATAATATGCAAGACCTCCTATAGGAGTAGACTGCTGAATACCGAGTGCCTGCGCCTGTTCAGGTGTAGGATAGACACCAAACCAGGGATTATGCCCCAGCAAGGGAACGTGCGAAAGTGCTGGGTTTGTCCAGAAAATAAGGGACCACATGGTTATGTTTGCCATAAGTGCAGAGGTAAGTATTACTGGTATGTTTGATGCATAGAGAAGCTTTATTGGATACCTTCCCCTTGCACCCCTTACCCTCTCATGGGCAAGGGGCAGTTCTATCTTTGTACTTTCAGTCCATGCAACTATAAGGAATACTATTATTACACCGATAAGTGAAACAAGGCCATTTGGCATCCTGAAAAGAAGTGTTTCAATACGTCCATTGTAAAGGTCCGAGGCAGAGAAATGTGATAGTAAATAAACGGCCCCAGGTATCGCGCCACTTGGTGGATTGTATACTGAAACTGGTTGTGAAGGATTGGTGGGTATCCAGTTTATTGTTCCTGTAATTAATGCTTGGGAAACACCAGCAGCAATGAATAGTGATATACCTGAACCTATTCCCCATTTGCTAACAAGCTCATCCATCAGGAATAGAACATAAGAACCAAAGAATAACTGAAGAACAATGAATGTGTCCGCAAGGAAACTTCCATGACCTGGCCATACAGAATTCATTGAATTCACAAATGCAGAGTCCGGGGTTAAGTAACCAAATACCTGTGGAATTGCCTCAACAAATATCATAATGATTACAAGTAACTTTTGAACGCTCTGGTAAATTGCCTGATCCTCATGATCTCCAAGGTCGAGATTTATCAATTTTGCACCAACAAAGAGCTGCATAATTATGCTTGCGGTAACAATAGGACCTATACCAAGGTCGAGCAAAGAACCCTGTGCACCTGCCATTATAGCCCTGAAGGATGAGAATACGTCAATCATTGTTGATGTGTTTAGTCCATAGATGTAAATATTTGTTAGAACAAAATATAGTATGAGTACAAGCCCTGTCCAAAAAAGCTTCTCCCTAAACCTTACATGCCTCTGTGGCTTTTTTATTATTGGCAGCTTTTCCACGAGAGGCTTTAGCCCGTAAAGCTTGCTCTTCTTTTCACCCTTGTATGATGCTATTAAATATGTAATATAGAACAATGGGGCCACAAGAAGTACAAAAACAAGTGTATCTATCCAGTCCTTTTCTATTGAAGATGCAAAGGCCTGTAAAGAAATAAGAGATCCTGCCAGGTAGGCCTGGTAGGCGTATAATACAAAAATGAAAATTATGGCAATTACTATTCCAACTGACCTATTCCTTGGAATTTCCTCTTCAGGCATTGGGTTCTACCCCACCACCTGCTTCCCTGAGTTTTTTGACCGCAAGTTCGCTTGCCTTTGGAACCCTGACAAAAATTTTTTCATCCACCTTACCCTTACCTAGTAATTTTGTATATCCTGCAGCTACCAGATCCACATGCCAGGAATCCCCCTCTTTTCTCGCATAACCAAGATCTGAAAAAATGGGAAAATTTTCCTGAAGCTGGTCAATATTGATTACCCTATCTGGTCTTGATGGATGGTGACTTGTGAATCCATGCCTTCCCCAGTGCTCCCTGTAATACTTGTTCAGCCAGATCCATTTATGCTTTCCTAGACCGGAGAATCCACGCCCGCCCTTAAGACCATGGCCTCTTCTGCCCTTCATTCCATGGCCATGCCTTCTATATCCCCTGAACTTTCTACCTCTACTGTAGGACATTTAAATCACCATCATCCTTTTTATTAGATCATTTATATGCTTCTGTCTATAACCAAGATCACCATTCTCCCTGAAGGATCTCTTTGTATTTTTGAAACCACCCCTGGGTGGGTTAAGCCTGAAAACAGGCTTTACTTCAGGTAGCCTATCATACCTTACCTTTTTCTCCAGTATTGCATCGGCAAGCTCTTCAAATGAATTGAAATTTAATTTTTTCAGGTATTCAAGATCTATTGGCCTATCACCTATAAGCCTTCCTTTCCTGGAGATTAGTTCGGCAAGTGTTTCCCTGTCTATCTCTCCCCAGGTGATGTAATCCTTGGCCTTTCTTAGCATACCGTCTGTCACCCTATTTTTTGGGAGAATAACAAGATGGTTAACCCTTGTTAGCCTCAGATACCTTAAGGTCTGTGCAACATCCCTGTTTACACCTGCCCTTCCCCTAATCCTTATTACTGCGTACATCTACGCCACCACCCCTATATATTGCAAGATTGAGTGTAATCTTTTCATTCATCTTCATAGATGATGTTTGTTTAAGGGCATTGTATGCAGCAATTGCATAGTTTACAGTTGTCTTTGTATGTCCCTCTGTAAATCCCCAGGCATCCTGTATTCCTGCAAGCCTGAGCACATCCTTGGCCACATCACCCACGGCCAGGCCAACACCCCTTGGTGCAGGCTTGAATATTACTCTTACAGAGCCTGAAGAGCCCTCCACCTTGAATGGTAGTGAATGGGGCCTGTTGCATCCACATTCCCAGGAACCGCAACCCCTCTTAATCTCAATTATGTTAAGCTTTGCATTCTCAATTGCCTTCTTTATAATTGGGCCTACCTCTTTACCCTTTGCCCTTCCAATGCCAACAAACCCATCCTTGTTACCTATTACAACAGTAACAGAGAATTTTGTCCTCCTACCGGAGTCCGTCATTCTCTGTACCATTTTAATATCAACCACCTTTTCCTCAAGGTTAGGAAGGAGCATGTCAACTATCTGCGGTTCCTTTAATGGAAGCCTTGTGGCAAGGGCCTGTGACATGCTTGTTATCTTACCCTCATAAACAAGCTTTCCGAGTTTTGTCTTAGGAATCCATCCAGTGCCTTCTTCCATATTATATCACCATCTTCTCCTTAATCTGGTCTATAATCTTTTCAATATTTTCATTCAAATGTTTACCCTTGAGCCTTTCCTCATCAGGCTCTGTTTCATCACCATGGGGTATGTCTATTCCAGCATCAACCAAACCCTTCATTGCTGCGTATATCCTACCACCCTTGGTAGGCTTTAAAAGACCCGAATCTAGAACAGCTTTCTCTATTTCTGCCTTCTTTGCCCTCAAACCTGCAAGATAACCTGTGAGATATGCAGCAGGTACAGATTTTGTTGAAAATTCCCAGCCAAACTTCTTGAGTTCACTTGAAACTGCACTTGCAACAATCCTGTCACCAGACTCATGGTAAAGGGCTATCTGCACAATGGTGTTTTTTAGTGTCTTCCTTACCACCGCCCGTGGAAGACCAGACTTAAGAAGTGCAAGCCTCTTTCTGTAATCTGTCCTGTTCTCCCTTCTTCTCCTGAACTTTACATGGTACCTAGGACCATCGCTCATTTACCCACCCCCTTTAGATGTAGCAGCAGGTGGGCCCTGCTCCTGAACATTCCACCCTTTGCATACCTGTAATACCTTCTGTATATTTTTTTATCAATCTTACCTTCATTCCTTAGCCTCCTTAGTTCATCCCTTATGGCCCTTATGGTCTTTATCCATCTTTCTTTCCTTCCAAGTCTTGCATACTTTGTTCCCTTCCTAGATCCAGGGCCATTCCTGAGTCCCTTTTTCTTCTGCTCCTGTCTTTTCCTTATCCTTGACCTTGAATTACCCTTCTTTGGAAGCTTTTTTATCAGGCCCTTCTTTATTAGCATCCTTATATCTTCCCTTGTTATTGCCTCTGAAACATCCTCAATTCCCTTTGGATCTATGTATACCCTTGACTTGCCACATTTAAGTATCTTTGCGGCAAGTTCCTTCTGGAATGATAAATCCATTTAGCGCACCTCCTCGAAGTTAAGTACCCTGAATCCCTTTTCAACTGCATTCCTGTAAATTTCAATCTTCTTTCTTCTTCCAACTGTGGATGCTATCCTGACAGCATCCACCTCTGGATTCAGGGTGGATAATTCCTTAACATTATGTACAAGAACGTCCCTGTAGCCAGAGGGATGGAGGTACCTCACAGCCCTGGGGCCCCTGAAGCCTGAATCCACTACGGGTGGCCTGTACTTTCTGTGCTCCCTCATTTTAGAGTGTTTTCCCTTAGGCCTCCTCCAGGAAGTGCCTAGCTTTTTATACCTGAACCATTCCTGTCTCCTGAACAGAGGCCTTTTTCTTGCCATATCAAGCTTGAGCAGGAATAGTCTTTTAATATTACCATCAAGTTTTCTCATATTCAATCACCCTTACTTATTATATATATTCCATCCTGGAATACCCTGGGATCATAGTCCTTTATCCTTGTTGCCCTTTCAATGTTGGCAGCGGTCTGACCTACCTCCTCAATGTTTATTCCAGTTACTATCACTATATCGTTCTTTACCTCAACCTTACAATCTCCAAATATCTCTGCCCTTCTTGGCCTCTTTTCACCTAGGAAATTCTCTATAATTATCTCCTTTCCCTTTACATTGACCTTTATTGGGAAATGGGCATAGACTATCTTCAGCCTGTATTCATAGCCATCAGTCACACCCTTCATCATATTCCTAATATGTGCATTCCAGGTTCCAGCAAGGGCAACTTCCCTTTTCCTTGGGAGCTCACATTCAATAAACAAGGTATTGCCCTCCTGTCTCATCTTTACCTTGTCATCAAGGAAAAACCTCTTCAGCTCTCCCTTTGGTCCCTTGACAGTAAGTAAACCATTTTCGAACTTGAATGTAACACCCTGCGGGGCATCAATCCTGTAGGCTAAATTTTCACTAATTACCATATTCAAGCACCTCAGTAAACATATGCAATCAATTTTCCTCCCAGCCCATTCTTCTTTGCCTCTGAATGTGTCATCAATCCCCTGTTTGTAGATATGATTAGAATTCCAAAGTCCTGTGCAGGAAGATATCTTGCCTCAAACTTTTCAATATCTTCCCTTTTTACTGAGAACCTAGGCTTAATAGACCCGCAGCTGTTTATTGAGGGGTGCAGCCTTACCCTGAAAACACCGCCCCTATTATTATCCAGGTACTCAAAATCCTTAACATAGTTGTAATCCTGCATTATCTTGAGTACCTTTCCTATAAGCTTACTAGCTGGTCTTATCTCCACCTCTAACTTTCCAACATTTACCGAATTTTTTATTTTGCTGAGAGCATCACTCAGCGGATCATTCTGCATTAATATCACCTCATGAATATTTTTTAAAGCCAATTTCCTCCGCTACTTCCCTGAAACACTGCCTGCAAAGGTGCAATCCATATCTTCTTACTATACCTCTCTTTCTACCGCACCTTTCACATCCTTCAACTCTACCGTATTTTTTCTTAGGTCTCAATTTAGGCTGTGCCACTTACTTCACCTCCAGTATCTCAATTCCAAATTTTTTCTTCATATATTCCATTGCCTCTTCCCTACTTACCCTCTGCCTTTTTGGGAGTTTTCTTCTGTTTACAGTTCTCCTTGAAACCCTCTCCCCACACCTTCTCTTAAAATTTACATTTATATCCATACCGAATATACCAATCTCAGGATCGTACTTTATACCTTCAAAGCTAGTATAATCCCTTATTCCGAAGCTAAGGCTGCCAGTCTCATCAAATGAATACTGGGGCAGCTTGAAATTCTTAACCCAAAGCGCCCTCTTGAGAAAGTTCTCTGCATCATCCTTTCTGAGGGTTACCTTTGTTCCTATGGGCTGCCTCTTTCTAATGTTGAAATCCCTTATTGTCTTTTTTGCTATTGTTTTTACAGGCTTTCTACCTGTCAATATCTCTATCACCTTCATCGCCTTTTCTAGCTTTTCTCCACCTTCACCCACACCAATATTTATTACTACCTTATCTAAGGTGACTTCCCTAGTAGGATTCTCTGATTTCATTCAACCCTCACCTCCGGAGGCTGTACAAGAGGCCTCACTGTTCCAATTGGAAAAACGTTGTCCTTAGATGTCTCGAACCCCTCCTTGAATTTTACCATATTTGGGGTAATTGCATTTACCACCTTGTAGGATTCAATCCTTCCTATCCTGCCCACATTTTTACCACCGGTAATGAAGGCATAATTGTTCTCTGCAAGGGGTATGTGTGAAATAATATCACCCTTCTCAAGATCAATCTGAAGCGTGTCACCTGTTGAATATAACTTCTTTTCAAGCAGGAGGTTTCTACCATCATGAAGATGGTACTGGAACTTTCCACCTTTAACTGTGGAGATATCCTCTATCCTTGAGAGCTTCCATTTTGAATCCTCTTCACCAATTTCCACGAGTCTTAACCTTCCTAGTGTATCGTATAGAACCCTGTAATATTTTTTAATTTCTGGGATAGATATTACATCCATGAAGCCAACTGGAAACTTATGATCTGTTTCCACCTTTCCGTTCACCCTTACCGTCCTCTTCACGAGTATCTTCTTTGTTTCCCACATTGTATCAGAAAGGTGCAGGTAGTCCCTGATTAACATACCCAGGGCTATGCTTTCCTCGTTTGGATGTGGCCCAGCCCTTGGCTTTGTTGCGAATTTATATTCCTTTCTAGGAACCTGGATTGCCCTGCTCAGGTCCAATCTCTTTAGATGCTTGCTCAACGTTCTCACCTTCCTCAATTACCTTATTTTTCATTAATGCTACCTTCCTTACCTTTTCAAGCCTCAGCTTATCTGAAAGATCCAATCTTGTAATAATTACATTTGATGCATCAATCCACCTAGGCTTTTGCTTCTTGTCTGCCTTGTTGATCAACACACCCTCAACATTAATTTTCATCTTTTTCAGATCAACATTTGAAACTTTGCCCTCAAACCCCTTGAAATTTCCCCTAACTATCTTGACTGTATCCCCCTTCCTTACTGGAATTGATCTTATTCCATACCTTGAATAGAGTTCATCGCTAACATGGGATGATATTATCTTTTCCCTGCGATGTTTCGGGGAGTTGTAAAGTTCTTTCCTTACCTTTCCAGGCTTTACCATATTTCACACCTCATATTATTGTTGATGCTATTGCGGCTATCCTTGGCCATCTTTCAGCTGCCTCCCTTGCCACCGGGCCCTTTATCTCCGTACCCTTTGTCTCACCAGTATCTGTTATTATTACAGCTGCATTATCCTCAAACTGTACCATGGTACCATCCGGTCTCCTGAAGGGTCTTTTCTGCCTCACTATTACCGCCCTCATTACCTTTTTCCTTGTATCTGGCGTCCCCTTCTTTACACTGACCACAACTGCATCACCAACTCCTGCAGCAGGCTGCCTGCTTTTTGTGCCATGGTATGCAAGTACGGTGATTATTTGAACTACCTTTGCCCCAGTATTGTCTGCACATTCTATCTTTGCACCGGTTGGCAATCCCCTAGTCTGTCTACCTGCTAGACCTTTCAAATTTAATCACCCCTCACCTTTTCAATTGCAACAAATGAAACAGTTTTTGAAATTGGCCTGCATTCCATGAATTTTATCAGGTCACCTTCCCTTAACTCAAGACAATCTGGTGCATGCACATGATACTTGCCCCTCCTTTTCTCGTACCTTTCATATTTTTTATTGTAATGCAGGTAATCCCTCACCACCACCACAGTCCTCATCATCTTTGCACTCACCACTCTTCCTTCAAGCATCTGTCCCCTCACCTTCAGATTACCATGGAAGGGACAGTTGGGATCATTGCACTCCTTTTTAGGCTCCTTTACCTCTATTCCTATGTTCTTCATCTTCTACCACCCCTTGAGATCCTGTCTATAGGTCTACCATAAAGTTCATTACCGTAGAAAATCCTACCATTAATAAGCAGGTTAACAGTATCCTTTGGCACTACCCATCTCTTCTTTCCCTCAATAACAATTGTATTCTTTGTTTCATCTATTATTTTTCCAGATATACCCAGAAGGTTTGGATTGGATGATTCAATGACGCTAGCCTCCTTTCCAATCAAGTTTATCCAGGTCATACCCTTACCCCCTTCTCCCTTAATACTGTCTTAATCCTTGCAATCTGTCTCCTGAGAGACTTCACCTTTCCTGGATTGTGGGGAGCGCCTCCCATGGAGGATAGCCCCCTCTCGTTCAAAAGCTCCGAACTAAGCTCCTTTAACTTTTTAATTATATCTTCATTGGACAGGTTCCTTAGGTCCTTCGCCCTGATCTCCTTCATTTTTAACTTCCTCCTTTGGCTCTATTATTGTAATTTCATCAGGAAGCTTTGCATCTGGTGGCAGTATCTTCACAGTAACACCAATTATACCTGGTTTTGTCATTGCCACCGCAAATCCTACCCTTACCTGCTCCCTTGGCTTTCCAGAATACTTTATCTTTCCGGCAGTGATCTTTTCCCTCTTTGCCCTATCACCACCGAGCTTCCCGCTTATTATTACCTGTGCTCCCTTGGCTCCCGCATCCATTATGCGTTTTATTGTTGAATGAGCGGCCCTCCTGAAATGCCAGCCAGTCTCAAGGGCCACAGCAAGCTTCTTTGCCATTATCTGTGCATTGAGGCTTGGATTTGGATCATCCTTTACCTCAATCTGTGGATTTTCTATCTTGAACTTTGTTGTCATTATGTCGGTAAGATCCTTTATCTTAGTGCCCTTTTTTCCTATAATAAGTCCGGGCTTCTCCACCTGGAGTACTATCCTTGTACCCATTGGAGTCCTCTGAATCTCAAGCCCACCAAAACCTGCATTATCTGCAAATTTTTTTACATATTCCTTCAGGAGGAGCCTTTTTACATTCTCCTGAACAAATTTTTTCTCATCCATGTCTATACCTCCCTCACTATTATCTCAAAATGTACCCTCTCCTTGAAGAACTCCGTACTCCTTCCCTGTGCCCTTGGTATGTATTTCTTTACAGTCCTTCCTTTTTTTACTATAAGTGAATGTATCACAAGATTATCTGTATCCAGATCCTGATTCTCAGCGTTAGCCTCAACATTCTTTATCAATTCAAGCATGTATTTGCACACCTTTACAGGATACCTTCCCGGACCCATCCCCCTCCTATGGGAAACGGAGTCAAGGTGTCTCCTGAATGGTATTGCAGCCTTTTTTTCAATCACATTCTCAAGGTAATCCTTTGCCTCCTGAAGCTTCATACCCCTAAGGAATCTTGCCACCTCTAGAGAATCCTTTACGGATACATTCACATCAATCATCCTAGCCTTAGCAGATTTTTTCGGCATTTCCTTAACTGTATATTCCATCATTTTTATCCCTCACTTCAAGGGCACATATTTTGAAGATCTTGTTGCACCCACACCAGGACTTGAATGCTTTACCTCTTTCCTGGTAAGGGCAAATTCACCAAGATAATGCCCGAGCATCTCGGGCTTAATCTCAAATTCAATGTAATCCTTTCCATTGTGTAACTGTACCCTTTTTCCTATGAAAGCCGGGAGTATTACCATATCCCTTACGTGTGTCTTTACCACTTCAACATCAGGATCGGATAGTTTTTCAAATACCTTCATCTGTTCACTGTTCCAGCCACGTTTTAATGTTCTTCTTACCCTGGCTGGCATTATTGGTATGAGTTCCTCAATCTTCATTGACATTAATTGATCAACAGTATAACCCTTGAATGTGAACTCCTTTGCTCTTTCCAGGGCAAGCTTCCTCGATTTCCTTACCCTTCTCCTTGCACTCTTTTCTGAAGTTACCATTTTTTTGGCCATATTTTATTCACCTCTTCTTCTTCCTCTTAGGGGCAAACCTTCCCACCTTCCTTCCAGGTGGTGTGTTCTTGGAAACGGTGCTAGGCCTTCCTATATGCTGATGGTTGCCTCCACCGTGGGGGTGGTTCACAGCGTTCATTGCCACACCCCTGACAGTATAGGGCTTTTTGGCCCTGCTCTGTAGGGCGTGTATCTTATTCCCTGACTTGAGGAATGGCTTATCACTCCTACCAGCACCCGCCACAGCACCTATAACTGCCCTGCACCTAGGATCAAGTAGCTTGAATTTACCAGAGGGGAGCAGAACTGTGGTCTTCATACCATGTGAAACAATTGTGGCAGAGGATCCCGCGGTCCTAACAAGCCTACCACCATCCCCTGGCAAAAGTTCTATATTATGTATTGGGATGCCTTCAGGTATACTTCCCAGGGGAAGTATGTTTCCTTCCTTTATAGGTGCATTTGGTCCTACGTATACCCTATCACCTACGGCTATTCCTGATGGCGCAAGCATATAATAGTAATCATTTTCAAACTTTACCACTGCCACAGGGGCTGTATGGCTTGGATCGTTCATAAGCTCTAGCACTGTTCCCTCACCTTCCTTAATCACTGGAAGCTTTATATCAGCTACATACCTGTGGGAAGGTGCCCTGTAAACGGATGTACCGGCACCGCGCCTTCTTGACCTTACCCTCTTTCCCATATTTCACCACCTCAGAATATTCCTATCCTCACGGCTATTTCATCAGCCCTGTATTCGGGCTTTAGTTTTACAATTGCCTTTTTACCCTCTCTCGTAATAAGCATGTTAACGCTATCCACCTTTACATTGAATATCTTTTCCACTGCCCATTTTACCTGTTTTCTGTTTGCATCACGCCTCACTATAAAGGTAAGCTTATTCTCCTTTTCAATAAGCATCATTGCCTTTTCTGTCACGTAAGGTTTTAAGATTACCTCATACTCATTCATAATATCCAACCCCTTATCTCATCAATTGCACCCTTTGAAAATAATACAAGCCTACCCGGCATTGCACCAGGTGCAAGTATCTCTGTATTAATTTCAGATGGGGTAATAACCTCAACACCAGGTAGATTGCTGAATGATTTTAACGCCTTCTCCTTATTCTTTAAAACAATAAGTATACTCTTAGGTGTATAATATTTCCTTCCCCTTGTCTTTCCTCTTCCAGCCCTTATCTTCTCACCATTTTTGGCCCTGAGAACATCCTCCTCAAGACCTAGTCTTCTAAGTATTGTCAGTGCATCTGAGACCTTTTCCACATTTTCAATAGTATCCTCTACAACAACTGGTAGTGTAAGATCCTCCTTAAACCTGTGGCCCCTCTTTCTTACCATCTCCCTGTTAGCAGTCTGTGCTAGAGCAGAGAGCTTTGACAACAACTTTTCCTTTTTATTCATCTTCCTCTGCCATTTTCTCTGGGTTGTTGGTGCATGTGCAGTTCTTCCACCCACCATATTGTTCATTATTACACCGCGATCACCATTGGGTATCCTTGGCACCCTGGCCCTACCATGGTTTGGTCCCCAGTTATGTCCCACCCTCCTAAGGCCTGCCATGGGTGAAACACCGTAGGGCTGTCTTGAATTTGATTGCATTATCTTTACTGCCCTCCTAATCAGGTCAGGCCTAAATGGATAATCAAATGCCTTTGGAAGCTGTAGCTGTGATTTTACATTTCCCTCGATGTCATAAAGGTTAACAATCATAATTTACACCCCCTGCTTTGAGCTCCTTGAAACATATACCAACCTGAGATCCTTTACCTCTTCCTCGGTAGGCCTAATTGGATCCCTGAATCTAACAAGCCTCTTTGTTGAGCCCGGTATGGATCCATGTATGAGAACATAGGGATTTCTGACAAGGCCATAATGTAGAAATCCACCCTGGGGATTAATGTCCTCCTCAAGCTCATTTCCCTTCTTTTGTACAACCCTCAATATCCTTTTGTTATATTCTGTTCTCTGCTGGAAGCCCATCTGTCCCGCCATTGGAACAGTATACATCACCCAGTTTGGATGCCAGGGGCCTAGTGTGCCTATCATCCTCCTATGTTTCCTGTTCTTCCTTGGGAGAAGTTTTATTCCAAACCTTTTGACATGCCCCTGGAAGCCCTTCCCCTTTGTTACTGCTATTACATCAACAAGCTTTCCAGCTTCTGAAAAATCATTGAAATTTATCTCCTTTCCAAGCTTCTGTATTGCATAATCTATCCTCTGTTCCACGGTACCCCCTCCCACCCTGATCTCCATTACTTCAGGTGTTTTTGATGGGACTCCAGTGACAAGATGGGGTTTAGTATAAGTTATTAACCTTACTTCGTCTATTGATGATTTGTCAATGTTCTTCAGCCTTTCTTCTGGACTGTTTTTAGGTACATTCAATCTCCTTGCAAGCTCCTTATCTATGTTGTTTGTCCATATTTCATTTGCCACCTGGAGGCCGTAAGTAGTTTTCCTGTAAAGCCTAATACCAAGTACGCCCATTGGGGGTACCTCAACAACTGTAACGGGCAACATTATTTCCTGGCCTGCAGTTTCACTCTTCTTCCTCCAATCAACCATAAGAATGTGTGTCATGCCCACCTTATATCCCGCAAAACCCTGTATTTTTGGGCCCTTCTCTATTTCGGGCCAACTCTTTATATGTGCAACTATATCTCGCGCTCTCTTCCTCGGATAGTATGCCATAGAGCCATGTCTCGAATGATGAGGCGTAGCCATATTTATTTCCTCCTTTTTCCAGCCGCCACCCGTGACACTTACTCACTCCCCAGAATTATTAAATTCGGGGATTGAGAACGGGAATCCTATGGATTATCCCTCTGTGTCTGGGTGGTTTTTTGGAGTTAGGCAGATTAATATGTAGATATATAAAAAAATTTCCCATATTTATGGGGTAAAGATTAAAAATGAGAAATAATGTGGTAAGTTAGAATGAAATGTGTCGTTTGTGGTAGGAATGAGGCCAAGATAAACGGCCTTTGCGAGGAATGTTACCTGAATAGTAGAAATTATATTAAGCCACCGAGGAATGTTGAGATAATAAAATGCCCAAGGTGCGATGGAATAAGGGTAGGCAACACATGGTATTATGGAAAAATCTTGGAGGATGCTATAGCCGAATCACTTGAAAAAAACTCTAAAATACTTGATGACAGGATAGATGTAAAAATACAGTATAGTGTGATCAATACACAGAATATGCTTGATGTTGACTATATCCTAAAATTAAACAACGTTGAAAAGGTGGAAAAACATCTTGTTCCCTTCATTTTTAAAAAACAGCTATGTCCTAGATGTAGCAGGTATTCAGGTGACTATTTTGAATCAATTATTCAGCTAAGGTCTGATGGAAGACTTAAAGATGATGAGTTGCTGGACTTAGAAGAATTTGTTTTCAAGAATGTTGATATTGAGAGAAAAAAGAATCCAGATCTTTATGTACTTAAAAAGGAAAGCAGGGATGGAGGTATGGATTTTTATCTTAGCTCAAACTCAAGCGGAAGGGTGATTGCCAGAAAGATTGCTGACAGGTATGGGGCAACGGTAAGAGAATCACCTCATCTTGCAGGTGTGAAGGAGGGGAAGGATTTTTACAGAATTACATTTTCCGTCAGGTTACCGGATTATAGGGAGGGGGATTTCATAAAGGTGGGAAACAATGCATACATGGTGGTAGCCATAAGGAAGGGACAGGTAAAGGTGATTAATCTAAAAAACGGATATGTTGAAAGCATCACACAAAAGGACCTTAGGGACGGGGGATACAGGATTTTTGCCAGGAAGGGGGATGAGGTGGGTGCAATAAAGCTTTACGAGGAAGGAGAATACATACACTTTATGGAGACAAAAAACTACAGGACACTTGTGATAAAAAAGCCCTTTTTTAAGGTAAATAGGGAATTTTTAATAGTTCTTGATGGTGAAGAAATTTACATTGTACCAGAAACAATGAATTTTTAAATAAATAAAGGTTATACACTTTTTGTGATTTCAAAGGCAATAAAGGTAAAAAGGAATGAAATATCAAGGATCATGGAATTTCTCAAAAATGAGGGCCTTTTGATTAAGGGCCTCAAGATAATTAAGGATGGTGATTTTTCCTTTTTACCTGTAAAATCTGTGCCTGAAGGCTACGACTCATATGAAATGAATTTTGAAGAGATACCAAGAATAAGAAGTTATATTGATCTTGTTAAAATACCGGAGGATTTAAAAAAATATCTGCCCAGGTCCATGGATATCGTGGGAAATGTTGCAATAGTTAAGCTGAATGAAAATATAATGGAATATTCCAGAGAGATAGGAAATGCAATAATGCTCTTCAATAAAAATATTAAAACTGTAGCACTTGACAGGGGTGTAAAGGGGGAGTTTAGGGTAAGGGATCTTGAGGTGATAGTTGGTGATGGCCTGGAAACTGTGCACAGGGAAAATGGCATCAGAATTTTCATAGACTTGGGGAATGTTTATTTTTCACCTAGGCTTTCAAAGGAAAGATCAAGGATTCTCTCCCTCGTCAGGGATGGTGAAACAATCCTTGACCTTTTTTGTGGTTCAGGGGCCTTCTCAATATTGATAGGTAAAAAAAGGAAGGTGAAAATATATTCAGTTGACAAGAATCCGCGTGCAATAGAATGCCTGAGGGAATCAATAAGAATAAATAAGATCGATAACATTGTACCTATTCTCGATGATGTGAGGACAGCTGTAAATTACATTCCAAATGGTGATAGGGCAATCATGGACCTACCCATGGAATCAATAAACCTCCTTGATTTTGTAATTAATAAATCCTCATATTTCCATATTTATTACAAAACAAATTCTCCGGATGATGTAAAAAATTTTATAGAGGGAAAGGGGTTAAAAGTGGAGAATTATGGCCTTGTACATGGATATTCGCCTTCCGAGGGAATGTACTATTTTGATGCAAGGAGAGGTGCATAGAATTGCTTATATCAATACTACATGATATACTTGGTTTCAAAAAATTCCCTAGGGATGCCAAATTACTTATTATTTCATCGATAGTGATGAGCTTTACACAAGGTTATATGTTCGTAGATTTCTCCATATACCTGAGCCAGGTAGGATACAACACGTACTTGATAGGCATTGTACTCTCTGTACCAACATTCCTAGGCGCATTGTTCATGATACCCATGGGCCACCTTTCTGACATGTATGGGAGGAAGAGGTTTATTTTAATGGCCAGGCTTTTTTCCTTTATTGGTGCTACTATTTATTTTTTAACATACAATCTTATTTTAATAATAATAGCTGGTATATTCCAGGGAATTGCATTTGCTAATGCATCATCAAGTTACAACGCACTAATGGCTGAAAAAACAACCCCACAGGACAGAAACTTAATATTTGCATCCAACAGCTTCCTTTCTGGTATTGCACAGGCGGCAGGAATGTTTTATGGATCCATACCCCCCATAATTGGTCATATTTATCATTTAGACGTCTTTACATCTTACAGGGTACTTTTCCTTACATCAATAATAGGCCTACTTATTTCCACATTATTGATTTTAAGGGTAAAGGAGGATTATTCTGGGAAAAGAAAGGGAAATATGAAATTTTTTGACCTATTTCATTTCCCTGAGAAGTCCAAGGGAACAATAATCAAACTTTCAGTACTCGGGATGATAGGCCTGGGTGCAGGTATTATAGTCAGGCTTTTCTCACTTTGGTTCTATCTAAAATTCCACGTAAATGTTGATGTTCTTGGGCCAATATTCTCAGTTTCCCAGATTGTTACAGCCTTTGCATCAATTACAACACCATCAATTGCAAGAAAAATAGGTGAAATAAGAACTATTGTTTTCACAGAGGCACTTTCTGTAATTATTCTAATAACAATGCCCTTCCTTCCATATTATTATCTTGCTGGTATATTCCTAATAGTTAGGAATTTTCTTATGAACATGTCAGGTCCAATAATGACAAGTTTTACAATGAGCATAATTCCGGAGGATGAGAGGGCAAGGGGGTCTGCCATAATACAGTTTTTTGATTCATTACCAAGGTCATTTGGACCCTACATAGGTGGATTCTTTATGAGCCTTGGCTACATAGACCTTCCATTTTATTTTACAGGTACTCTATATTCCATATCTATTGGCCTTTTCTATCTATTCTTCAGAAATGTCAAGATACCTAAGTGATCCTTGAACCCCTGTCTGAAATGTTTTTGTCCTCAGCCTCATATTCATCGTAACCTATTAAATCATAAAACCTCTTTCTTGTCATTAATTTTTCAAGAATTCCTGACTGTGTTCCTTTTTCAAATATTTCCCTGTATACATTTTCAGCGGTTAAAAGTGAGGCCCTGAATACTGTTAATGGGAAAATTACAATTCTATAACCAAGATTCTCTAGATCACTTGCACTCAGAAGAGGACTCTTTCCAAACTCCGTCATATTTGCAAGAAGAGGAGCCTTAACCTCTTTAGAAAATTTACCAAACTCCTCTCTTGTCTCAAGTGCCTCTGGAAAGATCATATCCGCCCCGGCCTCTAAATAAAGATTTGCCCTTCTTATTGCACCTTCAATACCCTCCACAGCCCTGGCATCAGTTCTTGCAATTATTATAAAATCACTGTTCTTCCTTGATTCAACCGCTGCTATTATCTTTTTCACCATCTCATTCTCTGGAATAAGTTTCTTTCCGGGCAAGTGCCCACATTTCTTTGGAAGCTCCTGATCCTCTATATGTATTGCAGAGGCACCAGATGATTCCATCATCCTTACTGTTCTTATTACATTTAAGACCTCTCCAAAACCAGTGTCCACATCAACAATTACAGGTAATCTTGTGACGGATGCAATTTTTCTTACCTCCTCTGAAACCTCAGAGAGTGTTGTTAATGAAAGGTCTGGAAGGCCCATTGATCCTGCTATTCCAGAACCTGATAAATAGAGTGCCCTGAACCCTGTCCTTTCTGCTATTATTGCGGTGATTCCATTAAAAACTCCAGGGGCAATAGTGATTCCCTTCGATATAAGTCTCCTGAGTTCGCTGGGGCCAAGGTTAACATTATCCTTTAGTATTGACATTCGTGATCACATCCAGAAACTCGTTCACAGAAATATGTTCCAGTGATTTACCTGCATCCATTATGCTGTTAACAAGATCCTCGTCCTTGATTATCTTCAGACCCTTTTCCTTTAAATCATCCCAGGTAAATGGATCCCTGAAATGACCCTTTGGCACTGTAATTTCCTCAGAAAATAATCCCTCGTTTGTGAGAACATCAATTTTCACAGGAAGATATTCTGGATACATGGAATTGTATTTCTCAGATACGTTAAAGGTCATTTTATCAATAAGTGAAAGTATCTTTTCATCCCTTAGAAATTTTTTATCATATGAATCAAGGTCTGGAGCTCCATAATTGAGCGTATATGCAATTATGTATGGCATTGAATGATCAGCTGTCTCCTTTGTCTGTGGCCTCAACTTCTCTGGATCCTTTATTATTATCCTATAAGCAACATCAAAGGTAGTGACGTCTATCCTTCTTATAAATCCCTTCATCTTCTTTTTTATTAAAAGTGCTGCATCTACTGCACTCATAGCGTGATATTCTACAGGATAGTTCTTTATCATTGTTCTCATTACCCTGTCCTTTGTAAGGTCAAGATCAAACTCACCTGAAACCTGTTTAAAGAATCCCATCTCACCTTCAAATATAGGTCCAGGACCTGTGAACCCGCCCATCGCCAGCATTACGGCAAAAACACTATTCCTTGAGGCATTACCTGCTGTACAACCCTTCCACATGCTCAGCTCCCCTGCCCTTGTTTGTCTTAAACTTATGTTATTGTTTATTGCAAGGTTAAGGGTATGTATGAACCTTTTGTCATCTAAATCGAGAAGTGCAGCAAGACCCGCAGCGGATGAAATGGAAATGTATGTAACATGATCCCATCCCCTCTCCCTTATGGATACTGCATCTGCAAGTGCTCCAAGTATTTGATAAGAGACATATGCTGACCTGATAAGATGCTCTCCATCCAAATCCATCGAGCTGCCCATTGCAATAAGTGGTGGAATGTTATCTGATGGATGCAAGGCCTCCTTGCTCAAGTAAGTATCATTGTAATCAAGGAACCTGGTCATGCAACCATTTATAAATGTTGCAACGTCAACAGATGCCTTCTTTCTTGTAAAATAAATCCTTCCATTCAGCTTTCCCTTACTTGGAAGTAGCATTTTCATTCCTATCTTTACGGGTTCAGCATCCTTGGCACCATAGGAAACAAAGATCGAATCAACGATCCTCTTTTTCAATTCCTCAGAAATCTCGTATCCTGGCCTATTGTTCATTAATTCCTTGCCATATGCATATATCTTTTCTGTCAATAACATGAAAATCCCTAAGGATTATAGTTATTTTATTTATTAATTTTTTACTTTTTTTTATTAATGAAAATCATCCGGAAAAATATTTATAAAATATTACATTTTAGATGCAAAGGTGAAAAAATGGAAGTTGAATTCTGCATATCATGTGGCAAAGGCCTCAATGAAGAGGGTTCCGTAATATTCAAATGCCCCAACTGCGGTGAATACACCATAGGAAGGTGTAAAAGTTGCAGAGAGATGGGTGTTAAGTATAAATGCCCGAAATGCGGTTTTGAGGGTCCCTAGGTGATGTGGATGGGTGAGGTAGGAATAGTTTATAAGATACTCCCTGAAAATGTTGAACTTGATGTGAATGACCTGAGCAAAAGGATAGAGGATGAGATAAAAGGGATATGCAAGGTGAAGGGTGTTCAGATTAAGCCTATTGCCTTTGGTCTTAATGCAATATTAATGTTCATTTCAGTGAAGGATGAAAGTGGAGCATCTGATAAGGTTGAGGAGAAAATAAAAAATGTTAAGGGTGTAGGTGAGATTGAAGTAGAGGAGATGAGCCTTTTATAAAATAAATGATGCCACGAGAGGAAGAAGAACAGTAGCATCACCCTCTACAGTAATATGCCTTGCCCTTGGTTTTATCTTACCCCAGGAAATAGCCTCCCTTGTTCTGGCACCGGATAATGAACCGTCCCATTCTACAGCGGTAGTTATATATATTGCATAATCAAGACCGCCCCTGAATTGGTTCCACCAAATTGTATGATGTTTTGATATTCCTCCACCAATCATAAGTGCTCCAGTCTTTTTAGCTGTAAATATTATGTCGGAGAGAAGATGTTCATCCAAGAATATGTTAATCTTAAAATTCCTTTCAATCTCCCAGTGACTCCATAACTGTGAGCCAACAGCACCATCTGTTATTCCAGGTACAATGATTGGTATTTTGTTTACATATGCCCAGTATAATATTGAATCCTTTTTATTTATGAACCTCCCAAGCTCCCATACTAGCTCATATGTGCTCCACTCCTTTTTTTCAATAGATTTAAAGAATTCATTCATCTTTTCCTCAATTATTTTACCGTAGTTTTCCTTTGGTATAATAACATTCCCTAGCCTGTAAATACCTCTTTTTGCAAGATCGATGTCGTCCATCTCAAAATCACCATGATAGTATGAACTGAATGCCCTAGCAATATCATGGTCAAGGGTGCCACAGGTGGTGATAATAATATCAAACTTTTTTTCCTCCACCATTTTTCTTATTAGACCTCTACTCCCTGTGGATATTATGTCTGCTGGAAAGGATAAAATTCTTGTTATTTCTTTTTCATTTTCCATCATTTCAAGCATTTTTGCAGCATCATAGACCTTTTTTGCCGTAAAGCCACCAGCAAGTCCAAAGGATTCAACAAGCTCCCTGAGGGATGTATTGGAATTTATCTCAAGATCCTTCACTTTTTTCATAAAACTGATAATTAAAAAAAGAATAAAAAATTATTCTACACCTATTACAGAATCTGACTGAATCTTGAATAGGGCCTCTTTTCCTGGAACTATTGTTCTGTGCTTTTCCAGGATTGCCTTTCTAATATCATCAATCTTTTCAAGCCTTATTATTGTCTTAATTGCTGGATTCATATAGTAACCTGCAACATTCTTTATCCTACCATCTTTTATACTATAATATACCCTGGATGTAAGGAGGACAACAAGTGAATAATTCTTAGCAATGTCCTCAAGTATTCCAAGCTGCTTTGACAGACTTGCCAGTGAGTTCATATGTTCAATATTAAGGTTATAGAATTCAGTAAATGAATCTATAACTATTGCACTCACATTTATACCCCTCATCAATAGAGAATATGTTTTCTTTATTGCCTCTTCCTGCTCGATAAAACTTCTAACCCTGTAAAATAACAACTTAGATGCAATTTCCCTTTTTCCACCAGTAAATGAATGAAGTCTTTCAGGGGAGAGTGATTCAGAGTCAATGAAAATTACACCTCCATAATTCTTTACACAATTGATAGAAAAATTTAGAGCAATATTTGTTTTACCAGTTCCGGGACCACCATATATAAGTGTAATGGATCCCTTTTCAAAACCACCTTTTAAAATTGAATCAAGTGTTGAAATACCAGTGGGAACCCTTTGCATCATACTACCAAAGTTAAGGGAAATAAATAAGTTTTTTTACTCACTTCTTTTATGGAAGATGGATGATAAGAATAATAGGTATCATACATGTAATGGACATATCAAGCAGGGTATATTCTGCAATAGATTATTATAGTCCATCAGCTGTGGCGATAGAGCTTGACAATAAAAGACTTCAAGCACTTTTGAGCAATGAATATAAAAAAAGGTTATCAATCACTGGTATAATCTCATCCATGCAGAGAAGGATAGCAATGTCTAACAATATAATACCTGGTGCTGAAATGCTGGCCGCATACAAAAAGGCAAAAATGAATGATATACCTGTTTTCCTTATAGATGATGATATTGAGGAGACTTATTCAAAGATTAGATCAATACCATTTAGGGAGAAATTTTATATATTTATGGAAACATTTTTTTCATTACCATTCTCTAGGAAATACAGTATAGATGAATTATTAGATAATGAGGATTTAATGCTTGAAAAATTCAAAAAAAGATATCCTACTCTATTTAATTATTTGTTAGAAGAAAGAAACAGAAATATGGCAAAAAGAATAAAGGAAATAGAGGAAAGGTATCAAAATGTGCTTGTTTTTGTAGGAGATGCACATTTAACTGGTATTAAAAGTTTAATTCCTGATGCAGAGATAATTAGATTAAAGGATTTTTTAAAAATAAATTTCCCAAACAATTCATTTAATTTTTCAATAAGAATCTCTTAATTTTTAAATGTTTTATTATGATAGCAAGAATATTTGAAAGAAGATCCATTATTTACATATTCTTAATTGAACTCATTGCAAAATATTAAACAGACTAAAATTCATCAAAAAAATGAATTACAGTTCAAATTGATTATACTTCTTAAAATAATAATTATTTGATTATAAAATTAAATTACTTTTTTATGTTATTTTAAAAAATTTATAATACTGTAATAAATAATCAACAGAATCCTTAAATAAAAAAAGGTAATGAAGAAGATGAAGGTGATTTAAATGCCGGTAGAGCTTGAAAAGGTAAGGTTTGGTACCGAATTAATTAAGAGAGGATTTGCCAAAATGCAGAAGGGTGGCGTAATCATGGATGTGGTAAATGCGGAGCAGGCAAAAATAGCTGAAGAGGCTGGTGCTGTTGCTGTAATGGCACTTGAAAAAGTACCTGCAGATATTAGGGCTGCCGGCGGTGTTGCAAGAATGGCAGATCCAAATAAGATACAGGAAATAATGGATGCCGTTTCAATACCTGTAATGGCAAAGGTAAGGATTGGCCATGTTGCTGAAGCTAGGGCACTCGAGGCCCTACAGGTTGATATGATAGATGAAAGTGAGGTTTTGACACCTGCGGATCCTTTCTTCCACATAGATAAAAGAGAGTTCATAGTTCCATTTGTATGTGGTGCTAGGAACCTAGGTGAGGCTGTGAGAAGGATATGGGAAGGTGCAGCAATGATAAGAACCAAGGGTGAGGCAGGAACAGGAAATGTTATAGAGGCAGTGAGACATATGCACCTTGTAAATAGGGCTATTGAGGAGATAAGGGAAAAGACAGAGGATGAGATATATGCAATAGCTGAAAAATATGCCTCTAGTTATGTAGAACTTCTCAAACAAATAAAGGAATTAAATGGAGAGGAACCTAGGATAGGAAAAAATGAGATTGTTTACTCAAAATATACGCTTAACGATATAATAGATGGCCTTTATTCAGAACTCCTTGAGATAAGGAAACTCGGAAGGCTTCCAGTTGTTAACTTTGCTGCAGGAGGTATTGCTACACCTGCTGATGCTGCAATGATGATGCAAATGGGAGCAGATGGCGTTTTTGTAGGTTCTGGAATATTCAAATCTCCCAACCCTGTTGAAATGGGAAAGGCCATTGTTGAGGCTGTTCTTCATTATAATGAACCCGAGGTAGTAGCTGAGGTATCAAAGGGTCTTTCAGGAATGAAGGGAACAGATGTGACATCCCTTCCCCAGGAACAGAGATTACAGGAAAGGGGCTGGTAAGGGCTCGTGGCCTAGATTGGACAAGGCACTGGCCTTCTAAGCCAGGGATCGCGGGTTCAAATCCCGCCGAGCCCGTTTCCTTCTTGATCAATAATGGTACCTTTTTTCTACTTTTTAAAAAATTGTTTAATTTGATTAAGAAAATTCTTTTACCATTAATAAATAATTTATCTCATTTTGATATTGTTCTTTGATTATTTTTTTATCATTAGGTGAAAATATTACCTTTAATAAAATCCATAGGATATAAAAAAGAAAAATATTCCTAGGCCATATAGTTATTATTTTTTCTATAATTGATTTTATTCATTTAGCAAAGATCTTTATCCTTATATTTGTGTTTTAAATCAATAATTTTGTAAAGCTTGCACTTAATTTTACCTAACCCAATGAAAGGCTAAAAGGACCATCAAGTGAAGCAATGATCCAATCAAAAGATAGGGAGCAGATGATGATAAGTAGGATCTTTTAAATAGAATTTATATGATGTCATTTAACTATATCTCAGTTCCATGTAATTAATGTAACTTTTTTCATTTGATATTCTTATATGTAAGGCTTTAACTTAAGCGTTTTGCAAGAGTTTTTTCGTGCAACTTTATTGTTGCAAAAGTGAATACTACTGTGAAGGCAATGAGCGCTAAAAAATCTAGTGCCAGCGGGTAAAAGCCGTTGTTTATGAATAATTTCCATACCATGTCTGTGAAGTATGTTAATGGAGAAATTGAGGCTATGGCTTTTCCCCAGTAAGGAAGCTGTGCCACTGGTATAAAAACTCCACTTAAGAAGACTAATGGAAACTTGACAAGGGATGATAACATCATTGACGTTGCTGGTATGTCTGTTGGTGGATAAGCAGAAAGCAATACGCTTAAAGCTGCAAAGCATAAAGTAGCGATTATTAAGCCGAGAAGGAGTATTATGAAGTTTAGTGGCTGAATCCCCCAAAACAATGTTAAAGCAAGCGGAATAACAGAGATAATAAGGCCGAAGATAAAGGATGAGAGCATATCCCCAACTATAATTGTCCCTATAGCAACTGGGCGTGATAAAAGCATTTCAAGAGTTTTTGAACGGGTCTCCCAAGGTACAATTGAAGGCCCAACAGCTGTGGCTGTAAAAAATGTTGTCATGCCAATTAGTCCTGGTAAAGTCTCTTTAAGCGGTATGTTTCGCCCAATATAGAAGGCTAAAGCCAAAAAAAGTGGAAAAACAAGCCCAAAGAGTATGACTGGTCCCTTTGAATAGTAAATTTTAATGTTCTTTTCAGCTATAACGAGGGAACGCTTAAACTGTTCTGTGAATGTGTTCATTGGATGATCGCCTCCTTACTGCTTATGAGTTTTATGAATACGTCCTCTAAGGATGGCATCATTGTGTTTAGGCTAAAAATGCGTAGATTATTTTCTTTGGCATACTCAACTAAAAATTCTATTACAGTGGGTGGGTCAGCTGTATAAATGTAAACTTTATTGCCTTTAGAAACAGCTTTGGTAATGCTTGGATTTTTTGAAAATTCCTGCAAGTTTATGTTTTTATTGAATGCTACTTCGATGTATTGAAGTTCCATACTTTGGGCTCTTAGGTTTTCAGGAGTGTCTACGGCTGCTATTTTTCCATGGTTTATTATGGCTATTCTATGGCAAAGTTGGTTTGCTTCATCCATGTTATGGGTTGATATGAAAATAGTTTTACCATCTTTATTGTACTGAGTTATTTTTTCCCGTAGGAGTCTTGCACTTTCAACATCAAGACCAGATGTTGGCTCATCCAAAAAAAGTAGCTCTGGATCATTAACCAAAGCCATGCATAGTAGTAGCCTCTGTTTCATTCCTTTGGAGAATCCTTTGACAAGCCTGTCCTTAACTTCATATAGTCCGAATTCTTTTAAAAGGTTTGTGGCGTTTTCTTTGAGTTTTTGTGGTGGCATTCCGTAAAGCTTGCCTATTAAGATTATGTTTTCCCAAGCTGTAAGATCCACATAAGCGTTTGAAACTTCTGGAACTACTCCTATATGCTGCTTTGCCTCAATGGGGTTTTTCAAAATATCAAAACCCATCACAAACGCTTTTCCCCCGTCAGGCTTTATTAAGCCCGTTAATATTCTAACGGTTGTTGATTTGCCAGCTCCATTTGGTCCTAAAAAGCCGAAAATTTGACCTTTTTCAACTTCGAAGCTTATGTGGTTTAATGCTATTACATTATCATAATGTTTTGTCAAATCTTGAACCGATATTGCATTATACATTTCCTTTTTCACCTTCTTCTTTCCCAGGTTTTTCAAAATTTTTATAATAGAAGTTTATAAGGTCTTCAAACAGCCTTTTGCGTTTAATTATTGATGTTAACCCCATTTTTAGGGCTTCAACACCTTCGCTGGTAAGCTTGTAAACACGTCTGTCTAGCCCTCCTTCGACTTCCTCCCATTTTGACACTAGGAGACCTCGTTCCTCCATTCTTCGTAGAATTGTGTATATAGAGCCGGGTTCAAGTTTATACCAGCCATTGCTTCTTTCTTCAATTTCTTCTAGGAGTTGGTAACCGTGCATTGGCTTTTCATAGAGAATCCTCATTATGAGGAATTGTATCCATCCCCGTTCTGGGTATTCGTGCCGGTATCCACAACCTCTTGGTCCACACATTTTAATCAAAAGATAAGTAACAATGTTTTATATATAAATGTTATGCATTGAAAATTATTTTAGATTAAAATAATTTTGTTATGCCAACATCACATTTTAATGAAAAGACATCCTGAGTAAATAATTTATAGCAGTTCTAAACTCAATGAAGTTTTCAAAAAAGCAGATACATAAAACTACTTGCCTAAAATTTAAATGATTTTTATAAGTTTCCAATATTTATCATAGCACAGCTGCATAGATACAATTTTAAACAATAAAAATTATTTTCGCATTACTAATAAAAGCCGACACTATTTTATTCTTTTTTAGTTATCATGTTCAGGAATCTCTCAGTTAGGTTCCTTACATAATCTTCAGGACTTATTTTATTGTCATTCCACCAAATAACATAACATAAAAGAGAACCAAAAAATGCCTTCCTAATGGGATCCGGGACACTTTGTTTAACGAGTTCTTCTAATTTTGAGAACATCTTGTTCATTTCCTGGAAGCACATAGTTCTTAACGCCGAATCAATCTGCTTGTATCTTTCCTTGGTTGCCATTGTCATCAGGAGTAGATTTCGCAAATCTGGATTTTCATACTTCTTTAAAAATGACAGGCCAAAATCGATAAGAAGGTCCTTTGCGCTTTTATGGTCCCTTTTGTTAACATCAGTAATTTCTTCAACGGGAACAGATTTAATAGCAGCCTTCTCTATAAGATTGTCCTTTTTTTTATAATAGAAGAATACAGTCCCTTTGCTTACTCGAGCTTTCCTTGCAATTTCATCTATAGTTGCGAGATCATATCCTTTCTTGGAGAAAACCTTAATAGAAGCATCCAGTATTTTATCTTGCTTGTTCTCTTTTACGTTCATCATTAACATAATCTAAATGAAGTATATAAATAAATCGGTCGGTCAGATAATACTGACCAGTCAGTCAAAACCTTTAAATATTTATTAATAATACAGCTAAATATGGCAAACGATCAAAAAAGAAATTTAAGAAAAGTCGGTTTGGATTTTGGTCTGATAAGTGGAGCAGAATGGCTGATAATTATTGCTGCTTTCCTCGGTAGATACTTACTTCAATTTTATCAGACATCCATAGGATCACTGGGGTTGGCATTTGGAATGGATTCTTTTGAGATAGGAATAGGATTTGCCTTATTCACGGTTGCATTTGCATTTGCAGCCTTTGCAATGAGGAAGTTCAGGCCAAGCCAACTCAAAAGTGTTGAAATAATTTCATTGGTGTTACTTGGCATCACAATGCCATTATATATTGTTGTCAATGGTTTTGCAGAGGTATACACACTAATGATCATTGATGGTTTCATAACAGGTCTCGTAATGGATTCGTTCATGACAATGGCAGGAATGGCATCAAAGGATCAGTCTAAGAGGCAAGTCGAACAAGCCTCATTCTCATTCTGGGTTGCACTTGCGTTAATAGTGGCACCTTTCACTACTGGTTATCTGCTGCACCTTGGAATCAAGGAAATATTCCTAATATTTGCAATAATGGCATTTGTTGCTATACCATTTGTAGCTTCTCTCAGGGGCAAATATGCACTGCAATACATGGAGACAAAGGGCCATAAAGGCACAACTAGCATAGCTTCTCTTTTCAAGAACAGGCAGTTCAACTGGGCTGTCATTGCCGCATTTGCATACACCATTCCATTCTACATAATACTCTCATATGGCGTAATATATGGTGGTATTTTAGGACTTTCAGCTACAACTGTATTCTACCTATTTGCTGCTATGTTCATTGGAGATGTGATAACAAGATTCATCATCAGGCTCAAATCTCCAATACTCAACAAAAGACCTTACATGATTTTTGCAGTAACCATAGCGCTGTTTTCTGCAGTATTTCTGGCTCTTAGCTCAGTTTCAATTGTATTCTTTATTATTGCATTCCTGATAGCTGCAATACCTGACGGAATTGCATGGACTCTCGGGCTACAGATAGCTAATACAACGTTCAAGCCTGAGGAAATAGGGACTTCGACTTCATTCTTCAGTTCATCCATGATGATAATGTCTGTCTTGATGCCTCTGGTTGGATACATGGCATCCGTAAAGTACATTGGATTCACAAAAACACTGTGGATATTTGCAGGAGTTACCGCGGTTTTCTTCATATATGAACTGCTCTTGAGGCCGAAGGCAAAAGAAAATAAATCTTTGACAGAACATACAGAATCTTAGACTGTGAACAAAAATGAAAGTGTGGTATGCTGGGTTGGCCAGTCTTTCCATAGTTCTGGACATTATTATCTATATATTCTATTGTCAATGAGATTTGTTTTGCATCCATATTCCCAATTAGATTTTATTTAATAAATATATGACATAGGTCATACATTATTATGAAAAATGAGATCCCCTATAAAAAAAATAAAAAATTATTTGGATAAATAAAAGAAGAGTGTTGCACCACCGCCTCCGATCACTGGATTCTCCTCAAATTGAACACCCTGTAAATAAGGGGAATAGAACCAGAACCAATTCAATTGCCTTCCATAAACGTAAAATGTATAGTTAACAGCAATTTCTTCTGCAAGATCATAGTAATGAAGTGACGATGTTTCATTAACTTGCTCTTCTCCTATTTGTATATATTTGTTCATTAATAAGATAGCAGCAGCTTCACTTGTATTAGTAATATTGAATGTCTGTGCGTTTAATTGTGCACCCAGTGGATAAGTACCACCCTCTGCATAAAAGGCGCCTACTATATCAGAAGGATAAGGATAATCCGGTATCCATGTAGTGACATATATGGGCATTGGATTCGCATTGGGAACTTGGTATCCTATCCATTGAGAAAATGTTACATAAAGTGGTGACATCTGTATGTTTGGATCTATTTTGTTCATTGCCTCTGCCCACATAGATGCAGCAACATAGTCAACTGTATCACCAGCATAAACAAATACAGGAATATTTATTGATACATTGTACATACCTGATTCAAGCAAGTATTGTTTTGCTAGTGTTAAATTGTAGTAGGGGACATCAATGCCAGCCTGTTTTAATTGCTGAGGCGACAGATACCCTGGCATACCATAAGGTATCCAACCCGTGATATGGAATGAAAAGTTCGCACCATATACAGAATTTCCACCAATTTGATTTATATAATCTGTGTAATTAAATGCATAAGCAAATGCCCTTCTCACATCTAAATTTTGGAAATATGTTGCTGGTATATGGTATTGTGCTCCAAATCCCTTCATCATTGTCGTATTAATGTTATAATTAAATGAAAACCCTAGAGTTGTCATTGATGGAAATTCATAAATTGATAACTTCCCCTGGGAAGCAAGTTTTGCCTCTTCTGGATACCAGTTAGCTGGAAGACCCGAAAGACCTGGTGTACTATATATATCAGCACCACCACTTTCAAGAATCAAATATTCTGTAGAAGGATCCTTTATCCACTCAATATATATGGTATTGTTAGCCTTATGGTCGTAACCAGGAACTCCAGGAATGGGTGTGAAATAAGGGTTTGGTACTAGGGTAACACTCTGGCCCATAATAAAATTAGATATCATATATGGTCCAGAACCCATGGTATGCCACCTAACATAGTTATTGTAATTTGCCTCATTACTGAAATTCATATATTCATTGAATCCCTGTGGAGTGAAAGTTATTCCTGCACCGTGTGCAACAAGCCAATTATAATCAATTGTTGGGAAAAGTGCATCTGCAATATAATCAAGAAATGCAGGATCTGGCTTTAATAAATGGAATGTTATTGATGAAGTGGTATTATCGTATGAAATAGCTTTAGTAATATTTTGGTATGATACTGCTCCCGGAGCCCAGCCACCTCCAGGCAATAAATCCTGAGCAAGAATCCAGCCAGGCGTTCCGGGTGATCCAAGCATGAATAACAAAGCCCTCACGTAGGATGTATAAACATCCCATACTGTAAGAGGATCACCGTTTGCAAATTTAAGTCCGGACCTTATATAAAATGTATAATTTAAACCATTTGAAGAGATTCCTCCATTAGCCATAGTTGGAACATACTTGGCAATTATTGGGACAAATGATGTGACACTTGATCCATTATAGGCAACCAATGTTTCATAAACATTTGCTATAACTTCAAAACCTACCATTTCATAATCTATGTCAGGATCAAATGAATAGGGACCTCCAGGTACATATTCAGCCACTGTAATCAAACCTGGATTTGAGACTGGTATTGAAGTCTTTAAAATGTTTGCATATGCACCAGATGACAATATTAAGATTGTATTCACAAATGTTGTATTTTCGTATTGGCCTGATGCTATGATAGAACTAAAATCACTAAGAGGATAGTATGTAAGATTCTTGTTTCCATTATATGTTAAGGCAGTATATTTGCTAGAATTAAATGTTATAATACTGAGGGTTATAGAATAAATTCCTGGCATACTATAAGAATGTGTAATATTATCTTTCAAAAAAATTCCTGAAGAAATGTTAAATATGGCTGGGTCAACAGTTTTAAAACCATCTCCAAAGTTCCATATATAATATCCAATGGTCCAGTTTGATGCTGTAGGTGGCTGCAAGTATGATCCTACAAGATTTATGGTTTTATTAACATAGGAGATTTGATTATTTATTATCAATGTAGGTATTGTTATCTCTGATGCCAATGAAGAGGAGATTGTAGAAGGTGTAATCGTAACTAATGGAATGTTTCCATAGTTATTAAACGTATACCCATCATAATTTGTTGTTGCAGTTATGAGATATTTCCCTGGAGAATTGTACGTATGAAAAATTGAATATCCTCCTATGGATGGAGAATAACTTGCATTGCCAAATGTACCGTCACCAAAGTTGAATAAAATATAGGATGGTGTACCTCCTGTAACAAAAGCTGTAATTGAAATTTGATTTCCAACTGATGTAAATGTTGTACTAGGAGCAACGGTAATATTAAGAGTTGGTGCTTTGGTTGTTTTGGTAGGTAAAATGAATATTACGCTTATTGCCGATATGATTACTACAATGGCCACAATTATTGCAATAATTGCATATATTCTCTTTTTCTCCATAAACTAACCTCCGAAACATTTTTATTATTTATGTAATATTTAGAATTTTTGGTACAGAATTTTTTATGTTTAGTCCCGTTTTCTTTAACCATATAAAGCTTACTATTATTTTTATCTTTCCATATTTATTTCATCTTTCAAATTTCTATAAAAATTTCCTAGAATACTTTCTTTAGGTAATCTTCTCCAGAATGCCTCTTCTGGCGTTTGCAAGTAAAGTTTTGTATCTAAGCTTTCCCATGTTTTGCGTCTTTGAAGATTGATGAAATGTTAGGAGAATAAAATCCTTAAAACATTTCCTTCATTTATGTTTTGATATTATATTTAGTTGAGAGAATGAATTATGTGGGTTTAGATATACATACAGAGAATATTGTATATACTGTTTTGTCTGATGATGGAAATGAGAAAATGAGAGGAAAAATAGTAAATGATATAGAATATATCATAAAATTTCTTAGAAACTTTGAAAATGAAGATTTATTTGTAATAAAATCAACTGGATTTTACGAACCAATATATGATACAATAGAATCTAAGGGATTTAAAGTAAAGCTAGCTAATCCATTAAAGGTTAAATTAATTGCAGAATCAAGGATTAAAAATGATAAGATTGATTCAGAGATCCTTGCCAGGCTATTAAAGAATAACTAGGTACCAGAATCTTATGTACCTAATAAAAAGATCATGGAAATAAGAAGGATTGTAAGAACTAGAATTAATTTAAAAAGGGTATCTACAAATTTTAAAAATAGGATTTATATGGAATTAAAGAGGCTAAAGATTGATTATGATGGAAATTTATTCACATTAGAAGGTAAACATTTTTTGAGATCATTTAAATAATTTCATGATTAACATTGATAGTTAGAAATGATGTTATTTGAAACACAAAAATAAAAATGATTCAAAGAATTTTTGAAAGAATATGCTTTGAAAAATGAAATTTATAATAGAAAAATTTCAAAATTATAGATAGATACGAAAACAACAGAACCCATTAAATTTTTTAATTAAATAATTTTATTTTGAATAATTATTGTTTATTTTCTTTAAGCACCATATATCATAAAATTTTTCACAGTATCATATAGATATTATAAAAAAAATTTTATTAATCGCTTAAATTCATTTTAATAAATTTTTTCTAAAATTCAGGTATTTTATTTCTTAAAATTTGTTGTTTAAATCTGTAATCTTTATTTAAATGCCCTCATTTTTATTCTCTTCTAAAATCCTTTTTTTCAAATCATCAACTATTTCCTTGGTAAAGTTCCTTTCTTTTTTCAAGCTGGTAAATCCGATTAAAAGAGAAATAGTTGAACCAACAATAGAAAATAAAATTAAAATATGTCCAACAAAACCTTTTGTGGTAAAAAATATTGCTATAGAAAAACCTAAACCTACGATAGATCCAGTAATGGAATAGATAAAATAAAAAAAGGTTGTTACACCGGCATCAATTCTTTTTCTTAAAGATAATTTTTCTTCCATATTTCTTAATTCATTATAATACTTCCCTATTTCATTAAATTCTTTATTTTGACTTATCATATTTTTAATTTTATTATCTATTTCATCAATTTTATTTTTTAATTCTTCACTACTTGGTAGATCTTCAATTTTATTAATTTTTTTTATTATATATTCTAAATAATTGTTAATAATTGAAATTACAGACATAAAAATCTAAATAATTTTTTAATACTTAAACCTAGTGAAAATCCTTTTAAAAAAAAGATATTTTTTATTAGTTTTACAAATATTATATACCAAAAATTTCAATATTCCTTTATTTTTGGAATCGATTCTATTCATCAATCTAATCACATCACCAAACTTTATTTTAATTAATGTAGTTTTTCTATCAATTCCTCTAATAATTTAGACCTCAGATCTAATATAAAGGTGCGTGGGAAGGTGTATCAGTGATAAAACTATAAAAGAAAGATACAAAAAACAGGTTAGGTATATAAGTCACTGACCCGAATAGAACATGGGAGGATCCTTCACTGTGATAAATGTGGTCTAACAATAGACAGGGGATATAAATGCATCAATAAATATATCAAAAAGGGGTCGGACATGACTGAAACGATCCCAGCCCAATGAAGGGCTAAAAGGACCATCAAGTGAAGCAATGATCCAGTCAAAAGATGGGAAGCGAATATATTATGTAGAATTCTTAAATGGGATTTCTGCAATGCCTAAATAACTAGGTTTGTCTCATATTCTCTATCTTAACATACAAATTTTGTATAAACAAAAAAATATTATAACAAAATTTTAATATTTTATTCGGATAATTTTTAAATATTTATTTTTTTAATATTCAAATATGATGCCTCAGGGTCTAGGCCATGAGGTTGTTTTGACCAGTGAGGCAGCAATTGCAAGTGATACCTTCGGAAACACACAGATAGGTTTTATAAGTGCATTACCTGAAAATATAATGAACGATAGGATTTCAAAGATATTTTTTAATGTAAAGGCAGATGAAAATGGTATTGTTAAGCATGCGCCTTATGGATTAGCAAAGGTAGAGGCAAAATTGAAGGAGATGAATTTGGATGTTGTTATAGCAAGCCCTTATGAACTTTACAAGGTAATAGGTGAAAGAACTAGGGTAGTTGGTATATATACAATGGATGGCCTAGGATATAGTTATGGCTCTGGCATTGTTTATTGGATGTTAAAACTAGCAGGTGTTCCTTACAAAGGATTACCTTATATTGCTAGATCATTTCATAATGTGCTTGATTTCCTCAATAGATCCACCTTTAGAAAAAATTTCAAGATAGTGGTGGGAGGTCCGGCAACATGGCAGATCACAGATACAAATTCACAAAAAGAGCTCGGCATAGATTATGTGTTTGAAGGAGAATTTGAAACAGATGGCCCTGCATTCTTTAAAAACTTACTTTCAGGAATAGAATTACCACCAAGGTTTATATCTAGGCCTGCTAACTTGAATGATATTCCTGTAATCTTTACACCGAGTAATGGAGGAATGGTGGAGGTAACGAGAGGTTGTGGTAGAGGTTGTGCATTCTGTAGCGTGAATCTTAGTGGTATGATCAAGTCCTTCCCATTTGATGGCCATATTGATAAGGAAATAAAGGTAAACATTGAAAAGGGGGGAATAAGGAACATAGGTCTCCACAGCGAGGAATATTTTAGATACTCTGCAAATGGCATTGAACCAAGACCTGATAAGGTGATTGAGCTTACAAAAAAGGCCTATAACCTTGTTAAAAGTTATGGAGATGATCATACAATTTCAATAGATTTTACCACTGCTGCTATTGCTGTTAGGTATCCTGATTTAATAAGTCAGGTGGCTGAATATATAAATGAAGGTGGAAGAAAAACTTTCATAGAGGTGGGGATTGAAACAGGATCACCAAGGTTAATTGAAAAATATATGAGAGGTAAAGTATTACCCTACAGACCAATTGAATATCCGGATATTATAGAAAATGGGATAGGTATACTTAATGATAATAACTGGGTTGTTGTTGGAACCATGATACTAAATTTCCCTGATGAAAAGGAGGAGGACATAATTGCAAATTTAGAGCTATTGGACAGGCTCAAGAAATATGATATTTTAACCTTCCCATTACCTTTGATACCGGTGGCCACTTTTAGAAATAAAGGCTTCACTATCCTGGATGAAATTCTAGAGGATCCTTTAAAACATGAATTTATTAAAAGATCAATATTGAAGGCTTTTGATAGTATTCAGGGAAATGTTAACATTCTTGCAACAGGTACAAACAATATTTTTGAAAGGGTAAGCATAACTCTTCTGGGCAATTTCTTCCTAAAAATATTTAGGGACAGGATCATTAACCAATTGATCATAACTAAGGCCTAAAGCCTTTTTCCAATATTCTCTTCTTGAAAAGATTTAATTGAATTGTAAAGTATGTTTAAAAAAATTAGTTTTAATCCTTACATTTTAAAGATGTTCGTGATGATCTCACAGAATTTTAGTTAAAAAATAAGATGAGATGCAGGGGGAGGGATTTGAACCCTCGTAGTCCTACGACACGGGATCTTAAGTCCCGCTCCTTTGACCAGGCTCGGATACCCCTGCTAACTATTTCTTAAACTTCTTCTCCAGCAGGAGAGGTATATCCTGGGGATAATCGGCCACATCGACTCCGGCTGAATTAAGTGCCTTTATTTTGCTTTCTGCAGTTCCCTTGCCCCTGGTTATTATAGCACCTGCATGACCCATTCTTTTGCCCGGTGGAGCGCTTCTTCCTGCTATGTATGCAACCACAGGCTTATTGAACTCTGTCCTTATATACTCAGCTGCGTCTTCCTCAGCTGTTCCACCTATTTCACCAATCAGTACTACTGCCCTTGTCTGTCTTTCCTTCTTCAACTCTTTAAGAACATCAATGAAACTAAGACCTACTATTGCATCTCCTCCTAGGCCTATTACGGTACTTTCACCCATACCATAATCTGTTATTGATTTTACTATTTCATATGTGAGAGTTCCTGATCTTGAAATAACTGCCACATTACCCTTTCTAAAAATATGGTTGGGCATAATACCTATCTTGGTCTTTTCGTGAACAACAGTTATACCAGGGCCATTAGGTCCTATTACAATAGCGTTCTTTAGCCTTGCCTCATTTACCATTGCCATTGAATCGTGTACAGGAACATGTTCGGTAAGAATATAAATCACCTTTATACCATGGTCCAGTGCTTCATAGAATGCATCCTTTACATATGGGGCAGGAACAGAGATCATGGTTGCTTCTGGTTCAAAATTAAGTGTTTCTTCTACGCTATCAAAAACTGGAACACCGTTCACAGTCGTCCCTGCCTTTCCAGGGCTTACACCTGCCACTACTTTTGTTCCAAACTTTATCATTTCATTACTGTGGAATGAACCCTGATGTCCAGTAATACCTTGAACAATAACTTTTGTGTTTTTATTAATGTATACCATTCAATTCACCCCCTTAGTAATCATTGCATATATCTCAGCCACCTTTTTAACAGCATCTGGCATATTGGAATATGCATCTATCCCATTTTCCTTTAAAATCTGCCTTCCCTCTTCTTCATGAACACCGTTTAGCCTTACGACTATTGGTTGCCCGATTCCAAACTCCTTTTTTGCAATAACAATACCGTTTGCAACTGTGTCACACTTAGTAACACCTCCAAATATGTTAACAAATATTATCTTTGGATTGGCCTTAAGTATCAGTGGGAATGCATTTTTTACAATATCTACACTGTCTGTACCACCAAGATCAAGAAAATTCCTGGGTCTCAAACCGTGGAGAAGGAGTGAATCAAGTGTAGCCATTGTGAGCCCTGCACCGTTTGCAATAACACCAACATCACCATCAAGCTCCACAAAGGAATAATCGCTTTCCTTAGCAATCCTTTCAAGCTCTGTCAAATCATCCAGGTTTATAGGTACATCCTTGTGTCTGAATAGAGAATCTGTATCTACGATTACCTTTGAGTCTGCTGCAACAAGCTTACCTTCTTTTGTTATTACCAATGGATTTATTTCAACAAGTTCAGCATCGTATTCTTCAAAGAGTTTGCTCATCCTTGAAAGAAGATCAGAAAATTGCTTTCCAAGATCCCCTGATAGGTTAAGCTTCTTTGAGATTATTTTTGCAATATAGGCCGAATAGCCATGAACAGGATCTATCCACTTCATATGTATCTTACTTTCTTCGACGCTCTCTATTTCCACACCCCCCTCAGTACTTGCCATCACCAGAGGTCTCCTTTTGCCCCTGTCTATGGTGATTGAAAGGTATAGTTCTTTTTCTATGTTTATTTTTCTTTCAACAAGAACATATTTTACTTTTGATCCCTTGATTGTCTGTGATAATAGGTCCCTTGCATAATTCACTGCTTCTTCTTTATTGTTTGCAAACTTTATTCCTCCTGCCTTTCCTCTTCCACCTACAAGTACCTGCGCCTTAAGTGCTGCAGGAAAAATGTCATCCCTTATTTCCTCCGGTGCCTTTATTACATAACCTTCAGGTACTGGAATTCCAAATTTTCTGAACAGCTCCTTTCCCTGGAACTCATAAAGGTTCATCGTACCACCTTTCTAGTATAAGGGAACCTTTATTAAATAATTTTTTCATTTCATATCCATGGTAGTAAAGGATAAAATAGGAAGAAAAAGGTACGTAATAATTTACAATGTAAAAGATCTTGGATTAATTCTTAAATCAATTTCAAAAAAATTCAAAATAGATTTCCAATTTATATTTAAAAGTGGACATTACGCTGTTGTTAGGGTTAAGCATTGGGACAAGGAAAGGTTTGTTTCATTGTTGAACGATTTTAATGTTCCTACATTAAAGGTAACTGGAACTATTAAGAAGGCTAAGGAAATAATAAAAAACAGGGAACTAGGGAACAATGGATCTCAATCTTCTTAATGCCTCTCTTCTTTCCTTTGCCTCAATTCCCTCAAGCATACCCTTTAAGAATTCTATTGATTCATCGTATGATTTCCTATCAACAGGCCTGGGAACACCGTCCTTTCCACCTAGGGCAAATGAATATTTTACAGGATCCTCCCATGATGACTCAGCACCGTAAACAATGTTTGCTATATATGCAAGTGCCCTTACAGTTGCAGGTCCAACACCCTTAAGTGCCACCATTTCTTCATAGTTTTTCGGCTGAAATTCGTATATTTCCCTGAGTACATTCCAATTTATTTTCCAGGGCATTTCTATATAAGGTATTCCAGAAAAATCCTCAAGTCTTTTGAAACCGCTACCTTCCACCACAAGATTTTTAATTTTTTCAGGCCCTTCCCTTACAATATCAAGTGAAAACTTTCTAGTCTCTTCACTTTTTCTTGATGTGAGGTTAAGAACATTCTCCAGTATCACCTGTGAAAAAATACCAGAATGTGGCTCATTAACATATGATGATACATTTTTACCATACCAGTGATACCTTCTTGCATACCTTCTTTCCTCGTTCATACCTTGCTGTATAACAGCCCATTCACCATTTTCTGTGAAAATTATGCTATGAAAATATATTGAAAAACCATCCTGGACCAATGTATTATCCACCTTTGCGGACATCCTTGATGAATATTGAAGAATTTTTGTTTTACTATCCTCTATTCCTTTTATCTCAGCAATTTCCGCTATTTCATTAGGGGTTGTAATAGCATTTTTGCCCTTACCCCCTGCAATATATATACCCAGATCTTTTTTGTCCAGTGCCTCCTTCATTGCACCCATCAAAACTGTTGTTGTTCCAGAGGAATGCCAGTCAAACCCTATCACCATTGAAAATGCCTGAAAAAAATAAGGATTGCTTATTCTTTTGATTAATTCAAGCTTTCCAAATTCATTTATTATTAATTCTGAAATTTCTCCAGATAATTTTACCATTCTCTCAAATAGCCATGGAGGTGCCTTTCCATAATGAAGGGGCAAATCAGCTATTCCAGACCTTTCCATGTATATTTTATCAACTTATTTAATTTTAAACTTTTGCTTCCAAAGCCTAGTAGAAATCATTTTAAAAAGAATGATTTATTAAATTTTTTATTTATTTTGTGAGTGTTGCATAACAAAAATTTCATAATTAAATTCTTTCTGGAATTGATTCTATTAATCGAGCTATTCAAATACCAAAATTTCTTTTTAATTAATGTACCTTTTCTATTAATTCCATCTATAATCCCTCAATTTTGATAGAAATCCTTATATTTATGTTTTAAATAATATTTTTGTAATGCTTGCATTTAAATCTGTTACCCAGCCATATTCACCTTCCCCTCTTATCAAGGATCTTATGAAAAGGTATATTGATGCTATCAATTTATGCATTGATATAGCAATTGAAAAGAACATAACCTCAAGAAATTCTTTATCAAATGAAGCATATAAAATAATCTCAAGATATAACCTTCCATCATATTATTATGTGGAAATCATAAACAAAGCCATTGCCCTTGTTAAAAACTACAGGAAGAGGTTGAGGAAGGGACAAAAGGTCTCGAAACCCAGGGTAGGTAAATTGACACTTTCATCCTATTATGGATTCAAAATAGATGGAGAATATCTCATTATACCCACCTCCAATGAAAAATATAGAAGATCCTATGAAAAAATAGAATTGAACAATTATGTGCGAGGGAAAATATCTAATGTTGAAGTTAGATCATTTACAATAAGTGAAGGTAGATTATCATTAACAATAGGAAAGGAGGTATCATTAATTGAGTGCAATAATACAGTTGGTGTTGATAGAAACATAAGAAATATAACTGTGGGAAATGAGTATCACTACAAAAGATATGATGTATCTGAGGTGGTAAAGATAAAGAATAGGTACAGGAAAAAGGTATCACACTTCAAGAGGAATGACAGAAGAATAAGGAAGAAGATAGAGGAGAAGTATGGTAGGAGGTCAAGTAGCAGGGTAAATCAGATATTGCATAAAATAAGCAAGGATATTGTAAAAGATGCAATAAAAAACAATGAGGCAATCGTCCTTGAAAACATTAAGGGAATTAGGAATATAACAAAGAAGGGGGATTACAAGGGTAAGGATTATAGATTCCTTTTCAACAATGCATTCCCATATGGCAAATTAGAGTTCCAGATCAAATATAAGTGTGCGTGGGAAGGTTTACCAGTAATAGAGCTATCAAGGAAAGATACAATGAATACAAGCAGGACATGTTCGGTATGTGGGTCATTGTCCAAATAGAACATGGGAGGATCCTTCACTGTGATAAATGTGGTCTAACCATAGACAGGGATATAAATGCATCATATTGAAAAGAGATTGTACATGACTAAAACGATCCCAGCACAATGTAGGGATAAGAGAACCATCAAGTGAGGCAATGATCCAATCAAAAAATGAAGAGCAGATGATGGTAAGTAGGATCCCTAGGTAGGATTTCTACAAAGCCGGAATTGAGATTTAATAAATTTATAATTCTATTCCTTACTATTTTCATGGAGATATTTTCTGTATAATAATATTGGTGCATCTGCCTGAACAAGAAGCTCTTTATTGGATATATCGCTGTATTTTGGAATTTGTGATGTCACAACACCCCTGTCCTGTTTTAAAACCACCCTGTTAAATATCATGAAAATGTAATTTATTAAAGAAGATATAAGAGGTATCTTGATGAATTTTTGATAAAGCCTAACATATAAAATGGTTCTATTTTCATCCTCAGGAACAAAGGCCGCCATCACCCTCAATTTATCACTAATTATATTTTGCCAGTAGTTTGGTAAAATCAACTGCAACCTACCTGTGCATTCATCTTTCTTTATTTCATTTTGTTTTTTTGGTAACTGTCCCCTATCCACCTCGTTGAAGACCCAAACATTCAACACATCTCCTTCCAATTCTACTATTGGACCGTTAACTAATGTTCTGTTACCCCTTCCTATTGTTGTTCTATGAACGAATGGAAGATGTGATACATCAAGCTGATTCTCTATTGCTCTTGTATAATTCACCTCCCATGTTTCCTTAATTGTTGAAAAAGAATATGAGTTATCAATACCTTCAAGCCATTTGATCTCTTCCTCGGGTTCTTTATCACCATACCACATGAATATGAAATTCATAAACTCCTTTACCTTGAAACTTCTTACTCTATAATTGGGGTTAATTTTTGCAGATTTACCCAGGGAAGGGATCAAAACTGCAATTCCATTACCATCATATAGAAATCCATGGTAGGGGCATTGAACGCAATCATTCACTATTTTCCCCAGGCCCAGGTCTGCGCCTCTATGTGGGCATTTTGCATCAATGGCATGAACTTCATTTTTACTATCTCTCCAGAAAACGATATCAATTCCAAATCGCCTTACCTTTGTTATTCTATTCTTTTTAACCTCTTCAGAACTTAAAACAATATACCATTTATTTTTTAACATTATATAAATGTAATTTAAACTTAATTATTAAATTTTTTTTAATTGATAGTGTGTCTCAATTTTAATAAAAATGTATGATCCATGTTATATAAAATCTAATTTTGTATATGGAAACGAAACATATACCATTAATAATGGAATTCATGGATAATAATGTTTCCAAGGATAGAAAAAAATACTCAAATGCCTTGATTGTGAAGATTTTGTTGATCCTTCTGATATATTGAATATCCTATAGGTCTGCTGAAAGTTTCTTTAGAAATCATCACGATATTAAAAATGTGCTAGGTGTAAGAAAGATTCCAAATTTCAGAATCCTTTCAAGAAGAACTAGAATGATTGGCACAAAATTAACAATGAAATAATACAATCATATAAGAAGAACTCTGCCATAGATTCATTTATAGTTAGAAGCTGCAAGAGTTCTAATGCTTCAAGAAGGAAAAATTATGGCAATTATAAAGATCCACTAAGTTTTTTGGGTTTCTCAACTAAAGGATGGCAATATGGGAGAAAAATAAGTGTATCTTTTTGATATAGATTCATCTGCAATAGTGGAGTGGAATGTTACAACGGCATCTTTACACGACAAGAATATATCTTTCCCATTGATCAATACTTTAAAAGAATATTCGTATTTGCTAATGGATGCAGTATATGATTCTTCTAACTTATAAGAATATGTTTTGAAAATACAAATTGTATACCAGTAATAGATACAAATAAAAAAAGAGGAATCATTGAATCAAGGCTTTCATATGCAAGAAGAGGCATCAAGATATTCTCTAAGATGTGAGATTGAAAGAACATTTGCAATACTTGAAGACATTCTTGGATGTGAATATTTTGTTTGTAAGAAATAGGAATTATGATGTTTCAAAAGGAATGAAAATAGTTGCATATAAAATTATTTTTGATGAATCAAATTCTTGACAGACCAAAAAGAAAAATTATGGATCTTGTGGTATGAGAAAATATGAGACACCCTATTTTAATGAAATAAATTAGTAAAACTTATTTATGAATTAAATCATCTACATCTTATGCCCTTTTCAGCCTGTCCCAAGGATTGTTTTGATTCTTGCTCAATAATAACTGAAAATTCAAATGGAATCAGGATAAGGGGAAACCCTTCCCATCCAATTACCTCTGGATTTTTGTGTTACAAGGCAAAGTTCTTTGTAGATTCAGCCATAAGTGATAAAAGGCTAAGGAGGCCACTTTTGAGAGATGGAAAAAGAGGAGAGGGTGAATTCATTGAGACAAGCCTTGATAGGGCACTTGACATTATTTCAGAAAAGATTAGGGAGACAATAAAAGAATGTGGTGCTGAATGTATACTCCCCTTGGAATATGCGGGGAACAGGGCACTCATATCCTATTACTTCCCAAGGAGGTTCTTCAACAGGATAGGTTCCTCATTTCTAAACCACTCACTCTGTGATGAGGCAGGTTCCATGGCATTGAGATCAATTCTTGGCACATCCGTTGGAATGGACCCTGAAAAATTGAAAGAAATGAAAATGATTGTTTACTGGGGCATCAACCCTGCATGGACAAATGTTCATGGATGGAGACTTGCAAAGCTTTCCAAGGCTAAGATATATGTGATAGATCCTGTAAGGACAGAGAGTGCAAAGGGGGCAGATGTGCATCTTGACCTGAAGCCTGGAACCGACATACCTCTCGTTCTTTCCATACTTAATGTACTTTCAAGATATGGAATTTCCTCTCCTGAGCTTTCATCCATTGTTTCCAGGTACGATCCTGAGTATGCCGGAAGGATAACAGGTCTAGGTGCTAAAAAAATAGAGGATTTTGCCCTTGATCTACTTGACAAAAGGCCATTTGCAATACATATGGGTTATGGATTTCAGAGGAATCTTTATGGTGGCCTTTCGGTAAAAACAATTGCATACATGATGACACTTCTTGGTATGGAAAGAAATTTCATTTATGATGCAAAGCACGGTATAGATTATGAATACCTTGGTGGAATATCTGAAAATAAAAGGTTGATAAACCAAGTAAACCTGGGCAGGGAGCTTGAGAAAAATGATATTAGAATGATCTTTGTATACAATACAAATCCTTTAAACTCCTTGCCAAACCAGAATCTCCTCAGGGATGTTATTCAAAAAAAGGACATATTCATTGTTGTTCATGATCTATTTTTGACGGACACTGCCCTTTTTTCTGATCTAATAATACCAGCTGCAAGCTTTTTTGAATTCAACGACCTTGTTGATTCATATTACCATGATTACATAAATTTAAACCAGAAGGTAATGGATCCTCCTGGTGAGGCGATCTCCAACCATGATCTCTTTGTTCTACTTTCAAAGAAAATGGGTTTCAATGAGCCATATCTACTTGAGGATGAATGGTCGATCATTGATAACATAATCAATATGTTAAAGATAGATAAGAATGATCTTTTGAAAAAAGGTTTTGCTAGGATAGAGAGGGTAAGGAATGAATTAATAATAAACAAATCCAATTTAAAGGAAGAGCTGGAGAATTTTACCATACCCTCAAGGTATGGTTATTTCAGGCTTATAAGTTCAACAAGCATTTATGGCGTAGGAAGCCAATTCAACAACCTTTACAGCTTTGACACATATGCACACATTAATCCCCATGATGCAATGGAGATGGGTATAGATGATGGGGATAGTGTAAGGATAATGAATGAATATGGTATGATAATTACAAATGTAAAGTTGGATGATTCCATTGGTAGGGGGATCGTACTTATTTATAGGGGAAGCTGGCCTTCAATCCATGGATGGAATGTGAATTTCCTTACAACTGATAGTGTTCAGGAGTATTCAATGGGTGCTTCAATGAACTCCACCTTTGTAAAGGTGGAAAAGGTATGATATGTGGGATATGCTTTCACAGAGTGTAAGGTATTTTATTGCCTCATCAAGGTTCTCTCCAATTGCAAATGTACCGTGTCCCCTGATCACAGCCACCCTGTTCTCCCTCATCACCTCTCCTAGCTTCTCAGCTATCTCCATGGATGCAACCGCCCTCTCCGCAACAATAACTGGTATATTCTCAAGGTAGAACTTTCCCTCTTCGTCCACAGGCTCTATCTTATCATATAGAAGTGATAGTACTATTGCATAGGGTGTATGTGCGTGAACAATGGCCTTTGCATCGCTATTGAGATATATGTTCCTGTGGGCATAGACCTCCACAGAGGCCTCAGAATATCCCTCCTCACTGTTCATATCAAGCTCAATTATATCCTCTCTTTTCAAATATCCCATCATTCTTCCGTGCTTCTTTATGTAAATTTTATCATTAATTCTTGCGCTTAAGTTCCCACTGTGGGAAGATTCTATCATTCCAAACTCCATCAACTTTTTACCAGCCTCTATAATCTCATCTATTATATCCATAATAACACCTCCTAATGCCTGAAAAACCTCTTTCCAGTAAATACCATTGCAATACCAAATCTTTCGGCCGCACTTATTACCTCATCATCCCTCTTTGACCCTCCTGGCTGTATTATTGCCCTTACACCCGCCCTTGCCGCCTCCTCAATATCATCAGGGAAAGGGAAGAACGCATCCGAGGCAAGCACCGATCCCTCAGATCTTCCCATGGATTTCATTACGGCCACCCTAACTGCATCAACCCTGCTCATCTGTCCTGCACCAATGCCCACCGTCATACCATTCTTTGCAATAACTATGGCATTGCTCTTAACATGCTTCACCACATTCCATGCAAAGATAAGATCCCTCATCTGTGCATCGTCTGGCCTTTTTGATGTAACATATTTAATCTCTATGCTATCATCTCCTTTCCTCTGTACCAGGAATCCACCTGCTGAGCTCCTAAAACTAATGTCATTACCATTGCCATGGTATAAAACTACCCTGAGGTCCTTCTTGTACCTTGCAAATAGATCAATTGCCTCCCTTGTGAATTCAGGTGCCACAATAACCTCATAGAATGTGCCCCTCAGTTTTTCTGCAAACTCAATATCCACTGTCTCGTTAACGCCAACTATCCCACCGTATGCACTCATGGGATCGCTGCTCAAGGCCTTTTCATATGCATCAATTATATTCTTTCCAAGTGCCACACCACATGGACTATTGTGCTTTATTATTGCCACTGCCGGTTCCTTGAACTCATTTACTAGGTCCCATGCTGATTCCATATCAAGTATGTTGTTGTATGATATCTCCTTTCCCCTCAAAAGCTCCCAGGGAAGATCTTGGATGGAATAGTACTTAGCCTCTTGATGCGGATTTTCCCCGTACCTGAGCTTTATTTTCTCACTTCCAGCAATAGAGAAGTATGGCGAAAGCTCCTTATGATAAAGGCCCCAGAGCGTGTTCATTATAATTGAATCGTACCTTGATGTATGGTAGAATGCCTTTATGGCGAGTTCTCTTCTTTTTTCAATTGAGACCTCCCTATTCTCCTTTAGTTCCTTTATTATTTCAGGATAATCATCAGGATCAACCACCACCGTTACCCTTTCATAATTTTTTGCTGCAGCCCTTATCAATGATACACCGCCAATATCAATATTTTCAATTAGTTTATTTTCTACTTTTTCCGTATTTTCAAAGGGATAGAGGTTCACTATTACCATATCTATGCTTTTTATGCTAAGTCTTTTTATCTCCTCCAACTGGTCACTCCTTGCAAGTATACCACCAAATATTGCGGGGTGAAGCGTTTTCACCCTGCCTTCAAGTATTTCCGGAAAATTTGTTAGTTCTTCAATACCCTTTATATTTATTCCCCTTGAGGAGAGGTATGATCTTGTGCCTGATGTAGCAAATATCTCACCCCCAAGTGATATAATCTCCCTTGCTAGATCCTCAATACCTCTTTTATCTGATACAGATATTAAAACCCTCATGGGTGATAATAGGAATTTATGGATTAAACATTTTCTACCATTCACTTATTCTTAAATTACAGTGTGAAAACCTTATTTTTATTAAATGCAAAAGGTTCTTTATACCATCCTTGAATGTTTGCAATTTTCTTTCCCCCTCCCTTATTCCATATAGAATGGGTATCTCCTTGAATTTACAACACATATATGCCCTTATCTTTATCTCTTCTGAGAAACCCATTCCATCTGAGCATACCTGAAATTTTTTTAATACCTCCCTTTTAAATACCCACATACCGCTCTGTGAGTCCTTCATTTTAATGAAGAATAGGGAAAAAACTGCAAGGTTTAAAACAAAATTTCCTATCCTATGTGCCTGCAGCATCACGTCCCTGGGTAATAGGGAGATCCTTTCACAGGAGATGAAATCATTGCCCTTAAGTAGTTCCTCAACTGCCCTGTTTATCTCCTCTGGTGGATATGTATTGTCACCATCCATTGTCACTATAATATCCCCTGTGGCATTTATAAAGCCTGTCTTGTATGCCCTGCCATATCCCCTCCTTTCCTCCCTAATCACCCTTGCCCCCATGGCCCTTGCAATTTCTGGTGTTCTATCCCTACTGCTGTCAACAACTATAATTTCATAATCATAATTTACAGAACTTTTTATCCTTTCAATTACCCTACCTATTGACTTCTCCTCGTTCATTGTTGGTATAATTATAGAAAGCTTAGGACTATTCACTCTACCACCTTTGCATACATATAGCCAATGAATGCAAAGGCTAATCTTGTTAGACCATAAAAACTTATCTTATCCCTGGAAAACATCCTACCAAGGGAATAATGACTCCAAAGATTTCCATGCTTTTTTGTTAATTGTTTTCTTCCATATCCGTTCCAGAATGCCTGCTTATAAAATGATATTAGATCTTCCCTTGTCCTATGGTAAACAATTGCATTCTCATTGTAATAAAATTTTGCTCCCGCAGAGATTGCACGCATATTTAGGTCTATGTCCTCTGCAGTGATAAATCTCTCATCAAATCCCCCTAGCCTCAAAAATAGCTCTTTTCTATAGGCAAGATTACATGATGGGAATGTAACATCCAAGCCCCTGTATATCAATTCCACCCTTTCGAGTACTGCAAACTTCTCATTACCCACCTGTATTGTTTTACCTGCAACAACATCATTCCCTTCATCTATTGATCTCCTCATCTCCCTAAGCCAAGTTTCTGAGGGGATTATATCTCCATCTGTAAAAACAACATAGTCGTACCTTGAATTTGCAACACCTATATTCCTACCACCTCCCCTGCTGGACCTTTTTATTATTAGCCTCAGGTCCAATTTATCCATATATCCCCTTATTATATCAACAGTCCTGTCTGTGCTTTCAGAATCAACAATTACCACCTCGAATGGTCTCTCCTGAACTAGAAGAGAGTCAAGAAGTTGGCCTATATGCTCCTCCTCATTCTTCACCGTTATTACTATGCTCAAAGGCCTCATGTTTTTCCTCCACAATTCTTCCTGGTCCTGGGGGAAGAATTGACATAACATCATCAATATCCCATGAGAATTTTTCAGAGATTATCTTAGCAATATTCTCCTTACTGGTATCCCCTGGAGCTATAACAATATAATAGTTTGTTTTTTGTTTCAGGGAATCCACAGGCCCTGCCATAAGTATTTCCTCATTCTCATATCTTATTTTCCCTATACCAAGCTCTAGCTTAAGATTCCTCATATAATTCCTTTTACCCCTTATCACCCATGCCCCTCTTGGCACATATTCGCCACTTTCCGCCATTTTGCTCACCTGTGAGAATGTGACCCAGTAAGCATCACCTGCCATATAGCCCGCATTCCATGCCTTTGAATAACAAAGACCAAATATTCCAGCTTCTACAAGTGTCTTTTCAGTAATTCCATCATTTTTTACAACAACACTGGGGGCACCGTGTATGTCAGCATGCACATAATAATCCCTTTCACCAAGGTATTTTTTTACCACCTCTTCGTTTGTTTTAGCATCCCTGCCGGCAAGCACAAGGGAATTTTCAGATGAAATGAACCATCTGAACCTCTCGAACCAGAACCTTCTTCTCTCCTTTTTTTTCTCTTTTTTTATTTCCTTTTTCTTAATTTTTCCAATCACCTCCATTATTCCCTTAATTTTTTCATCTAGCTTTTTTGATTCCGAAAAATATCCCTGAGCAATTTCACTTGGCCTTTTTGTAATATCCAATTCAATCTCGGGTGCACTCTCATCTCTCCTTACCCTTGCAATCTTGCCATCAATTGATATAAGGGAATCAATTTTCTCCTTCCTTCTCAACTTCTCATATATTTCATTGTACCATTGGATGTTTGAAATTATTTCATTACCCATTGATCTATAGATCTCTGATAACTTTTTGTATTCCTCAAGCTTCTTTTTTTGCTCCTTTTCAATCCTCTCCTCTTCACTTTCCACCCTTATACCCTTTAAATATGCAAGTATTGCATCATTAATATTATCAAAGTTCTGGCATTCCCCTGATTTTATGCACATTATTTTTCCATTGCATAAATATCCCCTCCCGTCAAGGCCAGATAGAAAACTCTTGATTGTTTCAAAAATCCTAATTTTTTCATCCTCAGAAAGATCCATTACCTTCTTATCTTTTTCAACACCTGCCAATGAACATACAATCTCAGAGTAATGGCTAAGGTTGAATCTTGTGGCAATAACACCCACTATTTCATAATCACCCCTGAGTTCGCCTAAGAATTTTTCAAAATCCATTGATAATGGATTAACAGGGGAAGGAGGGTACTTATACTCCTCACCCCTTTTTATTGCCCTTCCCCTCCATTCCCTGTACTCCCTAGCAAACAAAATCCTGTTATTTTCAAGCATTATTATATTACCTCTACCAAACATTTCAAAAACTATGCTTTTTCCTGAGAAAAAATCTATCCTTACTATTCTATCGAAGTTTGGCTGTGTTATGGATTCAACCTTTGAGTTTTCAAGGATATCATTTAGAAATTTTGATTGGCCCTTTACCTCAAGATCCCTCTTTTCTCCAAAGTAAATAAAGCCAGGGGGTGTTAGGTAAAGATCCCTGTTTCCATAATCCTTGCTGTGCAATCTTATTACCATGGAATCTTCAAAAACTATTTTTTTAACGAAGGATCCTACAATAAATCTAGAGTTTGCAATAATCCATGAGTGTATGTCTGGGGAAGTTAATGTTTCCCTCATATACCCAGCTCCGATACCTTATCAGGAAGATATACATCAGTAACATAATTTAGACCGTATTTTGCAAGTGCCTGCTGTTCTGCCTTTTTCCCTAGCTTTAGCATTAGCTCTATCTCATTCTTCCAGAACTGTGTGTTGAACCTGGGATCTGTAAGTTCTGCGTTAAGTGCTGCAATATCCTTTTCATTTAACCTATCCGTGGGTAGATCGTAGTTTACAATATCGCTTGCAGTTATTCCAATAAATTCGGCTGTTGGTGTTGCAAGGTACTCTGAGAGATGTGCAGTCTTTATTGCGCCATAGGCAACACTCGCATAAATCCTGAAGGACCATGGATCACCATCTGTAAATACGAGAACAGGCAAACCTAGCTCCTCATTCAGCCTTTTAAGAAGCCTCCTGGTGCTTCTTGCTGGCTGTCCCTTAAGATGGACAAGTATTGACCTTGCCTTCTCATCGTATCCATTTTCAACAAGCCTGTCAAACATACCTCCTGTTTCTATTGCAAGAACAAAATCTGCATCGTAGCTTATTATCTTCAACTTATCCTTTTCAACATTATATGGTATTGCATAGCCAGCATCACCAACATCGTCCCTGCAGTTAATCCTCTTAGGGTTTCCCTTCCTGTTTATCTCCTCAAAGGTGATGTTTCCTATTACTGTGGCCCCGTCCTCCTCTGGTCTGAGCTTGAAATCCTCCCTTAGGAACCTTGTTACAATCTCAAGATCCTCCGCTAGCTTGTTCGATTCATCCTGTGTATGGAACTTTGCTAGGTCCCATCCCTCTGAGATGTAATAGAGTTCCCTAAGCGTGGATGATTTATTCTGTTCTATCATCTCCCTTATGAAATCCATCATATACATTGTCCTCAATAGAGTGTATGCACCATCAATTTTTTTTGCGCTCCTTGTTATCTTTGCATCACCGTATTTCCAAACCCCCTTTGTAATGTCGAGAACAATGTTATACTTGGTTCTTGCAGGAAGCTCCATGGAAGGTACCTCTCCCCTTTCAAGATCGGAATGTATCTTTTCAACTATTGATTTTAAGGACTCAAGTGCCATTTCATACCTGCTCTTCTCCATTCTCCTCTTCCTCCTCTTCCTCTATAATTGACTTAAGCGCCTCCAGGTTCCAGTCTCCAGGAAGTGGTTCAGCACCAACAACATGCACAGGGTCAGTTCCCTCAATGTAATAGACTGTTTCACCATATTCACCCTTGAGATCCCTCAGCCTGAAATTGAATGTAATCTTTTCCATTGGCCTCATGGTAGAAATATACCACTTTATGTAATCCTTGTTTTCATCATATTCACCAAAGGGCATTATTTTCCCATCAACCTTACCATCAGGTATATCAGCGTAAAGAGTAAAATTTTTTACCTCTGGAGTAAAGTTTGAAACATTAACATCCACGACCGCGTTTTTACCATCCTGTTTCACATTCTCCTCAATCCATAAAACATTCATTATCTTTGTAATAACAGGATCAAGATTTGGTATATCCTTGTTGAGCATTTTTGAACTTTTTTCCGCAATTTTAGGGAGTATTTTCTGAACAAGGAAGAATTTTTCGGTTAGCTTTGCCTTCACCTCCTTTTTTATAAGAAATGCCTTTATCTGCCTTGCAGATTCCTTTAGGGCGAGATCCAGCTCATCCATAATCTCTGGTATCTCGGCAACTGCCTCCTTTGCCTCTGAAGTATATGGAATCCTTGTGGAGCCTAGATGAATTAGAACTATCATTGGCCCCACGGGCAGGCCCTCTCCTCCCCTTTGCTCCAGACCATACTTCCTCCAGTCTATATTTTCAACTGCCCTTGTGAGGGCACAGGATCCTGCCTGATAAAGGAGAGGGACCCTGTTTGCAAACCTTAGCACCTTTACCTGTTCATCGTGGGGTATGGAGCCACCATAAACAAGTCCCACCTCAACAACAAAAGGGTTCCCAGAATAAACAGATGGCTTTCTTGTAACAGGAATAGAATAAAATGAGGGCTTTAGGTCACCAAGTACATTCTTAAGACCCTTCTTTATTAGGGTTTCACCTATTGGTGAGAGGGATTCGAACGAGGGTGGAAGAATCTTAACCTTCTTAAAGGCCTCATGAAGCCTCTTTAGATCATCTAGCTTAAGGGAATGCGGATCAAGATTACAGTCCAGTCCTGAAACATTGCATATCTCCTGTGCAAGGTGGTCACTGATCCTGCTAAAATCACCTGTAAGGAATGTTTTCAATTTTTTTGCCCCTGTCCTTGAGGTCATTTGCATCAATTCACCAATCTCCACACCAAGAGGGTGTGGCTTTGTTTCCTTTGGTGGCTCCACGGGCGTATTCCAAGCGCGTTCAAATCTTATTTTAAGACCATCAGGATCTGAGAATATTATTGTAGCGTGTGGATTTACAATGGCAGTGTTTTGAAGGTATTCCAGAACACTCTGCTTTCCCTTAACATATTTACCCTTTAGATTTACCTGTATCTTCACACCGCTCTTTTTATTTACTATTATGGGCTCTTCCTTCAACACATTTGCCCTATTCTTAATTGTATCAATCATTATCTCAAAATAATAGGCCACATCTTCATTAGATATCTTTGAAACTATCCTTGCTGGCTTTCCAGTGGTGAGCTGGGAATATAAAACAACTGCAGATATCCCTATTCCCTGCTGTCCCCTGGTCTGCCTTACGGAATGGAACCTTGACCCATAAAGGAACTGCCCAAAGACCTTTGGTACCTCCCTCCTCACTATACCTGGACCATTGTCTTCAACTGTTAGCTGAAATTCATCCTTATCAACCCTTATTATTTCAACATATATCTCTGGCAATATCCTTGCCTCTTCACAAGCATCAAGTGAATTATCCACTGCCTCCTTTACAGCCATCACCAATGACTTCTGGGGGGAATCAAATCCGAGTATCTGCTTGTTCTTTTCAAAGAATTCAGCTACTGAAATCTCCTTTTGTTTTTTTGCAAGTTCTTCTGCTATGTCCATCATTTTAATAAAAAATTCAGTAATATTTAACTTTAATCATTGGCAATCAAGAAGCTCGCCCAACGTACTTATTCTTTCAGCAAATGCATTATGTTTGTGTATGCTTTCCTCACTTTCACTCCTTACTATCACAAGTGTCTCCTTAGGAAGGTCAGAATATTTTTTGGATATATAATTAAGTGCTTCTCTCACCACATCCTCTACAAACTTAGGGTTAAGATGAGCATTTAATACCACCTCTTCCTCGTCCTTCCTTTTTAATATCTCAAATGTTGGACTTGACATGGATTTTTCTGCTATTTCAATCAGATCATTAGCCTCTATTGAATATCCCTGCGGTACCTCAATCATTATTGTTGTATTATTCCTTTGGTTATGTGAAACAACTGGTATTTTTTCTAGTAAATCGGCATATTCTGGATACTTTTCCTTGAGTACTGCTCTAACTGTCTCCATGGCGCATGGGCACACAGTCATTCCAGTTACTGTTACGCCTAACATCTTTCTTATCTTTCCCTTCTCAAGTATTGCCCTTGTAAAAAGCCTATATCTTTCCACACTTTTTTTACCTGATGGATTAAGCCTTTCAAGGAAATAGTCTGAAGAAAGCTCTATCTCAGCATATGTTGCATATGTATGTTTCTTTATTAAAAGCTTTACCATATTTTCTGCAAGTTCCTCAATTCCTGAGCAGGGTCTTGTTGTGCTTCTTTCCACTATTTCCTCAATTATCTCAATATTTCTTGACATATCAGATCCTTTTTTTGTTGATGGTAGATCAACAAAAAGGTTTATTGTAGGTGTTAATATCACTTCCCTTCCTGGTCTTTTTACCCTTATCTGTTTTACTACATTTGTAACACCTACCCTGGTAAGCTTGAAATTTGTATTCGGCCTTTGTGCCTGAATATCAGGGAGTTGAATTTTTTCCATGTTTGGGTAGATTAACTCTCCATATAAAAAAGTATTTAAAAGGGTTGATATTTGATGTAATATATGTTTGAAATTCATATACAGCTCAAGGGAACATCAGTAGAGGATAATGATATTGACTCATTACTGATAGATTTCCTTTCAAGCATCGGATATATAGATGAGCCCAAGGATTCATCCGATTCTGAAGAGATAAAGAGGAGCGTACCATATAGACTTTTTAAGGAATGTTTTCTTTTAAGGTCAGATAGGTACTGGACACCGGATGAGATGATGGGTGTTCTTTCAACAACAAGGCCCACACTTTACAGGCATCTAAACAGGCTGAAAACCCTTGATATACTTGAAGAAAAGGCAATGGGAAAGGAGAGGGCATACAGGCTTAAATACGGTAGTCTTTCCTCCTCCTGGAACTTCGTGGAAGCCAATGTCAAGATTGCACTTGACCATTATAGAAAAAAGATTGAGAGGATTGAGAGGCTGGCGGGGGTGAAAAAATGATTGATCTTACAATAGGCACAAAGTGCAGGGTATATATACAGGCTGATCATGAGAAGATAAGGGAAAATACTGGTATATTCTCTGGCTTCATAAATCTTGGTGAGGAATCTGCACTTGTACTTGAGATTGAGGGTCTTGAGGGGAAATACAGGCTAATACCTGTGGCATCAATAGTTGCAATAGACATAATTGAGATCGCAAAACAGGGTGAAAAGAGAGAGGAGATTCCCTCCTACTTTAAATGAGGAAAAAGATGGAAGGTACCTTTTCAAAAATACCTGCGGTTCTAGGATCTAGGGAGATCCTTGATAAATGCTTTAGAAGGGGGAAAAAGGTGGAGATGTCTTTTCATCCAGATAGGGTTGCAGCTGTAAGAAACTGGGATATTGCAAAGCTAAAGGTGATGGAGAAATGTGCCAAGGAGACACTTGAAAGGTACCTTAAGGGCTTTCCAGATTTGAGGACCCTGGATAGATTTCACAGGGAGCTAGTTTCAGTGCTTGTAGATGAAAACTCATATAGAAAGGCTTTGGGATCTGTAAAATGGGCAAGGGACAGCATACTTAGAATTACCACCTCAACAGTTAAGAGCCTTGAAAGGACAAGAAACATTGAGGATTTTTCAAAAATAATGAATGCATACTTTGGTAGGTTCTCTTCCTTTGTTGACCAGATAAATGATGATCTAAGCTTTTTAAAGGAATGCAGGAAAAGCCTTGTAAAAATACCTGATATAGATACTGAGGTTTTTACTGTTGTAATAGCAGGTTTTCCAAATGTGGGGAAATCTGAGCTTGTGAATGCAATATCCACAGGTAGACCGGAAGTAGCCCCCTATCCCTTCACAACAAAGGGCATATATGTTGGTCATATGGGGATTGCAGGTGAGAAAATACAGATTGTTGACACACCTGGTCTTCTAGACAGGAGGCTTGAGGAAAGGAACAAAATGGAAAAACAGGCAATAATTGCACTTAAATACCTTGCGGATCTAGTTGTTTTTGTACTTGACCCTAGTGAAACCTGCGGTTATAGGCTTGATATGCAGCTTTCACTCCTTAATGATATAGGAAAATTTCTTGAGAAGGAGATTATTGTTGTTGAAAATAAGATGGACCTTTATGTTAGTAATTCAAATAACATAAAGATATCTGCTAAGGAGAGAAAAAACCTTGACGTACTTGTTAAAGAGATAGAAAAGAGGGTGGTAAGAAATGGATAAAAATGATATAATTAAATTTGCTCTTCAAAATGCAATTGAACACAATGGGAAGGCGGATGCAAAAAGTGTATTGGGAAAAATAATATCAAAGGATCCATCAATAAAATCCAGAATAAGAGAGGTAATGGAGGAAATTGAATCTGTTGTAAAGGAAATTAATTTAAAAAGCATAGAAGAACAGAGAAATATGCTTGAATATCTTGCCCCTGAATTGCTTGAAAAAAAGAAGGTAGTGGAAAGGAAGGTGCTCCCGGACCTTCCGGATGTGGAGGGTACAGTGGTAATGAGAATGGCCCCTTCCCCATCCGGGCCTTTACATATAGGCCATTCAAGAATGGCAATATTAAATGATGAATATACTAAAAGGTATGGGGGAAGGCTAATATTGAGGATAGAGGACACAAATCCCCTGAATGTAGAAAATTATGCCTACGATATGATAAGGGAGGATCTTGACTGGCTAGGGGTAAAATACCATGAGGTGGTTATACAGTCGGATAGGTTCAATATATATTATAATTATGCAAAAAAATTGCTTGAGATGGGTAAGGCATACATTACACTTTGTGATGAAAAGGAATGGAGAAGATTAAAGCTATCAAGGCTTCCCTGTCCTGACAGGGATCTTGATCCCTCTGTACATCTTGATAGATGGGAGGAAATGCTTTCTGGGAAATATGGAAACAGGGAGGCTGTATATGTTGTTAAAACAGACCTAACCCATCCAAACCCCGCCATAAGGGATTGGGCAGCCTTCAGAATAATACGGAGGGCAAGGCATCCAAGAACTGGAGAAAAATATATTGTTTATCCGCTAATGAATTTTTCAGTAGCAATAGATGATCATGAACTTGGGCTTACACATGTTCTAAGGGGCAAGGATCATATAAATAATACATACAGGCAGCTCTATATTTTTGATTATTTTGGCTGGAAGAAGCCTGTTTATATTCATTACGGGAAGGTGAAGATAGAGAATTCAATCCTTAAAACATCAATAATAAAGAAGGGTATAAAGGATGGGAATTTCAGTGGATGGGATGATGTTAGGCTAGGTACTTTAGCAGCACTTAGAAAAAGGGGGATTTCCCCAGATGCAATAAGGAAGTACTGGATAGATGCTGGTCTTAAGGAGGTTGATATCGTCTTTTCCTGGGAAAATCTTTATGCATACAATAGGACTATTATTGATCCTGTTGCAAAGAGATTCTTTTTTGTTTGGGATCCAGTCAAGGTAGGTGTTAAAAGCAGGGAGGAACTCATTGCAAATATACCTCTACATCCAAACATAGATATGGGTAAAAAAGTATACAGGCTAGGTAGAGAATTCAATATATACATGACCACTCAGGACTTCAGTTCATTAAAGGAAAATGATATGTTCAGGCTTAAGGACCTTGGGAACTTCAGGTTTGATGGAAAATTCATAATTTTTGAGAACAACGATCTTTCATTGATAAAGAAATTGAAAATATTTCACTGGGTACCTGAGAATTCAATAAGATGCAATGTAATTATGCCTGATGGATCAGAAAAGAGTGGCCTCGTTGAGCCAGAGATATCAAGGTTCCAGGGTGGAATTGTACAGTTTGAGAGGTTTGGTTATGTCAATTTATTCATGGGAGATACTATCTCCGGATACTTTGCTCATAACTGATCCTTATTTTTTTAAGTAATTCCTCTTCATTGAATATTTTTTCAATCGCCCTTGTTGCAACAATAATTCCAGTGATAAGACTTTCCTTCGCTTTTTCAGGGTTTGCTGCCTCCCTAAAATCATCGGAATGCCCAGGTATGCCAGGATATCCTATTTTAATATCCAGATGACCTGTGGGCACTACCTTGCTAACGTTTGCCTCATCAGTGCTTCCAGAGGGCGGTTTTTTATCAATGTCAACGTTCTCCGCCTCTATACCAAATTCCCTGAATTTTTCAAGAAGTATTTCATTTATTACAGGATTTGATAAATAATTCTCGTATAGGGGGGAAAGATACTTTATCTCTAGGCCTGTTCCATATGCATCAGAAACTCCCCTTAAAAGCCTCACCACCTTTTCATTCAATTCCTTAAGGAATTCTCCAGAACTTGACCTTATATCTATCTCAAGAACTGCCCTTTCTGGGACTATATTTGTTGCAACACCTGCCTCCCTGAATATCATTCCTATGACTATATGCTTGTCATTCTTTGCCCATCCACGGAGAGAATTTATTCCTGTATATGCAGTAACTGCTGCATCCAGTGCATTTATACCCTTCTCTGGTGAATCCGCCATGTGTGAAGCCTTTCCCTTAAATATTGCCTGAAATGATATGTCCGCAAGTGCCTTACCACCAACGCTCCATTTATCATCCGGGTGCATGCCAATAACAAAATCTATGTCATTAAATGCACCTTTTTCAGCAAATATTGCCTTGCTCCCTGCATAAATTCCTATTCCCTCCTCTGAGGGCGTACCAAATACCACTACCCTACCATTTTTTAATTCCTTGCTGAGAAGCACTGCGGTACCATATGCCCATGCAGCTATAAGATTATGCCCGCATGAATGACCATTTGGCAGGGCATCGTACTCTGCAAGAAGGCCTACAGATGGCCTGCCTTCACCCCATTCCGCCCTGAAGGCTGTTTCCATTCCTAGGTAGGGATATTCCACCTTGAATCCATGGCTTTTTAGCATATTAACAAGGAGCTCAGAGGACCTTCTTTCTTCGCTGCCAAGCTCAGCAAAACGGTATATCTTCATAGATACTTCAATAATTTCATTCCTAAGGTTGTCTTCCATGTTTAATCATAATAAAGGTTATTGAAAAATCTTTTCATACTAAAATTTCATTGTATGCATCACGTAAGATTGAAAGATAATACTTTATGGAATAATCTACGTTCATTATTCTTGTTTCATCAACTGCCCTTATAGGCCTTGTGGAATATACAAGGTATCTTATTGTCTCCCCAGGTCTTTTAATCTCACCCCTATCATAAAGATCCATAAGAACGGAGAACATGGCAGTCCTTGAAACATACTGGTATGGATATCTACTTACTCTTTTTTCAATTAAAAGGTCTTCATTCCTCACCCTTCTTGTTTCAATTGCCTCACTATACTCAACAAATTTATTGAACAATTTCTCCCTTATATTATCTATCATTTCCTCATTTTTCAATGATCTCAATATATCTAGGCACTCCTCCTGAAATTTTTTTATTAATTTTGGTGCATCCTGTCTCCTTAACATTATTCCCCTCAGTTTGAACTCGCCATTAGATTTAAGGCCCATATATTTGCCAGGGGATCCAATCAAGTCTAAGTTTTTCTCAGGCAATATTTTTACCCATAGGTACCTTTCAGATACCTCAAGTGGTATAGATGTTGCCTCTTCAATATCTGCAATTATTTCATCACCAACCTCTCCCTCCACCATAATTGAATCAACTATGCCATGTATCACATCATAACCGTGTGATTCAAGTATCTCCTTCGCCCTCAGAAAATATTCCCTTGCGTATGCATTTATTGCCTCGTGAACCTCAATTGAGCCAAACTTTGCATTCCTGTATCCTGTATATCCAAATGATGTAACAAGCATCCATTTCAATGCTGAATCAATTCCCTTAAACCTGGCTTCAGATTTCTTAAGTGCCTTTGTTTTTATTCTTAAATTAAGCAAGGGAGAAAGCGCCTCTGGCAGGAAACCCCTTTTTCTACAAACTTTATAACCTATCTCAGGCACAAGTTCATATTCGAAACAATTTGAATTAACAGTTTCAAGTGAAAGATTTTTCCTCACTATTATAGATGGATACATTGATGTGAAGTCTATTTCACTTACATTGAAATACAGCCCTGCTCTTGGCTGATAAACAATACCTCCCCTGTCTGCAAGTACAAGTGTTTCAAGTGTTTTTTCACTTTCTGCATTATACTTGTGCAAAGGCACTGCTATTCCCCTCCTTAATGCCTCATAAACCTCCATGGTAGAAACAAGGGTGCCAGGTGTGGACCTTGATGCAATTGAAATTGGAATTGATGATATTCTAGATACTGTCAAAAGGCCTTCAATACCACCCTCTTTATAAATAAAGGAAGTTTCTGGATCAACAAGACTTCTGCCAATTGGTACCAAGGCCCCCGTTCTATAGTATTCCCTTCCATATGAAAAATATTCTTTTTCACCAATTGTTCTCCATCCCCTATTTCTTCCTAAATTGAATTCCTCATCTCTTTTTTTTGCAATCTCCACCATCTTTTTTATATTTTCATCAGCACCAGGCATTATTATTATGTCAGGATCAAGGGATTCAACTATTTTTTCTATGGAAGAATAATCCAATGGATCAATGTATCTACCATCTAAGATTAAATTATTACCATGTCTTTTGAATTCAAGTATCTCGAGGTCCTCACTGCCCATTGGAATGAACCTTTCCCTTCCATCCATATATGGAAATATCCCCTTTTCAGCCATAAATCTAACAGAGAATCTAATATCTACATTGTAAAGCCTTGCCCTGTGAAAATTATAATATCTATCAACAGTGTTTGCCACTGTAAAAAAATTATAGGGCCTTACATAAATAGCTACACCTTCATTTTCCTCCCCAACACTCCTGAATCTTTTTCTTTCAATCCTCAATACACCTGGCATGTCAAGTGACTCAATCTCTTCTAATAAATTTTCAATTCCTGATACAATGAACCATGGTATGAATTCCTCCTTCCTGTAAACTATTCTTCCATTCTCTCTGTACCATAGGTGTGCATTCTTCCATACATCAATCTCTACAAGCATTCCTTATTTCCTCCATTTCCCTCTCCATTTCTATTAGTATTGAAAGAATAACAGCCTCAAATGGATCATATAATGCATACTGTGCCTCACCAGAATGAACTTTCGCCAGCTCTATTAATTTCCTTATGTATTTTTTATCCTCCTCCTTCATTGCCCTGCCATAGCTCTCCCATCTCTTTATTATGCCTTCAATACCCTGTCTCATTGATTCAACATTCCTTCCCATATCTACACCTCCATAAAATAGTCGAGTGATATCTGCCTTGGATCATTATAAATATACCTTTTAACACCCTGGGATTCAGCCATAAATCCATTCTTAAAAATCTCCACCTTAATCCTCTTCACCTCTAATGGTATATTTAACTTTTCATTTGATGAAAAGATGCAAATTGAATTTAATGTTCCGGCATACCTGCCAAGGGATATTGCTATTGACTTAACAATTATATTTTTTTCATCAGGCTTCAGGTCCATAAATGAAACAGGATCATGGAAGAATATGACTAAATCGTAATATTTATCAAGTTCATCCACTATGTAAAGGAGCTGGTGGTAGGTAAATCCCCTCCTTATGGTAATGTTTAACTTTTTTCCTAATCTTTTAAGTAATGTGTAGATTAGTCTTAGATTTATTGGAACAACATTACCAAATATAAGATATACTGAATAACCTAGGTGTTGTGCCTCTATTACTATACTTTCCCATGGAAATGTCTCATATTCCCCTATTAGGTTAATGTACCCCGGGTTAAATATATCAATAAGTGTCACATGTTTCAAAAAGACTCATGTATTAAAATCTTTTACAGGTCCCCATGATAAAAAATTTAAACAAAGTAAAATATGCATGCAATTAATTACATTAATAAATAGGGTAGGTATAAAATATGCAATTCGAGATTGATGAAATCAAGGAGCTATGTGATCACTGTTTGGGAAGACTTTATGCATCATTAGGCCATGGACTAACAAATGAAGAGAGGGGTAAGGCCATAAGGGTAATTTATGCCATGGAAAAGAACCTCAACCTAAAGGATCTCTACCCCGAAAGATGCTCTTTATGCAACAACATATTTGAAAAGGTTGATCATTTTGCAGAGATAGTTATTAGGGCCATTGAGGGATATGAATTTGATACATTTTTAATAGGAATAAGGAATAATAAGGAGATTATTGAAAAGGAAAAGGGGTTGATGGAAAAGTATGGAAACCTTGGTGAGGATATTGGAAATGAACTATCAAGGGAAATAGGAAAGGCAGTATATTTGAAGATAGGTAAGGATGTTTCACTTACAGAGCCCGATATAACAATAATAGTTGATACTGATTATGAATCTGCAGATGTTTACCCTAAACCAATATTCATATATGGAAGGTACAGGAAGCTTGAGAGGGGTATACCACAGACAAGATGGATCCATGGGAAGGGGATGAGCGTAGAGGAATACATTGGCGAAGTGGCAAACTCATACTTCAAGGGAGAAAAATATTACCTCCATGGTGCAGGGAGAGAGGATGTGGATGTTCTTATGCTGGGTAATGGAAGACCTTTTGTTCTTGAAATAAAATCCCCAAGGAGGAGAAATATTGATCTTAAGGATCTACAGGAAAGGATCAACAATGAATACAAGGGTAAAATAGAGGTGGAGGGCCTTACATATGTTAAAAGGGAGATGGTAAAAAGAATAAAGGGGATGGAGAGCAAAAAGGTTTATGTATTGAGAATTGAGTTAGAGAGGGAGATGGAATTTAAAGATCTTGAGTATAAAATAAAGGGGCTTGAGGGAAAAATTATATATCAGAGGACTCCATGGCGTGAAAGGAATAGAAGACCTGACAGGATAAGGCATAAGAGGATATATTCAGTAAGATTAATCTCACTTAAAGGAACACATGCTGAAATAGAGATTACTGCCGATGCAGGAACATATATTAAAGAGCTTGCACATGGCGATAATGGAAGAACAAGTCCAAGCATATCGGAGTTGCTGGACCAAAAAATAAAAATAGAAAGTCTTGATGTAGTTAAAATACTCGACAGGGAGGATTGAATATGTCAAGGATGTCACACGGCCCCAGGGCGCGTTCTGGGATGAAATTGATGAAGGGAGTAAGAGAGAGGGGTATGCCGCCCATTACACATTTTCTTAGGCAGTTTGAGATTGGTGATAGGGTGGCAATAGACATAGATCCCTCCCAGCATTCAGGAATGCCTCATCATAGGTTTCAAGGTAGGATAGGAAGGGTAATTGGCATACAGGGAAGGGCTTATCTTGTTGAGGTAATTGATGGTAGTGTAAGGAAGATTGTTGTTTCTTCGCCTGTTCACTTAAAGAAGGTGCAGTAGTCAAAATGAACAGGAAATATCTGACACTGGAAGAAGTACGTGAAATTCTTGAGAAAATTTCCAAGGAGAGAGAGCTGAACAACCTTCAGAAGAATGTTTTGAGGCATGCCCAGGAATTTTCCAAAGTTAAACAAAAGGATATTAAGAGGCTTAAGGAAAAGCTCATGAAGATTGAGATTATCAATGAGAAATATGCAGCAAAGCTTATTGACCTAATGCCAAAAACCCCCGATGAGGTAAGGGTAGTTTTTCTAAAGGATAAGATAATCCCCACACCAGACGACATACAGAAGATATTAGAGATTCTCCACGGAAAAGGGGAGTGAAAGGGTAATGGAGGATTTTGCCTATATACTTGATTATCTACCACAGGGTAGAGCAGAGGAAAAAAGCTTCAAAAAGGTACCTCTTGCCCTTGCAGTTGGGGAGAATGAATTCAAGCTTTTTGAACTTATACCTAAAATAAATACAACCATTACAATAGGTGAAAGGGTTTACATAGGAAAGGATATGGATAAGAGAACAAAGGTAGAGCACGTTAAGAGGAGAATCACATATGACGAATTAACGAATGCGGCCCAGAATGAATTGCCCTATATACTTGAGGAGATAGTAAAAAAACAGGAGAAAAGGTTTGTTGATTTCTTCAACAATGCAACTCCTATTACAACAAGAATGCATATGCTTGAGCTTCTTCCAGGCCTTGGAAAAAAGACAATGTGGGCAATAATAGAGGAGAGGAAGAAGGGTCCATTCAAGGATTTTAAGGATCTTGTGGAGAGGGTAAAACTTTCGCACCCCCCTGAGAAACTCATAGTGGCAAGGATAATTGAGGAGCTCAAGGAGAGGGACATAAAATACAAGATTTTTGTAGCAAAATGAGAGCAGTAAAAAGACTTGGGCAGGTCTTTCTAAAGGATAAAAGGATAATATCCTTCATAGTTGATTCCGGTGAGGTTAAGGAGGGGGACACTGTACTGGAAATAGGTGCAGGTCCTGGAAACCTTACATCAGAAATACTTTCAAGGGGTGCAAATGTAATATCTATTGAAAAATCCACTGAGTATTATCAGCTACTGAGTGCAATATTTAAGGAGGAGATTGAGAGGGGCAGGCTTACTCTTATAAATGGGGATGCACTAAAAGTAGATTTTCCAAGGTTCAACAAGGTAATATCAAACATACCCTATTCCATATCATCACCAATCACATTCAAGCTTTTAAAATACAGTTTTGATCTTGGAATAATAATGTACCAGAAAGAATTTGCCCAAAGGCTTGTCGCTAGTCCTGGAACACCAGAATATTCCAGGATTACTGTGAACGTTTACTATTTCGCAGATGTAAAAATATTGAGGAATGTTAAGAGGGGTTCATTTTATCCTATTCCTGATGTTGATTCTTCCATAGTTAAAATTTTACCAAGGAGAAAGTTCAGTGTTATTGATGAAAAACATTACTTTGAACTAACAAGAATACTATTTTCCCAAAGGAGGAAAACAATAAGGAAAATAATTGGAATGGATGTTCCTTATGGTGATAGGAGGGTAGAAGAACTTACACCAGAACAAATAGCTGAAATATCAGATTATATTATCCTAAGAAGGAATGAAAATAAAATATTTCAGTGAACTGCTTATCACCACAATGATATGGGGGCTTACTTTCCCTCTACAGAAGGTATCAGTGGACTTTATTTCCCCCTCACTTTTGATAATGATAAGATTTATGATTGGTTCATTTGCAATTTTTTTAATATTCCCAAAAAGGATCCTCAGTGCGAAAAAGGATCTCATATTGGCTGGTATATTCATAGGGATTTTTCTTTTCTTTGGTTATTATTTCCAGGTGGTGGGTGTAATATATACAAGTGCAATTAACTCCAGCCTCATAACAGGTTTATATGTAATAATTTCCCCATTGCTTGCATATGTAATACTTAGGGAAAGGCTGGACCTTAGGGTGGGAATTGCACTAATACTCGCCTTTGGTGGCCTTGTATTAATTACAGGGTTTTATCAGCATATGCAACTAAACCTTGGTGATTTTCTAACTGTAATTAGTGCAATATCCTATTCATTTCAAGTGGTGTTTGTTGATAAATATTCAAAAAAGTTTGATCCAATAGCACTCACATTCTATCAGGTTCTCTTTGTTGTACCATTATCAGTATTATTTATACCAGCACTTCCTGTTTATGCATCCTTTAATGCCTGGGTATATTTCTCAATATTCTACCTTAGTCTTTTTGCAACCACGGGTGCAATACTCCTTCAAAATTTAGGACAGAGGGGTGTAGATTCAGCCACTGCATCAATGATTTTCGCCCTTGAACCTGTATTTGGAGTATTTTTTTCAATGCTTGTTCTAGGTGAGTCCATGGGATTTAATCAGGTGATCGGGTCTATTCTAATAATCATAGCCATGTTCACTGTTGCTTCGAGAAGAAATCATATGGAATAAAATTGTTATCCTTAAGAATAACTGCCCCCTTTACATAATCCCTATAGATATTAAATACATCCCTGTAACCAGGAGGTATATGGTCTATTGGTGAATTCCTATCATCAAAGTGGAGCATTTCCACATGCTCGTGTTCCCTTCCATCAAGCTTGAATCCTCTATTCTTAAGAAGGAAAAAGGTGTGTTCCCTCTCATCAGGATCAAGTCTTAACTGTACCCTTGATAGATTTTCCTCAAGCATCTTTACATGCTCATCCTTGTAGTTTATCTCCCTTGGATCCCCATCGTTTGCAACTATGAAAGACATTACTCCCAAGCATTTTGTACAAGTGCCGCATGGAACTATCTCACCATCCTCGAAATGACAAGAATGGCAAGATCTCTGATATCTGTATAAATCGTGATATCTTTTAATGAGTATCCTTTCAACTATCAGCCCAGTTATGGGTCTTACAATACTCCACTGCATAATATCAAGGCCCTTGGATTTAAAATAGGCAGTATTATATTTATCAAAATCAACACTCTGATCATATATTCCATAGTAATGTCTTATACCGTGGTAAAAGTAATCAGCCCTGGGGTCATCATACTCACTCCCAAGTAGTATGTTGCCAATGCTGTATTTTAAAAATAATGGTAACATTGAAAATATATATGGGCCGAAGATGAAAAGCCTGATAGGATATGTATCTGCCCTTATTTTCCTATGATCCTCCCTTATTATCTTTAGATGATCGAGCATAAAAAGGTAGAATCTATCCACATTTGACCAAACCTTTTTTGTATTTTTGTCTTTTTTTGCCAAGGCCTTATATGCCGGTAGGGCTGTTCTCCAATGCCCTCCACTTTCATTAAAGAATATTGGATATACTTCCTTTCCCATCTCCTTCAGAAGACCATAGGTAAGAAGACTTTCCTTCCCTCCGGATGATAGCACCGCGGCCCTATCTCTGTTAAATTTGGAAGAAAACCTTTCATTTGAAATCCCTGAAAAGATTAGCCTTGCCCTTGTTTCTGCATTCTCCGGCTTTATATCCTCCTCAGAAGGAATGTATTCCTTTTTTATAAAATCTGCCCTTCTCCTGCAAATCTTGTTTACAAAAATATCCCTTGAAATTATATCCATGTTATCCTTTATATATCTTCTGTCCTCATTACTAAGAGGAAAATTGAAATGTATCTCATCTGAAAAAAGGCCGTAATTTATTATAGGCATTGAGACCATTAATCTTGCAAGATTTGATATATTTTCTATGGAATCAATGTCCTCCTGATAAGAAAAAATAAGTTTAAATGTGTATTTTTTGTCCAGTGTTATTTTCCCTTGAATGCTTCTTTTCTCGATTAAAGGTTCATCAATATCTATCCTATCGAAGCTTTTAAGGTCTAAAATTGATATCCTCCCCTTACATAAGGCTTTATTTCTTCCTTCCTCTTTGAAAGCATATCAATAAGCCTCATTGCAATCTTGTTAACGCCTGTGTAGATTGGTGCATCTACTGGAACACCATATTTCTCTTCATATTCATTTATGTATGAAGGTACCTCATATTCATTCATCCTTTCAGTGTTCAAAGTAATTCCTGTCACAGGATGATCTGAGAGAAGCTCTATTATTTTCATAAATTTACTCACATCTGGTATAGGGTATTTTTCAAAACCGTCATAAAATACCCTCTTAGGTGCATGCTGGAGTATTATTGCCTCAGGTCTTGCAGCCGCTATTATTTCAAATCCACCTGGATATGCAGGATGTAGTATACCTCCCTGTCCCTCAATTAGAATAAAGTCTGGATGGTGATCCTTCCAGGCCCTCACCACCTCACTCTCTATACCACCAGCCACAAAGTCATTTATCATTGCATCAATCAGTGCAACATATTCTGCCCCCTGCATCCATGCTGTTTGTCCCGTGCCAACAAATATTGCCTTATATCCCATCTCTTTTAGTGTTTCTGTTAGCATTATTGTGGTTGTCCTCTTACCAATGGCACTATCTGTACCAAGAACTGCTACCTTTATCGAATCCACTTTCTCAATCTCGCCAGTGAAAAACTCCTGCTTCTTCAGAAACATCTTTCTCACGTCTGTTATTTTAACGCCCATGGATTCTGCAAGGCTTGAAAACTCTGGATCATCACTTAAAAATTCATGAAGCCCGGAAACAATGTCCATGCCCATGGAAATTGCCTTTCTAATGTATGGCCTGTACTCCTTTGGGAGGTATCCCCCATCGGTGGCAGCACCAACTATGAGTACCTCAGGGTTAAGTGGCATTGTTTCCTCAATGTTTGAATAGATCTTTATGTCCCTGTATTTACCATCAAGAACATAACCCGCATCAAGTCCTGCAAAGGTAGAGTCTATTACTCCCACTATCTCATATCTCCTTGAATATCTGACAAGACCGTGTGCAGTTTTGCCATTTGTGGATCCATAAACACCCTCAGCGAGAACAATGGCCCTAGGTCTCATGGCGCACCACCTTCGAAGTATTTGAAAAAAATCAAAAATGCCAACTCTCCAAAACACTTAGGTGGATGGCCGTCATCATCTTCTTCCATTATTTATCACCATAGCCTCAAAGTAAATTGCATAATCATTTACTATAAAAATATTTCCCCTCTTTTTACCAAATATTCAATGAAAAATTTATTTTAATGTATTTACAGTATGTATTTTCAAAGGGATTTTTTCCTAGAAAATTTTTGAATATTCCATAAGTTAATAAAATTCATATATAGGTAACAATTTAAGGAATGATACTGATAAAAAAAGGTAGAAAACATGGCGGAAGATAAGGAATTTAAATATATTGTTCGTCTTGCAAATACAGATCTTGATGGTAATCGTATTGCAGTTTATGGCCTGATGGGTATAAAGGGATTAGGATACAGGGCATCTGAACTTATTTTAAAGGCTGCAGGAATACCAAAAACAAAAAAGATTGGAGAACTTAGCGACGATGAGGTTGATAGGCTAAAGAAGATTCTTGATAATCCTGGGGAGCATTTGCCATGGTGGGCGGTGAATAGGAAGAGGGATCTTTTAACGGGAAAGAATATTCATCTTCTTTCATCCGATCTTGAACTTGCAATAAAAGACGATATTGATCTCCTTAAGAAGATCAGGGCCTATAGGGGAATAAGGCATGAAAGGGGATTGCCAGTCAGGGGTCAGAGAACAAAATCCAATGACAGGAAAGGATTGACAGTAGGAGTATCTAAGAAGAAAGAGGTGAAGACCTGATGGGGGATCCTAAGTTCAATAGAAAGCTTTATGAGAGTCCTAGGAGACCATGGGAAAAGGAGAGGATTGCTGAAGAGAATAAACTTTTGAATAGGTATGGCTTGAAAAATAAGAGGGAGCTCTGGAAGGCTCAATCCATATTAAGAAATTTTAGGGCACAGGCAAGAAGGCTTCAGGCACTAATAAGGTACAATGATCCTCAGGCAAAGAAAGAGCTTGATGAAATACTTAAAAAACTTGTTAGATATGGTCTCCTTGATCAATCCAATGCAAGTATTGATGCAATACTTACGTTGACTATAGATAATATTCTTGACAGGAGGCTTGAGACCGTTGTTTTCAAGCTTGGCCTTGCTAATACATTAAAGCAGGCCAGACAGTTTATTACACATGGGCATATAATGGTGGGTGATAGGGTAGTAAGCATACCCGGTTATTTTGTGAAAAAGGATGAGGAGGGTATGATTAAATACAATCCATTTTCACCACTTGCAAACGAGCTACATCCAATGAGGCAAAAGCCTAAGGAGGGTGCAGAATGAGCAAGCTGGCAGTTGTTCATATATTTTCATCACATAATAATACCATTATTACAGTAACAGATATAACAGGTGCAGAGACTCTTGCAAAGGCCTCTGGTGGAATGGTGGTAAAGGCTGATAGGGACGAATCTTCACCCTATGCTGCAATGAAGGCATCTGACATTATTACAGAAAAATTAAGGGAAAAGGGGATCAATGAGATAATTATAAAGGTGAGGGCACCCGGGGGGAGTAAAAGTCATTCCACAGGACCTGGTGCCCAGGCCGCCATCAGGGCCTTGACAAGGGCAGGTTTCAAGGTTTTGAGAGTGGAGGATGTTACCCCAATACCGCATGATGGAACTAGGAGAAAGGGCGGTAAGAGGGGAAGAAGGGTATAAATACCCAAGGGGCGATTGTATCTATGAAATTCACCATATTGGAGATGAATGAAAGGTTCATTAGATTTGAGATAGAGGGTATTAATTATTCAATTGCAAATATGCTAAGAAGGACTTTAATAAATGATATACCAAAGCTTGCAATTAAGAATGTTATATTTCATCTGGGCTCTGTTCAAAAGGAGAATGCCGATGGAAAGGTAGAGATATACAATAGTTCATCTCCACTTTTCAATGAAATAATAGCACACAGGCTTGGCCTAATTCCATTGCCCACTGATTTGAATATGAAATTCAGGGATGAGTGCCAGCATCCCCCTGACCAGGCTTGCCCTCTATGCACTGTAACATATACACTTTCAAAATTTGGTCCCTGTGTTGTATATTCTGGTGATTTAATACCTGTTGGTGATCCAAGTTTTGCTCCTGTTGATAAAAATATACCTATTGTAAAGCTAAATGAAAAGCAGGCACTTCTAATAGATGCGGAGGCGATAATGGGAACTGCAAGGGAACATGCCAGATGGCAGGTAACAAGTGGTGTATCATACAAATATCATAGGGAGTTCCATGTACCAAAGAATAATGAACTTTATTCTCTCCTTAAAAAGGATTGTCAGAAAAACATTATATCTGAAAATGATGAGATTCTAATAATAACAGATGATATACCTTGCAGACATATAGCAAGGCTATATCAGTATGATGATGTAAAGATAGTGGAGGATGATAAAAGGTTCATTTTTCAATTTGAGACAGATGGTTCTTTAACAGCAAAGGATACTCTTCTTGTTGCAATTAAGAGACTTAAGGAAAAGCTTGGAAAAATGAGAGAGTCCATAACGGTGTGATACCTTATGCCTGAGAGAAAGGATTATGTGGACAGGCTAAGGAAGCTAGAGCATATGAGAAGTGTTGGTATAGACCCCTACCCGCACTATTTCCATGTCTCTCAGGATATCTCAGATATTGTGAAAAGGGAGAATGATTTCCTTGGAAAAGAGGTTTCTACAGCGGGAAGGTTAATGGCCCTTAGGTATCATGGAAAGGTGGGGTTCGGGGATCTTGTAATGGATGGCTATAAGATACAAATTTTCCTAAGGTATGATGTTTTAGGGGATAAGTATTCAAATTTTAAAGATATTGTTGACAAGGGTGATTTCATAGGTGTCAAGGGTGATGTGGTAAGGACAGAGAAGGGTGAACTTAGTATACTTTTAAAGGATTTTGCGATAATTTCAAAATCTCTCTATGACCTTCCACACCAGTGGTTCGGTATTGAAGATGTTGAAACAAGGTACAGGCAAAGATACCTTGATATGATACTCAATCCTGAGATTTTCGAGATATTCAGAAAAAGGAGCTACATTACAAGGGAGATTAGGAATTTTTTAAATTCGAAGGGATTTATTGAGTTTGAAACACCCATACTTCAACCAGTTTATGGTGGTGCAAACGCAAAGCCTTTCATCACCTATGTAAATGCAATTGAGAGAAACTATTATCTGAGGATTTCTGATGAGCTATATTTAAAAAGGCTCCTTGTTGCAGGCTATCCCAGGGTTTACGAGATTGGTAAGGACTTCAGGAACGAAGACATTGATTCAAGGCATAACCCAGAGTTCACAATGATAGAGATATACGAGGCCTTTAAGGATTATAAATACATGATGGATTTAACAGAGAACCTGATTAAACATGTTGCTGAAACTGTAAATGGAACACTAAAAATTAGCCTGAATGGAAGAGAGGTGGATCTTTCAAAGCCCTGGAAAAGGGTAAGAATGCTTGATCTCCTCTACGAAAATGGTATTGATGCAAAAAGAATAGGTGATGATGACATAAAGGAGCTTTTGAAAAAGTATGAAATAAAAATGCCTGCCTATGTAAGGGGTATTGCAATTACAAAATTATTTGAGGCAATGTTTGAGGAGAGCTTTATAGAGCCCGTTTTTGTTATGGATTATCCGAGAGAAAGTACTCCATTATGCAAACTTCATAGGGATGACCCGTCCTTGGTGGAAAGATTTGAGCTTTACATAAATGGAATTGAGATAGCTAATGGATATTCCGAACTTAACGATCCACTTTTGCAGGAAAGGTTCTTCAGAGAGGAAATGGAAAGGAGAACTCTTGGTGACGAGGAGGCACAACAGATGGACATGGATTTTATAGAAGCATTAAGAACAGGTATGCCCAACGCAGGAGGCGTAGGAATTGGAATTGATAGACTTTCAATGATCCTAACGGGTGCAAAGAGTATAAAGGAAGTAATTTATTATCCAATCCTTGCACCTAAACAAGAAAAGTAATTATAATTATAATCATTTCCTGAATTTAATGCCACTTCTCGAGGTAAAAAATCTTTCGAAGAGCTATGGTGTAAATGAAAAGAAGGTAATTGCTTTCAAGGAAATATCCTTCAGCCTCGAGAAGAGAGAATTTTTATCAATAGTAGGCCCATCAGGATGCGGTAAATCAACACTTTTACGTGTTTTGATGGGTCTTGAAGAACAAACAGAGGGTGAAATTTTTTACAATGGCAGACCCATAAGGGAGGCAAATCCTAGGTTTGCAATGGTTTTCCAGTCACCATCACTTTTTCCTTGGCTCACAGTTGAGGAGAATGTTGAGATTGTTCTCGAGCCTCTTGGTATACCGCATGAAGAAAGGATAAAAATAGCAAGAAAATATCTTTCAGTTGTCGGTCTTGACGGTTTTGAAAATGCGTACCCTAAAGAGCTTTCTGGTGGTATGAGACAGAGGGTAGGTCTTGCCAGAGCCCTCGCAGTTGATCCAGAGATACTTTTGATGGATGAGCCATTTTCATCTCTCGATTCTCTTACAGCTGAAGCTCTGAGGGAGGAGGTTTTACTTCTTTGGTCGGATCCCTCCATACCGCCTGACTCCGTTATACTTGTTACACACAATATTGATGAGGCGGTTTTAATGAGCGACAGAATAATAATACTTTCATCCAGGCCTGGAAGAATAATAGAGGATCATAAGGTAAACCTGCCAAGACCAAGAAACAAAAAAGATCCTGAATTCTATAAGGAAGTTGACTATGTTGTATCAGTCCTCTCTAAATGACCTGTAGGCCTCAATTATATATTCAAGGGATTCAGGATTTATTATGTTATCCCTGTTTGGTATTGGCCTTCCATTAACTATGCTTGAAACAGCCACCTCCACCTTTTTCTGATTAAAGGTGTATGGAATATCCTTTACCTCCAATATAATATCTGGTACATGCCTGGGTGAGCATTTGTACCTTAATTCCTCCTTAATTTTCTTTTTAATTTTTTCATCTAGATTTTTACCCTCCCTCATCTTAACAAAAAGGATAATCTTTTGATCACCGTTAATATCTTTACCTACTACAACACTATCTGCTATTTCTGGAAATGTTTCAAGAACAGAATAGATCTCTGCCGTTCCTATTCTAACACCTGATGGTTTGAGTGTGGAATCAGATCTTCCAAGTATTGTAATGCCACCTGTCAGGCTATGAAATATTACAAAATCACCATGTCTCCATACATTTTTACCCTTGGGCCTGTAGAATGAGAAATATGTTTCTATGTACCTTTCATTGTTTTTATCATTCAGAAAATATAGTGGCATAGATGGTGCAGGTAACTCACACACAAGTTCACCAACCCTATCATAAACCTCATTTCCATTTTCATCATAACATTTTATTTTCATTCCAAGGCCGGGAGATTGAATCTCCCCTTCATTAACTGGTAGAAAAGGACTTCCAATTGCAAAACATCCATTTATATCTGTACCTCCGGAGATTGAATTTAAATGAACATCCTTTTTTATATTTTCATATACCCATCTAAAACCTTCCTTGGAAAGTGGTGAACCAGTCTGGGAAATCTCCCTTAGGGATGATAAATCAAACTGCCTTGGATTTGCACCACTACCCTTCAATGAATATATGTAACTTGCACTGCATCCAAATATTGTTATACCATCTTCTTCAACAAACCTCCACATTGTTTTCCAATCCGGATATAATGGATTGCCATCGTATAGGAATATTGTGCTTCCAACAGCAAGAGAACTCATCAGCCAGTTCCACATCATCCAGCTTGGAGATGTTATATAGGATATTATATCATCAGGCCTTAAATCTGAGTGTATGATCAGTTCTTTAAGATGATTAACAAGAACTCCAGCAACACCCTGAACCATTGATTTCGGCCTTCCCGTGGTACCTGATGAAAACATTATGTAAAGGGGATGGGATGATTCAACCTGTACAAAATCTATTTGAGAATTTGATTCTTGAGTAATTTCATCGTAATATGTTACCCTTTCATCCCTTATCCTTTCTCCAATGTTTGCATATGGAAATACAATTACTCCCTTTAAAGTTTTAATTTTATCCAGAAGGATTTTAATATTTTCTAGTACACTATATACTCTACCCTTGTAATAATATCCATCAACTGTAAAAAGAAATTTCGGAGAGATCTGTGAAAATCTGTCCAATAAAACATTAGGCCCCAGTTCAGTTCCCGCAGATGACCATGAAGCTCCTATTGATGTAGAGGAAAGCATCGAAATTACCGTTTCAGGTATATTAGGCATATATGCCGCTACGCTATCATTCTTTGATATCCCTCCGTTTCTTAAAAATGAGTGAAGTGAAGATACCCTTTTGTATAGTGACGCATAGGTGATCTCTTCCTTTGTTCCCATCTCATTTCTGAAAATTATTGCCTTTCTTTCATTCCTAAATCTGAGCAGGTTTTGTGCAAAATTCAACCTAGCCCCTGGGAACCATTCCGCCCCTGGGAATTTATCAATATTCCTTACAACAGTATCGTATTTTCTTTCACTTATTATTCCAACAAAATCCCATACATCCTCCCAGAAATCACCTACATTCTCTATTGACCATTTATAAAGCTGCCAGTAATCAACTATGTTCATACCCCTCCTATTATTAACAAATTCAACAAATCTGAACATATTGGTCTCATTTACATTTTTTGGAAACCAAATTGGCATAAATTTAAAAATTGAAAATACAATATTAAATTTTTTCAAAAAGGTTTAAATTATTGATTTTATTATATAAAATAATGATTGCCCTAATTATTGTTGATATGATACATGAGTTTGTTGATGGTAAATTTGGATCAAAGAGGGCAATTTCAATGGTGGATAATCTAAAAACTCTTTTAAAGATTGCAAGGGAAAGAGGATGGGTGATAATATTTGCACGTGATTCGCATTCTGAGGGGGATCCAGAGTTAAAAGTATGGGGGCCACATGCAATGAAGGGATCATTTTCCTCTGAAATCATAGGTTCACTTGAAGTAATGCAGGGAGACATTATAATTGAGAAAAACACCTACGATGCATTCTTTAAAACAGACCTTGAGAAAATATTATCAGAAAAGAATGTAAAGAAAGTGGTTGTGGCGGGTGTAAGCACTGACATTTGTGTTTTGCATACAGTTTGTCATGCATTCTTTCTTGGCTATGAAACGTATGTGGTGGAAGAATGCACAGAATCTATGAAGGAGAGTAACAAGGAGTTTGGCTTAAAATACATGAAGACAATTTATGGTACAAAGGTGATAAGGCTTGATAGGGTGGGTGAAATAGGATGAGGTTTTTCATCGCTGATGAGGAAGAGATATTGTCTGGAAAGACAACCGATGTATATTTTCTGAGGACAATTGAGGTCTTGAAAAAGGAGAATGTACACAAGAATGTTTTGATGGAGGTAACAACACAGGATCATAAATACCCCTGGTTCGTTTTTGCAGGACTTGAGGAGGTGGTAAACCTTCTCAGGGGTAAAAAAATTACACTCAGAGCTCTGAGGGAGGGGACAATATTTCCTCCCTTTGATCAAAATGGAATACCTGTTCCCGTACTAACGGTTGAGGGAGATTACCAGGAGTTTGCAATCTATGAGACACCTATTCTTGGATTAATTTGTCAGGCATCGGGAATAGCAACAAAATCAGCAAGGTTTAAAAAGCTAATAGGGGATAAAAAACTCCTTTCCTTTGGAGTAAGGAGAATGCATCCTGCATTAGCACCAATGATAGATAGATACTCATACATAGGGGGATGTGACTCAGTTTCAAGTGTAATAGGCGCAGAGAGGCTTGGTAAAGTACCAAGAGGGACAATGCCACATGCTTTAATACTTGTCCTTGGAGAGGAAAATGCATGGAAAAAATTTGATGAAGACCTGGACCCATCTGTGCCAAGGATTGCACTTGTTGATACATTTTCTGATGAAAAATTCTCTACAATAAGGGCGGCGGAATTGATAAAAAATCTAAGCGGTGTTAGGTTAGATACACCATCCTCAAGAAGGGGTAACTTTGCACATATTATAAGAGAGGTAAAATGGGAGTTGAATGTAAGGGGTATTAGGGGCATAGATGTGATTGTTTCTGGTGGAATAAAGGAAGAGGATGTGCCTGAATTAATTGAGGCTGGTGCAGATGGATTTGGTGTTGGTACAACAATTTCAAGTGCATCAACAGTAGACTATGCTATGGATATAGTTGAGATTGATGGAATACCCATTGCAAAAAAGGGGAAATTCTCAGGGAGAAAGGATGTTTATGTTTGCAAGAAATGCGGTAACTTTGCTGTAGTGCCACATGGTGTGGAAAGGCCTTTATGCAAAAAATGTGGGAATACCATGGAGGATGCGATGGAAACATTAATATCCAGTGGTAATGTACTTTATTCACCTCCAAGGGTGGATGATATAAGAAACTATGTGATTGAACAGCTTTCAAGAAGTATAATTTAAAAAATTTTTAAAAAATATTTAAATAATAAAAAATAATTTAATTATTTATGAGCAAAATAATGGTAGTTTCAGATATACATGGAAACTTTGATGCCTTTAATGAAATACTAAAGGAAAATTATGATTATCTAATTTTTGTAGGTGATTCTGTTGACTATGGACCTGAGCCGGGTAAGGTTGTTGATGAGCTAATGAGGTCCTGTTATAAGTGTGTAATGGGCAACCATGATTCTGCAAATGCATTCTCAATTGACTGCAGATGTTCAGAAAAATTCCATGAATTATCTGTAAAAACAAGGGAATATTTTAGGAAAACATTAACAAAATCACAGTTGAATTTCCTTGGTCTTTTACCAATGTTTCAGAATTTTGAGATTGATGGACTTAGATTCACCATGGTTCACGGTTCCCTGATTGATTTCCTTTATGATTATGTCACCCCTGATACAAGCGATGATGGACTTATGGAAAAATTTAAAAAAAGTAATAGCGATTATGTAATATTTGGCCATACGCATCTCCCAGTTTTAAGGAAGATTGGCAAATCCTATTATATCAATCCTGGAAGTGTTGGCCAGCCCAGAGACGGTGATCCTAGGGCATCATATGCAATAATAGATACCAATAAAAATGATGTAAAAATAATAAGGAAAAGTTATCCTGTTGAAAATACAATAAAAAAAATAATGTCTCTTGCTTTGCCTGAAGGTATAAAAATTCAACTTTCAAAGATTCTTGAGAATGGAGGGATTTAGGTTCCCTTCCTCTCCTTTCTCTTTGGTCTTAAACCTTTATAGCCACATCTCCTGCATCTTGTTGCATTTGGAGGATTTTTTGCATAACATTTCATGCAAATTTTTTTGTTTAATTTCCTATTAACTGCCTCAGCAAATGTCATAGGTATCGAAACTCTAAATAACAAAGGGTATATAATACCTTCTGAAAAACTAAATTTTTTCCCTTAATATCTCTGCTGCCTCCCTAACATCCTCTGTCTTCGTGCTAAAGGCAAACCTAATATGATTTTTTCCCCTTTTTCCAAAAACAGGCCCAGGGGTACTACCTATGTTAGTCTTTTTAAGAATATACTCTGACATGGCCCATTCATCCCCTACCCCCTCTGGGAATTCCCTTATTCTTGCCCAAAGATAAAAAGTACCCTCAGGAAAAACTGGATCCAACATTCTGGATTCCTTAACTGCACCGTAAAAAATGTCCCTTCTCTTTTCATACTCTTTTCTCATTTCCTCCACAATCTGCTGTGGGCCTGTTAATGCAGCAAGTGCACCATACTGTGTCACTGAGTTTACTCCGTTGATTGTTACCCTGAGCATCTTTTTCATCCTTTCCTTTATCTTTGGATTTTCTGCATATACATATCCTACTCTAAGGCCACTCATTGCATAACTTTTAGACATTGAAAATATTGAAACTGTATTTTCATACTCGGAACCTGGACTAAAGTGCTCTCTTCCGTCAAAAATAACATCCTCATAGGCCTCATCACTAACAATGTAAATATTATTTTTTCCTGCAAATTCTATTAACTCCCTAATATTATTCCTTGAAAGTACCTTTCCAGTTGGATTATGCGGTGAATTTATGAAAATGACACTTGCATCCTTATGTTTCTCAAATTTTTCTATATTCTGGTAATCAAGGTAATGCATATGCACTACCCTACCACCTGAGAGTTTAATTATTTCATTTATCTCAGTCCACATTGGGTCTGGAATTATTACCTTAGAACCATCGGATAAGATTGATCTAAAAATTGAATAAAGTGCATTCATTCCACCATTTGTTACAAAAACATTTTCAGGTTTGGCATCCCTTATATTATTCTTTTTTCTTAACTTTTCAGCAATTGCCTCTCTTAATTCAGGTATACCTGTGGAGTCTGTATAATGGGTTTTATTCTCTTTTAGTGCCTTGCACATTGCCTCTTTTACATGCTCAGGTATTGGGAATGATGGGTCGCCTGATTCCATCCTGTAAACCTTCTTACCCTCCCTTTGAAGTTTTAAAAGCTGATCCCTTATTTGGACAATTGCACCAAAGGATATTTCATCAACAATGTTCTTTTTTAAAATATTTTTTTTCATCATTTCTAAAAATTTGAAAATATATTTTAAACTTTCTAGGATTATTTAAACACTTTGTCTTTATTTTTTATACAATCATCCCTAACAATACATTCAGAGCAATTACCTCTGTAACAATTTTTCCCTATCTTATGAAGAAAATATTCATAAATGGAATAGCTTATTTCAAATTCTCTATAGGAATAGATATTAAGTGAGAGGTTTTTCATCGCAAGGTTAGAATAATAGGAAGGCATAGGTCTTGCCTTCTCCCATACATCTACCATTTCCCTCATAAATATACCCAAAGTAACATCACCTATACCCTTGGAGAGTGATTTAAGTCTTTTAACAAGATCTTCAAAATTCCTAGATTCTTCGTGAATTTTTTTGAGGCCTCCACTTTTAATTATATTTTCTGACATATTTATGATCTTAGTGGCGGTTTTAAAATCGTACCTTGTATATCCACCTGAATCAAGCAAATAAACAAGATGATCCCAACCTGCCCTGACAATTTTTTCTGGTGTGATTAAATCCTCTTTTTTAAATAAATAATAGGTTCTTGCTGCAATCTCCTCAGATATCCTAGCACCAAAAAGTATCGATAATAGAAACCAGGGAAATGGTTCCACAGAAACATCAATATTAAATTTATTTGCATATGATATGGAATTTTTTATTATTGTTTCTCTAGTTAACATAATTTTTAAAACATTTCATTTTTTAAAATCTTTTCCATTTTAAATTCAAAATATTTTTATATGAAAAGTTATTATTTATTATATGTTTGTAGAAAAATTTCAAAATATTAGGCTAGGACTTACCTTCGATGATGTTCTTCTTATACCCTCCAAAACAAGGGTAGATCCTGTAGAAACAGAAATAAGGACTAAATTAACAAGAAATCTAGAGATAAATATTCCCATAGTTAGTTCTCCCATGGACACTGTTACAGGCCCAGAGATGGCCATAGGCATGGCACACCTTGGAGGCATTGGTATTATACATAGGAACCAATCCATAGAGGATCAAAGGCTTGCAGTAAGGAGTGTCAAAAGAGAGGAAAGCCTGATAATAAGGGAGGTAATAACAATAGCTCCTGAAAACACAGTGGCTGAGGCAATAAAATTAATGGAGGAAAAGAGAATAGCTGGACTACCAGTTGTTGACAAAGGAATTCTAGTTGGTATTATTACGGGCAGGGATGTAAGATTTCTAAAGGAGAAGGAAAAAAAGGTTAATGAAATAATGACAAAGAATCCAGTTACAGGAAAGGAGAATATTACTATAGAAGAGGCTATGAATATCATGCAGCAACACAGGATAGAAAAATTGCCAATAGTTGATAACTCTGGAAAACTTATGGGGCTAATTACTGCAAAGGATATAATCAAGAGACAGAAATATCCAAACTCAACAAGGGACAGTGAGGGAAGACTCAGGGTAGGTGCAGCAGTAGGACCCTTTGACATAAGAAGGGCAGAGATACTTGAAAAAGAGGGTGTTGATGTAATTGTAGTTGATACTGCTCATGCACATAATGTAAAGGTTCTTGAATCAATAAAGGAAATGAGAAAAAGGATAGATGTTGATATAATAGCTGGAAACATAGCTACCGCAGAGGCTGCTAAAGATCTGATTTCAATAGGGGTGGATGCCCTCAGGGTGGGTATTGGCCCTGGATCAATATGTACTACAAGGATAATTGCTGGAGTTGGTGTGCCACAGTTAGAGGCAATATCCCAGGTGGCCGAGGTAGCCGATCCCCAGGGAATACCCATTATAGCGGATGGTGGTATAAGGTATTCTGGTGATATTGTAAAGGCCATAGCAGCTGGTGCAAATTCTGTTATGCTTGGAAACCTTCTTGCAGGTACTGACGAGGCACCAGGTCAGGAGATAATGATTGGTGGCAGAAAATACAAGTCCTACAGGGGTATGGGATCACTTGGTGTAATACAGAAGGGGATATCTGATAGATATGGAAAGATAGGTGAGTCAAAATATGTTCCAGAGGGTGTAGAGGGCGCAGTTCCATACAAAGGAAAGCTCGAGGGAGTAGTATTCCAGCTTATTGGTGGTCTTAAGAGCGGTATGGGCTATGTAGGTGCTTCAAACATAGATGAGCTGAGGAAAAATACAAAGTTCATAAGGATGACAGGGGAAGGACTAAGGGAAAGCCACCCACACGATGTGACAATAATAACGGAGGTACCCAACTATCCCACTAGATGATCAGAATAGCCCCTTTATACCCTCCACAATGAATTCTATGGACATTGCTGCAAGTATAAGACCCATTATCCTGGATATTACCTGGTTTCCTGTCTTTCCAAGATATTTGAAAAATATATCGGAAAAATATAAAAGGTAATATGATATTAGCATCACTATTACAACAGCAACAAAAATCATTGCCTGATCGATAATTGTGGCACTTTTTTCTGTCACATAAATGATAACAGTGGTTATTGCCCCTGGACCTGCAAGTAGTGGGACACCAAGAGGTACAATTCCCACGGCCTCTCTCTCCTCAATCTCAGCCCTTTCAGATTCTGAAAGTCTTGATCTCGTATATTTTCCGTGCATCATATCAAAAGCAACCTTGAAAAGTAAAATTCCTCCAGCAATCTTAAAAACATCAACGTTTATGTTGAATATCATAAATATGTACTTTCCGCCTATACCAAAAACAAAGAGTACTAGAGTGGCTACCAATATACTTTTTTTAAGTGTTTTTTTCTTTTCCTCTTTTGTATAGTTTGCAGTCATTGTAGAGAAGAAGGGTATTGATCCAAATGGATTAACTATTGAAAATATAGCAACGAATGCGGAAAGGAAGAATATGAAATTCACAATTATTTAATTGAATGGATCTATAAAATCTTTACCTTTATAAAAATTTTGTACAAAAAATCTAATATACTTTTAAAATAATTGTATATCATAATGAGATTAATTTCGATTTTACCAGCATTAATTCTATTCTCTTCCCTAATCTCTAATGCAAATTCTGGTTTTTTTTATTCAAACAATATTTCTTTTATTTATAATCAATATGGAGAAATATCTAATCTTTCCTATGAAAATTCAATAATAATAAAAGAAATAAAATTTTCTGAAAAGATAAATGGAACATGGACAAAAGATCCTTTGGGAATGATTTATAAAAACAATCTAGTTAATATTAATATAAATAAAATTGGTGTTATAGATGTGAACACAGAGGGCATTTCCTTTGAAATTGATATTAATGATGGTATAAATATAACAAGAGCAATAACATTTAATGGAATTATTTCTAAAATTTTTGTAATTAGGTTTTCTGGAAATTTTATTATTAATGGAGATGATATTATTTCATATTCAAGGGCCACAATTTTTCTTAATATTTCAGAAGATTTCCTAGATCAGGTTTCATCACCACAGGTGGGTGGTGTAATTTTTATCAATGGAACCACACATACAGATTTTGTTTATGTAAATTATTCCTATTTTGGAAATATGGATTTTTCCTTTAATTTTAATGGTTCACCTAAATATTTTGTTTTTATATTCAATGGAAAAACAAATAATTTAAATGTTCTTTTGAATGGGAAGATTTATGAAAACTATACAGTAGAAAATGAAAATAATTCTACCATATATAAAGTACTTCTACCTCCTGGAAACAATACAATATCATTTATTAAATCTGGTGGTTTACCAGCGCAAGATTTCATAGCATTATCTATTATTTCCTTAACATTAATAATAGGTATAATTATGCTTTATTGGGTGAGGAAAAAATGAAGATCCTAACCATTTTTATTGTTTTATCCCTTATTTTACCATCCGGCTTTTCAATATCAGAAAACAATAATTATATTAAAATAGCTAACAATAACTATTCAATATTCTTAAGTAAATTTTATCCATTAATTATTATAAATGATTCAAGGGGGTCTATTGTGTTTGCAATCACAGGAATAATAACAAATGAAGGTAATTATTACCAGCTCTTTAATATTTCATGGGAAAGACATTTTGAAGAAAAAAATTACCTTAACTATAGTTTATCCTCCATAAATTCTGATACAAAGATGAGCTTCAATTTTATCATAAACTCAACATCAAACTCAATTAATATTTTAATTATTTTAAAAATTTCAAACTTCAAGGGAAAAAGCTTAGGTGTAGTGGAACATATATTAAAGAATTTAATACAGCTTAGGGACATTCAGAATATTGATAAAAACATGGATTATGAATTCAATCCTATGCCTGAGGAAAAAATGAATGTAAAGGATAATATTCATTATATACTTAGGAATGGCACATTCTATTCAAACAGTAACAATACAAACTCCACAAACCTAATGATATTTTCACCTGTAAATGGCTCTATTGCAACCTTGATGTCCATCATTACACTTCCAGTTTATCATAATGTATCATACTCTTTTCCTTACCTTTATTCCTTTATTGGAATTGTTATTGGAATCTCCATAATAGTATCAGGTGCCATAATATTGAGAAAAAGATCATGACTTCTCCCAAAACTCTATGAAACTATCCACCAAGATATCTTGGAAACTTCCCCTGTATTTTATTATTGTCTTTGCAATATTCTCTTCTTCTCTTACACGGTAGAAAATATAATTTCCATTCTCTATTTTCTCTAATATATTATTTTTGACCAACTTTTTTATGTGATATGAAAGGGTAGTCCTTTTTAATCCTGTTTCCCTTTCAATGGATTCAATGGTCATTGCACCATTCTCTATTAGGCAAATGATTAATTTCCTAGATATTGGCTGTCTTAAATATGGAAGGTATTTTTTTTCCTCAGGATTTTCCATCGCCCTTGGGTAATATCTCTTATACCCCATCTCCTCTCTGGAAATAATAAGGCCCTCCTTCTCAAGTACGTCTAAATGATATTGTAGATCACCAACGTTAAGATTCAGTTTTCTCAGTAATTCCCTAAAATGAAGACCTGGGTTTTTTTCAATTGTTTCGTATATCTCCTTTCTTTTAAGTAAATCTCTGGGCAATACTTTTCACCTTAGGACTATCACTAGATATAGAAATATAAGGACAAAGGCATCCAATGAGGGATAGATATAGAAGGGTAGAAGAAGAAGGTATGATATACCCTTCATAAAAAAAACTAAAAAAACAAATGTAAGAAATATGTATTTTTTCTCCCTCATCCTTTTCCAAGAGATCATGGAAACATAAATAAAGAATATTGAAAGTACCAGCACTACTCCAGCAGCTATTTCTTCAAGCATAATAAATTAAATATATTACAATAATAAAAAGTTTGGTAAAAGATTAATAGTGATTTCATATTTTTATTTTGATGTGGATTGGAATTGATGATACAGATTCATCACAGGGGATGTGTACTACATTCCTCGTTCCGGAGATAATTTCATCACTTAACTATGACCTCATTGGATATCCTAGGCTGGTAAGGTTAAACCCTAATATTCCATGGAAAACAAGGGGAAATGCTGCAATTGCATTCAAGATAGGTGAGGGTAAAGGGAAGTCTAAGAAAATAGGCGAATTCAGAGGCAGGGATATATTATCTTTTCAATACGGTGAGGAAATCCCTACCACGGATATCCTTGATAAAATAAAAAAAATTGTTGAAAGGTATGCAATACTGGATGATAAAAAGACTGCTCCTGGTATAGTTATATCGAAGAAGAAAATTAGCGAATCTATTTATTGGAAAGCAGTAAGATCTGTTGTCTCCCTGGATTTTGTAATGCCATACCTGAAAGGTCTTGATTTTTATGGATATAAGAGTAAAAGGGGCCTTATAGGTGCCGCAGCTGCAATCGCCTGGAAACCAAGGATAAAAACATATGAATTAATTGCCTATCTACCAGAGGAGAAATGGCTCCAGGAAAGATACGTGGATGTTAATTCTGTGATTGAAATGGATAGTACTGTGAAGACTACATTCGAGAACTATGACTATAGAAATAGGCATGTTGCAATAAAGCCTGAAACAAAGACACCTGTTCTATTTGGAATCAGGGGCACGGATCCCGATGATCTCGAAAGGGCAAGAAATATTGTTAAAAGTGATCCATACCTGGGATACATAATATTTGAAACAAATCAGGGGACAGACGATCATCTAGTTAGAAAAAATATTTCTGAGATAAAACCCTATGATTCTGTGATTGTAAAAGGAACTGTAAAGACAAGGCCAAAAACCATTATTGGAGGACACTTGATATTCAAAATATTTGATGAAACGGGATCAATAGAGTGTGCTGCGTATGAAAAGACTAAGGAGTTCAGGGAGATCATAAAAAAATTAATGCCTGGGGATGCAGTGATTGTTTATGGTAGTATTAAAAAATATCCTAATACAATAAATATTGAGAAGATAAAAATAGAATCACTTGCCGATATTTATAAAAAGGAGATACCAAGATGCCCAGTATGTGGTAAAAAAATGGAATCGGCGGGAAAGGGAAAAGGTTATAGATGCAGAAAATGTGGTACATTTAAAAGTGAACCAAATTATGTCAAAATTGAGAGGGATATTTCACCAGGTTTTTACCAAGTACCGATAATAGCAAGAAGACACCTTTCAAAACCTATTGAATTTTTTCAGGTAGAATATATACAATCTTCCCATCTCCATTTCTGATTATTTTACCACTAACACCATATACCTCAACGATAGAGTTTTCATTTATAACTTTATCAGGTGGTCCAATGGAAAATATTTTACCTTTTGATAATAAAGCCACCCTGGTACAGTATCTTACTGCCATATTAACATCATGCATGGTTAAGAGTATTCCTCTACCTGTTTTCCTAATATTTTCAATCAATTCCATAATCTCTACCTGAAATTTTAAATCAAGATTGGACGTGGGCTCATCCATCAAAAGTATTTCGGTATTCTGGGCTAGGGCCCTTGCAATAAGCATTCTCTGTCTTTCCCCGCCTGAAATCTCCCTTACGGAATGTCTTGAAAGATTATTTATGCCTGTTGCCAACATCGCTTTTTCAATTAAATCAAAGTCCCTCAATGTTAATGTATCAAAGAATCCAATATATGGATACCTTCCCATAGCTACCATATCATAAACAGTAAAATCAAATCCTGCCCCAAGATCCGATGGAACCATGGCTATTTTTCTTGCCAATTCCTTCCTTGAATATTTTTCAATCTCTTTCCCGAGTATTTCTATTTTTCCCTCCTTCTTTTTCAATATACCACCAACAAGTTTTATAAGTGTTGTTTTACCAGATCCATTGGGCCCAAGAATGCCCAAGATTTCACCTCTATTAAGGACAAAACTTACACCGTCTATTACATTAAAATCACCGTATGAAAATTTAAGATCCTTAACACTGATCAAAATTTCACCCCCAGTAATTTCTTTCCCTGACAAGGAGGAATAGGAATACAGGGACACCAATCATTGATGTTACTATGCCAACAGGTAATTCCTCTATTATGCTAATGGACCTTGATATTGTATCAGCAATTACCATATAGGATGCACCAATGAAAATTGCAGATGCAATTAGGTGCCTGTTTTTTGGTCCTATTAATATTCTTACAATATGTGGTATCACAAGACCTACAAAACCTATTATTCCAGAAAATGCAACACTGAGCCCAGTTATTAGGGAGGCTAGAATGAAGAATATTACCCTTACCTTTTTAACATCAATACCAAGTGAATATGCATGATCCTCCCCCAGCATCATTGGATCTAGATCAAGTGACATTATACCTATTATTGCAATTGTAGGAATTGCAACAAAAAACATTATATAAACCTCAGTCCAGGTAGCACCACTAAAACTACCCATAAGCCAGTAAAATACGGTAAGAAGATCCTTCCCAAGTAGGTATAGTAATAAAGAGACAAATGCACTTAAAAATATTGAGGTACCGATTCCTGCAAGAAGCATATTTTCACTTTTTAAACTACCTGAAATGCTTGAAATTAGAAGAACAATCAATGTTGTTAATAGGGCCCCAACAAATGCAAATAATGGTAAGAAAAATATGCTGATATAAAAGAATCCGAAGAACATGGATATAGTTGCACCCAATGCAGCACCTGAGGCAGTTCCTGTCACATAAGGATCAGCAAGTGGATTACGGAATAGACCCTGCATCACTGCACCAGAAACAGTTAATGATGCGCCAACAATTGCGGCAAGCAATATTCTCGGCATCCTGAGCTGCCATATTATTATTGAATAAACATCATTACCTGGATGAAATAGTTTTACCATTACACTAATAAGTGGTATTGAAACAGCACCTATTTCTAGAGAAAAGACAATAGAAAAAAAGAATAATACAATTGAAATTATTAATAATAATCCACTTTTCATTTTTCATTGCACCTTATTTCATTTACCATATTTTCGATGAAAATTTTTAAAACACCATCGGCCTCGTTCATTACGCTTAAAAGCATTTCTCTTCCCTCACATTCTCTTCTTTTGTATGGCCTAGTATTTTGGATTTTTCTATACAATACTCTTGCCTCTTCGGCTTCTTTAAATTTTTTTAGCTTCGAGGCTGCAGCTGCCAATGATATCCATCCATATGCATATTCGGGTTCAATCTCAACAAATTTTTTGAAGAGTGAATATGCCATCTCAACCCTACCCAATTTCATAGCGGCCCATCCGGCCCAGAGTGATGATGATTTATTATCCTCTATTAAATGGTATTTCAGGGCATTTTCATATGCCCTTTTACTGCCTTCAACATTACCCTGTCTTTCCAGGCAGTTGGCCAGGCCATGCCATAATGATGCCATATCAGGTTTTATTTTCAAAAGTATAATATATATTGCAGATGCCTCCTCATACTTTTTTGCACAGATTAAACCCTCTGCGACCTTGTAAAGATCTTCAAAGTTAAGAGGCATAAAAAAGATTAAATAATTCAAGTATATTTACCTTTTGTAAAGTAAAGTTGAGGTGAAAAAAATGAAGAAAACTTTAACAGTATCCATAATAGTTGTGCTTGTTATTGCAAGTTTTGCTGCAGGATACGCACTAAACATATCTATTAACTCTAAGCCCTCCACCACTTCAGGAATTACTGTTCTGGATGATGATAATAATATTGTTACAGTACCACAGCCTGTAAATAGAATAGTCTCTCTAGCACCCTCATGTACAGAGATCGCTTTTGCCTTAGGTCTTGGAAACAAAGTGGTGGGTGATACAATTTACGATGATTTTCCAAATGCAACTAAGAATATAACAAAGGTGGGAGGACTTACTAACATATCTGTTGAAGATATAGTTGCATTGAAACCAGATCTTGTTCTTGCATATCCACTTAACTATCAGCAAGGTATTCAAAAATTAAAATCCCTTGGAATTCCAGTTCTTATCCTTGATCCTAAGAACCTGCAGGGTATACTTCACGATCTAATTCTTGTTGGATATGTAACAGGAACATATTCAAATGCAACAAAATTATCCAGCATGATAAACTCATGGCTTTTTTCACTTTACAACGTTACATCTACAATTAACAATAAATCAAAGGTTTTCTATCTTGGTTGGTATCCTGAACTTTGGACTGCGGGAGAGGATACATTCATTAATGAAATGATCGTTCTAGCTGGCGGGATTAACATAGCTTCAGGTGGATATTCATGGTTCATAATGAGCAAAGAATATCTTTTAACACAAAACCCTCAATGGATCATAATTTCCCAGTATCAAGAATCACTCATTCCACAGATAGAGAATGATTCATCCCTTTCTAATATTACTGCAATAAAGGAAAGAAATTTCATAGTTTTGAATGATTACCTTTTGCAGCAGCCTGGACCACAGATATTCATAGGAGTGGAATTACTTTTTGAGACACTTTATCCAAATCTGAAAAATGAAATTCCTCAACTAACATTGCAGGAAATTTTTCCAGGATATAATTCATGACCAGAATTTACCACATAACAAAATTTTCCGATTCCTCTTCCTATATTTTTTTTTATGGATGTAACTGGAACTGCGATTTTTGCATACTTAAAAAATACAGGTTTGATATTCACTGGTCTATAAATCAGAAGAATTTGGAGATAAAATTTTTGGATTTAAATGATGTAATAAATATTCTTTTTAAAAATGATATAAGAGAAGTGTTTTTGGGCGGTGGTGAACCAACACTTGATAATTCTTTACCCTTCCTGTTGAAGATTTTGAAGGATAAAAAAATAAAAATAAATACCCTTACCAATGGAGAATTATTGACAAAGGAAATTGTTGATCTTTCTGATAGAATTGCATTCAGCATAAAATCCGTGAATGATGAAATACACAAAAAAATTGTTCATCGATCAAATAAAAAATCGCTTGAAAATCTGGAAAAACTTTACAATGAAAAATTTACATTTGAAACAGTTTATTTAAAAGAACTTGGTTGTAAAAATGTTTATGAAATTGCACAGTTCCTTGATTCTATTAAAAATAATCTCAGTCTAAGGGTTGATCCACTGATACCTGTAAACGAAAAATTCCAGAGACCTGATATAAATGATGTTGATAATTGCATAAAATACGTATCTAAAAATTCAACGGTTAAGATTTATAGGATAATAGGTTCAGGTAAAAATGCAAAAGTGCTTTATCCATGAATAATGAAATCCTAGTATTGGTAATTGCGCTGATAATTGATGCAATTGGCGAATATCCGAACAAAATTCATCCTGTTGTTTGGATAGGAAAAGTAATAGACTTCTTTGATAAAAAAAGGAAAAGGAGATCTAAATATATTGAATTTTTTGAAGGTGTTTTACTCTTCATTTTTTTATCTATAATATTTCTAGTTCCCATGATTATAATATTAAAAATAATAAGGAATGAGGTGATTATTTATATTTTATTTCAAGCCTTTTTCTTGAAGGCATCATTTTCAATAGGTTCACTGGTGAGACATGTGAAAAATTGTGAAAAAGAGGATATTAATGAATTAAGAATAAATGTCTCCAAGATTGTAAGCAGGGAGGTAAAAAATTTAGATAAAAGTCATCTATATTCTGCAGCTATTGAAAGCGGTGCTGAAAACATAGTGGATTCAATAGTTTCACCATTATTCTACTTTCTAATTTTTGGTGTACCGGGTGCGTTTTTCTTCAGAATTGTAAATACGCTGGATGCAATGATAGGCTATAGGAATGAAAGATATGAATACTTTGGAAAGTTTTCCGCAAGGATGGACGATATATTGAATTTCATCCCTGCAAGATTAACTGGTCTAATTTTATCGATCTTCTCACCAAGAAGGGTATTTAAAAATTTGAAAAAATATGCAAAATTAAAAATTAATGGAATGTATACAATAGCATCAATTTCTGCAATATTGGATGTTACATTGGAAAAAATAGGTTACTACAGAATAGAAGGGGGAAGAGATTGTACTTTAAAGGATGTATCTAAAACAATTAAATATATATTATATACAAGCGTTATTTGGCTTGTAATTGTAACGGTGGTGATGGTGGAATATGGTTTACCATGGTGGAGCTAGGGAGAATGAAATAGGTTTAATAGATTTCTCATATTCTGTAAATCCCTACAGACCTCCATTTCTAAAAAGACTTTTGAATTCAGATTTAACTGTTTATCCATACTGTGAATCACTTGAGGAAAAGTTAAAAGAAAGATATAAGATAGATGAGGAGGTGGTAATAGGTGCAGGTATTACTGAACTTCTTTATATGGTTTCATATGCTTTAAAGAAAAAAAGGGCGATGTTTATGTTACATACATATGGTGAATATGAGAGAATGGCTGATCTATTTGGAATGAAAAAAAATTTCATAAAGGATATAGATCCCGATTTAACAAGCTTTAAAATAGAGAATGGTATTGTATTTTTTGCAAATCCCAATAACCCTACTGGGAAATATTATAGGAATATTGAGGAACTTTTTCAGATTGCTGAGAGAAATAATTCAATTGTAGTTTTGGACGAGGCATTTATCGACTTTTCTAAATGGAAAACAACCTATTACCCAGACAATGCAATTGTTCTTAGAAGTTTTACTAAATCCTTTGGATTACCAGGGATAAGGGCAGGTTATGCTTTTGGAGATAAAAAAATAATAAAAAGAATGAGGGATTTTAGGATGCCTTGGTCCTTAGGTGTGCTTGGGTGTAAATTCATTGATTTCGCTATTAAAAATGATTATTTCTTAAAAATTTCAATAGAAAAAATTTGGAAAGAAAGAGAAAGAATTGAAAAATTGACCGGTTTAAAAACACATGCTAACTTTTTCCTTGCAGATGCTGGATTTCCTGGACTTAGGGAGATTCTAAAAAAGAAAGGAATTCTGGTTAGAGATTGTTCATCCTTTAAATTACCAAATGCAATACGTTTTTCAATTAAAAAAAGGTATGAGAATGATTTATTGTTAGAGGAATTAAAAAATTTTGATTTGAAGATTTTAGAGGGTTTAAACTATGAAATATAGACCTATATTTATAATGGGTACATCTTCGGGTGCAGGTAAAACCACTATTGTTACTGCCCTTTGTAGAATTCTAACCAGAAGGGGTTTGAATGTTTCGCCATTCAAGGCTCAAAATATGTCATTAAATGCAGGCGTTGGGATAGGGGGGGAAATGGCATATGCTCAGGTTTTACAGGCCAAAGCCTGTGGAAAGGTTCCAGATGTTAGGATGAACCCTGTTTTATTGAAGTCGGAAAAGAACAGAACTCAGGTAATAGTCAATGGAAAATACTATGGTACCTTTGATGCGAAGAATTATATGAACTCAGACAAGGATATTTTATTCAAAATAATTTTAAATGATTTTGAGTATTTAAGCAAAAAAAGTGACCTTATCATAATTGAGGGGGCAGGATCTCCAGCTGAAATAAACATTAAAAATGATATTGCAAATGTAAGACTTGCAAGAGAGATTAGCTCAAAAAATATACTTGTTTCTGATATAGATAGGGGAGGGGCATTTGCAAGCATTGTTGGTACTGCAGAACTTATAGACAAAAATTTCTTTTCAGGATATATATTCAATAAATTCAGGGGGGATATTGAACTTTTAAATGATGGATTAAAATTTTTAAAGGAAAAATACAATTTAAAACATTACGGCACAGTACCATATTATGAAAACTGTTTACCCCAAGAGGACTCGCTATGGTCCTGGAATGGGAAGGGTGGTAAAATTAAAATTTCAATAATAAAATTGCCTCACATTGCAAATTCAACAGATTTCCAAATATTTTTCAAAATAAGGGAGGTTGGTGTCAATTTTGCATCTTATCCGGAGGAATTGGATGGTGCTGATGTAATAATAATCCCTGGAAGTAAATTAACAGCTTATGATCTTATATATCTTAAAAGAGAGGGTTTTGAAGAAAAAATAAAGGAATTGTATAAAGATGGTACAAAGATTGTTGGAATATGTGGGGGATACCAAATGCTTGGAAAATATATAATTGACTATTATGAAACAAAAAGGGGGAGGATAGAGGGACTAGGGATCTTAGATTCAAAAACAATTTTTGACAAAAGAAAGATTGTTTCTTTGCTAAAAGGTAAAATTTTGCATCAAGAATTTTATGGTCAAGGGATCACTGGTTATGAGATACATCTTGGCAGAACCATTTCCAAAAAACCCTTCGCCTTAATATATAATGAGAATGGAAGGGATGTGGAGAGGTTTGATGGGAGCTATGAAAAGAATGCATTTGGAACATACTTCCATGATCTTTTTTATAATACTAATTTCCTAACAAAATTCCTAAACTCTATAGCAAAAGAAAAGGGTATAGATAAAATCAATTTTTATTACAGCCTTGAAAATGAAATTAATAAGCTGGCAGATTTCTTTGAAAGGTATTTAGATATTGATTCCATTTTAAATGATTAATTATTTATTCCATTGTTTTATGGCCATATTCATTAATTTCAAAATTCTTTTAGAAAGCTCCCTTCCATTTAAAGTGGCAAAACCACAAAACTGTTTTTCCTTTTTTTCATTGAATGAAATCATAAATGAATCTGAGGGAGTCCCAACACCGTTTCCAGTTTCCATTAATGAATATACCTTTGTAGATATTGCAACATTCAATAAATCCATTGCACAGGCAAAATTTACATTATCCTTTAAAAGTATAACTATGTTTATTGTCATTGACTTTTTACAACTTCTAGCCGGTATACAAATATGTCCTAATCCTAAAGTTATTAAGACAAAAAATTTTTTATCATCTATATAAAATAAATTATCTTTCAAGTTCACTGCAGTCAAAAATCCTACAAAATTTTTTAAATTATTAGATTTTTCAAAGTTACTTGCTATAACGTATGGATTTTTATTAAAATTTTTGCTCACTCTCAATATAAAAAAACCATTTCTTCTTCCATAGCCACCCCTATAGAATGATGATGATATTGTGATAAAACTTTTATCAAAGGAGCCCACTATAAAATCCTCATTTTTTTCCAATAAGACTCCCATAGATCTCCTCTACCTTTTTTACAATCAAATCAGCACCTATTCCTTTACTTTCGGAAATAAATACAGATCCACCAGCACCAACTCCCTCCTTAACTACGCCCCTTTCATAATCCCTGAGCCCCTGATATTTAGATCTTGAAAAATTGAGGTTTGCTGCATAAAAGTTAATACCTATTTCTTTCGCAGTTTTTTCAAAGGTGGCAGTTTTATCATTCAATACATATTTTGTTGTAAGTATTTTTTCAGGTTTAACCCCAGTTTCTTTGAGAAGTGCTGCAACCGCAAGCATCTGTGTACCGCCAGCCAGATAAATTTTACCTTTATATCCATGTGAAAAACCCATAATGAATGCCATCATTGGATCACCAAATTCTTTTAGAGCTTCATACCAGTCATAAGGTATATTTTTTCCAACTCTTTCTAGGGCCTTTCTCACTATCTCTTTTTTTAACTTAAGTGGATTTTCCTTTGATGCTGATGATACATTTGAATCATATCCAAGGGAGGTTAAAACTGCCTGTGCTGTGGTTGTACCTCCTGGAACGCTCTCTCCAATAAAAACCTCACCAATCAAATTTGATAATTCCTGACCAAAAATTTCTGATGCTTCAAGTACTTTTTCTAGTGCTGGGAGTGCTGTTTTTTCAGCAATGTTGTTACCTGGTGTCTCAGTAATGTTTACAAATGGGATTTTCGGTGCTAATAAAGTACCAGATCTTACTACAATCAATGGAAAATTTGATAAAATTTTTGATGCCTTAGTGATTACTCCAGGTGTAGGATGTCCTTCAGGCGTTACAGGGATTGCATCAATGGATAAAGGACGAGAATAAAATAAAAACTCTGCGTCTGCAACTGGAGTATATTTAATTAATTCTGGATTTTCACCTGCCACAGTAATTCCAGGTATCGACGATACAAAGGTATTTGATATTACAAGTATGAACATAATTAAAGCAAATTTGAAATAGATAAACTGTATTTTAATTTTTTGATGAATACAAGACCAATGCTCTCATTGATTTCATTCTTTACGAAAATTCCAGCACAAGGCTCACTTGAAAAGGCATCAAGAGAAACATTCCTTTTGCCATTAATTGCTCTTATAATATCAGTACCTGCTGGGTCAATATTCTATATTTTTATTTTTTTACCCTCACTAATAAGGGCCCTATTTGGAATAATAACCATATATGTAATAAATGGACTCATACATATTGATGGTCTAGCGGATTTTTCCGATGGCCTAATGACAAAGGGATCAACCGAGAAGAAAATAAAAGCAATGAAGGATGTTAACACAGGTATAGCAGGAACATTTTCTGTAGTCATAATAATATTAATTGAAATATTTTCACTTTACTCCCTTCGAACTTCTCTTTTCAATATATTTGGGTTTTTCATAATTTCAGAATTATCTGCAAAATTTTCTATAATGGGTGGTTTAATGAATTCACCTAGGGGTGAAGGTCTTGGATCCCTTTTCCAAAGGAATTTTAAATGGTGGTTTATTCCTCTAGGAATTATTTTGACCTTACCTTTAATTTTTGCATTTCAATTTTACTATTTTATTTCTTTCCTTGGTTTTCCTGTTTCTATATTAATTTCATATATATCTAAAAAGAATTTTGGTATGGTAAATGGAGATTGTATAGGTGCTATGAATGAGATTGCAAGGTCAATTACAATGGTGGTGTTATGCTTGGTATTGTAATGGCAGGTGGAAAAAGCACAAGGATGGGAACTGAAAAACAGATGATTATGTTTAAGGGAAAAAGGTTGTTAGACATAGCCTGTGATGCAGTCAAAGGAGCAGGTTTAATTTGTCTAGTAGCAATTTCAAAAAATGCACCATTAACAATGAAGTATGCTTTGTCAAAATTTAACTGTATAATCACTCCAGGAATAGATTATTCCTATGATATATCATACATATTAAATATTCTTGATTCTCCAATACTAACAGTTCCATCCGATCTTCCATTCCTAGAGGAGAATCACATAATAAAAATGTTAAAAAATTTTACTGGAAAAAGTATGGCCGGTGTGGTCCTCAATGAAAATAATATAGTTTATACAGGGATAAATATAGTTTCAAACACAACCTTTGATATACTCTATTTTTTCGATGACCTAAAAATCTCTGTAAATCTAAATAGTAATAAGGATTTAATTAAATTAAAAAATTTCATTTAAGAACTTTTTTTGTCTTTATATACCAGAGGTAAAGGTCAAGTCTTGCAAGATCTAGTCCCGCTTTTTCCGCAATACCATACAAAATCTTTTCAAGTTCAGTATAATTTTTTTCTGTTACTTTTTTTTCATTTGTAAGACCATTTTCTTTCATTAAATTAAAAATATGTTTATCTATTATAGCATAATCCTTGTAACCAACATTTCTAAGAAAATGTGATGCCTCCTTATATCCAATTCCAACTATGTTTTTTACTAAAAATTCCCTCCTTTCCTCTTTTTCCAAGCTTAAAATTATTTTTTTTATGTTTCTTGAATAATTTCTATTTTTTACAATGTATGCAGCCCTGGTCTTGTAAAATCTATATCCAGATTCCTTAAGACGGCGTGATAAACTTTCTTCATCTAAATTTGCAAACTCTTCCGCACTAATTGAATTTTGAACTTTTATTCCCATCTCTGCTGATGTATTGGCTGTGAGTATACAAAAGCACAGCTCATGATACCAGGTAAGATCATCCTTCTCCTTCATAGATTCAAATTCCTTTATTCTTTTTTCTACCATTACTCCAATCTCTTTTTTCAATTCCTCGATTATGTTTAATAAATGCATTGTACGTGCAAATGTAACTTACCAAAAAAATTTTTGGATAAAATGGGAGTAAAGTTCAAATATGATGTTTTAATCAACCAATCCCGTATAAACCTGGAGGTGAAAATAACATGGAGGTTGTTGAAGATGGCCGTTGGGATTCATATAATCGCGGACTTTTACGGCGTCGATAAGGATAAGATAACATATGTAGAGCAGATTAAACCTATTTTTGAAGAAACCGTTAGGTATGCCGGTTTGACAAAAATTTCTTCAGACTATTATCAATTTAAACCAAAGGGATGTAGCGGTATTGTTTTGATAGCCGAATCACATCTTTCATTTCATACCTGGCCTGAACACGAGCTTATTACACTTGACATATATACCTGTGGGGATCCAAAGCAGGCATACCTTGCACTTGAATTCCTTGAAAGAGCACTGAGTCCAAAAAAGACTTCACAAATGATTATTGAAAGAGGAACTGAGGTTCAGGAAGAGAATGAAAAAAGCGATCCATTGAAGGTAGTGAATTATTGAAATGTTCACAATTATTCCAAGTAAGGTTTTTTTTACAAAGGGGGTAGGAAGACACAAGAGTAGGCTAGGATCCTTCGAGCAGGCATTGAGGGATGCAGGGATAGCACAGTTTAATCTTGTAGAGGTAAGTTCAATATTTCCACCAAATGCAGAAATAGTTACAAAGGAGGAGGGACTGAAATATCTGAAACCTGGTCAGATTCTATTTGTTGTTCTAGCAAAGAATTCAAGTGATGAATATAACAGGCTAATCTCTGCGGCGGTGGGTCTAGCCATCCCCAAGGACAGGAACCTATATGGTTATCTAAGTGAACATCATTCATTTGGAGAAACAGATAAGGTGGCTGGGGAATTTGCAGAGGATCTTGCCGCTGAAATGCTTGCCTCTACAATGGGAATTGATCACCACCTTATTTGGGATGAAAATTCTCAAAACTGGAAACTTGATGATAGAATTCTTCTTACACAGAATATAGCCTCTAGCGCAACAGTTGAAAGATCAGGGGAATGGACCACCGTTATTGCTGCTGCTGTACTGATTCCTTGATCTTGTAGCCAGGTTATGTGCCATATTTAGTATACCAGATTTTATAATATCTTTACCCAATTCTATGGATTTTTCCAAGGAAATTAGGTTCCCTGGGGAAATATGGTATTTCCCAATTTTCCATCCTACCTGTAAACCATTAAGGTATATCCTCCCTTCAATTATTTCGCCTACCAGCCTTGACTTAGCAATACCCAACGATGGTACATTTTTCAATATTCCCACATAGGTGGCAAGACCGATACCTCTGGGATGAAGTATTCCCTGGCCATCAAGGACATAAAGTGCTTCTTCATCTATTGTTCTTATTATTGCCCTACCTTCCCTGTAGGAAAGATATGTGGGTATATATGGAAAATCAACATTTGTAATCTTCACATATTTTTTAAGAAGTGAAAAATTTCTATCAACCACAATTGAGGATATGAAGGCATTCCTACCTTCGTAGGATACATCAATAGCAACAATTTTATCAAAATCTCTATCGTTCAAAGAAATTTTCTTTTTAATATTTTCTTCCTCTTCCCAAAGTTTCTTTAGTGGATAGTTTGATTTGAAATCGTTGAACCTTATTTTTGCAAAATCTTTTATTTTTCCATTTATTATTTCTACCCCTTCATTCCTTAAAATCTCAATTTTTTTAATTATACTCTCAGGATGGGTAAAACCGCCTAAACTCCCATCTGACATTACTACCCTATGGCAAGGTATTTCCATGGGTTTGGGATTTTCTGAAAGCATCTTTCCTACGGCCCTGCTTGCCACTATATCACCTAGCGCCAAGGCAAGATCACCATAGGTTGTTACCCTGCCTTTAGGTATCTGCTTCACGAGTGAATAGAATTCATTGTAGAGATTTATTTCCACACCTCTTAAGATATAAAATGGTTTAAATAACTTTATCCTATTTTCCAAATGTATGATAAAATTAAAGATTACCATAGGGTACAAGGAAGGTGTAGAGGATCCTGAAGGACTTGCCGTGAAGAATAGTCTTAAACTATTGAATTTTGGTAATGTAAATTCTGTAAAGGTGCTAAAAGTATATGAGATTTTGATAGAGGATACAGAAGATGCAAAGAAAGAAGCTGAGGAAATGTGTGATAGATTGCTTGTGAACCCTGTTATCCACGACTACAGAATAGAGATGGAGAGAGTATGATTGAAAGAATGGATGAAAGGTATCCTGTTTACAGGATAAGAGTAAGGGATATGGATGAATCGCAGCTTATGGAAATTAGCAAATCCATGGGCCTTGCACTTAATAGGGAGGAAATGCTAAGGATAAGGTCCTATTTTAGAGATCTTGGAAGAGATCCTACGGATGTTGAACTACAGGCAATTGGCCAGGCTTGGAGCGAACATTGCTGTTATAAAAGCTCTAAATATGTTCTAAAGAAATACATAGTAGGCATAGATGCACCTCAGGTATATCTTGTAGGCGAGGATGCTGGTGTTGTGGAATTTGATGATGATCATGTTTATGTCTTTAAGATGGAAAGTCATAATCATCCGAGTTTTGTTGAGCCCTATGGTGGTGCAGCTACTGGAGTTGGGGGTATAATAAGAGATGTTCTTTGTATGGGGGCAAAACCAATTGCACTTGTAGATTCTATATTTTTTGGAAGACTTGATTATCCCTATGAAAATCTACAAAAGGGTACAAAACATCCAAAATTTTTGTTCAATGGTGTTGTTGCTGGAATAAGGGATTATGGAAACAGGGTTGGTATACCTACCATATCCGGAATTACATACTTCAATAATTTCTTTCTTAACAATATTCTTGTTAATGTTGGTTGTATTGGAATATGCAAAAAGGATGATGTTATACATAGTAGGGTAAATAAAGTGAATGAGAACCTTGTACTTGTAGGTGGAAAAACAGGTAGGGATGGTATACACGGCGTAACTTTTGCAAGTAAGGTTTTTGATAGGGAGGAAAATGTAGAAAGAACTGCTGTACAGCTTGGAAATCCCATAATAAAAGAACCATTGATACATGCTGTTCTTGAGGCCGTGGATGAAAAAATAGTAGATGGTATGAAAGATCTTGGAGGTGGTGGACTATCAAGTGTAGTTGGGGAAATGTGTTTAGCAGGAGGTGTGGGAGCTGAGGTATTTCTTGAAAAGGTACCACTAAAGGAAAGTAATATGGCACCATGGGAAATATGGATAAGCGAATCACAGGAAAGGATGATGATAGCTGTTTCTGATGAAAATCTACAAAAACTCATGGATATATTTAATCACTGGGGTCTGGAGGCATCTGTAATTGGAAGAACCATAAAAGAAAAGGTGCTAAAACTATATTACAATGGCATTAAAGTAATGGATCTAGATCTTAGTTTTATCACATCAGGTCCTGTGTATTGTAGACCTTACAGGATAAAATACCCATCCCAGGTGATCTTAGACACCATACCCCCTGAGCCATCCTATAATGAGATTTTTGACAAGATAATTTCTCATTTAAATGTAAAATCAAAGTACAGTGTATTTAGTCAGTATGACCATGAGGTGAAGGGCAACACCATAATTAAACCACTTAATGGGAAAATTGGCATGGGAACACATAGTGATGCAAGTGTTATAAAACCCCTAGAAAATAAATATAGGGGTCTGGCAATAACATCCACATCAAATCCAATGTTAACATCCCTTGATCCATATTGGGGTGCAATGTCAATATTTGATGAGGCTGTAAGAAACCTCGTTTCTTCAAATGCAATACCCCATTCAATGGCTGATAATCTTAACATGGGAAATCCTGAAAACCCTGAGGTAATGGGCCAGCTCTATGAGGTGGCAAGGGGTCTTGGTGAGGCTGCCAGGGCACTGGGTATTCCCTATGTTTCAGGTAATGTAAGCCTTTACAATGAAAATAATGGGGTTTCCATACCACCTACACCCACGCTAATGGCTGTGGGTATTGTTAAGGACATTAGAAGGGTGATAACTACGTCATTTAAGGGATTTGGAAACCCAGTTTATTTGATTAATGAGACTAGGAGGGAGATGGGTGGATCCATTTATTATGATATCCTTGGAATAGAGAGTCACATTGTACCAAAGGTAAACCTTGTGGAACTCAGGGAAATTTCATCAATGATCTTGAAGGCTATGGGAAAAAGGTACATAAAATCTTGTCACGATATATCTGAGGGGGGATTGGCTGTGACCCTTGCAGAGATGTCTATGGGTACAGGTATTGGAATAGATGCGGATATTTCTTCAATTGAATTTATGAGGTCTGATTTTAAATTATTCTCTGAATCAAACACTAGATGGGTAGTGGAGATAGATAGGGATTATGAAAATGAATTTTTGAATTTAATGAATGGCATAAAGATACATAAAATTGGATATCTGAATGATAATGGAATTTTAAGAATAAGGGATGGAAGGAGAAATATTATAAAGAAAGATGTTGAATACATAAGAGATTTATGGGGTGGTAGTATTGAATAACGGCGGTATAAGGGTAGCTGTTTTGAGGATGGAGGGTACAAACTGTGAAGAGGAATCATTAAATTCAATGAAAAACGTGGGTGCAAATTCTGAATACGTACATATAAGGGATTTGATAAATGGTAAAAAGAATATACATGATTATCACATGCTTTTTTTCCCTGGAGGCTTTTCCGGCGGAGACTATGTAAGGGCTGGTGCAATATTTGCCTCAATGATTAAAGGTCCTTTGCTGAGGGAGATTGTAAAATTTATTGAGGATGAAAAGGTGGTTTTGGGGGTTTGCAATGGATTTCAGGTTCTAGTTGAACTCGGTCTTTTGCCAGGAATAGGTGGTGTAATGAGTGAAAAACCCCAGGCTGTTCTTGCACCCAACATATCCAACAGGTTTGAATGTAGATGGGTATATGTCAAAATTGAGGAAAACAACTGTAAATTTATAAAATATAAAAAAGGGGATTTAATTTCTTTGCCCATTGCACATGCTGAAGGAAGATTTATGCTTCCCCTAGACAGGGAGGAGGAATATCTTCAAGATATGATCCATAAAAAACAGATTGTTATGAGGTATGCTGACAGCAGTGGTAATTACTCGGGTTATCCATGGAACCCAAATGGATCTATTTACAACATAGCCGGCATTTGTAATGAAATTGGAAATGTTTTTGGGCTGATGCCCCATCCAGAAAGGGCCTTTTTCAGATATCAGCACCCAGAATTTACAATAAATGGTGGAAAAAACTATGGAAAAAATGTGTTTGAGGGAATAATGGAATATTTGAATAAAAAATTTTAAAAGAAAATATAAGATGTGCATTAACATATCAATAGGTTTAAATATCCAAATATTCATAACTTTATTCTGGTGATCCCATGGAGGAGAAAACACAATACCAGGATAGTAAGCACTATAAAAAAGAAGTGGGTTTCTGGGGCAACGTAATGCTCAACGTGGGAGCCATGATAGGTTCAGGGATCCTCCTTTTACCATTTGTCACAAGCGCCTATGCAGGACCCTATATATGGATTTCTTGGCTGATAGCTGGATTCCTCGTTCTTCCAGTGATATTGGTTTACAGTAAGCTCATAGAGATGTATCCTGTGACTGGAGGTATGTCAAGGTATCCTTATTATTCCCATGGAGGTTTTACATCATTCCTCGCATCCGTGAACTCAATATTCTATTATTCTCTAATAATAGTTCCAATAGAGGCACAGGCAACTGTGAGATATCTAAACCTTTTCTGGCCAGTATTCCTTACATCAAGCGCTGCACCAACAGCCATAGGATATCTTACTGAGGTTATAATAGTAATTATCATAGCATTAATAATATACTTCGGAATAAAATGGGTATCAGGGACAAACTTTGCATTAACATTGATTAAGTTGTTATTAGTGGTGATGTTCGGTCTAATCATGATATCTTTCTTCTGGTCACCTACAAACTTTACTGATCCAAAGATTGCATACCTACCAAAGGGGATTCCTGGAATATTCGCGGCTGCAGGTATGAGCATCTTTGCATATATTGGATTCAGAAGAACAGCAATATACGCTGGAGAGGCAAAGGATATAAAGGCATTGAATAGAACAGAGATTGTCGCATGGGCAATAGTCATCGTAATATATGTTTTCATGACAATAGCACTGATAGGTGCAATAAACTGGGATAAACTAGCACCTATAGCGCAAAAGCAGGGAATTAACCTTTATCCTGGGAACTGGGAAGGTATTGGAAATCTGAGTGGTCCTTTTGCGGCAATGGCCCTTGGATTTGGCCTTATATGGCTCTACTATCTCTTCTTGCTGGATGGAGTTATTTCACCTAATGGTGTGAGCATCGTTGAACTCGGTGGTGTTCCAAGACTGTTTTATGCAGCTGCAAAAACAAAGTATATGCCAAAGGCACTTATGAAGGTCGATAAAAAAACTGGCACACCTGTCTGGGGACTTGTAGTATCAACTGTGATAGGGATAGCATTTCTTTTCCTTATACCACTTTATAGCCAGTCTGTTGATGTACTCATTGCAGGATCAAATATACTATTTGCAACAGGACCTGCAGCAGTAGCGGGCGTGTTAGCGAGAAAGAAAATAAAGGCACCACTATATCTTTGGGTGATTGGACCAATAGCAATGATATCAAGTAGCTTAATATTCTATTGGTCTGGTTTCCCGTATACTCTCTATGGTGTTATAGCACTTTTCATACTCATACCAATGTTCTACTATTATGTAAGGAAGGGCGAGGCAAGGGCAGACTGGAAGAACGGCTTATGGTACATCGTTTACATAATTATAATGGTGGTGATTAGTTATATCGGTGATAAGACCTATAGTGGACTTGGAATCCTATCATTCCCTTATGATTTCTTGGTTATCATAATAGTTGCAATAATATTCTACTACTGGGCAATGGTATCAAGACTTGATGTTGATCCTGAAGAGGCAGCTGACGTAGAAGAATAAATTTTTCCCTTTTTTATATATTTATTATTTTTTATATATTTATTATAATGAACATTATTATAAAGATAGGTATTCCAATTGGAATAGCTATTTTTGCCCATTCCTTAAATGATATTTTATGAGTATAGGCTATTACAATGTTAGGTACATTTCCAGGTATAAGAAGACCCCCGGATATTAAAAGGGATATTAGAAATGATTTTATTTGCAATAAACTCATGCTTGGTGTGATTATTGCCGCAGTTAATGTGGCATTGTCGAGAAATGCTGAAGTAAGTCCAAAAAAATACATCAATTGAGGAGATATTCCTATTATATAATTTTCAACAATTAATGTAAATGACGAGCCCAGTAATGTTAAGGAAAATACAAAAATGTATATCTTTACTGCCCTTAAAATGGATTCCATATATGTTGGCCTTTTGAAATCGTTTCCTTCATTACTTAATATTTTCTCCTTCTTCATAATGTAATATGAAATAAAGGAGAGTAGAATTATAAGTGGGAATATATACACAAAAAGTAGCCTCATTGGAAAAAAGAAATCCGCATGATAAGGAGGTCCTGATAGCTTTAAGACGAGAATTGTTGATAATGGCTCTCCCAATGGTGTAAGGCTTGCACCTAAACCAATTGAAAATGCTGCCAAAACAAGACTTGTATTTTTTATTTTTCTTTCAACGGGAAAAACCCTTGATATCTCGGATATAATTACAGAGGAAACTATTGCCGATATTACACTGCTTCCAATACTCAATAAAAATATAAACAATGAAAATAAAAGAGGAATTCCAATTTTCCCTTCTATTTTTTTAATAGCGCTTTCCAAATTTCCCATATATTTAGTGAATATTAATCCTGCGATTAACACTACCTGAAATATACCAATTGGTAGCCCATGAATAAAAACAGGAGATTCCAATGCCTCCAAAAAAAGGTTATAATTGAGAGATCCAGAAATGATTGAGGCAATTACCCCCATTACCAAGAAAAATATCTCAAGGTTTTTCTCAATTTTACTTGAAACAACTGGCATTATTAAAATTAATATTAATATTGCAAGTAATAAATACAGAATCAGCGATTGGGCCATTGGTTCTTAAATTAAATAATTTGATATAAAACCATCGATTAATTTTATTAGATAAAATATTATATTATTAATTTAAAAGATTGATTTTATTATCAAAATCTTTAAATTTTTTCCTGTATAATAGATATAGATTCATGAATCTATTAAATGAAAAAAAATACCCTCTTGAATATTTCCAAAAAAAGAGGAACTATCGATGGTATATTTTGTTAGTGGTTCTTTTGGGTGCATTTATGTCTGCACTAGACCTAAATTTAATGAACATGATCAATCCTGTGTGGAGTAAAATTTATAGGCAACAACTCTCATATGTTGAATGGGCAACGCTGGGATATCAACTTACACTTACATCTCTTCTACCTGTCCTAGGAAGAATTTCAGATATTTTTGGAAGAAAGATGTTCTATAATGTTGGCTTTTTAATATTTATAATTGGCTCAGCAATGGTGGGTATTGGATTTTCTCTTGAATGGATAATATTCTGGAGAATTATTCAGGCCATAGGCGCAACATTCCTGCAGAGTAATAGTATTGCAATAATTTCAGCAAATTTCCCTAGCGGTGAGAGAAGTAAGGCCATTGGTATCCAGGGTGCAGTTCAGGCAACTGGAATGGCCCTTGGCCCTACATTTGGTGGATTCATTGTGCAGTATTTTTCATGGAACCTTGCTTTTTACATAAATGTACCCATAGGAATTTTGGGAACTATTTTCGCCCTTTTAATAATACCTGAATCAATATCGGAGGGTGAAAAAAAGAGGATAGATTATGTTGGTGCATCTTTATTTACATCATTCCTTGGAATTTTTCTAATTAATTTTTCAATGAGTACAAATCCTGGATATCCCTTTATCAATGAGATTATTTTATATTCCTTATCTATAATATTTTTAATTTTGTTTATTATACATTCGTTAAGGTTTGAAAACCCTATTATTGACATTACCCTATTGAAGGACATACCCTATCTGTCGGGGAATTTTTCTGGTATGCTATCCTATTTAATAATCGGGGGAACAATGTTTATAGCACCCTATTATATGGAATATGGTCTTCATTATTCACCTTCACTTTCTGGAACAGTCTTGGTAATAATTCCTGGATTTATGGGTATAGGAACACCAATTAGCGGCTTTATTTCTTCAAGGGTAGGTGCTTATAAATTGACCTTATTAGGATTTTCCCTCATAACAATTTCTTCATTTTTAATAAGTACCTTAAACTCATCTTCAAATCTACTCACAATTTTCATTTATTTTGCAATGATGGGCTTTGGAATGGGTATATTTACCGCACCAAACAACAGCTCCATAATGGGTATGGCCCCTGCTGGTAAACTTAGCATGGTAGGTGGGTTTTTAAACATGATGAGAAGTATGGGATTAATACTTGGGGTAAGTACATCTACATTCCTTTTAGAATCCATAGCCCCTATACAGGTTCTAGTTAGTTCCCCTCTTCTGATTTCATGGGCCTTCGATAGAACAATGATTGTATTATTCATTTTTTCCATATTAGGTTTTGTACTTACAACAATTAAGAAGAAGGAGACTAAGGAGAAATTTATTACATTACCAGAGATTGGTTAAAATTCTTTTGATATAATGCAAAAAAATCAGAATTTATCATATGATTTAATTTTTAAAAAGAAATAATTAAATAAGAAAATTCAACAAATTTTTTAATGTATTATGTTCTATTCTTCCTTAGGCTGATCCATTATTATCTCTATAATATAACCATTTATAATTGCATTAACAATTTTTGCCCTTCCCCTCTGTAAATCTGTCCAAAGCGTCTTTCTTGATATCCCCATCCTTTGGGCCGCCTCTTCCTGCGTAAGATTTTCAAGATCTACAAGCCTCAAGGCTTCAAGTTCTGAAAGGAATATAAATACCTTTCCCGATGGTGGCCTACCCAATGGCCCGAACGATATTGATGTGGGGCTAATACTTATCCATCTCCTGCCCCTTCTTCTTCCTCTCCACGGCATCATATTTCAAAATAAATAATGTAATTATTTAAACTCTTTTTAGCAAAAATTTTATATTGACGAAACAATAAACCATTGATCATAGATGGATTTGCTTGAAACAATATCGGTAAGTAAAATAGTAGGTCTCGTGGAAAGGGTAAGTGATCTTAAAGGACCAGAAGATCTTGCTCAAATTGACGATGATCTTGGAATTGAGAAATCCGAATTTTTTAATATAGTGGATGATGCAGAAAGACTTGATCTAGTGAAGGTCGTTGAGGGTAATATACAACTAACAGATTTTGGAAAAAAGTTTGTTAACTCTGGAATAAAGGAAAGGAAGATTCTTCTTGAACAAAAGTTAAGAAATATTGAGCCTTTTAAAACACTGCTTTATTTACTCGAGAAGGACAAGGATAAAAAAATTAAGAAGGACAAATTTATTGAATTAATAAAGACACATTTCTACACAACGGATCCTGAAAAAATATTCCAGGTTTTTGTAAACTGGGGCAGATATGCAAAGTTGATTGGATATAGTATAGATACTGACGAAGTATACATTTATGGGGAATCTGAGAAATGATTTTTTAAAATCATTTAAAACTTAATTCCCATCAGTTTTATAAATTATTTATATATATATTCATTATGAATCCTAGACCTTTTGGTCATTAAAATCTTTTTAATTTTTTTTAGTGATATCCTTTTATTGCAAGATTCACCAATAATAAGGTCAAATAAATAAGATTAAATAAAGACCCTTTAATTTCTTTTAAAATTAATCCAATTTTTCTTTAAATTTCTCAAAATTTAATACGCTGAAAAATGTTTAATATTAATTTGTATTACCCTAAACAGTGATATAAATTGCCCCAATTTGAATATTTAATTAAAAAACTTGATGAAAAAAAGAATGAAATAGATAGGGCTATAATGGACTATATAAGAAAAAAATACGATGGGGAATTATATGAACTGGTAGAATATGCCGTCGGGGATGGAAAAAGATTGAGAGGGATAGTTTTATTATTAATTTCTGAGGCACTTGAGGGGGAACAAAAAAAGGCCTTGAGATTGGCTGTGAGTGCTGAATTGGGTCATTCAGCAAGTCTTGTTCATGATGATATAATTGATAGAAGTGTGGAAAGAAGAAAAAAGCCTACCCTATGGAAAAAATATGGAATGGAGAAGGCTGTAATCATTCCTCACATTTTAATTTCTGAATCACTCGAGATAGCAAGAAGAGAAGGCGAAGAATTCTTTAGGGTGGGACTAGATACATGGTCTAAGGCTTCAATGGGAGAATACCTTGATATACTTGCAGAGGATAAAAATAAATGGCCAGATATAAATTATAGAGAATTGATTGCACTCAAAAGTGGTTCATTATTCGAGGGAGCGGCAGAAATAGGTGCTCTAGTATCAGGGAAAAAAGAATATTTTATGGATGCAAAAAAATATGGAATGGCGCTTGGGATTGCCTATCAATTTTCAGATGATCTTGTAGGTTACATTAACTCGAATGAAGAGGGTGGAGGAAGCCAAAGTCTTTTTTCATATTATATAAGGAATGAGATTGGTGATTCTAAGGACATTGGTTTAATTCTAGGGTTTTTCATGTTCAATATTATGAAGGAGTTTGAAACAATTAGAAGATCTAAATTATTTGAAAAAAGTGAATATTTAAAACTTTTCCCAATATTCTCAATTCTTGAAATAATGAAGGAAAATTCAAGTCTTTATGACCTTCTAAAGAATGTTCTAGAAAATTACTTTTAAATTTTCAAAATATTTATTTTATTGATTCCCATTAATGATTACATGAAGCTTATAGTTGTTACCGGTGGTGTAATTTCAGGTCTTGGTAAAGGAATTACTACTTCAAGTATAGCAAAAATACTGCAACAAAAGGGCTTGAAAGTTAATGTTATAAAAATTGATCCTTATATCAATTACGATGCTGGGACAATGAATCCCTATCAACATGGTGAAGTTTTTGTTCTTGATGATGGTACTGAGGTGGATCTTGATTTAGGAAATTATGAAAGATTTCTAGATATACCATTAAATGGTGAAAATAATATTACAACAGGCAAGGTCTACAAAACAGTTATAGAGAGAGAAAGGAAGGGAGAATATCTTGGTAAAACTGTACAGATTATACCGCACATAACGGATGAGATAAAAAGAAGAATCTACAGGGTGGCAAAGGGTTCGGGTGCAGATGTTGTTCTTGTGGAGGTGGGTGGCACAGTGGGTGACATAGAATCAATGCCTTTCCTAGAGGCCTTGAGACAAATAGGCAGGGAGTTGGGTGAGGGAAATAGACTCTTTGTTCACACTACCCTAGTGCCTATACTTGACGTGGTTGGTGAACAGAAGACAAAACCAACACAACACAGTGTTAAGGAGCTTAGGGCAATAGGAATTTCACCTGATATTATAGTTGGTAGGTGCAAAGTTCCATTAACACAGGAAACGAAAGAGAAAATTTCAAATTTTTGCGATGTACCTGTTGAGGCAGTGATCAGTGCACCAGATGCAAAGACCTCGGTCTATGAGGTACCAATGTTGTTTGAAGAACAGAATTTGAGTGAATATATATCAAAAAAACTGAAAATTGACGGAAGAAAACCAGATTTAGTGAAATGGAAGGAATTTGTTGAAAGGCTCGAAAATCCTGATGATGAGGTGACAATAGGTGTAGTTGGTAAATATGTAAATCTAAAGGACTCATACTTAAGCCATAAGGAGGCATTTATACATTCATCCGCATTCTTGAAGGTAAGGATAAACATTAAATGGATTGATTCTGAAAACCTAGAAAATGGGAGGGAGGATCTAAGGGGTTTACATGGCATTTTGATCCCTGGAGGTTTTGGGGTTAGAGGTACAGAAGGTAAGATAAAGGCTGCAAAGTATGCCAGAGAAAATAAAATTCCATTTCTTGGTATATGTCTTGGATTCCAAATGGCAGTTGTGGAATTTGCTAGAAATGTTCTTGGATATGAAGATGCCAATAGTACTGAATTCTTCCCTGATACAAAACATCCTGTAATTGATTTATTACCTGAACAGAGGGGTGTGAATGAGCTAGGTGGCACGATGAGATTAGGATCACAGAAGGTTTTGATCAACGAGGATTCAAAGGCCTATAAACTTTATGGTGAGAGAATAATTTATGAAAGACATAGGCATAGATATGAGGTAAACGAATCTTATATAAATGAAATTGAGTCACATGGAATGAGATTTACTGGAAAGGATGAAACTGGAAGAAAAATGGAAATATTTGAGCTTGAAGATCATCCATTTTATATGGCAAGTCAGTTCCATCCTGAATTTAAAAGCAGACCATTAAAACCATCCAGACTTCATCTTGGCTTAGCAATGGCAGCTTTGGAATACAAGAGGTCTCATACATATTGAGAGTATATTTCAAGCAATTTTTCGACACTTTTTTCCCAGGTATAAGAGGAGGCTCTTTCTTTTGATCTTAAGGAAAGCTCTTTTCTTAAATTTTCATCCTCAATAACATTAATGATTGATTCCTTTAATTTTTCAAGATTTTTAGTTTCAACAAGTATGCCCGTATCATCTACAATTTCAGGAATAGCTGTATTTTTATAGGCCACCACTGGAACACCTGCAGCCATGGAATTGAGAATTGAGATACCAAAACCTTCGTTTAAACTTGGAGCCACATAAACATCAAATGCTGAAATATAATATGGTAGGATATCATCCTCAACCTTTCCTGCAAATATAACATCTTTAATGGAATTATTTTCAATAAGAATTTTTTTAACAAAATCTGTATTTCCCTTGATACCTGATGTTGATATATCAGGTTCTGGGCCTACGAAAATGAGTATGGCATTAGGAATTTCTTTTTTTATATCCGCCCAAATTTTTGCAATATCCTGAGGACCTTTTCCCATAGACATCCTACCAATAAATCCAATCACTTTGCTATTTTCATTTATTCCAATTCTTTTTCTTGCAATTTCCTTAGGTGGAAAATAATTATATTCAACTCCGTGGGGAACTACATATATTTCTTTTTTTACCCCCATATCAAGCAATCTTGACCTTGTAAAATTGCTTGGTACAATATAAGCAGAACAATCAGCATTAACTAAATATCTTTCCATTTTTGAAAAAATTTTTGAAACTGACCATCCTGTAAATTCTTCAAGTTGCTCACCATAAACACTATGAATATGCTTAATTACAGGAGTATCTCTTAATTTTTTTTCAAATCCAAGAATTGGAAATGAGAGATAGGAGTGTGTATGTACAATTTCAAAATTTTTGGTATATAATGAGGAAAATAGTAGCATATATTTAGGAACCCTGAAAAATCTAACATTTTCAATTTCCTCTTTAGATTTTGATCCCTTTATTAAGGATGTTAGTATTGATACATCATTACCTCTATTTGCAAGAAGTGTGGAATATTTCCAAACTACCCTTTCCACACCTCCCAAATGAGGCGGTGCCAGATCCGAGATCTGTAGAATTTTCATTTAGCCTTTAAGGCCCCTTGATTTCCTAAGACCTCTTCCTTTTTGGCCTGCAGATGTTTTTCCCCTGAAAACCCTTCCCTTTTGATTCCCTATCCAGGAAAGATTTTTATCATTAAGAATTGCAGGATGATTCCTATCAACAAGTATAACTTCATAATATTTGTAAAGTCCATCTTCACCCACATAGTAAGAATTAAGTACCTCCATATTCGGATACTTTCTTGCTACTCTTTCCTCAGCAATCCTTTTTGTGCTTTTTTTCATTGTTATCTTTAAAATTCCTCTTCTTTTTGGTCTTCTCCCCGCCCTTATTGCAGGCTTATTAAGGCCTCCTCTTCTTACCCTTGCCCTCACAATAATTATTCCTTGTTTTGCCTTGTATCCGAGTGCCCTGGCTCTGTCAAGCCTTGTTGGTCTTTCAATTCTTACCAAGGCCGGTCCCTTTCTCCATTCAATCATTCTTTGCCATTGCAATTCTCCTAAAAATCCTTCCCTTGGCCTTTTCCAAATCTCGCCTATGAAATCATACATATTTTTTACCATATTTCTCACCTTCGGGCTTCTCCAAGGAACATCGCCCTTTTTTAACTTCAATATTGTAAATTATAAAAACTTTTTGAAAGAGTAGCCTAGTTGTGATATCCTAAAATTATTTCGGAAAATCACAAATTTTTAAAAAAATTTAAATATTTTATATATATAACACAAATTAGTAAATTTATAAAGGTGATTAAAATGGCTGATGAGACACTTACACCCAACGCAAAAAAAGTATATGAGGCTATGAAAAAGCTAGGTGCGACATCTGAAGATAAGCTAAAAACAGCAGATGATATAATGAAGGCTGCAAGTATGGGAAAAGGAATTGTAAACAATGCCCTTCAGGAATTGATAAATAAAGGGTATGTTAAAAGGATTGCAAGACAAAAAAGTGCGGGTTATTATCTTCTTAAATAATTTCCTAAATGCCCCAGAAAGGCTTTTCCCTTCTTTTTATTGATATTATTTCATTCAGCGTCTCATTCTCTTCATATGTAAGTTCTAGATTTTTTAATTTTTTCACGTCATTTTCACTTAGATCTGAATATATTATATCTCCAGGTTGAACATTTCTTCCTACAACAGCTTCTGATATAGATACAGCAACCTCCTGCCCCATTATTGCCTCTTTAAGAGTCTGATCCTTATCCCTAATACTTTTTATTGTACCCAAAGATTTTCCTTCAGAATTCATAACAGGTAAATCAGGTTTAATTTTACCGGCAAGAACTCTGACACCAACGATAGCTGGTTTAGAGGTCCTAAATATATAATTTTCAAGTATTTTTAATTTTACTGGGAAGTTTATTTCAGACCTTTTTTCTTCTTCAATCCTTTCTTTTTCTTTTTCAATCGTTTCCTTGTATTTATCAATTAGTTCATATAGAACCTTACCTTCTATAATTTTCACACTTGTTCCTGATACTATATCCTGTGGTGCCTTAACGTTGTATGCAATTATTATCCTATTTAGCTCATTTTGAGTTGTTTCTGCGTCTACCACATCCCTTTTTGTAACATCACCTATTCCTGCCTTTTTTACAGGAACTCCTAAGAGACTTAGTTCATAATAAAGTGCTTCAAGTGATCCCTTAGCATCTGCCTTTATTACTATACCATCCTCAGAAAGATCAATGGCAAGTTTTGATTCATCCCTTATTTCATTTATAATATGTTCCAAATTCTCTATATTAGCAACTTTAACTATACCACCGGGAATTACATCATCAATATCCGGAGCTGCAATTTTTATTCCGGCCGCAGCACTTACCTCCTTCACCTGTATAAAGGGATCTCTTGGATCCCTTATCTCATCTAGAGGCCTTGGTTTTAGAAGTATTTTTACTTTAGTTATTACAGGCTTATTTTTACCAGAAACTACTATCGTATCACCTTTCCTTATGGTACCCTCATATAATATGACATCGAGTGTCTTACCTAAACCCTTTTCTTCCTTTATTTCAAGGACTGTACCCACACCAGGTCCCTCTTCGGTTTTTAATTGGTTCTCAAGATACCTTTGGGAAAGCCCTATTAGAACTAGAAGGAGGTCTGCTATACCTATTCTTAATTTTGAACTAACTGGAACTATTGCAACGTTCTTTGTAAAATCACTTATTCTGTCGTACCTCTCAGAGGAAAAGCCATGGTTAAAAAGTTGTTCTGAGATTGTATATATGGATCTATCCAGTTCTTCTTTAACAAAATCTTTTTGTTCCGCTATTGCCTGGACAAAGGGCTTATTCTGTGAATTTCTCCAGCCATCAATAAGATCTATTTTTGTAGCTGCTATTACAAATGGTGTCTTGAACTTTTTTAGAATATTAAGGCTTTCAACCGTCTGCTGCATCACCTTTTCTCTAATATCAACAACAAGTATTGCAATGTCAGATAAAGATCCGCCCCTTGCCCTTAATGTTGTAAATGCCTCATGGCCTGGGGTATCTATAAAAAGGAGCCCAGGTATTTTGAATTTTCTCTCTTTAATTAAACTACCGCATATTTCATAGATCGTTTCTATTGGCACCTCTGTGGCACCTATATGTTGTGTTATACCTCCATGTTCCTTTTTGGCTATAGATGTGCCCCTAATTGCATCTAACAATGATGTTTTACCGTGATCAACATGTCCAAGTACACCTATAATAGGCTGTCTTATCTTCATCTCCCTTCGTAAAATATGTGATATTTAATTAACTTTTCTTGACCTTTATTCTTCTATCCTCGGTGCCAGAAGGAATATGCCATTTCCCTTACCATCAGAGAATGTAAATTCAATTTTAACAGGGTAATCTGTTCCAAGATTGACTGTTACATATTCAGAATTTATTGCCTTTATGAACCTAAGAAGGTAATCAACAGGATAAAGACTTTTTACCTCTGAATCACATTTAAGTTCCTTAAGGAGATCCTTTGGTATTATTAACTTAGTTGAGTCTTCATCTCCAGTTGAATAAAGCCTGAACTCCGTAGGTGTTATGTGAAGGGTAATGTTATCAGAGATATTTTCAGCCACTTTTATACCTCCTGCAAATTGGTCTGTAGGCACAACTGCCTTTGCAGGTAGTCCTAGAGAAGGTACCTTTGGAACAGTTATACTAGAAGGATCTATTGTTGACATTGTTCTACTAAGATAACCAACTGTAAGAAGAAGCTTTGAATCATCCTTCTTTATTTCAATAACATCACTTGAACCTGTATTTTTAAGAAAATCTTTTATTTTTTCAAGATCTACCCCTACCTCTGTCTCCTCATCAAGCTCATATTCAAGAAATGCCTCTTTGTTCAGATCCAGAACTATCATAGCCACATGAGCAGGATCTACGCACTTTACGCTAAGTCCCTTCTTTGTAAATTCAAATTTTGCCTCTGTGACTAACGTAAGTAGCAAATCAGTTATCTCCTTGAGATCCCTAACATTCATCTTTACATCCATCTATGATCACAATCTACTATATTTAATAAGGATATAATAAAACTTTCTTGTTCAAAATACCCTTTGAAATTTTTTCCTATCACCCTTAATTGTTGCATCAAGACCCATCTTTGCTGTAATATCGTTATCGTATCTGCTAGGATCCAAAGAACTTCCTCTCTCTTTAATTATTATCAAATCCCTATCGGCCTGAAATCTTGTTGCAATCGCCCATTCAACCTCTTCCATATTTTCTATATTTATATCATCGTCCACTACAACAACATGCTTCATACTTTTGTGCCCTTTAAAGGATGCAATAATAGCCCTTCTTCCATCGTCATCCCTCAATTTTTTAATTTTTACTACACCATGTAGCCAGGAATTACCACCGTAGGTAAGTCTTACATCAATTACATCAATTCCCTCCTTTTTTATTTCATTAAATATGGTAGGTTCCCTGGGCATTCCCATAAGGTTGTAATGTTCATAGCCTCCAGGTAGCAAAAGATGAAAAACAGGATCCCTGTTTGTATACATTGAGTCGAATATTGCAACTGGCTGATTTTCTTGCATATCATATGTCCTGGTAATATCTAGAAATGGTCCTTCAACTGGATATTTTTCTTTTGTTATAACGCCATTAAAAATATACTCAGCCTCAAAGGGAACAAATATTCCATTATCCATCCTTACCATCTTTTCTCTTTCCCCTAGGGTTTTTTTACGTATTGATGATGCAATTTTTGATTCATCTATCCAATAATCAACAGATGTTGCTGCTGAAAGAAGAAATGTTGGAAAAGCACCAATTACCAGTGAAATTTTAAGTTCCTCGCCAGCAGCAATCGCCTCATTATACATTCTAAAAAGATCGCGTGGTACTAGCCTTATAACTGCCTTTTTATCACCTATAATCATAAAACGATGGAATGAAACATTTCTCTTTTTACCATATTCTGAAAAAACTATTCCACTTGTAATATAATTGGATGCATCACCCTCAAAATATCTAGGTATAGGTAATTCTAAAAATGAAAAATCATTATTTTTAATAAAATTTCCATCTACCACGTCATAATCCTCTGGCTCATTAATTGCCTCTACTAATTTTTTAATTATATCCTTTGTTTTTAGTATTTTTTCAAAATTTTTCCTATCTGCCCATAGATTTCCAACGGCCTCAAATCCATCTAAATTCTTGAAGTATACAGGCCTTGTTGGATATTTTAAAAGATATTTTGTTACTTCCAATTCCTTGCTAACTTTTTCTTGAATATGTACAGTATTTTCTAAATTCTTTAATATTTCTTTATACATATCTTTAATAATAGATTATTACTTAATATTTTTATTCATGATGTACATTGCGTAAAGACATGGTTAATATAGGAATACTAAACATCCAAGGGGATGTATCTGAGCACGCTGAAATGGCAAGAAAGGCATTAGAGGATCTTGGTTTGCAGGGTAATGTAATATATGTTAAAAGTTTATTTGATTTGGAAAAGATAAATGGTTTAATAATCCCAGGTGGTGAAAGTACAACAATCTCTAGACTGTTAAAAACAACAGGTCTGTTTGAAAAAATAAGGGAAAGGGCACTAAAGGGGGACCTAGGAATTATGGGCACTTGTGCAGGTACTATAGTAATCTCAAAGGAAACTGGAGATCCAAGAGTATTACCAATGGGTATTATTGACATAGAAATTAAAAGAAATGCATATGGAAGACAATATTCATCTTTTCAGGTTATGTTAAAAATTAAAGGATTGGATAAACCTTTCCCTGCCGTGTTCATAAGGGCCCCTATCATAAAAAATGTATCTAATGATGTAGAGATCATGGCAACGTACAGTGATGATATCGTTTTTGTTAAAAAAGGAAAAATTTTTGCATTGACCTTCCATCCAGAACTCACCAATGATAATAGAATTCATAGAATGTTTATAGAGAGGGTGGGGGGTATTTCGAGTGGAAAAGAATGATTTATATCATAATAAATAATATCTTATCTGGTGATAAACATGGCAAAAAAGACACCCCTTTATGATGAGCACGTAAATCTTGGTGCAAAGATGATAGAGTTTGCAGGATTTTTAATGCCATTAGAATATACAGGAATAATAGATGAACATCTTAATGTAAGGAAAAATGTTGGTATTTTTGATGTTTCACATATGGGTGATATTGTTATAGAGGGAAAGGATAGTGAAAAGTTTTTAGATTACTTATTACCAACTAAGGTATCAAGTATGCAAAATTTGGAGGCAAAATATTCCGCATACTTAAATGAAAAGGGAATAATGTTAGATGATACTATAGTATATAAGGTTAATAGTGAAAAATTTTTATTAGTACCTAATGCAGCAACAGCAGAAAAAATATATAAATGGATACTTGATAAATCTTCAGGATATAACATAAAGATTTATGATAGATCATTATTATATAGTAGTATAGCAGTTCAGGGACCAAAGGCTATAAAATTAATGGAAAAGTTAACTAAATACGATTATTCTAAGATGAAAAGTTTTACCTTTGATTTTATTACTTTCATGGACATTGAAAATAGAGGGGATAATTTTATACCATATGGAAAAATATTTGTTTCAAGAACAGGATATACAGGAGAAGATGGTGTTGAATTAATATTCCCAAATGAATATGCTGTTGAAATATGGCAATCATTGTTAGATTATGGAAAGGAATTTGGAATAAAACCTTGTGGTTTAGGGGCTAGAGACACGTTAAGAATGGAAAAGGGTATGTTATTGAGTGGTACAGATTTTAATATGGATAGGACTCCAATAGAAGCATCAATAAGCTGGATAATTAATTATGATCATGATTTCATTGGTAAAGAGGCTTTGTTAGAAATTAAAAATAAGGATCATGAAATATTTCGTGGATTTAAAATGCTAGAGCCAGGAATACCTAGACATGGATATAATATATATAAGAATGAAAATAAAATAGGGATAATTACAAGTGGTACCATGTCTCCCTCTTTAAAAGTAGGAATTGGATTAGGTTATGTTAAAAAAGATGTAAAGGTAGGAGATATTGTATTAATAGATATAAGAGGAAAAAAAATGAAGGCAGAGGTAACAAAACCAAAAATACATCCATAGGAAATAGGGGGGTCTGGCTGTGAAACTTAAAACAAAAAATAAAGAGATAGAAAGGGATGTAAATCCCTGTAAAATGGCTGAAGAACCTCCTACTTATGGAATACCATTGAAAATATCAGATAATTTATGGCCTATAATAAAAGAAGAAAAGGAATTTTATTTAGAAGGTAAAAAATGCAAGGTATTGCAAGAAATAGATATTGGAGAAAATACTTGGTTTATATTCGAAATTTTAAACAATCTTTAATTTTTTCCTTATTTTGTCTACTTCATCTTTAGAATAATAATTCTCTAATTTAATATTCCTATCAAATGATCCCTCACTTTTCTTTTCAAATACATAAGAAAGATAAATAATTATTTCATCCCATGTAAGATCTGCCCTTTCAAGTTCCTGTATAATATGAGAAGATACCTTATTTAGTAATTCTTTCGTCCCTTTTTTTATTCCTATGGAAGCCCAATCCTGCCCCATAATTTCCGTATTATTTTTCTGTATTTAAAAATTATCATTTTAAAACATGGAATTTCTTAAAGAGAAAAAATAATTTTTATTTTCTAAATTAATTAAAGGAAATTTTTTTATTCCATAAACCTTAACTTAGAAAAGAGTGAAAAAAGATTATGAAAATATTAATAAATATATTGAATGGAAAAAGTAATATTCAGGAGGAGATGGTGGCATTTAATTTTTCAATTAATAGAGTAAAAAATACAAATGAAGAAATTGAAATGCTATTTCTGGATCAAGCGGTGCAGGCATTGAATAGGAAGCAGGCAAATTTAAAGCAAATCAAGGAACAAATAGATAAAGTTAAGGAGGTAAGGATAAATATAAAGACATTTTCAGTTATCTTAAAAATTAAGGATTAACATCTGAATATATATCCCCAGAGATTATGTTCTGGGTAATGTGGAAACAAATAAAAAATTGAAGAGGGTTCTATAGTTATATCCTTCTGATGGAATATGTTTGAAATAACATATTTGCAGATGGTTCTTTTCATTATTTCTGGTCTAATAGTTGGTTTTTCACTTGGTTTAATTGGGGGTGGTGGATCAATTTTTGCAATTCCTTTACTAATATATTTTGTTGGTTATGATCATCCTCACATTGTAATTGGAACTACGGCTTTAGCTGTTAGTATAAACGCATTTTTGAATATAATTCCTCATGCAAGAAAAAACATGTGGTATTTAAAAAGGGAATAATATTTAGTATTCCAGGAATATTTGGAGTGCTAGTTGGTGCTGAGCTAGGCCTCTTAAAACCTTGCAAAAAATTGCTTTTCATATTTGCAATATTAATGATTATAATAGCAATCTATATGCTAAAAAGAAAATATACAAACGAGTCAGAAAATCCAACATTAAAAGAATCTTATCCAAAGCATCTAAGTATTGGTTTTATTGTTGGTTTTTCATCCGGATATTTCGGTATAGGGGGTGGTTTTCTTATTGTTCCAGGATTAATATATTCAGCTGGTTTGAATATAATTCAGGCTGTAGGGACCTCTCTAATTTCAGTAGGTTTATTTGGTTTTGTTACAGCACTTCGATATTCTTTGAATGGTGATTTAAACTTATTAATTACGTCTTTATATATTGCTGGAGGTATATTAGGTGGTTGGATTGGGACTACTTTGCAACCAAGGTATCTAAGAGAACATTGACAAAGATTTTTGCAATTAAAATTATTTTAGTAGCAATATATATGATGTATATGAATTTTACAGCATTTTTTTAAAAATTTAATTCTTATTTTTTGCAATAGTTATAAAATTTATAAAAATTATAATTTTTATAAAATAAAAATTATATATTAGAAAATAATTACATAAATGGGTGATAGAATGAGATTATTGATATTGATTTTTATCAGTCAAATGATTCTTTTTGGCACAACCAATACAGTGACTGCAAATATGGGGACATTCACAATTCACCAAAACTTTACAAATGCAACACAGGATCTGAAAAACATGCTTTCAAGGCTAACATTTGTAGTTAATTCTATTGCAATATCAATACTTTCCATAATGTGGATATGGGAGGGAGTTTTCCTTTTCTTACATAAGGATGACAGAGAGGGGATGCTTAAATTTAAGCATGATCTTCCAACAATGATAATTGCATCTGTAATTATACTTGGTGCATCCATAATAGTAAACATTATCGGATACATAGCGCACGGGTGAAAATTTGTTTGATATAGGTCAGATTATTAATGCCGTACTTACGCAACTTTTATTTTCATTGAATTTACTTTTAATTTCTGGTATAGGAATATTATGGCAATTCTTCATATTCCCTTTTTTAAATCCCAATTTTTCATTTCCATACCCTCTTGAAAATGGAGATATACCATCATTAAAGCCTGTATGGATACCTGGAAATTTTTTACCTGGTTATCAGACCTACGCTCAAATTGGTATGGATTTTTCAGTAAATATTAGCGTGATTTTCTTAAATTATATTGTTGCCCCATTCTTTTCCATTTTTTTAATAGTTGCTGCATTTACATATCTTTTTAAGCATACATTCTTTGGTATTGAGAGGTTTAGGGATTATATTCCAAGGATTTTCTTAGGAATTGTACTTGCCTATTTATCCATATTCATTGTTGATGCATTTTTCTACATTTCAAGAACAATATATTTTTTTATATATTCTGGATTAAATATTGTATGGAACGGAAATCCTTCACCATATCAAGGTATTTCATCTCTCCAATATTGGCCATGGAACTATTTCTTAAATTTTAATCTTTCAACATATGGAACAAATGGATTATTGGAGTTTATCATATTGCTTGGATTGTTATCATCAATGCTCATTTTTACAATTCTTCTAGTGATGAGAATTGTGTGGATTTATTTTCTAATAATTATACTTCCATTAGCATCTTTATTTTTAATGCTTCCCCAAACTGAGAATTTAGGAAAATCAATATGGCTATCTTTTATTGACAAAACTTTTGAAATAGTGTTTATGGGAATTGTTATACTATTTCTTGGTTTTATTATGGACCCCCTTTTTTGGACAGCAATATTTCTTGTTGCATCTTTTGTTCCAAGATTTATGGCGATTTCACCTAGGGTAACAGGTACAGTTTCCATAAGAAATTATTTACCAAGAATTCTCATAGGTGAAAAGATTGTTGATGCATCAAAAAAAGCTGTAACGGGAGGTACAGGTATTAATTTACTTCCAAAGTCGGGTGGTGGAGGATGACTATTACTGTTGATCTTCCTGAGCCTCTTAGTTTTGATAGTTACCTTTTTAACCTATCCTTTTCACAGCTAAGCAGAATAATAATATACAGCATACCTTTAGTATATTTTGCACTTATTTTTTCTCCATACCTTTTTTTGATTTTACCTCTTCCATATTTTATTATGAAAATAAAGTTATATGGTTTAGACCCAGACCTATTTCTTTTCAAATATATCAAGTGGAGATTTTCAAAAAAGGTATATAGCCCAGATGAGATAAAAAATAAAATATCAACAAAAATTGAGGGTAAATTTTTGTCCTGGATGGAGGGTTATCTGGGTGCAATAGAGGTAGATGGAATTGGAATAGAGTTCTATGATGAGGAATCGAAGAATTTTATATATAATAAATATAATGAATTCTTAAATGGTCTTGATTTCCCTATATCAATTTATATCTATTCCATAAAGAATGAAACAAGTGAAATTGATTTTGATACGAGTAATACGCTTTCAAGGATTGTGGCAAGTCAAAATAAGCTTATTAAAGAAATTTTAAAGAATATATCAAGAAAAAAATTCTTAGTTTTGATATCTCTGAAATATTATGAGGTAGGTGTGCTAAATGCACAACATGAAAAAATACTTGAAGATAGAATAAATTATGTGGAAGATAGCCTTAGAGATATGGGATTGAATTGTAAAAGGTTGAAACCTAACGAATTAGAAAAAATAATTGGTGAAATTCTATGAAAGAAAATGATTTCCTATGGGTACTCTTATCCTCATTCATTGTTTCTACATTGATTCTATATTTTAGTCCTGATCTCTGGGGTTGGGCCATAATAAATATAATTGCATTTATATATTACTTAATAATTATAAAGGAATACAAATGGATCCTTACATGGTCTATACCTTTTATATTAATTTATATATTTTCAAAGAACATATTTTTTATTCTACTGGAATCAACCCTTTTATTTATTATATTTTTAATAAGGGGGGAAAAGAATGTATTCAATAATATTTGGTAAAAGGCATTTTGTTACAAAAAAATATAACTATATGCCTATTTTTGTTGAAGAACTTCCAAAGACTGTTAAATTTGGATTAATGGAGAAATTTATAAGATCGGATAAATGGGTTGATTTGTCGATTCACATTTCCCCTTTGGAAGATGACGTAATAATGAAGATACTTGATTCTGACAATGAAAGACTAAATGCAGAGATTTCAGAGGGAAAAATACTTTCATCAAGATACAGAAAAATAATAAGAAAGCTTGAAAGTCTGAAAGAAATTCAAGATTATATAATATCAGGCAAAGGGCATATCTATGAATTTTCATTATTTTTATTTCCAAAAGGAATTAATTTTAATCAAAGTGAAATTGTTTATAATGAAATTTCACATGAAATGAGAAGGTTTATTTTTAAATTTTATAGACCATACTATAGGCAAGAAATAGCATTAAAGAATCTTTTACCAACGGGTGAACATATCCCAGAAAAACCACACTATTTGCATACTCATGGCTTATCAGCATTTTTTCCTTTTCTTTCAGATTATATTGAGATGGAGGGTGGAATATTTTATGGTATTAATGAAAGGAATGGTTCCCCAGTGTTTTTAAACAGATGGATTTTTCCATCTTCTCATTATATAATTACAGGCACTACTGGCTTTGGTAAATCATATTTTGTAAAACTAATGATATTAAGAGAGGTGATCAATGACCCTTCCTTGAGAATATTCATAATAGATCCCATGGGCGAATATTCATCACTTGTAAAGCTACTAGGGGGCACAAATGTAAAGGTTGGTGAAAAGGGAAGTGAAATAAATCTTTTGGATCTGCAGGGAAATAGGAACTTCAGGGAAAAGGTATCAAGGCTAAGGAATATATTCTCAATAATTTTGAATCTCAATAAGAATGAAATGGCAATATTAGATTCCATTCTGACCTCACTTTATATAAAAAATGGAGATCCAAAGATATCCGACCTTTTGGATTTACTTAAGGAAGAACAGGGAGGGGACCTCTATTATTCAATGGAAAGATTATTTACCGGGTCTTTAAAGAACCTTAATTCTGAAACAAGGGTAAATTTAAACAGAAAAATAATTTCATTTGATCTTTCAAATTTAAGTGATGAATATTTAACACTTTATATGGCTATAATTCTTGATCACATATATGGTAAAGTATCCATGGACTATGAAAAGAAGCTAGTAGTGGTTGATGAAGCATGGAAATTATTAAAAAATGAATATTCTGCAATTTTTATTGATTCAATGTTCAGACATGTTAGAAGATGGAAATGCGGAATGAATGTAATATCCCAGAAGGCTGATGATTTTTTAGAAAATCCCTATGGTAGATCTATGGCCAATAACTCACTCTTTCATATAATTTTTAAGCATCCATCAATAAATGAGAGTGTAAGGCATTTCTACAAATTAAATTCAAAGGAAGAGGAATATATCATTAATGCAGAAAAACCAAAAACAGGAAAATTTTCACAGGCATATTTCATTTCACATCCTCTTAGGTTTCCACTTAAGGTAGTTTCAACCCCAGAAGAAAATATTTTTATTACAACAGATCCAGATGAATTGAGGGAAATAGAAAAATTAATATAAGGAATCCTATGTATCAAATTGAAATTTCAGGTGGTTCCGATGAATAAAAAATTAGATGAGGACCAGATAATTAAGTGCCCTGAATGTGGATCAACACATTTTATAATTGATTATGAAAGGGGAGAAATGATTTGTCAAAATTGTGGTTTTGTAATTGAGGATTCATTTATTGATCAGGGCCCCGAATGGAGGGCCTTTGATAGTGAGCAGGAGGAAAGGAGGGCCCGAACAGGTGCACCAATGACATATTTAAGTCATGATAAGGGTCTTGCCACAGAGATATCATGGTCAAATAAGGATTCATATGGAAAAAGGATACCACATAGAAACAGGGCCCAGATATATAGGGTAAGGAAATGGCACCAGAGGATCAGGGTAAGCAATTCAGCTGAAAGAAACCTTTCAATAGCTTTACAAGAATTAAATGCAATTTCTAGTAAAATGGGTATACCAAAGGATATAAGGGAAACGGCTGCTGTTATTTATAGGAAGGCTGTGGAAAAGAATTTAATTAGGGGAAGAAGTATAGAAAGTATAGTAGCTGCAAGCATTTATGCCGCCTGCAGGCAGGTAAATATGCCTAGGACACTGGATGAGGTGGCAAAGGCAGCAGAAATTAGCAAGAAAAAGATAGGTAGATCCTACAGACATTTAACGAAAGAATTGAAATTGAATCTAAGACCTACACTTCCAACATCCTATATAAATCAATTCTGTAGTAGGCTTAACCTTGATAAAACTGTACAGGACGAGGCAGAGAAAATAATAAGGAAGGCAGGGGAAATGGGAATAATTTCTGGTAAGGGACCTACTGGTGTGGCCGCCGCTGCTATTTATATTGCCTCCACATTGAAAAATCAGGTAAGAACACAAAAGGAGATAGCTGAGGTGGCTGGCGTTACAGAGGTAACAATCAGAAACAGATACAAAGAGATATCAAAATATCTAGGTATAGAACTTGAAAATGAAGATTAAATAAAGATTATATCCATTGATGCTATTACGTATAATATGATTACACCAAAAGAAGTTCATCAGGTATTGGGGAAAAGGATACTTGCTGATGGTTTTGATATGGTACTTGACCTGGAAAGGAGTAAAGGTGCATGGATTTATGACTCTAGGTATGACAGAAAATTTTTGGACTTTTTTGGATTCTTTGCAACAAATGCAGTTGGTATGAATCATCCAAAGATGTTCGAACCTGAATTTTTAAAGAAGATTGAAAGAGCTGCAATTAATAAGCCAACAAATAGTGATGTTTATACTGTTGAAATGGCTGAGTTTGTTGAAACATTATCAAATATAGCCACACCTCCATATATGAAATATTTCTTTTTTATTGATGGTGGTGCTCTTGCCGTTGAGAATGCACTTAAAACCGCCTTTGATTGGAAGGTAAGAAAAAATTTCAGAAAGGGATATAAAGAGGAAAGAGGCTATAAAGTTATACATCTCAGAGAGGCATTTCATGGAAGGTCTGGATATACACTCTCATTAACAAATACATTTGATCCAAGGAAAACACAGTACTTCCCAAAGTTTAACTGGCCCAGGATTACAAATCCAAAGATTACATTTCCTCTTAACCAGGAAAATAAAAAGAAGGTGGAAGAGCTGGAGAAAAAAAGCCTGGAAGAGATGGAAATGGCAATTAGGGAAAACCCTGATGATATAGCTGCATTCATCATGGAGCCAATTCAGGGAGAAGGTGGTGATAATCACTTCAGGAAGGAGTATTTCAAAGAGGTAGAAAAAATAACAAAAAAGAATGAAATTATGTTCATTGTTGATGAGGTCCAGAGTGGTATGGGTATAACAGGGAAATGGTGGGCACACGAACATTTTGATGTTCAGCCCGATATTATTGCCTTTGGTAAAAAGTCACAGGTATGTGGAATAATGGTGGGTCCTAGGGTTGATGAAATAGAGGACAATGTTTTCAAGGTATCAAGCAGGATAAACTCAACATGGGGTGGAAATCTTGTAGACATGGTGAAATCAAAGAAGGTTCTTGAGATAATACACGAGGAAAGGCTACTTGATAATGCCACAAAGATGGGTGAGCAATTTATAAAAGGTCTTATGGAAATGCAGGAAAGATTGCCTAACTTGATTTTCAACGTAAGAGGTAGAGGTTTAATGGATGCTTTTGATCTCAAGGATACATCAACAAGGGATAAGGCATTTGATGAAATATACAAGAATGGCCTTCTAATGCTCAAAACAGGTGAAAAGGGAATAAGGTTTAGACCACCATTGATAGTAGGAATAGAAGAGGTAAACAAAGCATTAGAGATAATAGAAAAATCCCTCAAAAATATTTATTAAGATGTTTCCAAGAATCAATATTTATTTGGATAGAATATATCAAAATGCAAAGAAATTAAAGGGTATATTAAATACAATTGAAATAATGGGTGTTACCAAGGGTGTATGCGGCGATCCATTTATTGCAAAAGAGATGCTAAAGGGTGGCGTGGATTACATTGGGGATTCAAGGATTGAAAATATAATAAAAATGAGGAGGAAAGGAATCGAATCAAAGATATTCCAAATTAGATCACCCCAGTTATCGGAAATAAGAAAAACAGTAAAATATACAGACGGAGTGTTTATTTCAGAAATTAGTATAGCTAAGGCAATTGCTGAATATTCAAGGTTAATTGGTAAAAAAATAGGAATTATTGTGATGGTGGAACTCGGGGATTTAAGGGAAGGTGTAATGCCCGAGGATGTTTTGAATTTTATAAATGAATCCAGGAATTACGGGGCAGAGATTCTTGGAATAGGAACAAACCTTGGTTGTTTTGGCGGTGTAGTTCCTACAAAAGAAAAGATGGAGGATCTTTTGAAAATAAAGGAAACTCTAGAATCGCACGGGATTGATATCAAAATAGTTTCTGGTGGAGCCACTGATACAATTTCATTGTTTGAAAAGGAAATTATTCCAGGCATAAATCAATTAAGGATAGGTGAGGCAATACTTTTAGGTAATGATACTACGGGAAACAGGAGAATAGAATACCTGAGGCATGATACCTTCACAATAGAAGCAGAGATAATAGAGCTTAAGGAAAAGCCATCAATTCCATACGGTGTTATCGGAAGGGATGCATTTGGAAATATCCCCCATCATATAGATAAAGGAAAAAGAAAGAGGGCAATACTGGCCCTTGGAAGGCAGGATGTTGACATTGAATCACTCATACCAACTGAGGGAGGTCTGGAGATATTAGGTGGTAGCAGTGACCATATTATCATTGATGTAACGGATAGCCAAAATAATTACAAGGTAGGAGATAAAATATCATTCTATCCATTATATCCAAGCCTATTAAAAGCAATGTGTTCCAAAGGTGTTAAAAAAAGATACATTAAAGAAACCAATTAGTCTAAACAAAGTAAAAAGTTTATTAAATATTTGAATTTGATTCCCGTTATTTCTTGAAAATTATTATAAATAATCAACCACGCCGGGGATCCTAGGGAAAAGCTGAACGTTCGCCACATTTTTTTCTCCAGCTATCCATGCCAAAAGCCTTTCAATTCCAATCCCCGCACCTGCACAATCCTTTAATTCTCCATTCTTCGATAGATCTAAAAGTACCATAAAATTCTCCTTATTTATCCTATCTCTTACCATCTTTTCAATGATTCTATCATACAATATTTCTCTTTTTGAGCCTGAAAGAACCTCACCAATACCTGGGAGATATAAATCATAGTTATCCCATTTTCCAGTTAATGGATCCTGATAATCATAAAACTCCCGGGGTATATTTTTTATCCATACAGGACATTCTATTTTATTTGCCAGTATTTGCTCCCATTCCCTTCCATAAATAGATTCAATATCCATGGAATCATAGGTTTCCCATTTTTCTTTTATACATTCCATTTCTTTTCTATAGATTCCATTTTCCATTAAATCAATAAATAATTTTTTCAAAATTCTTTCAACAAAAGAAATTATATCTTGGGATTTTGCATATCGGACTTCAAAATCAAGCTGTGTGAATTCATATAGATGTTTTCCAGTATTTTTTCTTTCAGGCTTTTCAATCCTTAAATTCGGTGAAAATGTAAAAATTTTATCGGTGAAAAGGGATACAGCAATTATTTTATGCACAATCATACTTTGAGTGATCCTTACCTTTTCCCCATAAATTTCAAACTCCAGTCTTTTTTCTATTGAAGCACCCGGATCTGGCCAAAGAGGATCGGTTACCTTAGACGTAATGACTGGTAAAATCCATTTAAAACCTTCTTCTAGAAAATAATTTGAGAGTTTTTGCAATATAAGAGATTGTAAATTTACAATCCTCTCCTTATTTTTAATGTATACATACTCATTTTTAAGGGGTTTTTGTTCCATATTTAAGGTTAAAAAATATTATTTTATAATAATTTTCTTTAAAAAATTAACAAAATGTTAAAATTTAATTTATAAAATAAACATATAATCAATCAATAGAAAAACTTAAAAATTAAAACTCTTTAAAGAAAACATATGGAAATTGACAAAAAAGACATAGAAATTTTAAGGGTGTTATCAAAGAATGGAAGGGCTCAAATAAGTGAGATCTCCAAAGAAACAAATATTCCAAGAATTACTGTTTATAATAGATTACAGAAGCTTTTCAAAGATAATATAATAAAGAAAATAATACCATTATTAAATTATAAGAGCTTTGGTCTTAATGTAACGGCGTTTGTTCTTGTGGGTTTTTCTCCATCATTTAAGGTTTCACAGAGGGCTGTGGCAAAAAAGATTTCTGTTATGAAAAATGTTGAGGAAGTACATATAATAGCCGGTGAATGGGATCTATTGGTTAAGGTAAGGGGAAAAACAGTGGAGGAAATAGGCGATTTTGTAGTTGAAAAATTGAGGAACATAGAGGGTGTAGAAAATACAATGACCATAGTTGTTTTCGAAACAGTTCTGGATGAACCACTCGATATTGAGAATATAAGATATGATTAAGTTAGTGGCATTTGATATGGATGGTGTCTTGACAAAATGCAGAAGTAGCTGGTATTATATTCATAAATATTTTGGTACAGATAATTCTGAGAATATTCGTTTGTTTAATGAAGGAAAAATAGACTATCCTACATTTATGTACCTTGATACTATGCTATGGAAACTTAAGGATAAAAATTTAACAAGGGAAAAACTTTCAACCATATTTGATAAAATGGAATTAATGAAAGGGGCTAAGGAAACCGTTCAGACATTAAAATCTAAAGGGAAGATACTTGTTGTTATTACAGGGGGACTGGATATTCTTGCCGAAATTGTATGCAAAAAGCTTGGAATAGAGATATACTATGCAAATGGCCTTGAGACAGATGAAAAAGGTTTGATAACAGGAAAGGGAATAGTCAGAGTGGATCCATATAGAAAGGATCTAGTGCTCCAAGAACTTATGAAAAAGTACTCAATAAAGAGGGAGGAAGTGGCTGCTGTGGGTGATGGCGAAGTGGATATTCCAATGTTCAGGATTGCAGGATTAAGCATCGCATTCAACCCATTCACTGAAGATGTTAGGAGTAATGCAAATATAGTTATAAACAGTGATGATTTAAGAACAATATTGAATTATATACCATAAATTTTTCCAGAATCTTCAAGTAAAACATATCCAGGGTATTTCTCCTTAATAATTTTTTTGATATTTTCAGATTTTAGAAAATCAATGATACTCTTTACATTTGTATTCTCAAGGGAATTTATATCTATAAGGAGATCATATTTTTCAACATTAAGGGGAATAAAATCTAGATCGTAAAGATATGCATAATATTTAAGTCCAATACCTGCATCTGCCCTTCCTTGATATACAGCTGATGCAACTGATGAATGTGTTTTCCCCTCATACATATATCCCTTTATCCCCTGAATTAGATAATCAAAATCCATCCCTTTATTAAATGCAATTTTCTTCAGATAAAGATCAAGAAGAGATCTCGTCCCTGAACCTTTTACCCTATTTATTATTGTAACATCGCTCCTTAAAAAATCTTCTATTTCAAAAATATTTTTTGGATTACCTTTTTTAACTATTATACCCTGTTCTCTTCCATAACCTCTTACAATTACAGCCTTACCCTTTAGCCCAAATTTTTCAATAAATGGAAGGTTATATTCTCTACTATCCTCATCCACTAGATGCGTGCCTGCCATGTTTGCTTCACCCCTTTTTACCGCATACCAGCCTGCCGTTGAACCCACCTTAATATATTTGACATTACTACCTATTATATCCTCTAATAAAGGACAGTGACTTCCTATTATTGTAAGATCAGGGACCTTTGCAAGGTTAGAAAATAACGTTATATCAACTAATTCATTTTCATCAACAAAATTAGTTCCCTCATTTATGTTCATTATTCCGTCGGCATAAAGCATAGTGGAAACCGATCCAGAATTTCCGTAAACTGGATATACCCTGTATTTTCCGTTTCTTGAAATTATGCTTACAGGTATAAATTCACTGAAATTTTTGGAGGAATTAACTCTTACTGCAAGTTCGCCTCTTATTTTTTGTGGGCTATCATTGATTCCAGACATCATTGAGATAATCCTTCTAACAAAGAATTCGAAGGCTACAATAGAAGAAAATGGAAATCCAGGTAAACCAAAAACAAGCTTTTGATTGACAATTCCTGCTATTGTTGGTTTTCCAGGTTTAATTTTCAGTCCATGAACAATAAGTTCGCCCATATCTCCAATTACCCTATAAATTACATCCCCTTCCCCCGCCGATGTGCTACCTGATGTAATTACAATATCATTTTCTTCCAGTGCTTTTAATATAATGTCCCTGATGCTGTTGTAATCATCCTTAACTATTCCATAGTAATTTACATTTACCCCCAATTCCTGCAACCTTGCACCTATTGAATACTGATTTATATCAAATATGTTTCCTGGTGGTAATATTTCTCCTGGCTCAACTATTTCATTTCCTGTGGATATTATACCCACATTTAATTTTTTAAATACATACACATATTTGAAACCGAGAGAAGCTAGCACAGCAATATGTCTAGAGCTTATTACTGTTCCTTTTCTCAGTGTAGTATCTCCCATCATTACATCCGATCCTGCAAAGGCAATATTCTCTCCAGAGGAAACAGATTTATAGAAAATTACCTCATTTTCTGTCCTTTTTGTGTATTCCACCATTACAACCGCAGTTGCACCCTTTGGAATTGGAGCACCTGTTGAAATTTCAGCACATTCACCCCTTTCAATATAAAATTCAGGGATTTTACTAACTACAGATTTTCCAATAATTTTTAATTTTAAAGGGTTTGATTCATCCGCACCTACCAAATCAAGATGATTTACTGCATAACCATCCACTTCAGATCTATCAAATGGTGGTGAGTCCACCATTGCAAAAATTTCTTTTGAAAGAACCCTTCCAAGAGCCTGTTTTAAGTGTACACTTTCCTCCCCCTTAGGTTTAATTAATCCATACTTTTCTTCTATTTTTTTTATTGCTTCATCTATTGATAGGAGCTGATGAAAAATTTTCATTTTCCCACCTCTGGAGGCTGGGTTAAAATAACATCTACATATTCACCCTCCTCAAAACCTTCTGAGTTCTCATCAACAACAAGAATGCCATTGGCCTTGGTAAGTGTTGATAATATTCCTGATCCTGTCAATCTCAATGGCTCAACATAATATTCATTATTAATTCTTTTTACCACTACCCTAACAAAAGATTTCGTACCTGCCTGGTTTGGCAATCTCATCGTTAGCCTTCCCTTTACAATAGGTGTGGGATCAATGGTAGTACCATAGAATTTTTCAACGAATTCTTTAAGAAAAATATTAAATGAAATATATGCTGCAACTGGAAACCCTGAGATCATTAATATTGGAATATTTCCATTGAAGGCAAAGCCTGTTGTTCTTGCAGGTCTCATTGAAATTCCATGAACAATTATCCCTGGACTTGTAATTGATTCCAGTAAATCTGGTACAAGATCATGCTCTCCAACACTAGTTCCTCCAGTTATTACCACCATATCCGATTTTTTTAAAGACTCAATGATCTTAGTTTTTATCATTTCAGGATCATCAGGAACAATTCCCATATCAACTGGGATAAGACCAAAATCCTTTATTAGGGATAATATCATTGGTCTTGTAGAATCTATAATACCTTCCATATCTTCATCAATATCATGAATTTCACTACCCGTTGCAATAACTGCTATCCTTGCCTTTACATAGACATTGATCTTTTTTATTCCAAGGGATAATAAAGCTCCTATATGGAATGGTTTTATCTTTGTTCCTCTTTTAATAACTAGATCCCCCTTCCCAAAATCCTCACCTTTTTTTGATATATTCTGTAAAGGAAAACATTGTTTGTAAACAATGAGTTCATCACCATCAACTTTGCAATCCTCCGCCATCAAAACACAATCAGCACCATCCGGTACATAGCCTCCAGTAAAAATTAAAACTGCTTGATTTTTTATTATTTTTCCATTGTATCTTTTATCTGCATAAACCTTCCCCACAATCTTCAATTGAATTGGATTGTTTGGAGAAGCGCCACTAACATCAATTGATCTTACAGCGTAACCATCCACCACCGATCTATTTTCGTATGGTAAATCAATAGGAGAAAATAGGTCCTCAGATGAAATTCTACCCAGGGAATCTTTTACATCGATGTATTCAATTAAATTGCAAATTTTTATATTTTCCCTAAATTTCTTTATAGCTTCATCAAGACTAATGAAATCCTTAAATCCATACATCACTCTTCTATTCATAGAGATAAAAAATAGTAAGGATTAGATAATTTTTATCCTTAAAGCATCTTTTTAAGCTCTTTTTTGTCAATTTTATTAGTACTTGTTTTGGGAAGATTATCCATGAAAATTATATCATCCGGTATCCACCATTTCTGTATCCTTCCTGTTTCAACAAATTTCATCAATCTTTCAATTATATATTCCTTGGATACCTTATTCTTTAATGTAATAAATGCGATTGGTCTTTCACCCCATTTCTCATCTTTTTTCCCTACTACCGCAACCTCACCAACCTCAGGTATTTCAGAGATAATATTTTCTAGAACAAGGGATGGTATGAACTCACCACCGCTTTTTATTGCATCCTTTTCCCTATCTACAATATGGATGAAGCCTTTACTATCTACTACCGCAAGATCACCTGTATGAAGCCAGCCATCACGCCATAGTTCCTCAGTCTTTTCAGGATCAAGGTAGTATTCATCAGTCAACCATGGAGCCCTTACAATTATTTCCCCAATTGTTCTACTATCCCATGGAACATCCTTTCCAATAGAATCAACTACCCTTAAATTTACAAGAACTGCTGGTCTTCCAGTACTTATCATATAATCAAATCTTTCTTCCTTTGAGAGTGAATTAATTTCTTCTGTAAAGGTTGCAGCTGTAAGAAGTGGACAGGTTTCAGACATACCATATGCACCAACAGTAATAATGCCGAATTTTTCAGCCATTTTTGCAAGACCTCTTGGAAGGGCCGCACCTCCTATTACTACTTTCCATCCCTTCAAATAACTTGCATAATCCTCTACCTCAGGATGGGTTAAAATCATATAAAGTATACTAGGTACCATATGTGAAAATGTTACATGCTCTTTTTTTATAAGTTCAAGGATCCTTTTTACATCATATCTTCCAGGTAGTACATATTTATGCCCGGTCATTATTGTAAGATATGGTACACCCCAGGAATGTACATGAAACATTGGTACTAGGCCCATGAAAACATCCTTTTCATTTATATTAAGGGGTGAATATGAAAGACCTACAGCAAGAGCCTGAGCATGTAAAACCAATTTTCTATGGGTAAATGTAACACCCTTTGGAAGACCTGTAGTTCCAGAGGTGTAAAAAATTGTAGCAGGCGTATTTTCATCTATATCTGGTGGATCAATTGGCTCTGAAGATTCCAGCATCTCATCATAATTGTAATGATTTTCTAGGGAGGTTCTTATTTCTCCCTTTTCGTCTGAATATATTATCCAGCCCTTTACAAAATCGAATAGTTGTGCTGATCTTTCAATCATTGGAAGGAACTCGTCCCTTACTATGACGAATTTATCTGCAGCGTGCTGCATGGTATAAAATATTATCTCTGGAGGATATCTAATATTCACAGTATGTAATACAGCCCCAATCATTGGTACCGAAAAATAACTTTCCATGTAATGATTTGTATCCCAATCTAGAACTGCTACCTTATCACCCTTTTTTACACCTATCTTTAGAAGTGCCGAAGAAAGCCTCCTTACCCTGTCATAAAATTCCAAGTATGTAAATCTTTTAAGATCCTGATATACAATTTCCTGATTCCTAAAGCTCCACAGAGATGGTGGAAAAATGTTGGCAATGTTTAATTGAAAATTTTTTTCATTCATAAACTTTTATTGAAATTCTTATTAATAAAATTTATCTAATTTTACACATTTTTTTAAATTCTTATTTTTGATGAAAAATCCTTTAATTTCATTTTTAGTACACACACATTTTCTAGATCCTTTTCCTGTGGAATTTCCGAATTCTCCCAATCATTAGGATTAAATTTTTTGGCCATTTGAATGAAAAAATTAAGTTTCTCATTTTTATCATTAACAGGTTCAAATTTTCCAAAAATAATCGAAGAACTATAGTTCATAGAATAATCACACAATTTTTTTGATATTACTGGATTTCCGGGTATGGTTATGCTTACAGATGCTTCAACTCCCTGACTTAATATTTTAATTATTCTTGTTTCACAGGATCCATGAATGTATATGTATTCATCTATTCTTGTAAAGTTCATAGGTATTGAAAATGGAGTACCTTTTTCACAAAAGGAGATTGTGCAAAATAGCGAGTTATCTAATATTTTATACAAAGTTTCCTTATCATAATGTGCTCTTTCTTTATACCTTCTAACTTCTATTGAGTCTTTCATATGATTAATTCACCTCTTTTTACATTTTATTTAATAATTTTTTGTAAGCGTTAAGGATAATTCCTAAACAAATTCACTTATAGATAAATATTACTATGGAAAATTTGAATTGTTTAGTCCCGTTTTCTTTGACCATATAAAGCTTACTATTATTTTTATCTTTCCACATTTATTTCACCTTCCAAATTTCTATAAAAATTTCCTAGAATACTTTCTTCAGGCAATCTACTCCAGAATGCCTCCTCTGGCGTTTGCAAGTAACGTTTTGTATCTAAGCTTTCATGATATCTCCTTTTATTATACCAGTCCACAAATTCTTCAAACGTGTTGAAATCCTTTCTATGCCTCATACAAATCAAACCATTTCTCCAACTTTCCATTGGTTTGAGGGTGGTGGGATCTTGATACTATATGCATTATTCCTTTTTCTTTGATATATTTTTCAAAATTATTATTTGCTTCATTGTTCTTGTCTCTTTTATTTGCATAAAATTGTGATCCTCTATCTGTTAAAATCTCACTTATTTCCATAATGTGTGAATATTCTTTTAAAACATTATCCATCAATTTTATAACGTGTTCCTGTTTTTCATTTTCAAATTCACCACCAGTTAATATCTTTCTTGATGCATCATCCATTACTACGCATACCTCCTTGCCATTATATTCGGAGGTATGCCAATCCAAATGCAATAATGAGAGTAAATGTTTCCTTTCATACCTTATCCATTTCTTTCTTGGCCTTTTCTTCTTTTCGTTCTCCTTTGCCATATTATTTTTCAGCAGAATCTTATGAATCCTGTTATGTGGTATATGTATTCCATAATCCTGATCCAATATTTTCTCAAGTCTCCTTGCTCCCACTCTCTGATCTTTATATGCCCGTATTACAATTTTTTCCTCATAATCCTTAATTTCCTTCATTCTTCTTCCTCCATTTTTAAGTAATAATTTTTCACCAGTATCCAGGTAATACATCCAGACCCTTTTCACTGTAGATATGCTTATCTTTAAGTCAATTGCTATTTGTTTGTTACTTTGTCCCCTTTTCTTAGAGTTAATTATATACGTAATCTTGCGTGATGTAAGTTTCCGATTGCCCATATCTGGCCACAAGCTTTTTATGGTCAAATATTTCGGGACTATACAACTAGGCTCAGATGTAAAAAAATTTAAATTTAAAATAGTTCATGGTAAAACATGGTTGAAATACATGCTCCTAGAGGAAAAGAATTGAATACAAAAGGTTGGGGTCAAGAAGCAGCTTTAAGGTTGATGATGAATAATCTTGATCCAGAGGTAGCAAAGGATCCTGACAACCTCATTGTATATGGAGGAAAAGGAAAAGCTGCTAGAAACTGGGATGCATTTTATGAGATAGTAGAAATACTTAAAGAAATGGAAAATGATGAAACTCTTTTAATACAATCTGGGAAGCCCGTGGGTGTTTTCAAAACATCCGAAGATGTACCTAGGGTATTAATAGTAAATGCAATGATTGTTCCAAGGTGGGCCAACGATGACATTTTTTGGGAGCTTGAAAGGAAGGGTCTTACCATGTTTGGTCAAATGACAGCAGGCTCTTGGATATACATTGGAACACAAGGAATTTTACAAGGAACCTATGAAACATTATCTGCACTTGCAAGGAAGGAGTTTGGAAAAGATTCATTGAAGGGTAAATGGGTTCTCAGTTCCGGTCTAGGAGAAATGGGAGGAGCACAACCTCTTGCAATAAAGATGAATGAAGGTGTGGGTATAATAGTCGAGGTGGATGAAAGGAAAATAGAGAGAAGGATAAGGGGAAAATATCTGGATATGGAGGCAAAAAATTTAGACGAGGCCTTAAAAACAAAGGATGAGGCTATTGCTGAAGGAAGGCCATTATCTATAGGCCTACTTGGAAATGCTGCCACAGTTTACCATGAATTAATGCAAAGGAAAATAGTTCCAGACGTTGTAACTGATCAGACTGCTGCTCATGATATTAATATTGGATACATACCTGAGGGATATACTGTAGAAGAGGCAATGAAAGCCACCAAGGAAAACCATGAAAAATATATTAAAGATGTTTATAAATCAATTGTAAAGGAGGTAAAGGCAATTTTATGGTTCAAGGAACATGGAGCTAAGGTTTTCGATTATGGAAATAATTTGAGGACAAGGGCCAAAGAGGGCGGATTTGAAAATGCCTTTGAAATTCCTGGCTATGTTCCAGGTTATATTAGGGATCTATTTGCCATAGGTTCAGGACCCTTTAGATGGGTGGCCTTATCAGGAGATCCAAATGATATATATGCAATAGACGATGCTATAATAAAGAATTTTTCAAGGGATGAACATCTTGTTAAATGGATAAAGCTTGCTAAGGAAAATGTAAAGTTTCAGGGTTTACCAGCAAGGATTTGTTATGCATCCTATGGCGAAAGGGAAGAAATTGGTATGCTCATTAATAATCTTATTAAGGACGGTGTAGTCTCTGCACCCGTTGCCATAGGAAGAGATCACCACGATACTGGAAGTGTAGCATCGCCCTTCAGAGAAACTGAAGCGATGAAGGATGGTAGTGATGCTATTGCCGATTGGCCAATATTGAATGCACTTTTAAATGCAATTTCCGGTGCTACATGGGTCTCAGTGCACCATGGAGGTGGTGTAGGAATAGGCAACTCTATACATGCAGGTTTTGTTTTAGTTGTTGATGGTACAGAGAAGGCAGAGAAAAGGATTAGGAAAGTCCTTAATGCCGACCCAGGTTTAGGGGTAATAAGACATGCGGATGCGGGATATAGATCTTCAATGGAACTAATAAAGAAGGGTGTAAAGTTCAAGGTACCTAAAATGGTAGGAGTTAACAAGCCATTATAAAATCTTTTTATCTTTAAACACATTACCCTTTAGGATGAAGCTTGTTGAATGTGTCCCAAATTTTAGCGAGGGGAGGGATCGTAAAATAGTTAATGAAATAGCGAGGGCTATTGCATTTCACGAATCCGTAAAAATACTTGATATGGAAATGGATCCTGATCATAACAGAAGTGTTATTACCTTTGTAGCACCAATTGACATTGTTTCAGAGGCGGCATTTAGGGGGATACGTAAAGCGGCTGAACTAATTGATATGGATAGTCATAAGGGTACTCATCCAAGGTTTGGGGCAGCAGATGTAGTACCATTTATTCCACTTTATGATACTACCATGGAGGAATGCGTTGAGATTGCAAGAAATCTTGGAAAAAGGGTAGGTGAGGAACTTGGAATACCTGTGTATCTTTATGAAAAGGCTGCCTTTATTGATTGGAGGAGAAATCTTCCAGACATAAGGAATGAAAAATTTCAGTATGAGCAGCTTAGGGAACATATAAATGAAGAAAAGTGGAAACCAGATTATGGGCCACAAAAGGTTGGTAAGGCGGGTGCAACAATTATAGGTGCCAGGGATTTCCTAATAGCATTTAATGTAAATTTGAATACAAAGAACATTGAAATAGCAAAGAAGATTGCAAGGGACATAAGGGAAAGGAATGGTGGTCTAAAAAATGTTAGGGCTTTGGGATTTGATCTTAAAGAAAGAGGTTTAGTTCAGGTATCTATGAATCTTATAAACTACAAGGAAACTCCAATAAACAGGGTTTTTGAGTTAATAAAATCAGAGGCTGAAAGGTATGGAGTAACAATTGCAGGTAGCGAGGTTGTAGGTCTAATACCATTGGATGCGCTTGTACAAGTGGCCGATTTCTATCTTAGATTGGAAAATTTTTCATCTCAACAAATTCTTGAAAAAAAGATATGGGAAGGTGATGAAAAAATGTTGGAAAATATGAGTATAAGGAAGTTTTTAGAAGAGCTATCCAGCAGTTCTCCCACCCCTGGTGGCGGTGCTGCCAGTGCACTTGTGGGAAGTATAGCAGCATCATTGAGCAGTATGGTGGCAAATCTTACCATAGGGAAGAAAAAATACCAGGAAGTCGAGTCTGAAATGAAAGAAATAGCAAAAGAGGCAGTAAGACTAAGAGATGAACTTTTCTTGATAGTGGATGAGGATGTAATGGTCTTCAACAAGATTATGGATGCACTTAAACTCCCAAAGGAAACAGAAGAGCAGGTAAGGTTAAGGAAGGAGAAAATAGAGGAGGCAAGTAAGGAGGCATGTGAAGTCCCATTAAAGACAGCAAGGCTCTGTTTAGAGGTAATGAAGCTAGCCTTCAAGGTTACTGAGAAAGGGAATAAGAATGCAATATCTGATGGTGCCTGTTCTGCTTATTTTGCACATTCAGCCCTTCAAGGGGCATTATTAAACATAAGAATTAACCTTAAAAATATTTCAGATGAAAACTATAAAAAAATGATGCATGAAAACATCCAAAATTTAATAAAAGAATCATCTTTCATCCTAGAAAAAGTTGAAGAAAAAATAAATGAGGTGATATAAATGGAACTTAAGCCAATCATTGAAATTGCGAAAATGGCAGGACTTGAGGAAAATGACATAGAGCTTTATGGAAAGTATATGGCAAAGGTATCTCTAGATGTATTAAAGAGGTTAGAGAAAAAGAAAAAGGGTAAAATGATACTTGTAACTGCGCTTACACCAACACCTGCAGGTGAGGGAAAAACAACAACTTCCATAGGATTAACCATGGCAATAAACAAAATTGGAAAGAAAAGTATACTTGCATTGCGTGAGCCTTCCTTGGGACCCGTGTTTGGTATAAAAGGAGGTGCCACGGGGGGTGGAAAGTCCACTGTACAGCCAATGGAGGAAATAAATCTTCATTTCACAGGAGATTTTCATGCAATATCTTCTGCCCATAATCTACTTTCTGCTATGATCAATAATCACATTTATTATAATTTAAAACCTGAGATAGACCCGAAAAAGGTTGTTTGGAGAAGGACAATAGATATGAATGATAGGGCCTTGAGGCAAATAATAGTGGGTATTGGAAAGGGAAATGGTGTTATGTATGAAGATGGATTCGATATAGTACCTGCAAGTGAGATAATGGCCATAATGGCGCTCAGTCTTGATTACAAGGATATGAAATCAAGGCTAGAAAAAATAATTGTTGGTTTTACCAGGGATAGAACACCTGTTTATGCAAAGGATATAAAGGCATCCGGCGCAATGGCAGCCCTTTTAAGAAATGCATTGAAACCAAATCTTGTACAGACATCAGAGAATACCCCAGTATTTGTTCATATTGGGCCATTCGGTAATATTGCACACGGAACAAATAGCATTGTAGCTGATAAAATAGGTCTAGGTCTCTCAGATTATTTTGTGGTGGAAACCGGTTTTGGATCGGATCTAGGGGCAGAGAAATTTTTTGACATAGTCACCAGGATAGGTAATTTTGCACCGAATGCTGCTGTTGTTGTTGCATCTTTGAGGGCAATAAAGCACCATGGTGGTGCAAAGGATGTTACAATTGAGGACGTTGATTCTGTTAGGAGAGGTTTTGAGAATTTAAGATTCCATATTAACAATGTAAGAAAATTTGGAGTTGAACCAGTGGTTGCAATAAACAGATTCAAAAGCGATACTAATGCAGAGATAAGGGCTCTTGAGGAAATGCTTGAAAATGAAAAAGTAGAATGGGCATTATCAGAGGTTTTTGAAAAAGGAAGTGAAGGGGGAATAGAACTTGCAGAGAAGGTAATTAAGGTGGCAGATTCTCATCCTGATGTAAAAATAAATTATGTTTACGAAATAAATGATCCTGTACAGGTAAAGATAGAGAAGATAGCAAGGAATGTATACGGTGCTAAGGAAGTAGTATTTACAAAGGATGCGCTTGACGATCTAAAGCTAATAAAAAAGATAGGGATGGATAATGCCTTTGTATGTATGGCAAAGACTCAGGCATCAATTTCAGATGATCCAAAGGCACTGAATGCCCCCAAAGATTTCACAGTAACTGTAAGGGAAATTAGGATTTCCTCAGGATCTGGGTTCGTAGTACCAATACTTGGGGAAATAATGACAATGCCTGGGCTCTCGAAGGAACCTGCCGCCTACAATATTGACCTGACAGATGATGGAAAGATAGTGGGGTTGTTCTGAAGAATGAAGGTATTTGTAGTTGACAATGGAGGGCAATGGACACATAGGGAATATAGGGTCTTAAAATACCTGGGGGTAGAGACAGGGATCATTGAAAATACAACACCCCCAGAAAAAATCTTAAATGAAGGAATTGATGCTCTTGTGCTTTCAGGGGGTTCTCCGAGCATTTCTTTTGAATCCCACAAGCTGGGCAGGCTAGGTGATTATATGGATCTTGGAATACCAATCCTAGGTATATGTGTTGGTGCACAGTTCATAGGATTATATTATGGTGGCAAGGTAGGGCCTGCAAATATTCCTGAATATGGAAAAACAGAGATAAATGTGATAGAAAAAGATGATTTATTTTTTGGCCTGCCAGACAAATTTTACGCTTGGGAAAGTCATAATGACGAAGTAAAGGAACTTCCCCCAGATTTCCAATTGCTTGCAAGCTCCAAAAATTGCAAAATTCAAGCATTTAGGCATAAAAATAAAAAGATATTCGGTGTTCAATTCCATCCAGAGGTAGAAAATACAGAATATGGAAAAGAAATATTTCAGAATTTTCTAAAAATAATTTAAATTTTACATAAATAAAAAATAACATAAAAATTTAAATAAAGGATTGATCATTACTATAATGGGATAAATATGTTAACTGAAGTAACTGAACTCATTGGACTTGAAATATATACGGATAAAGGATATTTGTTGGGGACAGTTGAGGATGTTTCTATAGATGTTGATCAGCAGGTTACATATGGTCTTTATGTATCAAAAACAAATCCACTCCTAGTTGAGGATGGAGTTCCAGTTCTAGTACCTTTTAGGTGGGTTAAGGCCGTAGGGGATATAATAATCATGAAGAAATTTCCCCAATTTGTATCTCTTAGTACTGGTGAAAAGAAAACTGAATAAAAATTACTTAAGAAAATATTTTTTAATTTCTTCATAAACAGGACCATCTGGTTTTAGTGTACTCTTATAAAGTGAAAAATGGTCTATAGGATAAATCCCGAATTCTGTATTTTTAAATGCTTTTAAGTCCTCCGAAAGATTTGAAATTTCCTTTAGTCTTCCTATGGTAAGATGTGGAGAGAACCTTTCTTCATTGTAAAAAGAAAGTTTATCTGAAACCTCATTACCTAATTTATTTAGTTCTTCTGAAATAATACCTATCCATAATACCCTAGCCTTTTTTTCATTTGGAAATGCTCCTGCACCTTTTAACATTAAGCTAAATTGACTTATTTTTATGCTTGAAAGAATAGAATCAATCTTTTCCAATTCACCCTCATCAACTTCTCCTATGAATTTTAAAGTAATGTGAAGATTTTCAGGTTCAACGAGCTTGATTTTGTATTTATTTCTGAAAAATTCTTGAATCTCCAATATTTTTTGGTTTGGCTTTATCGGAATACCTGCAAAAAGCCTTAATTTTTTATTTTTCTCGTTCATTTTAATACTCACCTTAAAAATTTTCTTAATGAAATCATTATTTTTCCAAATATTTAAATATATCCATTATAAAATTCTAAAAAATATATTTATATGAATGTTTTATTTTTATTCTATACAATAATTATAAGGAATAAAAGAACAAAATTTTATAAATTCTTGGGAGAAGTTAAAACATTTAGCAACATCCACTATTTTTCAATCGTACTCATTTCATGAGACCATTAAATTCATCTCCTCAAAGGCTACCAATTTTATATATGTATAAATATTTTTTAATCTTTTTTTAAATGTTAAATAGCATCATTAAAAAATTCAATCTAAAAAATTTATAAATAGTGCTAGAATTTAAGGAAAACAATAAAAATCCCTTCCTCATGGGAAGCAGTTATCTTTTCTATACCATAAAATTTTTCTTATTGTAGATTATCTACCTTTTGTGATTAACTATGGAAATAGATAAAAGGATGAAATATTCAAAAACACACGAATGGGTACTTGTAGAGGGTAATAAGGCCAAGATAGGGGTATCTGATTATGCTCAGCAGCAACTTACGGATATAGTTTTCGTTGAACTGCCAGAGGTTAACACTAAGGTAGAAAAAGGAAAATCCTTTGGGGTTATTGAATCTGTTAAGGCTGTTGAAGATGTATATGCGCCTATAACAGGTAAGGTACTTGCAAAAAATCAGGCAGTTATTGACACTCCTGAGATTATAAATAATGATCCATACAATGCATGGCTGATAGAGGTATCAATAGATAATCCTAAGGAATTGGATGAATTGATGGATGCTGAGGCATATAAAAAATTCCTAGAGTCCGAATCCCATTAAATGAAGAGACAGGATTATTATTATAAAAAGGCAAAGAGGGAAAGGTATAAAAGCAGGGCATCCTATAAATTAAAATTTATTGATCAAAGGTTTTATATTTTTAAAAAAGGAATGAATGTATTAGATTTGGGAGCCTCTCCGGGCGGATGGTCACAGGTAGCTTATGAACTTACCTATGGTGGCAATGTAATATCAGTTGATCTTAAACCTGTTCGTGTTAATGGTATACATTTCGTTTTAGGGGATGTGTTAAAAAATGAAACCTTGGAGAAGATACGTGAAAAGATGAGAGAAATAGGTATAGATAAATTTGATGTAATTATCTCTGACATGTCACCCAAAATATCTGGAATTAAAGAAGTAGACCATATGCAATCAATTGAACTAGGAAAAAGGGCATTTGAAATATCAAAAGATCTTCTTAAGGAAGGTGGATCAATAGTTATAAAACTTTTTTACGGTCAAGAAATTTATAATTTCAAGAAAGATGTAGAAAAATTTTATGATTTTTGTAAATTATATACCCCTCCTGCATCCAGGGAAAGAAGCAGGGAGGTATATATGGTTTGCAAGAGATTTAAATTATCTACCTAGCCTTTGTTATATTCACATTCTCTACCCATACATATGGTATAAGTGAGGGCATTACCTCATCCCACCACTTAACCTGCATCCTTTCCAAACTTACCTCTTTTATTGCTGAGAATATACGGGGTAAATTATCGCTTATCCTTATTCCTTTCCAGGATTCAACTATCTCGCCATTCTCCACAAGGAAAATTCCATCCCTTGGGATTGTAGAAAAATCACCGTTCCTATAATCCTGAAACCTTGTATACCATGTATTAACAATAAAAAGACCCTTTTTCATATCTCCTATCATATCATCAAAGCTTCTTCTTCCATTACCCATCACGGGCTGCCAGGGCTGGGGATTTATTATACCTGCATTCCCTGTTGTTTCTGTTTTTTGTCTAGAGGCTGTTGAAAAATTATGCAGGTATGTCTTAACTTCTCCCTTTTCAATTATTGGTACCTTTTTTGTTTCCGTTCCCTCATCATCAAAAAGTCTGAAACCAACTCCCGATTCCATTGTCGGGTCATCGTAAAGATTTAACTCATCACTACCTATCTTTTTTCCCAATGTATCTGTAAAGAAGGACATACCAGTCTCTACATTGTACGCTGATGCCATAGGAGCTGAATAGCTTATGAGAGATCCAAAACAAAGTGGATGGAAAAGAACATCATATTTCCCTTCTTTTCCCTCTTTTGGCGTACCCATCAGTGATGCGTAATCTGCAGCCTCCTCTCCTACAAAGTATGGGTCATAATCATCCAGCATTTTATGATCCGATGTATGGAAGGCTGATTGTCCTGGAAAACCATTCTCATTGAATGCCCTGACAGAGAAGAAAAGTCCTGTATTCTTATCCATTGCATTATTATAGTTTGTTGAAAGTGATATGCTCTCTATAAAATGATAAATTACACCGGCTACCCTTTTTGCTCCCTTTTCTTGAGCGCCCTCTATTGCCCTTTTTGAAAAATAATTTAGATCATCCATGTTCATCAATACACCATCTGGTTCATGACTTCTATAGCTCTGTTTCTTAGTATTCAATCCAACAAAATCCTTATTCTCCGGCATTTTGTTCAAGATTTTTACAAAATCCTCTAGGTGTGATTCAAGTTTATTAAAATTCCTGATTGTAGTAAAAAAAGTCTTTTTCCCCTTTGATAGAAAGAGTGAAAGTGAATTTTCTTGGTAATTTAATATTATATCAATCTTGCTGTTTGAAAATCTTGACTGTTTCATTTCCCTTTCAACATAAATTACAGAAACCTCATCAGCACCAAGTGACAACAATTTTTTAACAACATATTCTGTATCTACCATACAAATCACCTCATATAAATGCCCCTCAATCTTACAAAGGGTCCCCCCATCCACACATCGACACCCTGCATTGGATCACCCTTTCCGCAAGTACCTGCAAAGAACTTAAGATCCCTTGAAACTGCATCCACTGCACTATAAAAACCAGTGGTAGTAATTTCTAGGACAGGTCTTTTAACAGGGTCCTTTATTTCTCCGTTTTCAATGAGATATGCCTCCCTTCCCACATATTTTTCATTGAACCTAATATCATCTATATTCCATTCTGTAAATGAGTTCATGAATATTCCATATTTAATATCCTCAAGCATCTCATCCAAGTTATAATCTCCTGGTTCTATGTATGTGGTACTCATCCTTACTATTGGCTCCTTATCCCATTCTGAGGATCTTGCTGCGGCATTACTTTTCTGTCCAAGCATCCCCGCAAATTCCCTGTTCATAAGAAACTCATTTATTTTTCCATTTTTGTAAAGATATCTCTTTCTAGCCTTTACACCTTCAAAATCATATTTATAATAGCCAAAACTGTGTTCAATAGTAGGATCATCCACAACATTTACCTTATCTGATCCTATTCTTTCACCAATCATATTCTGTTTTACGAATGATTCGCCTGCCTGTGCAGCCTCTCTTCCCATTATTCTATCTGACTCCATAGGATGTCCGCATGATTCATGTGCTACAATTCCAGAGACCTCAGGCCCCACTATAAGGTCCATCTTTCCCTCGTTTATTTTTTTGCCAAGGGCAATTTTTTTGAGTTTTTTTGCCTCTTCAATGGTAGTGTCTATCAAGTTCCATTCTTTAAGGGCCTCATAACCACCACTTCTCCCAAATTCCTGGCTTCCCTGTTCAAAATTTCCATTCTCTATTACACCTATAAAATAATAGTAAAAAATGCTTGGAAGCCTACCATTTATCCTAGTGCCTTCTGTGTTCATATATTCAATCTCTGTTATTTTGTCCCTTAAAAACTGCATCCTTATTGGTACACCAATAGAATCAAGATTCTTGTCTATGTCTATCAAATGTGATACCTTCTCCTCAAGGGGAAAATCATCTATCTTCTGAGTCTCACTTACATCCCAGCTATCCTTTATTATATCCTCCTCAGATAATTTTATCTCCCTTTTATCAAGTGATTTTGCTGTTTTTATTGCCCTATCAACAGTTTTCTTAAGGTTTGACTCATCAAGGTTTGATGTGGAAAAGAAAGAAAAGTTCCTGTCCAAAACCCTTACGGCAAAACCTGTTTCATCAGTGCTTTCTATACCACTTATAACTCCGTTTTTTATTATCAGCATGTTTCTTTTTAATCTCATTATCCTAATCTCACCGTACCTAGCATGCTTTTCTATATCCATCAAAAACCTTTCAATATCCATATTTATCACCTATGGCATAATCTTTCTTAATTCTTTTTCCTTTTCCTTATCTTTTCTTACAGCCCTGTAAAGACTTGACATCACTTTATCAAATAATGAAAATAGCTTCCAGTCATGGTCAGATTTGTAAAATACCTTTTTTTCTGTAACAAGCCTGGCCCTTACACTATATTCTATTTCATTGGAGGTAGTGCTATGTTCTTCAACGTGAAATGTAAGCATCTGTGGTCTGTAGTTTTCAAACTTATTAATCTTTTTTAGATATTTTTCCACGATTTCATATATTGTATCAAAAACCGAAGGATCCTCCGTTTCAAGACCTGTTATTTGAACGAAGACACCCTCCTCTTCCTTTCTTTTAACAAAATTTTCTATTATGTCCTTCTGCGTAATTATTCCCACAGGTATATTTTCATCATTTACTATAACACACACATAGGATTTCATTTCAAGCATTATTGAAATTGTATCCTTTAACTTTGCATCAATATTGACAGAAACGGGAGGGCTAAGAAATTCCTTTACTTTAAATATCTTTTTTTCCTTCTGACCCTTGTATTCTCCATAGTTAAGTCTTTCCTTTATTCTCCATAAATTTCCAGACAGATCATCTATGTGTACCATCCCCTTTAGATGGTTATGGGCATCAACAACAGGTATTGTCATTTCATTGAGACCTCTCATTTTCTCTATTGCAACATTTACGTCATCATCCTCATTTACAGTAACCGGATCCTTTATCATTATATCCTTAATTGGTATGTTTACATATTCGGGAGAATTTAGTAATGCCCTTGTAAAATCTGTTCTTGATACAATGCCCGTGAGTATATCCCCCGCCTTAATAACAGGCAGAGATCTCAGACCATTATTTACCATTATTTTTAATGCCTCAAGGACGGGCATTTCCTCATCCACCTTAGGCGGAGTGATCATTAGGGTTGAAATTTTTGCTGTTAAAGGTATATTCTTTCTTCTCATCAAATTCTCATAGTCAAAATATCCCCTCACCCTCTTTTTATCATCAACAACGGGCACCTCATGTATACTATGTTCCTTTAAGACACTTATCACCTTTGAAAGTTGTTCATCAACATAGACAAATACTGGGTTCTTATTCATTATATCCTTTACCAACATATCTTCAATATTCATTCCAACCACCTCTCCAATTTTTCTACCTTTTCATGATTCCTTGGGGTAATATGCTCCCTCATCATTCTATCAATGAAATCCTCCAGAGGCTCATCATCCTTTAATCTTACCCTTTTTATTTCGTAAAGACAATCAGAACAGTAAACGCCAAGATCGCTTTTTATGGGAGCCCCACAAAGAATGCACCTATTCATAATGACACCTGTATAACTTATAACTAATTGAGATTAATTAAAGGTTTCGATTTTATATGCCACGGTGGAAACAACGGATATCATTTATTTCAATCCGTCTGACCCATCCACCGGGGCATATGGGGGATCCTGCTGAACAGGAATTCACAGTTCGATGACACATCGTTCTCATCCTGTAGCCCAGGATCCTCCTATAGGTTCCCGATGTCAAGGCAGATCATTTATCATTGCCTTTTCCTTACGGGAACCTATTAATCCATATTTTTTTAAATTTAAATTTTTTTCTCTAATATTATTTTTTCTTTTCCAAAATACCTTTTAAGTGGTTCGGGAATCTTTATAATATTATTTTCCTGATGATTTTCTATTATGGCTACTATTGTTCTAGTAGTGGCAATGGCTGTACTGTTAAGTGTATGTGGGTAGTAGTTTCCAAATTTTCCTCTTACCCTTATGTTTAGTCTTCTCGATTGATAGTCTCTAACGTTACTTGCACTTACCACCTCCCTGAATCTTCCCTGTGCTGGCATCCAGACCTCAATATCGTATTTTTTTGATGCTACATTCCCTATATCACCACTGCATATGTTTATAATCCTATAGGGCAATTCTAGCTTTTGGTAAATCTCCTCCGCATTTCTTAGGATCTCCTCAAGGAACCTCTTTGAATCATCAGGATGACAGTAAATAAACTGTTCTACCTTGTTAAATTGATGAACCCTGAATATACCCTTTGTATCTTTACCGTGAGCACCAGCCTCTTTTCTGAAGCAGGGCGAAATACCTGCATACTTCAATGGAAGAGAATTTTCCTCAATAAACTCATCCATATGATATGCTGCAAGGGGATGTTCTGAGGTAGCTATAAGGTAAAGGTCCTCATTTTCAACCTTGTAAATTGTATCTTCAAATGTAGAAAGATCCGTTGCGCCCTCCATAGCCCTCCTTGTAAGCATAAATGGGGGCTCCACCGGAATAAAACCCTTGCTCAAAAGATGGTCAAGTGCAAACATCTCTAGAGCTATTTCAAGTCTTACAAGATCATTTTTTAAATAATAGAATCTAGAGCCTGCCACTTTTCCTGCCCTTAATGTATCTGCAAGATCGAATTTCTCTATAATGTCTGTATGGCTATCTGGTCTTTTTTCTATTAATACATAATCCATTTTACCCCTTGATTCCTTCATAAAATTCTCAAGATCATCCTTGAAAACCTTTGCTTTACCCCAGAACCTTATTGGTACATTATCATTCTCATCCTTCCCATAAGGCACATCATCATCAAGTAAATTTGGCATCCTCCATAAAAATGAATCCCTTTTTACCTTTACATCCTCAACTATTTTCTCTATTCTTTCAATATCTTCGTTTAATTTTTTCACCTCTTCTTTTTCAATATCAACATTTTCCCCTTTTTTCATTTTAGAAGAAATTTCCATAATTTTTCTATTTTTCAAATTCCTTAATCTTTCCAATACCTGAAGATTTTCCCTCCAGATTCTATCTAGTTCTAGTATCCTGTCCACCTCCCCCGGATCTAAATTCCTCTTCTTTTGATTTTCTCTAACCACTTCGGGATTATTTCTAATTAAATTTATGTCAAGCATAATATCTAAAATAGATTAAAAAATGGATCAATATAAACATTTTTTGTTAAAATTGGTAAAAAAAAACGAAATCTTTAAATATGACAAAAATAATATCTTGTCTGACAAATATATGACAAGGAGGAATGATATATGAAGAGTATAATTAAAAATGCGCTTGGAAGTGATCCAGAGACATTTGTTAGACCACCAATACAAGAGGAGACACAGGAAGAACAGGCAAAACAGGTGGTATCCCCTGATGATGAAGAATTGAGAAAGCTTGTTGAGCAGCTAAAGGTAAATATAAAGATTGTTGGGTGCGGTGGTGGCGGTACAAATACTATAACGAGGCTCTATAATGAGGGAATTGCAGGTGCAACATTGATAGCCGCAAATACGGATGCCCCACATCTACTGCATGTAAAGGCAAACAGGAAGATACTTCTTGGTAAAAGGTTAACCAGGGGTCTTGGTGCAGGGGCTGATCCTAGGATAGGAGAGGAGGCAGCAAAGGAGGCGGATGAGGATCTCAGGAACGTTTTGCAGAGGTCGGATATTGTATTTGTCACTGCAGGCATGGGTGGTGGTACGGGAACAGGTTCAGCGCCATATGTGGCACAGGTGGCAAAGGAGGTAAACCCCGGGACCCTTGTGATAGGTATTGTTACACTGCCCTTCTCAGCAGAGGGAAAGGTGAGGATGGAACAGGCACTATGGGGTCTTGACAGGTTGAAGAGGTACTGTGACACTACCATTGTAATACCTAATGACAAACTGCTTGAGATTGTGCCAAGGCTTCCACTAGACCAGGCATTCAAGGTGGCTGATGAGGTTTTAATGGAGGCACTGAAAGGTCTTACTGAGATAATAACAAAGCCCGGACTTGTTAACATAGACTATGCTGATATAAAGACTGTTATGGCCGATGGCGGTGTTGCTATGATAGGAATAGGCGAGTCAGAGGGATCAACAGACAGGGTTCAGGAGGCTGTGAATGATGCAATAAACTCACCACTTATAGAGGCGGATATAAGGCAGGCCAAGGGTGCCCTTGTAAGGATAGTGGGAGATCCAAACATGAGCGTAATGGAGGCACAGAGGGCAGCTGACCTTATACAGAAACAGATAAGTCCCTCTGCAAAGCTAATATGGGGTGCCTCAATAGATCCAGAGCTTGAGAACAAGGTGAAGGTACTAATAGTGCTAACAGGTGTAAAGAGCCCTTACATACTGGATGGAAAGGCATCACTCACAGACATGAAGAAGGCTGCAAAAATATCATCACTGGATTCAACCATAGACACAATCCAGTGATATTTTAATTTTTTATAAAAAAAATTATAAAAAATTTATTGATATTTTACTTTCTTTGATGCCTTGAAGACAAATTTCTTCTTCTGTGGTACATTTATTACTGCCTTTGTTCTTGGATTCTTTGCCTTCTTTGCTTTCTGAACTTTCCTCATAAATACGCCAAACTGCTTTATTGCCACCTTATCTCCCTTGTTTACCCTATCAATTACCTCTTTAAAAAATGCGTCCAGTACTGCCTTTACATTCTTTTCAGATACATTTGTCTTCTTTGCAATCACTTTTCTCAGCTCTGTAATTCCTACCATATTTGTACACCTCACTGTAGATATCATCAAATTTCTATATAAACTTTGCTTAAAAAATCACCAAAATGCCATGGATGAAGAATCTTTAAAAAAATATTTTGAAATAGATTTTTTAAAAAGAATATTAAGATTTTGCTGAAATTATTTCCTGCACTAACTTTGCTGCAAGCATAGATGTATTTCCATTGTCAAATGGTGGAGAAATCTCAACTATGTCCGCACCAATGATTTTTTTACCTAGTTTTGAAATAATATAAGTTACATCCCATGGTGTTATACCTAAGGGCTCAGGAGTGGCAACTCCTGGTGCAAAGGCGGGATCTATGCCGTCCATGTCTATAGAAAGATAGACGTATCTTTCTTTAATAAAATCTTCAATTTTTTTAAATGCTTTTTCAATTCCACTGGAATGCACTTCCCAGCTTGGAATATGTGAATATTTGCTAAATTCAGGTGATGAGAATTCCTCCAGAGAAACTGACCTTATTCCAATGGATATTACCCTGTCATCTCCTAATATTTCAAACGCTCTTCTCGCCACACAGGCATGGCTATATTTTATCCCTAGATATTCATCCCTAAAATCTGAATGCGCATCTATAAAGAGTATTATTGCATCTCTTTTTTTTATAGATTTTGCAATCCCTGCAGTTATTGAATGCTCACCACCTAGCATTATTGGGAATTTTCCATCATCAAAAATCATTCCCGAGGTGAATTCCACATCATTTATTATATCCTTCACATCTCCCTGCTCCTCAAGATCCCCCATATCGTGTATCTTTGATATTCGCATATTCTTAGAATGCCAATATACAAAGGATTCAAGATTTTTAGAAGCTATCCTGATTGAATTTGGTGCAAACCTAGAACCTGGTCTATAACTTGTGGTCCCATCAAATGGAACACCAAATATTACAAAATAGGAATCCTTATAATCGTACTCGGAGTCTGCAAACTTTAGCAATGATGCCATTTTAGCTCTTCATAATCTTTCTTTTTCCCATAGCCTCCCAGTATTGAACCTCTTGACCTTGCTGAAGAGAACCCTTGAGTTCTTCAGGGATTGGAAGTTCAAATGTTTCAAATGTAGAGGTATCCATAATCTGTGCTGTATCACCTATTATGGATATTATTTGTCCCACCTTTTTATCTATGATGGGGCTCTTTACCTTGTGTTTAACTGGATACACAACACTTCTTTTTTGATTATCAAATACACCTATTGCCACTATTCTAGCCTTTGCCTCTCCATGTTTCCCTGGTTTTGAAGTTGTAAATTCAACTATTCTACAGGGCTCATCATCAATCACTATATAGCTTCCTTCCCTAAGTTCCCTTACTTCAACATCCTTCCATGACATTCTTGACACCTTTTATTTAATTTGAATTTATGTAGAATAATTTATGCCCCCTTATGAATTTTTCGTGATAAAATGGCTATGATTATGTTTTTAGGATTAATACTAATGAAAATTAACAAGGAAAATATTTAGAAAAGATTATTATCCAGAAAAATATTTTTTTAAATATGATAAAAAGAAAGAGTGAAATGACAAAAATGGCAATATTAATTGAAATAATGCATGGGAAGAAAAAGATAAAGGATATTTCAAAATCTGTGAATATTACAATTCAGGGAGTTTCTGAGTATATTAAACTTTTGAAAAAGGAGGGTTATATAGATAAAAATATGAACATCACAATGGATGGTGTTGACTTTGTTTATAAAAAAATGGAAGAGCTGAGGAGTTTTATTACAGAGGTTATGAGTGATATGAAATTTATAACAAATACGGAGGCAATTGCTGGTGAAGAAATAAAAAAGGGTGAAAGGGTAGGCCTTTTTATGGAAAATGGATACATGTATGCATACAAAAGAAAATCAAGTTCAACAGGTCTAGCCACCTATGATGCAATGCCAGGTGAGGACATTAATATAAGTGATCTTGAAGGAATTCTTGATCTATCAATTGGAGATATTACAGTTGTGAGATTACCTTCATCAAAGGATGGAGGATCTAGGGGAGTTGATATTAAAGAATTAAAGAAATTGATAAGGAAAGGAGTAAAAAAGGGTGTAATCGGGTCAGTTGCATATGTAACACTTAAGAAAAATGGAATTGAAATAGATTTTGAGTATGGGGTAGTTAGGGCCGCTCAGGAGGCTGCACATAGAGGTTTTTCTTCAATTATTTTTGTTTCATCGGACCTTTTTAAGTATACAATTGAGGATTTAGAGCGTGAAATACCTGGACTCTCTAAAGTACCCTATAATGTCATAGATCTCAGTAACGGTCATAAAAAATATTGAATTCAGGAACACTCACACCAAAACCATTTTCGACATATCCAACTATCTTGGCCCCTATTCCATTTTTTATGGATATCTCAATAGTCTCCTTTGATTGATCCTCTGGAATTATCAAAGCCATACCCATTCCCATATTGAATGTCTGATACATTTCAAGGGGATCTATATCACCAAGATGTGCAATGTATGTGAATATTCTTTGGGGTTTTATTGGATCATTTATTATAAATAATTTTTTTGATAATCTTATCAGGTTTCTTAATCCACCACCGGTAATATGTGCAATTCCATGTACATCTACATTTTTTATTAAATCGAGTACAGTTTTTACATATAATCTTGTTGGTTTAAGGAGTATATTCGAAAGCTTTGAATTACCAATCCTTTCATCATAACTTATATTATTCTCCTTTATAAGTTTCCTTACAAGAGTGAATCCATTTGAATGTAAACCTGAACTTTCAAGCCCAACGATCACGTCATTCCTTCTTATTTTTTTACCTGTTATTTCCTTACCTATACTTACATAGCCTATAGATGTTCCAGAAAGATCCGTTCCATTAACCATGTCTGGCATTACTGCTGTCTCACCACCAACTATTGTCACACCTGCCTCTGCAGCTCCTCTGTTCAAAGATTTTCCAATTTCTCTAGCCTTTTTTATATTGTAATCCCTTATTATTAAATAATCCAAGAATGCAAATGGTTCTGCGCCAACACAAATAGTATCGTTTACATTCATTGCTATTGCATCTATACCTACAGTATCCCATTTCCCTAACTCATCAGCAATAAGCATCTTTGTACCAACGCCGTCTGTATTTAAGGCAAGATAATATTCACCAAACCTAATTAATGAGGAATAATGGCCAATACCTGTACCAAGATTAAATCCCCTTTTCTTATATTTTATTTCCCTGAGGAGATTATTTAGAAAAATATCCTTTTTATCAATATCCACTCCAGCCTCTGCATAAGTCTTCATAAAATCACCCTTAAACAGTGGACCGGCGGGGATTTTAAACCCCGGCCTCCTCCCTGCCAAGGAGGCGATCTACCAACTGATCTACCGGCCCCCATTTAAGCAATGCCAATGGTTTTAAATATTTTTCGAATGAATTAAAGGTTAAGTAAAAGTTGTGAAAACAGATAAAATTGGAATAATTTAATCGTGGAATATGATAAGGATGGGTGTTAAATATAAAATATACTTTGATGTATCTTATAGAATAAATTGGGTAATGAGAAAAGGTAAATGTAATGAAATGTTTTAAGTATTTATTCTCTTAAAATTTCATCAATCTTTAAATGAAGGAATTTTTTAAAGATAAAAAAAGGGTTTTTTAAAGAAAATCGTATCTACCAAGGGAACATGCGGGACAATCTTCCTGTCTTTTTAAGGGTATTTTTTCTATTCTTAATTCCCATCCATCATAGTAATAAATTGCACTTTCAACATTTTCCCCAAGGAGAATCCTAAAGGCAAGTGAAACAGCCATAGATGCGATAGCTGATGGTATTGAATTCAATATTCCCCTAGTGTTAGTTGTTTCATATTTTTCGGGTAAATCCCTCATTAAACATCTCAAGCATGCAGTTTTTTTGGGGATAATTGGCATTACATTACCATAGGTGGCCAGAACACCTGAATATATCCAGGGTTTTCCATGCTTTACACACACGTCATTTAACAAAAATCTTGTTTCAAAATTATCAGTTCCATCCATAACTATGTCAACTCTTTTCACATAATCTTCAAGAACATTAGAAGTGAGGTGTCCTTCTAATGGAATTACCCTAGTTTCCGAATTCATTTCTGCGAGTTTTTTCGCTGCCACCTCAACCTTTTTCTTTCCAATATCATTTTCATCATAAAGAAGTTGCCTATGTATGTTTGATATTGAAACATAGTCATAGTCGTTAATATACACTGTTCCTAACCCTGCCCTTACAAGTAATTGTGAGATAAGACCACCTGTTCCACCAATACCAACAACAAGTGCGCTTTTTTTCTTAAGTAATTCCTGTCCTTTTTTACCGAATTTATCAACTAAAATTTGCCTCGAATATCTCTCCATAATTAATCATGGGAAACATATGAAAAAATTTTTCTTGAAAAAGAGAATAGGTGGATTGTGGATCCCAATATATGCATAAAGTGCAGGGGGATAAAACTCCTATGTGGTCTTGATAGATGCCCATATATTGATTACAGCTATCTTATGCCAAAGATATCCAATGAATACAAAGGCACATCCCCACCAGATATATTTGTTGGTCATCACGGATACCCAAAGGTACTTATTACTGCTCTATCCTCCAATGGAGAAGTACCACTTAATCTATTTCCTATGGATCTTGATTCCATACTTAGGTATAGGGGATCACTTTATAGGGTGGGGGAAGTACAAAGGGTTGATAAGGGATCAAAATTAATTGAAAAAATACAGGAGATATCCCTTTCAGAAATTAAACTTGGTATAGATGCGGAATACTACAAGGTGATAGGTGATTTTACTATTGATCACATACATACACCTCTTGGTCCCAGGTTATATGCGAAAAGGATAGATTTAGTTGAAAATCCGATTGTGCCAAATATAGTAGAAAGGGTCTATGGGGATTATGATTTTAAGGCTGATAAGGCAATATATTATCTTTATAAAAACAATCTCCCCTATGAATACTTGAGAAGATTGTTTAGTGCAGGCATATTAGGTTTAAAGGTTGAAAGAAGGATTGTACCTACAAGATGGGCAATTACAGCTGTGGACGATATTATAGGTAAAAAATTGATTGATGAAATTAAACAGAATGAAGATCTGGACTCGCCAATCTATGCTCATGGAAATTATATGTGGAATGATTTTTTCATACTAATAATGCCAGGAGAATGGGGCTTTGAAATGATTGAAAATTGGTATGGAAGAAATTTATTTTCTAGGGAAATGGTAGAAAAGGGTGATTATGAAACATTTTTTGGAAGAAGAGGTTATGCCTCAAATGTTACAGGTGCATATTATGCTGCCAGATTAGGTATACTTGAATATCTAAAGAGCATAGGAAAAAGAGGGAGTGCAATAGTTTATAGAGTAATTGGAATGGAATACAGGATACCCCTTGGGGTATGGATAATAAGGGAGACTGTGAGAGAAGCACTTAGGCATCCTTTTATCCTAAATGGAAAGAATATTAAGGAATTTCATATAATACCCGATGATATAAAATATGTATTCGAAAGTTCAAGGACAATTAAAAGAATTAAGGAGCAAAAGAGGATAGATAATTATGGATGAAAGGAGAGAGATACTTGATTATTTATGGAAAAACGGTATTGTACCTACGCCGGATGAACTGGATAAGATAATAAAAAATGGCGGTATTGAATATGTAAGGGGGAGGATGGAAAAAAGGCGGGAAAAGGTAGATGAAATTGAGATTATAAAAAGCAGGGAGTATTTTGAAGCAACGTCTGGTAAAAGTGATAGTTTCAAGAAACTTTTTCAGGATAGATATGTGAAAATTAAAAAAATTTTACAATCAAGGGTATCTGTTACCTCAGCAGTGGATATTGAGTTTGCTAAATCTCATGAAGGTGAGGTAACAATAATAGCAATGGTGATGGGTGTTAGAGAATCTAAATATGGTTATGTATTGGAACTGGAGGATCTTACAGGATCAATTATAGCATATATTGATCAAAATTTGGGGCAGTTAATACTTCCCGATGACATAATAGCACTTAAGGGGAATTTAAAGAATGGAAAGCTTTATGTTAAAGAGATTACCTATCCAGGGGTAGATAATGCACAAAAAAAAGAAAAGGTTATTGATAGTGAGAATGCAATAGCATTTATTTCTGATACGCACGTTGGTAGCAAAATGTTCATGGAAAGTCAATTCAAAAAATTTCTAGAGTGGCTCAACACAAGTGAAACTGGTAAAAAGGTGAAGTATCTTATAATAAACGGTGATCTTGTGGATGGCATAGGAATTTATCCGGGACAGGAAAGGGATCTTGAGATTGATGATATTTATGAGCAATATTCAAAATTATCCAAGCTTTTTGAAGGTCTTAGGCAGGATATAAGGGTATTTATGATACCAGGAAATCATGACTTGGTAAGAATTGCTGAGCCTCAACCATCTTTATCTAAAGAAATAAGATCCCTTTTTGGTGAAAATTTTCAATTTCTATCAAACCCTGCCTATATATCAATAGAGGGTATTAAGATCCTTCTATATCACGGTATGAGTCTGAATGATCTTATGGATCTTATTAAGGGTATGAAATACGACAATGTTTTAAGGATGATGGAGGAACTTTTAAAAAGAAGGCATCTGGCACCGTTTTATGGGAAGAACGTACCCATAGCTCCTATACCTGAGGACTTTATGGTGATTGAGGAGATCCCTGATATATTTGTTACTGGTCATATTCATGTGCATAGGGCGGGAATCTATCACGGTGTATTGCTTTTAAATGCATCCGCCTGGCAGAGACAGACGGATTATCAAAAAATGCACAATTTTATACCAGATCCCTGTAAGGTAACTTTAAAATTTTTAAATAAACCTGGTTTTACTGTTGTTGATTTCAAATAGTTACAGTAAATTCCATGAGGTCTTTTGCAACCATAGTGTTGTGAAATATACTTTTTGCCTCTTCCTCTAGAATTTTAACATCGTTCATTCTGTATCTTGGACTAATGTGTGTTAGGAAAAGATATCTTACATTCGCTCTTTTGGCTATTTCTGCTGCCTGCCTTGAAGAGGAATGACCATATTCATTTGCCTTTTCTTCAAGAGATGAATCCACCGTGGAATCATGTATAAGAACATTTGCATTCCTTGAAAACTCAACCATACAATCACATGGTGAGGTATCACCTGTATACACTATTTTTCTACCTACCCTGATGCCATCTGATATATCATCTATTGTTATTGTTTTTCCATTTTTCTCTAAACTGCCATTTCTAAGTATCTTATCCACCTCCCTGCTGTTTAATGAAAATTTTTCCATAAGCTCCTGGGAAATTCTTTTTCTATCCTTCTCCTTAAAGCAATATGCAAGATTTGTAACAGGATGAACTGTCTTCAAAGTTTTTATTGTATAATCCCCAAAATCTATTTCTTCATCCTCCCCTAAATCCCTAATCCTTATGTTGAATGAGAGGGAATAATAACCAAGTTGTAAAAAATTTGAAACCTGATTTACAGTATCTCTTGGACCATAAATCTCTAGAGGATCTGTTCTTCCATTTAACACCATTGTTTGGATCAAACCCGCAAGTCCAAGGAAATGATCCCCGTGAAAATGGGTAATAAAAATCTTTGCTATTTTCATAAAACTGATGTTTGTCTGCATTATCTGTCTTTGAGTTCCCTCACCAATGTCAAAAAGGATAACATCCCTATCCACCTGAAGGCCTATTGAAGGAAGGCCTCTCTCAACACTTGGCCAGGATCCACTAGTTCCAAAGAAAACAATCTTTACTGTAGATATCATGGACCGCACACTCTTGTGCCCCTAAAATCATCACCTTCTATTGCCTTTTTAAAATTATCTATATCCCTTCCATTTATTACCATAATTTCTATACCACTTCTTTCTGCTATTTTTATTGAAAGAAAATCAAGAACCTGGTTCGGTCCGGCCCCAGAAGAATTTAGATAAAACATACCAAGAAGATCAGCATATCTTATATCCTTTATCAATCGTGCATCCTTATTAACCTTGGGATCCTTATCATAAACACCATCCACTGTTGTTGCATTGATCACCCTTTTCACTCCAAGGAGTTCCGCTGCCAACAATGAAACAGCATCAGTTGTATGCCCAGGCACTGTCCCTCCCATAACCACGTTTCCATTTGTTATCTCCTTAAGATCCTGAGCATATCTTGCATTCTTTATATATGATTTCACTAGAAGTGCGTTTATTCTTGTCGCCATAATACCTATCAAATCAAGATTATATTCACTTTCGCCTCTTTTTCTAGCAATTTCTATATAGTCCCTTGCCAACTTTCCTCCACCAACAACAATAACAAACCTGTATTTATCTATGAGGGAGTTAATCATTTCAGAGAATCCTTGAAGAAAATTTTCATCTATTCCCCCGGGGTTTACAAGCGATCCTCCAAGCGAAATAACAACATCTTCCATATTTAAATAGGTGAAGTGTTTTATACATTAAAAAAATTTCGGAAGTGTAAGAAAATGGATACAAAAAATGTTTATGATTTCAAGAGGGCACTTGAGGAACTCTCTAAATACGAAGGTAGAGGTACTGAATTAATTTCACTCTATATTCCTCCAAAAAGACCAATATCGGATGTGATTGCATATCTTAGGGATGAATATTCCACATCTTCAAACATAAAAAGTAAGGGTACAAGAAAAAATGTTATGAGTGCGATAGAATCAATGATGAGCAGGCTCAAGGTATATAAGATGCCCCCAGAAAATGGTCTTGCATTATTTATTGGTCATGTACCAACAAGGGGTGATCAAACTGAGATGGTAACATATATTATTGAACCTCCAGAACCAGTCCAATCATTAATTTACAGATGCGATTCAAAATTCTATCTTGATCCCCTTTATGCCATGCTTGGTGAAAAAGATGTTTATGGTCTCATAGTAATTGATAGAAGCGAGGCCACAATAGGATTTCTGAGGGGTGTAAGGATTGAGGTAGTAAAGAACATTCAGTCGCAGGTTCCTAGCAAACACCATCAGGGTGGTCAATCATCAAGAAGGTTTGAAAGATTAATAGAGCTGGCTGCCCATGAATTTTTTGTAAAAGTAGGAGAGGTGGCAAATGAGGCATTTTTAAATGAAAAAAATTTAAAGGGGATATTGATTGGTGGGCCAGGTTCAACAAAAGAGGTTTTTGCTGAAAAGGATTATCTTCATCATGAGTTAAAAAAGAAGATCATAGACCTTTTTGACACTGGTTATACAGATGAATATGGTCTCAGGGAGCTTGTTGAGAAGGCATCACAAACACTAGAGGATCTTGAAATAGCACAGGAAAAAAGGATAATAAATAAATTTCTTTCAGAAATAAGGAAAAATGAGGGATCACTAGCTGTTTATGGTGAGAACAATGTTATAGAGGCATTGAAAAACGCACAAGTGGACACTTTGATAATTTCGGAGGCATTAAGAAAATATAAGGTAATTTGGGAATGTCCAAATTGTAAATTAAGAAAGGAGGAGGTTGTTACAGGAAATATACCCGAAAAAATTTGCGATAAATGCAATATACCTATGAATATAGTGGAAAAAGTGGATATAATTGATGAGTATTATAGGCTTGCTGAGCAATCCAATGCAAAGGTATTCCTTGTATCGGATGAAAGCGAGGAAGGAAAGCTATTTTTGAAGGGATTTGGCGGTATAGGTGCAATATTAAGATATAGAAAAAAAGAATGAAATTATTTTAAATCAAGAACCACAACATCCTTCACAGATTTCATGCCTTTAAAGGGGAGAATAAGTCTCCCCTGTGCATCTGTTTCAAAGTTAACATTTGGCAAATCTTCTGAAGGCACTACTAAAAGATGCTGTACATTCCCGGTATCTGTTTCTATGACCAGGTTATCAATTGTGCCAAGAATCAATCCGTCTGAGGTCATTACTGTCTTCCCTCTCAATTCTGTTACGAATTTTTTCATTAATTCACCTCCAGATCACCTGAAATATTGGAGTTCCTCTTTTCTTGTCGGAGCTCTGGAAATCATGTTACCTATTGCATTATAGTATTTTATACTTTCTTCTGTCATTGATGGCGGAATTTTCTCAAGTGCCTTTTCAAAGTGTCTCATTGATACCTTTTCTGCATTTTCCCTTATTGCAAACATACCAGCTTCCCTGCATACATTTTCTATGTCTGCCCCAACATAATTCTCCATTTTCTCTGCTAACTTGTTTAGATCCACATCACTGTCAAGAGGCATGTTTCTTGTATGAACCTTGAGTATTTTCAGTCTGGCCTCCTTATCGGGTACTGGTATGTAAATCATCCTGTCAAATCTTCCAGGTCTTAAGAGTGCAGGATCAATTATATCTGGCCTGTTTGTGGAAGCAATTACCACGACACCTTCCATGTTTTCAATACCGTCCATGGATGTTAATAGTTGGTTAACTATTCTTTCAGTAACCCCCGAATCTGCATGGGATCCTCTTCTGGGTGCAATTGCATCAATCTCATCCAGGAAAACTACCGCAGGTGAACTCTGCTTAGCCTTTTTAAATATTTCCCTTATTGCCTTTTCTGACTCTCCTACCCATTTGCTCAGAACTTCAGGTCCTTTAATACTGATGAAATTCATCTCGCTTTCTGTAGCTACTGCCTTTGCAAGAAGAGTCTTTCCTGTTCCAGGAGGACCATAGAGAAGTATACCCCTTGGTGGTCTTATTCCCATCTTTTTGAATTTTTCAGGTTGCTTTATAGGCATTTCCACTGCCTCAATAAGCTCCTGCTTAACATTTTCTAAACCACCAATATCATCCCATCTAACATTTGGAACCTCTATAAGTACCCCCCTTAATATGCTAGGTTCAATCTCTTTCAAAGCCTCCTTGAAATCTTCCCTTTTGACCACCATTTTCTGTAACATTTCAACAGGAATTGGTTTATCAAGATCAATTTCAGGAAGATATCTTCTCAGGGCATGCATAGCAGCCTCCCTAGCCAGTGCTGCAAGATCTGCTCCAACAAATCCATGGGTCATGGATGCAAGTTCATCAAGGAACTTGTATTTTTCTTCATCAGTCATCTCTAAAGGCATTAACCTTGTATGTATTTGAAGTATCTCCAATCTTCCTTGTTTGTCAGGAATGCCTATCTCAATCTCCCTATCAAACCTTCCAGGTCTTCTCAGTGCAGGATCTATAGAATCAACGAGATTTGTAGCGCCTATTACTATTACCTGCCCTCTTTCTTTTAGACCATCCATTAAAGTGAGTAGCTGGGCAACCACCCTTCTTTCCACTTCTCCTTGAACCTCTGCCCTCTTTGGTGCTATTGAATCGAGTTCATCAATGAATATTATTGAAGGAGCGTTTTTCTCAGCCTCATCAAATTTATCCCTAAGGAATTTTTCACTTTCACCATAATATTTGCTCATAATTTCAGGACCATTGATTAGATAAAAATTAGCACCGGATTCATTTGCCACAGCCTTAGCTATTAATGTTTTACCTGTGCCAGGAGGGCCATAGAGCAGAACACCCTTGGGCGGTTTTATTCCAAGCCTTTCAAATAACTCAGGGTGTTTTAGGGGCAATTCTATCATTTCCCTTACCTTTTGGAGTTCCTCCTTAAGTCCACCTATATCCTCATATGTAACCCTTCCAGTTTCAGATACGTATTCTTCAACAGGTTCTTCCTTTACAACTATGTCTGTATTTTCTTTTATTACTAGAACACCCTTCGGTTGTGCCCTTACCACCTTGAATTTTAATCCAGTTCTTCCAATTAAAGTAAGGCCCGGAATTATTAGAATATCACCTTCCATTATTGGTCTATTAAGCAATGCCCTTCTTACGAATTCTTCTATGCCTTCTCCTAGTCTGAGCCTTTGATCCTTTTCAATAAGAGGCGCAAATGTTACAGATTTTGCAGGCTGATATGTTGCCTTGGCAACGATTACCTTGTCTCCAAGAGTTACACCAGCATTTCTTCTAATATCACCATCTATCCTGATGATTCCCTTTCCCTCATCCTCCACCGGTACCCTGTAAACCTTTGCAGCAGTAGTTTTTTTGCTAACCACTCCAGTTATTGTTATGATTTCACCCACTTCAATTCCAAGCTCCTCCCTTGCCTGTGAATCAATCCTAGCCCTCCCCAGACCAACATCCATCTGGGGTGCCTCGTGTACCCTTAGAATAATTTCCTTCTTTTCCATACTAATCACCTTCTAGTTATCAACTTTTGGTTAATATTTACTAGTATTTAAACTTTTTCAATCTCTCTTAACCTTTTTACCATTTTTATTGCACCATGAACAGCCTCTCTAGCCTTTTCAATCCTTTCCTGTGCCTGTAATCTAGTTTCTCCATGTCCGCTTATTCCAAGGGCCACAGGTTTTCCAAATTCAACCTGTAAATCTTCAATTTTTCTTGCTGCATTTTGCATTATTACTTCATCATGCTCCGTCTCTCCTTCTATGACAGCACCCAATGTTACCACAGCATCTATCTCCTTTTCCTCTAAAAGCCTTTTAACACCAAGTGGTATTTCAAAAGTACCTGGGACTAAAAGTATCCTTGAAACCTCTGCCCCTAGAAATTCAGCCTCCATCTTTGCTCTTTCAAGCATCATCATTGTTATATCAAAGTTATATTCTGAAGCCACTATACCAAGCCTAATCCTTTCCATTTTTTCACCTCCTTTATTAACCATCAATATTCACCCCTAATAGGTCCTACATCCTCAAACCCCTGCCTCAATCCCTTTCCTGCTCTCTTTTGAAGATATTCCTGATTGAAAAGTAAATAATAAGCATTTTCCGCGTGTTCCCTAGACCTTCTGTCAGAAAGCCACGCCAACTCCTTTTCATCCTTGGCCTCATCCTCATGTACAAATACTACCAAAACATGTTTACCTACCATAATTTGAACCTGTATTAAACCAAGGGCTGCTTCATGAGCAGACATTTTATCTATTTCCTTGGGCCCAGGCATACCTAATGCAATTACTAAATCACAGTTATATTTATCAAAAAGTATCTTGCTTGCCACAGGAAGATCCTTTATACCTGGTACTGTATATCTAACGATTTTAAATCCTGTACCCATGCTTTTCAACTGTTCTATTGCGGACTTTGCCATATCATATCTGGCAAATGTTGTATCTGCAATTCCAATTACCTTCATTTCTTTACTACCTCCTTCTCCTGCTTCTCAATTTCCTTTTGGAAAGAATAAGCTGCAATAATCTTCCCTATTATTTTTCTTGTGCCATTTAGATCAGAACCTGAATATTTTGAAATTCTCACAACTTTTACGTTCATACCCCTCTTTTTACATTCTTCTTCTATATATTTTTCATCAAAAACTTGATCATACCCTAACGCTATTATGTCTGGTTTTACCTCCTCTACTGTTCTAAAAATATCATCTTCATGACCAAGTATTGCCCTATCCACAGGTTTGAGGGATGATACCATCCTCAAACGAACCTCCTCATTCATGATTGGCTGGTGTTTCAATTTTTTAGCTGTAGTATCCCGGGCCACTACTACGATCAATTCATCACCTAGCTTCTTTGCCTCTTCCAAAAAGAATATATGACCTGGATGAAGAATATCGAAGACTCCCGATGCCATTACTCTGACCAATTTTCCCACCATTCCACTATTTCATTTCCCTCTATAAATGGATAATTATGTACTGTTGCATAATTTTTTGCTTTTTCATAGGATAATGAATATCCATCATCCCCTAACATTTCAACTATAGTAGCTGATGGAATTAGCCCAGCCATGATCATCAGGGCAGTTGATAATTCTGTATGCCCTCTCCTATTTTTTAAAAGCCCCTTAGATGCAATTAAAAGATGAACATGCCCAGGGGATCTGAAATTTTTTCCAAATTCATCCCTTAATAAATCATCTTCCATTGAATCTGCCCTTGAGACAAGATAGGAAAATTCCTTAATTGTTAATGCCCTGTCCCTGTCAGGTATTCCAGTAAAAGTTTTCCTATGATTGATTGTTACTGAGAATGCAGATTTTTCATCATATGGAATATCATTTGGATAAAGTTTTTTGAATATTTCAAGCCCACTCATTTTAAAAATTTCTACCAGGTATTTAAGTCCAAGTTTTTCAGCCGTTTCATTTGTAAGTGTGGTACATATAAGTCCACCACCCTCTTTTCTCATCATCCTTATGTGTTCGTATGTAATGAACTGGGAAGGTATTACAATATCAGTCTCCCCCTCCCTATTCTCACCATCAAATATCAAAACAGGGGATCCTTTTCTAATTTTTTCTTTAAATTCAATCATAATGACTGTTATTTAGTTCAATTAATTAAATTTTAGTATTAACTTAATTTTGAGTAATATTTCCAACAAGTTTAGGGCCATTTTTATCTATTACCCTATATTTAAATCCATGCTCTTTAATATAATCATATTCATGCCCTGCATCTGAAGGATATATTGCAAGAAACACGAGTCTTTCATTTCCAGTATTAATTGATCTATGGGCGTAGTCTGGTTCTACATTTATTAAGGAACCCCTGAACATATTGAATGTTTTTGTATTGCCTGCCCTGTTTTGAAGAATTAAAATTCCATTTCCTTGAAAAACAAGGTAAATTTCTGCAGCGGATTTTGAGTGAAAATGACCCTTGGTGAAATAATATTCTTCACCAACTTTTCCAGGTTCCAATACTGTTATGGCATATGAAAGTGCTCCAGGTTGTTCATATTTCATTTCATAGACAGTATAAATAAGGGGATTTTCCTTTGAAATTATTTCATTTACGCTCTTTTTATCAAAAAAATAATCAGCTAGATCACTCAGGTATTTTTTCTGAACAGAAGTGTAGTACTTAATTTCTCCACCTATTAGGTCTATTATGTTTATGTCAGAATCTCCCATAATAATATGATATTTCAATTTAATATAAAATTTTTTTATTTAAATTTGAAATTTTTATAATTTAAAATTAATAAATAAATAAAATATTAATTAAATATATATAATGAATTTTAGCAATAAAAAATAATTGGGCAGAATTTTCTTGATAACATTAAAAAAAGGTATTAATGTAACTATCTCAATAAATTATATCTTTGTTTTTCATTATCAGTAATTTAAATTTCTACAGAATATAAGAAAAATGTTGATAAGATCATTGAATACAAAAGACATATTATACTGTGAGTTATTTTAGAGAGTAACTAAATTTCTCTGATTACTATGTCCATAATTTTTTACTCTTTCAATCATTTGGTTTAGAAGTATAGAAAATGTTCTTTCTATTTTCCATCTTATATCTAACGCCCCGGCTGGGATTTGAACCCAGGTCATGGGTTCGACAGACCCATATGATAGACCACTACACCACCGGGGCTATTTTAACCAAAAATTAACTGATTATTTAAAGATTTCATCATAAAAATGTTTTTAATCATGGGGATAATTTGGTTATCTATGAAAATCGTAAGCGGTTCAAGCTCTTTAATGCTTTCAACTAGGCTTTCAGAAGTAACGGGTTTTCAGATGGTTCATAGAGAAATAAAAAGATTCCCCGATGGTGAATGCTATGTTAGGATACATGAGAACCTTGATAACCAAGAAGTAATTCTAATTCAGAATACACATCCAGATTGGAATATTATTGAATATCTTCTCCTAGTGGATGCTATAAGGCAATACAATGTTAAAAGGTTAATAACAGTGGTACCATATTTCGGGTATGGAAGACAGGACAAAAGATTTAATGAAGGTGAACCAATAAGTGCGAAAATTATGGCTGAACATTTATCAGAGAATGTGGATAAAATTATAACAATCAATTTACATAATTCCGAAATAATTAAATGGTTCAAAACTGAGGCGATTGAAATAAAGGCTGAGATAGAACTTGCAAAATATTTTGAGAAATTTAAACCAGATCTCATTATTTCTCCTGACAAGGGTTCAATAGAAAGGGCAAAATTTATTTCTGGAATACTTGGGATTCCATTTCATTCTTTCCAAAAAAGGAGGATAGATAGTGAAAGGGTAGAGATTGAAACTGGAGACATAGATGTCAAGAATAAAACAGTAGCAATTGTAGATGATGTTATTTCCACAGGGGGTACAATTGCAACAGCGGCTGCCCTCTTAAAGTCTAAGGGTGCATCTAAGGTGATAGTTGGTTGCGTTCATGGTCTTTTTGTTGGAAATGCCCTTCAAAAAATGCAAATGAATGTAGACATATTGTTCTCAACTGATACAGTGGAAAATGAAAAGAGTTTAGTTACGGTCTCTCACCTGATTAGTGAATACTTGAAATGAAAGATTTTTATCATAATATCAATTATGGTTTTGAAAAGGGTGTTTTGTAATGAAATTAAAAATGTGTGAAGCGCACGGGCCTTTCAGGGGAGAGAAATGCCCTATATGCGGTTCTGAAGGAAAGCTTATATTAAATGATTGGGAGCTTGAGGCCCTAAGTAAGATAATTACTGGAATACTCAGGCATTTTCCTGAAAAATTTAATGTTAAATTGGATGAGCATGGGTGGGCAAGTATATCGGATATATCACTTGGAATAAGGAATAAAGAAAGGAAGTTCAGATGGTTAAAGGATTATCATGTTGAATATTTTATCCTGACAGATCCTAAGGGAAGGTTTCAAATGGATCCTGACAAAAAACTTGTAAGGGCAGTTTACGGGCATTCCATTGATGTGGATCTTACTGATCTGCCTAGGGATAATATACCTCCAAAACTTTATTATTCCATTTCAAAGGAAGAAGAGGAATTTATAAATGAAATTGGTATAAAGGCAGGAGAAAGAAGATGGGTACACCTTTCAAAGACATATGATGAAGCATATATAGCAGGTCTACATAGAACAGATGAACCAATAGTGCTTGAAATTAATGCAGCAGAGGCAATGAACAATGGTATAGAATTCTTTAGGGCAACGAAGACAATATATATAACAAAGGAAATACCCCCAAAGTTCATAAAGAAGGCAAGGAAAAGAAAGGTGGAAATACCTGAGGAAGAGCTTAAGGAAATAGAATTAGAAAAAAAGAGGAAAGAAGAAAAAGAAAAAAGGAGAAGGGAAAGAGAAGAAAATATTGAGGAGGGCCGGTAGATCAGCTGGTAGATCGCCACACTTGCAATGTGGAGGCCCGGGGTTCAAATCCCCGCCGGTCCATCTATTTTAATTTCCAGCATTCCAATTTCATATAATTCTCTTCCATTGAAAAATAATTTATAAGGGAATATTTCCACGCCTTTTTTAAATGCCATTTTTAGAATTTCCGAAAATTTTGGATCAGCAGAGTAATTTGGCATAAAGTAGTTGGCATCTCTGAATACAAGGAATAGTATACCTGCACCTAGGCCACCTTCCTTTATTTTAATAAGATCTTCAACGTGCTCTCTACCCCTTGATGTTGGTGCGTCAGGGAATTTTGCGATCTTTCCCTCGACCAATGTACATCCCTTCACCTCAAGGTAGTAATCAATCCCTTCAAGATTTAATAAAAAATCAAGTCTTTTACCCATATATGGTACCTCCCTTTTCTTAATTTTAAAATTTTTTCCCAGAAAACCGCCTAATATTAGATTTTCAGCAATTTTGTTATGGTATTTTGAATTAATCAAAACTAATTCATCTTCAATTTTTACGTAGATAATTTCGCAATTAAGCCCTGTATTTTTCTTAATAGCATATACCGGATACCCTGGTATTAACAATTCATTTAATCTCCCAGGATCATGTAGGTGGCATATTTTTCCCTCTTCCGTCTCAACAACAAATCTGTTCAATCTCTTTTTATAATGGTATTCTTCAAATTTACCCTCTATCTCAAAAACCTTATTCATATAATTTTACATGGAAAAAATATTAAAAATACTTTACATTGGTTAAAATTAAATAATCACATATATTTCATCAATTAATGGGCATTTTTAGGAACTATTTGGAACTGGGTAAAATTAAAGAAAGTTTATTGCTAGTTTTTGGGGGTGCAGCAGGAGGTGCACTTGTTCATAACACCTTCAATTTTCTTTATTTCTATTCTCTTTTATTCCTTTTTTTTGCAGTAATGGGTACAAATTCTATAACAAACTATATAGATATGGACATAGATAGAATTATGGAAAGGACAAGAAACAGACCTTTACCGAGCGGTAGAATAAAACCACCAGAAAAGGCCATCTATTTTGGTATAGCCTTAATATTGGTAGGAATTTCTGGGTTCCTTTATTATTCTCTTTTTTATTCTATAATCTGGATCTTGTTGGGAATATTATTTGATCCAATTTTATATAATTATCTTACCAAAAGAAGGACACCTTGGAATATTGTAATAGGATCTTTTGCGGGTGGTGCTCCTGTTATGGTGGTCTGGTCAGCCTTGTCAAAACAATTTTTATCAATTGAAGCTATATTGTTAATGTTTACAATAGTAATATGGACACCAATACACATATGGAGTCTATCAATAAGGTACAAGGAAGATTATGAAAAGGCTGGAATACCCATGTTGCCAGTTGTAAAAGGTATAAGATTTACGATACTTGTTATAGCATTTTCTTCAATTCTCTTGATGGTGATATCTTCAATACTTTCAATCTTATTATCATTTTACCTTTTTTTATTTATAATGTTTCTGAATATTTTTATGATATATATGGTATTGAAGCTTTTTTCAAGACCTGATGAAAAAACATCCTTCATAGTTTTCAAGATAAGTTCTCCTTACCTGGCCATGCTTTTTCTAGCCATAGTACTATGGGCCATTTTTTAGTTTTTTGGAATAAGAAAGGTATAAATACTAAATATAATTTGATCCTTAAGGTGATTTAAATGGGATTAATTAGTGAAGAAGATAAAAAATATCTTACAGAGGAATTCGAGAAAAATATGAAGGAAGAGGTGAAGCTATATATATTTACTGTAAAAGATAATTCCTGTAGGTATTGTAAGGAAACTGTGGAAATTTCAAAGGAGCTAGCTTCACTCTCAGACCTTATTGAGGTAAAGGAATTTGACCTTTCAAGCGAAGAGGCAAAGAAGATGGGTATAGAACACGCACCTACAACAGTTGTTACAGACGGAGATAAATATGGATCCAGAATAAGATACGTGGGCATCCCTGCAGGCTATGAATTTTCGAGCCTTGTGGAAGATATTATGAGTGTTTCAAAAAGGAAGGTAGATTTTGACTCACATGTAAAAGAACATCTGGATGAAATTGACAAGCCGATAAGGATTCAGGTATTTGTTACACCAACTTGCCCATATTGTCCTAGGGCAGTTAGGGTAGCGCACAAATTTGCACAGTATAACAATAACATCACGGGTGAAATGATTGAGGCTATAGAATTTCCTGACTGGGCAGATAAGTTTGGAGTGTCGAGCGTACCTCATATTGTAATAAACGAGGACGTTCAATTTGTGGGGGCATATCCAGAAGAGAATTTCATCGAATTTGTAATGGAAGCCTATAATAAATCTAAATAGAGAAAAATTTTTCTTTTACCATTAATTTAAATTATTTATGCTTGGTTTAGTTAGGAAAAGGAGCGGTGATTACGTTCTTTATAGTCGTGAAAAAATAATTTCAGCTGTTAAAAAGGCACTTAAAGAAACAGGTGAAGTCGAAGATATAGAAAGAGTATCAGAAAACATTGGAGAGATTGTAGAGAAAAAGTTGCTGAAAAAATTTGAGAGGGAAATTCCAGGGGTAGAGGATATTCAAGATATTGTTGAAGAAACACTAATGGAAAGTGGGTTGATAAAAACTGCAAAAGCATATATTTTATACAGGCAGAAAAGAAAAGAAATTAGAGAAATAAAATACCTTTTTGGAATCAAGGATGATCTTAAACTTACAATAAATGGGGTGAAGGTACTTGAGGCAAGGTATCTTCTAAGGGATGAAAATGGAAAAATAATAGAGACCCCAAGGGAGATGTTCTGGAGGGTGGCAAGATACGTTGCTCTTGTTGAAATACTATATATAGATGAGGTTTTTGATATAAATAAAAAACAGAAAGAAAAGGATATATTTTCAGTGTATACACCAAAAAGGACCCAGATTTCACCATATGAAATGGAAATGTTAAAGCGCGCTTATTCCTGGCTGAATAGGGAAAAATGTATGAAGGTATCATTTGATGAACTTTTAAAAATACTCGATGAAAAATGGGATTATGTTGAAGACTATGCAAAGAAATTTTATGAAATAATGGTAAACCTTGAATTTGTACCAAATTCACCAACATTAATGAATGCAAATACGATCCTTGGGCAATTATCTGCCTGCTTTGTAATACCAATTGAAGATTCAATAGAAAGTATCTATGATGCATTAAAATACACCGCACTAATTCATAAGTCAGGGGGTGGGACTGGATTTTCATTTTCAAAATTAAGACCACAAGGGGATATGGTAGGTTCCACAAAGGGAGTTGCATCAGGACCAGTTTCCTTCATGCAGATTTTTGATGTTTCTACGGATGTTATAAAGCAGGGAGGAAAGAGAAGAGGAGCAAACATGGGCATATTAAAGGTGGACCACCCTGATATAGTTCAATTTATAAATGCTAAGGGGTTTGAAGGTAAATTTAAGAATTTTAACCTTAGTGTAGCCATTACCGATAGTTTCATGAATGCCCTTGAAAATGATGAAAGTATAAAACTAATAAATCCAAGGACCAGAGAGGCAGTAGGAGAAATACCTGCAAGGCAGATATGGAACCTAATAACATCCCAGGCTTGGAAAACAGGAGATCCAGGTGTTATATTCATAGATGAAATTAATAGGCATAACCCAACACCTCTTCTTGGAGATATTGAAGCTACAAATCCCTGTGGTGAACAACCATTATTACCATACGAATCATGCAATCTAGGATCGATAAATCTAAGTAAGTTTGTTGAAAATGGTGCAGTTAACTGGGATAAATTGAGAAAGGTGATAAGAATCGCAGTTCGTTTTCTTGATGATGTAATAGATGCCAATAAATATCCATTACCTCAAATTGAATATATGACAAAACAAACCAGAAAGATTGGACTGGGGGTAATGGGTTTTGCAGAGATGCTTATAAAGCTTGGAATACCATATGCATCCAATGAAGCCCTAGAAATTGGTGAAAAGGTAATGGAGTTTATTGAAAAGGTTAGCCACGAAGAGAGTTCAAATATAGCAAACACAAAGGGAGTCTTCCTAGCATGGGAAAACTCAAAGTGGTTTGATAAAGGTATAAAAATGAGGAATGCTACTACAACAACAATAGCCCCTACAGGCTCAATATCAATAATTGCAGGTACTTCATCCGGGATTGAACCATTATTTGCCCTTGTTTACATAAGGCAGATTTTAGAAAATACAGAGATGCTAGAGGTAAATCAGCTTTTTGAAGAAGAATTAAAAAAGAGAGGTCTTTATTCAGACTCACTTATGAGGGAGGTAGCTCGCAGGGGATCATTACAGGATCTGGATCTTCCATCGGAATTAAAAAGGCTATTCCTCACAGCACATGATATTGATTTCAGATGGCATGTTCTGATGCAGGCAGTATTTCAAAGACATACAGATAATGCAGTCAGTAAAACCATAAATATGAGGAATGATGCTACAATGGAGGAGGTTGAAAAGGCCTATATGCTTGCATATAAATTAAGATGCAAAGGTATAACAATATACAGAGATAGGAGTAAGAGGGAGCAAGTTTTATATAAGGGTGGAGATAAGGAAATAGAGGAATTGATATCAAAGCATATAAAATATAAAAAGGAAGAGATAACACAATCAAAAATATTTGGTGATCAGTAGAATTTAAATATACTCTTGTCATGATTATTAAAAAGCGGGGTGGGGTAGCCAGGAAATCCCGACGGGCTCATAACCCGTAGATCGGTGGTTCAAATCCACCCCCCGCTACTCATCAATTGCTTCAAATCCATGGTCCTTTATAAGTACAGTTCTTTTTACCCTGAATCCATATTTCCCTTTAATATAAATACCCGGGGAGAATATGAAAATACTATTTCTTTCAAGTTTATCATTACTCCCAGGATATATATATGGAGAAGAAAATCCCCCTGCAGGATAACCCGTATAGTGTGGATATGAAAAATTCCTTTTTCCAAGATATTCCCTTGATACCATATCTATCTCATTGCAACTTTTACCCTGGAAAAAATGACGAGAAGAAAATTCAAAAACGCCATTATAAAAATTCCAGAGATCCTTAAGATCATCATTGAAATCTGTAAATATTACTCTTGAGATTGAAATCTCATATCCTTTATAAAGGGCTCCCATATCAACAAGTATTACATCGCCCTTTTCCACCACCTTATCCCCTGTCCTTCCAAGAGGTACAGAGGTTCTAGGTCCTGCTGATACAACAGTGGGAAAAATAAAATCATCAAATCCTTTTTTTAACAATCTGTAATCAATCTCTGCCCTTATTTCATTTTCCTTCTCACCTATAGAAATGTTGGAAATAAAGTCATTAAAGGACTCCACCATTTTTTTTATACCCTCTCTAATTATAGGTATTTCATCATCAAATGGTTTTTTGAATGCAGGTGAAGGATCGAGGAAATCCGTTTTTATACCGTTTAATTTTTCATGCATCGAAAAAATTTTTTCATTTCTAGTAAATTTAATTAATTCTGAGTCAGGATCCATTGTAACAATATATTTTTCATTTTCTAAAGATGAATCATCCTGCGCTTCATGTACTATGAAAAAGACATCACCATCCTTTAAAATCATATATGTAAAACTTCTAGATTTTGTTATTTTTGTGACAAACTTATCATTTGGTAAAAAAATAAACATCTTTTCACCTAGAAATAAATTAAGCAATTTTCTTCTCATTTCCATATGATTCATAATTATTTACCTCCAATCAAAGCAAAGTAATTTTTAATCTGATATTTAATTATATTTTATTCTTATTTCCTTCTTAAGATAAAAAATATTTAAAAATAAACTTTTCTAGAAAAATCATATCAATAAAAATTTTGAATAATATGTAAAAATTCTATTTATTTTGATATTTTTTGAATGAAATGAATTTTTTTGTTAATAGATATTTTTAAAAATTCATCTCTACTTATGGTAATTTATCAAAAAATTTTATATAGATGTAAAATCATGCTGACAATTGTCAGACATATGGATGAAGGTGATCTTAATGGGATGGGATATGTTATTAAATGAGGCAATGGAATTCAATTCCAGATTCTCCTCTTCAGAAACCAAAATACTTGTTGCAGGAGTAGGTGGTGCTGGGTGTAATACTGTAAATACATTAAGCGCACTTAACCTTATAGGAGTCGATCTTTTAGCGATAAATACTGATAGGATATCCTTAGAAAGATCAGGTGCAAACAAAAAATTATTGCTTGGAAAGAGGTTTGTAAATGGACAATCAACAAGTGGAAATATTGAGTTAGGGGAGCTAATAGCAGAGTCTTCAATTCAAGAAATTAACCAGATGCTAGAAGGTTATGATATAATATTTGTTCTAGCGGGGTTAGGAGGAGGGAGTGGCGGTGGTATTGGCCCTGTAGTTGCTCAGCAGGCAAAAAGAAATAAAAAGTCTCTAGTGGTCTCTATAGTAACATTACCATTCAAAGCAGAAGGGAAAAGGAAAATGGATATTGCTAAACTTTCACTTGAAAAATTTTATCAAAATTCAAATACGGTTATAGTTCTTGAAAATGATAGATTATTAAATATTGTTCCAAATTTGCCTTTGGAAAAGGCATTTAAGATAATGGATTATCTTGTAAGTGACATTATTCATAATATATCAGAGGCAATCAATAAACCCTCAATGATACATATTGATTTTGCTGATCTTATGAAAATAATGAAAAATGGAGGTACATCAACAGTAATGTATGGAGAAGGTGAAATCAACAGTATACCGGAACTCGTTAGTGATACCCTTAAAAATAAATTTTACAATGTTGACCATACCACAGCAGAAGGAGCACTAATTAATATAGTTACAGGGCCACACATGAGTCTTTCAATGATGAATGAGCTTGTTGAAAGACTTACTGAGGGGATGGATGAAGATTCGGAGAAAAAGGTGGGTATAAGGATAGAAGAAGACCTTTCTACAAAGGTAAGAGTAACTGCAATATTTACTAATGTGAAATATCTTGGAATGACTAGGGAAGTTTCCCTTGTGAAGGAGGAGGCATTTTCTGACATTGATTCAGTATTTCCTTAAGAATACCCATAAGTATATGATATTCCCATTTAGTGATGCCCGATCTACCTAATAATCTCTTTATCATTCTGTATGAATTTTTTTTCTTGTGATTTGGATAGAGTGTACTATCCACAATCTTAACAATAGTTTGGTAGAGACGATCTAGATCCTCCCTTTCTGCGAGCTTTTTCTCCTGGGAAATCCCCCTGTTCTTAAAAATCTCGTAAAAAATTATAGCTGCTGCATGTGTTATATTCATAACAGGATACTTTTCACTTGTTTCTATGTGTAAAAACAAGTCCATTTTCTCCAGTTCATCATTTAAAAGACCTATATCTTCTCTTCCAAATACTATAGCAACGTTTCCCTCAAATTCCGAAATAAACTTCCCTATTTCTTGTGGGCTTTTTGGTATTCTGAGGAAGTGTTTTTCAGATAATGTTGAAATTCCGCTAGTTCCTATTACTAAATTCATATTTTTTATCGCATCATCGAGCGAATTAACAATTTTAGCATTTTTAAGTATATCGTCGGCATGCATTGCATATCTATAGGCTTCCTCATCTATTGGAACCTGGGGATTTACAATAATAAGATTTTCAATGTCAAAATTTTTCATTACTCTAGCGAGTGCGCCTATGTTTCCTTGATATTTAGGGGAAACAAATATTACATATATTTTAAGCATAAAAATAAGATATCATTCATTATTAAAATTTTTTATTTTATTAGCCTAGTAGAAATCCTTTTTAAAAAATGATTTATTATTTTATTTATTTTGTAAGTGTTGCATAATAAAAATTTCATAATTAAATTCTTTCTGGAATTGATTCTATTAATCGAGCTAATCAAAAACCAAGATTTATTTTAATTAATGTACCTTTTCTATTAATTTCATTTATAATCCCTTAATTTTAATAGAAATCCTTATATTTATGTCTTAAATATTATTGTTGTAATGCTTGCACTTAAATCCATCAATTAGACCAATGAAGGACTAAAAGGGCCATCAATTGAAGCAATGATCCAGTCAAAAGATGGGGAGCAGATGATGGTAAGTAGGATCCTTAGATAGGATTTCTACAAAGCCATTTTATTAATTTGTGTAAATTAAAAAAAAATAAAATATTGAAATACAATCTAATTATCATGAACGACTATAGTCAATATACATTAAAATGGAAAAGTGGCCAAATAACAACTACTCAGTATACGTTATATGCAATTCAGATTGCTGTGGTAATACTTCTTTCTTGGTTAGGAGTGGTGGCAACTCCTGTTGTGGGGCCAGGCATTGGATTTCTCTACTGGGCTTATCCCTTTTTTATAGTTTTTACATGGTGGTGGGGCCTTTGGGGTGTTTTGTCTGCATTTATTGGGTGTTTCATAGGTGCAGGTCTTTTGACAGGTCTTCCGCTCATACCTTCCCTTGCATTCAGTGTCGGTGATTTAGTTCCTGCACTCTTAGTTTTACTTTTATACAGGGGCTATTTAAGAAAAATAGGTGTTGATCCACTTGGAAGGGACATATTAAAAAATAAAAAAGCTCTCTTCTGGTTTGTTTTCTGGGTAATGGGAATAACAAATATAATAGGAGGTCTATGGGGAGTTTGGGTACTTGTTTGGCTTGGTTTTGTTCCTGCAAATGCATACTGGTTAGGCTCAGCTCTTTGGATAATAGGTGATGCTATAGTTCTAATAATAGCTCCATTTCTTTCAAGAGCCCTCACACCCATTGTTGAAAGATATGGTCTTATATCAAAAGGACTTATATCTTAAAAGTGGTCTAATGAATAAAAGAGAGAACAGGATGGGTGAAAAAAGATACGTAAAAACCATTCTTTTTAATGCTAAGGCAGATTCTTTCTTTGTTAATTTACATCCATTTACAAAATTTGCTATTTTTCTTTTTCTTTCTATAGCTGTTATTATAGCAATGACAAAACCTTATCCTGACCTTTTATTTTCCTTTTTTATTATGATAGCAGTTGTTTATTTTCTAATTGAATCACGAACAATAAAATACCTTGTTAAAAGTTATCTAGTGTTAATAATTATAGCACTTTTTGTCCTATTGATATGGTGGCTTGTTTTTAATCAAGTTGGTGTTCATGTTATCATTTCATTTTCGATTTTCGGGGCTGTCTTAAAAATAACAAAGGAATCTTTATACATAGGTCTCGCAAAGGTATTTGGATACGGAGCTATGGCCCTTTTGACACTTCTGATTCTTATGACCACTAGGGATATTGAAATTGTAAATGCACTTAACCAATTAGGTATTTCTTTTAAAAAGACCTTCTTTATATCACTTATATTTAGGAGTCTCAACATAATGGCAGAAGATCTTGAATCTATCAGGCATGCTCAATTTGCGAGGGGTGGAAAAACAAATAAGAAAAATCCATTTTTAAAAGCAAAGGAGTTTTTGGCATTATCTGTACCCATAACAGCACTTATGATAAAAAGGGCTGTAGAAATGGGACAGGCGCTTGAGGCAAGGGGTTTTTCTAAAGCAGGTAAGCTTTCTCAACCTGTGGTAAAGAAAAACATTGGATTACTAGATTATTCTTTTCTAACAATATCAATTCTCTTACTTTATATTTCTATAACAATGAACATAACCCAGGTTCTAGGTGGTGTACAATGGCTGAACCTGTTATAGAGATTAGGAATTTATACTGGAAATATCCAAATATATCTGAAAAATCAACTTTATTTAAGATAGAGAATCTGAACCTGAAAATATTTAGAAATGAGTTTTTTGGTATTACAGGGGCGACAGGTTCAGGAAAATCCACAATATGCCAGATCATAGCCGGCCTCATACCTCATCAAATAAAATTACCAGAGGATAAATTGACAGAGTATTTTCGCGGTGAAGTGTATGTTCTAGGTGAACTTGTTTCGGCCTTAGAAAAAAAAGAAAATTCCTATATGATTATAGGAAAGGGCTCGATGGCCCCCGAGGTAGGACTGGTAATGCAGGACCCTGAAAGTCAGTTTCTTACAATGAGTGCACTGTCCGAAATAACTCTTGGATTGCAAATAATTGGTCTTCCAAAAGAAGAAATTATGAGGAGAGTAAAGGAATCATTAAGTATAGTTGGTCTTGATGATCTTTATCCTATACTGGATAAATTACACCCCTCTGAACTTTCTGGAGGGCAGAAGCAAAGGCTTATTATAGCAAGTTTTATTGCAATGAGACCAAAAATATTAATTTTGGATGAACCCACTTCAGATCTTGACTCGGCAGGGAAAATTGAGATAATAGAAGCAATTGCAAATCTAAAAAAGATAGGAGATATTACAGTTATACTTGTAGAGCATGATCCAGAAATACTGAAAAGATTTACAGACAGAGTTGCGGTACTATCGGAGGGAAATATAATTGCAATAGATTCTCCAGAAAATATATTTTCAAATAAGGATCTAAGGAAATATGTGGAAGTATCTGAGCTTGAAAGCATAATAGAGAGTGATGAGGATTTTCTTAAAAAGATTGATGCAGATGCGGCAAGAAGCTTTAAGCCAAAGAGAAATGAAATAAACTTAGGTGAAGTGGCAATTGAAGTAAAAGATCTTTTTTATGAGTATCCAGATGGTGCTCTAGCTTTGAATGGTATCGATATGAATATTAAAAAGGGAGAATTTGTAGCTCTCATTGGACAAAATGGATCGGGTAAAAGTACTTTTTCAAAGGTTATTTCTGGTTATTTAACTGGATGGAAAGGGATGGTGAAAATCCTAGGGGAAGATATATCAAATAAAAGGATAAGAGAGAGAATACCTGCAATCGTGGGATATGTATTTCAAAATCCGGATCATCAGATATTCAATAGGAGGGTTGATTCAGAAATAGAATATGGTCTATGGAATATAGGAATAAAAGAAGAAGAGATTAAAAAAAGGGTGGATGAAACACTTGCAAGGGTAGGATTATTAAGGAAAAGGGATGAAGATCCCTTATTTCTTAGCAGGGGAGAAAAGAGGAGACTTGCTCTTGCAAGTGTTATAGCTATGAAACCACAAATACTTATTGTAGACGAGCCAACCACTGGACAGGATTACAGAATGTCTAAAGAAATTATGGAAATATTGATGGAAATGAACAGGGAAGGTTCTACAATTATAGTAATTACCCACGATATGAGGCTTGTTGCCGAATATTGCAGAAGAGTAATAGTAATGAAAAGGGGAAAAATAATATTTGATGGAAAACCTGAAAATCTATTTGAGAATGAGGAATTATTGAAGGAATCGTCCTTAATAGCTCCTAGGGAGGTTCAACTCTCCAAAAAACTTAAAGAGACTGGAATAATGCAAGATCTTCTCCTTAGTGCTAGAGAATGGTTAGAGTTCCTAAAATTTGAAAATGAGAAAAAAAGATATGTTCTATTGACCTTTGAGGCAATGAAAAAACATTCTAAAAACCTTTCCAGAGAAATAATATCTAAGGCAGGTAAACCTGATGCCATAGTTTACATAGAAAGGGGAGGGATGGTGATAGGTAGACTTATGAGCGATTATCTTGGTGTCAAGGATCTTTATGGCATAAAGGCCTCATATTATACAGAAGATGGCATTCCAAGTACACATGTTAGTGTAGGAGAGATTTCAATTAACATACCGATTAATAATTATATACTTCTTGTTGATGACATTGCCGATACTGGTAAAACAATAGAAGCGGTAATGGAAAAGCTCAAAAAAATTACACAAAATATTAAGGTCTGCACCATTGCCTATAAACCACATTCTTCAATAAAGCCAGATTTCTACTCATATATTGTAGATAATGATACTTGGGTTGTTTTTGAATATGAGGAACAGGAAACAAGAAGATCATTTGAAAAAAGGAACAATGAAATAGGCCTAAAATTCATAGAAGAAAAATTTGGAAGGTGAAAGTATAAATAAGATTAATTAATTATTAAAATTATGGCGGATTTAAAAAAAGAGATTAAATCATGGCTTACATCAGGGACAGACACTAAAGAAGATGTACTCGATCTTGTTTGGAGCATTAAGGAGGAGGGTAATGTAATTATAGCAGAGCATCCCAAGATACCATTCATTTTATACATTTCAATTGGAGAGAAATTTATTAGATTAATTGTTAGTACCGGTATGGATACAGCACTTCTTGAGCCACAGCAAAGGCTTGATATATATAGGAAATTACTTATTCTGAATGATAAGATAGATCTTGTTAAGTTTGTTATATCTGGAGTGGATGAAGAGATTATGTTAAAGGTAGATCTTGACGTAACTACATTAGGTAAAGATGAATTTAGGGATGCCATAACAGGCATTGTTGCCTCACTTTATCTTATGGTGAAAGAATTCCAGCTTGAAGAGGAATTCAATAGAAGGATAACAGAAAGAATAATCTCAATGGTAAGGGAAAAGATGAATGAGGGTGCAAGCACATCAGACCTCCTTACATTCTTGACTAAAAAGGTTGGCTTGGACTCAACAACAGCTCAAAAAATAATAGATGAAATTACAAAAAAGAATGAATATCAGCCTGAATATCAGTGATCTTATATGGATGATAAAGAGATTGAAAAATATGTGGAAGATCTTTACAAGGAACTTGATGGAAAAATTAGTAAAGAGGAATTAAGAAAGATATTCAATATTTGGCTTTCTTATAATTATTCACCAGAAAAGGTAAAAGAAAAAATTTTACAGAAATATAAGCCAGGTAGAATCCTAAAAATAGGTGAAATTAAGGAAGAGATGAAGAATATAAATACAGTAGGAAAAATTCTTACAATAAAATTGACAGAAAAAGATGGAAGAAGAACATATTCTGGCATAATTGGTGATGAAACAGGGACAATACCATTTACAACTTCAAGAGAAATGCCATTTAAAAAGGGGGATGTGGTTAGAATCACAAATGGATATTCAGGATATTTTAAAGATAAACTAAGATTATATATTCAGCAGAATTCAGGTGTTGAAAAATTGGATAATTATAAAATAGAAAGGGTACAGACAGTGCCTTCAAAATATACGATAGATAAAATAGAAGGTAAATCAAGAAACATAGAAACAAAAATGCGTATTTTATATGCAGAAGAAAGGGAGACAAATGGAAAAAAGAGGGTTTCAGGTATTGCTGGGGATAATACAGGAACTATACCATTTACAGCCTGGAACAAGAAACTTGAGGAAGGAAAAAGTTATATTGTGAAGGGCGCCTATGCCAGAGAGTTTAAAGGCAAGATCTATTTGACAATTGATGAAAATACAGAGATACTAGAATTGAATGAGGATGTTCCAGTAAATGAAAAAATAATCACACTTCAGGAGGCTATAAAATCTGGTATCGCAACAGGATGGTTTGAAGGTATATTTCTTGAGGTTAGCGATGACAGTGGCTTAATAGCAAGATGTCCAGTCTGCAGAAAGATACTCAAGGGAACAGAATGCCCGGAACATGGTAAGGTAACCCCTATTAATGATGTTATTGGAAAGGCAACATTTGATGATGGAACTGCCTCTGGGAAGGTGATATTTTTAAGGAATGAAATGGAATCGATACTTCAGAAAAATTTTGAAGAAATCTTAAAAATGGTGGTCTCTACACCGGGTATACCAGTTATAAAAGAGGAACTTGAAAAAAGGATATTATTAAAACCATACCGTATTCTTGGTAAACTGTCTGTAAAGGATCAAAATTTCTTTAATATAACCATATTTGAAATAAAACCAATAGGAAATAAGGAGCTTTCAGAGCTTAAGGAAAGACTAATGGGGATGGTATGATGGCTAGGGAACCGGCCTGGAGGATATTTGCTTTTGAATTCAATGATAGTATGTTTGTTCCAAAAACAGGGCAGGAAAAAGAAACAAATTATATATTAACAAGAATGGGAGCAAAGATAAACAGAGTATTGATTTCGGGTATTATTGAAAATAAAAATATAATAAATGAAAACACCTTTATTACTGGTATAGTAAATGATAGAACTGGCACATTTCATATTTCTGCAGACAAAAATTATTCGCCCTTAAAGGTATGGTCATATCTTTTTTCAATTGAGCCACCCGTCAGAGTATTGCTTGTTGGTAAGGTAAGATCATATGGGGAATCAAAAAACCTTGATATCAGGGTGGAAAACATAACCGAATGCGACTCATTTATTGAAGATTATTGGAGATTATCTGCAGCTATAAATCTAGTTGAAAGGATAAAGATAATGAAATTGGCTCTATCCGAGGAAAAGGATAAGCTTTTAAACATGGGATATTCTGAGGAATCTTTAAATAGTATATTCGCAGCAATTGAAAATTTCAAGGATACAAAAATAGATGCATACCTAAAAACAATAAAGGAAATGTTTGGAATTTCACAGGAGGAAAAGAACCCTGAAGACGTTATTCTACAATTAATTGAAAGTCTTGATTTTGATGGAAAAGGTGCAAGATATGAGGATGTTGTAGAAAATGCACTCAAGGAAGGCTTCGAAAGGACAAGGGTTGATGAGATCATAGATTCATTGTTAGAAAGGGGACTTATATACGAGCCATCGGTAAACATTTTTAAAAAGCTATAGAGATCTAATATCCCCTACCCTTCCCAGTTCCATCAAACCAATTCTGTCATCTATGCCTATAGCCTGAAAATCGTCGATTTTTTCATCAATCAGTAAAGGGGAAAGAATCTCACCATTCAGAATGTCGGAGCCTGATGAATAAAGGCTAGGTGATGGAAGAACCAAAATTTTATCGTTAAAAATATATGAAGGGATTGTAATAATACCTCCAGAGAAATCTCTTATCTTTATGGATGGATGTTCGTGACCCATAATAAGGAATCCATCATAGTCAATTTTTTTATCTCCATGTGCAAAGACATATTTTCCTATCTTAATGTATTTGTGCAATGGTATATTGTATTTCAATAGTATGTTCTTTAAATAATTATCATGGTTCCCTCTTATAACAATAAGCTCAGCCCTTTCCTTTATATAATTGATTATTTCAATAATCTCATTCCATTCCTGTCTCATATTCCTGGAGAACTCGTGTTTAAAATCACCATCTATCAATATCTTCTCCGGTTTCAAATTATTAAAAATAGTTTCTAGGATTTTTAATATTCTCAATTTTTGAAGCTTCGGGAGTAAAAGACCCTTCTGGGCCATCACCTCTTCATATCCAATGTGCAGATCACTCAAAACTGCAATTCCATAATCTTCTATGTAAGCACAATAATATTTTGTTAACATAATTCCATCAATTGACTTTTTTTCCACAAAAATAAAAATATTTTTTACTATTAAAAGTTAACATGAAAACATGGAAATGAAAGATATTGGTGAAAGAAAGATCATAGATTCACTCATGGAGATGTTCAGTACAATAGTGGAAGATGATTCATTCTATTTCAATAAGGATGATACATACATACTAGTTACAACTGATACAATAACTAAAAAAACACATATACCAGAAAAAGTGGACCCCCAAAAAGCTGGATATTTTTTTGGTGCATTAAACTTGAGTGACATAGCTGCAATGGGCGGGATTCCTAGATATTTCCTCTCAGCGTATTCAGTTTCAAGGGAGTTTAATTGGGAATATTTTTTAGGGTTTAACAAAGGTTTAAAGTCATGCCTAGAGAGGCATTCAACAAAGCTCGTTGGCGGTGATATGAAGGAGGGATATGATTTTACTGCTACAGGTATAGTAATAGGAGAGGTTGAGTCAAACAGGATTATGAAAAGGATAAATTTCAAACCAGGTCAAGTAGTGGCTGTCACAAATAGTTTGGGTTATAACGCAGCGGGATATTTCTTATGGAAGAATGGAGAGGAAAAAGGTGCAGAAATTATGCTTGACATAGAACCAAGGATAGGGGAGGGAAGGTATTTATCATATTTAGGTGTAAATGCCGCAATGGATCTTTCCGATGGTTTATTTTCTTCAATCTACCAAATTAAAAAACAGACAGGAACAGGATTCAAAATAAAAATGGAAAGTATTCCTGTACATCCATTAGCATTGGAGGTGGCCAAAAAATATTCAATACCAATTAAGGAGATAGCTTTAAATTTTGGTGGAGAATATGAATTAATGTTTTCCGTAGACTATGAAAAATGGGAAAATGTTAAAACTTCTATGGAAAGGGAGGGATTTATTGTAACAAAGATAGGAGAAACATGGAAAGGTGAAAATACAATATTATATGGAGAAAAAGAGGTGATAATAAATGAAAGAGGATACGAACATTTTTCGAAAGGCACTTTTCTACAAGGTAGAAGGGAATAGGTTAAGATGCTACCTATGTCCTCATAATTGTATAATAGAGAATGGAAAATATGGAATCTGTGGTGTCAGGAAAAATATAGATGGTGAACTTTATTCCGCGGTTTATGGAAGAGTAAGCTCAATGGCTATGGATCCAATTGAAAAAAAACCTCTTTTTCATTTTCATCCTGGATCCTGGATTTTCTCGATAAGTACTATTGGATGCAACCTTAAATGTAAACATTGCCAGAACTGGGAGATCAGTCAGGCATCGATAAATTCAATGAAAATTCCCTATTATTCCCCCGAAGAGATAGTTGCAATTGCAATGGAGGAGGGATCACAGGGGATAGCATTTACTTATAATGAGCCAACAATATGGTATGAGTATACATTAGATGTAGGAAAGATATCAAAATCAAAGGGTATGTACAACGTTTATGTTACCAATGGATATATAAATGAGGAGCCATTAAGAGAGATATCAAGATATTTGGACGCGATGAACATTGATGTTAAGGGATTTACAGATGAATTTTATAGAAAGATTACAGGTGGAAGACTTCAGCCTGTTCTCGATACAGTTAAGCTCGCACACTCTCTTGGCATACATATTGAGCTTACCTATCTAATAATTCCTACCTTAAATGATTCTGAAAAGGAGATTAGGGATTTTTCAAAATGGGTATTCGAAACACTGGGTAGGGATGGAATTGTCCATTTCTCTAGATTTCATCCAGATTATATGCTAAGAAATTTGCCTGAAACACCTGCAAAAACACTCCATAGGGCATATGAGATAGCAAGGGAGGAGGGTTTAAATTATGTATACCTAGGTAACCTGTGGGAAGAGAAGTATGAAACAACATATTGTCCCAAATGTGGTGCACCGTTGATAAAAAGATCAGGGTATAATGTAAGAATTGAAAATCTAACAGATGATGGAAGATGTTCAAAATGTGGTGAAAAGATAAAGATCATTATATAATTTCAGTAATTTCTGAAAATGAGACTGAATAACCTGCTACGTGAAATATTGCCTTAATTACACTTTTTCCATCTTCTTGGCCTTCATAGTCATATACAAAAATCTGATTCCTTTTTTTCTTTATCCTGAAAGAACCAATAATATTATTCCTTCTAAATATAACAAATTTTCCAGGTTTTACGTCCTTTTTTATTTCAGGAAGTAAATATCTATAAAGAAGATCCTTTGGATCTAGAATAAAATCATAATTTACCTTAATATTTTTTATATTTTCTACCTCATCCCTAGGAACTAGAAATAGTTCATCTCCGAAAAATACGTTAACTAGGTTATAATCTCTTGTTAGATAGGATAATGAATCCAAAATCTCCCTTTTACTAATTAAACCCCCAGTTATATTTACAACCCTGTTAACATTTATTGCGCCAAATGCTTTTATGAGTCTCTCCATATATAACTTAATTCCTGTCTCATGATCATAGTTTTTATCTATAAATAATAAATCATCCTTTGGCCCTTCGGCAAGAAAGTTATATTTAAAGAGTCTGTCAATTATATCCATTGTCTTTTCTTTTCCAAGGGGTGATTCCTCAATTATGTATTCCCTTTTAACAAATCCCCTTCCCCTTACCATATTTATTATTGTCTCATGATACCTGTCTGGGACGAATCCCTTTATCGCCTGAAATATTTGAATATTTTTGATTGATGCATATGTAGGTATATCCGGTATACCCCTGGTTAAATATAGCATATTACTTCTTTTTAATCTTTCAGGAGAGATATAATGCCAGCATCTTATTAAGGCTTCTATCTCAGATCTTATGCCAAGATGAAGTAAATCAACATCAATAGGTGTTTTCTTCCTTGTTTCCACATCTATACCCTGTTTATAAAATAAATACTTTAAGAGTTGCTCTTTGGAAAAGGTCTTTGAGATTATATTACCATAAACATAGTACTTCCCAGAGCGCCTGAATTTTAAACTTTTAAGCATTTTTTTATCCTCATCACTTAATTCATTTTTAAATTCAATTATAATATTATTGCCAAAATAATTTTTATTTTTAATTATATACTCTAGAATTTTTTCCTTATTACCATTTATTTCAACGATAAATGAATGGTCCCCCCTTGTTTCTATATAGGCTGCACCCTCAATGAATCCATCCTTAATTAGGAAATAATTGAAATCTTGGCCATATTCCTGGAGAATTTCATTCCTGTAGGGTAAAAGAAATGGATCATTTGAATCAAGTAATAATTCCTTTCCCTCCTCTTTTGTAACCTCATATCTTCCATAATATCTTTCTCCCATTACATCAATACTACTTAATTTTTCAATAATAGGAGTAATTGTTTCAGGATCAATCCCTGTTATAATTGATATCTCCTTCAATGAAATAGGGCCCAGATAATTAATAATCATTTGAAGGAAAGTCTCTATGTTACCCTCTTCAACATTTATATACGATAATTTTTCCCCAGGATTATTTTCCTCATTTTCCACAAAATCCCTTTGAAGGAAAAGATTTTTTTCAAGAACTCCTAGGTTTTTGAAAACCTCCTTTTGTGTTAAGTTCAACTCCCTTGAAAGTTCCTCTGGATCTATAGCCTCCCTCGCCTTTACCTTCTCCAAAAATATTCTGATTTCGTTCATATTTTCAATTTTTTTATATTTGAAAATTTTACCATTATCAATTTGAGTAAATATAAATCTATCATTTAAAAATCTACCGTAGATGATGTTCTTCTCTTTTCTTAATTTTTCCCAATAATCTAAAGAAAAATTTTTTGTTCTTATAAATGCTTGATATGGTGACATTAAAAATATATATGAATTAAATAATTCTTCAATGTTATCTTTTATTTTAGTGAGTTTATGGAACCTATATCTTTTTATATCTTCCCTGGTTGTTACATTGCCACCCATTAGATTTCTAAGATCAACATTAAGCATATATTGCTCCTCATATCCAGGTAAAAAGAAACCCTTGCCTATTTCCCCTTCATTTATTAATTCAGAAATAATATCCTTTAATTCATCCTCACCAATATTTAAATAAAAGGAAATTTCCGAAAGTGTCAAGGGACCAAAGTAATTGAGAATCTTTTTTATAATGAATTTTGCAGATGCCTTTTTATCAATCCTTTTCACTTCCCTTAAAGACCAAATTATTTCATCTCCCAAAAGGTCTTTCCTTGATATCATATATGCCCTTTCAAGGTTTCTTATTAGATCTATAAACTCATCCCTCTTTGAACCCAAAATCTTCTGTACCTCGGTGGAAGTTTTATTGTTAAATGCATCTAATATTTTTTTATCCACATTAAACTCTCTGCCATATATTGTATAATAGTAATTGAGATAGTCTGGAATTGTAAAAACAGGTCTGTCAGTATATGCTGAGACTATCCTTCCCTCTTTTAAAAGCTCTAACGCTAACCTCCTTGTCTCTTCAAATGGAAGTTCAGAGTGTGAATATATATTCACACCTCTCTGGGAAAGTATATCAGCAGATCCTACTTCCTTTATGAACTCTAATATGTCTTCTTTATTCTTTATTTTAAATTTGGAATTGAAATACATTTTTATATTTTCAGGTGTAAATAAATAATTGAACTCTGTAGGCATTACCTTCCTTAGTATTTTCATATGTATTTCCTTTAATAATGAGTATCTGTCCTCCATAAGTACTATATCAGATATACTTGATAATATAACTCCATTTGAGAATATGGAGGGATCAGTACTGTAATCCTTTATTTTAACACCTATTTCATCATTCTCTATCTTTTTAACTATTTCAAGCGCGTGTGGCACATCCATAACAATATTAAAAATTTCATTATATGTTTCTTCCAATACTGGAAAGTTGGGAATATCAGAAAGCATCTCAAGAAGCTTATCACTCTTAAGTTGTTGTCTGGTGACAGATATATCGGCACCCTTGTATTTTTTTAGTATCATGAATGACCTTGTAGCACAATGCCTGAACCTTTGTTTAAACAACTCTGTGTTTTTAATCGCATTCTTGAGATCCTTTTCAAAATTTTTTGAATTAACAAAACTTAGTATCAAATTAAGATCTATCCTTTTGTTAGTGGTAATCATAAACGCATCGTCAGTAACTGTAATTCTTGTATTTGTTAAGAATCTGTTTGCTATGTTATGTGCAATTACCCTTGAAAGTGCATCGTTTACCCTCCTGCCATAGGGGAAATGAAATATAATATTATGCATACCCGAGGGGTCTATATATCCCTCTATAAGAACAAAATCATCCTTTGGTACGAAATCAACAATCTGTTCTTTTATATACTTATAAATGCTTAAAGCTCCAGCCCTATCCAGGTAATACTCGTTCATGAGAAATCCCACAACATCCTCATTTTTTCTTATCATATCCTCAATCTTCTTCCTGAATTTTCCTACCTCAATGCTAAGATCAAAACTTCTGGGTAACATTTCTCCGGCCCATGATGGAACAGTTGGTCTTTTACCCTCCGCCCTTCTCACATAGACCTTTGATCCCCTCAACCTTATAAATTCATATGTTCTCGATCCAAGAACAAATATATCCCCCTGTCTAAGTCTTTCAACAAACTTTTCACTAAGGTCACCAATTGGAACATTATTCTCATCTATTACAATAAAGTCCGCCTCCTCAGGTATTGTACCCATGTTCATAAAATATATCATCCTAGTGGATTTTTTCTTACCAAATTTTCCCTCATTCTCATCGTACCATATTTTAGAATAAAATTTTTCTCCATATGTTTTTCCTGAAAGGTAATCAATTACTTCAAGAAATTTCTCATAGGGTAAATCGTGGTAACAATATGATCTCTTGATAAGAGAATAGGCATCCTTTATGTCCCATACCTCCTCTAGGCTCATTCCTACAATTACCTGTGAAAGTACATCAAGGGAATTCTTAGGAACGAAAACGCGATCTATAAAATTATCGTAGACAGATTTTGTAAGAACAGTACATTCTATTAGATCATCCATATCAAAAACTATCATTCTTCCCTTAGATACTCTGTTGAATGCATGTCCTGAACGGCCTATTCTCTGCAAACCCTTTGCAATGCTCTTAGGGGATCCAATTTGTACAACTATATCGATATAACCAATATCTATTCCAAGCTCTAAACTTGTTGAAGAGATCACACATTTAAGCTCTCCTTTTTTTAACATCTCCTCAACTTTGAACCTAATACTTTTACCCAGTGATGAATGATGTGCCTCAAGACTCTTAATCCCCCTTTCCCTTAGCTTAAATGCTACATGTTCTGTTCCGCTTCTAGTGTTTGTAAAAATTAAGGTAGTTCTATGAGAATTTATTATATCAACTAGGATATCATACATTTTTTCGTTAGCAATTTCAAAGGGTGTATGAACAAGATCCGGAACAGGTGTTATAACCTTAAGGTCAAGTTCTTTTTTTGCCTCCACCTCAGCTATATAAATGTCCCTTAAATCTCCATTATCGTTATATCCCGCAACAAATTTTGCCATTTCTTCTATTGGCGATTGTGTAGCGGAGAGCCCTATCCTTACCAATGGACCAGAAAGCCTCTCCAACCTTTCAAGGTTTAGAGAAAGCATTACACCTCTCTTATTAGAAGAAAGTTCATGTGTTTCATCAATAATTACATATTTTACTCCCTTAAATTTTTCCCTGAATTTCATTGAGGATAGAACAAGAGCAAGTGATTCTGGGGTTGTTATGAAAATATGTGGAGGGTTTTTTAGCATTTTTTGTCTTTGACTCTGAGATGTATCACCTGATCTCACTGCCACCGTAATCTTTGGTATATCCATACCTCTTTCTTTTGCAATCTCTTTTATTTCTGCCAGTGGTTCCTCCAGGTTTCTATGTATATCATTTGCAAGGGCTTTTAGCGGGGAGACATAAACACAATATACCCTATTCTCAAGATTTCCTGATTTAGCCAGTAAAAAGAGTTCATTTATTATAGAAAGAAATCCTGTCAATGTTTTTCCAGATCCTGTTGGAGCCGATACCAAAACATTTTTACCATTATGTATATAGGGAATCGCATATGCTTGAGGTTCAGTTAATGTGGAAAATTTTCTCTCAAACCATTCCCTAATAATTGGATCGAATAATCCCAATACCTGATCCTTTGTAAATTTACTATCTATTCTATGTATCATCCCAATACGCCTGCAGAATCGTAAGGTAAAGTTTTACTTCATATTTAATTTTTTTCCAAAAATTTTAAAAAACTCATTTTAAAACATTATTTTATTTATTTAAAAATATATTTTTATAAACAAAATATTAAAAAATTATTTATACTTAGAAAGAAGGGATGAAACCTTAATAAGAGGTATTAATTCTAAATTCTCCTTGGCCAGATTTTCCTTTGCACCTTCCTCCCTATCTACTACCACAATCACTTTTTTTACAATTGCTCCGTAATCTCTCAATATTTTTGCTGCCCTTATTACCGATCCCCCTGTTGTAATTACATCCTCCACTAGAATTATTTCTTCATTCTTTTGTATATCTCCCTCCACAAGATCCTTTGTTCCATGTTCTTTACTCTCTTTTCTAACTATTACATAAGGTCTCATTGTTTCAAGCGCCAATGCTACTGCTATTGGAACTGAACCTAATTCTATACCAGAGATCTTTTCGTTGCCAATATATTTGGCCATAGCTTCCGCGATCTTTTTTAATATAAATGGGTTTGTAACTGCCTTTTTTATACTTATGTAATAATTACTCTTCCTTCCTGAGGCAAGTGTAAAATCTCCAAACATAACGGCACCGGATTTTATGATGAGATCTTCAAGATCCATAATTGTTAAATTGATTCATATATAATAAATTTTTAAAAATGCTCCGGCCGGGATTTGAACCCGGGTCGTCGGCTTTCTTCGTTTTATTTAAACTCGAAAGGCCGAAATGCTTGACCGGTCTACACCACCGGAGCTAAAAAGATGAATGATGAAAACTATAAAATATTTTTCAGTGAATTGGCCACCAAACCTTAAGTAGCTCTATAATTATTCCACCAATTATAGCAATATATATCACAAGCTTTGGATCAAGTTTTGGACCCTTAGATTTCTCCTCCTCAAAATATCTTATTAAACCTGCAGCGGATTGAAAGCCAACATTTTTTCCTTGATCAGCCATACCTAGAATGTTTATATAGAATCAATATTTAATCTTTTTTACACCAGAATAAACCCGGCGAAAATATTATATTTAATTATTGTATGTACCGCAATTGCACCAGCATGGAGACACGATTATGACAGAGGTTCTGGATGAACTGGAAGAAAAATACGCAAAGAAAAAAAGGGAATTGGATTTACATAAGGCAGAAAGGGAAAGATTTGATAAAGAGGCGGATGAGTGGGCGCAAAAAAGGGATGAACTTAATCAAAAAACAAGAGAAATGTTTAAGGAAGCAAAGGAACTTAAAGATAAAAGGGATGAACTAAATAAACTGGTTCAGGAATTGAAGAAACAAAAGGATGAAATAAAATCACAATATTTGAAAGCTCAAGAAGAATTAAAGGAAATAAGAAAAAAGGTAATTTTTTCAAGGCAAGATAGGCCGTCAATTTCACAATTGAAAAAAAGGCTTAAGGATCTGGAGACAAAACAGGAGACAAAAGTTCTTACAAAAGAAAAAGAAGCAGAAATTGTAGAAGAAATTCATAATCTTTATCAGGAGATTGAAAGATTAAAAAAAGAAGAAGAAGAGATGGTTAAAAATAATCAGGAATATATGGAGAAAAAGTCAGAGGTTTTAGCCTTAAAACTAAAGCTTGATGAAATTTCGAAAAAGATAGAGGAAGTTGTTAATGAGGCACAGGTGTACCATGATAAGGCGATGGAACTATATGATAAAGCACAGGAAATTCGAAAAAGCGCTGATGAAGCCCATCAGAACTATATAACGGCTGTTCAAAAGGCTAGGGAAGAAGATAATATTGTTCATGATATTTTAAGAGAACTTAAGAACTTTGAGAAAATAATAACGGGTCTAAAGGCAAAACAGAGTGCAACAAAGAGATATGAAAAAGAAACAGAGTTGAAAAAGATGGCCGATGAAATATACAAGAAGTTTATGAAGGGGGAGCCATTAACTACAGAGGATATTTTGATTTTACAGAAGGCAGGTTTACTTTAATAATTTTAATGCAGAAAATCGTAATATTTATATAGTAAAATTTAGATTTATAATTATGTCATGGAAGGGCATAGCAAATAAATGGAAAGTTCTACCAATTTTTATAGCAACTATCTTGGTTTTAACTGCTTTCCTTGGAATATCTATTGCAAGTGGAGGGACTTCACAGACCTTTGTAATACTTATTCATGGTTATTCGATGACAGGTACGGAAGGAAGTGATCAATGGCAATCTGGAGTAAACATATATAATCAGTTATTAAACAAAGGTTATGTGGTGGGTGAGGTATCTTACTATGGAACATTTAAATTAGTATTCAGCAATGGCTTTAGCTTCATTGATTCGAGTTTTTATGGTACTTCCGATACACCAATAGAAAGCATTGCATATGAACTCAGTTTGGCTATAAAAGTGCTATACAATCATTATGGCTACATAAATATTGATATAGTTTCCCATAGCATGGGTGGATTAATAACAGCCTATATGCTAGAACATTATAAACTTCCAGTGAACTTAAAATATGTCATATTTATAGCATCACCATTTGGGGGCTCACCATTTGCATCAATAGCAAGCTATCTGGGATTAACCATTGTTGTGGGAAATCAAGTTAAAGAAATGACCCCTGGTTCTTCATTTTTGCAAAATTTGAACACATACGAATATTATCTGCATATAAACTATCCCAACACAAATTATATAGTTTATGCTGGTGATTACGATCCATGGTGGGGCTATTTATTTTTCAGTGGTGACAATGATGGGGTTGTAAGCGTAAGTTCCTCTGTAAACATATACTTCAACTATGGATATGTATTTAATGATCTTCATACATCTTCCCTAGATTCATTCACATGGTCTGGAATTAGTTATTTTGAGGATCAAACAGTTGCCAATTACATTATTTATAATCTTGCTGGCGGAAGGTAAATCAATAAATATCTTTCCATTTATTTTTTATCTTATTAGGATCCTTGAGATATTTTTCTTTTATCTTATTTTCAGGATTTATGCCGTAGAGATTTGCAATTGAAAGTGTGATAAAAATTACATCAGATATTTCCTCTTCGATATTTTCATAGTATCTTATGGCCCTATTTAATTCCCCTACCTCCTCTGATAGAACAGATAGAAGAAACAGTGGGCCCATTCTTTTATCATTCTCTGTGAAATTCCTTTCAATTTCCTTTAATAAATCCTTTAGTTCCATATCTTTAAATAATAAAAACAAGTTTATTATTTATTTGATGTAATCTATGCTAATGTCATAAGTTTCTATTCCAAATTTATACCATATTATTGAGGCAATTAAACCTATTAACCATAATATGAAATTGAGTGTTATATATTCCGAAACACTGAAGTTCACAGTATATATTAGTGCAAATATATAAAGAGAAATGGGGAATATTCTTACTATACTTATCAATGTTGTTCTTCTTAAGGTTTTAAAAAGCTCAGGCTCAAGGTTCGTCCTAGATATCCAGGCAAATTCACTAAATATCATATTTACAAATAGTATTAAAAGGAAGATCCAAAAATTCGTAATTTTCTCTAAAATCAATAATAGAAAAATTGTTAGGCTACCGCCTGCAAAAGAAATCAAAGTATATTTCTTTTTACCTATTTTTATAATTGGTAGGGCTAGAAAAGCTCCTAATGAAGCTCCAATGGTAGCAGTGAAAATAATAATATTTGTTTGCTCTGGAAATATATATGGCCCTATGGCTATAGCCATTAGCCAGAAGCTCATATACTGTGATATTCCAAGCATTATTAAAATTGGAAGTACTAACCTAATCTTAGGCGGCGGAATTTTTCTTCCTTCATTTGATATGTAAAGATCCTTTAATTCTTCTTTTGCCTTCTTGTCAATGCCTTTATCCTTTAACCATAGGTATGATTCCGGTATGTTCAACCTTGTATACATAAGAATCCCAATAAGTATCAGTGAAAGTAATAGTAATGCAATCCTTTGTTCCTGCTCATTAACAAGAAATGATGTGAGGAAGAATACAGAAGCAACAGCACTTCCTATGTTCATAAAATTAGGTATTAATGTTAATGTAATGGACCTCTCTTTATAATCAAAATTCTCTGAAAGTAATGCTAATGCGGGTGGTTCTTCACCACCCACTGCAAACTGAGATATTGCTAAGCCAATGGCAAGATAAAGAGCACTATTTGCCAAAGAAATAAAAATAATTCCAATTGTATAGAGTATTAAAGTTATTATAAAAATTCTTTTTCTACCCAAAAAATCTGATAGAACACCCATTATAAAGTTTCCAGTTACAAGAAAAATAGGTCCAATTATTAATAATATTGTCATATACCCAGAAGAAATAGGCCAGTACACAGAGAGAGGTGCTATTGCTGAAACTATGCCCCAGAGAAAAAATCCTCCTGAACTCGAAACTAAAAGATACCTCTGTTTTTTAGTAAACATAGTAAAATGTAGAAGAAAAATCTTATCTTAAATATTACCATGGCACCTCCTTTCTTCCTATCTTGTATCCAATTATATTTACGATTCTATGAATTAATGGGGTATATATTATAAGGGTCAAGATTGAATATACATTCCATATATATTTAAAAAATTCATCTGGAAATGCTAAATATAATAAAAATATAGAAAATAAGATAAATGGATATTGATCCAGTAAAAATGCATTACTCCCACTTTCCATATTTAACCTTCTTTTAATGAATGATCCACAACAATCTCCTATCATAGCACCAAATGAAAGTAAAATAACTATTAAAACCGAGTCTAAAAAGGATTGTGAAAACTTAATTAAATATTCATTGGGAATTATATATGATATTACAATTTGAACAAAGCCAATGAATATACCTGTAAATGCTCCTCCAAAAAATCCTTTCCACGTTTTTCCTTTTCCAAATAACCTTCTACCATCGTAAAAATTTTTATTAAAATCCATAGGAAACTTTCCCTTAAATAGTACTGCTCCAGGGTTTGCCACATAGGCAGGTATAGTAAACCAAATGTAGTTTACAATATTAACCAATATTTGTATTTCCATTGATTATTTAATAGATATACGATATTAATATTTTTTTAATAAATCTTTGAGAAATCTTAAGAACCCTAAGTTTCTGAAATAATCTCTTCAAAACCTAATACTTAAAATTTAAATTTTTTAGCTTTTCCAATATATCTATTGTGCCATCAGAATATGATCTATTAGATACAAATTTTGATATATTTTTTAATTCTTTCACAGAATTAGCAAGAGATGCAGGGAATCCAGCAACACGAAACATATCAATATCGTTTTCTCCATCACCAACAACACATAGATTATCATTTTTAATATTTAAAATCTTGAGAAGTTCATTAATTGCATTCCCCTTGTCAATCCTTTTTGGTAGAATAAATATTCTATCCACATTTGGAATCAACTTTGTATTATCATCATTAAAAATATTGCTCAATATATCCATATAAACAATTGGGCATGAGACAGCCATTTCTCCCTCAACACAATTCAAATCATTTTCCCTTATTTTATTTTTTATTTGATAGGCAATTTTCTCATCAAAACTATTGTATAAGGGTATTTTTTCTTTATAATATAGAAAATAACCATTTTCATATATTATAAAATCTACTAACTGTTGCATATGTGAAATATAATTCCATCTTCTACCAGTATTTATTCCAAAAAATATACCAAGGGTCTTCATAAACTTGAAATAATGTATTAATCTTTCATCAAATTTTAGATTTTGATCGGTCAAAACCCTATCATAATCAAAGGCTATTATTTTTATTTCAGGCATAATGGGAATAAAAATTTATCTAATAAAAATCTTTTTCAACCAAAATATTTTAATGTAAGTTTATAATTATAATTTAGGGCCCGTGGTCTAGCTGGTTATGACATCGCCCTTACACGGCGAAGATCACCGGTTCGAATCCGGTCGGGCCCATTCATTAATTTATTTATAAAGTTTTTAACTTTAATTTTGTTGCATCCATTAAAAATATATAATATTTTTATAATTTTATAACTTTTTCACCCTTTATTAAATAAATTACATTATCTCCAATATTTACCGCATGATCAGCCATCCTTTCAAGATATTTTCCTATTAACATATAGCCAATTCCCCTTTCTAAGTTATTAATATCAGATTTCACATATTCTATTATTTCATTTTCTAGCTTATCAAACAAATCATCAACTAAATCATCTTCCTTCTGTAAACTTTCAGCAATATCTGCGTTCTCTTCAATAAAGCTTTTTATTGCTATTCTCACCATTTTTTTGGTCTGATCCACCATTTTTGGAATTATTTCTGGCTTTCCAAGATGGCCCTTCTCATAAAACCTTGGAATAAATAAAGAAATATCATATGAGTATCTTCCAATCCTATCTATATCCATCAATATTTTCATTGTTGTAATAAGTCTTCTTAGATCCTTTGCAACAGGAGAATAAAGTAGGATTAAATTCACGCATCTTGTCTCCAATTCCTTTGTTTTATGATAGATCATTATGTCCATTTCCTTTATTTTATTTATACCCATAATATCTATATTAACGAGTGAAGATAGAGTAATATCCATTATTTCTTCAAGATTCCCCATTAAAACCTCGAGTTCCTTGCTTATTTTATTCATCTCCATTTCAAATTTTTCCATTAAAAATCACCCCAATCTATCTGTTAAAAACTTTTCAGTTATTTCATTTTTTGGTTTTTCAAGTATTTCTTCTGCTTTTGAATGTTCAATTATTCTTCCATTATATATAAATGCTATGAAATCTGAAATTCTGGCAGCTTGTCTAACATCATGAGTTATTAAAATTATTGTATATTTTTCCTTTAGTTTGATTATAAGGTCTTCTATTTTATTCATTGCTATAGGATCAAGGGAAGATGTGGGTTCATCCATCATAATTACAAGTGGTTTTAGTGCTAGTGCCCTTGCAATGCAGAGTCTCTGTTGCTGTCCACCGGAAAGGCTTAATGCGGATTTTTTTAGATTATCCTTAACTTCCTCGTATAGTGCTGCCTCAATCAGGGAATTTTTTACAATTTCTTCCAATTCATTTTCTTTTAATTTCCAATGTATCCTTGGTCCAAATGCCACGTTTTCAAATATTGAAAAATTAAACGGGTTTGGTTGTTGAAAAACAAGGCCTATCTGTCTTCTTATTTCTTCAGGTTGATACTCAAAAATACTTTTATCCTTAAAATAAATTTCCCCATCATATTTAAGTCCAGGTGTAATCTCAATCAATCTATTAATTGATCTTACTAAAGTGCTTTTACCAGATCCTGATGGGCCCAAAACAGTATTTACATTATTTTCAAAAATCTCGAGATTTATATTATCCAGTATTTTTCTATCTTTCGTATATACACTGTAATTTCTAAATCTAATTATTGACATATTTTCACCTTTTTATATATTTTGATATAAATATTAAAGAGAACACAGTAATAATTAATATAAGACCTGAGGCAAAAGCAAGCTGATGGGAATAGTTTGAGGGTTGATTAATCCCTGCCCATACAACATAAGTTAAATATGCTACCTGCGATTTTATCAATGAATTTGGAATACCATTGTTCCAGCCAGCAGTATATAAGAGCTGGGCGGTTTCACCTGCTCCAATACTTATGGCAAGTATAGTGGAAGTAATTATTCCATTTTTTGCATAAGGTAACATTATTCTGAATATTAAATCCATTTTTTTTGCACCTAATGATATTGCGGCTTCCTTAATATTTGTAGGCACCTCCGTCAATGAAATTTCAGTAACCCTTAATATATAAGGAAGCATCATAATTCCAAGTGTAATACCACCTGCCAAAAGTGAATATCCAAAACCTAATTGAATAACAAGAAAAAGGTATCCGAAAAGACCCAAAACTATGGATGGTGTGCTGGTTAAAACATCCGTAAAAACTCTTACTATTGAATTATATCTCTTCCATCCATATTCTACAATAAAAATCGCACTGAATATACCGATAGGAACTGAGAATAAAATTCCCACACCTACAAGCATCCAAGTACCAACAATTGCATTAAATATACCCCCACTTGTTGTATCACCATTCTCAATTAACATTTTTAGTGTAATTGAATGTAGACCATTTATTATTATACTTCCTGTTATTGCTACTAAAATAGCTATGATAAATAGAATTAAGAAATAACCTAACAATTTAAAAGAAAAATCCTTAATTACTCTTATATTCAAATCTCCTCACCTCTGGTAAAACCCCTAATTATTCCAAGACCTACTATGAACCTTCCTATAAGGCTAGCAGCAAGAGTAATTAACATTAATGTAAGTCCCAGTTCACTCAATGCATATAGATTCATACCTGTAGAATCCATAAAGGCACTGTCCAGGAGAGATGCAAGAGCTGCGGCCATTGTATTTATAGGTGAATATATGTTTGATGGCATTATATTGAATACACTACCACTTACCATTAAAACTGCCATAGTTTCACCTAGTGCTCTACCCAGACCAAGCATTGCTGCTCCAAAAATTTGTATTTTTATTCCTCTAAGGATTATTAACCTGGCCATTTCATATCTTGTCGCCCCCAGTGCTATCGCCCCTTCTTTTATGGATGTGCTGAAGTTTAAAATCGAACCATTTATGACTGAGGTCATTATTGGAAGAATCATTAAACAAAGTATTATAGAAGAGGCCAAAATACCAGCTCCGCTGTATATATTTCCAGAAAAAAAGGGCATAAATCCAAGATATTTATTCATTGCAGGCTCAATAAAGTTTGACAATAATGGTTCAAGGTAAACTATACCCCAAAGACCGTAAAGAACACTGGGTATTGCAGCGAACAACTCTATTAATGATATTATCAGCTTTTTGAATTTTTCATTTACATATAGGTTAACTGCTAATGAAACTACAATACTAATTGGAAAGGCAATAATAAGGGCTATTAATGAAGTAATTAATGTACCATATAGAAATAATAAAATCCCAAATGAAGATCCATAAGGAACAAGTATACCATTTATATTTACAGGTGGAAGATAAACCTGACCAGGATACCAGTAGTATGATGTAAAGAATTTCAGACCATTATATTTAATAGATGGAATTGAATAATAAAGTAAGAAAGAAAAGAGCATCACAACTAAAAATATTGGAATAATGGAGATCAAAAATGTAAGAAAATAAAAAATTTTATCCAATTTATGAGGCATATGTGATCTTATTTACCAATGGTACAGTTACACTGTTTACAACACTGGACGGGAGAGGTATTAGATAAAACTGATTGAGATACTTTGATGAACTTCCGCCATTTGGATTAACTATCCATAGGATAAAATTTTTTAATGCCTGGGCAGTATCTTTATCTGGCTGTACCTGTTTTACTATTAGGTATTCGAATGTGGCAATTGGATATGAGTCATTACCAGGTGCCCAAGTAATGGATATTCTTCCATCTGGAGGTATCTGGTTCAAATACTGGGCAGCAGCATTCATTACTGTTTGAGTTGTTGGCAATACCGCTACGCCATTTCTGTTAATTAATGCAGCATATCCTAGTTTTCCTGCAATTTGGTTTGTATATGTCATCGCAATGTAGCTTATTGTATATGGATTTGATTCCATAAAACTAATAATTCCAGCATTTCCTGTAGCACCGTGAGAAGCCGGATTGGATGGCCAGTTTACGTTTGTTCCATAGCCAACAGTATTATTCCACCAAGAGCAGGATTTTGAAAGAAAAGATGTAAACATGGCAGTATCACCGCTTCCATCAGATCTATAAACGGGTATAATCCTTTCATGCGGGAGTGAAATTCCTGGGTTTAATGACTGTATTTTTTGGTCATCCCAATATTGTATACTATTATTATAAATCCCAGCTATGACGGGACCAGAAAGATTTAAATGTATATTGTTGAGACCTGGAAGATTATAAGCAACGTATTGTGATGAAATCAGTATTGGAATATTTAACATTCCAGGATTTGCGCTCATAAGAGAGTTCGACATATAAGTATCAGAGGCTCCAATAATAACTGTACCCTTAATCGCTGAGGAAATTCCAGTACCGGATCCTGTAGCTTGAGTTGTAATTGTAACATTGTACTGAGGATCTGTATAATTCTTTGCCCAAACATTAAATACTGGGTAAAGCAAAGTAGATCCTGATTCGCTCAGGGTAATATTCTTTTTCTGTTGTGGCCCACTGTTAATAGCCACAAATATCCCCGCAATCACTAGTATCACTACTATACCAATTGTGGCAATGTATACTTTTTTCATAGTAAGTAATAATATTAAGAATATACAAAGATAATCAACATAAAATATATATTTTATATATTTTCAAAATTCAAAAAACTATATATAGATTATATAAATATTGTATTCTATGGATTATAGAAAAATACAAAAGATTGGAGGATCATCCTATTCTATTACCCTGCCGAAGGAATGGATTAATAGAAATAATCTAAAGGAGGGTAGTGTTGTATATATAGAAATTAAAGAAAATAATGATTTAATTATAAGACCAAAGGAGGTAGGGGAATTTGAGGATAATGAGTTCATACTGACCCTAGAAGGAAATATTGATTTTGAATATTTACTCCGAAAAATTATATCTATATACCTTTCCGGTGCAAAGAAGGTTGTTATAAAATCCAGGGATATTTTAGATCTAAATGTGAGAAAGGCAGTTGAAAAGTCTAAAGAAATCTTAATAGGTATTGAAATAATCGAAGAGACAGGTAATCAGATAATTATACAAGATCTTTCAAAAATTGATGAATTACCTATGGAAAAGATGTTATCTAGATTATTTCTTATGGGGCTATCAATGTTAAATGATGCTGAAAAATCTCTAATAAATAACAATAAATTGATTGCCAAGGATGTTATTGAAAGAGATTTTCAGATTGATAGAATATATCTACTTATATCCAAACAATTTTATCTTATTCTAAAATCCCCCAGTATTATTTCTGAAATGAATATTGATATAATAAGGGCTTTTAATATAAGAACTGTTGCAAAATACATAGAAAGGATCTGCGATCATTCAGAGAAAATTGCAAAAATGGTTTTGGAGGATGATGCACAGATAGATAATGATGTTAAAACCACATTTACCACGTGGTTCAAAACCTTAAAACAAATATTAAATGATGCCATTAAATCATATTCAATTGGAGATGAATTTTTAGCTAATTCAACAATAGAAAAAGTTAATATTTTTTGTGATGAAATAACAAATGAAATGAAAGGAATGAAAATAAAAAATGCATATAAAATATTTAGAGTTTCTGAGGATATAACAAGAATCGCCAGATATTCCTCGGATATATGTGAAACGGCAATAAATGAAATAACAATGAGAGGGAAAGTTTATTTAAAAGAAATGGAATAACATATTAATGATTGAGTGGGCTGAAAAATACAGGCCGAAATCGCTTAAGGATATAATAGGAAATCCAGAGGTAGTTAAAAAAATTAGGGAATGGGGGGAGTTATGGAAGTCAGGGAAAATACCCGATAAAAAGGCGCTTGTTTTTGAGGGTAGGCCAGGTGTTGGTAAAACCACTGCAGCCCTGGCACTGGCAAATGATATGGGATGGGGGGTTATAGAATTAAATGCTTCAGACATAAGGAATGAGGAAAGGATTAAGGATATTGCCCTAAGGGGATCATTATATGAAACTTTTGATGATTCTGGAGATTTTCTTTCTTCAAAAAAAGGGGGTAGGAAATTAATAATTATTGATGAGGCGGACAATCTTTATGAAGGTAGGGGGGAGGCAGGCGATAGGGGTGGCAGGAAGGCAATAATAGAAACAGTAAAATCAACTCTTCAACCCATTATATTAATTGTTAATGACCCCTATGAACTTTTCAAGGGCGAACAGGGAATAGTATTGAAAAATATGGTGGAGGAATTAAAGTTCAGGGCTTTAAACTATAAACAGATAGCAGCAAGTATTTTAAAACCTATATGTGCAAAGGAGGGTATATTGGTAGATAGTAAAGTTTTAGAAAAGATTGCACAGAGAAGCGGTGGTGACGTTAGAGCTGCAATAAATGATCTTCAGATGCTTGCAATGGGGAAGAAGATAATTACAGAAAAGGATGCAGAATACGTAGGTTCTAGGGATGTTGTTGAAAATATTTACAGCGCTACACTGGACATAATACTAAGCATGTCAATGAAAACATCTAGAGAAGTATTAAATAGTCTCGATGAAGATCCACAAACAATCCTACAGTGGATAGATGAAAACATCTCACAGGAATATCTGGATATTGATGATTTGGACAGGGCATTTTATTATCTATCCCTGGCAAACACATATTTGGGGAGGATAAGGAAGAGACAGTATTATGGATTTCTCTCATACGTTATGGATTTTATTGCTGCTGTTTCAATAGCAAAGAAACAAAAATATGGGATACATGGAAAATTAAAGAGTCCAGATTTTATCAGGGCAATGGCGATGAGGAAAAGATCAAAGGATTATAGAGATATAATAAGCAAGAAACTAGCCAAGATTACGCATCAATCCATTGATAGAACAAGTTTTGAATTCTTTGAAATTTATATGAAGATATTCAGGGAAAATAGAAGATTTGCAATTTGGCAGACAGCTATACTTTCATTATCTGAGCAAGAGGTGGAATTTTTAATGGGCTCTGATGAACAGGTTGATTCGATTGTTGATGAGGCTAGAAAGCTTAGAGAAAGACTGAAATAATATTTTACAATTCAGAAAATAATGGAATCTAATTATGACATATTAAAATCCCTGATTGAATCAGATCCTTTCCTAAGATACGTTTCAATTCACGTAATCGAAATGAAGGAGGGCTATGCAAAGCTATCCATGGATTTCAGGGAGGAGATAACAAGAATTGGAAATATGGCAAATGGCGGTGCATTGGCTACACTTGCAGATGCCACTGGAGGTGCATCTGTTCTTTCCCTTATGGAGGGTAAAAATCAGGTAACAGTAAGTTTAAACATAGACTTTTTGGAACCTGTTAAAAATGGGCCAGTAATAGCAGAGGGAAAAGTAATAAGGAAGGGTAAAAATTTAGTATTCTCAGAAATAAAAATATTCGATGGCATGGGCAAGTTATGTGCCCACGCAACAGGTATATGGTTCTATTTGCCTTAATTTAGATCCAGCCTGCCTTTTCCTGGAAAATAAGAGTTGAAAGTTTCATCTTTTCATCCAAATGGTTACCGCCTAGTATTGAAAGGAACATTGCATCCCTGTAGTACTTTTCAATTCCAAAGTCCATTAAATAGCCATAGCCTCCATGGACCTGAAGTGCAAGCTTTGAAACATCCCTAGCAAAGTCTATTGAAATAATTTTTAGCATAAGCTCCTTCTTTATATCCCTTTCACCCTGTGCAATGTTAATAAGATATTCATTAAGTATGTCAAGCTGTGAATAGGCCTGGGCCATTCCAAAGGCAAGTGGTTGAAAATCCTTTAATTTATGAAGGAAAGCACTTCTCTCCTTTGCATATTCTATAGCCTTGTTTAATGCGCCTTGGGCAATTCCTATTGCTATTGCAGAAATAGGCAAATGTGTATCATCAATTAATTCATCAACATTCAGTGGTATTTCAATAGCATCCTTTATAGATGTATCAAACTTTACCGGTGAAAATCTAAGCCCCCTAAACCCAAGTTTCTCATGCTCATCTAAGGGGTGGAAGCCACTTTCTACCAGGTAGAATTTTCCATCATCTGCAGGCACTATAAACAAATTTGCTTCTGAGTTAATCACTGCATTTAATTTTCCTGTTAATTTTGAATCAATCTTTTTAATTTCGCCAGGTTCTAGAAAATTTAATAGGTGGGAATAATAGAAAGTTCCTGATATTTCACCACCTGAAATCAAACCTATCTTTTCCCTCACCTCATTTTTTAAAAGAATAGATTTAATTACAAAGGAGTTCTCTAAAAATACGTAAAAGGCAACAGATGGACTTGCAGATGCAAGCTGTTTTAAAAGAATAGAATAACCAAGTCTATCCAATGAAGCACCACCAAGATCATAAGGGGCAAGAGCACCTAAAAAACCTTGGGAGGATAGTCTTTTTTTAAGTTCCTTGGGTATACCTTCAAGCTCAATCTGTTTGTTAATTGGTTCAAGCTCCTTTGATGCAAATTCACCTACCACGGATTCCAAAACCCTATGCTCCTCATCCATCATCATTCCACCCCCATCTTTTTCATAAACATCCTGTAAATTACAAGTTTTTCTATCTCACTTGATCCCTCCCATATCTCCATTATCTTTGAATCCCTGAAAAGTCTCTCTAAAGAAGTTATTGCACCATCTAATCCAGTTACCTTTAATGCTGTTTCTGCTGCATATGTAGCAGTTTCAGCAGCAAAATATTTTGCCATGCTTGTGAATACAGGATCAGGATTAAACTGAAATAGTAGAGATGCAGCCCTATATGTGAGAAGTCTTGCAGCATCAACCCTTGTTGCCATTTCTGCTATTGTAAATTGTATGCTCTCCTGAGAAGAGAATTTTTTATCCTTTTTTGCCTTCTCAACAATCATATCTAGAGCACCTTGGGCAATGCCTATAGACATTGCAGCAACGTATATTCTGGTAATGTTAAAGAATGTCATTACATAATAGAATCCCTTTCCAATTTCACCTATTATGTTCTCTGGTGGTATTCTAACATTTTCAAATACAAGTTCAGCAGTATCTGTTGCCCTAACACCCATTTTTCCCTTTAATTTATTAGCAGAAACCCCTGGCCATTTCATTTCCACTATGGCCATGCTCATGTTATGGTGTCTTTTTTCCTCAGATGGTGGCGGAGCAGTCCTTGCAAGTACAAGAACATAGTCTGCAATTGATCCATTTGTTATAAACATCTTTGAACCATTCAGGATATAGGAGCCATCCGGTTGTTTCTCCATTTTACTTGCTATACCCGCCACATCGCTTCCAGCAACAGGTTCAGTGACTGCAAATCCCATAATTTTTTCACCGCGCTGCACAGGTTCCAGATATTTTTTCTTCTGTTCATCAGATCCAAATAGCATAAGTATTTCCGAACCGAATGCGTATACAAATGATGATATGCCCAAACCTGGATCAACTCTACAAAGCTCCTCTATTGATACAAGAAGATCCCAAGGATTAGAAAAATTAATAATACCTAATTCATAGGCCAGCTTTCTTATTTCAAATGGATACTTTTCATTTTCATCAAAATACCTTTTTCTTTCTTCAGTGAATTCTTTCAAAGCAAATTCTCTTACCTTTTTTCTTTTTTCTTCAATTTCCTCAGGTAACGTGAAATCCATAATCTACACCCTCTCTATTATTGTTGCATAACCCTGGCCTCCACCAACGCATAGAGTGGCGAGACCATACCTAGCATTTTTTTCCTTGAGTATCCTTGCCAATGTACCTACTATCCTTGCACCAGATGCGCCAAGTGGATGGCCTATTGCTATTGCCCCTCCATGTATATTTACCCTCTCTCTATCAATCCCAAGCTTCCTAATAGCATTCAATGGAACCACTGCAAATGCCTCGTTTATTTCCCAGTAATCTATGTCTTCCACCTTCAATTTAGCCTTTTCCAGGGCCTTTTTTGATGCAGGAACTGGACCTTCTCCCATTATGCTAGGATCTACCCCAGCCCATCCAAATGAAACTATCCTTGCCATAGGTTTCAGACCATATTCATCCATTGTTTTTTCATTCATTAGCATGGTCATAGAAGCTCCTGCATTCAGTGGTGATGAATTACCAGCAGTTATTACACCATCGGACTTGAATGCAGGTGGTAGCTTTTTTATCTGTTCTAGGGTAGTATCAGGCCTGATGCTCTGATCCTTGTCCACAGTAATAATCTCGCCATTATACTCAACCTGAACTGGAAGTATTTCACCCTTAAACCAATCATTCTTAAGGGCCTCACCAGCAAGCTTATGGCTCCTATATGAAAATTCGTCCATATCATCCTTTGAAATACCCTCTACCTCTGCAAGCTTTTCTGCTGTAAGCCCCATGCTATAGCCGATGTTCATCTGATATCTCATATACTCAGGCCTTACAAGGAGTTTGTAATTTATAAGTATATTTGGATTGTCCCCCATTGGCACATGGGTCATATGCTCCATTCCACCTGCAAATGTAATATCAGAATTTCCAGTCATTATTTCCCAAGCACCAATTGCCATAGCCACCATGGAGGAAGAACAGGCCCTGTCCACAGCCATAGCTGGTACCTCAACAGGAAGTCCCGCAAGGAATATTGGATGTCTTCCACCATAAAGCCAGTTTTCACCAGCTTGAAGTGCACAACCTGTTATTACATCCCCTATCCTTTGGGGATCTATACCATTTCTTTTTATAATCTCCTTTAAAAGCATCGCTACTGCCTCATCCATTCTCAGGCTATTGAATATATCCCTTTCAGGCTCCCTTGGTCTAGACCTAGAAAAGGCTGTTCTAAGAAAATCTACCAAATAAACATCCATTTTTTCACCTTCCCTTGAACTCCGGTTTTTTCTTTTGTAAAAATGAGGATATACCCTCCTTTAGATCTTCAGTGGAGAAAAGTACTCCTGCAGCAAATGATTCCATTTCAAGACCGACATCCATTGGCACCTCCACCCCCTTATTAAGAAGCCTCTTTGCAAGGGCCATGGAAATCGGAGCTGACGTTTCAGCAATTTTCTTGGCAAACTCGATTGCCTCATTATCTGGATCCTTTACTAGTCTATTTATGAGACCAATAGAATATGCATCCTTTCCCTGTATCCTCTGCCCAGTCATAATCAATTCCATAGCTCTTCCAAGACCCACTACCCTGGCAAGCTTTTGAGAACCTCCCCAAGCAGGGACGAGGCCAATAGTTACCTCAGGGAAGCCCACCTGCACATCTTCAGTACCTACCCTTAGATCACAGGCAAGCGCAAGCTCAAAACCACCACCCAATGCATAACCCTTCATTACAGCAATTGTTAATTTAGGCATTTCCGATAATAACCTGAAGATCCTTTCACCTTTTCTTGCAAATTCAAGAAATTGGAAACTGCTGGCAAAATACTGTGATAAATCGGCACCTGCTGAAAATGTTGTCCCCTGTCCTGTAACAACAACAACACTAATTTCATTATCATCCCAGAGCATACGAATTGCCTTTTCAAGATCTTCAAGAAGCTCGTTGTTTATAGTGTTATGCTTAGGTCTGTTTAGTGTAATTCTTGCTACTCTGAATGGGAATTTTTCGACAATTACTGTGTTAAGCTGTTCAGAAGAAGAGGCCTTCTCTTCCTTCTTTTCCTCCCTCTTTTCCTCTTTTTTCTTTAATCTACCCTCTATAGCCTCCCTCATTTTTCCATTTTTAATTGACTCAGCAGGCTCAAAAACTGTGCAATTGAACTTCTTTGCAAGTTCTTCCAACTTTGCCTTTACTTCAGCATTGGTAAGGCTCTTTGCTACAGAAATAGGTCCAAAGGCCCTATTAAGGCCATATTTTACCCCAGTCTCGATATCCTCAGGCGTGGCTACGCCCTCCTCTATCAATTTTACGGCTTCATTTATCTCAACAGCAAAAATATCCATCAAGGAAACCTTGTCCGTTGCCTTCTTTGTGTCTATATGTGGTCTTCCGGCTGTCCAATCGTAAAATCCCTTACCAGTCTTTTTGCCCAAATATTTCTTGTTATAAAGATCATCATAAACCTTGCATTTCTTATAATCAGGGTTGAGTGTCTTTGCATAGTATTCCATTGAATGATAAACCACATCTATACCTACGTAATCAATTAGCTCATATGGCCCCATGGGCATACCCTGCATCTTGGCGAATGCATCTATCTCCTCAGGTGTTGCCACATTGTGCTCTATTAAAAGACAAAATAGAAGCATATCCGGCGCATTTATCCTGTTAACAATAAATCCGGGGGAATCCTTCATCACCTTTACAGGGATTTTTCCGATCTTTTTTACAAGGTCATAAAGTGCATTAATTATTTCATCACTTGTCTCTTCTCCCTTAATCACCTCTACAAGTTTCATTAGAACCGGTGGATTAAAGAAATGCAAGCCTGCCACCCTCTCCCTATTCTTAAGAGGTTTAGCTATGTCAGTAATCCTTATGTTTGAGGTGTTACTAGTTAATATTGTGTCAGACCTTGTGAATCTCTCAAGATCAGAAAATATTTTCTTTTTAAGATCCTCTATTTCAGGCACTGCCTCAATAACAAGATCAGCATCCTTAACCGCAGGCTCTAGATCAGTATATGTTTTAATCCTGGAAAGTACATCATCAACGCTTTCTTTAATACTTCCTTTTTTAGAAAGTTTATCCAGACTATCCCTGATCTCATTCAATGCCTTTTCAAGCATTTCTTTTGAAATATCTTCAAGGCTTACACTGTATCCATTTATCGCAAAAACCTCTGCTATTCCATGCCCCATCTCCCCAGAACCAATAATAGCGACTTTTTTGATTTCCATAAAAATCACTTTAGCTTCTTTACTACGTTTACAAGTTTCTGTGCCAGGAATGGATCACCCTTGATCTTCAACTTTCCCATAAAAAATGCCTTAGTTCCATCCATGGATCCATCTATTATTGCCGCAAGATCCTCTTCCTTTGCAGTGAGAACGACAGTAGGTGAGGCATGTTCACCCATAATCAGTTCAGCAGATCCATCATCCTTAAACTGCAGATAGTAGCTTTCTCCAAGATCATTCTTAAACTGAAATACCTTCATTCCCTTTGTTTCCTTCTTCAAATTCTCATCTTTATTGATTTTCTCAACATATCCCTTTAAAATCTCGTATGATTTCATAATTGTAAATCCAAACCATAGTTAATAAATATTTCCATACTTTAAATGTATCACAATTTTACACCTATAGCTTTTTATTGTAAAATAATAGAGATCATTAAACAGATTTGATGAAATGTTTAAAGATTTTATTCTCTTAACATTTCATCATTTTTAAAAAGTGCATTAATTAAAATAAATTTTATTGATTTCATCAGCTAGATGAATAAGATCAATTCCAAAAAAAAGTAAAAATGAAATTTTTGATGCACAATAAATAATGAAAAATATAGTGAATTATTTTTTAAAAAGGATTTCTACTGGGCTTATTCGATAAAAGATTAAAATATTGAATGCAATCACATCTTATGAATGAATTTGTTTATAAATATAGAGTGGCATGGGTAGACACGGATGCCCTTGGAGTTATGCATTTTTCAAATTATTTCAGAATATGTGAAAGAACAGAAGAGGAGTTTATGAGGGCAATTGGATTATCCTTTGATCCTAGTCATAAGGTTTCTTTGCCCAGAGTAAAGGCAGAATGTACATTTAAATATCCTTTGAGATATAATGATGAGGCCATAATTACAATGAAATTGAAAGAAATAGGAAGAAAGCATATGAAATACTCTTTTGAAATTAAAAATGCATCAAATGATATCATTTCTGCATCTTGTGAAATAGTTGTGGTGGCAATAAATGATCAATTTAAATCCATAGAACTGCCCAATGAACTTATTTATAAAATTAAATCATTTTTTAATGAAAATTAATATGTATAGAAAAGATGAAATTATCGCTGTGATTAGTATTATTAGCCATTTTATTTCATAATTAAGTGATATGGAGAATATTAAACCACCATAAAAAGGTCCTGCTGCCCTTCCTACACTAGTAAAAAGGCCAAACGTTCCAGAATATCTGCCCTTCTCCCCCTCAGGTGCAAGATTCATGGCTGTAGTTGTTGCGCTTGAGGAATAAATTATCTCTCCAAATGTAATTACTACCATTGATAAAAACATCCATTCTATTGTAGGCAGGAGCACCACCATAAAATATCCAAATCCATACAATATTATACCATAAATAAGGAAATAATGTGCATTCTTTTTATTTGCCAATCGTGCAAATGGATATTGAAGTGCAGCAACCATAAGACCATTCATTGTCCATGTTAATCCTATTATTGAAACAGGTATTCCATTTACTTGATTTTCATAGTATGGATATGTGCTGTTGAGCTGTCCAAAGATTAGGAAACTTATGAACCCCGCAATGCTATAAATAAGGAATTTTTTATTCTTCAAGGCAGAAGGTATATCTTTCAATTTCATAGACATTGATCTTTTAGCTGTTTCAGGTATGTTAATCATTAAAATTGTTACCAATGAAAGCATAAAACCCATAAGTATGAAGGAAATAGAAAAATAATGTATTTCAAAAATAAACCCACCTATCGCGGGGCCAATACCCCATCCAAAGTTTGCAAGTGCCCTTTGTATACCAAAACTTTTGAACCTCTCCTCTTCTGTAAATACGTCAGCAATAAGAGCATTGAACATTGAAAATATCATTCCACTAAATATGCTTTGCAATAATATTCCTAAAAGGATTAAATAGAAATTAAAAATCATTCCAACACCAACAAAAATAAATGATATACCCTGCCCCAATTGACCAATCCCAAGGAAGATTTTTCTGCCAATATAATCCGAATATGCTCCAAATATTACCTGCATTAAAGCGCCAATCAAGCCTGAGAATAATAGATATGCACCCGTAAAAGCCAAAGATAAATGAACCTGTGTGGTTAAATAAAGTATAACAAATGACCATAAAGTCCCATATCCAAAAGATCTGAGGAAACTTGCTAGACCTACAGTTCTAAGAACTTTAGATTTCAGATCCACGATCTTTTAACAAAAAATATATAATTAATCTTTGGGATAATCTATTTAAATATGTAATATTTTCTAAATGGAAATGATAAGTCTTGAAAAGAGATCAATAAGTAATAGGGAACTTCCGGAGGGTTGTAAACTTTGCAGAGAAGGTGCAAAACTAGTTCTTTTTATTACTGGATTATGTAATTTCAAATGCTTTTATTGTCCTTTAAGTACTAGTAAAAAAAACAGGGATGTAACATATGCTGATGAAATGCCTGTCTTGAAGGATGAAAACATAATAGAGGAGGCAAAACTCATTGATGCAAAGGGCACAGGTATTACCGGAGGAGACCCATTAAGGAAATTATCAAAAACAATAAATTACATAAATCTTCTTAAGAATGAATTTGGAAATGGTCATCATATTCATCTTTACACAGCAAGCGGAAAAAAGGAAGAGATTTATGCTCTTGGTAACGCAGGTTTGGACGAAATAAGGTTTCATGTGCCAGTTAGACTATGGAACAAATTAAAATCATCAGATTATGTAAATAAAATAAAATATTCAAGGGATGCTGGAATGAAGGTGGGTATAGAGGTCCCAGTGCTCCCTGATAAAGGAAATGAACTTCTAAAAATGCTCAAAGATGCTGAAGATATAGAAGTTGATTTTGTAAATTTGAATGAGCTTGAGTTTTCAGAAACAAATTATGAATCACTTAGGATTCATAATTATAAGACAAAATCATATATAAGCAGTGCAGTAAGGGGTAGTGAGGTCCTTGCAAGAAAAATAATAATCGAAAATGATTTTTCAATCACAGTACATTACTGTTCAGCAAGTTTTAAGGATGCCGTTCAATTAAGAAGAAGACTATTGAGGAGGGCAAAAAATATAGCAGAAGAATATGAGATTATAACCAAAGATGGGACTCTTCTTAAGGGAATTATAGAGGGAAAAGATCTAAAGAACATTTATGAGGAATTAATAGATACAATTGGTGTACCTGAAAATATGGTCAATTTTGACATTTACAGAAATAGAATAGAAATTGCACCCTGGATACTTGAAGAATTAAAAAATATGATAGATGGAGAAAAATACATAGTCGAGGAATATCCAACGTGGGACAGAACAGAGGTGGAAAGATATCCCATAAAATAATTAGATTTGAGAGGACTCGTTTATGACAATATCCATTTTTTTTAGTGACCTTCTAAGATAATTAAATTTTTTTTCATCCATTCCAATAAACTCAGGGGGATAGACACCGTATTCATCCATTTCCAATGCCATTGTACCTATAATTGCTGCGGTATATCCAGTCATTCTTGCCATTGAAGTTATATTCTTCTCACTATCATATTTGTCATAGATAAAAAGATCCGTGGTATTCTTTCCGAAGCCCCTTACTAAAAGTATGCTCATATCTTCAACATTTAACCTGAGCTTTTCAAGAATGTATAATGTTACATCATAGGGGGAACATCCATTAATCTTTTCTTTTGAGAAAAATCCAAGATCCCTGAGAAGCCTAATCTTTTGCATATGTGAAGGATACCTTAAAGTTCTTTCAAACATCTCCTTGATTTTTATTGTTTTTAACATTGTCCTTAACCCATCAGAAATGAATGTTTCAAAGCTTCCTAAATTGGATATACAAAATGGTTCAATTGTTTCAAGAGGATCTACCTTTATTACCTTGTAATTTTTTATAACTCTTGCAGGTCTTGTATACTCATCTATAAGTCCTTCGACACTCCAGGTTATTGTATAATCCAAGGGTGGAATTTTTTTCTGTGGAAGACCACCCACATATATCTCTATCTTTTTAATTGAATCCATTTTTTTGTACAGATGTCCGGATAGAACATTACTTAACCCTGGGGCAAAACCCGCATCGGGTATGAATAAAACTCCTTTCTCCTTTGAAATTTTATCAAGAACAAATGGATCCTCCTCCATATAAGAAATATCTACGACGCTTTTTCCCATATTAATAATTTTAAAGATTGTCTCGAACGAGGCACTTCCCGGAAGCGCAGATATAACTATTTGAGATCTCTCTATTACATCTTTGTTATCAATTACACTTCCTTTATATTTTTTGGCACCTTCAATCTTTTTTAATGACTCACTTGAAATATCAATTACAGCAAGGTCATAACTATCCGATAAAAAATCAATTATGGCTCCTCCTATTTTTCCTGCTCCAACAACTGTGATCATTAAAAAAATAAATTATTATCTGGTTATTAATTTTATTAATGAAAAAGTTAAAATTCACACTACCTTATTCCATTTAGATGAGAGATCTCAGAGAATCGATTGAAAAGTTAAGGAGAACTGGAGATCTACTGGAAATAGAGGATAGATTTTCATCCGAACTTGAGGTATCAATCTTTACAGATGAAATTCAGAAAAAAGGTGGCCCAGCCCTTTTTTTTAAGGATGTTGATGGTACAGGAATTCCAGTCCTCACAAATGCATTTGGAAATAGAAAAAGGCTAGAACTATTAATTGGTAAAAGCATTGATGAGATTTCATCTTACTTTTCAGGATTAATGGAACAGATATTTACAAAACAAACAATTACCTCTGGATTATCCCTTTACAGGGATCTCAAAAATTTTTTCCCCTCTGAAAGAAACAGTGGGCCGGTAAAGGAGATTGAAGGTGATTTAACACTTTCTGACATTCCTATTCTTAAAAGCTGGCCAGGAGACGGTGGTAAATTTATAACACTTCCTGTTGTTATTACAAAGGATCCTGAAAATGGAAAATACAACGCTGGAGTCTATAGGATGCAAGTATATGATGAAGAAACAACAGGTATGCACTGGCAGAGACAAAAAACAGGATACATGCATATGCTTAAGGCAAAAAAATTAGGGAAAAAATTGGATGTTGCTGTTGTCATTGGTGTTCATCCCTCAATCATATTTAGTGCCATAGCACCACTGCCTGAGGGAATAAATGAACTAGGTTTTGCTGGACTTTTATTGAATGAGCAGGTAGATGTTGTAAAAGGTGAGACTGTAGATCTTTATTATCCTTCAAATGCTGAATTTGTCCTTGAAGGATATGTAGATCCTGATGAATGGAGGGATGAGGGGCCATTTGGAGACCATACTGGATACTATACCCCTGTTGAGAAATATCCTGTGTTTCATGTTAAAAAGATATTTCATAGAAGAAATCCCATTTACCATGCTACTGTAGTCGGAAGATTCTGGAGCGAGGATAGTGTAATAGCAGATGGAATACAAAAAATATTCCTTCAATTCATAAAATTTCAAAATCAGGAGATAATAGATCTTTACCTGCCTGAAGAAGGTGTATTTAACAATATTTGTATTGTATCAATAGATAAAAAATATCCAGGTCAGGCAAGAAAGGTGGCAATGTCAATACTCTCATCAGGGCAATTAATGTTTACTAAATATGTTATAGTAGTGGATGAGGACATTGATATAAGGGATAGAAAAGAGGTATTATGGGCTGTGGCTACAAGGACCGATCCATCAAGGGATATTGAAATAATTAAGCTTTCTGTAGCTGATTCTCTTGATCATGCCTCAATATACAATAACACTGGTGGAAAAATGATAATTGATGCTACAAAAAAAATGCCTGAAGAGGGCTTTAACAGGGTTTGGCCTAAAAGGATTGAAAAGAATCTCAAAAATATCGTGGTTTCAATGTTGAATAAATACGGGTTTGAATAATATGTCAAGGGTTAAAGACTTTTTGAAATTTGTGAAAATAGAACACACTGTGTTTGATCTTCCATTTGCTTACGCAGGAATGCTTTTATATGGGAAATTTACAATAATTACAATAATTCTCATCACCATAGCAGGCATATCAGCCAGAGTTGCTGGAATGGTAATAAATAGAATTGAGGATTATCCCATAGATAAATTAAATCCAAGGACAAGGGAAAGGGAACTTGTAACGGGTAAGATAAGATTCAGAGAGGCATATGCAATACTTTTAATATCATCTATACTTTTCGAATTATCTGCTATTATGCTGAATTTTTTATCTGGGCTTTTTGCTCCTTTACTTTTATTACTCTTTTACATTTATCCTAAAACTAAAAAAATTCCAATAATATCACACATTTTCCTAGGATTTAGTATTGGTGTTATAGTAATAGCTGGATACATAGGTGCATCTGGTATTATCCCCTATGATTTTGATGTTTATTATTTAGCAATTTTTCTTACCTTCTGGATAGGTGGCTTTGATATAGTATATCAAAATCAGGATAGAGAATTTGATAAAACAGTGAATATAAAATCTATTCCCGTAATTTTAAATGGAAAAATACTTTTCCCCACCTTTGTATTTTATTTAATAGCAACATTTTTTTTAATACTGTATTCTTTAGGATCATTATGGAGGCTTTTTTTCCTAATTCCAGTAATACTTTTATTATATTCTAGACTATTTTATATATATTCATGGAGTGTTGATAAATTGTTCTATTTTGATATACCTATACCATTTTTAATTCTCTTATCACTCATATGATCTAAATTTCCTTTTATAGAAAAATTAAATATTCTTCATTTATTTAACCCCTGAAACAAAAATAGGAAGTGAAAATCATGAACAAAGGTGACATTGTAAGGGTAGATTATACCTTATGGACATTAGAGCAGGATAAAGAGGAGATAAAGGATACCACCATTGAACAGGTGGCAAAGGATAATGGAATTCATGATCCTAATAAGCGCTACTCCCCTGAAGTAATCATAATTGGCCAAAAGATGGTTCTTGATGAGCTTGAAAAGGCAATAATGAATGCTGAGTTGGGAAAAGAGTATGATGTTTACCTTGAGCCATCCCAGGCATATGGTGAGAGAAAACCATCATTATTAAAGGTTTATTCTCCTAGAGATTTTGAAAGAAACAAGATAACACCTGAGGTAGGTAAATTTGTAACAATTAATGGCCAGAATGGAAAGGTAGTAAGCATATCTCCTGGCAGAATACTAGTTGATTTTAACAATCCTCTTGCCGGAAAGAAATTACATTACAAGTTTATCGTAAGGGAAGTAGTAGAAGGCCTCGAAAATAAGATTCTAGCAATAATTGAGGCAAGTTATAACAGGGACATAAATGAATTTAAGGTAAAGGAATTTGAAAATTATATAGAGATTATACTTGCTGACAGTTGCAAATATAGGCCTGAATGGGCATCTGTAAAATATTTTGCAGTTGGATTAATCAGGGATTATACAGACAAGGAAATAAGACTTGTTGAGGTATATGAGGCCAAAAAACCTGAAGAAAAGAAACAGGAAGAAAATAAAAATTAAAAAAAATTATTTTTTATGTAAAAGTGTTCCCTTTTCCTCTTTTTCTTCAACCTTTGTCTTCTTTTCGAATTTCTTGAATCCTCTTGTTCTTATCCTCCATATTATGAAGGCAACTATAACTATAACTGCTATTGTTCCAATAATTATGGCTGGAAGTTTCCAAGCTGCCTGTTGGACGCTCACTATTTTTGACTGTGAATTATCACCAAGGTATATCTTTGGTTCCTGAGGTGAATAAACAGTAAACTTTATTGTATAATTTCCAGAGGACGGGGGTGTCCAGGTGTAATTTAGTTTTACAGTTTTGTTCACTGGTAGATTTGTATAACTAACATTTCCCTCCAGTTTTCCATTTACATAAAACTGCAGATAATAAATGTTTGCAGGAGCATTACCAGTGTTGGTAACATTTACAAAGAACGTTGTCTGTGAACCCTCAGTAAGATTTCCCTTCCATGTGAAATTTAATAGAACCAAATCGGGTGCTACTGGAGATACCCTAAGTGTTTTATTTAATGTAGCATAATTGCCTGAAGCATCAGTTACATTCAATATTACATAATATGTTCCATATGTTGTGAATTTCAATGTTACCTTACTTTCATTCAAGGATCCTGATACTATAACAAATGACGTTCCTGCTGCCTGTGTCTTACCTGTATTATTCTCTATTGTCCAGAGATAAGAGGCAATAGTGCCGTTCTGTGGATCATAGGATCCAGTTCCATTAAGTGTAATAGTCTGATTTACAAATATTTGGTTAACTGTTTCATTGTTACTTCCCTGGAAAACTATTACAGGGATTGGCTTAACAGTATCCTTTACATAAACTTTAAGGGAGACAGTAAAGTTATTCCCTACCAGGTCACTGTATGTAACGTTGATCCAATCATATCCAGACCTTGTTGGATATGTAAATGTATAATTTATGTAATTTCCTATATATTTTGAGCCGCCTATATTCCATAGAACATTAACATTTTCTCCAGATTTTATTATGCCATTTAATGTATCCTTTAAATTACTGGCAATAAGTGAAATCTCCTTATTCTGTAGAACTGTTATTGGTCCTAAAACTGCAGCTTTTCCTGAGGGTTTATATGTATTTGATGTACCATTATATGTGAAAATAAGTGTAGAGTTTTCATTGTATAATCCCCAAGATGCTATCTCACCTGGTCCAATTGTATATTTTATCATAGATGTTGCATCTGGATATGCACCATCAGAATATATCTTTATATTTGTATAGTTTGTATTGTTACCCACATCAGTTACCGTAAGATTCAAATTATGTATACCTGGGGATAAATCTGCGCTGACATTGGCAAGGCCTAACCCGCTCTTTATCACACCATCAAAATTCCATTTAAATGTCATTTCCTTCCAGGAATACTGTTGTCTAACCATATCTCTTACGGCGTTGCTTGCGTTGAAATATACGTTTTGATTCGCTTTTATTACAACTGTAAAGTTATTTGCACTTGAATTTAGTATATAATTTCCTGGCGAAATTCCAGACCAGTAAATTCCAAATGTGCTCTGGGATAAAATTATTTCAGGTTTCTCCCTTTTCTTGAGATCAAGAACAACTTGGCCCACAGTTGCATTCGTTATTTTTATAGTATTTATATAACCTGTAGATGTTGCACCAACAACATTGTTTGATAATTCATATTCAGAAGGTATAGAGACAGTATAGTTATAAATGTTGTACGCGCCTAATGCAGAGTTTTGCAATACATTTAGATAAACTGGTATATAGCCATTTGAGGATATGAGTGAAGTAGCATTAATTGAAGAATTGTAATATACGGCATATAGATTGACAGTAAATCCATTGTAATTCAATGTAAAGGGCGTTAAAGAGGAGTTCTGGAGAGAATAAATGTAATTTCCTACAGTAATATAAGATCCTGAATAATTCTTTATTGAATTCAGGAAGAATTTATTCAGAAATGTATCATTGAAGCCATTTAAATACATCTCATAATAAAGGATCCCTGTACCACTGTATGGCAAAACTTGTAGTACTGTCTTATTATTAAGTAAAAATGTGCAATTCATATATATATATTTGAAATCCTTTGAAAATGAATAGTTATAGTTATAATAGTTGTTCACCCTGTTTAAAAATATTGTTTGCGGGTAGCTGCCATTGAATGGAAGTGTCTTTATTGAATATCCATCTGCGGTCAGAACTATGGTATAATTAGAACCTCCTATGTAGAAATTGAAAACACCATTATTAAAGGTAAAGGTATCCCAAAGTGAAGAGTTATAGAATATATTCACATATATTGTATTATATATTATAGAACCCGTAGAGGAATCCTTAACAATTCCAAATATATGTTTAAAATTTGAAAGATCTATATTTCCATTGTAAGGTGCGCTGATCTGTAAATAATAATTCTTTATTGCACCACCGCTTGTTGTGGAAATCTCTAAAATAAAAGGACCCTTCGTTGCATTGAATGTAATATTCCCTGCAGAACCTGTAATGCCAGAAAAGAATTGTAAACTATAATAATCAAAAGCATATACCTGGTAGTTTGAGGCTGGAAGACCAGAGTTTTTAATAACGAGTGATACAGTTTCATTTATTGCTGTTCTAGGAACCGTGATTGTGGAGACGTTTGCTCCACTTGTATTTACAGTTATAGGTAAGAAGGCTCCACCATAAACAAAGCCACCAATTTTCTGTGGAGATACCTTCAAGATATAGTTCCCAATCTGGACATTACCAAAGTTTATCACTGGATTTGAAACTGTTGATGATATAATATTACCTGAATAATCCATTAAATTTACGCTCAGACCCTGAAGGAAGTCAACATCCCCAGTTTCCGTATCTTTATACATCACCACCAAACTCACATTTCCACTTTTTGTACTCTGTGCTGGAATCAATGGCACTAAGATAGAGCTCACTAGGATCACTGAAACAATCACTAAAGCCATTGCACTTTTTGCATCTAATGATTTCAAGTATCATCCCTCCAATTCAGGGATAAAAAAGTGAAATCATAACATTATTAAATATTTTTGGTACAACGTGATTTTAAAGAAAAAATAATATAATTTGATTGTATAAATGATAATTAGATAAGCATGGAAGATGTTTGGGTAGAAAAATATAGGCCAAATAATCTTGATGATATAGTAGGACAGGATTACATTGTTGAAAGATTGAAGGCATATGTGAAGGAAAAAAATATGCCACATTTAATATTTGCAGGCCCTCCAGGGACAGGTAAAACTACTAGTGCAATTGCATTGGCAATAGGTCTTTTTGGAGAAGATTGGAAATCAAGTTTTCATGAATTAAACGCAAGTGATGAGAGGGGTATAGATACTGTAAGGATCCAGATAAAGGACTATGCAAGGACTGCTCCATCTAACGATATTGGTTTTAAAATAATATTCCTGGATGAAGCAGATCATTTGACAGCTGATGCACAAGCTGCATTAAGAAGGACTATGGAGAAGTTTTCAAAAACCTGTAGATTTATATTATCGTGCAATTATTCCTCAAAGATTATAGATCCTATTCAATCTAGGGCCAGCATATTCCGTTTCAGACCACTTTCAAAGGAAGATATAGGAAAGAGATTAAAGTATATAGCAGAAAGGGAAAACATAAAGATAATGGATGACGCAATAGAGGCAATATACATAATAGCTGGTGGCGATATGAGAAAATCAATAAACATACTTCAGGCCGCAGCAAGCCTTGGTGAAACAATAAATTCCGATATAATTTATAGGGCTTCAGGTCTTGCAAGCAGGGATATTATAAGAAAAATGATAGAGAAGGCACTGAGTGGAAAATTTCTGGAGGCAAGAGAATTGCTTGATAAAATGGTAGTGGAATATGGAGTTGCCGCAGAAGATATAATAAAACAGATGCACAGTGAATTTTATAGAATATCAATAGATGAGGAGGTACTTGCCGAAATACTTGAATCAATGGCTGATATAGAATTCAGAATAATAGAGGGTGCAAATGAAAAAATAGGTCTTGATGCCCTTTTAGCAAAACTTTCAAAAATAGGGAAATCAAAATAATTTAAATTAACAAAAGTTTTAATACATTTTTGTAATAATCAAAATCTAGCCGCCGTAGCTTAGCTGGTGGAGCGCTCGGCTGTTAACCGAGTGGTCGTCGGTTCGAATCCGACCGGCGGCGCTTGTGATCTACAGATGTGAAGATGTGGAAAAGTTTATGCGAAAAATAAAAAATGAATTTGCAGTTTTACCAGCGGATACACTTTATTCACTATCAATAAGTATTCATTCAGAAAGGGCACCTGAAATATATGTAATAAAGGGTAGAGGAAAGGAGATCCCTGTACCAGTGGGTGTTCATGATGAAAATATGCTAGATGAATATGGTGAAATAAATGAACTTGTTCAAAAAATATTGAGTAAGGATTGGCATTACCTTGTAACAATGGTATTATTTAACAAAAAGGTGCCATCCGGAATCTCAGGTGAAAAAGTAGGTTTTCGAATTCCAAAGAATCCCATTTTAAAAAAGATAATTGGATCTATTGGTCCAATAACACTTACAAGTGCAAACAGGCACGGGGGCAGAAATCCAGTTACTGTTATGGACGCATATGAAGAACTGGGAGAATCAATAAAAATATATGTTGATTGCGGGCCATGTTCAGGTATTCCTTCAACAGTAGTTGACCTAACAGAAAAGAGGCCAATCCTTATTAGGGAAGGCGCAGTACCATTTTCCTGGATAGTGGATCTTTATGCTTTCTGAAGATGATGTAAAGAAATATCTCAGGGCAGGTTTAATTGCATCAGATGCAATAACATATGGGAAAAATTTGATAAATGAGGGTGTTGCACTTGAAGAGGTAGCAGAGGAAACGGAGGCATATATAATAAAAAATGGAGCAAAACTTGCATTTCCAGTAAATTTGAGCATAAATGATGAGGCCGCTCACTATACTCCTTCTAGGAATGATAAAAGGAAGTTCAATAAAAATGATATTGTTAAGTTTGATCTAGGTGCACACATAGATGGATTTATAGCAGATACTGCAGTTACTATAGAGGTAGGAAATGAAATGGAATCCTCTCTTTTAATATCAAGCGAAAGGGCATTATATAATGTTGTACAGAGAATGAGGCCTGGTTTAAGGATTGGTGAGATAGGGAAAATAATAGAGGAGACAATAAAATCCTTTGGTTTCAGGCCAATCTATAATCTTACAGGGCATGAGTTATCTAGAAATGTCCTTCACGCCGGTTTAAGTATACCTAACTATGATGATGGATCAATGGTAGAAGTTGAAATTGGAATGGCATTTGCAATCGAGCCATTTTCTACTGACGGCTCGGGGTATGTCAAGGAAGGTTCATTTGGAAACATTTTACAAATAATAAGGGATCCTGAAGAATTTAATGAAATATATGAAAATTATGGTATGCTTCCCTTTTCAACAAGATGGATTTACAGGGATTTTAGTAATCCAGAAAATATAATTGACAAGCTTTTAAGAAGTAACAAAGTATACAAATTTCCTATATTAAAAGAAAGAAGAAAGGGCAAAGTAGCACAATTTGAACATACTTTTGTTATTACAAAGGAAAGAATATATGTAACCACCATGAAGATTCATAGAAATCCTATTTAAGGATATCCCTCTTACCATCATCTGCTTTCCATATTTTGATTAAATCATTGCTTCACCTTATGATTTTTTAGCCCTTCATTGGGCTGGGATCGTTTCAGATATGTCCGACAATTTTTCAATATGATGCATTTATATACCTATTTATGGGTAGGCCACATTTATCACAGTGAAGGATCCTCTCATTTTCTATTCGGTAGTGACCCACATACTCAACTTATTTTCTTGTATTCCTTGTATCTTTCTTTGATAGCTCTATCACTGGTAAACCTTCCCACGCACACTTATATTTGATCTGGAACTCTAATTTGCCATATGGGAATGCATTGTTGAAAAGGAATCTATAATCCTTACCCTTGTAATCCCCCTTCTTTGTTATATTCCTAATTCCCTTAATGTTTTCAAGGACGATTGCCTCATTGTTTTTTATTGCATCTATTACAATATCCTTGCTTATTTTATGCAAGATCTGATTTACCTTGTTACCTGACCTCATTTTATACTTCTCTATATTCTTCCTTTTTCTTAGATTTGAAACCTTTTTCCTGTACCTATTCTACATCTTTAGAAATTTAGATACATCATATTTTGATTTTCATTATACCCCAGTTATATTCCTTATATTCTAGAAAGTAAGAAAAATGAATTTTTTTGTATTCAATATTCATAAAAAAAATAAAATAAGAAATTTTTTAAAAAGAATTTTAAATGACCAACCATTAGAAAAATTTAATAACCAATTTTTAAACACATGATTATGGTTCTTGAAAATGTTTACATAATACCTCATGGGGATGAGATAGTAACACTACCAAACCCTGAAAGTGCAAATATGAATAAAAAGATTAAAGAAATTGCTAGAGAAGATCGTTCAAATACCCTTGTGATAATATCACCCCATTCAATAAGGCTCTCAAAGATGATAGGTGTAGTAAATACGGAATATTTGAGGGGAAGGCTAAGGCTTCATAATAAATACATTTTTCAGATATTTAAAAGTAACAGGGAGTTAAACTCTATTATTTTGAAAAATATTGATTTGACAGAGGAGGTATTGTACATTACCAGTGAAGGGAAATCGTCCGTATTTCCTCTTGATTTTGGTTCAATTATACCCCTTTATTTTTTTGGTAAAAGAAATATATCTTTGATAGGGCAATCAAGGCTAAGTGAAAGGAAAAAACTTATTGAATTTGGTAAAAAATTATATCACATAACTATGGGATATGAAGGTAGTGTATCAATAATACTTAGTGCAGACCAGGCACATACACATTCAAGTTCTGGTCCCTATGGTTATAGCAAATATTCAAAATATTATGACAACGTTGTCATAAAATCAATAAAAGAAAACAATTTTGAAGAATTAATAAATATAGAGGAAAAAATAATTGAAGAGGCAAAACCGGACAGCTATTGGAATATGCTGACTTTCTATGGCATTATTAGTGAGGCAAAATCAATACCCGAGTTCGTTTATTACTATGTAGAAAAATATTTTGGTATGTTATTTGCATTTTCCAAGATGTAAAAAGATTTTTTTTATTGTATTTTTATTTTTTAATAAAAATTTAATTAATTTACTGTTTATGAGAAAAATTTATAAAATGTATGTACATTATCTTTTAAAGGAAAGGTGAATTGATAACATATGGCAGATTTACAGTTCATCAATGAGATAGGAATAATAGGTACTGCACTTATTAGAAGGGATGGTACATTAGAGGAATCTCTTTTACCCGAGAACATAGATAAAGAAACATTTTCAATTATGTGCGCAACAATTTATGGAGGGGCCACAACGGTTTATACCGAGATGAACTACAAGGAACCTTTAGATATTGTTATTTATGGTAAGGAATTGAATCTTGTTTTATTTCCAAATTCTTCAAGAGATTTCTGGGTGCTTTTAATACCAACTTCAATGGATCCTTCTAAGGCGAGGGAAGAATTCATTGCAAGAAAAAAATGATAGAATTAAAGAAATTTATTATGAACTTTTAGATTTTTATGGACCCCAGGGGTGGTGGCCAGGTGAAACAAGATTAGAGGTCATAGTAGGTGCAATACTGACTCAAAATGTATCATGGAAAAATGTAGAAAAAAGCATAATTAACCTTAAGAAGGAAGGACTTTTAAATATCAATTCTCTTCTAAATATTGAAGATGAAAAATTATATACTTTAATAAAATCATCAGGGTATTTCAGGCAAAAGGCAAAAAGATTGAAGGATTTTCTAAGATTTATCAATGACAATTATGGTAGAATTGAAGAAATGATCAACGATAGAAACATAAGAGAAAAAATACTGAATGTTAAGGGCATTGGGAAGGAAACAGCAGACTCAATATTACTTTATGCCCTTGATTTACCATTTTTCGTAGTAGATACCTATACATTGAGGATATTCAAAAGGATGGGACTCATAGAAGATATAAATTTAAAAAGTTATGAAGAAATAAGAATAATGGTTGAAAATTCCCTTGATAGGAATGTAAAGGATCTTAAGGAATTCCATGCCCTTTTAGTGGAACACGGAAAAAAATATTGTAAAAAAGAGCCCCTTTGTGATAAATGTCCGATCAATAAGAAATGTAGGAAAAATATTTAAATATAATAAGAATTAATTAGATATAAATGAGGTTAGGAGTTTATATAAAAGATTTCAAGCTTTACCATCAAGTAATAGGCGAGATTAAAAAAAGAGGGCTTGATTATACTGAGGTTTTTCCTGGCCAAGATGATTCGGATATGATTGTACTTACCGATGTATATGGTATTTTTAATAAATATATACTAATAGAAAATCCATTATCCGCTGTTAGATCTGCCATAAGCAGGCTTTATGGCAAAGAGAGATTTGATGACATATTTATAGGAATAGATCCAGGGATGAGAATAGGTATTGCAATATTTGGTGATGGTATACTACTTGAGGAATTTGAACTGACAGATATTATTGATTTAAGGAAAATAATTGAGGATATAAAAAGGGACTATTCCCCAAATAGGATTGTTGTTAGGATTGGAAAGGGTGATGAGCCTAACAGGAATAGAATAATCAACGTGCTTTACGGACTTTTTAAGATAGAATTGGTGGACGAATACGGTACCTCTTCCATAAAAAATAGGAATACAGAGGCAGCAAAAAAAATTGCAATGAAAAAAGGTAAGGTTGTAAAGGGGAAGATGGAGATAAGACCAAGGAGGGGTGAGATATCTGAGGTACAAAGGAAGAGTAGGATAGCAAGTAATAATCTTGTAACAATCTCCAGGGAACTTGCTAAAAGGGTAGTCAAGGGTGAAATTGATCTGGATCAGGCAATAGAAATACAAAAAAAGAAATAACTATTTTTTCCATTTTGGGCTTCCGGGCCTTTTTTTACCAGCTGAATATAGGTAAATTATTGCCACTGTAAATATTACAATGCCTGCAAGTAGATACCAGAGCCAGTCATAGTTTGGTGGTTTACCATAGTAGAAATAAATCGTAGTAACATTTGATCCTGTTGAAAATTTTACAAGGTTTGTATTAAGCCTTACACTTATAGTATTTACCCCATTTTCAAAACTACCTATGTAATTGTATGTAACATTTGCAGTTGAGTTTGGGGAAATGGATTGAATTGTTGAATTTCCTATCAATTTACCGTTCAAAAAGAAGGAAACAGTGATATTTTTTACCTCAAATGGCTGCAAGTTTTTAATCTTAACCTGAATAGGAATAGACTTTATAACATTCACTTGAATATAATTAATTGAAGTGACCTTCTGGGAGGAACCATTCACTATTCCTATTCCCATTACATATATGTATACTGTTTCAGGTGTGGAGGGAAATGTTATGTTAACATAGAAAACATTTGTAGAATAAGATAGCCCTGTTAACTCATTTGTTGTTCCACCACTTATATTGCTCCCTGTGAGAAAAAGATGATAACCATATCCATCAAAGTAGCCGTTTAAAACAATTTTATATTCATAGGTACCATTTGTTCCAACAGTTGTTGGTCCATATATTTCAACATTGAGACCTCTTGCCTGGGATATTGGAATTATCAATGAAAATATAAGTATAATAGCAATGAAAATTCCTATTTTTTTCATTTTTTCAGCCTCCTCCATATAATGAATGCAACGAGTGCAAATATAATTGCTGACGTAACTATTGTAAATTCAAAGAATAATGTCTCGTATGAAGGTATTACATATGTGACATTTGATGTTGTTACAATCGTAGAAATAGCACTTACAGTACCAATATTTATGTGTTTATGTGCTGTGTATTCTATTCCATGGGCTGTTGCAACAATAACTATATCAAAGGAAGGTGATGGTATAGGTTTATTCGGGGTGAGAACTACGGTAATAGTTTTTGAAGACCACGGATCAATATTCACGTATGGGGTGATATTTGAAGACCATCCAATGGACCTAAGTTCATTTGAGTTTATAATTGAGATAGAGTAATTCTCAGGAATATTTCCATTGTTGTTTATGGTAAGGTTTACATAAAGGGAATTCCCAGATGCATAGATATTAGCCCAGGTGAAAGATGTGTTTTGATATTCCGAAACATTTACCTTGATGCTTGTCTCCTGATAAAGTGAATTCTGATAGACACCCCTTATTGTAATTGTATTTAGGCCATAGCCTGCCTTATTTGAAACTATTAATGTTAACTTTACTATTTTAGTATCACCAGGGTTAATGTATATATACCTATTAGAAAATGTCACATTCCAAATGCCTACAGATTCTAGAGTAACATTTTCAGGTCTATTTCCATTATTATTAATTGATATAGTATAATTGATTGAACTTCCAACAGTACCATTCTGAATGCCTGTAAGTGTAGTCATTCTTATGCTATCAAAATTTACCCTCGAGAAGTATATTGTGTAGTTTTTGTTGGCAATTACATTCAGTTCATAATAAAGATTGTATTTTACAGTCTGATTATATTCAATTCTTTCTGCATTTGCAGTTAATGTATAATTGCCATAGGGTAAAATAAGGCTAAGCAATCCATTATGTGTAATTAATGTTATATTTCCGTATAATGAACTTAGGGTTACATTTGATCTGTATGTAGAATTTGCATAAATCAAGAGTAGGTTTATAAGATAACCCTTTTCCATTGAAATATTATACCAATAAATTGAATTATTTGATATTTTAAGATTACCTATGAAGGCAAGATTTGCTGAATATGAATAAACTGTATAATTACCTATTGGAAGAAGATATGTGAAAGAACCATCTGATCCAGATGGGACTTCATAATAAACATCCTTTCCGAAAAGATAAATTGTAACAAAGCTTAATCTTTCGCTGTTATATGTTATATACCCCTTCAAAGTTGAAAGATATGGTTTTTCCTGTACGTTAATGTTAATTGTACCATTTGCATAAATGTATGATTCCTGGGATCCATAATATTCAATATTTGAAACTATCTTATAAACACTGAAAACATAATATCCAGGTGGAAGTAGGAGTATTGTTCCACCTTTCACTGGCTTTATGATCTTTAGCCCACCATAGTTTATTAAAAGATTGAACGTCTCACTGCTATTTATTAAGTTTATCTTAGTATAATACCCCTGAACCATGCTTATTTGCTGGACAATATTTTGTGAGGCATTAACAGTGCCTATGGAGGATAAATTACCCGTGAATGTATAGTAGGTGTATTTTCCTAATGGTAATGAAACATTGTTTCCAGAATTAACAAGATTACCATTTTCATCAAACCAATATATATATTTTTGATTTGGGAATAGGCTAATTAGTGCATTCATTTTTATATTGAAATTAAGATTATAGTTTAATTGGCCTGTATTTATTGCTACTGCTGATGGTGAAATTGATGCCTCTACATTTGAAGCAATAACACTTACATTATAATATCCAGATGGAAGTGTTATGTTATATTCTCCATTTATTACCTGTGCTTTGAAATTTCCACTCCTTGATGAAAATAGAATATAAAGATCACCCGCATATACATTGGGATATGAAACATGTCCATTTAGATTACATCCTCTTTCATTTACATATATTGTAACATTATTATTTTCAATTTTGAAATTATTAAACTTAAATCCATAGGCAAAGGCATAAAATGCGAAGTTTTCACCTGTGCTGTAGAACTGGAATTTTCCATTAGGGGCTATGTTTGTTTCAAAATAGTAAAAATCACCAAGCTTTACAAATACAACAGCATTATTAATTATAGTTCCATTCCATTCTACTACACCACTAATTGTATTTGTATTTTCTAAATAGAATTTTTCATTCAAGTTTCCAGTTAATATGAGCGTGGTATAATATGCATATGGTTGTGATGTTGTTGCATTGTAACCTACAATTCCTACTGAGTATGTACCCTCAGGTACATAGGCACTGAAATATCCGCTTCCGTTTGTATATACCCTGAGAAAATTCATTCCATTAAATAGCATAATCTCAGCATCTGCTATGGGAACATTTCCATAGTAAACTTTACCTGAGAGGGTGATAGCCTTAGCAAGTGAAATATTAATTGTTGAGTTATCGTAGGGTACATAGCTTCCTATGTAAACATAATGATTATTATTATAAAAATAATCCACATAAACTGAGTAATAGCTCCTTGGAAGATTGAATGAAAATTCTCCATTTTTGTCAGTAATGGAAATCTGTGTATTGGAAAAGGTGAATTCATCCATAAACCTTACAACTGCCCCTTGAACAGGTATTCCATCTAGATAAACATCCCCCTTCAATGAATATGATGTCAATAGCTCAAAATTATTTGTTGATGAGAGGTTCCAGGAATCAAAATTTACAGTCTTCTTGGGCGTATAATAACCATCCACATTTACCTCTATTGAGTATGATCCGGGTATTACATAAGATAAATATGATCCATTCTTATCAGTAAATAAAGTATATGAAATAGGCCCATTAATTTTAACAGGTACATTGATTGCAGGTGTACCATTCTGATAGAATACAACACCTTTAAGTATATCTCCATAGAGCTGAAGATCCTGTGTGACATTTGAATTTTGATTTATTGTTATTGTTTTTACAAATGCATAGGAGCCATTTGAATAAATGTAAACATTGTATTCTTCAGGTGCAAGATTTTTAATTGAAAAGTATCCATTCTTGTTTATATCTGTAGAATAATTCAACCCATATGTTTCATTTATTAGGAAAACCTTTCCAGAATTGATATAGGTCTTATTTCCAGAATTTGAAAAGTAAACAACACCATCAAGTGATGAAGAATTAATTACAAAATTGTCATTAATATAATAATTTGGCAATCCATCAGGGTTTATGCCAGTAACAATCCTTGATGCCTGGGCATCGGACACGTATATTTCCCTAGATGCAAGCAAATTTTTTTCATCAAGGAAAAGTTTGTTAAAGCCCCCACCTGTTGTAATCTGTATTGTATCATTCCCAGCAACCGCATATATCTGGTAATAACCCGATGAATTTGTTCTTGTGTATGTATGTGGAATACCATACTGATCATAAAGAGTAACGAGTACATTCGAAAGTGGGGTACCATCAGGTAATGTAACCCTGCCCTCTATAATAGCCCCTGGATAGAATTTCAATATAACAACGTCCTGTGGAAGTATCTGTCTTGCAGGTGGTATTAGGACCACAGTACCATTGTTTGTCTTTTGAAGATAATATGCCTCCTGAAGGGGTACAGGTTTCCACGCATTTGTGTGATTTTGGTAATCCTTGTAAGGATTCCAGAATGAAACAGAATATACAACTTCAAAATGTGTAAGATTCCATGCAAACATCACAGGATAATAGTTCATTTGGGATGATATCCCAGGAATGTAAGGTCCCATGCCTAAATTTAGACCCGAGTAGCCTACAAAGGCCCTATAAAGCATTGTATTGAAAAACATTGGATTATATGTAATATTATAACTAACAATCTGAACATTTGCAGGTATGTTGTTTAGAGAATAGGTGAGGCCATTTGATCCCACTGCAGTTATATTATAGAAATCGTATGGTATTATTTGACCACTTACTATGTTTGCCCTTCTATCCGCCAGGTAGGCTGGCGCATAAAATATTCCTGTATTCATCCCAGAGAATGGAAACAGTCTATAGTCTGTGGCAAAATAATCTATGGAGTATCCAGTTACCCTTTCCAAAAGTATGTAAAGATTTACAAGGGTGCTTTCACTATACTTATTTGCAAGATCTGCCTTTATCATTACATATTTGGCATTTTGGGGTGTAATATTCTTTGAATAAAGGCCATAATAATTTGGATTGTTCAGAATTTTATTAATATATGGTGATGGATTTTTTGATAAATTAGTATAATAATCCAAAATATTTTGCTCCTCCTGATATCCAAGATACTGTATGAGCAAGCTTTTTACCTCATTTCCATAGGTGGAATTCATTAGTGATGCATCAAGTATTCTTGATATTAAAAGAGCAACGGCTTCACTTTCATTTTGTGCTGTAATAAATTGCCCCGCTAACTGATAACCATTTTGGAAGTTATCAGCCACTGCAGGATGAAGACCCTGCTGAACATCCTGAAATCCATAGTCCCACCAGCTGAGAAAACCAGGTCTGTATTGAGGTGCCTGGTTATTATCCTGTTCGGATAACCATGCAAACGCCCCCTGCCAGGGATCTGTTGTATTTGTATCAAGCTGAATACCGTAGGCCCCAAGATACCAGGGTGGGGTATAATTTTGGGGTCTTAAAAATGATGGCATTACGTTGTAGATTTGCTTATCATATGTAGTCTTGTTATTATAGGGTATTGCTGCATCAACCGCACCCCACATATTTGGAAATACGATGAGAAATGCAACAACCGCTATTGCCGCAATCTTAAGCCAAGGTCCTCTTTTTTTGAATGCATTCTTCCAGGATATTGATCTTATTAGATTACCTATCTCCTTTACATTTATTTTCTCTATTATAATATCCAACATATAAGCTGCGGGTATAACAAATCCTGGCGAAGCATTAAATATGAATCTTGCAGCTGAGAATGCCATATATACTGAAACTATAGAGAATATAACGAAGAAAAGGAAGTATTCATTTCTATTTCTTCTTATATCGTAAAGCATAAATGCAAGGCCCGCAACAAATATGAAGAAAACTCCCACACCAACATTCATTATTATCTGGCCTAGGGTAGGGGCCTGTGCCTCTGCTATAGTGGAATAAAGAGCACTTTTTACAAAGTAACCCTCTCCGGTATATATGTATCTCATTATTGATGGGAAGAATAACTGACCCAGTACAGCTAATACAGCTATCACAGCTGCTGTAATTGAATATGTAAGAACCCAGGGCCATTTTGATGTGATTTCAAGGAATAGAATAAGAAAGACCATAAACAATGCTAAATAAAGTGGTGTATTGAACCAGGGTGTAATTGTTTTATCTAAAAGATAAAAGGGAAATGCAACAGGGAATGAAAATAATATGAATATAACAGTGATCCATAAAATATGGAAGGAGCTTATGTTTCTAAATCTATTATAAAATATCTGAATAAGTAAATAAATTAATATAATTACTTCAACATAAACGAAACCTTGCCACATTGCACCAATTGTACCGAAGCTTATTCCTGAAAGGGCAGCATAGACGGTGGCACGCTTATTTTCATTAAAGAATTTTTTAATTCCATTTGACCATCCCTTTAAACTGAAATAATTGTCCACCCAAACAGATTTGTTAACATTTTTTAATGCCTTCAGGAAGAAATAGAATACCCATATTGCAAAGAATAGAATTACATCATCATATCCGCCCCATGAAGCAACACTTCTCATCATATTTGAGGCGCTTGTTGCTATTAAAAATGCAGAAATTATTCCTACTCTCCTATTGAATGCCTCCTTTCCTAGTAGATACATTGGGATTGCTATAAGGGCACCAAAAATTGCAGTTATCATCACAAGGGAATAACCAAGTGCATTATGCATGTTACCTACGAATGGGAGATAAAGATATGCCATGGCTATTACAGACCACTCAAAGAAAGGTGGTCTTGGATCGGGAAAGCCAACTGGATAATTTAGCATTGGATCCCAAAGAAGTTGATGTCCTGTGGCTACAATATAATCAATTACCCTTTCATGGTAAAATGTATCAGCTCCTCCAGAAATAGCAAAATTGTTTTCAACAGATGGACCAATGGCATAATAAGTTCTCAAAAATAGCCCAAGAAAAACTATTGATATCATTATGATCAATACCGAAAGATCCCTTTTTGTTTCCTGTGTAATACCAGGCTTAAAGCCCATATATGTTTTCACCATCCTCACATATTTGTAATTTATGGTACATTTCTTGTATCCTGAAGACCCTTAACAGGTTTAAAAAGATTAAGGCAATCGTAATAAAAACTTTTCTTAATCTGAGGTGAATACCCTTTTAACGTTAGGTCTTTCCTTGTAAAATATTGTTGATCCGCATTCACAGGACAGATTTGGGGTGTTTATCTCCCCTTCATAAATCTTCCCGCAAACTGCGCATCTAAACCTGGACATTTTCACCCTCCTTTGCCACTTCCTTTCTAATAAATGGAGTATATGCACCACCAGCCATTGTATATCCGCATCTTCTGCAGCTCCATATACCTGTGCCTACCCTTTTTAAGGTCTTATGGCCACATCTTGGGCATATATATGTATCTATCCTCATTTCCATTATCTCTTTCCATTGTTTTTTAGGCGCTACACCATAACGGGGACCAAAACGCGCAACTATACCAAGTTTTTTAGTTCTTTTGCTCATTTTGAATCATCCCCTAATATGAATGTATTTCTTAAATATTTCCCAGATTCTATGGAAACTTTAATTGTGTTCAATATCTCATCCTTTGTAAATGTCCCTTCAAGGCCCTTTTGAATTGCATTTATCTTCCCGTTTTCATCAGTGGTTATTGTGAGCCTTGAATGCGCTATGTTCTCCTCGTCCAGATTTGGATCGAGTACTATTTTATCACCTATTTTAGCAAAGGTGGTAGTGGCTGGATAATGCCTTATTGGCAGGGGAAAATCCTCTCCTTGACCAAATCTGCTTGCTGGCACGGTTGAATTTTTCAGTGCAATTATAGACCCCAGGGCTGAAGCATCAAAGAGATTACCATCGTAATCAAGTACATGTATGTCAACAAAAACTATCCAGACAAGCTCTCCTTCCTTTATTACTAGCCTTTCAAGGTCAATGGCCTTGCTTTCTCTTATTCCGCGATCAACTACCCTAGCTAGCTCTATTGCCTCTTCACCTGGAGGACCTGCCTCAAAGGTGGGAGAAGCAAGCGGGACAAGCTCAGCATTTGTGCTTAAAACACCAGTATTCGGTGTATCTGGGAAGGGTTCACCCGTCTCTATCTTAACACCCACAAGTACTTGGGTGTTTCCCAATTTCACAAGAGCAGATCCATCTGCCCTTGGAATAAAGTTCTTTATAACCTCAATCTTTCTAAAGTCATTTTGACTTCTTCCATCTATCCTTGATCCCTGGGAGAGCAGTTTTTGAATATAATCCCTCTTTATTTCTGAAACAACACTCTCGGTAAATTTACTCATTGTTGCTCATCCTCCTGTGCAAGGTTTATGTATTTTCTTCTTAATGCATCCTTCTGGAGCTCGTATACCTTTAATGCAGCATCTATTGCCATGTTAAGTCCCATCTCCACCTCATCGAATGTCATATCACCATCCATTTGGAAAAGAACAATTTCTTTAGTTCTGGGTATAATTGCCACTGGTAGATCGGCCTGCCCATAGTTATCCTCTTCTTTGTTAAGATCAAGCACAACAGTATTGTCTACCTTACCAGCTGCACATCCTACAATAAGATCCTTCATTGGTATCCCCGCATCAGCAAGGGCCACAGAAGCTGCAGTAAGACCTGCAATCCTTGTACCTGCATCTGCCTGAAGAACCTCTATGAAAACATCTATTGCAGTCCTCGGAAATTGCTCTAAAAGAACCACAGAACTCAAGGCATTTGAAATTACAAGTGATAATTCTATTGATCTTCTATCCGGTCCTGGCTTCTTTCTCTCATCAACAGAAAATGCGGCCATGTTGTATCTTGCTCTCAGTACTGCTCTGCTCGGATCCTGCATATGTTTTGGATATACCTCCCTGGGTCCATAAACGGCAGCTATGATCTTATTGTTACCCCATTCTATATATGCTGATCCATCTGCCCTTTCTAAAACACCTGCCTCTATCTTTATTGGCCTTAGTTCATTAAAGGATCTTCCATCAATCCTTTTTCCATTTTCATCAATTAATTTTATATCCTTATTAATTCCTCCCATTTTCATCATTCTCCTTTTTATTTTTTGAAAGAAAATCTTTTACCCTATCAGTAAGTCCTATTATGTGAGCTTCTCTTTCTATCAACCTTATTGCACCAACAACCTTCAATATTGAATCAATAGATCCATCTATCCATATAATACCATTCTGCCCTACATATATTTTTGAATTTGTCATATCCTTAAGAATTTTTATCATTGATCCATCCTTGCCAATGATCCTTGGAACCTTTGTAGGCGACACAGTAATTACATGGCCACCCTCAAGTTTCCTTAAACCTGGCTCCTTCATTGTAAGCCATACCTGTTTTACCTCATTCACGCTCATAATCTTTGCAATAATAGTATCACCTACGTTAAGGTATTTTCCTGTGTCACCAAAATCAACCTTCCATGGTGTATCATTTACATGAAGAGGAGCGAGATAAGGCGCATTTATGTCTACTACCCAGTTTGATGGCATTATGTCCACTACCTTACCTATCACCTTATCACCCTTCTGTGGCTGATACCTTCCTGAAAGAGGTATTATGTTTAAATAACCAGATTTCACAGTTTTTACTCCAAGGTATTCCACATAAGCTTTTCCATTCTCAATGTATATTCCATTGCCAGGTTTATTGCCCATAAGATCTATTTCTTCACCTGGCAAAACAATTTCTCTAATCTTCTCCATATTTTTCACCCTTTCAAAATTTTTGTTTCAATGTTTCCATGAGTCTTTTTATTTAACATATCAAAAAACTCCGCCTGCATACCTGCAGGTATCTCAACTACAGCCCTCCAAGATCCATCATCACCCCATTCATCCTTCACAATAGTCCCCATCTTAACAAGGTCCTGATATATCTTACCATAACCATCTGCACTAACTTTTATTTCAATTTTTGTCTTTTCAATCCTTATTGGGATTATTGCCTTTATTGCCTTAAGTACAATCGGTATTTGCTCTTCAACACTTTTCATAGGATCAATGTGTACCTTTGCCTCTTCTATTGCCTTTTCAATTCTTTGTGGGGGATGCGGTGCATTTGTCTGTGGATTTATTGCGTTTTTTGCAATCTCATTTATTATTTGCCTTTTCTTTTCCTCAAGCATCTTCCTTCTTTGGTCAGTAGTCAGCTGTACCTGGCCCTTTAAGATTATCTGTTTAGCAACCTCATTTATATCAGTTGTTCCAAAAACCTCCTTTAAAACCTCTTCTCCTACCTTGTCCCCCTTCCTTGCATCCTTAAAGACTTCATCTATTACCATATAATCTACTACATTAACCTGCTTTCCAGATTTTAATAAATCTATCAATTTTGGGTCTATAAGAATCTCTAACCTATGACCCTTAGCTTCATATCTGGCAACGATAGAATCCTCAATCCTTACCATATAATATCACTTAGCCTAGTTTTTTAATGTAAGCCTCAGTCTCCTCCTGGGGTAATATCCTGAAATTTGTGCCCCTTGTAATAAGACCTATCTCCACCACCATCGGCTGACTGGGATCCTCACTTACCTGTTTCATTGCCTTTAAAGCTAACATTATTGCATCATCTTTTTGCATATTTTCCTGATATTCCTTTTCAAATATTGCCATTACTGTTTCCCTGCCCCTGCCTATACAAGAGGCCTTGTAACCAGTAAAGGCACCACTTGGTTCAGTCTCAAAAAGGTATATGTCAGTATCATCGATCCCCGCTATTAGGAGTGATGTACCAAAGGGTCTCACACCTCCATACTGTGTATATTGTTGTACATAGTCACTGATCTTTTTTACAAGAGGTTCAACACCAATTTTCTCGCCATAAGTAACCTTCTCCACTTGGGCAGTCACCCTTGCATAATCCACTAGTACTCTGGCATCGGCCATTAGACCAGATGATGCGGCACCAATATGCTCATCTACAATGTATATCTTTTCAATACTTTTAGGTTCTATAAGCCTGCTCCTCACCTTTTTATCAATTATTAAGGCAACGCCATCCTTGAACTTGATCCCTATGGTAGTTGATCCCATCTTTACAGCTTCTCTTGCATACTCTACCTGATAAAGTCTACCCTCTGGAGAAAATACAGTTATTGCGCGATCATATGCCATTTGGGCCGGTTGCATAATTTATCACCTCAGTATCTAATTCCTAAACATCTTTTACTTTATAAATCTTTCATTTTTAAAATTTCAATAATTTTTGGAAGGGTACATGTAGTTTTTATACCTACGGGCGAGAATTGTGTCCTTGAGGCAGGGTATCCATTAAATCTAAGCTTATATATCAAATAATCAATTTTAGGCATCTTTCCTCCCATTCTTTTACCAATTTCTTCTGTTGAATAAAAAAATAGAAGATTTTCATAGGGCGCAATTTTTAAAATATTAATTATATGATCCCTTTTCTCAATATTTTCTGGTATTTTATAATTGTTAATTATTTCATGCAAGTTTCCTATCCAAAGTGGGCCTATTTTTCTCCAATAACCCATTTTATTTATTTCTTGAACATATGAAAGTGTATTCATCACCCATTTTTTTCCCTTCTTTACCCTAAAAAATATCCTATAATAATATCCACCAAAGTATGTTAAAAGTGGGATTATACCAAATCCATTTTCTGCTGCTCTATTTGCAATGTAGGATATTAAAATTCTAGTACCTACTTCATGTTTGAGATAACCTGATTCTGGTGTTGAATGGTATAGATAAAAGGTTTTATGTGGATAGGTACCTGCTAAATTGGCAATGTCTGTTGATGTAACACCAATTATTCCATTGTTTTTAATTGATTTTAATGCAGAGTCCAAAAATGGTACAGGACTTCCATATGGATCAATATCAATGTAATCATAATATCCATCTGGAATTTGTCTTTCGGCATTGAAATTCGTAATATACGCATTTGAATTATTAATATCCCTATTTTTAAATATGTATTTTAAAGCCTCCTTGTTCCTTTCATTTATTGTTACATTAAGATTACACTCTTTTTCTATCCTGAATCCCCTTATCCCTGATCCCCCTAGAAGATCAAGGGCATTTTTTCCATTTTTTAGATAATTTTTAATAATGAAGATTGTCAAATCTCTGGATATTACTTGTGATTTTGAATAGTAGGCAGTTGATTTTTTACCTGGACCCTTATCAAAAATTACAGGTAACTCAGCCTCCACTAATCCCTCCTTCACCCTCATAATCAGCTTCACCCTATACTCAGATTTGTTCGCCCTTAATAATTCCAACGATCTTGTATGGAAGTATTGTCCTATTTACTGGAGTTACCTCTAGAATCCTTACATCATCCATTCTCCTGATATCCTGAAGAAGGGGATTCCTTGATTTTTTATTTAATGTCATAATAATATTTTTTTCCATCTCTAGTATTTCCTTAATCTTTTCTGTGAGTTTTTTTGATTCAAGCTCCATTTTTCCTATCTCATCTATAATTATTATATCTTTTTGTTTAGCATTTTCCAGAGCCCTTACCCCCAAATCATCAAGCACACTCGTGTCTATGCCATATTTACTTACTCTACTTCTTGATTGTATATATTTTGAAGCAAAAACCTTTTTTTCCTTTGTTGACCAATCCATTATTGTAAATCCTACCCTAGTTTTATTTTCAAGTATTTCCTCAGTAATTATTCCGCCAACTGTATATTCCTTTTCTAGAATTTCAACTGTCTTTATAAGTGTGGTTGTTTTACCAACTCCTGGCAATCCACTAATACCTATTTTTACATACATCCTATTTCACTCTTATCTCGCCTATATACATTAGGGGATATTTCATTTCTTCAATATATTTTAGATAACAGACAGCCTCAGTGTTATTGTATTCAACAACCAATTCTACATCAAGCATATCCCCTGTAAGTGTAAGGTATTTGTAAATGCCTTTTTTCTTTTTTATTCTATCTCTCCTAATTTTAACATTGACACTTTTTACAAATGGCTGTACCTTTATGCTTTCCTCAATGGACTTTTCAAGGACATCAATATTTTCAGCACTAATTGGTGTACCCACAAACTGGTGATAGATGGTCCCAAGCTTTATACCCGCCTCAAATACAGCCCTTTCACTATCATTGCATCTGAAATACTTCTTTGCAGGATCTTGCATTATAAAGGTAATTGATTCCAAAGATATTATTTTTTCTAGATTTTTTAATATTAAAAAATTAAAGCATTTTTTTAAAGTTTTAAATCTCTATGTAATCGTTACACTTTACCTCCCTACCCAGAGATTCTCTCATCACCTGTGACATTTTATTGCATTCTACCTTTTCTATTGTGTTATAATTTATTTTTAAAAATTTCAATATACCCTTTGCAGCCCTGTTTCCATCAGCCACAGCACTAATAAAGTCCTTTGTTGTATTGGTGGCATCTCCACCTGCAAAAAGCCCTGAAATAGAGGTCATTCCATCATCATTAACTACTATTTCATTCCCCTTCATCTTTAGATTTTTTGATAATTCTAAGGGTAAGAATGAAAGATCAGGACTTTGACCTGTTGCCTCAATTATTGTATCAACCTCTATGAAAAATTCTATGTCTTTAATTGGAACTGGTTTAAGTCTTCCTCCTCCCTTTTCACCCACCATCTCATTCTTCCAATACCTTATACCTTTAATCATATTGTTAGAATCCTTTACATATTCTATAGGTGTAATTTTCCATAGAAATTCAACCCCTTCCTCCTCTGTTTCTTCCATCTCTTCCTCTGCATTCTTACTTGGATAACCTGGCCTATCTTCGGCCCTTCTTCTGTAAAGAACATAAACCTTATCTGCTCCGAGTCTGAGGGCGGTTCTAGCTGAATCCATTGCCGTAAAACCACCGCCAATTATAGCTACCTTTTTACCCATGGGAATCTTTTCTCCAAGGTTTGCCATCCTCAAAAAATCCAATGCATGATAAACATATTTACCATCACTTCCGGGAGTTCCTGTTAAATTACCCTTCATTGTTCCTATTCCTAAAAATACCGCATCATAATTTTTCATCAATTCTTCGAATGAGACATCCCTACCTACCATTGTGTTAAAAAGAAACTTTACACCTGCATTTTTAATGAAGTTATATTCTTTTTCAATTACTTTTGCAGGTAATCTGTATTTGGGTATACCTACATTTAGCATTCCAAGGGGTACAGGAAGCGCCTCATAAACAGTACAGTCTACACCAAACATTGTTAATATATATGCTACTGTTAATCCGGCCGGACCGGAACCTATTATCGCTACCTTCTTTCCTGTAGGCTCCATTTTTTTTCTATTTAATATACTTTGGTAATCATTAAATTGTTCTGCTACAAATCTTTTAAGATGTCTGATTGCCACGGGATCCGAATATACACAATTATCCTCACAATTATGTGTGCATATGTTTCCACAGATCTCAGGGAATGGAAGATCCCTCATTATTATCTTTAGACTTTTCTCAAATTCCCCTCTTGCTATTGCCTGTACATATCCAGGTATATCGAGTCTGGCAGGGCATCCCTGTATACATAGGCCACAACCCATACACCTGGATGCCTCCCTCATTGCCTCCGCTTTAGAATATCCAATAGTAACATGTTTATAGAAATCCCTTCTTCTCTCATCAGGCGGTATATTTTTAATAGGTACCCTTTTAAAATTTAGTCTGTATATTAAAGTCTCTGGCATGGGATCATTCCTCATGCAGGTAAATATTTTTGAAGATATTAATTTATCCGCCACTCACAGGGGACATTATAGCAATCTCATCTCCATCCTTTAAATTTTCATCATTTTCAACATATTTGTAATTTATTGAAATTACGAGATAATCTCTCTTAAAATCAGTATATTTTTTTTCTAAATAGGAGATCAGATCGCTTAGCCTATAAAAGTCACCTTCTAAGCTTTCCTCCATTTTACCTACTAAATCTCTGTAAAGACCGAAATATTTCACCTTTATTTTCATTTTCTCTCACCCTTTATTGTTCTGTATACTTGACCGTGAATACTTTCTAAAACCATACCCTCAATTCCATAAAGTCTAATCTTTCTTGAAAGCCTGAGTGCATTTTCAAGTCTATCTTTACTTTCTGAATAAAGTATGAAAATTGATTCATTCCTTTCCACCTTGTCACCTATTTTTTTAGATACCCATATTCCAGCCTTTTTTGAAAATGGTGCCCCTAGTAACCTTGCCATCTCTATAATTGCCTTGTTTGATATATACGATATATATCCATCGGTATTTGCTCTAATTTCTTCTACAAATTTTCCAAGTTCAATGTCATCACTTTTTTCTATACCTTTTCCTCCTTGGGCTGATATAATCTCAAGAAGTTTTTCCCTTGCCTTACCACTTGCCAAAATTGATCTTGCCAAATCCTTTCCTTTTCCCTTTTCAGATAAACCACTTTCCTCCAGAAGAATTGATGCAAGTTCAAGGGATTTTACTATTAAACTGTTAGAAGTTTGTTTACCCTCCAATGCCCTTAATGCCTCCTGTGCTTCAAGTGCAGGTCCAACTGCCCTGCCTATAGGCTGGCCACCATAGGTAATAGCACAACTCACATTTATTCCAATTCTCTCTCCTATTCTAATAAATCTTTCCGCCAATTTTCTTGCTTCAAAACCTGTTTTTACCTTTGCCTCATCACCCATTGGAATGTCTATCAAAAGTGTATCAATGCCTGTGGCCTTTTTCTTTGCTAGAACAGAAGATATCACTTGAGCCTGTGGATCCAGACCCAAGGGCTGCTCTATCCTTATAATTTTATCATCAGCAGGTGCAAGATTTAAAGCTCCACCCCAAACAAGTGTAGCACCAACACTATCTACAACCCTTTTTATTTCCTCCATAGATAAATCCACTCTTGCAAGAACCTCCATTACATCAGCAGTTCCCGCTGCACTACTTATTGCCCTGGAGGAGGTCTTTGGTACCCTTAGACCAGCAGCTGCAAGTATTGGAACAGTTATTAATGCATATTTATTGCCCGGAACACCACCAATACTATGAACATCATAAACCTCATAATCAAATTTGATTGATTCACCAGTGGATACCATGGATTCTATAGTACCTGTAATTTCATCATCATCTAGATCCAAAGTTTGAATGGCGGTAACGTAGCTTGAAAGTTCTATATTAGAAAGATTCTCATTAACTATATCTGTTATTATATCTTTTATTTCATCGGAAGTAAGCTTTTCTCCATAGATCTTTTTCTTAATAGCATTAATAGATTTGAGTGGTGGTGCATTTGATATATCAACCAAATCACCTTTTTTTAATCCTGTTCCTGGTGAGGCTATTGCCTCACCCTTTTTAACAATTTTAGATGAAATGGAGGCAAAAAATATCTTTTTAAAATTCTTTTTCGATACCAATAATCTGAAGCCTGGCTGTATCCCGAGGATTTTTGCATCCTCTTCACTGATCAATATATTCCTAACCCCTAAGACAATATCAAGTTCCTTAATCTCAACATTCATCAAAAAAATTATTATTTCACACTATAAAAATTTAGCCATTAATACATCATCAACATATTCTCCTTCAATCTTGAACTGCTTTTTTCTTATACCCTCTATTTCAAACCCCATTTTTTTATAAAGTTCTATGGCATTTGTATTAGTTGAAAAAACTTCAAGGCATATTTTTTCAATACCCATCTGTTTGGCCCATTCAAATGATGTTTCCATCATTGCCTTTCCAATCCCCCTGTGTCTGAAATCCTTTATAATAGCTATGCCAAGAAAAGCCACATGATTGTTTTTCTTAAAGGATTCTCTTGTAAGGGTAAGAACACCAACCACCTTTTTATTATAAATTGCAACAAGAAAAAGCTCATTCATTTCATCGTTTATTCTCATTTCAAGAAAATCTATATCACCTAAGTACCTTTCACCAAGAAGATAGATACCCTCACTCATTACATCATTAAAACAATCTATTATTCCTTGTGCATCGTCAGGTTTGGCCCTTCTAATCTCTATGATTTTTCCATCTTGAATATTCAACAATCTTGTCAAGAGCATTTACCACCCTCCTTGCAGTAGTAATTACGGGTATGCCCATCTCTTCAAGTTTTCTGGATACATTTTTACTATATTCACCACCAGATATAACAACAACAAGGGTTTTCATCCAATTTTTTGAGAATAAATTATATAAATGATCTATATTCCTATAAATTGGTGCATTTGGTATTACAAAGTAAAGTATGATTATATCAATATTATCTCCATCTTTTAATATTTCTAATGCCTTTTCATACCATTCTGGAGTAGCAGAACCTGTTAAATCAAGTGGATTTGAAATTATACTAAATTCTGGAAGAATATCCCTAAGACTTTTCTTTTGAAATTCATTTAATATGGCCATTTTTAAATTCTTAGATTCCCCAATAGCATCAGCAGTGACCACACAGGGTCCTGCCCCATTAGTAATTAAAAGCACACGACCATCCTTAGGAATTTTTTGAAAGGCTAGGATTTTTAAAATATCCACCATTTCTTCTATGTCATCCACCACAATAATACCGGATTGTTTTGCAGCACCCTCAAAAACAATATAATTTTCTGCAAGGGCCCCTGTATGTGATTTAGCGGCAATTGTACCCTCCATATTTTTTCCAGCCTTCAAAACCACTATTGGCTTTTTTTTCGATATCTCAAATGATTTTTTAAAAAATAACCTACCATTTGAAAAACCTTCTAAATAAGCCGCGATTATCTTTGTTTTATTATCATTATAGAAATAATCAAGTAGATCATTTTCATTAACATCTATTTTGTTGCCTAGTGAAACAAATTTACTAACGCCTACCTTTGATTCCTCCAGAAGCTCTAATAGAGTAACTCCGTACGTTCCAGATTGCGTCATAAAGGAAACGGGACCAGGCCCCGGTCTTTTCATCGCCTCTCTCGACTGAAAAAATGTATCAAATTTATCAGTAGATGAAAATACTCCAATACAATTTGGTCCTATTATACGCATTCCACAATTTTTAGCAATTTCAACTACCTTGTCTTCGAGCATTTTCCCATCCTTCCCTATTTCACCAAATCCTCCCGATATGATAATTGATCCCTTTACACCTTTTTTGCAACCCTTAGATATAATTTCAGGGATCTGGTTTGCATTTAGGCTAATCACCATTAAATCAATCTGATCTTCTATCTCCAATAGATCTTTATAGCATTTAATCCCCATAATTTCACTTTCATTTGGATTAACTGGAAATATTTTTACTCCACTTCCCAAAAGGGAATTCATTATTTCGTATCCAATCTTCCCTTTTTTTCCAGATGCGCCTATTACTGCTACTTTAGATGGATTGAAAAAGAAATCCATAAGACAATGATTGTATTTTGATATTTTATATTTTTCCAATATTTTAAAAAAGCTATTAAGTATTTTTAAATAATAATAAAAATAAGAAATATTATTTAGAATTAATTTGTTTCTTTATTCATTACATTTAGCTAAAAAAAAATTTAATTGAAAATTTATATTTTTTATCCTTTTAGAAATCATCAATATGATAAGATTTTTTATTATTAGATTCGGGACTTTTTGCATTTTTTAATTAATATATTTTTTTATCACTTTTTTAATTATTTCATAAAGATCTTTTCCATATGTCAATTCTTAATGCTCATTTATTTGAGTTTGCAAAGGGTTTATCTTTGATCTTTACAAAAGTTTTCGGAAACTATTATTAATGTCGAAACAGGGAAAACATTTATTAATACAATCTTTTTAATCTTAGCACAAAATGTCGGGTGAGTCAGATGAATAAAACAAATCCAGAACTTATCTCCCTGATAATAAATCTAAAGAAAAAGTCAAGGGAGGAAAACGTGAACATCTGGCGAGACATTGCTGAAAGGCTTGAGAGGCCTTTACGTGTCTGGCCTGAAGTAAATGTGAGTAGAATAGAAAGGTATGCAGAGAATTCTGATATAATTCTGGTACCTGGAAAGGTACTTGGATCAGGGATAATAAAGAAAAAGGTAACAGTTTCTGCATTCAGATTTTCTAAAGAAGCAAAGGAAAAAATTGAAAGTGCGGGTGGAAAGGTACTTACCATCGAAGAGTTGATGGCAATAAATCCCAAGGGAAAGGGAGTAAAAATAATAGGGTGAAGGATATGAAAGTAATAGATGCTACTGATCATGTTTTGGGGAGGCTTTCATCTAGAGTGGCTAAAATGCTTCTAGAGGGAGAGGAAATAGTAATTATAAATGCAGAGAAATCGGTTGTTACAGGAAATAAAGAATTTATTTATAGGGATTATCTTCAAAAATGGCAGAGAGGCTCAGTTAGAAAGGGTCCCCATTATCCTAGAATGCCAGATAGGATATTGAGGAGAACAGTCCGTGGAATGTTGCCTTTTAAGACATCACATGGGAGAGAGGCATACAGAAGGTTGAAAGTTTTTATAGGAGTCCCAGAGAACATTGATATTAAAAATGCGGAAAAAATAGAGGATGCCATTTATAAAAAGATAAGGAATAAGGTTACTCTAGCTGATATATCAAGATATTTGGGTGCAAAGTTTTGAGGTGATAAAATGAAGGTAATTGTAGCAAGTGGAAAAAGAAAGACTGCGGTTGCAAGGGCTGTAGCAAGGGAAGGTAATGGAAGAATAAGGATAAATAAAATACCTTTGGAAATATATAAGCCAGAGCTTTTAAGAATGATGATAATGGAACCCATTCTTTTAATAGGGGAAAAGGCAAAACAAGTTGATATTGATGTTAATGTAAAGGGTGGCGGTATTGTGGGTCAGGCTGAGGCAAGTAGAACAGCCATAGCCAGGGCAATAAATCAATTCTTCAATGATTCCTCTATTGAAAAAATTTTTAAAGAATATGATAGAACACTTATTGTAAATGATGTTAGAAGAAAATTGCCAAAGCTACCTATGGGAAGAGGTGCTAGGGCAAAGAGGCAAAAATCATACAGGTGATTTTTATGATTATACCGGTTAGATGTTTTTCGTGCGGCAGGGTAATAGCCACTGATTATATCAAGTTCAGGGAAGAGGTAGAAAAGATAAAGAAAAGTGAAAATAGAAATCCCACATCGGAGGAAATTAACAATATTTTCGATGAGCTCGGTGTAAAGAGATATTGCTGCAGGAGAATGATTGTCTCTCATATAGATCTAATAGACGAAGTAATTAACTTTGATTAAAAGGGACCGTGGGGTAGCTTGGTCCATCCTACCAGCCTGGGGCGCTGGCGACCCGGATTCAAATTCCGGCGGTCCCATCAAATTTATTTTTAAAATAGAGCATTGAAATCATTTTCTTAAAAAATTCTTTAATGATCCTTTGAGTATTTTGCTATAAACCTTTTCCAATTTTGTTATTAAAATTTCCATTCATTGTATATATTTGTTTGACAAATATCATTTTTTCTATTATTTAAAATGGATCCTCATTTTTTTTAAACATTGGAAGGTTAAATGAAAAATTTTTATAGTAGTTGAATAATAAAGAGATTGGAGGTAAGGGAAAAATGACCTCTAAGAAAAAGAAGCAATTTTTTAAAGAAGAGAAGGAGATTATGGAGGAACTTAAGGAATTCAAAAATGAGGACCTTGATATTGACCTTGAAAATGAAGAAAATGAAGAAGATCACTAACCTAGCCAAATATTAAAAATTATAAATTTTTTACGAACAAAAAATTAGGGAATTATCCTCCTCCTGTCTCTAGGAAAAAGTGTTACCTCTCTTATATTTTTTGAATTTGTTAGTATCATTGTAAATCTTTCCAGTCCAATTGCCCAGCCTGCATGTGGAGGCATGCCATATCTGAATGCATCAAGATAAAATTTAAAATCTTCTGGGTTTAAACCTTTTTTAATAATATTTTCTTTAAGGGACGAATAAATATGATTTCTTTGAGCACCAGAGGTAATTTCTCTTTCTCCAAACTGCAAATCAAATGCTCTACCATATCTAGGATCATCCTCACATGGCATAACATAAAAGGCTCTAGCCTCCATAGGCCACCTTGTTATGAAGAAAAAGCCCTTGTATTTTTCACCTATTAAAGTAAGAGCCTCCGAGGAAAAATCCTCTCCAAATTTCATTTCAATACCTTTTGAATTAACATAATCAAGAAGTTCATCATATTTTACCCTTGGGAAAGGTCTTTCAGGAAGATTTATCTCTACATTTAAAATTTTTAAATCCCTTACATTATCCTTTTTAATTTTTTCTATTGCATTGTATATTACCTTTTCAAGCATGTTCATTGCATCATCATCTGTAGAAAAGCTCATTTCAATATCTATAGAAACAAATTCATTTAGATGCCTGTTCGTATTGTGTTCCTCAGCCCTAAATGCAGGTGCAATTTCAAAAACCCTTTCAAATCCAGCTGCCATCATAATCTGTTTATATAGTTGAGGACTCTGAACTAAGTATGCATCATTTTCAAAATATTTTACCTTAAAAAGATTTGTTCCTCCTTCTGTTGCAGTGGCAATAATTTTAGGTGTATGTATCTCAATGAATCCTTCATTCTCTAGTGTTTCCCTTATACCCTTAGAAATTGAAGACTCTATTCTAAAAAGTGAAAAAACCTCAGGCTTTCTAAGGTCTATGAACCTATTATTAAGTCTTGTTTCAATATCAACGGATACCTTATCTATAATCCCCATTGGGAGAGGTGTTTCTGCCTCGTTAAGTACATCAATTTTTGTTGGAATTATTTCTAAGCCAAGTTTACTTTGAGTTTTTTTATTTATTTTTCCATTTACACATATTACACTTTCTCTATTCAGGCCATTTATTTTTTTATAATAGTCCTCCCCCATTTCTTTCTTAATTAAAGTTACCTGTGCGATTCCCTCTCTATCCCTTAATATTAGGAATGATATGTTTCCAAGATTTCTAATATCCTGTACCCATCCACATATTGTTACATTGAAACCATCAGGTAGTTCATTAAGCTGATTTGTAAAGTGTGTCCTCATCGAAATGTTTATAGTTAACATATTTAATAATTTTTTTATTTTGAAACAATGGAAATTTTAATAAAATATAGTTTCAATAAGATGTTTTGATAAAATATAAAGAGCTGATAAAAAATTTTATTATTAATAGATTAATTTTTTTAATGATTATGTATTACTATAAATTATGAGGGCAATTTTTCCTGGGAGATTTCAGCCATTTCACAATGGACATCTTTATGCAATTAAAAAAATATCTGAAGAAAGTGATCTTTTGATTATTGTTGTTGAAAATGCAGGTGAATCTTTTACATTAGAAAATCCATTTACAGCGGGTGAAAGAATTGAAATGATTCTTGGAAGCTTAAAAATGAAGGAAAATATTCTTATTGTCCCTATTGAAAATATTAAGAATAATGCAGAATGGGTAAACTATCTTAAGATTATGTTGCCCAGGTTTGATATATGCTATTCAAATAACCCTCTTGTAAGGATCCTAATGGAAAATGCAGGTGTAAAAGTGAAAGGCATAGAATTCCTTGAAAGAGATAAATACAGCGGTACAGAGATAAGAAAAAGAATAGCAAAGGGTATAGAGTGGAAAAATTTAGTGCCTGAATTTGTTTATGAATACATTATTAATAAGGGTTTAGATAAAAGAATTATTTCACTTTATGGTGATTAAAATGATATTTTCTTTTATTGGTAAGGGTGGAGTTGGAAAAACAACAATATCTTCAGCATTTGCAATTGAAATGGCATCTAGGGGAAAGGTGGCTTTATTATCCATGGACGAAATTCCAATGACTCACGAAATATTCAAGGAAAAGGAGAAAAATATAGACATATATGAATATAAAGAAATTGATGCTCAAAGGGAATGGAAAGAAAAATATGGTGAAGAGGTATATTCATTAATATCATCTTTTTTTGATCTTGACAGGAGCATCATAGAACATATAGCCAAGGCTCCTGGAATATCAGATGAATTTATGTTGGCCAAACTCCTTGAATTAAAGGATAATTACGATTTTATTGTGTGGGATACAGCTGCATCTTCTTCAACGATGCATCTTTTATTGCTTGAAAAGGATTTTTATGAACATATTAACAGCGATATAAAATTTTATTTTGAAATAAAGGATACATTGTCCAAAATAATGAGAAGAAATGTAAATCCTCTAGAAATTCTTAATAAATGGAAAAAACTTGCGCAAGATGTTTGGGATTTACTATCAAAGGAAACATTTTTTTTCATAGTAAAAACAGACGATGATCTCTCATATATTCAAGGCGATATTATAGAAAAGGAATTAAATTCAATGGGTCTTAAAATATATAAACATATACTAAACAGATGGAAAGGTAAGTATGATGCGCCAATTAAAATTCCTGAGTTAACTGGTAATCCAAGGGAGATAGTTGAAATGGTAAGACCATTTCTAAGGGAGGTGCATATTTGAAAAACCTATTTCTAAAATTTAATTTATAGAATATAAAGAAAGTCATTGAAATAATAAAAGACGAATTAATAGAAAAGGTACATTAATTAAAATAAAGTTTTGTGATTTAATTAGCTCGATTAATAAGATCAATTCTAGGAAGAATTTAATTATGAAATTTTTGTCATGCAACATTCACAAAATAAATAAAAAATATAATAAATCATTTTTTAAAAAGGATTTTTACTAGGCTTAGAGAGATAAAAATTTAAGTAACAATTGCATAAATGATAATATGCAGGACCTATCAAAAATGGATAAAGAGATCGCATTTAAAATAAAGTTACAAATTGCACTTATATGGAATGCACAAAGGTTAATTGATGTGTATCCAGAAAAGAAGTCCAAGTTTAATGAATACATAGAAGAAAGGAAAAATATTATTAGGGATATACTGAAAACTAATCATGACGAGATATGGGAAGATGGAAAAAAATTATTTGATCTCTGAAAAAGTTAATTATGTTGAGTTTAATTAAATTATAAAGGTGTGAATATGTACAGGTTTGGGATCTCAGGAATACCTTTATCCTCAAAGGGTAGAATGCTCAAGGATGCAATAGAGGATACTTATGAGATGGGATTAAATGCGCTCGAAATACCATTCTTTAAGGTTAACATAGTGGAAATGGAGGCAACGGATGAAGTAGGATTGTTGCCTAGGGAAATTCTTCCCAGCAATAGGGATGAGAGTAAAATAATTGTAGATGTATTTAGGCCAGATGAAAATGGTGATTACAGGCCAATAGGAATAAAAAGCAAAATAGAGGAAAATGATATTCTCAGGGTTTTACAATGGAACCTTGCTAGATCATATGAGGAGCTGAGAGATCTCGGTAAAATGTCAAAGGAGCTGGACCTTGAGCTTACCGTGCATACACCAAATTATATAGATTTATCATCCAATGACGAATTTACAGAGAAATGTCTCAATTATATTTATTGGTCATCAATCATTGCCAATGAATTAGATGCAAAGGGTATAGTTTTCAACTTAGGCATATACAATCCCAAGGATTCCAAAAATGATATGAAAAAAATTATTGATAACATAAAAGGTGCAATGGAAAAGGTTCAGAAGGAAAATCTGAATGTTAATTTCTATATTGAAACCTCAGGAAAAAGGCAGGTAGCAGGATCATTAGATGAGGTGATTCAGGTTTCATCAAAAATAAAGAATGTATTTCCAGTTATCAACTTTCCAAAAATAGTTGCAAGATCGGGAAAGCCTTTAACATCCCCTAAAGATTTTGAGGATTTGATTGAAAAGGTAAAAAAATTTTATCCAAAGGATATATATATGCAGTATGCAGGTCTAGAATACTCACCTGAAAATGTTATGCGTTTAGCTCCAATCAAAAAGGGAGAAATTAAATTTGAAAATCTTGCAGAGGTACTTTTAGAAAAGGATTATGAAACTACAATAATTTCTGTTTCCCCTCTTCTTGAACACGATGCACAATACATGCGTGTAATTTTGGAAAGGATAATTGAAAAAAAGATAGGAAAGTGAATTAAAATGATATATAAAGAGGCATACAAATTTATATTAAGCCAGGCCGGTGATATTTTAAATAATGTAGACGAATCTTCCGTAAAAAGATCTATTGAAATTATTTTAAATTCAAAGAAAACATTTGTTTATGGTGCTGGAAGAAGTGGTATAATAGGAAAAAGCTTTGCCATGAGACTTGTACAGTTAGGTTTAACAGCATATTTTATTGGCGAAACAATTACACCAATAGTAACGGATCAAGATTCAGTTTTTTTAATATCAAATACTGGTACAACAAAATCTACTTTATTGGTTGCTGAAATATCCAAGAACGTTGGTGCTAAAATTATAGTTTTAACATCAAATGAGAATTCACCACTGGTAAAATATTCAGATGAAAAAATATTATTAAGGGGTATATCACACAATTCACTTGCCCCGCTGGGAACAATTTTTGAGGACTCTTCCTTGATATTGCTTGATTCAATCATTGCCCAGATGATACAAATTCTAAATCAAAGTGAGGAGGATCTCAGGAAAAGGCATGCAATATGGGTGTGATATAATGAAGGTAAATGAGATATTTTATTCAATACAGGGTGAAGGTACATTAATCGGGATTCCTATGGTATTTGTAAGGTTTACTGGTTGTAATCTTAGGTGCGCTTGGTGCGATACAAAATATGCATGGGAAGAGGGTAAAGAGATGTCAATGGAGGAAATAATAGGCGAGATCAGGAAATATAAATCAAATTGGGTATGTCTTACAGGAGGTGAACCTCTTCTTCAAAAGGACATATACAAACTTATCGACCGTCTAATAAATCTTGGTTACAGGGTATTGCTTGAAACAAACGGATCATTAAGTCTGGAGGATCTACCATGTGAAGAACAATTGATTGTAGACATGGACATAAAAACACCATCATCTGGCATGAGTAATTTCATGAATTTAGAAAATCTAGAGCTTCTTGGACCTAAGGATACAATTAAGTTCGTAATTGCGGATGAAAATGATTATAATTTTATGAAGGAGTTTATTAAAAATCATGAAATAAAAGGGGAGGTGATTGCACAGCCTGAAGGTAATAAAAACCTCAAATGGCTAACAGAAAAGGTTTTGGAAGATGGACTAAATATAAGGGTTCTTCCACAGTTACATAAAATAATATGGGGTGATAGACGTGGAGTTTAAATATACAAATGAAGATGGAATTTTTGCCGTAAAACTGGCAAGAAGGGCAGTAAAGGATTATTTTAAAGGGAGGAAAACTGAGTTAATGGAAATACCTGAAAATTTTTTAAAGAATGCAGGTGTTTTTACAACCATTAACAGTTATCCAGAAAAGGAGTTGAGGGGATGTATAGGTTTTCCAGAACCAATAATGCCTCTCTATGAAGCTATAATAAAAAGTGCAATATATGCTGCCACAGAGGATCCAAGGTTTCCTCCAGTTGTAGAGGGTGAACTTGAAAATATTATATTTGAAGTATCCCTATTGACAGTTCCAGAAAGGATTGTTATAGATGATCCTAACAAGTATCCTGAAAAGGTAGAGATAGGCAGGGATGGTTTAATAATAAGATATATGGGTTTCTCAGGATTACTTTTACCTCAGGTTGCAGTTGAATATTCTATTAGTAGCACTGAATTTCTTGACCATACGTGTTTAAAGGCGGGGTTGTCAGCAGGTTGCTGGAAAAGAAGGGGTGTGGAGGTTTATAAATTTCAGGCGGAGATATTCACAGAGCTAGAACCAGAAGGGAAGATAGAAAGAATTAAACTAAGGTGATTTATTAATGGACGTAATTGAGGGTAAGTTTTTTATAGACGGTGAAATAAAAACAGCATCCATTGGTATTGAAAATGGTAAGATTGTTAAAATAGCAAAAAACCTCACAGGAGAAAAGTTTTATAGCATAGAAGAAGGGACAATTTTTCCATCAATGATTGATATTCATGTTCACATGAGGGATCCGGGTTTCACATGGAAAGAAGATTTTGAATCTGGAACATTGAGCGCTCTCCACGGGGGTGTTACATTCATCCTTGATATGCCAAATACAAAACCGCCTGTAGATAGCATAGAAAATTTTAGAACCAAGTTAAAAATTGCATCAAAAAAGAGTTATATAGACTACGGAATAGCATATCTTCTTCAAAAAAAAGAGGAAAAATATGTTCAGAATGAGGTCACTTCTTTCAAGATATATATGAGTGAAACAACAAATATAAAACCTGTTAATTATCTTCTCATTCCAGAGATTGTAAGTGATATTGAAAAAAATATAACTGTACATGCTGAATTACAGGATTGTATAGACAATAATAAGAGGGAATCAAAGGATCTCATTATGCACGATATGTCAAGACCTGAAAGTTGTGAGGTCAGTGCTGTTAGGTACCTGGGGGATATAAGGGGCCCAAAATTTCACATTGCACATGTAAGTTCGCCAGATACTGTTGATCTTTCAAAAATATTTGGTTTTACCACTGAGGTAACACCACATCATTTATTCCTTAACAGGGAGATGGATCTAGGAGCCTTTGGAAAGGTGAATCCTCCATTAAGATCAAGCTTTATTTCCGAAAGGTTGAGGTATTTACTTTCCAATGGCAATATAGATGTAGTTTCAAGCGATCATTCTCCGCATACACTCGAAGAAAAATCAGACTTTGCATCGGCCCCGTCCGGATTGCCTGGCGTTGAAACTTCCCTTCCCCTATTATTTCAAGCCTACAGGGATTCAATATTCTCCCTTGATACAATTGTAAAGGTATCCATGGAAAATCCTGGAAAAATTTTGAAAATTCCTAAGGGGAAGATAGCTCCTGGCTATGATGCTGACCTGATTGTAGTTAAGTTATCCGATTCTAGAAGAATAAGATCTAAGGATCTCCATTATAAATGTGGTTGGACACCCTTTGAAAATCTATGGGGAATATTCCCAAGGAAGGTATTCATAAGAGGAGAACTTGCACTGGATAACTTTGAGGAAACAATAGAACCAGGTTTTGGACTATATTACTCAGGCAATCGTTAATTTTATCTATTCATTGAATTTCATGTATATGGGCAGGCGTGGTGTAGCATGGTAGCACTAGAGCCTTCCAAGCTCTCGACCCGGGTTCAAATCCCGGCGCCTGCATATTTTAAAAAATAAAAAAATTTAAGAAAATTAGGGGAAGGTCATTGTAATTAAAAGTAGGGCTATGGAAAGAACGATCAATGATACCCTGAGGGATACATGGAGATTATTGTTCATAATTGATGTTCCTAATGTGAAAAAGAATAAAAATATGCCTCCAAGGGAATAAAGTATCCTGCCTATCTGATAATAAAGTGAACCCCCTGCCAGACCAAATATTATTCCAATCCATAGTATAAGAAGGAAGATCAAGGAGAAGAAAAGAACTGTCTCTAGGTTGAAAAGAATATCCATTATTCCTCTTCTCTGGTATCCATAGAATTGTTCTTGAGGTACAGCCTTTGGTTGTTCGGTTTGTTGTTCCATCTTGCTGGTGTCTTGTACCTTAGGCATTTTTAATCACGTTATTGTATTAATAAATAGCATTAATAAACTTTTTTATTGACCAAAACAAAAATTTATTACTAAAGTAAACAATATCATATCATATTGGGTGTCAGGATGAATCAAAAGGAGATATACAAAAACCTCAAGGAAAGGATAATCGAGATACTTAACCAGGATGAAAAGAGCATATCATCCATTTCAAAACAACTTGAATTGGAGGGTACAAAAATACATAGACTAACTCTGACAGGTTATCTTATGGCCTTAAGAGATTTGAATATACTTAAGGAGAAGGAGATACAGCCATCAAAAATTTATAGTGTAAATTCTGTTGAAGAAAAGAATATATATGAAATAATTGGTGAATATGTTTCAGAAAAACAGGAATCTGGGGATATGTGTGTTTATATACTCTACCAACTTTTTAAAAGGCCTATATTGAAATGGGAGATAGATAAGTGTGGGGCAGAAAAACCAGAATATGCTGAGAAGGTATATGGCGATGAAAGAAAGATGGCAATGGACATACTTGAATCTATGGGAATATCCATTAGTAAAAATATGCCTGCATATTTACCCAAAAAGGATTATAGTGATGATTTTAAAGAAATTCTTGTTCAGATGGTAATCAATGGATATAATCTTCAAAGATATGTTTCAAACAAGAAAACACAAATGAAAATTGATTCTATTTAATTATACCGTAGCCTATAAGTCTCCACCTATTCTGTATTTTTCTTCCTATTGCCACTCTCTGATTTTTCTCTGCAATTACGGGATATTTGAGATTTATATCTATGGAATCGGACCTGGCACTTTTAACACTTCCCACAGTCGTTGTAGTACCCACACTCAGCATCAGTGCCTCTCCAGTTCTTATTTTTTCCACCTTCAGTTCCTCGATATGTCCAACAACATAATCCAACAGATGAACATCAATTGTAAGATCTAATGACAACTCAGGCAATGTGCCTGGCATTCCAGCCATCCTTCCTATGAGTCCATCAGCCTTTGTAAGTGATGGATCCAGTCTTGTACCAATTGCAACAAGTCCCCCTGGCTTTACCTCATCCCATCTTCTACCACCGGAATATAGAGAAACAATATCTGCATAAATGGGTTCCCATGTGGTTTTTCTGTTCTTGGTTACCTGGAAGCCTGGGGAGATCTCTATCTCATCTCCCACCCTAAATTTTCCCTGTATCAGTGATCCTCCAATTACACCACCCTGAAGCTTATCCGGTGGAGTCCCTGGCTTGTTTACATCAAAAGATCTTGCAATATACATTCTTGCTGGTTTTCCTGGATCAAAATGTGGTGTTTTAATCACCTTTTCAATTGCCTCAATAAGTACATCAATATTTGTGTCATGGTGGGCACTAACAGGTATTATTGGTGCATTTTCTGCAATTGTTCCCTTTACAAAATCCTTTATCTCTTTATAATTTTCCCTTGCCCTTTCATCTGTCACAAGATCTATTTTGTTCTGAACAATTACTATTTGTTCCACCCCTACAATCTCTAGTGCTTTGAGATGCTCCCTAGTTTGTGGCTGTGGACATTTCTGATTTGCTGCCACAATCAAAAGAGCTCCATTCATTATGGCAGCACCTGAAAGCATTGTGGCCATTAAGGTTTCGTGGCCTGGAGAATCTACAAATGAAACTACCCTTTCAAGTTCGAGTTTTCCAGAACAATTTAAATTTGCGGATGAAACATACCTTTTTTTACCATCCTCTTCACATATGTAAAAGGCAGCATCCGCATAACCAAGTTTTATTGAAACCCCTCTCTTTATCTCTTCACTGTAGGTATCTGTCCAAGTACCAGTAAGTGCCTTTGTAAGCGTAGTCTTTCCATGGTCCACATGACCTACCATTCCGATATTTATTTCGGGTTGCCTTGGCATCTCTGTCATGCTGTTCCTTCATCCTTCTTTTCTTCAAAAATTGGCTTTTCTCCATATTCTACTATAACTGTATTGATTTGTACAATCTCAGAGGTTATTGTATTTCCCCTGAGTATCTTTTTCTTTCTCATTCCCTTCCTTTTTGGATGGAATCCAAAACCAGAAGATAATAAAACAGCTTTTCTTACACCGCCTGGGATACTTGGAGACATTGGAAAACCATCCTTATCTGTACCACCTGTTATCTTAAGTCTATAACCATCAAATCCAATTAAAGATCCCTCAATGGTATCCCCTATTTTTTTTCCAATTAGGGAATCTGCTGGCCTTTCCGAAATTTCCCTTTGGAGGCTCTTTCCTGATTTTGGATCTGACACAACAATTCTGAATGTTGCCATAATCAATAACCACCTTTATTTTTTTCTAATATACCACCCATATATTTTAACATTATGGAAATCATCTATAGGGTGGTTTGATATATTATCCTGTTTTCATAAATTATATTAAATGTTGATCCTGAAATATAATTCTGTGATGATCCCTTTATAATAATAGAGTCACCAGCAGTCAATTTATTTGAATTAACATAATTTTTTAATTCAATTGTAAAATTAATTCCACCTAATGTAATGTTATAAATATTTTTTTGAAAATTATATATATTTACCATTGAGATATTTGTGCCCTTAATAATCTCAATAGAAAATGGTGGTGGAACTGTTCCAGAGGTAATGCTTATAACTGTTTCATTGACATTATGTTCAACATATCCATTTAGATATATGTTTCCTGATTGAATGCCAGAAAGTGACTCAAATCCATAATGAAGTACAATTATTGTAAGTATAAATGTTATTGATATTATCAGGATTTCACCAACTATGGGGGAAACCCCCTTCTCTCCCGTCATTAAAAAAATAATAAAAAAATAATATATAAATATTACTAAAATCTTCTGAAAAATCTAAAAATTTTAATACAATATTTTTAATCATATCCATCTAGCAATTGCTATTTTTATATAAAAATAATAGGAAGATATAATCATTATAAAGTATAACTTCATATCAGGGATCCATAATTGGCTTTATAGAAATCCTATCTATGGATCCTATATCCGCTTTCCATTTTTATACTTTATCATTACTTTACTTGATGTTCTTTTAGCCCTTTATTGGGCAGGGTAATGGGTTTAAGTTCAAGCATTATAAAAATATTATTTAAAAATAAATATAATTATATCTATTTATATTAAAAAATTATAAATAAAATTAATAAAAAATGCATTAATTAAAAGAAGTTTGTTAATTCAATCAGATGAATAAGATTAATTCAAGAAAAGAAATAATAACGAAATTTTATAATATTCATATAGTAATTAAAGGAGAATAAAAATTTTTTTAAAAAGAAATCTAATTGACTCCATAATGGAAAAATTTTAATTAAAGACGTATAATTAACATAATATGCATTTATTTAGGAAAAAGGAAGAAAAAAAGGTAGCCGATAACTATGCAAAACAAATTGAGGAGGTCCTAAAGGCCTCACATTTACTTCCCGATGCAAAAAATTATTTAATTAATCTGGACTATGAATCCCTGGATAACCTTGCCAAGAAATTAATGGAAATAAGCAACAATGAAAAACAAATAAAAAAAGAAAATGAAAGGATGTTATACCAGGGACTTTTATTTCCCGAGGATAGATTCCTATTTATTACACTTTCTGAAAAAATTGATAAGGTAATGAATAAGATTAATCAATCTGTAAGGGCTATAACAGAAAGAAAAATACCATTACCTGGTATCAATTTTTTAAGGGATTCAGGACTCAATGAATTTTTAGATTTAACTATAAAATCTGTTGAAAAACTTGATCTTGCCATTAAGGAATTATTCGCTGGAGAAAATGATGTAATATCCATATGCAATGAAATAGAAAATCTTGAAGGTAAAATAGATGAAATTAAATTAAAAATATTGAAGGAAATTCATTTACTAGAAAAGGACCTCGATGTATTTACAATATTACAGATTGAAAATATTGTTCATAGAATAGATGAGATTAGCGATGAGGCTGAGGATTCATCAGATATCATAATATTGGTGAAATCATTATCATTACCATAACCATAAAGGCTGAGAAAAGTGGAGTAATTGCCCAGGAAAGTATTAACTGATTTACCCTTTTAAGATTTATTTCAACATATCCCTTGGAAAATCCAGTTCCTATAATTGATCCCATTACCCCCTGTGTAATAGATACGGGCATATGCAACTGTGTAAAGATCTCTACCACAATAGATGATGATATTTGAGAAACAACTGCCCTTTCTCTATTAAGACGTACTATAGATCTTTTTACATTATAGTAAGTAAAAGTATTTAAAAAAAAGGTACCAAAAAATATTCCAAGAATTATTGCAATGAAGTTATATGTATTTGGATCAATGGCGTATAGAAATCCTAATGTATTTGCTCCAAATGTATAAGAAAGAAATGCGCTGGAAGACATTAAAAATATCATTGTTACCCTAGATCCAATTGATTTTTTTCTTCTTTTTGAAATTTTATTGTATATAATATAACCTAATATTATTGACATTGCAAAAGAGAGTATCCATGATATGAAAATAAATATGGTAGATAATTTGAGGGATCTTGAATATAAAGAAAAGCCTATAATTGCCCCTGTAAATACCATTCCGGCTGATAATGGATAGGACAACAAAGTAAATATGAAGAATATTATTAAAGAGGATAAAAAAATATAAAATGGTATTATTTCTACTCCAGTTATATAATTAAGTGAAAGGAGCATTTTATTCCCTTCTAAAATAAAACCAATTAGTATAAATAGAAATACAAATAATGTAGAATAATTTCTGCCCATTATACCCGAGGATCTCAAAGGCCCAAGAATCAATGTACTATTATTCCCTGAAATTATCGAAGAAAGTAAAAATACAATCAAAAATAGTATTATTATTGACAAATAGATTCCCCACTAATTTAAAGGAAATCCTCTAGTGTACCCTTCTTCTTTTTCTTATTCTCCTCAAACAATGTCGTTTGCCTCTTTCCCGTAATCAATGCATTCTGATCTAGTTCAAAGACCTCTGTAATTCTCGAAAGTGTTTCTGCAAGTCTTCTTGCGTAATATTCATAGTCAGGCTTTTTTGTAAATGGTCTACCGCTTACGTAAGGCTCTACCTCCTGAGGACTTTTTCTATCATTTACCACAATCCATGAAACCTTCATTCCAGGAACAAATTCATATCCCATTTCTTGCAACTTTCTTGCAGCCTGAACATTTGGCATAGAATCTGGATTTTTATACTGTTTTATATCCCTTACACTCCTTGATATTACAAGTTTTTCAATGGGTATTTGTCCCTTCTTTACCTGATCTATTATTTCCTTTGATCTCCTCTTTGCCTCGTCAAGTTTTCCGTCAAGTATAAGCTGAAATATCTCCATAAGTATTTCACTCTGAAGGTCAAAACTATCTGTCCTTCTTGTTTCATAACCCCTTACCACAATCTGGCCCCTCTCTTCTGGTGGGAAAACTACTCTCCCCACATACCTCTTCTTTGCACCATGTGAAAAGAATGGCTCTAAAACTTGCTCAAACTCAAAAATTAGGTTCTCTTTTTTAGATATTTCTTCAGCAATTTGCATACCAAATTTAACAGTATCCTCAAGGTTTTGTTTTGGTGATATGAAAAATACACTGTCAGTATCGCCATAAACTACCTTTATGCCCCTCTCAGTGAGATCATTGATTACACTTTTAACCGTTTCCCTCCCAAATGCAGTAATGCTTGATCCAATCTCTTTGTTTGTGAATCTGTAAAATGATGATGCAAAAACACCATAGAATGAATTCATGAGTATTTTTATTGCCTGTTGCAGTCCATCATAATATCTTCTCGTCTCTCCAGTAGAGTTTTTCATTTTTTCCTTTATCTCATCCCTCTGAATCATTAGGTCCTTCAATATTTTAGGAACTAGACCCTCTTTTACATTTTTTGAAAGAAACCTGGCACCGGATGGACTTACAATTGTACCATCTTTGCTAAGGGTTGTGAAACAAATATTATATTTTATTATTATTGAAGGATACATGGATTTAAAATCCAAGACGCATACCCAATGATATAATCCAGGTTCAATTGTATGTACATAACCACCCTCTATTCTTTCCTCCTCTTCCTCCTGAGACATCATCAATGGAACACCTATACCATTTCTATCAGCCTCTCTAATTAATATTGAATCTATTAATGTTGAAGCACCTGAATTCATAACATCATCAAGGGGAAGTTTTGATACCGATGAAAGATCCTGGTATTTTCTCAGAACCTCAATCTTCATTAATATTTTTAATGCAAGTACTGCATCGTTTATACAGTATTGTATAACCTTTTCCCTGTCATTGTTCCATTCTTCATCCATCCTTGACCTATCAACATCAAATTTTTCTTCACCAAGTAATTCTTTTGCCACAGCATTAAGTGTTTCCTGCTTTGGTTTTATCTCCCTTTTCACATTCCACCATGCATCTGCAACGATCCTACCATGAACCCTCCAAAACTGCCCCATTATTCTTTGCGGCTCTGAACTATCCCTAGCAATGGGAAATCCTATTTTAAGATCCTTTGCAATCTCAATTATATATGGCAGATCATATCCATCGATATTATAACCCGTTATAACATCCGGGTCCTCTCTTTTTATTATTTCTATGAATTTCGTTATAATATCTTTATTATCATTTCCTTCTATGTGTAAAGTCTCTATCTTACCATTTTCATATATCGCTATCCCAATTGTAAGAATTTTCTTTTCTTTTATTGAATTTTCTATATCAAATGAAAGTATCTTTAAATCTGGTATAAACGGATCTACATTTTTAATTGAATTCGCCTCTATAACATAATCTGTAGTATACTTTTTTTCCTTTTTTTCCTCACCTTCAACAAGTATGCATGAACCAAGGTCCAAATCATACACAAACCTATGGTGAAATGGTATATCTGCTGCAAGCACCTGGCATCTTTCTCCAGCAATTTTTCTATAGTTTGGTACCTTCCATGGTGAATAAAGTGTGATCTTTTTACATTTTCTTATTTTTCCAGAGACCCAAAGATCAACATCATCCATCCTGATTATTTCAGGATCCCTTTCCCAAGTACTTATTAAATCTTCAGGGGGTTCAACAACATAAAAGTAAGGCTTAAAATTTCTGTATCTTACGGTGACACTCTTTCCATCATCAGTTTTTCCAAACAATTCCACCACTACATTTTTTTCATCACTTCTATCATAGGAACCTGAGAGTATTCTCATTTTTACCTGCATAATTAAACATTTAAAGAGAGTTAATTAAATTTTCTTTGAGGTAAATTTTATTATTCAATTTATCATTATTATTTTTATGAGGATAGAGATAAACGGCTGGGAAACAAATTTAAGATTTTCAGCATCTCACTTTATACCATTTCATGGTAAATGCCAGAGGCTTCATGGCCATGACTATGGTTTAAAGGTAATTATTGAGGGAGAAATTAATGAAAATTTTATGCTTGTTGATTTCATTGAAATTAAGAAAAATTTGAGGGATTTGTTAGAAAAAATAGACCACCACGTCATTATACCTTCAAAATCAAGGTTTATTGATGTTCAGGAGCTAGAGGCAAGAGTGATAGTTTCATTCGAGGATAAGGAATACATATTTCCTAGCGAGGATGTTTATTTCATGGATATAGAGGTAACTACCGCAGAAGAGATATCAAGGTATATACTCGAAAAATTTTTGCAATCCTTTAGTATACCAAGTAATGTTAAAAAGATATCAATTTGTATTGAAGAAGGACCTGGACAAGGAGCATGTTATGAAAAGGTGTTAAAAGGATGAAGGCTGTTGTTCTTTTATCCGGAGGGCTAGATAGCGCTACGACGCTCGCTATAGCACTTTCCATGGGATATGAGACATATCCAATTACATTTAGGTATGGCCAAAGACATTCAAGGGAATTTGAGAGTGCAAAAAAATTGTGTGAATATTATGGATTGAATCTTAAGGTAATAGATGTTACACTTGATAGAATTGGTGGAAGCGCACTAACTTCAAATCAGGAGATACCAGAAAGGAAGGATGTTTCGGAGATCGGCGCTGAAATACCTGTTACCTATGTACCAGCAAGGAATACAATATTTATCTCCATCGCTCTTTCATATGCTGAGACTATTGGAGCCGAAAAGATATTCATAGGTGTAAATGCACTAGATTATTCAGGTTATCCTGATTGTAGACCTGAATATATAGAAGAATTTAACAGGCTATCAAGGCTTGCAACAAAGGTAGGTGTAGAAGGTAGACCAATTGAAATAGTAGCCCCCTTAATTAATATGAGTAAAGCGGAGATTATTAAGAAAGGTATGGAATTGAAAGTTCCATACCAATTAACATGGTCTTGTTACAGGGGTGGAAATAGGGCATGTGGAAGGTGTGATTCATGCATACTTAGATTAAAGGGTTTTATGGAGGCGGGTGAAAAGGATCCTTTGGATTATGAAACTTATCCTGAGTTTTATCTTAAATATCTGGAGGGGAGTAAATGATACTTGGTCTTTGTTACATCTGCGGTAGGCCTGCAAAACATGTTTGCAAATTATGTGGTAGGCAAGTATGTGATGAACATTATATATCTTCCCTGGGTATTTGTACCACTTGCTATTTAAAGAAGGGGAAGTGACCTCAGTATATCTAGATCTGCAATGTAAAGATCTCTTATATTATTAAGTCCATAGTAGAGCATTGCTAATCTTTCGAGTCCTAAACCCCATGCAAGTACCTTGTCTTTTATTCCTAATGGTATTGTTACCTCTGGTCTGAAAACTCCAGCACCACCAAGCTCTAGCCATTTCCCATCAGTGAACACATGCACTTCAACGCTTGGTTCAGTGTAGGGAAAGTAAGATGGTTTAAATTTAATTTCCTTAAAGCCAAGGGAACTGTAAAATCTATGAAGAGTACCTAAAAGCATAGAAAAATTGCTACTTGGCTCAACCATTACCCCTTCTATTTGGTGGAATTCAGGTAAATGTGTTGGATCCATATTTTCTCTTCTAAATACCCTTCCCACCATAAAAACTCTTATTATTTCTTCATTTCTATGATCATATAAATATTTTATAGAATTAACAGTTGTATGTGTTCTCAATATATTTTTTCTTGCCATTTCCCTATTCCATTCATATCTCCAGCCCCTAGAAATACCACCACCAGATTTATGAATATTTTCCACTGTTTTCGCATAATCTGGTAGATTACTCTCTGAATCCATATAAAAGGTATCCTGCATATCTCTTGCAGGGTGATCCTGTGGTATGTAAAGTGCATCCATGTTCCAGAATGCTGGAACTATATAATCTCCATCAATCTCCTTAAAGCCCATGCTTAGGAATATTCTCCTTACCCTAGAAATGAACTCACTAAGAGGATGTTCCCTCCCCATATCGGGCAATGGAGCAAACATCCTTATGTCATATCTTTTGAGATCCTTCTCTCTCCAGGAACCTGTCTGAATATCCTGTGGAGTTAATTGAGTTATTTCATCCCTTATTTCTAGATCTTTATCCTCTATTGAATTTCCTACGTTCGTCAATGATATTATTCTTTCTACAATATCCCTTTTTTCAATTAATCCCCTTTTTAATAATCTTTTTAATGTTTCCTGATCAGCATTTAAATAATTTTTCAGAGAATTGGTGTTTGTCTCTACAGCATATCTAGCCTTTTCAGGATCCTGAAGGATTATATTACCATTAATAATCTCTATACCATTACCCTTTAGATACGCTATACCAAGAGAAACAACATCCTTACCAATTTCATTTTTTAATTTTTCAATGTTTTCTTTGCCTGATTTCAAAAGTGACTCCAAAAGCCTTTTTTCAGGTAATCCCTGATTTAAACTTTTTTCACCCTCAGGGCTTAGCTTATATTCTGTTCTTAATCTTTCTTCTATTTTGACTGCCCCCTTCATTTTTAGCCATGAAGCAGCATTCATTATCTCTACAATAGACATACCAAGTTTTTTTATTAATATATCAATTGAAGCACTTCCCCCCAGTTCTTTTAGAGTCTTTATTAACAATTTTTCATTCCTGCTCAGTTCCATAACAAAAAAAATGCAACATATTATTTTATTTTTATCTTTCCAGGCATAAAAACCAAAAGGATTAATATCAGCTTATTTTTTCTATTAAAATAACATGAGTTTCAACAAGGTAAAGAAAATGGAACTCCCAAGGATAATATTGGCAGGTCATGGCGTAATAGAGAAAATTGGGGAGGTATTAAATTCAATAGGGCATATTGGGAAGATACTTATTGTAACAGGTCCAAAAACCTATGAAGTGGCAGGAAAAAATGTTGAATCCATTATCTCAAAGAATTATGATGTGGAAACTTTTATAACTGGAGATGCAACCATAGAGAATGTTAATAAGGTCAAAGATAAAACGAAGGAGGAAAAGATAAAACTTCTAATGGGGATCGGTGGAGGTACCAAGATAGATATAGCAAAAAAGGCTGCATATGATCTTTCTATCCCTTTCATATCAATTCCCACATCAGCATCACATGACGGTGTGGCAAGCCCAAGGGCAACAATAAAAGATTCAGGAGGGACAGTTTCATCAGAGGCCTCTGTTCCAATTTCAATAATAGCAGATACTGCCATTATTGTAAAGGCACCATATAGATATCTGATTGCAGGAGCAGCAGATATAATTGCAAATTATACGGCAATAAGGGATTGGGAGCTTGCCTATAAATTAAAAGGTGAAGATTTTTCAAGCTCTGCATATGCAATATCAAAATATACAGCGGAAGAAATGTTAAATTATGCACCTCAATTAAAACCGAATGATGAGGAATCTGTTTGGGTAGTGGTGAAGGCCATAATATCTTCAGGTATGGCTATGAGCCTTGCAGGATCATCTAGACCTGCAAGTGGAAGTGAGCATCTATTTACTCATGCAGTTGAGATGATAGCACCTGGCAGGGCATTACATGGGGAAATTGCAGGTGTAGGAACAATAATTATGAGTTTTCTTCAGGGGCAGGATTGGAAAAGAGTAAGAGAGGCGCTTAGGGTAATGGGGGCACCAACTAAGGCAAAAGAAATAGGTCTTACCCCTGATGAGGCAATTAGGGCTCTTACAATAGCACATACGGTGAGAAATAGATATACAATTCTTGGGGAAAGTGGTATATCCGCCGAGGCTGCAGAAAAGGCATTAAGGGCCACAGAGGTGATTTGATTGGTTTCAATAGCACTTGTAGGAAAAAGAATGGCAAAAAAAGATTTTGTTTTTCAATACCTAGGAAGTATTCAGGATTGCAGGGACTGCCCCCTAAGAAATATATGCTTTCTCCTTTCTCCAGGAAAATATTACAGAATTATAAATGTAAGGGAAAAGGAGCATCAATGTAAAATACACGATTTAAATAAGGTAGTGACTGTTGAGGTAGAGGAAATTCCAGTACCAATTGCAATAGATAAAAAAATGGCAATTGAGGGATCCACAACAGCAATTTTAAACAAGGATTGTGATAATATTTACTGTCCTAACTTCGATTTATGTAACCTTCCTTGGGTTAAGGAAAATATGAAGGTAAAGATAGAAAATGTTGGCGAAAATTTAAAATGTCCTAAAGGAAAGGATTTAGTTAAGGTATATGTGAGGTGGTAAAAATACTTGTTGGAATAGTGGGCAAACCAAATGTAGGGAAATCAACCTTTTTTTCCGCTATTACACAGCATATTGTGGAAATAGCAAACTATCCATTTACGACTATAAAACCTCATCTTGGAACTGCCTTTGTAAGAAAGCCCTGTCCTCACACAATTTTAGGAAAGGCGTGCAATCCTAGAAATTCACTTTGTATGGATGGAATAAGGATGATACCTGTTAATGTAATGGATGTGGCAGGCCTTGTTCCTGATGCGCATAAGGGAAAAGGGTTGGGAAATAAATTTCTTGATGACCTCAGGAATTCCGATGCACTTATACATGTGGTTGATATCTCAGGCACTACTGATAAGGAGGGAAATATAATAGGACCCGGTGCAGGCAATCCAGTTGAGGATATAGAATTTATTGAAAAAGAGATTGCTTACTGGATTTCTGATATAATTTCCAGAAATTGGAAGAAGGTATCACGTAGAATAGATACAGCCAACGAAAGACTCGAATCCATAATATCAGAACAATTGTCAGGGCTGGGAATTGACGAAATGCAAATAATGGAAGCATTGCAAAAGGCATCCTTTGGCCCTGTTGATCAATGGAATGAGAAAGATTTTTTATCAGTATCTTTAGAAATATTGAGAACATCAAAACCAATAGTTATAGCTGCAAATAAGGCAGATATAGCAGATGAAAATATTCTAAATGAGCTTCAGAAGAAATCCAAGTACCCTGTTATTGCTGTATCCGCCGATTATGAACTTGCCCTTATTAAGGCTGCAAAGATGGGTCTTATTTCCTATAGGCCTGGTGATAATACTTTTAAAATAATAAATGAATCAAGATTGAACGAGGCTCAAAAAAAGGCTCTTGATAAAATTTCCTCATTTATGGAAAAAAACAATGGAACTGGTGTACAAAGGGTACTTGAAGAAACTGTATTTGGTCAATTAAAAATGATAGCAGTATACCCTGTGGAGGATGAGACACACTGGACTGATAAGGGTGGGAATATTTTACCAGATGTATTCCTAATGAAAAAAGGATCAAGAGCAATAGATCTTGCATACAAAGTACATACAGATTTGGGGAATAATTTCATAAGGGCCATTGATGCAAAGAAAAAATTGGTTCTTGGAAGGGAATATGAGCTAGAGGATGGGGATGTTATAAAGATAATCTCAAAATAGATACTTATGGAAGCTGTAAAATTTGCATTTTATAATTCTTAGTAAGGAAAATATATTGAGATATTCATTAAACGGGGAGATTAATTTTAGAAAAGATGAATAAACTTAAAGAGAATTTTGCTGTCTATTAATGAACCTTAGGATTACCTCTTCATTAAGGTTCATACCTATAATATTGGTAATTTTCTTAATGTCTTCCTCATCTATTTTTGTTTCAAAAATATAACTATCAAGGCTTTTCAAAATTATTTCATAGTCAATGTTTAGTCTCTGAGATATCATTTTACTTGCCTCTTCCCTATTTTTTCCTTCCCTTAAATTATTTGATTCATAATTAAAAACCTCATTAAATTTTAAAATTCTTTCATCAATATTTTTTTTAAGTGTTATTAACCCGCAGCAAATTATATCCTTGGAAAATTGTATTTTTTTCCCCTCCTCAACGATTGAGAAATATGGTTCCCATATAGATATGGCCTGAACATCACCCCTATAATATGAATTCAAAATTTCTTCAGGAGAAGAGAAATACTTTATTCTTACCTTTTTATCTGAAAACTGCCTTGATATTATATCCATAGTGGATAAAAATGTAGATCCCAAATAATCAATCCTCTCATCCCTATAGATTACACCCGAACCACCTCTCGAACAGGCTGAAATCATTACAACATCATTATCCACCATATGAAAAATTAAACCTGTAATCGCAGGGGCAAATGCAATGTCTATCTTTTCCGTCAAAAGATCCCTCATTTCCTCAAGAGAATTATTATAAATAATAATATGTACACTAAATTCCTTTATTTCTTTTGAAGATAAAAACACTGCAGCATATTCTGATGCCTTCAGTATACCTATCCTGAGGAATTTTTTCTTGTTTAAACCTACAACAATGGTCCTTTTGGTAATCTTCTTTCTAATTATTGTACCCTTATCCTCCATTGATTTAAGTATTTCGGATAAGTATGACTTAGATATGCCTAACCTTTCCCTTAACTCTCTCTGTGTAATCTCTCCTTGAAAAAGTATTTCAATTATTTTATTTTTAATGTCTTCCACAAAAATAAAATAAAGGATAAATATAAAATATTTCCCTCTTTTTGGCTTCGCAGAAATCCTTTAAAAAAATGATTTCTACTAAGTTATCTTTTTTAAAATTTAATTATAAATTCAGACAAATCGTTTATTTATCAAAAATAAAATTTAAATTTTAAAATTTAATGATTAGAGGGATGGATTTTACAATCCTTTACGAATTTATATTCGGATTCATTCTCGGTTTATCAATAGCTGCACCTCCTGGGCCCGTGAATGCAATAATTGCCAATGAAGCCATTAAATCACCATTACACGGTACTGCAGTAGGTGCTGGCGCAATGAGTGCAGATTTACTTTTCTTTTTAATTGTTTATAATATTAAATCCTATGTACCTGTATACATTTCTAATTATATTTATATACTTTCTTCAATAATATTATTCTATCTTGCTTATGGTGTTTTAAAAAGTAAGTCATCTTCAAGAGGGATTAAGGGGAACTATTTTGTTGGATTAACCATGGGAATAACAAATCCATATCAAATAATCTGGTGGTTTACAGTGGGTTTATTTATGGTTAAGAGTTATTCGATAGCTTTAGCATATGGATTTTTTTCTGGAATTTTTATATGGATTATCATTTTTCCATTTTTTGTAAAAAAGTATCTTGAGAAATATTCTATCTATGTGAAGTATTTTTCCTTCTTTACACTTATCATCTTTGGGATAATAATTTTATACAGCGGTATCAGGAGCCTTATATGAAAGATTTATTATCAAAAAATAATATCACCTTAAAAAGGTGGATGAAATGGTGAAAAAAGAGACCACAAAGATTACACCTTGGGAAGTAGAAGGAAAGGTGGACTATGATAAACTTATAAGAAAGTTTGGTACCTCACCCCTTGACCAAGAACTTGTAAAAAGAATTGAGAGAAATGCAGGAGCATCACATTTATTTCTTAGGAGAGGTATATTTTTTTCCCACAGAGACTTAAATCTTGTAATGGATGATTATGAAAATGGTAAGGGCTTTTTCCTTTATACAGGTAGAGGTCCAAGTGGACCTATGCATATTGGACACATAATACCATTCATAATGACAAAATGGTTTCAGGAAAGATTTAAGGTTAATGTTTACATAGAACTTACCGATGATGAAAAATTTTTGAATGATGAAAAGATTACACTTGATTACTCTAGGAAATGGTCTTATGAAAATGCTCTGGACATAATTGCACTTGGCTTTGATCCTGACAAAACATTCATTTTTCAGGACACAGATTATATAAAAAACATCTATCCCATGGCAATTAAAGTGGCGAAAAAGATAAATTTCTCACTTGTTAAGGCAGTGTTTGGGTTCAGGAACGATACTAACATTGGTATGATATTTTATCCTGCTATACAGATAGTTCCCACATTCTTTGAGAAAAAGAGATGTTTAATTCCAGCTGCCATTGATCAGGATCCATACTGGAGAATCCAAAGGGATATTGCGGAAGGCTTCGGCTATTATAAAGCTGCTGCAATTCATAATAGATTTCTACCACCCCTTACGGGTTTAGAGGGAAAAATGAGTGCATCAATTCCTGAAACTGCAATATACCTTCATGACGATGAAAAAACAGTAAGACAAAAAATTATGAAATATGCATTTTCAGGTGGACAGGCAACGGTAGAACTTCATAGAAAACTTGGCGGAAATCCTGATGTTGATGTTTCATTTCAATGGTTAAAATACCTTTTTGAACCTGATGATTCAAAAATAAAGAAAATAGAGGAGGAATATAGGTCGGGGAATTTGCTCACTGGAGAGCTCAAAGAAATACTTATAGAAAAAATAAATCAATTCCTGGAAAAACATAGGTCAGAGAGGGAAAAAGCAAAAGAAAAAATTAATGAATTTACACAAAATGGGATTCTTGCACAGCAGATGAGAAATAATATATTTGAATGAGTGTATGGGGCCGGCCGGATTCGAACCGACGGCCAACGGGTTATGAGCCCGTCGCTCCACCTGGCTAAGCTACGGCCCCTGTTTACCTATAATGTTCCATTCATATTTAAAAATTTACATATGAATGTTTTTAACCTTGCAAAGATTTTCCTAAATATGCGCATATTTCCATATAAATTTAGAGAAAATCAAAAGGATATGTATGATTTTATTAAGAATAATGTTGATTACTATTCTATATGTGTTCAGGCCCCCACAGGCTTTGGCAAGACTCCAATTACACTTTCTTCTATACTGGAAAAAGGTGGTAGAATACTCTGGGTAGTAAGGACAGGAACAGAAACCGACAGACCTGTGGAGGAACTAAAAAGAATATATGAAAAAGGAAAAAGATACCTTGGAATAAGCTTCAGAGGTAAGAGGGACATGTGTCTCTTAATTAAAGAAAAGATTAATGAAACATCCTTGAACTATGAAGAAGTATCATTTTTTTGTGAAAAAAATATTAAAAATTGCATTTATAGAAAAAATCTAGAGAATTTTAATGATATTCCAAAAGAACCTATGATTTATTCAGAAATTCTTAAATTTTCAAAGGAAAATAAAATTTGTCCATATTATTATCAAAGAAAGATTGCACCCTATATGGACCTTATTTCAATCAATTATAATTATATTATAAATGAAAATATGCTTTGGAGCCTTAAAAAAATAATTGATCCTTCAAACACTTACCTTGTAGTAGACGAGGCACATAATCTTCAATTTATAGCCATGAACCTTAACAGCGATTCAATAAGTACAAATTCAATATCAAGAGCTATGGATGAAATAAATATGCTTGAAGATTCAAGGGGTATTTATGAACCCTTAAATAGGCTTAATTTTAATCTCTCAAAGATTTCCTCAAGAAAAAAAGAATTGAAGATAGATTTTTACAAAGTTATTGAAGGTATAAAAGAAGAACATATACAAGATCTAATAGGTGCAGGTAATAAAATAAGATCAATTAGAATGAAGGAAGGAAAAAGACCCTTTTCCTATATATATCACATTGGTAATTTTTTAGATCAATCAGGTTCTCTGGCTGATGAAGACGGTATAGCATTCTTTATAAGAAAAGAGAAAAAGAACATAATCTTTGAAAGATGGGATATGAGATCATCAGAAATCCTTGGGAAGGTTTGGAATAAATTTAAAAGTAATGTTTTCATATCAGGAACACTTGAACCCATTCAGGCATTTACAGATGTAATTGGTTTAGAAAATTACAAACATCTTGAAATTCCACATAACATTAATATTAATAATATTAGATCAATGATATTAAAAGGAGTTTCTACAAGAGGAGAAAAAATTAGTCCTGAAATGAGAAAAAAATACTCCATTGTTTTAAACACATTTTTGGAAAAATTTTCTGATGTCAACGTGGCAGTTTTTTCAGCAAGCTATAGGATCCAACAAACTTTAATAGATTTGATTGACAGGGATTTTTGGTCTAGGTTATTTATAGAAAGAGAGGGCATGGCGGGGGATGAGTCAAGGAAAATACTTGATAAGTTTAAAGAATCAGCATATGGAGATAAGAAGGGAATACTTCTTGCAACAGCATTTGGGAGGTTTGCCGAAGGAGCTGACTTTCCTGGAAAGGAACTTGAAGCCGTTTTATTGGTGGGTATCCCATTTGAAAAAATGAGTATTAAAATAAAAACATATATTGATTATTATTCCAAAAAATTTGGAGAAAACAAAGGAAGATATTATGCATACACAGTACCGGCATTAAGAAGGGCCTCTCAGGCACTGGGCAGAGTAATTAGATCTCATGAGGACAAGGGAATATTTATACTTGCAGATTCTAGATATACAAGAAATGATTATTTTCAACTTTTACCTGACTTTATTAAAAGAACATCAATTAATGTGGAATACGAAGATTTTGAAAAAAAATTGAATGAATTCAGGGAAATATTAATGTGAAAATCTTTTTTTAATTATAACCTGATATAAGAGCCATAAATATGCTGAAAGCACTGCAATGGAGACAATGAATGAAGAAATAACCCAAAAATCTGTTATATTTATTATATTATTAATAAATTGCGATAAATATATACCCTTGTCACCAGTGATTATAAAATATGGGTACCTGGAATAATCATTAATGAACTCACCGAAGGGTATTCCAATCAATGAAATTATTGCGAGAGAAATTGATATCAAATGAGATTTTTTACCCCTGAAATGAATGAATATTAATGAAATTAGAAGAATCCACATTATTAATATTATCGAGATAAAAATTAAAAATAGAGGATAAAGATTATTTTCTGCAGGATTTAATGAAAATGGACCGAATAGAACTGAAGCTATGTATGGGGAATATTTAGTAAGTTCAAATGCATATATAAACCCAAGAAAAGATTCAATAAATATTGATGGTAGTGCAATATAAGAAAGAATATACATCATAGAACCATATCTTTCCTGATTAGTTTTGTAATAAAGATATCCATATATACCCAGGAGTAAGGAAGATACCATTGTAATTGCACCAAAAATTCTATGGAGTGTAAAGGTGGGATAAAGAGGATTTAAGAAGACTGCAAAGAGATTACCTCCAAGCTGATTTATTCCAACAGGATCATTTATAAATGCAAAGATCATATTAAATCCAAGAGGAACCATTATGGTACCAATGCACATTATAATACCAATAAAAAGATGCAATTTATTACTTACCTTACCCCAAGTATACCAGTAAATGCCTATGGAGGGAAGTGCTATGAGTATACCCGCAATTGAAATAGTAATTGGAATGAATAGAATAGTTGTGGCATAGAAGGTGAGTAAAGGCCAAAAACCACCAAGGAATACAGTCAACCAAGTGGCCCAAACCCCTGCAAAAAGATCTGTTATCACCATAAACTTGAATATTGAAATCTGGTTTCTTTTAAGTTCATCATCATTCCTTTTTATCTGTATGTATTCAAGTATTGGTATTATTATGGAGATACCAAGAATCAAATTAACAAGGAAAAGATGGGCAATAGTGGCATAACCTAGCAAAATAAATGCATTGAAAACATTGTTCATTTTTTATACCCCCTGAACCTCATTATATAAATTATAGAAAAAGAACCCAGTACTAATATAGATAATTCCAATGCAATAATTAATATCGAAAAAGTTGGAGTAATGGTATTTGGAGTAATTACTTGCCAATACTGTATCAATCCATAAATTACCCAAGGATGCCTTCCAGCCTCTCTCACTGCCCATCCTGAAGAGGCAGCAATTAATCCTAAAAATGGAGCAATAAAGGATGAATAAACAACAAATTTATCCAGGGAAATCCTGAATATTTTTTTAAATAAAGTTTGCAATTTTTCAGAATAAATAGCAAAATAAAATATAGAAAAAATGAAGAGTATTATCCCCGAAATTACCATAGACCAGTATACATAATATCCCCAAGTGGCAAAGGATTGAGCAGCAAGAACGCTCTGGACTACAGCGTTAGGATCAACGGACCTTGAGGCTAATGCGAGATAATAATCAAATCCTGGAAAGTTATAATTTGGATTACCATAAAGAAGTATACCCATTATTGGATCCCTGCCGCCAGAATTCCCAAGACCCTCAAAGGCTATGAATTTAAGTACATTATATTGATAAACAATACGGCCCATAAAATCTCCAGAAAAAGCCATTAATATAGAGGCTACAGCACCCGTACCATAACTCACTTTGAGAAGTTTGAATCTATAATTCCTTTCACTGATCCTTTTTATATAATCGTATGCTATAAAAGCACTTGCCTCAAATGATGCTATTATTATAGTTGCAAGAACTGTATGTATAAAGGTGGCGAAAAGGTCCGGATTTAAAAGTGGAATCATTGGATTATAAAATATTATTCCTACATTATTTTCTAATGAATATTTTATTAATGCTATTGTACCATTGTTTTGAAGCATAACGTAAAGATTATCCAGTGCTGCTTGATTTACAGAGTTAGGACCCAATGCTGGCATCCATGGAAGTATTTTGCTTACAAGATCACCTGTACCCCAAGGGACATTCATAAAGGAATTTGCTGCAAGTATTAGATATGCAGATATATTTGAAGCAATTAGAAGTACAAGACCTGATAAGAAATGGAACCATGAGGGCTTATTTATATCCCAGGTGAATAGATATATTACAACAAAAACCACCTCCACCATAAATGCAAAAAGTTCTAGTGTAAGTGGTGCAAAAAAGAAAGATCCTATTGCAACAAGCGTGCCTGACCATACCTGTACTAATCCAAATTCAACCAATGTTCCTGTAGCAGCCCCTATGGCAAATGAGATGCCCCATACGGTACTAAGCTTTTTTGCTGCATTAAGATATTCGAGATCCCTCTTCCTAATTCCAAGAAACTCATAGGCCAGCACAAGGTATGGAAGACCCACTGCCATTAAAAGGAAGAAACCATGCACATATATTCCCAGGATGGTCATCGGCTCTGCTGCATTAGCATTAGAAATTAGGTTATTTTCACCAATTGATAATGATGATAAGGATAAAAATGAAAGAAGCACTAAACCCCAAGCCTTCATAAATAAAAAAATGTAAAGGTATTATAAAAATTTAACCACCTGAAAATACTTGCATTAGATCTACATTAATATTATCCTCTATTTCTTTATCTTCTGGAACAGGTTTTCCATCAATAAATGCTATATAGGCATCAGGGTTTAAGCCCAGCACCCTCATTATATCGAAAATTGTTTTTACATTCTCAATTTCAAATACTTTTCTTTCAGGATTCAATATTGTTACCCTAATCATATGTTTATAAATTAAGATAATAATAAAAAGATTATCTTTCAGTTGACTCCATCAGAAAATATGTTGATAAGACTATTATAATTATCATAATTGTTAATGTAATAATATCCCTTTCAATAATTACTAAACTTGAAAGGGCAATTATGAATAAGAATGAAATCAGAATTGAAAATGCAGAATAAATTAATATATTTTTTAAAGAACCTTTACTCACATCAGTTTCCCAAGAAAAGACTATGAATATCAATGTAAGAAATAATATTGGAAAATAAATGGAAAGGGTATATAGGCTGAATGGATCCATTCCAAAGCTGGAGGTAATAACAGAGCCAACTAGGGCTATTGAAGATATGTAAAGAAAAAGAGAATCTCTACTTAATGAATGTAAAATAAAGAAAAAGATTGAGATTGAAAAAATAATAATAACATCAGGGATAATTCTTGGTAGAGAGAAAATAATTTCTAAAACTAGAATTACTGGGATTATTAACCACCTAAAATACCAGGTCTTTTTCAGAATTTCCATGGTTTCAAGGCCTCCATAGATTTTGTTAAGGGCGTATCAACATTCCATTCAATTACATCTGCATATTTTGAAATAATCCTCACCTTTATTCTTCTTTCAAATGAGAGAATTTTTTGAACTGTTTCCATCTTGGATGATTCATAGTATGGCACAATCACCTCCAAATCATATTTTTTAAGAATCAATTCATACACAATGTCATTTATGCTATCATCAAATAAAGAGCTTATTATTATCACTTTGGAATTCGGTGGGAAAAACCTGGTGATTATTTTTTTTCCATATTCTAATGGTATGAAGCTTAAGGATTTTGTTTCAACAGTAAGTAAAGCCTCAACTATCTTTAAATACTGCTTTTTTCCATAACCGGGATAAATCCAATCTATTGTATTCTTCAGTACTATTAGACCAAGTCTATTTCTGGATGAAAGAATCGCATTGGAAATTGTTAAAGCAGCCTTTACAGAATTTTCAACAATTTCTTTATAGTCATAATCGGATTTCTGATATCTCCTTACATCTAAAAGAATAACGGTATTTCCAGACTTTTCTGTTAAAAATTGGTTTACCATTAGTTTATCTGCAAAGGCACTTCTTTTCCAGTTAATCTCCCTTTTGTCATCACCGTAATTAAATTCCCTGATGGAATGAAAATCTGTGCCAGTTCCAATAAACCTTGAGGGTATTTCACCTATAATAGCCCTTGTTTTTCTCGCCCTGATGGTAAATTTTCTTAGGCTTTCCATCTCCGGAAATATCCTTAATATCTCAGAATCCTTTATAGTAAAGGAACCCTTGAAAAGGTATGATGGATCGGAGAATTTTACAATAATCTCAGAATAGTCATATTTTCCAAACTTCTCGAATTTTATGGATTTCTTTATTTCCACTTTTTCTTTATTCTTTAAATAAAAACTCTCCTTAATATCCCTGTTTATTATTGTAACATTTCCCTCAAATCCTTGAGAAATTACCGTTAATGTATATTCTATGTTGCCACCCATTATGGCTATTTTATTATCAAACCTTCTTTCCACACTTATTTTACCATTTTTAAACATTATTGATCCTAAGACAAAAAATAATACGAAGGGTATAGAAAAGAATATTGCCTGAGGAATTCTTAGCATGGCTCCAAGGGATGTAAATATGACAAATATTAAAAACAGAGAAAAACCGTTTTTTGTCAATTTAATATTCCATTCCTTGTCCTTCATAAAATCTACCATATTAAATCTGGATCTATTTGATTAGTTTTTAATTTTATTTCTGTTAAAACTTTTAACATATTATATCTTCGGGACAGGTGTTGATGTTAAAATTTTCTCAATAATATCCTCTGGCTTTACACCCCTTATCCATGGCTCTGGCTTCAAAATTAATCTATGTGATAATGCCATATTTGCAACACCCTTCACATCATCCGGTATTACAAAATCCCTGCCATTAGCCAAAGCCATTGCCCTTGAAAGCTTGAAGATTGAAAGTGTCCCCCTAGGACTGGATCCCACCTCCACCTGTTCGTTTTTCCTTGTTCTTGTTACAATTTCAACAATATAGTCTTCAATTGAACTGTCCACATGTATATTCTCTGCCTTTTCCTGCATTTCAAGGAGTTTCTCCTTAGTTATTACATTGTTTACAATTATGTAGTCAGAATTTACCTTTTTTCTGTTTTCAAGCATAGAAATTTCTGCATCTTTACTAGGATATCCCACAGATATCTTAACCAGAAATCTATCCAGCTGTGCCTCAGGAAGAGGATAAGTCCCCTCAAATTCTATAGGATTTTGTGTTGCAATAACTATGAAGGGCATCTCAAGCTTTTTTGTTTCCCCCTCTAGTGTAACTTGATATTCTTGCATTGCCTCTAGCAAAGCGGACTGCGTCTTTGGTGGGGCCCTGTTTATCTCATCTGCTAGTAGAATATTGGTAAATATAGGTCCTGGAAGGAATTTGAAATCCATTTTATCTCTATTGAAAACAAAGGTACCAAGTATATCCATTGGTAAAAGGTCTGGGGTAAACTGTATCCTTTTAAAATCACATCCAAGCGCATTACTAAAGGATCTCGCTATGAGTGTTTTTGCAAGGCCAGGATAGTCCTCAATCAATATATGTCCCTTTGCAATTATTGTAACCATCATCTTTTTTAGAACATCATCTTTGCCTATTACAGCCCTTTTCACTTCACCAATCACTCCCTCTATTAAAACCCTATATTCATCAAGATCCATCTTAACCACCTAGTGCGTCTATTACGGTATTTATTTCTTTTTCAAACTCCTCTTTACTTATAGAGAGCTCTAATGAATTTCTCCTTTTAAGGAATTTAACCAGAACTTCTAAGGCATCTTTCTCCATATCAATCTCTCCTTTTTCAAGTGAATCTATAATCTCACCAATATTTTTTCCTGTTCTATCTCTTATCTCATAGGTTGCTATTCTAAATATCCTTTCTTCAATCAATCTCTGTGCCACAGCATTTCCATTTAGGGCCTCTTCAAATTTCTTGTCAAGCCATTCCTGTTCTCCCTCATAATTCCTTATCAATTCTACATTTTCCTGTTCTTGGAATGATTCGACATAAAATGGATATACAACTATTAAAAGAATAAGCATAAAAATAAATGAAATAAAGAAATAGAGTGTACTCCCACTGAAAACCGAAAATATTGCTAATACAAATATAAGGGGTAGAGCATATTTAAGCGCCACAAATGGAAAATTTTTCATTTTAAATCACCTAAATCTTTTTTAATTTTCTCAAGCGCTTCAATTGCCATTTTTCTGTGGGATTCATTCAATGGGTGTAAGCTATATCTTGCCTCTTCAAAAAGATTAACAATTGTTTCAAAGGGTTTACTTTCTATCTTTATTTTATTGATTGATATATTTTCAAATTCTCTTGGGGTTAAGTAATTTTCTTCAATTATACCATGTTTTTTAAGGGTATTGCTAAGATCATAGTAAACCTTCATTATTGCCCCCCTTATATCATCGCTGAACCTCAGCTCTAATATCATTTTTCCAATGGATTGGTCTAAATCCACCTTCTCATCATTTTTTATATTTACGGGTATAAATTTAACTCCAATGTAAACGAAAATTAAAATTAATACTAAAAGAAGAACTATAATAGGAATTGATCCCACTAATGAGCTTGCAGAAAAATTAATTGGTTGTGAATTTTTTGAATAGTTGAAAGATATCAAATAAGAAATTATAAAGGCAAATCCAATTACTAAAAATACCCCTAAAATTGAGAGGGAGATATTAATAATTGTAGAAATTGATTTTTTGAAATAGAAAATAAGTGCTAAAATTGAAGATATAATCCAAATAATTAAAATGGCCTTCAATATAAATATATAATTGATATTACTATTTGTGGGTAAATTAATTTCTGTAACATTCATACTATTTGTTGATCCAGGTATTGATCTTTCAGGGCCAGAATATATATCCTGAACTATAAACGCTAGACTAATAGAGGCCCAGATTAATATGATAGAAAAAAATATCACCCTAATCTTATTCACATCAATAATTATTATGTTTAAATATAAAAAAATATTGCACAAATTTTTATAAACATAATATATTTACATTTTATAATGAGGATATGCATTACTGGGACTCCAGGTACAGGAAAAACATCTGTGGCCAGATTAATTCCCATGGAACAAATAGAACTAAATGATTTTGCAAGAAAGAATGATTGTATAAGTGGATATGATACAAAAAGAAATGTGGATATTGTAGATATTGATTGTTTAAAGAAAAAAATTAAAAAAAGAAATAATATCCTTCTAGTGGGACATTATTCACACTTTTTAGAATGTGATATTGTGATTGTTTTAAGGACAAACCCTGAAATACTTGAAAGTAGGCTAAGGAAAAGAGGTTATGATGAGAATAAAATAATGGAGAATGTTGAGGCTGAGGCCCTGGGACTGATTACACAGGAGGCAATGGATCTTTATAAGGATGTATATGAAATTGATACAACTAACATTAAGGAAGAGGATGTGGCAAATATTATCTTGAAAATAATTAAAGGTGATGGAGAGGAATTCAGGGCGGGAAAAATAGACTATTTGGAGTGGATATTGAGATGGTACTAGATAGATACAGAAAAGATGTAGATTCAATCCTTGAAAAAATATCCAGGCCATTTTATAACCTGGAGCCTAATACAATCTCTATATTTTCACTTATTCTTGCCGCAATATCTGGATTATTCTTGTACCTTGGAAACATATTCTTAATTTTTGCCTCAATTTCTATAATAATTTCATCTATGTTGGACGCAATAGATGGGAAGGTGGCAAGGGTTCTTGGAAAAGCATCCAAAAAGGGTGATTTTATAGATCACATGATAGATAGATATTCTGATACATTCATAGTTTTGGGATTTACATTCAGTTCCTATGTTCACTGGTATACAGGATTATTCGCATTTACAGGAATTTTTTTCACTAGCTATGCTGGAACACAGGCACAGGCAGTGCTTGGTAAAAGGGATTATGGAGGGATTCTTGGTAGGGCAGATAGGTTGGTAATATTCATAATACTTCCATTGTTACAATTTTTTATTCCAATCAAATTTTATGGATTTTCTATTTCCGATATATTTCTTATTTTAATTGGAATTCTTGGTAATATAACCGCACTACAGAGATTATTTAGAGCCTTGAGAAACCTTTGACTTTTTTTTGATCCTGTAGTATATAAGAGGATGAGTCATCCATTCCTTAAAACAGAGGGGATCATTAACAGAATTTTTTACGCATAAATTGTAAAGTTCCATTGTGGAACATTTTGGAGTTGAATAAACAGTCTTACCCTTTTCACCTGTTATATGACTTATTTGATAATCTGTCATCTTTTCATCAAAATCTGGTACCCTCTGAAAAATAGAATGTATTCCCTCTTTATCCATTCCAATCTGGTTTAAAAATGTAACAAGGGAAAATCTAGCATTGTGTGAAATGTTTTCTCCTCTCTCAATGGAAGCAATAATACTTTTTATGCAGGGAGGGAATGCGTGAGGAATAAGTTCTCCAAATTCACCAGGGGAATATGAGGATATTTTTTCATCCCTTAATGCCTTTATTTTTTCAATATCATCCTTAAGGAATTCAAATATTTCTGCAGGTGGTTTAAGATTTTCAATATCCTTTCTAAAGTAATTAACATAAGCCTCTCTTATTACCTTTGCTATCATATCCCTTTCAGTATCGAAATTAAAAGAAACATAACCACCGTTTACCTTTTGATAAACAAGAGAATACTTTTCACCCAGTCTTTTTATCATAGAGATATAGTCCATAACCGAAATCTTAAGATTCTTACCCTCTATCCGGGAATCAATAGAAAATGCATCCATTATCTCCATGATTATTTCAGGTTCCTCTTTCAAAATGTTCTTCTCTATCAAGTCCCTGAACAAAGTGGCATACCTATTAATTAATATTGGATCATGAAGATAGCTTAAAACCATCCTAGAGATATGATAGGCCAAATACCTTGCCTCATAATCGTTCGAGAATATTCTAGTATCAACACCCAGTGCCTTTTCTATCTGAGATATGGCAATTCTCCTCGCCTCTGAAAATTTTTGTTCTGAAAGTATATCTTCAACAAGAAGATTACCAAAAAGCAATGTACCTTTTTTTAAAAATGGATATTTTGCTAACAATTTTTCATCAATCATATAAATCACTTGAATTATCCACAATAGATTTAATAATGGCTAGCATAAACAATCCTTAAGTCTGGGTCAGATTCCCTGTTCGATCCAAGGTCGACCGTTAGTAACCGCGGGCTGAACGCCTCGCCCGAGGGCTTGGCGCTTACACCCCGGTCCTATCAAACTCCTCTTTTAGGAGAGGTCTCAATGGGTGCCTCTTTTTGGGGACTGCTTCGTGCTTAGATGCTTTCAGCACTTATCAGTTATGGCGTGGCTGCCCGGCAACTGCCTTGCCAGACAACCGGTAGACTAGTGGCCACGAATCCCCGTTCCTCTCGTACTAAGGGATCCTACCCCGCAGGCACCCGGGCACTCCCATCGAAAAGCACCCCTACTGTCTCGCGACGTAGTGAACCCATCTCACGATCCCTTTTAATGGGCGAACAGCCCCACCCTTGGCAGCTGCTACACCGCCAGGATAGGAAGAGACGACATCGAAGTAGCAAACCTCCGGGTCGATATGAACTCTTGCCGGAGACGACTCAGTTATCCCTGGGGTAACTTCTCTCTTATCACCCGCCCCCACCAATGAGGACAGGGTGGTTCGTTAGGCCCTACTTTCGTATCGCGGTTGATTATTGTTCGCAACCGCGTCAAGCAGGCTTTTGCCCTTATACTCAACGGAGGATTTCTGACCCTCCTGAGCCTACCTTTGGAGGCCCTTGTTTCCTTATCAAGGGCGTGGCGCCCCACCCAAACTGCCCACCTATCGCTGTCCTCCCGAAGGAGTGAGCAATATAACCCCGGAAGGGCGGTGTTTCATCGGCGCCTCCACCCAAGCTGGCGCCCGGGCTTCGTAGGCTCCCGCCTACCCTACACATCCGGAGTCATATCGCAACAACAGGCTGCAGTAAAGCTCCACAGGGACTTCGCTTTCAGATGGGAGAGATTGGATTGTGCACCATTACATCGATTTCACGGGACTCAACCCGGGGACAGTGGGACCCTCGTTGGGCCTTCATGCAAGCCGCCAATTAAGCGGCTAGGTATTACGCTACCTTAAGAGGGTCATAGTTACCCCCGCCGTTTACCGGCCCTTCTTCCCCTTGTACGGGGCTTTCAGGTACCGGCACTGGGCAGGCTTCAGCGGCCATACTCAACCTTACGGTCTGGCGGCCACCTGTGTTTTTGTTAAACAGTCGGAGTCCCCTAGCCACTGCGACCTACTCTTTCCCGGAGTAGGCACCCCTTCTTCCGAAGGTACAGGGCCATTTTGCCGAGTTCCCTCGGGTCGATTGTTCCCACTCGCCTTGGGCTTCTCACCCAGGGGCACCTGTGTCGGTTCTTGGTACGGACAGGGGCCTGACCCCAAAGGACTTTTCATGGACCCCTGGACTCAGCGGAACCCACCCTAGGTGGGCTCTCCATTCCTTCCCCTGGTTCTCACCATTACGGTACTCCCCAGAGTTCGAAATGAAGAAGATCTAGGCATGGATCCTCCGCCTATCCTGAGGTGTCATCCTTTGGGCGAAACACCCCTGGCGCTGGAATATTAACCAGCTTCCCTTTCGCACGGTTCCTGTTAGGATCGTGCTTAGGACCGGCTTACCCTTGGCTGACGAACATTGCCAAGGAACCCTTAGCCCCTTCGGCGATGCCGATTTCAACGGCACTTTGCTGCTACTTACGCCAGGATCCGCGTTACTGTTGGGTCCATCCCTCCTCTCGGAGAGACTTCTGCCCCAGCAGCACGCCCCCCTACCGAATCACCCTTTCGGGTGTCCAGAGGTCTCGGTAGCAGGCTTAGCCCCGTCCATCTTCGGGGCCCGAAACCTCGGCGGGTGAGCTGTTACGCACTCTTTAAAGGATGGCTGCTTCTAAGCCAACCTCCCCGCTGTTTTAGGTTCCGGACGCCCTTTACATGACACTTAGCCTGCATTTTGGGACCTTAACCCCTGTCTAGGTTGTTGCCTTCTCGGGTGTCAAGCTTATCCCGACAACCCTAGCTCCCTGCTTCTACGGAGCATATGGGTTCGGAGTTCGAAAGAGAAGCCGAGCCTTCCGGCTCTAAACTCCTCCATCGGTGGCTCTACCCCATATGCCTCCTCTGCAGAGGTCTACCTGCGGGTAGTCTCGGGGGGAACCCGCTATTGCCGGCCTAGATTGGCCTTTCACCCCTAGACCCAGGTCAACCGAACGAGTTGCACATCAGCACCGGGTCGGTCCTCCACCCAACTTTCGTTGGGCTTCGACCTGCCCAGGTCTAGATCGACCGGCTTCGGGTGTCTCGCCATCGACTCCGGGCGAACGCACCCAGCTCCTCACCCAAAGGGCTGCGAGCTTTTTGCTTTCGCTACGGCTACTCTCTTAAAGAGATTAACCTCGCCGATGGTTCGAACTCCCTGGCCCGTTCTTCAACACGGACGATAGGACACTGATCTAAATTCAGTTACGAATTCTTCATTTCTTTCATGCCCTATCGGGTTATAACCATCTGGTTTCAGGTTCTTTTCACCCCCCTTTCGGGGCACTTTTCAGTTTTCCCTCACGGTACTAGTCTGCTATCGGACTCGGGGAGTATTTAGGGTTGGATCTTGATGGGACCCATCTTCTCGCGCGATATCCGACGCACGATACTCTGGAACATCATCCTCGTAACCTACGGGGTTACGTGTACAGGGCTTTCACCTTCTATGGCTGGCCGTTCCAGGCCAATTCCACTTCCCCCGTGAGATATTGGGATGAGTCCTAAACTCCACATTTCCCGTGCCTTTCGGCAAGGGATTCGGTTTGCCCTCTTCCCTTTTCACTCGCCGTTACTCAGGGAATCTCTATTGATTTCTCTTCCTCTGGGTACTAGGATGTTTCGATTCCCCAGGTTCCCCTTCCCTAAAGGGAATGGTACCCGAAGGTACCAGGAAGTCCCATTCGGAGATCTTCGGATCTAAGGCTCCATGCGCCTACCCGAAGCGTTTCGCCGCTTGGCACGTCCTTCATCGGCTCCCGAGCCAAACCATCCACCAGATGGCGTAAGTAGGATCAAACAGGTGCACTAACCCATTTGACCGGATTGCCTATGCTAGCCTCATTGACCCTAATGGATCTAGGCACTTCCCCGATAATTTTTATAATCACCGGGTGCATATCTGTTATTCGGTAATAAAAGTGTATAAAGTGCATGTATTTAAAATTCACGGATAACCTTTAAAAAGATAACATAATTTTCAAAATTGATGTTTTCCATATATGAATCTTGAAAGAAACATATGATTTTTTTAGGGATATTTATGAATTGAAACTAATTAGAAGATCATAAAAACTATTTTTGCATTGATGAATCGATTAAGAAAGAAAATTTTTGAAGGACTTATCAAGATTAAAAAATCATCTAATTTTTTAATGCTCGAGAACCATTAAATCTTATTGCTATTTAGCAAATATTAAAAGAGGTATCCTGTTCCTAATGTGGAATTAATTGCTTTACCATAAACTCGCAAAATTAAAATTAAAGAAGGTTATAATATTTAAGGTGAAATAGAATGGATGAAGGTCTTAAAAGGCTAAGAGGTTTCAGGGAAATTTATCCGGAGGAGATGAGTTCAAGATTAAAGATATTCAATATAATGAGAGACGTATCTAGAAGATTTAATTTTAAGGAAATAGATACCCCAAGCCTGGAACCTCTAGAATTGTACAAATTAAAAAGTGGTGAAGAGATTGTATCTCAAACATTCTCTTTTAAGGATAAGGGTGGAAGGGATGTTACCCTTGTTCCTGAGATTACACCCACTGTGGCCAGAATGGTAGCACAGAAAAAAAATATGCCTAAACCCATTAAATGGTATTCAATTCCAAAATTATGGAGGTATGAAGAACCCCAGTCTGGTAGATTGAGAGAATTCTATCAATATAATGCAGACATATTTGGTATATGGACCATTGAGGCGGATGCGGAGGTAATCGCACTTGCACAGGCTATACTTTATCACCTAGGGCTGGGGGATAAATACATAATGAGAATAAGTGATAGGACGCTTATTGAGAGCATACTAAGAAGATTTGATGTTAAGGATGTTGATATGGCCCTTAGGTTGATAGACAGGATGGAAAAAATAGGAGAAGAAATTTTCATAGAAGAGTTTGGAAAAATAACAAAGGAAATGGACATTATGGATTTTATAAGGCTAAAGGGGGATGCATCAACAATTTCGAAAAAGCTCGGAGGATTAATTGATGATAAATATTTGAAAAATATAGAGAACCTTGAGAATTACTTAAAAAGTTATAATTATGGTAATTTCATTTTTGATCTTTCAATAGTGAGGGGAATTGCGTATTATACAGGAATTGTATTTGAAGCACATGATGTGAAAGGGGAGTTGAGGGCAATTCTGGGTGGAGGTAGATACGATAACGTGGTTTCACTTTTTGGAGGTGAAAAGATACCAGCTGTTGGATTTGGGATGGGGGATGCTGTATTAGAAATAATTATGAAAAGGGAGAATTTATGGCCATCTGTGGATGAAAAAGTGGATTATTTTATAGCAATACAGGGGGATAATAGACCCTTTGCCATTAAAATATCAAAAATAATAAGGGAAATGGGTAAGGTTGTTGAGATTGATATGGGAGGAAAATCATTGTCTAATCAGTTAAAAACAGCTGATAGGTTAGGTGCAAAAAATGTTATAATTGTTGGAGATGAGGAAAAAAAATATAATATTATCACACTCAAAAATTTAGAAACGGGGGAACAGGTTAGAGTTCCAATAGAGAAAATAAATGAAATAGTTACCAAATAAATAATATCCATTCTACTCCATAATATTTTATATAGCCTTAATGATTATGAGCAATTGGTGATATGCATGGAAAATTTAGACTCAATGTTTAAACCAAAATCAATAGCAATTGTTGGTGCTTCAAGGGATCCCCATTCCATAGGATTTAGTGTTGTTAAAAATTTAATTGATTCAAAATATGGAGGTAAAATCTTTCCTGTAAATCCAAAGGCTGATGAAATCCTGGATTTAAAATGTTATCATAGCGTTCTCGAAATTCCTGATGAAATAGATCTTGCTGTAATAACCGTACCTGCAGCAATAACGCCTAATGTTGTAGAGGAATGTGGTAAAAAAGGTGTAAAAGGTCTGGCAATAATAGCATCTGGATTTAGTGAGGTGGGGAGGACAGACCTTGAGGATAAGGTGGTGGAAATTGCTAGGAAATATAATATGAGGATACTTGGACCAAACATAGTTGGTATAATGAGCAATCCAATGAAAATGAACGCATCCTTTGGTCCATACCTCCCATATCCTGGGAAGATAACCATGATTTCACAGAGTGGTGCATTATTAATAGCACTAGACAGCAGGACATGGGTTGATAGGGTGGGGATGTCATATTTGATTAGTATAGGAAATATGAGTGATCTTGATTTTGCGGATTTGATAGATTACTTTAAAAATGATGAGGATACAAAATGCATATCATTATATGTGGAAGGTATAAAGAATGGAAGGAAATTCATAGATGTATGTAAAAAGATACTTGAAAAACCAATTGTTGCTTTAAAATCCGGTGTTTCAGCCAGGGGATCGATTGCTGCAGCATCCCATACGGGTTCATTGGCGGGATCAGGAAAGGTTTATTCTGCGGCATTCAAACAGGCTACGGTGGTACAGGCATATACCTTGGACGATCTCTTTGATAGATCCTTGGCTCTTTCGCTTCAACCACCTATGAAAGGTGAAAATTTATTAATAATAACAAATGGTGGAGGTGTGGGTGTATTGGCTACAGATGCCGCAGAAAAATATGGCATACCTTTGAAGGATCCTCCGGAGGACCTAAAAGAAAAATTAAAACAGATAATGCCTGAGTTTGGAAGTGCAAAAAACCCAGTTGATATTACAGGGATGGCATCTGCCGAGTGGTATGGCAAGGCTTTGAAGATTGCATTACAGCATCCTTGGGTAAATGGAGTAACAGTTCTTTATTGTGAAACATCGGTATCCGACCCAAGGGAGTTATCCATGGAGATTTTTGAGGCAACAAACTGTAACAGGGTAGATAAACCAATAACGGTCTCCTATATTGGTGGTGAGGTAACTGAAAGGGCAATAGAATGGTTACAAAAGAAGGGAATACCTGTTTTCAGGTCCCCTGACAGGGCAATAAGTGCAATGGCCGCCCTTAGAGAGTATGGAAGATTCATTGAAAAAGGATTCGACGAATTTTATAGATTTGAGGATGTAGATACTGAAGCTGTAAGATCCATATTGAAAAAGATTAAAAATGAGGGTAGGGATTATGTGACGGAGGTGGAGGCAAAGGCTATACTTGAGGCATATCGTATTCCTGTTGCAAAAACAATGTTAGCCAAAACAAAGGAAGAGGCAGAGGAATTATCAAAAAACATGAAATATCCGCTTGTTGCTAAGATAGTTTCTCCTCAGGTTATTCATAAGAGTGATGTGGGTGGTGTAATACTTAATATTAAAACACCTGAAGAACTTGTAAACGCCTTTGAAAAAATAATTTTAAATGTCAAAACAAAGGTTCCTAATGCGGAAATAATTGGTGTTGCTCTACAGGAAATGGCCCCTCAAGGAACAGAAAGTATAATTGGATCCACTAAGGATGTACAGTTTGGTCCTACAGTTATGTTTGGTCTTGGTGGAATATTTGTGGAGGTAATGAAGGACGTAAGTTTTAGGATTGCTCCATTCTCTAAATCTACAGCAATAGACATGATAAATGAGCTTAATGGTAAAGCAATATTATACGGCGTGAGGGGAGAAAAACCAAAGGATATAGAATCATTGAGTGATGCCATAAGCAGGGTTTCACAGCTTGTTACCGATTTTCCTGAAATTAAGGAACTTGATGCAAATCCTACCCTTGTTTATGAAGAAGGTATAAAGGTGGTTGATGCAAGAATAATATTGGAAAAGTGAATAGGGTATGATTGACATAAGTGAAAAGAATATTTCACTTAGAATTGCTGTAGCATCAGGAGAGATTGTTTTAAAAAACTCCACAGTTCAAGAAATTGTTGAGAAGAGGGTTAAAAAGGGCGATGTATTTGAGTTTGCAAGGGCATCTGCACTTTTTTCCATTAAAAACACAGCTGGAATAATTCCACATGCGCATCCAGTGCCTATTGAAGACGTTGAAATAAAATTTTCAGTAAATGGCAATAGGATAAGGGTAGAGTGTATGGTAAAGGCGCACTATAAGACAGGGGTAGAAATGGAGGCCCTGGTAGGTGTTACTTCCGCTTTACTTACAATATGGGATATGGTAAAATACCTAGAAAAAGATGAAAATGGACAATACCCCTTTACTTCAATAAAAAATATTGAGGTAATAAAAAAAGAAAAAATTTAATTTATTTATATTTTATCTTGCTTGAGGCCCTGAAGGTAAACTTCTTTTTACTTGGTATGTTTATTATTTGCTTAGTCTGAGGATTCCTTGCCTTCCTTTCCTTCTGAACCCTGCGCTCAAAAATACCAAACCCAACAAGGTTCACCTTTTTTCCGTTGTTTACTGAATCAATTACCTCATTTAGGAAGGTTTTTATTACCTCCCTGGCTACTCTCTGTGTTACTTTTGTTTTCTTTGCCACGTTCTTGCTAATTTCACTAATTCCCACCATTTTTTATCACCACCCTGTTCTATGCGGCATAAATTACAATTCACTTATATAAATATTACTACTAAAATACCAGAAAAAATTGAATTTTTCTAATTCAGCTGAATTTCAAAAATTAATATAAAAATAATTTTTTTGAAAAATTTATTTTTTAGATAGGGTACATTTCATAATCAACAAATTTATATTACATTAATTTTTAATTATGTATTATGAGAGCACCAAGTTTAAAAAAGGGTGGCCACATAAGAATAATTGCCCCGGCCAGTCCTCCTAATTTAAGAAGTCTCACAGTGGGAGTTGAAAAGCTTAGGAAAATGGGTTATAAGGTTAGTTTCGGTGAAAACATAAGAAAGTTGAAAAGAATAGGATATCTTTCAGCACCCGATGTTGATAGGGCAAGGGAGCTTGAAAATGCCTTCCTTGATGATTCGGTTGATGCAATTTTTTGTGCTAGGGGAGGATACGGTTCCTTGAGAATACTCCCACTGATAGATTTTGAAATCATTAAAGAACATCCAAAAATCTTTCTTGGTTACAGTGATATAACTGCCCTCCATATTGCCATTAATCAAAAGGCAGATTTGATTACTTTTCATGGTCCAATGCCGGCGGTGGATTATGAAACTATACCAGAACCTTTTTTAAAATTTATGATGGATTTTCTTGCAGGTGAAACCACGGATCTTACATCACAAATAACAAGAATTGTTGGTATCCTTGTGGAGGGTAATGCTGAAGGAAAAAGTGCAGGAACGAACTTCTCTCTTGTTACGTCCCTAATAGGTACAGAATATCAGTTAAAGGCCCACGATAGGATTCTTTTTTTGGAGGATGTGGCCACTAGTATATATGATATTGACAGATATATGGCAGAACTTTGGCTTACAAAGATTCTATATAGAGTTAAGGGTCTTGCTTTTGGTGATTTTACACAGATACCTGTTGATGAGGGTCCCACACCATCACTTCAAGAGGTCATTTACTATTATGTGAGTAATATGAAAAAACCTGCCATTTATGGCCTACCCTTTGGACATGGTACAGATCAGATGATAATACCTCTCAATGCAAGGATAAAGTTATCAACAGAAGAGCCCTTCATCACACTTTTGGAAGACATTTTAGATTAATTTTTAGAAGAGTTTATTAGTCGAAATGTATTAACATAACATGGTGATTTTATGCCAGAAAGTGAGGAAATAAGCAGAGGATTAGAGGACGTAAATATTAAATGGACAAGACTTACTACCATAGATGGTGAAAAGGGCATCCTAAGGTATGGGGGCTATTCTATCGAGGATATTATTAATAGTGGTGCAAAGGTGGAAGAGATTCAATACCTTTTCCTTTATGGTGAGTTACCTAACAAAGAAAAACTGGAAAAATTCAGAGAAAATGTTGAAAAGGGTTATAATGTACCAGGGTACATAATTGAAACAATAAGGAAATTACCAAAGGAATCTGACTCCGTTGCAATGCAGATGACCGCCTTCGCTTCTCTTGCAGCAGCCGAGACAAAATTCAAGTGGAATAAAGAGACAAATAGAGAATTGGCCGCATTATCAATTGGTAGGATGGCAGGAATAACAGTAAATGTATATAGACATTTTATGGGTATGGAGCCAGCGATCCCTGAGCATTCTGATAGCTTTGCAAAAAGCTTTTTGAAGGCGGCATTTGGAAAAGAGCCATCACAGGAATCAATCGATGCAATGAATGCTGCCTTGATATTATATACCGATCATGAGGTGCCGGCCAGTACTACAGCAGGTCTTGTTGCAGTTTCTACCCTCTCCGATATATATTCAGGTGTGACTGCTGCCCTTGCAGCATTAAAGGGACCGCTTCATGGAGGTGCAGCCGAGGCTGCAATTGCACAGTTTGCGGAGATTGGGGATGAAAATAATGTTGAAAATTGGTTCAAAAATAATATATTATCTGGTAACAGGAGGCTTATGGGTTTCGGGCATAGGGTTTATAAGACCTATGATCCTAGGGCAAAAATATTCAAGTCATTTGCGGAGAAGCTTGTTAAAAATAATAAAGAGGCAGAAAAACTATTTAAGATAGCAAAAAAACTAGAAGAACTTGGTATAAAACAATATGGTGCAAAGGGCATATATCCAAATACAGATTTCTACTCAGGTATAGTTTACATGGCCATAGGATTTCCTCTAAAAAATAATATATATACGGGCCTTTTTGCATTATCTAGGATTACAGGATGGCAGGCACATTTCATTGAATATGTTGAAGAACAGCACAGGCTTATCAGACCAAGGGCTGTTTACAAGGGTCCCGAGCCAAGACAGTTTTTACCTATCAACAAAAGATAAATCTCTTCATTTTTTTATTTTTTTAAAATAAAGTTATTGTTCTTCAAATTTATGATTGGAAATTAATTTTTTAGAATTTTTAATAGTACAATTGATGTAATATTGAAGAATATCAATACTTCGGGGAAAATGATGAAATCTAATTTTTTTAGTTTTTTAATAATTTCCAACATCAATTTATTTTATATTTCATTTAAAATATATGTGATACTCATTGCAAAAAATTTTATTATAATGTTATATTAAACCATAGAAAATTATGAAATTAGAATTTACATCAAAGATTGATTTCCCTGAAATGGAAAGAAAAGTGCTAAATTACTGGGAAGAAGAGAAAATTTTTTATGAGTTAAGAGAGAAAAATAAAAAAGGTAACAAATTTACATTTTTGGAAGGTCCCCCGACAGCAAATGGACTACCCCATTTAGGTCATGCCCTTACAAGAGCAATAAAGGATGTTGTGCTGCGATATCATGCAATGAAGGGTGAAAATGTATTTCCTTGGATAGGAGGATGGGATTGTCATGGTCTTCCCGTGGAATTAGAGGTGGAAAAGACATTAAAGATAAATTCAAAAAAAGAGATTGAAAAATTTGGTATAAAAGAATTCAATCTAAAATGTAAAGAAAATGTTTTCAAATATAAGAAAGAATGGGAATTGATGACAAAGAGGATAGGTTTTTGGATTGATCTTGAAAATGCATATTCTACAATGGAAAATAAATACATAGAAAGTGTCTGGTGGGCACTTAAGAGGATGTGGGATTTGGGTTTATTGGAAAAAAGTTATAAGATTGTCCCCTACTGCCCCAGGTGCGGAACTCCTTTATCAAGCCATGAGGTTTCCCAGGGATATAAGGAAACTGAGGATCCATCTATTTATGTAAAATTTAAGGTAGATGGAGAGGATGCATACTTTCTTGTATGGACCACCACCCCTTGGACCTTACCATCAAACATGTTCTTGGCCGTGGGTGAAGACATAGATTACGTACTTTTGGACAGTGGAGAAAAATATTATATTGCAGAGGCAATAGCAAATAAATTATTTCAGAATCCTAAAATATTAAAAAGAATTAAAGGCAAAGAATTGATAGGAAAAAAGTACATAAGGCCTATAGATGAAATAATATATGAAGGTAAAGGTTTTTTTGTGGTAGGAGGTGATTTTGTTTCAACAGAGGAAGGAACAGGTATTGTACATATAGCACCCGCATTTGGAGCTGATGATTTTGAAATTGGAAAGAGAGAAAATGTAAGTATAATCAATCCTGTAGACAGGGAGGGGAAATTTATAGAAGGGCCTTGGAAAGGAAAATTTGTTAAAGAGGCAGATAGGGAAATAATAACATATCTTAAGAAGAAGGGATTGCTATTTAAATCTGAAAAAATAAAGCATACATATCCTTTTTGCTGGAGATGCAATACCCCACTTCTATACTATCCTTTGGATACATGGTATATAAAGGTATCTACAATGAGAGATAAGTTAATAGACTATAACATGAAAATAAATTGGATGCCAAATCATTTGAAGGAAGGTCGTTTTGGGAACTTTTTGACTGAGGCTAAAGATTGGGCCCTTAGCAGGGATAGATATTGGGGCACCCCCCTTCCAATTTGGAAATGTGATGAAGGGCACTATTTTGTACCTTCAAGTTTTGATGATCTCTTAAATCATTGTGATTCTAAACCAGAGTATTTTGAGCCCCATAGACCTTGGGTAGATGACCTAAAGGTTAAATGTCCTGTTTGTGGAAAGGATATGAAGAGGGAACCTTATGTAATAGACGTGTGGTTCGATTCAGGGAGTTCTACATTTGCCCAATTCCATTACCCTTATGAGAACAGGGATAATTTTGATGAATTTTTCCCAGTTGACTTCATAACAGAGGGAATAGATCAAACCAGAGGATGGTTTTATACCCTTCATGTTGTCAACGGTATACTTTTCAATTCAAATGCATACAAAAATGTACTAACCCTTGGATTAGTTTTGAATGAAAAGGGTGAAAAAATGAGCAAAAGCAAGGGAGATGTGGTAGATCCACTTCCATGGATGGATAGTCTAGGAGCAGATGCAATAAGACTTTATATGTATAGTATACCTCCATGGAGGGATAGGAGGGTTTCTGAACATCTTATAAAAGAGTATAGATCAAAAACAATTGAAACATTGTGGAATTCATACATATTTTATAGAAATAATTCATACCTTGACAATTTCAAATTTGATGGTGGGGAGATAATTAACACACTTGACCTATGGATTATATCAAGATTGAATTCAACAATAAAATGTATAAGGAAAAACATGGATTCATATGAAATAAGCAAAGCGACTGAATGTATTGAAAGTTTTATAAAAGATTTGAGTAACTGGTATATAAGGAGATCAAGAAGAAGATTCTGGGAAGAAAAGATTACTCCCGAAAAGCTTTCTGGATACAGGGCACTTTATACTGTATTCAAGGAATTTACAAAGGCTATTGCCCCATTTACACCATTTATTGCCGACTATATATATCAAGATTTGACTGGAAATAGGAGTGTACATCTTGAAAAATACCCAGAATATGATGAAGGATTGATAAATCCAGATCTTGAAAAAGAGATGGAATTATTGATTAAAATAGTTGAAATGGGTAGAAGGGCAAGACAGATTGCAAACATAAAGGTAAGGCAACCCCTTAATTTAATGGTAATATCAACAGAGGATCAGAAGACATTACAAATCCTTGGAGAAAATTCTGAAATTATTAAGGAAGAGTTAAATGTTAAAAGACTTGATTTAACTTCAGAATTAAGGTATTTGAAATTTAAGGTAAAGTTAAATCCCTCTTTAGCTGGCCCTATTCTGAAGGACAAATTTACTGAGGTTTCAAAAATAATCACATCAATGGATCCTAAGGAGTTTGTCAATAATAGTATCAAGATAATGAACTTTGAAATACCAAAGGAGGCAATAATAATTGAGGAAGAATCAGATCCACTTTTTGTCCACGTTTCTGAAGGGAATATTCATATATTTTTGAGTAAAGAGATAGACAAGGACCTATACTTTGAGGGTTTGGCAAGGGAGATAGTAAGAAGAATACAAATAATGAGAAAGGAGATGGATCTTGAATATAATGATAGAATTGAGGTATTTATACATGGAGATGAAGAAATAGAAGAGACAATAAAAAAATTCAAGGATTATATCCAGAATGAAACATTATCCATAATTAAAGAAAATATTGAAAATCCATACTTAAAAGAATGGGAGATAGAAGATAAAAAAGTTTCAATAGGAATTAAGGTTATAAACAAATAAATTTAATTACTTTAATATTGAAAATTCTTTTTATAGTTTTTAATAATAATTTAATTTATAATATCTTTCACATTTCAAATGTAAGATTACTTTAAAAAAGCTAAAATTTAATAATGTCAATTTAATGAGAGTTTGGTAAAAATGGAAATCAAGGATTGGAAGATAATAGGTTATTTAGTCTTAATAGGAATAGCGTTCCTTTTTGCAGGTATTTACCTACTTGGCTCTTTAATTTTACTTTATCCAATTGTTGTCTTTTATGTCTTCCATAGGACAGGCATATGGGAAACCAAAAAAAGAGCAAAAATTGGTACAATTGCGATAGTAATAGTATCTTTAATTTCCATTGCCTTCTTTCCAATAATAAACAACTCATTTAATTCGTTTTATGATAAATATCATGCATTTCCTGAGGGTCAGAGTATTGTAAAGAATGTAGAGTTTAATGCTTTTCCTACAAAATATTACAATGTTACCATTTATACAACGAAAAATGAAACTTCTCAATTAACAATACTTAAACAAAATTCCACTACAGGCTATTATTTTTCATTCATTTACATGAATTCAACATCAAAATATTTAAATGGATCATATGTGACCACTTTTTCTATAAATGTACAAAATTTTACAAAAGGAATATATGAAACAAACATTACTATGGAAAATAAAACTGTATATGTTATTATACTTGCTCCAAGGATAATGACACAGGGAGAATACTATTCAACGATAAATAACATGGCTCTAATATACACTCTTGCAAATATAACAACTATGACATTTCTTGCAAGTGAAGGATTTTTCCTGGCTATAATATTTGGTGCACATATTATGAGAAAAGGAAGACAAACAATCTCAAAGCAGCAATAATCACTTATTTCTAATTTCTTCCTTTATATAAGATATCATCTTTGATGGATTGATAGTTTCTTTAATAATTTTAATGTCTTCATTATTAAGAGATTTTGTTAATATGAGCAATGCAAAGAATGTTAAATAAATTGAAATTAACCAGATTACCAGTGCCCACCATTGTAATGATGGAAAGATGCCAGATCCACTTAAATAATAAAATAATAAACCTGTGATAATAGCAAATAACAATTGCCTTGGTATTGACCTATCCATATATGCTCCAAAAATTTTGCCTAACTTTATTCTAATTATTAAAAAAATAACAATGGACGATAAGAGTGCAGCCACGGCAGCACCAAGAATGCCCAATCCTGGTAATTGAAAATTAAGGATCCTCTTTGGTATTAGAATTATATCAAAAATTACAATAATCAATGTTGATAAAAATCCAAGGTACATTAAATATTTTGGATTCCCTATGGCATTGAAATGATTTGAATATGGTGCATTCAGTCCATTCAAGTAAACCATTATTGTTAATAGAATTAATGTTGATGAAAATTGAATAAGTAAAGAGGTCCACAGGTTTAAAACCTGCCTTGAAAATATAATCATGAAAATAATCAATGGTAAAACTGTTATTGATATATACCTTTCATATTGAAATATTGTATCCTTATACTCCTTTTCCCTTCCATTTGAATGTAAAAATGAAAGTGTTGGAAGAATTAAAGATCCAAGGGAGGAAGTAATCACAGAAATATATGAAACTATTTTCAATATGCTACCATAAGCCCCTACATAATAGGATCCGAAAAAACTCTCTATAATAATAACACTAATATTTGATGAAATTGAGCCAAGGATTAGGGATATTGAAACAGGTATAGCAAATGTGTAGTATTTTTTAAAATCTTCACCGGTAGGTCTTTTAAATTTCCATCCCCTCGCAAATGGCAGGAAAACAAATAAATATATCGCATAAGAAATTACCCAAATTAATGCCAAGATTAAAGAGAACTCATCTGGGCTCTTCATATATTTTAGAATGAAGAGTGTAGATATTACTAAAAGAGAATTTCTAAAAACTGCCTCTATAAATGGTGGTATACTAAGTATTGCTGCATAAGTCTTTGCATTGAAAATTGATTGATAATACCCTACAAAGCTCTGAAGAATATAATAAAATATTAAAAGATAAAAATCGTATTTTTCATAGATCGTTCTGAAACTCCCGTGTAAAAATATTTCCCAGAATTCAATTGATAAAATTACTATGCCAACGAATATTATTGCTAATATAATCTTTATTATAAAATAGGTTGTGATTGCCTTCTCAAATTCCATTCCCTCAGATATCCTCTTTATATTTGCGGATGAAAATCCCATATCCAATATAAATGAAAAAAGTCCTACAAAAGATAATGAGAACGTGAATATACCATATGGTTGCAGACCGCTATATCTGAGTACAAATAATAAACCTACATAACCAATTAGGCCCGTTATTATGTTCTGTACAGTTAGCAACAGTGATTTTCTGCCTAGCATCTTTCACACTTTAAATTGCATTATTGCTTCCATAATAAATAATTTTACCATAAACCTCCCTCAAAAAAATATATATCTTGAATTTTTTATCATATGTAATAATGGAAAATGAAAAAATTAATACAAGTAAGGTTATTGTAAGGAAGATAAGGCAAGATGAAATTCCACAGGCAATAAAAATAGCAATGGATACACTAACAGAAAACTATTCCTATGAAATATTCTATAGCATTTATAATTCATGGCCTGAGGGTTTTATCGTTGCAGAATATGAGAAAAATATAGTAGGATTTATTGCCTCTTCGAGGCAATCGATTTATGAGGCAAGGATATTAATGTTTTCTGTAATGGATGTTTTTCAAAATATGGGGATTGGATCACTACTTTTAAAAAAATTTGAAGAAATATGTAAATTGAATGGAATAAGAGCTATAAGATTGGAGGTTAGGATAAGTAATAAAAATGCAATAATTTTTTACGAAAAAAGAGGATTTATAATAATAAATTTAATAAATAATTATTATAGCAATGGCGAAGCGGCTTATATAATGTGGAAGATGCTTGAGAATTAGAATACCTGCACCTTCCCTTCCAAAATCTCCTCCTTTAATTTAGTTATTGATGCCAAGTGTCTGTCTGCAATATCCTTGAATTCCCTTTCATACTTTGAAATATTAACACCCTGGGAGGGAATCACCTGAATACTTGCCACATGTGGATCATCTATCTTTCTTCCTATCTGGCTCACTATTCTTACATGTACCTCCTTAACATCGCCCTTTGCCTCCTCATATATATCATTGGCTATTCTAAATGCAAGTATATTGTAAAGCTTCCCAACATGCGTAACAGGGTTTTTACCAGCTGCTGCTTCCATGCTCATAGGTCTATAGGGTGTAATTAGACCATTAACCCTGTTCCCCCTACCCACTGAGCCATCATCTCCATTTTCAAATGATAGTCCAGTGACCGTAAGATAGAATAGATTTTTTTCGGGATTATCTGCGGTGTTTATATAAACCCTAACGTCCTTTTCTGTGAATTTTTTAGAGTAATCAAGTATTTTCTCCTTAAGTTCTTCCTTCACATTTAAATAATGTGCCTTATCAGGGATATATTTATCAACAAAGGCCTGAGCAATAGTGAGGTTTATTGTCTTACCCTGTCTGAAGCCCATCACCTTTATGTCCTCACCTATTTCTTTATATCTATTGTGAAGTTCCCCATTTAGATACCTTTCAGTCTCGTATGTAAGTTTTTCAGTCTCTGTAAAGGGTGCGAAACCTACACCAAATGATGTATCATTGGCCAAAAGTTTTGTGGGATCGTATAATTCTCTTAGGTCTTGGGATCCCTGACCAATTCTGCAATCAATTAAAACATCCTCATCAGTGTTCAGATTTCTAAAATTCTTTTTTAAGTATTCCCTTGCTGCGGAGACTGCTATAGTTCTATACGGAATTCTTTCCTCACCCCTTTCCCCATTTACCTTTGTGGTGGCCCTTCCTACAAGAAGTATATAAATCGGCTCCAGCATAACCCCACCGCCAAACTTGGGTGCTGCCTGACCACCAACAACCTGGGTTTCATCCGTATTGTGATGAAGTATTCTTCCAAAATGATCAATATAATATCTGCTCAATGCCCTGCTGACAGATTCCGCTATACCATCAGCCACGCTATCAGGATGACCCAGACCCTTTCTTTCAACTATTTCTATTTCTCTATCCATTACGGCTAAACTTTTTAAATCCTCTACTACAATATTCCTTGCCATGTTATATCACCATTTTGATAAAAATTAGAAAAGTGATTCATTTAATAAATTTTTTGTAATTTTTAATTACTGTTAATAATAAGGGAAATAATAGATAAAATATTTATATGAGGGATTCATATCTTAAATATGTCAGACATAATATAAAAAAAGGTGTTTGAGATGTCAGATAAAGAGGATATTCTTGAATCAGTTAGAATAACAATTAGGATTTCTGGGGATGCATATAAAAGACTTGATGAACTTGTAAAAAGCGGTGAATTCAAGAATATGTCGGAGGTTATTAGGGCGGCAATACAGGAATTTATAAAATCTAGGTTTACGCCCCCAAATATTTCAAAAATACCTGTAGAATTGCCGAAGACTGTTATTGATAATATAGAAATACTAATTGAAAGTGGGGATGCTGTTAACAGGGAGGATCTAATAAGAATGGCTGTCAGAGATTATGTAAATAGGAGGATAAAGGAGCTTTTGAGAGAAAAATTAAAGGAAGAAGAAAAGCTAAAATGAAAGGTATATGATATATGAATTTTGTTAATAATTCCAAGGAAATATGCGTTGTTGGTATTGGGGGGGCAGGTACAAATTCAATAAATAGAATATTTAATTTTTCAGAAGGTAGATTCTATACAATTGCTATTAATACAGATCTAAGTCATTTAAATTCTATTAGGTCCGATAAGAAGATATACATTAACATCCCCGGTGGTACGGGAGGGATTCCTGAAATAGGTGCCTCTGCGGCCTATAGGGCAAGGGAAGATATTCAAAATAGCCTCAAGGGGTTTGGTATCATATTTATAATATCAGGATTTGGTGGAGGTACAGGTACAGGTGCAACAATAGAGATAACAAAAATGGCATTAGAAACAGGTGCTCTTGTGATTAATATAGTTACAATACCCTTTAAGGCTGAAGGAAGTAGATACAGAAGGGCCATAGATGGTATTAAAGCACTTTCAAAAATCTCAAAGACGCTTATAGTTATGGATAACAACAGATTATTGAAAATCACCCCTAGATATTTGCCAATTGAAAAGGCATTCGCTACCATGGATCAACTAATATTCTGGATAGTCTTTTCCTTCCATGAAATGCTTTTCAATGCATCAAATTTTCATATCAGTTTTTCTGAAGTAAAGAAGCTATTGATGGAAGGTGGATATTCCACAATTCTTTATAACGAAGGGACAATTGATAGCATTGATGAAACAATAAAGGGATTAATTAACAATTCCTTAATTGAGGTTAATCTTTCCAAGTCCACATCCGCTATAGTCTTTGTTATGATGGGCGAAGAGCCTTCCCTAGAAATATTTATAAGAAAAATAGTTGGTGGTATATCAACTCTTTTAGGAAGGAACGAAAGTATTACCCCCGGAATTCTCATAGACAGTAGTCTGGAAAATAAAATAAGGATATTGGCAATAATTACAAATGTTGGAATCCCAATTTTTGGTGAGAATTTAGAGAAAAAAGAGATATTGAGGGTATGATAAATGAGGATTGGCATAGTAGGGGCAGGACCTGCAGGTCTTTATTCAGGAATATTGTTATCAAGGGATTTTGATGTTCAGGTATTTGAGGAACACAGTGAGGTTGGATTTCCTGAGCATTGTACTGGTCTTGTTAGTAAATACGTTGTAGATAAATCTGGAAATAATGTAATTTTAAATAGGATTAAAGGAGCTAGGATATTTTCAGGAAATAGATCAATAAGAATAGAGAAAAAAGATATTGCCGCATACGTTATTGATAGAAAGGCCTTCGAAAAGAATTTATACAATAATGTGAGTGAAAGTGTATACCTGGGAAATAGAGTAAAAAGAATAGAAATTAGTAATGGTGTTTCAATCTCTACAAATTCTGGAGAATATAAATTTGATATTGTAATAGGTGCAGATGGACCCAGAAGCTTATTAAGAAATATGGTAACAAATGAAAGGGTAGATCTTCTTAATGGTGTTCAGGTTATTTTAAAAAAAAATTTTGTAGAGGATAATTATGTTTATATTTTTCTTGATAGAAAATATTCTTCAGGATTTTTTGCATGGGCTGTTCCAAGGGAATCTGATTTACTTGTTGGTCTTGCTACCTATGATAGGAATCCTATGTTAAGATTGAAGGCTCTATTAAGGGACAGGTTTAATGGTGTTGAAGTAATAGGTAAAAATGCGGGTCAAATACCAATTGGGAATTTAAATAGACATTATAAAGGAAGTATATTTTTAACAGGAGACGCTGCTGTTTTTGTTAAGGCCACATCAGGAGGTGGCCTTTACTATGGTCTAAAGGGAAGTGAAATACTCTTTGAATCAATTAAAAAAAATTTGAATTACGAAAAAATATTGAAAAAAATGATGGAAGAGCTAAAAAAAGATTATATAATACACAAAATATTTTCAGTACTTAATGATAAAGAGATTTTAAGGATTATTTCTTCCTTAGATAATGAAGAAACAATTGAAATAATAAATAAGTATGGTGACATTGATTATCCCTCAATATTGGCAAAGAAACTAATTTTAAACAAAAATATCATAAAAGTTTATCCATTGTTATTAAGATCAATTTTTAGATCATACCTTATCTAGATAAATATTATTCCCTTTTAATAATATCCTAATTTTTCCAATGGAAGAAAGGTGTGTTATTATTGAATTAAATGGAATCCTATTCAAATAGTATTCCCATTCACTGGTTATTTTTATTTCCTCCAGCAGTTTTGAATAGAGGTCCTCATATTTAGAAGGTATGTTTTCCAAAATAAATGAAATTATTTTTTCTATAGACCATATATTTTTCTCAACAATATTTGAAATATTTCTATTGATTCCTCCATGTGAAAGTACAAAATAATCAAAACTCATACCTTCTATTTTTTTCATAGTATCTAGAAAATAATCAGTCTTAATATGGAAGAGCAAGGGATGTTTTTCAACAATTTTTTCAGAATATATTGAGTCAGCGCAGAAAAAGACATTATCAGGAGTAACTATTCCCACCATACCCCAGGAATGACCCGGAAGATCTAGAATTTTGAATTTCTCCGGAAACTCGTTAATTACGGTTTTTTCTATGGCTTCAGGCATTAGCATTTTTGTCATCATAAATTTTGGTGGAATTGAACCAAACATAAAGGAAGTAAGCAAAATTGGGTAATTAATAAAAATACCTTCCATTTTGCTTGCATAAAAATTATTCACGCCCTTTTTTTCCAGGAATTTATTGCCACCTGTGTGATCCGCATGAGAGTGTGTATTTATAACCCCTGCTATGGATATACCCTTTTCCTTGAGGTAATTATAAACCTTTCTTATTTGATTCTCATCAATCCCTGTATCAATTAAATAGCATTCATTATCTTCAATGTGAACACCAATTGAAGTTCCACCAGGAACAAAGTATGTACCCCCAGATATATGAATTAAATCCATAGATATGCATAAGAAAACATAAGTAAAAATTTTATCATAATTGATATAATGTTATCTTATGTTTGGTTATTTCGGAAAAATCCTGGATATTGATCTTTCCTCAGGAAAAATAAAAGAAATTGATGTTGAGGACCAGGTTTACAGGGATTTTCTAGGAGGCTATGGTCTTGGTGTTTGGTATATTTACAAAAATCAGCCACCTGGAGTCGATCCTCTTGGTGTCTCTAATTATTTGGCATTTCTACCAGGGTTGCTTAATGGTACAAATGTTCCGATGGCAGGAAGGATGATGGCTGCATCTAAATCACCTCTAACATATACTTGGGGAGATTCCAACGTTGGTGGATTTATAGGCCCTGAATTGAAAAGAACTGGATATGATGGTATTTTTATAAAAGGGAGATCTAAGGATCCTGTTTACATTCTAATGAACAAGAATATTGAAATATTGGATGCGGGAAAAATATGGGGGAAAAGTGCCCTTGATGCTGAAAATTTTCTGAGGGATGAATATAAAGGTTCACAAATTTTAGTTATTGGTGAGGCTGGTGAAAATAAATCTCTAATATCAGCAATTATTACCGATAGAGGTAGGGCCCTTGGCAGGTCTGGATTAGGGGCGGTGATGGGTTCTAAAAAGCTTAAGGCGCTTGTGGCCATTGGTAAAAGGGATGTTGAGATATTCAACAAACAAAAACTGATGGAAATAAATAGGGCACTTCTTGAAAAGATGAATCCCAATAAAAATAAGTCTGCTGAAAGATTGCATAAGTATGGTACAGTGGGAGGGAATGATTTTTCGCATCTTTCTGGAGATACCCCTATAAAGAACTGGAAGGGTATAGGGATAATAGACTTCGGTGAAGAAAAGGCAAAGGCAATAAGCGGTGATGAAGTAATAAAAAGCAATATAAGGAGCTATGGTTGTGCATCCTGTCCTGTGGCTTGTGGTGCGATAATAAAAAAGGAGACAAGGTTTGGTCAAATAAATGGACACAGGCTCGAGTATGAGGGTGCAGGAATGTTTGGTGGACTGCTCTTAAATGGAGATCTTGATTCCATAGAATATTCCTTTGAACTCGCAAACAGGCATGGATATGATGTTATTTCTCTCGGAGCAGTAATAGCATTTACAATGGAATGCTATGAAATTGGTTTAATCAAAAAGGAGGATCTAGGGTTTGAATTAAAATGGGGTGATGGTGATGCGGTGGTAAATATGGTGAATTTTCTAATAAAAAATAAGGGCATCGCCAGGATACTCAATATGGGTGTGATGAGGGCCTCTGAGATATTAGGTACCCCCCAGGAAATTGCTGTACATGTTCATGGTCAGGAACTTCCTGCACATGATCCAAAATATCTTCCAAGCCTTGCTACTACATACGTAGCTGATCCTACCCCAGGTAGGCATACAGCAGGTGGTATAGGCTTCTCAGAGGGACATACCCCAGTTCCACTCTTCCCAATAAATGTAAAGTTTGAAAGAATAGAAAAATACAAATATACAGGTAAGGGCAGATACCACGCAATTATAAGCAATCAAACTCAGGTAGGAAACGCTCTTGGCTTTTGTCTATTCTCAGATACATTTTCACCATTACCTTACCACGAAATATTGAATGCAGTAACAGGATGGGAGATGACATCTGAAGAACTTTTAAGAACTGGAGAAAGAATACAGCAGTTGAGGCATCTCTTTAATCTCAGGGAAGGGATATTACCTGATGAATTTACTCTTCCAAGTAGGGCTGCAGGAATACCGCCTCAAAGAGAGGGCCCATTAAAAGATGTTACAATTGATGTGAATTCTTTGGTGGGTGAGTATTTTGATGCAATGGGTTGGGATAAAAAGACAGGTATGCCAAGCTTGGATAGATTAAAGGATCTAGGTCTTTATGATTTTTATAAACAATTTTTTTAAAAATTATATTTTTTTCATAAAAAATTGGGAAAAGAAAAAAACTTATTAAATGAATTTCATTCACATATAGGTGAGTTTTTTGCTACTCGGTGAAGAGCATCAACTCATAAGGAATCTTGCGAGAAATTTTGGTGAAAAACATATAGTACCAATAAATAAAAGAATAGAAAAGGATACAATACCTAAAGAACTTTATCAAGAACTTGGTAAAATCGGATTTACAGGTGTAATTATACCTCCAGAATATGGTGGCTCAGGTTTTGATACATTGAGTTATGTAATCATTCTCGAAGAGCTTGCGAGAGTATCACCATCGGTTTCTGTTGCCATGGATGTACAGAATGGTCTTGTGGAATATCCAATATTTACTTACGGTACAGAATATTTAAAGAAAAAGTACCTGCCAAAATTATGTTCGGCAGAATATATAGGGGCTTATGCACTCACTGAACCTCAAGCAGGCTCGGATGCAGCCAACGTTCAGCTTAAGGCAGAAAAGGTGGGTGATGAATATGTATTAAATGGTAGTAAATTTTTTATTACAAATGCAAACCATGCTAGTGTGTTTATTGTTTTTGCTAGAACATCAAAAGGTATGAAAAGACATGAGGGTATAACAGCATTTATTGTTGAAAGGAATTATGATGGATTTAAGGTCGGTGAGGACTATAAGAAACTTGGGGTAAGGGGATCAAGCACTGCAGAGCTTGTTTTTGAAAATGTTCATGTTCCTGAGGAGAATATTTTGGGGGATATAGGTAAGGGTTTTTATATTGCCATGAACACACTTAATATGGGAAGAATAGGGATAGGTGCCCAGGCCCTTGGAATTGCCCAGGCCTCCCTTGAAAAAAGTATAGATTATATGAAACAAAGGGAGGCATTCGGAAAAAAGATTGCAGAATTTCAAGGACTTCAGTTTCAACTCTCTGAAATTGCAACAAAGATAGAGGCTGCAAGACTACTTGTATATGATGCTGCACAACGTGCAGATAAGGGTCTTCCTCTAATAAAAGAGGCAAGCATGGCAAAGTATTTTGCAAGTAATGCTGCAATGGAGGCATCGAGGTTTGCAGTGCAGGTCCATGGTGGATACGGTTTTATTGAGGACTTTGACGTGGAGAGGTATTATAGGGATGCAAAGATAACAGAAATATACGAGGGTACTTCTGAAATACAGAAGCTTGTAATAGCAAGAGAGATATTGAAGTGATTTATATGAGAAAGATCAGAATTCTGATAGCAAAACCTGGTCTGGACGGACATGATAGAGGCGCAAAGGTTCTAGCTAGATCCCTTATGGATGAGGGATTCGAGGTAATTTATACTGGCATACACCAGACTGCGGAGGATATAATAAGGAGTGCAATTGAAGAGGATGTGGATGTTATAGGGTTAAGTATATTATCTGGAGCACATATGTACCACTTTAGGAGGGTACTAGAATTAATGAAGGAAAATGGTCTTGATGATGTACTCCTAATAGGCGGAGGAATAGTGCCGGAGGATGATAAGAAAAAACTTATTGAAATGGGTGTCAATGCAATTTTTAATCCTGGAACAAGTATAAAAGAGATATCGGAATTTATAAAAAATAATGTAAGGAGAATAAAATGAACATAGATGAAATCATGTCTGACAGGAAAAAGATTGCAAAGGCAATATCCGAAGTGGAAAATGGGAATACTTTAATTGCAACGGAGGCGCTAAGAAGGATAAGGGGGATAGATGTAATTGGTGTAACGGGAGTCCCAGGGAGTGGAAAATCCACATTAATCTCAAAGATTGCTTATAAAATGGCAAAGGAGGGTAAAAAAATAGCGATAATTGGGATAGATCCAACAAGCCCATTTTCTGGTGGAGCTGTCTTGGGTGATAGGATAAGGATGAAAGAGTTGAATAGATTCGATAATGTTTTCATCAGGAGCATATCCACGGGGGGAAAGCTCGGGGGAATGAGTTACCATACCCCTGATGTGATAAACATCCTTGATGCTGCAGGCTTTGATCTTATTTTTTTGGAGACTGTGGGAACAGGCCAGGATGAAGTTGATGTAATGAATATTGCCACCACTATTATGGTTGTTCTTGTACCTACACTGGGTGATGAGGTACAGGTGATAAAGGCAGGACAACTGGAGATAGGTGATATTTTTGTTGTTAACAAGGCGGATCAGGGTGCTGCAGATGAAAAGATTAAGGAAATGACATTAATATTAAAGGAAAGAAAGGATGGCTGGATTCCAAAAATAATGAAAAGTGTAGCTGTGACAAATCAGGGGATAGATGAAATAATAAGGGCACTAGATGAGCATAAAAATTTTATAATTGAAAAGGGTATTAAAAATAAAAAAATAATGGAAAGGATGCTTTATACAATAAAACAGTATGCATTGGAAAGGATAGAGAATATAATGTACAACGAAAATATAGAAAAATACATAAATCAAATAAAGGATGGTAAGGATATTTCAAGAATAATTGATGAAATAATGTTGGAGATGGGTGTGAATTATGGAAAAGGAAGAGAGATATATAGAAAAGTTGAAGGAATGGGAGGAGAAGGTCCTTAAGAGGTCACTAGAGGTCCTTCCAGAAAAGGGTGAATTCAGAACTCTTTCAGGGATAGAAATAAAAAGATTCTATTCTCCATTAGATCTTAAGGATTTTGACTATTTTGAAAAATTGGGATACCCTGGGGAATATCCATTTACAAGGGGAATACATCCCACAATGTACAGATCCAGATTATGGACATTCAGGGAATTTTCTGGATTTGGAGATGCGATTGAAACAAACAGAAGGTTAAAATATCTTCTTGAGCACGGTGAAACAGGATTAAGCATTGCATTTGATTACCCTACACTTCTGGGTCTTGATGCTGACAATCCACTTACAAGAGGTGAATTTGGCAAGGCGGGGGTGGCAATAAATACACTGGAAGATATGCAGTTGATGTTTGATGGTATACCTTTGAAGGACATTTCCACTTCAATGACAATAAATGGTCCTGCTGCTATGATATGGGCTTTTTATATACTTACTGGCGAATCACAGGGTGCAAAATGGTGCGACCTTAGGGGGACAATACAGAACGACATACTTAAGGAATATATGGCACAGAAATCATTCATCTTTCCTCCAGAACCATCCCTAAAGCTAGTTATTGATACAATTGAATTTGGATCGAAGGAACTTCCATTGTGGAATCCAATCAGTATAAGCGGATATCATATAAGAGAGGCAGGTGCCACAGCTGTCCAGGAACTAGCTTTTACACTTGCAAACGGTCTAACATATGTTGAAAAGGCGGTTGAAAGAGGTCTAGATGTTGATGATTTTGCGCCTAGACTAAGTTTCTTTTTTGATGCACATATTGATTTTTTTGAAGAAATTGCAAAGTTTAGGGCTGCAAGAAGAATATGGGCAAAGGAAATGAAAAGAAGATTTAATCCAAAGAAGGAAAGATCTCTTTGGCTGAGGTTTCATACACAGACGGCAGGTGTAAGCCTTACAGCACAACAGCCAGAAAATAATATAATAAGGACAACCATTGAGGCGATGGCAGCTGTACTAGGAGGTACACAGAGTCTTCATACAAATAGTATGGACGAGGCATGGGCGCTGCCATCCGAAAAGGCTGTAATGATAGCCCTAAGAACACAACAGATAATCGGGGAAGAATCGGGAATCCCTAATACTGTGGATCCATTGGCTGGATCTTATTATGTTGAATGGCTTACAGATAAGATAGAGGAGGAGGTTTATAGATATTTTGAAAAAATTGAAGGCATAGGCGGTGTGATAAAGGGTATAAGGTCTGGGTTTTTCCAGAGAGAGATAGCAGAGTCGGCATACAGGTATCAAAAGGATCTAGAGGATATGAAAAGGGTACTCGTAGGCGTAAATAAATATAAGATAGAAGAGAGACTTGAAATACCAATTTTGAAGGTCCCTGACGAGCTGGAGGAAAGGCATCTCTCAAGATTAAAAAGATATAAAGAAAACAGGGATCCATTGAAGGTCAATGATTCCTTGAGATCCCTTCAAAGGAATGCGGACGAAAAAAATTTAATGCCATATATAATTGATGCTATACGTTCCAGGGCTACGCTAGGTGAAATAGTTATTTCCCTAAAGGAGATATGGGGAGAATATATAGAGCCGGTGATATACTGATGCCTAGGCAAGGTCTTGTTCATATATATACAGGGAATGGTAAAGGAAAAACTACAGCAGCAATTGGTCTCGCAATAAGGGCAGCTGGGAGGGGTCTAAATGTATACATCATGCATTTTATGAAATCAAAAAGGTATGGGGAATCAATAATTTTAAAAGATATAAAAAATATTGAAGAAAAATACTTAGGCAAACCATACTTTATATCAAAGGATCCCTCAATTAAGGATAAGTTGAAGGGAGTTGTTGTTTTTGAACCTGGAAATCCGCCTCAGGATTATGTCAGGCTGATAAAAAAAGGCTTAGATAAAATAAAAGGTGTGATAAAATCTGGTAAATACGATGTAGTTATATTGGATGAAATAATAACAGCAATGCATTTTGATCTTGTTTCCATTGATGAAATTAAAAATATTTTACTAGAAAGGCCAAAAAATGTTGAAATAATTTTAACTGGAAGGTATGCACCTAGAGAGCTTTTAGATATTGCAGACTATGTTACTGAAATGATGGAGATCAAGCATCCTTACCAAAGGGGAATAAGAGCCAGGTCTGGGATTGATTATTAATAGAAAATACGGCTTTGTAGAAATCCTATCTGGGGATCCTACTTACCATCATCTGCTCCCCATCTTTTGACTGGATCATTGCTTCACTTGATGGTCCTTTTAGCCCTTCATTGGGCTGGGATCGTTTCAGCCATGTCCGACCCCTTTTCGATATATTTAT
>WSBC01000011.1 GCA_009758405.1 Methanobacteriota archaeon
TAAATGTAAGGTATTTTCTGTTTGTGTATGAGCAGGTTCTGGAGGCAATATGGTATCTGTATTTCTCAAAGGAGATGAGCTTTAAGAGATTTATAATAGAGCTAAGTGAAACCTGTTCAAAGATGGGGGATAACGAGTAGAGAAAAAGGAAAATTAGATCATAAACAGTTATTGAGTTTATGATTTACGGGCCCATTTTCCTTTTTCCCTCCTATCAGAAATTAATAGAAAAGTGACTCTTAAATCTTTAGTTTATTCGGAGATACTGGATAATAAAAAATATTTTTATATACGATACTTATGAAATAAAATATATGATAAATATGAAAAATGATTTTGTAATTAGAATAGGTGGAGCTGCCGGAGATGGTGTTCAATCTTCTGGTATTTTGCTTGCAAAAACATTCACAAGGCACGGATTACATGTATTTGGATATAATTATTACCAAGATTTGATAAGAGGTGGAAATAGTTGGTACCAGATCAGAGTTTCAGATAAAAAGGTTAAAGACCAAGGTGATGACCTTGACATTCTTGTTGCTTTGAATGAGGATTCCCTCAACAGACACACAAATCCAAATATTAACGAGGGGGGTGCATCATATCTAAAAGGGATAGCTATATTCGATGAATCCATCAAAAATTATGAGAAAAGAGATTTTGTTAAGTATTTGCCTTCTCCATTGTCATCAATATCTTCAAAAATAAGCAAAAATCCATTATTGAAAAATACTGTAGCTCTTGGAATGGTCATTGCTGCATTAGACTTGGATATTGAAATCTTAGTTTCTGCTATAGAAACCGTATTTAAAGGTAAAAGTTCAGATGAAAATATAGAAGCTGCAAGACAGGGATACAATTATTATAAGTCCAATTTTGAAAAATTTGGGACTTTGCCTAGAAATGGCAAAAAGAAACTTTTGATGGGAGGTGGTGAGGCGGTTGGTTTGGGTGCAGCGGTTGGTGGCATAAAAGCATATATTGCGTATCCGATGACGCCAGCATCATCAACATTACACTGGTTAGCATCGCATTCAAAGGAGCTAAACATATTCATTAAAGTGCCTGAGGATGAAATATCCGCAATAAATACAGTTATTGGTATGAATTATGCTGGTATTAGAGCAATGACAGGAAGCTCCGGTGGCGGTTATGATTTAATGCATGAGGGAATTGGTCTTGCAGCAATGTTAGAGATACCTGTTGTCATCTATGAATCCCAGAGAGCTGGTCCAAGTACTGGATTACCAACAAAAACAGAACAGGGAGATCTAATGATGATCATAAATTCATCACATGGTGATTACCCCCGGGCAGTAATAGCACCAGGGGATGTGGAAGAAGCCTATTACTACACAAGAGAGGCATTAAACCTTGCTGATAAATATCAAATGCCAGTAATAGTTGTATCAGACCTATATCTCTCTGAAAGAATCGAATCTTTGGACGATATAAGCCTGGAATTTAAAATTGACAGAAGCTTGATCGCAAAAGAAAACACTGAAAATTTTCTCAGGTATGAATATACAGAAGATGGCATCTCCCCAAGGGCATTTCCAGGAATGAAAGGACTAATGCATAATGAAGATAGTGATGAGCATAATGAAAGGGGTGATGTTGTTAGCGATATCATTACAGACCCAATAAAGAGAAAATTGTCTGTTGAAAAAAGAATGAGAAAACTTGAAACATTGAAAAAGAACTTACCACCTTTCAAAACTTACAGATTAGAAGATGCAGAAATCGTATTAGTTCAGTGGGGGTCAACAAAGGGTGTTATAGAAGAAGCAGTTGATATTTTAAGAGAAAGAGGTGTAAAGGTTGGTGTACTGGAGGTAAAATACGTATTTCCATTTAATACAGAGGATTTCATTACAAAAACAAGGGGTAAAAAGATAATAGTTGTTGAAAATAATTATTCAGGTCAACTTTCAAGCCTTATAAAAATGTTTACAGGTTTGGATACGTTGAAAATAAATAAGTACAATGGTGAAGCATTCTATCCTAATGAGATTGTAAATGAATTTAAAAAAATTGGGGGCGTATAAAAATGGTCACATTGAAGGATTATGAGTATCATGTTAAGCCAGACTGGTGCCCTGGATGTGGTAATTTTTCCCAGTGGACGGCAATCAAAGGTGCACTTGTTGAACTTGGAATAGAACCACACAATGTAGTAATTGTAAGTGGCATAGGCTGCTCAAGTAATATGCCAGAATATATAAGGGCATACGGTTTTCATGGTTTGCACGGTAGACCTTTGCCTGTAGCTTCTGGGATTAAGTTTGCGAATTCCAAGTTAACAGTAATTGCCTATGGTGGTGACGGTGATGGTTATTATGAAGGCCTTAAGCATCTTTACCATACAGCAAAAAGAAATGTAGATGTAAAGTACATAGTTTCAGATAACGAGGTTTTTGGATTAACAACAGGTCAGGCCTCACCTACAGCACCATTGGGTTTTGTATCTAAAACAACACCACCACCAGAAGGATCATTAGAGATCCCTGTAAATCCATTAACGCTTGCTCTCACAGCAGGCGCAACATTCGTGGCAAGGGGATATTCGGGTGAAATAAAACACCTCCAGTATTTGATTGTTGAAGCTTTAAAACACAAAGGATTTGCATTGATAGATGTTTTAAGCCCTTGCGTTACTTGGAATAAAATCGCTACGTATGAATATTATAAGGAGAGAGTATATAAATTACAGGGAAATGATATGACTAACTTTGATAATGCATATAAACTTGCAACCGAATCTGGTGATAAAATACCAATAGGCATATTTTATAAGGTTGAAAGACCAACATATAATGATATAGATCCTGTATTAAAGCAAGGGTCTTTAACAGAAAAGAATGTTGAAATAAAAAAAGATATTTTGGAAGAATTCTACTGAGTATGACCGAAAAATGATAATATTTTAAAATTCATAAGACAAAATAAAATTTTATCTTGAACTTATAAACACCTCATGAGGGGTTATTTTTATACATTTTTTAATTTTGATAAAATCCTCTAATTCTTAATTCGTTATCTTTATGTGATATTTCTTTATTTTATTCAGGATAATTGTATGCCCATGCTATTATATTCCATACTAATACCCTCGATAATACTTCTATTTTCTTGTTATGCATTATTTTTGATTTCACCATTTCAGTAAACCTTTTTTAAATGCTCTAAATACTCCTTCTATTACATTCCTTCTTGCATAGAGCTCCCTGAATTCCTCTTTATTCTCTATCTGAAATTTTCTCATCTTTTTTCACGCAATTGATCCTTTGCTCCTACTTCTTACATTCCTTTTTCCTTTTACTATTGGTATTCCACCTTCCATTTTGATAATATCTATATTCTCTCTTGATAAATATCCTGAATCAAGAACTACATTCTCTAGCTTTATTTTCCTACTTCTTCCCTTTAGAAGTGATACAAATACTGGAGAATCATGCCTCGTTCCTTCTGTTACCTTAGCTGATAAAAATACTGGAAATCCTGGATCTGTTGATATAATTCTATGCAATTTAATAAAATCTCTCCTCTTACCTGTGGTTTTCAATGTCAACCACCTATCATATTTCATTGTTCCTATGCCTGTTGAATCGCCTGCTATGTTTACAGTTTTATTTCCAAATAATATTTTAGAAATGTATGATATTAATTCTTCTAATGAATGAAACTGGTATTTTATAAACAAGTCCTTGGATTGTTGTAGCAACTGGTACCTTCTTCATTTTTAGCAATCCTGCAGAATTTAATATTATGAGCAAGCAATATGATGAAATGTTAAGAGGATAAAATCTTTAAAACATTTCCTTCATTTTTGTTTTGAGATTATATAGAGGTGAGAGAATGAATTATGTGGGTTTAGATATACATACAGAGAACATAGTCTATACTGTTTTGTCTGATGATAGAAATGTGAAAATGAGAGGAAAAATAGTAAATGATATAGAATATATCATAGAATTTCTTAGGAACTTTGAAGATGGAGATTTATTTGTAATGGACTCAACTGGATTTTACGAACCAATATATGATACAATTGAATCCAAAGGATTTAAAGTAAAACTAGCTAACCCATTAAAGGTTAAATTAATTGCGGAATCAAGGATTAAAAATGATAAGATTGATTCAGAGATCCTTGCCAGGCTATTAAAGAATAACTGGGTACCAGAATCTTATGTACCTGATAAAAAGATTAGGGAAATAAGAAGGATTGTAAGAACTAGAATTAATTTAAAAAGGGTATCTACTGGTTTTAAAAACAGGATTTATATGGAATTAAAGAGATTAAAGATTGATTATGATGGAAATTTATTCACATTAGAAGGTAGACATTTTCTTAGAACATTGAATAATTTCAGGATTAACATTTATTTGAATTCACTTGAGGATATTGAAAAAGAGATAAAAATTATAGAAAATGAAATACAAAAATATTCGGATATAGAAGAAGTAAAGTTATTAATGACAATACCAGGGATAGGATTATTTTCAGCATTAATAATATATTCAGAAATAGGAGACATAAACAGGTTCAGCAATTCAAGAAAGCTAGTATCGTATGCAGGATTAAATCCCACAACAAGGCAATCATCAGACATAATTTATCATGGCCATATAACAAGACA
>WSBC01000009.1 GCA_009758405.1 Methanobacteriota archaeon
CCAAATATATCTAAAAAAATAAAGAAAAAAAAATAAACAACAAAAATTATTACTGACAATGTAATTAGTCTTATTGGGCAAATAAATTATTTTGCTAAATCAAAAGGATTGGACTTAAATAAATACCGCCAGTAAAACTTTATATATTTGTATGTTAATGACTAATTATGATTGCCAAAGAGGAGTATGGCATAAACAAAAGGTCAATTTGTAATATTTTACCAGATTTACTTAACATAAGTGATGGAATTAAAGTAATTTCTGGATATTACTTGGAAAAAGCGGATAATGAACTAGAAAGACTCCGCACAGAACATTTGGATAAGACAAATGCAAAAATTATTATGATGGATACGATTGCTAAAACTGGTACTGTTGAACTAACTAACAAAGATATTGATGACCTTGTTATAAGAATTAATGACGAATTTTACTGCGAATCTGAATACCCAGAAATACGTGAGACGATAAGGGAACATATGGCTAGAACAAAGGAAATTAAAAATCGTATAGACGATATTATGGCTAAAGTATTCAGTATTGCTTCACAGTATGGAGCAACATATCCGCCATAAAGGTTGATCCTTTTACTGTTTCTAAAAGCCTCACATAACTATGACCAATCATTCTAAAACTTTATATTATAGTTTTCATAATTACTATCTATGGCAAGGTCTTATTTAAAGAACTCGGACTATGTCAGACCCGCAACCCCTATAATTGTACAGACCTACCCAGAACATACAGAAGAGGTTGGGAACTTTATTATGAATAATCTTGACCTTACTGCATATAAGCCAATAGTATCTGAACAGGGGTTTTATGGATTTTCAATATTGAAAAAGTTCAACCAGATAACTACCGTCGTATCTGGTCCAGACATCGAAGACCTAAAGAATGATCCTGGCGTTGAGGCAATATTCCCAGACAACTTGGTATTTGTTAAACAGTTGTTCCCTACAGTCCCGCCAGATGGTACATTCTATGCACCCATTGGGTTTAATAGACCTACATTAAAGGGAGGTTCTGTATCTGGCAGGTATATGTATTTTACAAGCATGGAATGGGTAAAAAAACTGATAGGGGCAGATATTGCGAATGCTAAAGGATATACGGGTGTGAATACATCTGTTGCTGTTATAGACACTGGCGGGACCTATATGAATTCGATGACTGCAGGGAAAATAATAAAACAGACTGTCATCCCAGGCGTATTTACTGATGCAAACGGGCACGGCGAATGGTGTACCTCTGCAATTGCGGGTCGCAGGGTGGTTGATAACACATTTACTATGATTAACCAAAAGCCAGTGGTCAATGAGGGCGTTGCACCAGGGACCACTCTATTCAGCATAAAAGCACTTGGCTTTGTGATAGGCACTGGGTCAAACTCTATGCTGTTGAAGGGGCTCCATATGGCTCTCGAAGACGGAGTGAATATCATCTCATGTTCTTGGGGTGGGAGTGCATCAGGTCTAAACAACCCGCAGGATAGTGTATTCTACTCCGCATATGATACAATTGTAAAAGCAGGCATTATTCCAGTCCAGGCGGCTGGCAATTCAGGACCGAACCCAAACACCATTGATGACCCTGGTGATCTGCCTAATGTGCTCACAGTAGGGGCAACAAATGCTGTATCAAACCCGAAGCCATTTGGACCTGCTGGTTATGTGTCAGACTTCTCGTCAAGGGGTCCAACAAATTGGGGGGCAACAAAGCCTGACGTTGTTACACCAACAACAATAACTGACAGTGCAATTACTGGAGTATTATCCGCAGCATATACTCACTATGTCCATAATATGCAGGCACTTGCGGGAACAAGCATGAGCACACCAGTTGCCGCTGGACTCATAGCACTAATGGATCAGGCTTATTTCAAACAGACACAAAAATATATGACCCTTAATGATGTTTTTAATATGCTAACATCAGTATACGGAAATAATAAGACAAACGACTACGGTTATGGGCTACTCTCGTGGAATGTTTTTGAAGAATGGATGATTATGCAAGGCTATACAATATGAACAAAGTTTAAATAATTAAAACATAATAACTATAACCATGGATATTGACAGCTGGCTCGATTATAAGTTCAAAAATTTAGAGCAGAAGATTGCGTCATTAAAACAATCTATACAAAAAGATACTATAGATATTAATATATCAAATCCTAATATAAGGTCAAGCGGTGGCGAAATAGCAAGCATTTCGCCAAGTGAATTGGTAATTCAACTCGCACTTGATGGCATTGTATATAATGAGGAAAAGGCTGAAAGAGGGGAATGCAAATGTGTTCCATTGCCTACTGGTAAAAATTTATGCTGGGCTAAAGGCATCATAGGTGCATTAAGTCAGGACCAAGTAAAGAAATATTGCAAACCAGAAACTACTGTAGTTGAGGAGGGAACAAAAATACCTGAACATGTTGATAAATTCATAGAGGCAAGTGAAAAATGCAAGATTGGTAAGACTTTTGATGGAAAGAAGATCAAGACATTGGAAGATAGATTAATATGTATGCACCAAAAATTGGAGGAGGACTGATATGATAGACAATGAACAGATCAATAGTGCTGTAAATAAATTCTGCAAAATATTGGCAATAATTACAAACAAGGACGAAAGGGATTGCCTTGAAATATGGGATGATTATTACCATATGAAAATAGACATAAATACATTAACAAATAAATTGCACGAAAAATATGATAAAAATGATGTGGAAAAGGCAAAACAAATAATGCAGATGGAAGATCATAAATATGAAGTGGAGTAATTTATGACAGAGGATAGGTATTATCTTACCGAAAAACTTACAGTAAGATTTACAAAGGAGGAATATGATACTTTACGTGAATTTGCAAAAAGAGCTGGCATGAGTGTCTCTGAAGTAATAAGATGGGCAACCCTAGGATTCTTCATAATCACCTCTGAAAGCCTTATTAACATAATAAAGCCTCTTAAAGAACTTGCAAACGAAGATATTACGAATTTATACGAGGTGGCAAATAATGGCGGATCACAAAAGACTAAAGGAAGCAAGCGAGGAGTGGCAACTCGCAGTACTGAGCAGAAGTAATGAGTGGAAACAGAAGATTGAGAAATCCGTTGAAAAATATTGTAAGAGTATGACCGAGTTCCTCGGCTATACACCCCATGAATTATGTAAGGCTTATGAAGAGACAGTAAAAAATTTATCTGCAAAAAAATTTGAGGAATCTATAAAAAATAAGAAAGAAAAATGGTTAAACGAGATGTTAGAGTTTCTTGAAAAATAAATATCGTAGCAGACAACTCTTTATATATGGGTACATGTATAAGGGTAAATGGTGATATAAGATGGTGAAGACCCTAGATTATGCGGCTAGCAAGTGGGAGAGAAAGACCAGCAATAAAGGAGCAAAGTGGAAGGAGAATACTCTCAGGGGAGACTATTGCAAGGGATTCTCGGAATTTCTTGGAAGACCACTCTCTGAGGTTTGCTCTAATTGGAGGAGCGGTGTTGAGGCAGTAACTCCAGAGCAGTTCAATAGTGCAATATCCGCAGCGAGGGACAAATACAAGAAGGGATTCGAGAAGGTCCATTAAGCCTTCTCCCACAAATTTTAAATATCTCTTTTTCTTATTTTTTTTTATGGATGGAGTTGAACTTAAAAAGGCATATCCGTCTCAAGTATTTTGCCATAACGTTAATTATTTTTCAGCAAACATAAAGAGGCTTAAGGGTTTCATTAATAGCTTAAATTGGCATTATTAATATGTATGAGAACGCAACAGGGAAAAAAATTCCTGATGACATAAAATCAGTTGTAAAAGTTTTTCAAAGGCAATATATAGATTATTATCTAGACGCTTATTTTATGTTAGCCAGTGAATGTTCTAAACGGGGTGATTAATATGGTTGATATAGATTATGTTCAAAAATTTGATATGTGTAAGGTTTTAAAAGATATTAAATATCAATTATTATTTAACGGTGATTTACTACTATCATTACAGCCACTTGCAGATTATATGTTCAGTTCTGATGACCCAGGAGCAAGGAGAATGGATAAAAATAAGGTAATGGATACATTGAATAAATTTGTTAAACTTAATAATGATGGTTTAGAGGTAATTAAAAAAATAGATGAAAGGCTATGTCCTTATAGTTATCTTTTTGAGGGAAGGGAATTTAAGGGCGGTTTTTATGTTAAAAGATAGGGATATATTTTTTATTGATATAGTGAATGTTAAAGACGAGGAAAATGAATACAAAGATATTATTGAAGAACTAGAGAGATATCATAAAAAATTAAAAAAAGCAAGGAAGAAATTCATTGATAACATAACATTTAAATAATGATTTTGCATAGATAGTATCATGGAAGAGGAAAAGGATAGGGTATTGGAGGATATTAAAAAGGCGAGAGATTTATTAATGGATGCAATTGAGAACACTAATTG
>WSBC01000028.1 GCA_009758405.1 Methanobacteriota archaeon
CAAGGGCAACACCGAGGTCTTGGACAAGGCTTTCAAGGTTAATGGACATTGGCTTGGACGGAAAGGAGGATGTCTTGGGTGCTTTGGGTTCAGTCCCAGGCACATTATTCCACGAATGGTATGTTATAGCGAAGAGAATGGTGACCGAAAAGGGGAAGGCAACATATAGAAAAGGAATGGAATATGAAGGATCTAGTTCATATTAAAGGAGGTGAAAAAATTGATAGATGATGTGATAAAATTGGTCGCACCAGATGGAACAATAAAACCAGTGACTACTAGGGACGAATACTATGCCAACAGGGACATAATAATAGAAGGTATGCGTGGGGTAATAGTAAAGATATACAATGACATAAAGGAACACTTTGTTTTGCCGCAAAAGAAGGAATTTGAATTCAAGCCTTTCAAAAGCACAAACGTATCAATAAAAGTCGAGACAGACTTAGAACCAGCACTGCTCTTCAGTGGCAATGAAATCCAGGTAAACCAGAATTTATATAAAAAATATCCAAAATTCAGGGATATAATGGCACAGACTGCAGCAGTTGCAACAAAATTCAAAGACTACGAAAATTACTATGGTTTCCTACAAATGCCTGAGTATTATACGTTATTCCTATTGGCTGCAGCAGACAATGAACTAACAGATAGGATTATTGCAGCAGAGATCGAGACAACAGATTACTATGCAAAGACACAACTCACACCAGAGCAACAGGAAGAGAGACGTGATGCAATAAAGCTTCTCATGGACTTAAGGGCGGAATCAATGAAACCACCGAACCTGCGCAGGAACCTCAGGGCAGAAGACTACCCATCCATCAGGAAGAAGGGCATAACTGGAGAGATATTGCCTTGCTGGGGTCTTGAGTAATGGACAGCAATCTCCTGAAGGCGACTTTAGATGCGATAGATAAGGTAGTAAATACAGATGAATACGGGATGTTCAGGTATTTCTTAGGCACAATATCCATTGTTGAAATAAAAAATGCAGTTGCAGCCACCGATGGAAGAAGGCTTTATGTAGGCAAAGATTTCCTTAAATATTCAGAAGGGGAAAGGGCGGCGATTATAATCCACGAACTATGGCACATGATTGGTGGAGATGCTTTCAGAGGCGTAGGCAAAGACCATGACCTATGGAACATTGTTACAGACATAATTAACAATGATTTCATTGATAAACAGCCACTTGAAAAATACGGCATAGCCTTGCCAAAAGATTCACTGAGAGACCCAAAGATTGCTGCAATGATAAAGGAACAGGCTTATGACTATTTGATTGACCAATGCAAAAAACAAGGATACTTTGAGATAATGGGCAAAAAGCTCAATTGCATGGGCGGTGGCGGGGCACTCGGGGATATGAAGGACTTAATACCAAATGATAATGCCGCAGATGAACAAGAAACAAAGAGGAGGCTTGAGGAATCAGAAAGGCAATATGAACAATCAACAGGGCACGGTTCTTGGCTCAGGGATTACTTAGGCAGGGATGCACAGGCAAAACTTCCTTGGCAATCTATTGTCCAGCAATATTTGAAGAGATTGGCAGCAGTAGATTACACATGGACACCCCCAAAGCAGATATACGGCATTACAAAAGAGCCTTTGACACTCCCAAGGCTACGCACAAAATCAATAAAGCTTGCAATTGCAGTTGATACATCAGGGAGCATAGACAATGATATGCTTTCAACGTTCCTTGCAGAAATGAACAGGCTAATTTCTGTGATATGGTCTGGCTTGAGGTTTTCAGGCGTCCTGATGCTTACAACAGATGAGGTATATTATTACCAGCCAATACCCCCAATACCAACGAGAGTTTCAGTAATACAAAAGCTAAAAACAGGTGGCACAGACTTCAAGCCTGCGTTTGATTTAATAAAAGAAAAATACCACGACGATGTTGACCTATTCATATACTTCACAGATGGCTATGGTGCTTATCCAGAAACTCCTCCAAAATACCCAGTGCTATGGGTAGTAATAGTATCACCTGAGAAGCTCAAGCAAGAGGGAGACTACCCGCCCTTTGGAAAAGTAATCCCACTATGAATCTCTGCAATTATAACTGGAACATAATGGGCGTAGAAATGCTGAAAATGCATAAAATAGATGTTGGACTAGGCACACTATTTAAAAGAGATGATTCATTGGTTGTTCAAAACTACTTATTTATTAATAAAGACGAATGGGCCGATTCACGTGGGTTTCTATATATTGTAAAGGAAGAAAATACAGGGAACTTTACATATATTATGGATGCTTTCTATATAACAAAGTCACATAGAACATTATATACATATAATTACAAAAGACATTGGATGGGCATTGCATTTTTCCTTGACATTGAGCAATGGCAGTAAATATGAACCTCTGCAACTATAATTGGAATATGGCGAATTTGAGCCTACATAGCACTTTTGACACCTTGCTTAGACTCCAATATTCTTCTAAAAGGAGAGAACAATACATACAAATAACCCCACAAAAACTTAATGTTGCAAGTTTTAGAGCAGATTGGGGATCGACAAAATTTAAGATTCATTGGTGTATATTAAGTTCTGTTTATTTCTTTTTTGCCGCCGAAGAAACTATAATGATAGAATTTGCTAGGTGATTCTATGAACCCCTGCAACTATGCCTGGAACATTACATCGCTTGGATTTGGCAGGAGTACTGATGTGGATATTAGTAGATATAAAGAAGAACATGAAGATTCTTTGCAAATATTAGGAAATGTAGAGCAGTCCTATGGCTGTAGCGAGCTAATGTTCAATATACCAAGATTTGCGAGGGAACTAATCCTTAAATTAGCAGTGTTTTATACCATCTCTGATTTTCATACCGTTGCGGAGATAGAATTTACCAGCTACTCTGGGGAGTTTACATTTTGGCTACTTTTTAAGGAGGAGTAATATGAACTTCTGCAACTATAACAAAAACATCATACTGCTGTATATGTCAAAGATGTTATGGATTGTGGATTTAAGAACGAATCAGATTGATTCTGACAAATATATTGTTTTTGATTATGGGGCTCTTGATTTTTGGATTCCTGAGAGATGGGTTTGGTATTTGCGAGGATCAGTTGAATATAGACTCTTTGAACATCACGTTGGCAGAAAATACCCTGAATTCGATCTAGAAATATATTGGCAAAGAGAGGGCAAGGAGTGATAATATGAACTTTTGTAACTACAACAAGAACATCATCTTGCTGTATGCATTAAAAACATTAGTTGCTAGAAATATAAATATAGAATGGGATTCGTATGGTGAGGATCGCCTATTTCTTTATTGGTGGGATCTTAGTTTTACCTTAAATAACGGATGGATCGACTTTGAGGAAAATTCAGTTAAATATAATTTTTTTACAGATTGCGTTAGTGAAAGATACTTCCGTTGGTGCAAAAAATTCTATCTAAAAATATACTGGCAGAAGGAGGGAAAGGGGTGATAAATATGAATCTTTACAACTATTTATACAATATTTCTTCGCTTGGGCTATTAATGAGAAAAAGCCTATGGATAGAGGAGAGACCAGAGATACTCGATGAATTCTGGATTGCAGGTTGGTCTGAAGGCACTGAACTTTCTGTAGACTTTGAACAGTGTTGCCAGCATAGGCCATCAAATCCGTTTGAACTGCGTGAGGTTTCAGTTTGCACAATATTTTGCATTCTGAAATACAAATATAGATACGACAAAGAAATGGAATTGAACTGGTATCCTGAAAGAGGCGGTTAATATGAATCTTTACAACTATTTATATAATATTTCTTTGCTTGAATTATTCACTCTGTGGAAATATCAGGGCTCTTACATAAAAAAATCATACGGCGTTAATGCATGGTTTTGGGTTGGGCCTGGTTTTACTGTGCTCATTGATAAGGGTGGTAAAGAAAAATTTAAACTTGAACTTATTGAATTTAAGCGTAAAGAACACGATTTTGAATATTCTAGAGGTTATGGTCAAGTTAGATTTGCAAAAGAAATGAAAATAATCTGGAATCCAAGGTGATAAATATGAATCTCTGCAACTATTTATATAATGTTTCTTTACTTGAGTTATTTATAGAGATGGGTCATTGGAAAATTAGAATAGATAATGACTATCTTAGTTTTTGGGCACAGATTGGGCCTGATTATTCTATAGGTTTCGATAAACAAGGGATTTCACATGACTTCTCATTCCACTTTGTTTTTGCTAGATATCATCCTGCAGTAATTGATACAATTAGATATAATAGAGATATGAAAAAAATGAAATTAATCTGGTGTCCATAAAGGAGGGATTGTAGATGAACTTCTGCAACTATAACAAAAACATCATATCGCTGTATGCATTAAAAAATTTAGGTATTAGAGATATGGAAATACAATGGGATGAATCTAGTGAGGATTAC
>WSBC01000025.1 GCA_009758405.1 Methanobacteriota archaeon
CTAATATGGTACAGGGAAAGGGACAGCATTGAGAAGATGTTTTTATCATTGAAGAGTTATCTTGGGTCAAAGCCATTGAGGGTGCAGAGCATTGAAACATTAAATGCATTATTTTTCATAAATTTCATAGCATTAATTCTAAGGCATAGGCTTTTAAAAATAATGCTTGAAAAAGAGCTATTAAAGAAATACTCATTGGAAAAATTAATGCTTGAACTAGGGAAGATAAGGAAAATAATACTAGTAAATGGGAAAAAAGTAGTATCTGAAATAACAAAAAACAAAGGGAGATAATAGAGAAATTAAACCTTGATATAGAATATGTGCCTAAAAATCCGAAAGTTTAGGTTATGATTTCAATAAAAAAAGAATATTTTAAAAAAATATTTAATGAGATTGTTGAAAAATTTTCATGATTTTTTCTTTCTTATCTGTCTTATGTACATTCCAACCAATGCAATGATAATTATTACAAGAATGATAATAGTAATGTTGCTCAATGTAAGAACACCCGAGGTTCCATTAGTTGAGAAAAATGGTGTAGAGATCTGGAATGTGAAATAGAAAGTTTCTAGAATGGGCCTTATTGTATTGTTCTCCATTATTATGATAACAAGTTCACCTGTGTATTTTCCCGGGATTGCATTATCTGCAACATCTATTATGTAGGGTAATGTAAAATTCTGACCCGGCTTTACAGATGCAAGGGTAACATTATTAAGAAAAAGTCCTCCAAGAGGGTTGTCTGAGCTCACATATAAATCAAGAACCTCTGGATAAACGAAATGCACCTGCATACTCTGAATAGTGCTTGGTCCTCTGTTTTCAAGGTAAAACGTGACCTGAACCTTAGATTCACCAGGTGTAAGTGTGGGGAAATTGGATTTTATGGAAAGAACTGGTGATTGAATAACATTTACTGGAACAGCAATTTCTTTATTTCCTGCAAAGAAATAAATATAGTATATTCCTGGCAATGATGGTGAATTGTAGTAAACCGTATAGTTCAATGGTAAATGGGGTGGCAATAAAGAAATATTCATCGGTGTATTCACTATTTCCAAAGACGATCTTGCTTGAAGAGTAACATTGAATGCTGGTGAGTTTCCTGAATTAATTATGGAGAATGTAACAGCATTGAATGTCTGGTTCGTGTAAACATATGAAGGGTTAAGGAAATAACCCTGAATAGATATGTTTGAATATCCAATTAAGCTAGTGCTGAATTTTACAATACCGTTATAACCGCTGAAATCATAATAAATCTCCTGCTGATATATTCCATCGCTCGCATTGCTGAATATGCTTACAAAGTATGTGAGCGTTATAGGTTTGAATTCTGGCAATACAGGTATGTTCAACTCCTGTTTCTGTCCATAGAATGGATATTCAGGTGAATAGGTGAAAGTTATATTTGTAGGATTTGTATTCCCTATATTTGAGATCACAATGTTAATAGGTATGTCCCTCATTCCAGGGCCTGGGACTAAATTTCCAGATGAAATATTAAGGAAAGATCCATCAACAATGATATCCGAGTATCCATTAATCTGCACGGAGAATTCCATCCTGGATAAATTGCTTCCTATGAATGTTTCAAGTGTCTGGTTGTATATACCATCCAAGGTACCGTTTGCAATTGAAACCACAAATGTGAGCAATTCAGTTTGAAATGGTACTATCAAGGGTATCTGCTTTCTCTGTACAAGACCATAGAATGGATATTCGGGTGAATAAATAAAAGTCACATTTGAAACATACTCAGTACCTGTATTTGCTATTTCAATCGAAACAGGTATGTTTTTCATACCACCTATTCCATTAATTACATTACCACTGTATCCTATGTAGGCGCCTAAAATGCTAATTGAATAGTTTTCACTCCATGTAAAATTGAATGTTATGGATCCTGAATCATTGTAATATGTGTATTGAATTTTTTGTAAATAATAACCGCTTCTTACGTTATTTGAAAAATTAACCATGAATGTTACTGGAACATAACCGTATTCAGGAATAGCTGTTAAGATAGCCTTCTGTGCATTTCCATAGAAAGGATATGAAGGTATATAGGTGAATGTAACATTGGTTACAGGCTCATTCCCTGAATTACCTAAAACTAATGTTAAAGGCACAGGATTTTCACCTGGGATAGGATTCAATAACTGGCCATTCTCACCTATGTATGATGACGCTACAAAAATATTCACGTTTCCATTAAGAGGCAAAAGAAATGTTGTTGATAGATTTTCTATGGGATAGGATGTGGAATATTTGCCATAGGCAAAAAGATTTTCAATGTATATACCGTTCCTAGCTTCAGGTGAAATGTTAACAAGCTGCATTATCTGTATTTTATATCCAGATGGCAATTCAGAGGCATTTATTACAGTTTTTTGCAACTGCTCTGAGCCGTTGATAATAAAACCGTACGAAAATGGGTTTTTTAAAACGATGTATGCAGTAAAGTTGTATATGGTAGGACCATTGTTTTCTACTGTTAAAAACAATGGTACATTGTTCATGCCTGGAACAGCCTGCATTGTTGAATTTTCGCTAAACCAGTACACGCCTGAAACAACAATTGGTGTTGCTTCAGCACTGGATAATGAATAACCAAATGCTGAAACAAGCACTAAAATCGCTAAAAAAATGGCTATTTTTTTCATTTTTCATTACCTCCTATTTTTATTGGTTTTAGAAGAAATACCATAATCAGGGTAAATGAGGCAACAGATATGCCAGTGATGTAGATTAAATCAAAAGCTGTGGATGATGGGAAAAAAGAAAACATAGGTATAATGTTTAAAGATCCAAGCTTATATGGTAATGCACCTACAGTAACTGCCTGTTGATATCCAGTTTCAAGAACACCCGCAATGGCCGGTGAAATGACACTTCCCACATTCCTGAAAAGCTGGTTCATTCCAGTTGAAATACCCATTTTATCCTGAGGTGTAATCATTACAATCATATTTGTCAGGCCTACCATTGAAAATGAGCTACCCACACCAAGCAATAGGGAATCTTCTGTAATAGATAAAGCGTCTGATCTATTGAAAAATAGTGCAAGAAATGAGATTATTTGAATCAAAACGCCCAGCATGATCGATATTTTCGGTCCTTTTTTTCTAGTTGTAAAGGCTGCTAGAGGTGCAAAAGCAATTGCAAAAATTGCAGCCGGAAGGTTTGTTAATCCTGCTGTAATTATACTTTCTCCGAACCCTGCAGGTACAGGATCCTCAAGCAATGGTGGTATGGTAAAGTATAAAAAGAACATGCCTGATGAAACAAAAAGTGAAATAATGTTAGTGAGAAAAATATTCCTTGATGAAAGTAATTTTATGTCAATAAGTGGATTTTTTGCAAATTCCTCAACCAAAACAAATAATGAAATAAGCACTATTGAGAAGGCATAGAGTGAAAATATACTTTCACTTCCCCATCCCCAATACTGCCCTTCAGATGTTGCTATTAAGGCACTAACTATGCCTGATGAGAGCAAAGCTGTACCAGCCATATCAAGCCTGGTTTTTGTTCTTATGTTTGATTCTTTTAAAAATTTGAATGAAAGAATGAATAAAAGAAGTGCAATTGGAATTGCTGTATGGTAATCCCATTCCCAGCCATAGTTTTGCGAAATGTATGCACCAATAACCAAACCCAAGCTAGCACCACCAGCAAATGTTGCACTTACAATTCCCTGTGCAAGTGGTATTTCTTCTGGTGGAAATTCATCCCTTATCAATGAAAATGCTATTGGGAACATTGCCATTCCAGCTCCCTGGAATGTCCTTATTAGAATAAATTCTATAAGCGAGGTGGCAAATCCACCAAATATAATTGCAACAGTGTAAATACCGGCAACAAGCAAGAATATTTTCTTCTTTCCATAAATATCCGCAAGCTTCCCGAATATTATTGATGATACGGTACCGGATATTAGATATGATGTTACCACCCAGGAAATAGAATCATAATCAGTATGGAAATAATCAACTAGTGTAGGCAAGGATGGAACAATCATTGTCTCTATGTACATAATCAATAAACCAGCAAATGCCATGATTCCAACAGTAATTCCCTGATCCCTGTTGAATTTCATTTTAAACTTTTATGGGTTTCCAATATTTAAATATAATGCGAGAATAATCCGACAAATGTTATATTTATATATATAATTTTATTTCTATATTTTATAAATAAGCAAATTAAAAATATTTTAAAGAACCCTGTGAAATTATTGTCCAAGGCTACTGAGATTGATATTTATTCAAAGAAGAATTAGTAAGGGAGATAAAGAAGATTGGAGAAGAAGAATGGAAAAAGGTGGTGAATTATGGTAAGAGATGGCTTATTGAGATATTTTTCTCC
>WSBC01000014.1 GCA_009758405.1 Methanobacteriota archaeon
GTTTTTTTATGTTCACTATACCTGCATGTGAACAGCCAGATACAAGGAATATGGATTCTCCAAGGTCAATATAAAGAGAGGTGTCGTCCATCATTGGATCCCTTATTATCTTTCCATCTTGAATAGTGTACATGTTTTCAACAATCTCGAATTTATTTTCCCTCGGCACCTCTCCTGAGGTCCATACAGATGGGAATATTTCCAATGGTTCCCTGATGAATACAAAATTATTCTTCTTTTCAAGATCTAATATATGATCTTTAGGTATTCCTATGTAAAGATATGGAATGTAGAAATTTTCTCTGAATATTGTCGGGTGTGCAAAAACAGGAACATTTATCTCATTTAGAAGATCCCTTAATCCTCCACCATGGTCATAATGCCCGTGCGATATAACAATGGCATCAATCTTTTTTAGGTCAATGTTCATTAGGGATGAATTATACTTTATTACCTGATATGATGAGCAGGTATCGAAAAGTATCCTTCTTTCAAAATCCTCATATTTAATCTCTATAAAATACGAGACACCGTGCTGTGCGAGTGCAAGTGATCTGAAGGGTGCTAGGTCATCACAGAGTACCCTTACGTTTAATTCCTTTATCATAAAAAAATAAATTAAAGGATTTTATTTAAAACTTTTCAGAGTACCTTTGCTCCATGTTTTCTCACGAATATGACAAGAATAGCACCTATAATGTAAACAATCGATAGGAATGAAAGTGAATAGTAATAACTTCCAAGAAGGTCATGGAGATATCCAGCCACGTAAGGTCCAACAAAGCCGCCAAGGTTACCCACTGCGTTGATAAGTCCTATACCGACAGCAGCAGAAGCACCTGTTAGGAACTCCTGTGGTAATGCCCAGAAGGTTACCATAACAGAGAATGAGCCCATATATGAGAAGAAAAGGAATACATAAGCAAGCCAGAAGTCATGGTATATATAGCCTGCAATGGCGCTGAGCCATAGTGCAACACCTGAAAGCAAAAGGATGCCAAAGGTATGCCATTTTCTCTCCTTAAATTTATCAGATGAAATACCCCATAATATCATTCCAAGAACCATAAATAGGTATGGTATTGTTGTAAGGAATGCTGATGATGCAGCGGTCATGTGGGATAGATTTTTTATAATAGTAGGTGTCCACATTGTTACACCATAGGATCCAAGCATTGCAGTAAAATAGATGAAAAGAAGCTTCCAAACATCCAGATCCTTTAAGGCAGACCTTATTGAATATTTTCCAAACTTTTCCTCCTTCTTCTCCTTCTCCTTCTCAAGGGTATCAATGAGTACCTTTTTCTGTTCCTCTGTAAGCCACTTCGCCTTCATTGGATTATCTGTGAGAACTATCCAAGCAATCAATGCCATAACCAGGCTTATAATACCTTCGTAATAGAATAGGTATCTCCAGCCCATATGTGTATAATAGCCGAGTATTAATCCTGCAATTGGTGCACCAAGTACTCCTGCCAGTGGGAATCCAAGCATAAATATGCTGTTTGCCTTAGTCCTTTCCTTTACTGTAAACCAGAGGGTAAGGAAAAATATTACCCCTGGGAAAAATGCTGCCTCGGCTATACCCAGAAGAAACCTGAGTACATAGAGTTGCATTATATTGGTTACCATCCCAGTAAGTATTGTCAAGACTCCCCATGTTGCAAAAAGTAATGTGAAGAGTCTTCTTACACCCGTTTTATAGATAATATAGTTTGTAAACACCTGTGGTATCAGGTAACCTATGAAGAAAAGACCACTTGCAAGTCCCCCAACGGTAGCTGCTATGGATGCAGGCTCTCCAAGATCAGTAATCATTCCTGCAGATAATGCAAAAGAGATGTTATTCCTATCGAGAATGGTGACAATGTACATAAAAATAAGCCATATAAGTAGATACCAGACCTTCTTTGACCATGCCAATCTCAAAATATTTGTGGTGTCAACTTCATTTTCCATTGAATCACCATAGAAGTTAATGTTATACAATTATTTAATCTTGCTTATTTTTTTATATACTTATAATAATTTTCCTTATATATTAAGGCATATTTAATTGCCTTTTTAATTGATTCTAGCATGCTTATCTCCTTTGCAATACCCTTCCCTGCTATGTCGAAGGCTGTTCCATGGTCAACAGTCGTCCTCAAGAATGGCAGTCCTATATTGAGGCTTACAGTCCTATCAAAGTCATAGGTTTTTGCGGCAATATGACCCTGATCATGGTAAAGTGAAAGAACAATATCATAGTATCCTAGAGACGCCTGGTGAAATATTGAATCGGCAGGGAAAGGCCCGTAAACATTGTATGTTCCTTCCATTTCCTTAATTGCAGGTAATATTTCATCAATCTCCTCTCTTCCAAAGAGTCCACCCTCACCACCGTGTGGATTTAACGCCGCTACTGCAATCTTTCCATTATCGATTCCGAGCATCTTTAGTGCCTGATCCGCCATTATTATTCCCCTTTTCACATTCTCTTTTTTTACCTGCCTGCAGGCCTCAATGAGGGATATGTGTTTAGTTAAAAATATAATCCTCAGTCTCTTTACCTCAAAGACTGTTCCCACATCCTTTGAACCTGTCAATTCCTGTAGCATGGTAGTGTGGTCAATGAACTTTGATCCTGCCCTCTGCCAAGATTCCTTGTTTATTGGTGCAGTGACAAGGGCATCAATTTCACCCTTCAATGCAATTTCAATACCCTTCTCAACACTTTTATAAGAGATCCTCCCTGCCTCTTCCTGCACCTTTCCAAATTCAATCCTGCCACCATCAATATCAATGAATTCTATATCTTCAAAATATTTCCTATCTATTTTTAATAAATCAAGTACAGATAAAAAGTGTTCCCTATTACCAATAAGTACAAATCTATCCTTATTCTTATAATTTAAAAGTGATTTTGCGGTTATTTCATACCCAATCCCTGCAGGATCACCTAGAGTAATACCTATTTTTGTCATCATAATTATCACTGGTAAGGTAATCAAGAATTCTCATATAAACATTCTCAGATCCTATCATTCCACCCTTGGTTACAACAATTTTCCCATGAAGGATACCACCAATTAACCTTCCAATGCCAACAAGGGGCATAAAGTCGCCCAAACTCTCTATAAAAAGTCCATTAGATGCCTCAAAGAAGGTGTTTGCAGTTTCGCCTCCGCTTAAAACATATGAATCATAATTTTTTACATTATTTATGAATTCCTGATTAATTAAATGCCTGTGAACAAAATAATTCAACCTTATTATTGCAGCCCTTAATGACTGGGTTTTGAAATCATTTATATCAAATAATTCAATACCCATGGATACAGCATGTTTAATCTGCATTTCTGTTTTTTTCTCCATACTACCAATTATGTATAATATATTGGATACCCTTGGAGGGTAGATTTTTTCATTCCTTTCTTTTAAATTAAACCTTGAAACTGCACTACATAGAGGCCCGGGATCCATCGGAAAATAGCCGTTCCTATGAATAAAATAGGCTATTTTTTCAATATCATTGTAATCCTTTGAATCAACAACATATATCTTACCATTTTCAATTTTTGTTCTTTTAAGTTCATCAATTTTAACCTGTATTGCCTCCAACTTACTGAACTTCTCAATTATATTCATTGAACCCTCTGGGGTGATTGTATTCCCATCCATTGTATATCTTCCATATTCCGGTATTGTATCTGTCATTATTGCTGCATTTCCTTCCAGGAATGGCAATGCCTCCATTTCAATATTACCCCTGAGGGTACTGTCTATCCTCTTACCAAACCTTATTTTATTTTTTAAAATTCTCTCTTTTAGGTTTTCAATTATTTCAAAGGCCTCTTTCCCATTAAGCATCCTTGTTTTTGTATTTATTGTTATGGAATCAAAATCTGGAGAAATTTTCTCAGGGGAAAATATTATATTACTATTTACTGTGATAGCCTTTGAAAATCTTGACATCATCCCTGAAACACCATTTGCTCCAGTAAGATCATCTGAAAAAACCAGAAATTTTTCCTTGGAAATATCTATCATTGATTGGAAATTAAAAACAAAAACAAAAAGTTTATCATTTTTCATTCCAATTCTTTCATATGAAATATGGACTAATATTCGATGTTGATGGAACTATATTAGATTCCTTTGATGCGATCTATTATTCCCTTGATAATGTATTAAAAAGGTATGGCGTTCTCGATTTCTCAAGGGAGGAGCTAAGATCCTTAATGGACTATATGTCATTTATGGAGATAATAAGGTTTTTGATGGAAAAATACAATGTAGATAGTGAATCAATGGCAGAACTATCATCACAGT
>WSBC01000033.1 GCA_009758405.1 Methanobacteriota archaeon
ATTGTTTTGTAGCTAGAAAGTGCTCTCCTTACATTTTCTTCAGCCTCTATGACAAGCCACCTAATACTTTCTGGTGGATGGGGTATTCCTGTCCTTGGTTTATCCGCTTCGCAAATACTTATTCTTTCCCTGCTCTTTGCCCAAGCACAGCCCCATGGGAGGCAGTCTACACAAACGTTTACAAGAAAAGATCTATCTATTCCATTCTCAGGGAGCATCTCTATTAGCTTATTTCCAGAGTTACCTACGCCCAAAATCCTAAAATTTGAAGGATTTTCTATAGTTTCATTTGAATCTTTATTGTTATCTTCATAAGCATTCGTGATTACATTTTTTTCATTTTCATTGGAATCCATTTCCATTATACAGAGATATTATTTTTATGATTATTTTATTTTTTTGATTAGAAAGGAAAGGGAAAATAGAATATATTTTTAATCATTATTGACTACATTTTTATTGGGGTCAAAATAATCACATCTTCTAATTATTTTTCCATCTTTTATCTTGTACAGTTTATTTTCAAACTCATCAAAAATATTCAATCCATTTAAGAAGAATAGATCACTTTCTTTTAGGTCCTCAATCTCAAGATTTTTACATCGCAAAGGTGAAAATTTCTGTAATGTACCAAGTGTTCCAGGATCTGGTACTATCCCTATCCATACATTCCTAGAATAATCTCCAGCCTCTCTAAAATCCACAATGTTTTTTCCATTCTTGTAAAATATTATTTTTCCATCATCATCCACAATTGCAGGCATACAGAGTATTTTAAACAATTTCCATGAGAATTGCCTGAATGTCAGGAATAATATCCGTTTATTTTTCCATTGTATAAGATGATTTACGATCTTCCCTGGAGATTTTATGTCCCCGTATTCTGCCTCTACATATATTTCAAATTTATCATTTTTAGCAAGTAAATCTGGATCATTCATCCATTTTCTAGGAAATCTTACATTGAAACCCAGTGATCTAAAGAACTCTGCAGCCCTTGATACCATATACCTGTGATAAACTGTTTCCCACTGGTTTGAATTGTTTTCAGATAATCTTCTTATTCCATTCTCGGTGATTTTGAAGACTCCATTATTATAGGCGATACATCCATTCAGTTGAAGTATCCTCAGTGATGAATCCAGGTTGGTATTTTCTTTCCTACTAAGAGATTCGTATTCCCTCTTAATATTAACAAAGTTTGCTACATTCCCCCTCTCTTCTATTGAGTAAATAAGACCAAGTATATCATCAGGAAAATAATCAATCTCATTTCCATATTTTATATAGGCATCATCTATTATTTCCTCATTATTAAACTTAATGATCTCACCTATCCTGTACAATCCAAGCTGTTTTTCCTTAAAAAGTGCAATTCTATCAGGGAGATTAAGCAATGTATTCTCAATCCTTAAATTTTCAGGAGAAAATTTTTTGGATATCCTCATGGAATCTTCTGGTGAAACTTTAAATGATGCTATCCATGATATGTTTCCCATTATTGAATCATAGAGATCCTTGGAAAGCTGGTTTACATACTGAGCTGCAATTATTATCCTTATATTGAATTTTCTTGATTCACTGAAAAGTCCAGGCAAAAGGTATGGTGAAAAGTCCTTTATCTCATCTATTATTATTGTTGCATCCCTAATCTTCTTAAATTTCGTTGCATTTAGTATCATTGAAAGCACCGCAGATCCTGCCATCCTTGATAAAAATTCACCCAATTCCTGTTTGGCAAGATAAATATTAACTACTTTTCCTCTAATATCATTTTTGAGGAATGAGAATGAAACATTTTTACTGCAAATGAATTCCCTCAAAAATGGGTTAGTTGTTATAGGTGTTAACTTGTTCATTGTACTCTGTATGTAGTCATAATATGCCCTTCCGTAAAGGCTTTTTAGATAATTGGAAGCATTGAAATCCCTGTTTATGAGTGTATTTTCTATGTCAAGAAGTGTAGCATTCTCAATATTATTCATTACCTCAGGAACTATTGTGGAAAATACTGTCTCTAGCCTAGGACCCCAAGTTCCCTGGGAGTAATCAATGTCCATTGAAAAAAGCATTTTGAGTGTTTCAGTTATTATATTAATACCTAATTCATCCCTTTTTTCTGTTTCCATCAGGTTCATATTTATTGCCATTTTCCTATCATTCACATACCTGAAAAGTGGTGATATGAATATACTCTTTTTTGGAATGAGTAGATTCTTTACGAGGTCACCGTGGGGATCCAGGACTATTACAGTTTCATTTTTCTCTGAAAGTAATCTAGAAAAAAAATGTAAAAGGGAGGTTTTTCCAGAACCAGTCTTTCCGAATATGGCACCATGGCCATCGGGTATATTTTCAAAATCCCTTAGCTCAAAAAAATTGTATATATTTTCTACCATGGTCTTCTCCTTTTTATGTTACTTAATGGAAAATGAATAAAGTAAGAGATCTCTTTATTACACATGTATATTTTTTTGCCATTCAATGCAAGGGCCTGGCCGGTTAACTGATCCCTTGTAACATTGAAAAACCAAGGATCGCTTGTAAAAATCCTAACGCTATAGATTGGAGATGATAACTTTTCAATTACACCTTCACCTATGGCTCTTACAATTTTTGTGATATGCCTTTTTTTCAATTCCCTTTTCACCATGTATTTCTTTAAGTTAATTAAAGGCATCTGAGACCTTTTAATATCTATCCTGAAATACCCTTTTTTCCTCAATTCAAATAGATTTGCAAGGTAAGAAAGTATATCTATACCTGGATTAATTGGAAACATTGCATTTCTAGTAAAGAATAATTCAAAATATCTGGACTCCTTATATTCATACCTTTCATACCTTACAGGGTAAATATTGCTGTAATTTTTTATAAAATCATCATCCCCATCGCCATGAGTAATAAAGCCAACTCTAAGATCTGAATCAAAAAAAGTAAGAAAGGATATTTTATTTATTCCCAGTATTATCTGTTCAAGATCCCTTTTGACATCCCTGAACCTGATTCCCTTTATATCCATATCCGGTATGGCAAGAATCATTGATACCACCTGTATGCAAATATTGTCCTGTTAAGTTGTCCTACCACACTTATTTCCATCTCCTCCTCAAGTTTCCCGAAAACTATTACCCTTAAGCCTTTATAGTATATCCTACCATTTACCATCCTCACCTTGATCAATTCCTTTCCCTCGATATTCCTTGATATCCTGAAGAACCTTTTATTTCCCTTTTCCCATAGGTCTCCAATGTAGATCAGCCTTGTTTTGGCATTATTCTCCCTTGAATATTTATCCCTTATGAATACTGTATCCCTGTATTTCTCAGGATAAATCACCTTTGCATAGTTTATGTAATTTATTGCAAGAAAATATCCTTGATAACATTCAAGTGAAAGATCCCTGAACTCGTAGCCTTTTATTGCCATGCTCATTTCCGGTTCCATTGACATCTCCCTGATTATATCAATTATTTTTTCTGAAATGTCCACCGTTGCCTTTATTTTCACATTCTTACCTGCAAGAGAAAAAATTGGGTACATTGAATCACCTCATGCTATCCCTTTGCACCTTCAGGTTTGCCCTGTTTATTAGGGATGTTCTAAGATCATCGCTCTGCTCAATTGCCCTTATCTCATCCACTGTAGGCTCTCTTCCATAGACAATTTCAAAACATTCCCTTAGGTATCCATCGTTCCTATATTCCCTGGGTCCCAGGGGAGTGAGAGAAACCCAGTTCTCCTCAAAAAATTCACCCCTGGAATCAAAAATTTTATTTTCTTTTTTATTATCTCTTACCATGGTGATCACCTCCTCTGATCACCGGTCCTGGGCAATTCCCGTTTAAACTGCCTTTTCTCCCCGAAGAAAAGGTCAGCAGGGAATGCCCTGGGCCTTACTCAGGCATCGCCCCGGACCTAAGGCGAGTTTTTTCCCTCTTTTTTAAAGGAAAAGGGGAAAAACCCATCCCCCTTCCATGCATTTTATATTCATCACCCCCTCTATTGCATGGAGGAGTTCATAAAACACAACTCTACCCCTTAAGGGGTATCACCTGAACAGGAAAAATCCCCTGAGCTTGAAAAATTACTTAACTATTTTTTGGACAAATGCAGGATAGATTTTTCTAACACCATCTATCCTTCCAATCATTGCAATTTTATCCTGTACCTCATTTTTATCTGAAATAATCCTTGCTATTGCAACATGGTCCCCAGAGGTAAGGTACAGTTCAATAACAAACTCAAGCCTTGATATGTTCTCTATTGCATCAATATACTTTTCAGGCATTATATCAAGGCCAACTATAACATCATCCATGGAAAATAGGTTAAAATCGACCCTTGCCTTATAATCAATAATTGCATTTTTCTCAAGGTTTTTTAATCTGTTACCCACAGTGGCCTTGCTTACACCTATCTTATCCGCAATATCCTGGAGTGATAGCCTTGCATTTTTTATCAGTAGGAATACAATCTTTTTATCAATATCGTCCATGGTGGTACATATGATTAATGTATAAAAAATTTATCCATTATCTTAATATTTTTCTTTATTGTAAAGAATTATTTTACAAAAACACAAAATTTTTATACAATTAATTATTAGGGGTAAATGGTGATAAAAATGTCTGAGTATGGAATACCCCTAATAGGTGAAAAGTTTCCAGAGATAGAGGTGAGCACCACCCATGGGCCAATAAAACTACCAGGAGCATTTAGCGGAAAATGGTTCATGCTATTCAGCCACCCGGGTGATTTTACACCAGTATGCACAACAGAGTTCTACTCCTTTGCAAGGAGGTACGAGGATTTTAAGAAACTGAATGTTGAATTGATAGGTCTTTCTGTGGACAGCAATATAAGCCATATTGAGTGGGTAAGGTGGATAGAGGAGAAGCTGGGTACAAAGGTACCTTTTCCAGTGATTGCAGATCCGATGGGAAATGTTTCAAAAAGGCTTGGAATGATTCATGCAGAATCAAGTACATCAACTGTGAGAGCGGTTTTCATAGTGGACAATAATTCAGTGGTAAGGCTAATAATGTACTATCCTCTAGAGATAGGAAGGAATGTAAATGAGATACTTAGGGCAATAAAGGCACTCCAGTTGAGCGATAAATACAAGGTAGCAATGCCAGCAAACTGGCCAGAGAATGAGCTAATAGGAGATAAGGTCCTGAATTCGCCTCCAAGGACAGTTGATGATTCAAAGAAGAGGGAGAAGGAATTTGAAGGGTATGCCTGGTGGCTTACCTATAAAGAAATACCTGAAAAATAATTTTTTTATTTTTTTAACAATTTTTCCATTGTTTCCCTGTATTTTGATGGTTCCATTGAATATTTTTTCCAAATATCCTTTCCGTGGCAGAAGTCCATTTTTAGCATTTCAAGCTGTTCCCTTGTTATTGGTAGGAATGGTAAAAATGGGTAGACAAGGAAATCTGGCACTGAATGTGCCCTTTTCTTTCCATTTATTTCCCTTATAATGTTGTACATATCAAGAAGTGATAGCTCCTCTGGACCGGAGATCTCAAAGATCCCTCCATCATCTATCAACTTTGGAAGTATTTTTGCTATATCCTTAACATAAACAGGGCATAGCCATCCAGACCTAGGTACAAAAGGTACCTTAAGGTTTCTAAGCATATTGGTGAGGTAATCATCCTCACCGAATATTATTGATGGCCTAAGGATTGTATAGTTACCCCTTTTCATAAGCATGTTCTCTGCCTGGTATTTTGTTATGAAGTACCTAGTCCTTCCCCTGTCGGAGTTCATTGCAGAAAAGTAAACTATCCTTGAATCCTCCCTTGCTATGCTAATTATGTTGTGCATTCCTATTACATTCACATCATGATGTTTCTCCATCTTCTCGTTTATCACTGCAACTAAATCCATTATTATATCAAAGTCCCTGATTATCTTAAGGTCCTCCTCATTCCTTATATCTCCCCTGATCCATGGAACACCAAGGTCCTTTAGTTTTTTGCATTCGCTCCTTGACATATAGCTTACGCTATATTTTTCCATCAGTTCAGGTATAATATTTCTGCCTACGAATCCAGAACCCCCTATCACAAGGAGACTTTTCAAAGATCCATCACCGGATCCATGTTCCTTCACAGGAACCCTCCAGGTATCAAAATAAAAATAGAAATGGTGTATTTAAATTTTTTTGTTAATTTTTATAAAATTTATAAATTAAATAAATCTCTTTGCATTGATTTTAAATTTCATTTCTATATAATATTACTATCTTTATAAAATTTAACTCTTCCTTAAATTATCTCATAAATATTAAATTTAATATTTAAAAAATTATTTTAAAGGTAACTACCTGAACTCAATTGTTAAAATACCGCTTTTGAATATTATTCTTTTTGTACCATCCTTTTTTGTTATTTCTATTTCATATTTAGAGAAATCAGTCAATTTACCCATCTCCATCTGGTTATTCATTAAAAATACTATTGCATCCCTTCCTATCACACTTTCATTTATTAGAGAGTCTTTTACTTTTTGAGATTCTTTAGGGGCCTGTGCCTTTTCCATAGTTAAACAATATAAAAAAAGAGTATTTAAATTTATACATGGCTTGATATTAAAAGTATAAATTCCACATATATCCTAAAGGCCTTTTTATTGTTTTTCTTGATGAACTAAAATGATTTAAAAAGTAGGTAAAAAATTATTAATTTGAAAATTATAATTCCTATTAATGCAATACATAATAAAAAATAACGTTGTAACCGAGAACGGTAACACCATTGCAACAATATCTTATACTGGTATATATCCAAACATAAACATCAGTGGATCCATAAACGTTGATGTAAAGAAGGAGGGAAGGGAGTTCAGAATCATTGAAGGAGGTCTTCCAGTAGGAAAATTTGTAAAAATGAAGGTAGTTTATATGGGAAGGGGTTACGAGCTAGAGAGGGGAGGCTATTCCAGAATAATGTCATTCAGAGAGGGTATGGTGAATGTAGTTTCACTTGGAACAAATGTTGGATCTATGGGATGGTCAAAGGGGGATTTTGTGATAGAATGTGAGAGATCCGATCTCGTTCCATTGCTAGTACTTGCTTCCTTTCTCACTTTTTTTACTAGAAGGGGTAGGGGAAGGCTTGCCAGCCCATACAGGGAAATATACTATACAATCCTTGCAATACTAATATTATACTCAATATTCATTACTAACTTAGGATACAATTTCATACTTGATGCTATTGTTCCCCTGATCCTCTTTATTTCGTTGTACTTAGTGCTTTATTTTGCGAGGAGAAAATGAAAAATTTAAATATTATTACTCATTTGAGTAATTATGAAGGCGATTAAGTTTATCACATATTCATTCTTAATGATTTCAATTGCATTTATAATAAGGCTGGTAGGTTATTTTATAACTGGTAACCTTGCACTTGCCTTAGAATCTGCACATATTGTTATTGATTTTATAATAACAATATTCATACTTGTTACACTTAGGGTTATTTCAAGTGAATTTTCTGGGAGGTTCTCCTATGGCCTATTCAAGCTCGAGGATCTTATTTCCCTTTCACTTGCAATCCTTGTAGCATTTACAGGCATTGAATTCCTTATTTCTGGCTTTTTATCAAGGCCTTCAATGGCACTGGATTCATCTCTTATCCAGGGCTTATCTGTAATTCCCATTGCATTAGCTGCGCATTACAAGCTACTTGCTGGAAAAGAAATTAATTCACCTTCACTAGAAAGCGATGGCAGGCATACATATACAGATTTTTATGAGGGCCTGGGTGTTTCTGCAGGTCTTTTCCTATCATACTACTTTGGTCCAGGCTTTTATTATCTTTCACTTATAATTGCATTTCTTGCTCTAATGTTCACCTCATATTCCATAGGGAGGGATTCAATTCTCTCACTTCTAGACCTTCCAAAGGAGAAGGGAGTGAAGAATGAGATAGAGAAGATTGTTTCATCCGTGGATAAGGTAAGGAAGGTGAAGGAGGTAAGGTTGAGGTGGGCTGGGCCTGTAATATTTGTTGAACTTGTTGTGGAGATGGACCCACTTTTAACAATAGACGATGCACATCCAGTTACCGAGGAGATAGAGAAAAGGGTGAGGAAATCTGTAAATGGAATATACCATGTTACTGTTCACGTTGAGCCTGTTAAAAGGAAGAGTTTCAGGGTGATAATTCCGTCAGAGGGAAGGGAAGAGGGATCCATGATGGATCAAAGGCTGGCAAAGGCAAACTATTTCGCGATAGTAAACATAGATGAAAAAATTAGTTATGAGTTCATTGAGAATCCCTTCAGGGAAAAGGATGAGCTTGCAGGTTTGGATTTTAAAGATTTTCTAGTACAAAATGGTATAAGTGACATAATATGTTCAAATGTTGGTGAGATCACCTTTGGTCTCATGCTCTCCTATGGAATTTATTGCTGGCATTCTGATCCAGGAACTATAAGTGAAATAATAAAGAAATTCATAAATGGTGAGCTGAAGAAGCTACAACAGCCAACAAGAAGGTCAAAGGCCAAATGAGAAAGCAAGTGAATAGCCTTTCATATATCCAGGGACATTAAGGGACTTCATGAGTGAAAGGCCCTCATCCAATATCTTCCTTTTACCATTCTTCCTAGCATCGTATAGGCCGTAAATAATCTTTAATTTTGCAACAAGGTATCTGAGGCCTTGCCTCTCAAGATTTTTTAAATTCTCCAGGAACATTCTTTCATTCTGATCAAGAATTGCGTTTATTATGTTTATTCTCCACTGTACATACCTCATATTTGGATAGTTCCTGTCATTTTTTACTATATTTAAATAATTTTTTATATCATCATTTCTATTCCCATAGAAGAAGTTCTCGTAAAGCAAAAATTCAATTAGGTCAGTTATATCAATAAGCAAATCCGGGGTGATTCTTTTCATTTTCTTATCAATTGATTCCTTCTGTATCTCATTTGATCTCCTCACGTTACCCCTCCACATCTCCATGGCTGATTTTGCATAATAAACGGAATCCTTGAACATAGGGGTACCTTTTATCAATATATCTGCCTCAGCCTCTATATTATCTTCCTTACCCATTAGGGTATTCAGTACCTTCCTGTATGCCCTGAAAAAGTTCTCCATAAGCTCATCGCCAATCTTTGATGATAGCTCAATAGCAAGGTCAGTATACTTCACCTGATCCTCTATATTCCCCTTTTTGATTATTGGATCCATCATATTCATTATGCTAAGTAACGCAAGGTCATACCTTCCCGATGCTATTGCAATCCTCATTGCCCTTCCCTGCATGTCAAGTGAGTAATCTATATTCCCGTTGTAGTATTCAATAATAGAAAGGTTGTGGTAGACTGTTTCAAGAAGGTCAACATACCAGTATTTCTGTGCAATTTCCATTGCCTTTCTATAATAATCCCTTCCCTCAATAATATCTTTATCTACAAGTATATTTGCAATGTTATTGTACAATGATGCTATGTCCTCGTAAAAATTCGTATTCTCTATTAGGCTGAGGGATCTTTTGTAAAGATCAAGGGCTTCATCAATCTCCTCCATTGAGAACTTAATGTTCCCCATCAGCCTTAAAATATATGCCTCATTTCTCAGGTCTTTTATCTTCCTTGATATTTCAAGGGCCTTTTCAAGCAAATCCCAGGCTTCAGAATATTTCTCCCTGGAGATTAATACCCTCGAAAGCTGTATTTGATCATAGAGGAGATCACTATCCTCCTTAGCACTATTGAGAAGATCCCTTAGTATCATCTCGGCCTTAGAAAATTCACCCCTCTGATAAAGTGCCTCTGCATATTTGACCTTATAATAATTTTTTTCTGGATGTTCCATTATAAGCCTTTCTGAGAAATCTAGCATTTTTTCATAATCCCCAAGCAGTGTCAAAATCTCAAGGATCTTTTTTGATACATTTTCATCATATTTTATTTTCGAGCAGAATTCAAGGAATTCAAGGGCTCTGGAAAGATCACCGCTTGAAAAATACTTCATTCCCTCCTCGAGCAGGAATGTGTATGCTTCTTCAAATTTTCCAGAATAGAAATATAGTCTCCCTGATTCTCCCAACCTACCCCTAGATTTCATATACTCTGCCATTTTCAACCTTGCTGAATTGATATATATATTTGAGAACTGTGAAAGTATTTCCCTGGATAGTTCATTACTTGTTATCATTACCCTGTTTCCCTCCTCCCTTACCATCTTCAACCTTATGAGCTCATCTATTGAATTTATTAAATCATCCTCATTTATCTGCATTAATGAGGGTAGATCAAATGCGTCAATGCCCTCCTCTGCAAGTGAAATAAATAACAATACCCTCTTTTCAATGTCCTTGAGATCCTGAACAGGAGAAACACTGGTGAAAATAATGCTTTTTATCTCCCTTAGCAAATCCTCCGTTGGTGGCTTAAGAAAAAGACCATCCTGTATGAATTTCCTTGTTTCAAGTATTTTTATATAGTTAAGTGTTTCACCAATTGATCCATTTGTCTTTGAGTATATTATCCTTAATACGCTATCTGGTATGAAATATCCCATATTCTCAATGATGTTCTTCAATTCTTTAAATTCGGGCTTTTTAAAAATTAATTCCCTTACCCCCTTGCCCCTTATTAAGTTAAATATGTATTTTGCTGAATCACTCAAAGATTCATCATTATAGATTATAATTATTTTCCATTTATTTTTATATATCTGATTATTTATAAATTCTACCAAAATCTCAAGCATATCCTTTTCAATCTTTGAAGCCTGATCTAAAACAAGGATCCTACCTTCACCTTTTATATTCCTAATTCTTTCCATAATAAGTGAATAGAATACATTTTTCTCGTTTGTTGTAACTGGGGAAACAGTTTTCATTATGTTCAAATACCTGATGAAATCATTCTTAAGGTTGAATTTACCAAGTATATTGTCCATACTATAATCATCAATATAAATGTAATTTATATTCATTTTATCAAGAACATTCTTCACTGTAAAGCTTTTTCCAGTATCAACAGGGCCGTGAACAATTATTACATTGTTCCCAGGATTTTCAATCAGGGACCTCAGTTCCTCATCTCTCATTAAATAATACCAATATTGGGATCTTAATAAATTTTATTAAACAAGATTATTACTGTTTATTATGCTTATTTTGAAGGGTGGAAGGATCTTCAGGAAAGGTGAGTTTGTAAACAGTGACATTCTTATAACAGATAGGATAGAGATGATACATGATTCAATATCAATAAAAGGCGTTGAAACAATGGATATTGACAATAATTTTGTTGTTCCTGGATTCATAGATCTTCATTGTCATGTGAATGGTGCAGGGGGCGAGGGTGGTCCATTGACAAGGACATTACCCATTGAGGCAAATTTGCTTCTTTCCTCTGGAATAACAACTGTGGTAGGTCTTCTAGGCACGGATGGTTATACAAGGAATTTAATTGATCTACTAATGCATATCAGGAGGCTTAATGCCTCAATGAATGCATTTATGCTCACAGGCAGTTACCAGCTTCCAGGTCCAACATTAACTGGAAGTGTTCCAAGGGATATTATATTTGTACCGGAGGTGGTAGGTGTAAAGATTGCACTTTCGGACCATAGATCTTCCTATCCATCCTTTGAAACACTAAAGAACCTTGCATCTGAGGTAAGGGTTTCTTCAATGCTTGCAAATAAGAAAACAATAATAACTGTCCATATGGGAGACGGAAAACAAATGTTCTCTCCAATCTATGAGGTAATTGAAAAAACTGAAATTCCTTTATGGCACTTCATTCCAACACATGTAGACAGGAATGAGGATCTTTTAAAATCCTCTGTTGAATATGCAAAAATGGGGGGTTTGATTGATATTACTGCCCATCCTGGGAAGACATTGAGATCAATTGAATATCTTCTTTCCAGAGGTGTACCAATTGAAAGTATTACGGTGAGCACTGATGGAAATGGATCCATGCCCATCTTTGATAAAAATGGTATTCTCAAGAAAATGGATGTATCACCCGTTGATACACTTCTAGGGATATTCAGGGAATCTCTCAATACAAAGCTATGGCCTGAAATAATAAAGACAATCACTGAGAACCCTGCTGAAAGGCTTGGCCTGAGGAAGGGAAGGATAGAGGAGGGTATGGATGCTGACCTCCTTGTTTTTGATAATTCATGGAACCTGAGATATTCAATCTCCAGAGGGAGGGTATTTACATTATGAGACCCTATGTGATAATAAACTTTGCAATGAGCATAGATGGAAGGATAGCACTCTCAACCGGGGAACAGACAAGGCTATCAAACGAAGAGGACATGAGGAGGGTTCACTACCTTAGGAATTCTGTGGATGCAATAATGGTGGGCATAGGCACGGTGCTCAGTGATGATCCCTCCCTTGTTGTAAAGGAAATATATGTAAAAAACCCTGGAAGGCCTGCAAGAATCGTCCTTGATTCTAAGCTGAGGATACCTTCAAATGCAAAGGTTCTTGATGGTAGGGCAAGAACAATAATATATACACTTTCTAATGAGGATAGAAAAATAAATGCGGAGATAAGGAGGATGAAGGGTAATGATCTGATTTTAAAGGATGTACTGGAGGATCTATATTCAATAGGTATAAGAAGGCTTATGGTGGAGGGAGGATCCAGGGTAATTGGATCATTTCTCAAGGATAAAATGTTTGATGAGATGTACATATTTATTTCTCCCCACTTCATAGGACCAGAGGCCCCACCCGCAGCATATATGAAAACTGCATCAAGGATTGAGGAAATGATAAAAGTTAGTATGGAATGCAGAATGCTGGGGGACGGCGTTTTACTGAGGATAATACCATGATAGATTTCATATTCAATGAACCAGCGGCATATATAGGTGAGCTGAATGCTATTGTTATTTCTGACCTGCACATTGGAATTGAGAGGGAATATGAAAAAAATGGTGTAATCATAGGCAAGCAAAATATGCTAGAAGATCTTGAAAGTATTATAAAGCAAAACAATGCAGATAAGTTGATTATAATAGGAGATGTTAAGCATGCAATAAACCCTTCAGAGAAGGAAAAGATGGAGATAATCAAATTTTTCTCAAGGATTTCAAGGTATGTAAAGGTGATAATTATAAAGGGGAACCATGATGGAGGCATTGAAAAATTCCTTGATCTTGAGATTCATGGGCCAAGAGGTATAAGGCTAGGAGATTTCTATTTTAACCATGGTCATACCTGGCCAGATAGTTCCCTTGATTCCTCAAAATACTTGCTAATGGGACATCTTCATCCTGAGGTGGGCGTGATAATCCCTGGAAGCCACAGGAAATTCCACAGGTGCTGGCTCATTGGAAGGCCTAACAGGAAGATGCAGGAATATTACAAGTTCAACGGGAAGATAGTGATTTTCCCTGCCTTTAATCCCCTTGTGGGGATGTCAATAAAGGAATATGCCCCAGGGCCACTTTTCAAGAACTCATTAATCTCAATGGAAAAAATGGATGTGTATCTTCTTGATTCAAGGCATCTTGGAAGTTTATCCTCTCTTAAAAAGGAAAAAATTATTAATAAACTTAAAGATATTGAATAATTGGAGGTAATGGGAGTGCCAGACCCTAAAATAAGCCCTTACAAGCTCTCAAGGGACGTTGAGGAAAAGGCGAAGGAGGCAAAGAAAAGAAAGGAAGAGTTGGATTCCCATTTACCAAGGTACAAAAAGATTGTTGAGAATTTTTCTGATTCCATACCTAAGGAGGCTATGGATGAAATATCCACTGCAGAGAAATTATACTCAGAAAAGGATTATTATGAATCATGGAACCATTTTTTGAAGGCAAAAAATGCCATAGATCCATTGATTAATAATATTATTGAGAAAAAAATAAAATTCCTCAGGGGATTGATTGAATATCCTTTCATAGAAAAGAAGGAAATAGAGGAATTATTATCAAAGGCTCCAAAGGATCCTGATGAGTTCATAAAGTTTTATTCAGAGACCCTTGAACTAATAAGGATTAAGATAAAGGAGGGAATAAATTCCATCAAGCCAGATGAATTAAACTCGGAGATATTCAAGAGGTATGGAAGGGAGATAACAGGCATTATTACAATGGACCCACAATCCCTGAAAACACTCCTTGACGATATATCAAAGATGGTTAAGAACTATTTCACAGAAAAAATTAATAGTCTCATGGAGAAACTTGATTATCTTAGGGATTCATATACTAGGATAAAGATATCAACATCCCAGTTCACATCAATAAATGAGGAAGTTCTTTCAATGATAAAGGAAGAGAAATACGAGGAAGCAATTCAAAAGCTTGAGGAGTTCATAGAGGATTCAGAGGATACATTAAACAATGTTTTAAAGAGGCTAATTGCAAATACTGAGAAATCCATTGAAGAGGTGAGGATGCTCAAGGCCGATGTTGAAATTCTCACAAAAAACCTTAATCTTGCAAGGGATCTTCTTTCCAGGGGTGAATACAGGAAGGTAATAGATTTGATAAGGGATATTAACAGTGACATAGAGAGGTTAAAGGTAAATATCCTTGAAAACAGGATAAACGAGGTGAAGGAAAGGATACAAAAAGCTAAGGAGGAGAATTTTGACATAACAGAGGTGACAAAGGTATTTGAAAGGACCAGGTCACTTATAACAAAAAGGCAGCTTCAGGAGGCACTTGCCTCCCTGGATGAAATAATTGCAAGGATAGATGGCCTTTCAAGTGCCAGGGATAATTTAATTAAGCAGCTTGATGAGCTAGAAAAGAACATTTCAATGCTAATGACAATAGGTTTATCTGTGGATAAGGAGGCAATAAAAAAGATTAGGGATCTTGCAAAAATCAATCCATACTCTGCAAAAAATGATCTTGATGGTTATCTTTCATCACTTACAAAATCATTTGAAGAGAGGAGGGGAAAGGTAATTTCCACACTTGAAAGGATGTTAACATCCATGGAGAATATGGGAATAAGCGGTACCTGGAGAAGGGAACTCCAGGCAATAGGGGAAAAGGGTATGCTTGACTTTGTCAGGGGTGTAGGGGAGATCCTTGAGGGCATAAAGGATTCACTGAAATCCTATGTTGATGTAAATTTTGCGGATAATGCAGAGATAAGGAACCTACTTAATGAATTCCTGGGATCATTAGAAAAGTATGATCTTGACTCTGCATCAAGGTATATGGAGGCAATGAGTGTTATGGTATCAGATCAAAGGCAGACAATAATTAATGTTAGGATAGGAGATATAAAGGATCTAGCAAGGCTAGTATCTGGCTTCAGGATTGACCTTTCATTCCTGGCGAGCGAATTGGAAAGGCTTGCAAACAGTCAGATTGATTTTGAGGAAAAGCAAGACATAATAAATAGGGTATATGATTCTGTTCAGAAGGGTTTTGATGATGCAATAAAAATTTACTTAAATTTCACAGATTCTGTCATAAAATTGATGCATGATAATAAATTAAAGGTACAGGAAGATATATTGAAGATGAGGCAGGGCATAGACCTGCCACAGAAATGGATAGACAGATTCAAGAATTCTGGTTATATTGATTCTCTTGCAACAAACACATTTTCAAGGACTGCAACTATTCTTGCCGAGATTGATCTTATAGAGAAAAAATTCGGTAAAAGGATAGAGGGCATATCCAACGAAATAAACTTTTTGAGAAAGGACCTTGAGGATCTGAAATATGAAGAGGTAAGGGAAGAGTTCAACAAGATTGTTGAAAACATGGAGACTGAGATAATAAAGAATGGCTTCAGGGAACTGAGGGGGATGATAGGCTATCTTGAGGATATTAAAAGGGAGACTGGCCTTTACAAGGATGTTTTACCAAAGCCAGATCTAACAACACTCCAGGAAATTAATCTTTCAAAGTTATACCAGACTGCTGAAAATACACTCGATGATTTCAGGCACAGGATAATTGTTGAGGTTTCAAACCTTGGTGCAAAAAAGATCGTATTTGAGATATTCAGGGAAAGTTTTAATGATATAATAAAAAATTATGTGGAGAGGAAATATATCGAGGCATGGAAGGAGATAGAGGATTTAAAAAATAGGGTATCAGTTATTGAGGGGCAGTATGAGGAGGCAAAAAAGATAATAGAGACGCTGGAGGGGAATCTATTCATATTTGAAAACCTAGGATTCAAATTTGAAAAGAGCAGGGAGATAATAGACAACCTTAAAAAAACACTTGAAAGGTTAGATTTCAAGGAGTTCATGGAGACATACAGGATGAGGTACCTTGAGGTAAGAAATGAGATTTATTCGGTTCTTAACAATTATTTGAACAGTGTTGAAGAGAAGCTGAACAGTCTCAGGGGAAAGAGGAATGTTCTTGTGGCTGAGGGTCTAATAACAAGTGCCAAGAGGGCAATAAAACTGGATAAATTTGATGAGACAGTTAAATATCTCTTTGATGCCCTTGAGGATCTCCAGGCCGATGATATTGTTAAGAGCATATCCTCATCACTTCTTGACAGGGTAAAGAATATGGTGGCAATCTTCGGTACAATAAGGCCAAAGGATCTTGTTGATGGTCTTGCAAGGGCAAACATGCATCTAAGTCAAGGTAAGTATTCAAACGCTGTTTTTGAGCTTAATTCACTTATCATAAAATATGAGGGCCTGAGCAAAAGGATAGAAAGTTTGAAAATTATGATAGAATATGTTAAGGATAAGATAAATGCGTCTGTTTCACTAGGATTGAACGTTCAGGAATTCCTTAAAAACTACCAGGCCGCAAGGGTTTATTTCCAGGGTGGCAATGTTGAAAAATCCTTTGAGGCCCTTGAATCCCTGAACTCCAGGCTAAATATAGCAATAGAGGATGCCGTAAGGAGGGAGATGGATGCCCTTTTCTACATAGTTATGGTATCTTCATATCTATCAATAGACCTCACCGTACATTATGATAAAATGAAGGATAAATGGAGAGAAATAATATCCATTCTGCTTCAGGGTAACAAGGAATCAATATCAAGGGCCATAAATGAATACAGGGATAATGTTGATTATATTAAATCAAGGTTACCTGATATTGAAAAGGCATTGAGGGAAAAGCTGGAAAACCTGAAGAGGATCGCATTCAATTCTGGCCTTACAGGCTTTAATGAGCATAATATGCTCCTTGACCTTTGGATGAACAAACAGTACATAATGCTCTATGATATGCTTCCCATGACAGAATCCAAGGTACTGAGGAATTATGTACAGTCATTCTCATCATTCCTTGAAGATATTTCCAAGGAGATTGCAAAGAATTCACATTTCTGCCAAAATATTTATTCTTCTTTGGAAAGGACCCTGAAAATTTACTCAGGTGCTGGTGATATTGACCCCCTGCTCTCTGTGGATAATATAAAATCATTCTCAAATGAGATATATAGCGAGGCATTAAATAATCTAAGGGCAAATATGCCTGAGCTGAAGGAGGGTGATGATCTATTCGTATCCTATTACATGATGAAACACTCCATAATAATGAATGAATATCATAATATAATAAATTCATACTTTGAGGAGAAAAAGAATGCTATCCTTGAAGTGGCAAGATCCAATGGAATAGAAATAAGTGTTCCTGAAAATATGCCCTCAGGCATTGATGATCTTTTAAATTACCTTGCATCAATGCAAAAGGATCTTGATGAAAAGCTGAAGAGCCTTATACATGCGTCACAGATCGAATTAAAACTCGAATCCGATGGAAAAAAGGTGCATGGGGATATCAATATCGAATACAAGGGAATGGAGGATGTGAAAAGTTTGACATTGCATCTTGATGGTAGCATTGAGGGAACTACCATAGAATTCGGTCCCATAAAAAGGGGTGAGAGGAAGTCAAGGAACATTGTATCAATGGCAACAGATTCATCGAGGCTGAGGATAATTGCGGAGTACGATGGTGAAAGAAAGGAAAGGGATATTGATGCATATTTCCTTATAGAAAGGGGTTTCAGGGCCTTGAAGGCATCTGGTAATGAGAAATGCCAGCTCTGCAGGGGCAGGATTTTCAAGGACCTTGACATGGTGATTTGCGAGAAATGTGGTGCTACATACCATTACCAGTGTGCAAAGAGGGCAGGTAAATGTACAGCATGCGGAAATAAGTTTGATTTTACAGAGAAGAGGGAGCTGGAGGTAAAGCTCTCCCTATGATCTCCCTTATTTCAAGGCAGGGCCTGGGAAGGCTGGCAGTTTATAATGGATTCAATTTACCTAACATACTTTTTCTTGATGAGGATAATATAGAGGGGGGTATAATTGAAAAGACTGATGGGGTTTTGGATATACTTGGAAATAAAATAGAGCTACCTGGTATAGAGGATATTTCGAAATCTCAGCTCGAAGATAAATATTTTGTCTATGGTGATATAGTTGTTCTTCCAGGGCTCTTTACTCTTCTTAAAAGGCCTGAAAGGTTGATTGAAAAAATAATTAATGTTAGGCTTGAGGTGGGCCTGAAAAGGATAATTTATGCACCATTCATTGCTGAGAAATACCTTGTGCCAGTTCTACACTACCTTGGCATAGACCTCCTGGATTCACATAGGGTAAGGCTTAATTCAGAGAATGTTGAAGATCTCTGGGAGATGGAAAAAATAACTAGAAGATACATGGAAAAGGGTGATCTAAGGGTCCTTGTTGAAAGCATTCCAGATCCACTATCAAAAACACTCCTAAGGCTTTCAGACATGTATTATTATAGTTTATTTGAGAAATTTTTTCCAGTATCTGGAAGATATCTTAATTCATCACACTTTGAAAGCCTGTTCAGGCCTGATACAAGAAGATGGAGGGAAAGGATCATAGAGAGGTACAGGAGACCAGGAAATGAGAGGTATCTTTTGCTTTTGCCATGCTCCGCTACAAAGCCCTATTCAAGATCACCTTCACACAGATATTTTAGATCGATCGTTGATAAATCTGGCAAGCATTTGCATGAGGTGATTGTTACATCACCCCTGGGCCTTGTGCCAAGGGAGCTTGAGTTTACATACCCTGCAGCACATTATGATATACCTGTTACAGGAAGATGGTATGGGGAAGAGAGGGAATTCACAATGGAGATGCTGAAGAAATTTCTTGATATAAATAAATATGAGAGAATTATTGCATTCCTTCCAGAGGATCTTAATTTCCTTGATGAAGTTCTCGAGAAATGGAATGCAATAAAAATATTCGGCAATCTCAGGGATGAGAATAACAAAAATGTGCTTTTGGATGCCCTAAATACCCTGGAAAACTCAAATGAAAATATTGTTGAAAAATTGAACAGCATAGCAAGGTTCCAGTTTGGTATAAACTTTCCATTAAATAATAAAAAAATTAGGAAAAGGTACGATGAGATAATAGCCTATGAAAATGACATATACATCCACTTTTCTCCAATGCATGGAAAGATATTGCTTGGAAGGGGTGGTGCAGAGTTCATTGCATCAAGGGGTATATACACAGTGGAAATAGACAACTTCACGCCAAAGGGTAGTGTATTTGTTTCTGGAATAATCAAATCTACTGAGGATATAAGGGAGGGGGATGAGGTGGTGATCTTGAGGGGTGGTGATGTGATAGGTACAGGTACCGCCACCATGTCACATGATGATATGGAAAGCCAGGAGCACGGCGAGGCTGTAAAGGTAAGGAAAATATTCAATTCTTCATGAATATCTGAACATCCATTACGTTTGTGCCAGTGGGTCCAATGATAATCAATGTTCCCATTTTTTTAAAGAATGTATATGAATCGTTGTTTTCAAGGTATTCCATTATGTTTATTCCCTCAGATCTCTTCCTTGTGGAATAATCGGCCACAGCACCGGCCGCATCCGTTGGTCCATCTATGCCATCTGTTCCAAAGGAGGTGATAACATCATTCTCCCCTATTCTGTTCAAGGATGAAAGAACAAGTTCCTGGTTTCTCCCACCCTTTCCCTTTCCCCTTACTGTTACCACTGTCTCACCACCAGATATTAAAACACTCTTTTCTGGCAGTTTTTCAAACTTGTCAAAGAGCATGCTTGAAGCCACCCTTGCCTCGCCCGAGACTATTGTCCCGAGGTTTTTTACATTATAGCCGAGGGCTAATGCTTTATTTTCTACAGCTTTCAAAGAATCTGAATTTTTGCATATTATTATGTTATCCACCCTTTCCACAGGGAATTCATCATATTTTATAGTTTCAAAAAGGCCATGCTTATCTGGGTTTTTCAATATATCCATTATATCATTATCCCTTATGGAATATTTTTCCATCACATCAATTGCATCCATAAAGGTGGTTTCATCGGGAGAGGTGAGACCGGAGCCTATTGTGGAAAGGTCATCTCCCATAACATCGGAAACTATGAGTGATATTATTCTTGCATTCGTATATCTTATTACCCTGCCCCCCTTTAAATATGAGAGGTGCTTCCTTACCTTGTTCAATTCGTATATGTTTGCCCCAGACTTCATTAGCCTCTCAGTAATCTCCCTTATTTTTTCCAATGGAACTACATAGTCACCAACAAGTGAAGAGGCACCACCCGATATTAAAAATATTACAAGGTCATTCATCTTTGCCTCTTTAAGCATGTTGAGTATTCTCCTTGCAGCCTCGTAGCTGTTCTCATCGGGATATGGATGTCCGGCCACTATTCCATATGGAGAATATTCTTTTGAGACAACAAACTTTTTAGCGTCCACATCCTCGAATGCCATCATCATTCTTTTGGATGCCTTGCCAACTCCTATTATGTAAATCCTGCCATATTGCCCCTTTAAAATATTGTTCCTTATTTCCATTAATTTTGGCAATGGATCTGCGGCCCTGATCGCCTCCTGTATAAGTTCTAGAATTACCTTATTTTTTTCAAGGATATTAATCTCATTCATGGAATCACTTTAAGCTCGAAGGAGCTGTAGATCCTTTTCACCCTTTCACCATAATTTTCCATAAATTTGTTTATTACATTCTCGCCTGTGCAGTGCCCTAGATAAAGCTCAGTATCAGCAAGGTTCTCAATGGTGAAATTAATCCTTTCCTCCTTCGCATTCAAAAGGTGCAGGCCACCTATGATGTGGCTTACCCTTTTTCCAAAAATTTTTTCACCGTGTTTTTTTATGTTCACTATACCTGCATGTGAACAGCCAGATACAAGGAATATGGATTCTCCAAGGTCAATATAAAGAGAGGTGTCGTCCATCATTGGATCCCTTATTATCTTTCCATCTTGAATAGT
>WSBC01000002.1 GCA_009758405.1 Methanobacteriota archaeon
TAGGTTCAACATCTCCTATTACTGCTACAAGGACTCCAGGTGGTTCATATATATATGCTGTGTAAAAGTATGTCCCTACAAACATTGCAATTATGATCGGTATAGTCCATGTACCCACGAAATACCAGGCAATCGCAATAAGAATTATTGCAATTAAGAAATTTACTAGGAAATCCTTAATTTTCTTCCATATGCTCTCTTCTCTCATTATTTGTATTTCCTGCTCTAGATCTTTCAATCTTTCTTCAACAGGATGCTCCTCTTCTTGATATATTGTGGGTGCTGCCCCCTGTTCCTGTACCATTTATTTTACCTCCTTTAAAAATTTGACCCTTTTATTGAATTCCCTTGCCATCTTTTTATGGAGTATAGGGCCGTGTTTTTTTACTAGTTCCGCAAAATCTACAACAGGCCCTATGAATATCCCTGAGACAAATATCCCTACATCTTTAGATAGATCCTTATAATATTCCCTATCTTGTTTCCTCATATCCTACCTCCTTTTTCTTTTTTAGAATCATTATTTATCATCCCCCTCATTTAATATATTATTTGTGATATAATCTCCCCCTACATTTTCTTTGTAATTATTATATATAGATTGATGTTTTTTCTTTTCTTGTGAATTTTCAATATTTTCTAAACTCCCTTTCTGTATGTATTTCTGGAATTTTTCTGGATCTCTAAAAGGTTTTAAATTTTTTAATGAATTAGGATTTAATCCTCTTTTTGATTTATAAGTTTTAGTCTGTTCGATATTTTCTCCAGATAATGTCCTAGCATATTCGCCATATTTCTCTTTTAGAAATTCCATCTTCCTTTTTTCATATTCTTCTGCAATTTCTCTTGATGGCTTTGCTATGTGGACATATTTCAGGTTAACCCATTGCCCCATTAATGGCACTTGAACAAATTTCCTATATGCTACAAATTCTGTACTCCCTAGTTTTAAACCACCTACAAATTCATAAAGTTTAAATTCGCCTCTTGCATCATTTATATCCATTGTGATTGGATTAAAATAACTCTTAGAGGCAACAAGCTCATAAGTTATGAGCGACCTTGTCTGTTTTTCAATAAAGGTTGCTAAAGGAGTTGTAAAGATGACAAGGTAATTTAAGACCCTCATTGTCTGCGAAAGATAGCCTAAAATCTTCACTTGTTCTTTCTGCCAGTCCCTTGCATTTTCATTAACTCCAGCATCATCAAATATTATTGCTGAATATTTAGGTAAGGCATTCCTGCTAATATCAAGAAAACTCATATACTTTTTTGGATCAAAAACAACCCTATCTATTGTAAATGTCGGATCCACTGCCCTTGCAAGGGATATTGCTGAGTATGATTTTCCGCTTCCTGGCTCTCCTGTCATGAACACAATTGCATTTCTGTTATCCCTTAACCTCATTCTCAAGAGCCTAGGAAATGCATTATCTAACTTAGCCAATTCTTTCTCTTGTTTTCTATAAACCTCCACTAATTCTTCATATTCCTCATTATCATATTCTCCAAATATGTATTCATGCCTCGAAACATCATATTCCATCTTCAACATCCTCCCCTTTCTTTTCTTTTTCTTTAATAAGCCTTAATTTTTCTTGCCTGAGCATTTCTTTTCTTGCCTTCTCCCTTTCTGCCTTTTCCTCCTCTGTTTCATCCCAGTCTGAATGCACTGTGGTTGGGGCAATAACCCTTGAGGTTGAGAGATAACCCATTGCATCCAATTTTTCTGAAATTAGTTGTAAAATTCTGTCCTCGTCTTTTTTCATCAACAAAAGCCATAGGTTCTCGTCTGGGATTTGGTATATCTCTTTAACATCTCTATATGTCCTTTTATATTTAATTACAATCTCTCTATCCCTTGGATTATTCTCATCAAAATATGGTTTAAGCATTTGCAATAACTCTGCTTCCATAGTCCCTAGCTTATATGCACTTTCCCTTGTCCATTGCACTTTATTTGATCTATATTTAATTATGTCATCAAATTTTGTTTTTATTGGATCATCTACTATATCTGTCATTTATTATCCCTCCTCATTATCTTCATCATTAAAGATATCTAATAACTCATTTGGATGCGGGAGATCTAAGTACGAAAACCTCGGGTATCTGTAGTCTTTATCATTCATTTTTATAATATTTCTTTTCATAAATTCATAGTATGGGACATCCTCTATTTCTGGATCAAATAATTTTAATGCAAAAAAGAAATTATATGTGTCCCAGGTTGTTATGTCAGAATAATACGCTTCTGGGATCTCTTTATAATTTTTATATTTGTTTGTTTCAGGCATATATATTTTTGAATGTTTCCAGGAATCATCCATTTTAACTATTACATATTTTGGTAATTTTTGCTCCTCTTCCTCTTCTTCTATATTTTCAGAGTTTTCCTCTACCTCCTCTTTATTTTGCCCAATTTCTTTTATTCCCTCAGCATTTTCTTGGGTTTCTCCCTCTTTTTCTTTAATGTTTTCATTTGCTTTCCTAACTTTTTTTATAATAGTTTTATTCGTAAAATATAGTATTGCAAACATTATTGCTAATGTAATGATTGTTTCACCGATGCCATAAGGGGGGATAGTTACATGCGAAATTATAAATGGAATTCCAATTATTAAGGTAATGAATGAAATTATGCCGTCAATGAAATAATATAATATGTTTTTCTTATTCATGGTCATCCCCTTGCTCTATCTCTATTATGTCTGATCCCTCTTCCTCAAATTTATCTTTTTCAAATTCCCTCAAATTTAGTACAAATAGGCCTAGCTTCGAAATATAAATGAAATCATATTTTGTGTCAGGAAAAGAATTTTTCAATGATAGAATTTTATCCAAATTTAATAATATAACTGCATCATCAGTTATACCAATAGTGATCTGGTCTGTTGAACTTATAAATGACCCTAATTTGTTTAATGTAGAAACTGGCAAATCTTCGAAGGAAAGTTTAATGCTCTTTTTTTGCACTGATATATTTATTTTCATATTCCCCTCCTTATATTATCTGTTCAGGCTCTAGCTCTTTCTTTTTTACATATGTTTTGTATATAACATAATATGATGCAAGAAGTATAAGGATCGATGCAACAATGAGCTTAGCCCCCCATTCCATATATTGGGTAACCGTATAGACAGGCTTCTCTATAAATGTTGATTTATAATAATTTGCCAGTGTGGTGTGCAAGATGGGTATCATATGATAATTCCATACTGATGCCCCTTTATTAGATGTAAGAACTATTGAGACATTTACAATAGAAAAAGATGTCATATTGATCGAATATGATGTAGTGAAAGAAAATGTATCGGAATGCATCTCTAAACCATTTATATATATTGTGTATGTTGTGAGATTACCTGGCCCTGCATCTGAAAAGAAACGGAAAGTCCAGTATGGGTACATGTAAAAACCTGACCCATTCAAGGGGATTGTAAGCATCTGCGGTTGCCCTGGAAACTGGCTGTAGATCTCAACATAATATATAGTTTCATTTGTTGTTGAAATGGTATTATTGTAATTTCCTGGATAACTCGAAAAAGGGCCTATATTTGCATTTTTTTGCTCAGAAAGGGTAAACCCATGAGATATCATGAAAAAATTCATTATAAGAATTGTATAAGTAAATATTATAATAATGAATAATATTTTTCTCATCTACCCCACCATGAAACCAAAGAACTTCTTCAGATCCTCTAAGATTGTAGAGAATGTGATTCCAAAATATGATAAAATGACAATGAAGAAAATTAACAGAAGAAGTACTAGAACCAAATCAAGTAAAGCCCCGCCCCTTTCTTTTTTATAAATGAAATTAAATAATCTTTCCCTGATTTTCATTTTCTACCCCCATTACCTTGCTGGTATAATCTGCACTCTATGAGTTAATCTCTTTTTTCTCGGCTTTTTATAAGTATTTAATTTTGTTTCTGTTTTCTTTCTTTTCTTTTCAAGTTTTAGCCTTTCCTTAAGTGATTCTAGCCTATGTTTTGCATGCTTTAGCCTATGATATTCTTCATGGCTTCTATTTACTGCACTTTTCAGTTTTTCTAGCCTATTTAATTCCCTATCTATGTGTTTTTCCCTAGCCTCCATTTCCCTTAATGTCATTTTCCCTGGCCTAAACAAGTCTTTTTTGGTCTGTCTTGCAAGTTCATTTGCCTCCTGCCTTACCGC
>WSBC01000027.1 GCA_009758405.1 Methanobacteriota archaeon
GATATAATATTTATTGAATCAATGCCAAAGACGAGCACGAACAAGATTGACAAGAAAATTTTAAGGGAAAAGCTTAGGGATTATATAGTGGAAAGCAATTAGGTATTTAGGTGATGCTATGGTAGTACCCTTGCTAAACATCAACACCTTTCTAGAAACCATAGTTGTAAGTGCAGTTCTTGTACTATTCCTGGGAGGAATACTTTTCTATGTAATGGGAACGGAGGGTATGAAGAAAAAGAGCCTATACATGGGTATATCTGGCTTAGTTATTCTTTTAATCCTAGCAGGCATAGGTTATTATATGGATCACCTTGTGTATCTTGTTAATAACATTGTGGTACCTGTTGTTTTCTACATCATTGCAATAGTAATTGGTGCTCTCATAGGGGCAATTGGATACATATTAATGATCCTGAAATAGGCCTAAGATTTCATTAATTATCCTGAATGTCATTCCCCATATCACCTCTCCTTTGTATAAGAAACAATCCTCCAAAAATGAAATTTTTTTAATTTTTATCTCCCTCTTTTCCACCTTAAGTTCATATATTTTTGGGGTTAAAAAATACTCTACCTCCCCACTCTGTGGCCTAACACCATCAAAATTTTCTCTGTAGCATATAAAGGGATAAACATACATTTCGGGGGAATTTCTAGGATGATGAACATTCAATGCACCTATTATCTCTGCATTTTGAATTCCTGTCTCCTCCTTGAGCTCCCTCATAGCAGTATTATGCAGATAAACATCATCAGGCTCAAAATGGCCACCGGGAAAAGATATCTGACCAGACCATGGATCCCTAGGGTTTTCTGTTCTTTTCATTAAAAGTAATTCAAGTGAGGAATTGAGCAGAACACATACTGCAGCATCCCTTCCATAGATGCCTTTCTGCGGGGTGAAATTTCCCAATTTTTTTCTTAGTGTCTCCACAACAAATTATTAATAATTATTCCTTATAATTTTTCCTATTCTCTTTACAAGTACATTTTCCTAAAAAATAAATAGATAAACTTATTTTATCATTTAATGAAAAGTTTAAAAAATGCAAGGATTAAGATAGCACTTTTACTCTCAGTCTCTGTAATAATAATATGGATACTCACATATATTGCATTGATAGTAACACTTTTAGGTGGAGAGGCCCTTGGAGTGAAGGTGCCCCTTTATCTTGTAATTTTTCCACTATTCGCAGGCTATGTTCCTTTTCCATTTAAGGAATCATACTGGCTAATATTTATATTTTCAGTGATTACAATTTCAGGGATCCTTATATTCAGGGATTTTTTTAAATTTCTTTCAAATCCTGGAAAAGAGGAAAGATTCGGAAGATACTCTGAATTGTTTGCAGTACTTATTTCTTTCACACTTTTCTCATATTTTGTATCAATCATATTTACACAGCAATCAAACCCATTTGGAAATCCCACATCAAATGAGCCCGCTAATGTTGTATTATTATCATTGATGCATGCACCAGTATGGGAGGAGATTGTCTATAGGTCACTTATTCTGGGGGTTCCACTATATCTTATTTCATTTAGGGGAAAATTGCCCTGGTACAGGGCCTTTGTTGGAGGGAAATTCACAATAAACAGGAGCTCCGTAACCCTTCTGATAATATCAGCATTCTTCTTTGGTTCCGCACACCTATTTGCATGGGAACCTGCAAAGTTCCCCAGTGTATTTATAGCAGGAATAATACTTGGCTATGTTTTCCTCAGGTATGGAATATATGCCAGCATTACAATGCATTTCCTAGTTGACTTCAGTGGTAGCTATTCATTATTAAATGGCCAGTTCTGGTTCCTTGCCTCTATCCTTCTTACCATTTTTATGTTGTTCTGGTTTGTCTTGGGAATTCCATATTATTTCGTTTATTTGCACGAGATTTTCTTTAAAAAAAGAAATGTAGAAAGAATTGAAGAAGATATGGACAATCTTGTTTTAGGATACAGGATAATATGCCCATATTGCGGCTTCGATCAGCACAGATACCTGGGAGAGAATAAGTTCCAGTGCCTTAGATGCGGATCTGTCTTTTATTATAAAAAATAGTAAAATTTTAATTATTACCATATATTTTATCTTTTATGATCTTCACCTTTGATCTTTATGGAACACTTGTTGATTGGAATTCATCAATTGGAAATTTTCTTGATTTAATAGGGAAGGATCTCAGGGAAGATTTTTTTAAAGAGGAATTTAAAATTGTAAAAAATATTAAGAATTTCATCCCATATTCATCAATTTTAAAAGAGGCACTTAAAAATGTCCTTAAAAGAAGATCTATTGAATATAGGGATGTATATGGGGATTCTCTGGTTTTAGCATTTGCGAAATCAACATTCTTCCCTGATTCATTGTTAGGTCTGAATATTTTAAAAAATAAATATAAGATAGGGGTAATATCGAACACCGAGAGATCATTGGTGAATATCACTATGTGTGGTCTCCAGTATTTATTTGATTTTGTAATTACAGCTGAGGATACTGGATTTTATAAACCTAATGAAATGGCCTTTATCAAAGCATGGGAAATAATGAAAATAGAAAAGAATGAGATTGTACATGTCTCAGCCTATCCTGAGTATGATTTAAATACATCAGACAAACTTGGTGTAAGGACAATACTCATTGATAGATATGGGTATAGTTGGAAAGAAAAGGTAAAAAATATTGTTGATCTTGTACAAATGTTCTAATTATTTGAATTTTCAATTTTTTTCTTGAAAAAATTCAAACTAAGAAGGACGAATATACCTGCAATTATGAAATCAACCCAGAAACCAAGATAGTAGGAAATATATCCAGAGATTGTTGCACCAATAAGTACACCTATTTGAATAAGGGAAGTGTATAGACCAAGCATCCTGCCCCTTGCCCTATTTCCAATTGCCTCAAATACCATTACATTTGAAACAGTATAGAAGATTGAGAATGCAATTCCAGCAGCAAGTGGATAAATTATAAGGTTTGAGTAAAGTATTGCAAAGGGTGCAATAAAGAATATTATTCCAATTGCTATGTAGGAAACTCCCCTTAGAATTAAAGATTTCATGAAGTTTTCATTTGTTGATATTATCTTTTTATTGTTGCCTATGTAGAAATATGTAGCAGTCTGTACAAGCATCCCAATGAATATAACAAGAAAGACTAGAGATTCTGAAAGACCCTCTTTTTTCAAACCAGCAGGATAAACAGTATTGAATAGGCCAGACCCTATATAAAAAAGGAAAATTGCCATATATAAATTAAAAATGTTTGTCCTCATGAATTTTTTTACACTAAAATTCTTAATGCTCTTTATTATGCTTTCATTTGTCAACCTTACCCAAACAAAGGGAGTAAGGAATATCCTGGAGAGAAATGCATGGAGGTTCAACGCAAAGACCTTCCTCTCCTTCTTTTCAAATGTTTCTGGTATAAGAATGTATGATAAATTTATCGATATTAACGAGATGTAGAACAAGATTATTATTAGTAGCTTGATTGGTATTGCATATGTTACTAGAAATGAAAGACCAAGGCCTATTGTCCCACCTAGGCTTCCTGCAAGCTGCAGATTTGAGAATGCTCTCTTCCATAGATCCTCTGGTACTGTTTCCATGATTAGAAGATTTAGGGGTGAAGCTGAGGCAGCAACTATGAATGAATTAAATGTATAGATTGCAATTATTTCGAGAGAATTTTTTGCAAAATACAAAAGGATCATTGATGCGGATAGTCCAATGTATGATA
>WSBC01000024.1 GCA_009758405.1 Methanobacteriota archaeon
TACTACCATAGCATCACCTAAATACCTAATTGCTTTCCACTATATAATCCCTAAGCTTTTCCCTTAAAATTTTCTTGTCAATCTTGTTCGTGCTCGTCTTTGGCATTGATTCAATAAATATTATATCGTCAGGTATCCACCATTTCTGTATCCTTCCTGTTTCAACGTATCTGTTTAAGTGAGAGTATATCTTTTCCTTATCTATCTTTGATTTTATTGTAACAAATGCAATGGGTCTTTCTCCCCATTTTTCATCCTTTCTTCCAATTATAGCCACCTCACCCACCTCTGGAATCTCAGATATTATACTTTCAAGAAGTATAGACTGTATAAATTCTCCACCGCTCTTTACCGCATCCTTCTCCCTGTCCACTATGTGAATGTATCCCATGGGATCAACAACTGCAAGATCGCCTGTGTGTAGCCAACCATCCCTCCAGAGCTCCTCAGTTTTCTCTGGATCCTTATAGTATCCATCTGTGAGCCAGGGAGCTCTTATTACAATCTCACCAACACTCCTACCATCCCACGGTAGATCCTTTCCATTTGTGTCAACTACCCTTAAATTCATGAAAGGGAGAGGTATGCCAGGTGCATTCTCTATCTCCCACCTCCTTTCGTCGTCAATTCTATTTGCATATGAATTATGATAGGAGACTGTAACAACAGGTCCTGCCTCAGAGAGGCCATAGGTACCAATTGTTCTTATTCCAAGATCCCTGGCCTTCCTTGCAAGACCAATGGGTAGGGAGGATCCCCCCACTATTACCTTCAATCCCTTAATTGAATCCAGATAACTTTTAATATCAGGATATGAAATTAACATGTATAGAACTGAGGGAACCATGTACATTATTGTTACCCCCTCTTTTTTTATTAATTCAAGAACAATTTTCATATCATACCTTCCAGGAAGTACAAGTTTATTCCCCAGCATTATAGCAGTATAAGGGAATACCCATGCGTGAGCATGGAAAAATGGAACTAGGCCAAGGAACACATCATCCTGCGATAGATTAATTGGACTTTTCTTAAGGGAGAGTGCGAGTGATATGGCGTGAAGAACAAGTTTTCTGTGCGTAAACGTAACACCCTTAGGAAAACCTGTGGTACCTGATGTATAGAATATTGTTGCCCTTTCATTTTCATCAATTTCAGGGAAACTAAAAATTTCAGCTGTTTTTAAAAGTGAATCGTATGAAATAGAATTTTCTATTTGACTATTTTTTCCATCCTTCAAGATCCAATATCTTATATTATTCAGGATCTTTGAGCCCTTCTCAGCAATGTTTGTAAAATCTTCACCAACTATTGCAAACTTATCCTCAGCGTTTATCATTGTATAAAAAATAGTTTCAAGAGGATACCTTATATTCACAGTATGAAGTACAGCACCTATCATTGGTACTGCATAATATGCCTCTAGATATAGAAGTGAATCCCAATCAAGCACTGCAACAGTTTCTCCCTTTTTTACCCCCAATTTTATTAAAGAATCTGCAAGCCTTGAAACACCCTCAAAAAATTCCTTAAGTTTTAATCTCTCCCCTCTGTATACTATATCTTGATCACCAAAATTTCTTAGAGAGTAATCTATTGTGGACCTTAAATTTAAATTGTATTTGAACATAAAAAATTATAGAAGTTTTCTAAGTTCCTTCTTGTCAATTTTGTTCGTGCTCGTCTTTGGCATTGATTCAATAAATATTATATCATCAGGTATCCACCATTTCTGTATCCTTCCTGTTTCAACGTATCTGTTTAAGTGAGAGTATATCTTTTCCTTATCTATCTTTGATTTTAGTGTGACAAATGCTATAGGTCTCTCTCCCCACTTGGGATCGGGTTTTCCAATTATTGCCACCTCTCCTACCTCCGGCACCTCCGATATTATATTTTCAAGGAGCAGAGATGGTATAAATTCCCCACCGCTCTTTACAGCATCCTTCTCCCTGTCCACTATGTGAATGTATCCCATGGGATCAACAACTGCAAGATCGCCTGTATGAAGCCAACCATCTCTCCAGAGTTCCTCAGTTTTCTCTGGATCCTTATAGTATTCTCCTGTTAACCATGGGGCCCTAACAACAATTTCTCCTATGCTTCTATTATCCCATGGTACCTCCTTTCCCAGCGAATCCACCACCCTTAAATTGACAAATGGTATTGGTATTCCTGTGCTAATCTTATAATCAAACCTTTCCTCATCCTTCATATGCTTGATCTTATTAGTGAATAGAGCTATTGTGAGTACCGGGCAGGTCTCGGAAAGACCATATCCACCTATTGTATTTATTCCATATTTTTCAGCCATCTTAGCAAGACCCTTAGGAAGTGCTGCACCACCTATTACAACCTTCCATCCTTCCAAATATTTTGCATAATTCTCCACCTCTGGATGTGTGAGTATCATATAAAGTATTGATGGTACCATAAGAGAAAGTGTGACGTGCTCATTTTTAATCAAATCCAATATCTTCTTAACGTCGTACCTGCCAGGTAATACATACTTATTACCAGTAAGTATTGTGGTATAGGGAAGGCCCCAGGAATGAACATGGAACATTGGTACTAGGCTCATAAAAACATCCTTATCTGTTACATATAGTGGTTCGACATGAACCGCCATTGCAAGTGAGGTTGCATGGAGCACAAGGTTTCTTTGAGTGAATGTAACACCCTTTGGCAAACCTGTTGTACCTGATGTATAGAATATTGTTGCCCTTGTATTTTCATCAAGGTCCGGGAATTCGTAGGGTTCTGATGAATTTACAAGATCCTCATAATTATAATTTGGTGTTAGTACAGTTTTTATCTCCTCATTTTTATCGCTGTATATTATCCATCCTTTAACAAAGTCAAAGAGTTGTGCAGCCCTTTCAACTATTGGAACAAACTCGTCCCTAATAATAACAAACTTATCCTCAGCATGCTGCATTGTATAAAATATTAATTCAGGAGGATATCTTATGTTAACAGTATGCAATGTAGCCCCAATCATTGGAACTGCATAATATGCCTCCATGTAATGGTAAGTATCCCAGTCAAGAACTGCAACAGTATCCCCTGGCTTTACTCCAATTGAAACAAGACCTCCAGCAATTTTTCTAATCCTCTCATAGAAATCCCTGAATGTGTATCTCTTGATATCCTGGTAAACTATCTCCTGATCAGGATAGTTTCTTAATGTTGCTGGAAACATATTTTTAAAATTCAGCTCAAACTTATAAAATGCCATAAAAATGAATCTAAACAACCATTAATAAATTTTTCTTTAAAAACTGACAAAATTGAAATTTTTTAGAAAAAAAGGCAGGGAAAAAGAATATTTTAAATATTTTCCTGCAATGCCCTAAATATGATTTATGAATTTGAGGGAAGGGTACCAAGGATATCCCCCAAGGCATTCGTGCATGAAAGTGCTGTTATCATAGGTGATGTGACTATTTCTGATGGTGTATTTGTTGCCCCAAACGCAACAATTAGGGGTGATTACGGTACAATATTCATAGGTGAGAACTCTGCAGTGGAGGACAATGTTGTTATACATGCAAGACCAGGGGAGGTAACAAGAATAGGTTCATGGGTAACCATAGGCCACGGTTCAATAATTCATACAGCAACAGTGGATGACTATGCCGTGATTGGAATGGGATCTATAATTACAGATTATTCCCATGTGGGTACATGGGCTGTTACTGCCGAGGGAAGTGTTGTTAAGATAAGGCAGGTAGTCGATCCTGAGACTATAGTTGCGGGTGTTCCGGCACAGCCAAAATCCAAGGTAAACGAAGATTATAAAAAACAATGGATAGAATTCAAGAAGATATATGTTTCATTTACTGAAAGATATAAAAAGAATTTAAGGAGGATTGATTGAAATGTATAACATAGTTGTTTGCTTTAAGCAGATATTGGACATAGATCAGATGAAGATTGATGAAAAGACACAGGAGCCAATAACAAAAAACCTTCCATACAGACTAGAGGATCTTAGTAAGAATGCAATTGAGGAGGCCGTTAGGATCAAGGAAAAATATGGCGGAAAGGTGATAGGGATTACATTTGGTGGTGATCAGGCAACGCTTGGAATGAAGGAGGCACTTGCAATGGGTGTGGATGAAGGCATAATCATTAAGGGTTATAGGGAAAATAATCCCGAATTAACAAGTGAGGTTTTAGCTAAAAAAATTTCAACACTTAAGTATGACATAATTATAACTGGCAATGCAAGTGCAGATAGTTATACAGGTCTTGTACCTGGTAAACTGGCAAGAAAACTAAATATACCAATTTTGGGCAATGCTATAAAGCTAGAGCTTCATGAAAATACAGCAAGGATTACAAGGAGCATGGAGGACGTGAACTATGTGGTTGAATCAAGGCTTCCTGTGCTTATAACTGTGGAGCAGGAGATAAATGAGCCCAGGCTCCCTCCCTTGATTCAGATAATGGCCGCTGGAAGAAAACCAATGAAGATAGAAGAGATGCAGATACAGATTCAATCAAGCAAGAAGGTAATATCCAACAAGGCTCCAAAGAGTGACAGGAAGAGAATAATATTTGAGGACATTGATAAGGGTGTTGAGGAGGTATCAAAGTTCTTAAGGAGTGAGGTAAAATGAGGGCAATGGTTTTTTCAGAAAAGGGGGAACTTGCTGCACAGATCGCAACAATTTTAAGAGAAAGGTATGAGATTGACATTTATACTACCTCAGATTCTCCCCTAGATTCCTATGGTGCAAAGGTTGTTTTTAGAATCACTGGAGAATCACTTTATGTAGACAATATATCCAATTTTCTTGCCGATAGGTTTAAGGAAAAGGGTTATGATTTCATAGCCATAGGATCCTCCGTGATGGGAAGGGAAATAGCGTCAATATTATCTGAGTTATTACATCTCGAGGCGATTACAGAGATTATGAAGCTTGAGGAGGGCAACCAGGTGTTTATTACAGAGAGATTCTTTTTTGGTGGAAAGACCGTTATTAGGGAAGAATCAAAGGCAAGGATATTTACATTCCTTCCTGGTCTTGTGGATCCAATGCCAGTTGATTCAAGGTCAAGCAAGGAGGAGATCAAGATTGACTCCCCTTCAACTGTTAATGTTGTGGAGAAAATAGAAAAACCAAAGGGAAGTGTGAACCTGGAGAAGGCAGATATAATAGTATCTGCAGGAAGGGGGATTGGAAAGAAAGAGGGTCTTGGAATAATACAGCAGCTTGCCGATATACTCCATGGTGAAGTTGGTGGTTCAAGGCCTGTTTGCCTGGATTATCATTGGCTGAGTGAAGAAAGACAGGTGGGACTATCTGGAAAGAGGGTAAAGCCAAAGATATACATTGCTGTTGGTATTTCTGGACAGGTACAGCACATTGCAGGAATGAGGGGATCAAAGACGGTGATTGCAATTAATAAGGACAAGAATGCCCCAATATTTAACGAGTGTGATTACGGAATAGTAGGGGATCTTTACACAGTAATCCCCAAGCTAATAGAGAACCTTAAAAAATGAAATATGAAAATGAGGCTGAGTTAAGGATTGAAAGTGATCATGCCGAAATAATATGCAGGGCTATTGGTGTAGAGGGTAAAAGAAGCATTCCAAGGACAGAGGTAATGGTTGAATGCAATGGAAATGTGATGATATTAAAAATAATGGCTTCAGACATAAATGCATTAAGGGCAGCAATAAACTCATATATGAGATGGATTAATCTTGCAATAGATATAATGGAGATGGTTTGAATGGATCTTAATTTAACGCCATATCTTCAGGAGAAATTGAAACAGGCACAAACTATACAGCAACAGCTAGAAAGTGTTATTTCCCAGAGATACCAGTTTGATTTAAAGGTAAAGGAGATCTCTAAAACACTTGAAGAACTTGGAAAGCTAGAAGAAGGTTCAGGAGTATTCAAGAGTGTTGGTTCTATTCTCATTCCAGTCAAGGATGTGAACATGCTTAAAAAGGAGTTAGAGGAAGAAAAGGAGACGCTTGAGGTGAGAATTAGGACCCTCGAGAAACAGCAGAAGATGCTTGAGGATAAATACAAGGAGATACAGGAGGAGTTTTCAAAGGCTTATGGTAAGGGACAGAGCGGATGATTATGTTCTCCATAGGAGAAATCACCCTAAGGCCTCTTGAGAGGGGAGATCTTTCCTTGGTTCATCAACTTGAAAACGATTTTTTGGGGACCTATTTTTCTAGAGGTATGCCAATAAATTTCAGGTCCATGGATGAGGTAATAAATGAATATGAGGAGGACATAAAAAAGGGTCAAAGGAGGAGGCTTGTGGTTATTTACAATGGCAACGAGGCAGGCATTGCAAGCATTTATGAAAATCCAGGTCCCATGAAGAGGGCTGGCATTGGCCTTTATCTAAAGAGAGATTATTGGAATTCAGGTCTGGGTAAACTGGCCACACTTGCACTACTAGAGATATTATTCTATTTTCAGGGGTATGAAAGGGTAGAGGCCTGGAGTGCCAGCTATAATAAGAGGGCACACAAAACACTGGAGGCAAATGGATTTATACTTGAAGGAAGGTTAAGGAAATCTCTCTTAGTAGCAGGAAATTATTATGACTGGTATATATTTGGTATTCTAAGGGAGGAATATATGGAAAAAAGGGATGAAATTTTAAGAAGAATTTTAAATGAAAAATATAATGAATACATTAAAAACATGTCTATTTTTTCACAATAAGTTTTATTAAACCAAAAAATATGAACAAATTATGGAAAGGGAAGAGGTCCAAAAAATAATAGATAAAGAAAATATCAAGTTCCTTCAGATGCAGTTCACTGATATACTGGGTAATGTAAAGAGTGTAATCATACCATCCTCAAAATTTAATAAGGCAATGGATGATGGTGTAATATTTGATGGATCAAGCATTGTGGGGTATGCCACAATAGAAGAATCCGATATGAGGGCAATGCCTGACCTAAGCACATTTCAGATACTTCCTTGGTATGATGGAAATTCAAAGACTGCAAGGATAATCTGCGATGCTTATACATCAAAGGGAGAGCAATTTCAGGGTAATCCAAGACAAATTTTGAAAAATATGTTAAAGAGGGCAGGTGAAATGGGCTATAAATTTTTTACAGGCCCGGAGTTTGAATTCTTTTTATTTGAGCTTGATGAGAGGGGATTCCCTGTTCCAATACCAAACGATAAGGGTGGATATTTTGATTATACGCCTGTAGATAAGGCAGAGGCTATAAAGAAAGAGATATTATATTATTTGGATATTATGGGATACGATCCTGAGGCATCCCACCACGAGGTATCCCCAGGCCAGCATGAAATAGACCTTAGATTCTCTGATGCATTAACAATGGCGGACAGGATAATGACCCTTAAGGCACTTATTAAGACTATTGCCCTAAAGCACGGCCTCTTTGCAAGTTTTATGCCAAAGCCAATTTATGGGGTGAATGGCTCAGGTATGCATGTTCATCAGAGTTTGATGAATGAAGGGCAAACGGTGAACTATTTTTATGACCCTGATGCAAAGTACCAGTTAAGTGAAATTGCCCTATACTTTATAGGAGGTCTTTTAAGCCACGCAAGGGAAACCGCTGCAATACTAAATTCATCGGTAAACTCCTATAAGAGACTGGTTCCGGGGTTTGAGGCTCCAGTTTACATATCCTGGGCAAATATGAACAGGAGTGCTCTTATTAGAATACCCCAGGGAAGGGGAATAAAAACAAGGCTAGAACTTAGAAATCCTGATCCTGCAGGAAATCCTTATCTACAATTCTCAGTAATGCTGGCTGCAGGCCTTGATGGAATAAGGAAAAAAATTTTACCACCTGAGCCTGTGGAAAAGGATATTTATCATCTTTCACAGAGGGAGAGGGAGGAACTTGGTATTGAAAGTCTCCCTGGAAGCCTAGGTGAGGCCCTGGAGATATTCAAAAGGAGTGAATTGATGAAGGAAACGCTTGGAGAACATATTTTTAACCATTTTTATATAGTTAAGAAAAAGGAAGTGGATATGTACAGGGCTGAGGTAACTGAATGGGAATTGAAAAACCTCCTTCCAGTTTTATGATTTTTTTAATAGGTCAAGAAGGAATTTTGCTTGATCCTGTGTAAGCTGGGAATTTTTTGTAATTCCCTCCTCATCCCCATTTTTTATACATTTAAGTATTGAAGGCTTTCCCCCTGTCATCTGAAATATTATCTTTAACTTTTCCATATCTGATATGCCAAGAAATTCTCCAACACTATCCATTGAAAGGCCCTTTATCTTTAACTCAACTACCTTACCTCTTGTTATATCATCAATCTTGTAAAAGCGGTTATAGGATGGTGTTTCCTCCCTCATGGATATAATCATCTTACCCCTCTTTTTTTCATCTATAAGTTTCTGAAGATAATCAACTATAGAATCATCCACAAGATAATAATTGTCCAATATTACCAATGAATTCCTTTCCTTCATAAAATGATCAAAATCAACACCCATAACTGCTTCCACCTTTTTCCTGAGTGCCTCTATGTTCGTCTGCATATTCATCTGTATCATTAGAACCTCCATCCCCCTCAACGTGGAAACAAATTTTCCTATTAGGGATGTTTTACCGATTCCCTGGGATCCTATTAAGGCAAGAAAAGGTACATTTCCCTTCATCCATGAGCTAATGAAATCAATCTCTTCCTTTCTGTCCACTATGTTGTTCTCAAAATTACCCTCTATGTAAATTTTCTTTTTCTCCTTAAGGCTTTTCACCTCATTCTGCAAAATATTTATTGCCTCAAGCCAGTTCATTTCCCTCAGATTTTCCACAATATCATATATTCTGTATTTTTTCCCGTTGAAATGTATAGTCTGATTTGCAAGGCTTCTTTTAATTCTTTCCACCTCAAGTATCCCTTCTGGTGTAAGGAAATATACATTTACTCTTTTCTCCTTTCCTGCTACCCTACCCTTTATCTCTTCAACAAGCCTATTTTTTATAAGTATGTCGAGCTCCCTTGGCACATGGGAGACCGTTATCCCTATGGCTTTAGATATACCTTCCTGAGTAATTTCTATTGGATACTGGAACCTGTCCTTGTATTTCCAGTAGTCTGAGAGGTAAATGAGAATCCTTGTCTTGAGTGTAATTTTCTCCATCACTATACGTATTATGGAATATATATTTAAAAATGTTGCATTGATTCATCCAGGGCTTCAATCCCCTTCCTGTCAAGTCTGGAATATTCCTCTAGGAGTTCCATGTTCATCTCTATAAAGGTATGACCCCAACCAAACTTCTCCATAATCTTCAATGCCATATCCTTCTCCCCCATTATATAAAGTGCAGCAGATATGGCTTCAGCAGTTGATAGTTGACCTGGATGACCAAAATTTACAGGGTTACCTGGAACAAGGAATGGTAACCTCCTTTTTCTTCCATTAACATTTTCAAAATATTCCTTAGCATGTTTCCAGGAAATGTCAACCGCATATAAACCATGAATTAAAGCGTAAGGAAGATCCTCTTTAGATAAAATTACATCTGAATATGGCGTTAATACAATTCCCCTTGGCCTAGATTTTGGTTCAAGTATCTTGGCAAGTGAAAACCTTTCCATCTTTTTTGCAGTGCATTTTTTTGGGTCATCATCGTTCATATGGATTATAAATATTTTTATCATAATTTATTGAAAACATAGTACATTATGAATACACTTAAAATTAGCACTATGAGAACTATAAAGGGCAAGGATAGATAAAATGGTGTTTGCTGAGATTTAATAGGGCTATTGGGGAATCCAGGCAGTACCCCCATATCAAGGAGTTCGCCATTTGTATAACCAGGGTGCATGGAAGGTAGATTCCTTACATAAAGGAGCGCCTGTGTAACAGAATAGAAGGAAACGTTATTGTATTTTTCAAGGGCAAAAACAAACTGAACACCAAAGGGATTCAACCCTTGAAGGTCGTAAGTGAAGAAAACATACTTTGACTGAGGATCATTGCTCCAGTTGTACTTTGATATTGTTTTAGAATATAATATTGGGAATATCAGATCCTTCCATATGCTGTCAGTGATTGTACTGTTAGTTCCATTAAGCATATGGATTGTTATGGTTGGATATGTAACCTCATTCTGTCCACTGGATAATGCAATAAGGGGTAACAATGTGAATATTACAGCTAATAATACAATCACCCTTTTCATTTTGGTAAAGAGAATTGCTGCAAATATATAATACTATCGAATTATTCCAGATTGGCCAAAATAGTGTCCTGACCTTTTACCATATGGGAGGATTGGTTTTTTATCTAGTCTGATAAATATCACCTGTGCATATCTTTCACCCCTCTCTATCCTCAAATCCTTTTCAGATGAATTAAATGACATTATGTTTAATTTTCCCTCAAATCCTGCATCAATCAATCCTGCTCCCGTTATTATACCTTTTCTTGCCCAGGTAGTTCTCAACCATATCTGTCCTGCTATGTCCTCAGGAAATTTAAAATACTCAATGGTGGAAACTATGAAAAATTTTTTACTACCTATATTGAATGTATTATTAAGACCCTCAACAAATATCTCATCTACCCTTACATCATATCCGTTCGGGGTAATGTTATCCTCAATAAAGTTCTCTATTACCAGTTTTCCATTTTTTATCAATTCCAATATTGTAGAATCTGAAAGCATAAATGAAGATTACAATCATTAATTAAAATTGTTTGTTTACTGCCCCTTAAGATCAAATTCATCATAAAATCATTATAATTTTATAAATATCAATATAATAAATAAATCATATCATTCGCTAAAATAATATTAAAATTAAGAATCAATTATTTTTATATTTTATATATAATATATTTTTACCAGATGTTCGATAACTAAAAATATAAATAAAAATTATCCATAAACATGATCCTTGATGGAAAGTTAGTTGCAAAAAAGATAGAGGCAGGAATAAGGGAAAGGGCAAAAGAGTTCTATGATAATTTTGGAATGAAGGCATCACTCCATACAATACTTGTGGGTAATGATGAAGCCTCCAAAATCTATGCAAGGTCTAAGTTGAACAGTCTAAAAAACCTCGGAATGGATGGAGAAATACATCACATGGATGAAAATTCAAAGGAGGAGGATGTTATAAATAAGCTTAAAGAGCTTTCATCGAAAAAGGATGTACATGGAATTATGGTAGAAATGCCACTGCCAAAGCATTTGAAGAAGGAGAAAATACTATTGAACATAGATCCAGAGAAGGACGTTGATGGTCAGAACCCCTCAAACCTAGGACTTTTAATGCTTGGAATAGAGGATCATGCTCCATCTACACCAAGGGCTGTAATAAGGATACTTGAGGAATATAATGTCCCAATTGCCTCAAAAAAAGTATGTATAATTAATAGAACGCCTGTAGTTGGAAAGCCTCTGGCCATGCTTTTTTTGAACAGGGATGCCACCGTGACAATATGTCATAGCAAGACATTGAACATTGAAAAAATTACTCTTGAATCAGATATTATAGTTGTTGCAGTTGGAAGACCAAATTTTCTCAAGGAAGAAATGGTGAAAGCTGAAAGCATAGTTTTAGATGTTGGTATAAACTCGGTTAATGGGAAGATTGTGGGGGATGCGGATTTCAATTCCCTTGTCAATAAGGTGGCAATGATTACCCCTGTCCCAGGTGGAGTAGGAAGCGTCACAACTTCACTCATAATAGAACAAACTCTGAAAAATGCCTTTAGACAAATGGGAAAAATTTATTAACATTTTTTCTCTCTAATTTTTAAGGTGTTTTAAAATGGAACCTCATAAGGACATTATTGCTCCAAAGTACAGGGAAATAAAGGAAAATGAGGTTTACTGCCCTCTTTACAAGGACATAATTCCAGTAAAAGAGTGTAGAAAGTGTAAGAATTTTATAAAGATAGAAGATAATTATGTTCTCTGTGCGCTTGCATGGGAATGAACTTTATTGCAATCTTATCCAAGGAACATGAGGAGATTCCATTTGCTGAGTTAAGGGCAATACTTGAAGGTGAAGATATAAAATTTAATTTTAAAAGGATAGGTAATGTAATAATATTAGAATCAGAATCTATTGGAAAACTATTTAAAAGGGCCTCAATGATAAAGGAAGGAGGGAGAATATTACAAAAAGTGAATGATCCCTCCGATATCAGCCTGGACCTTGGTGAAAAGACATTTTCCGTAAGATATAGGAATTTTACAGATAAAAGGGAAGATCCTAGAGAAGTGGAGAGTATAGTTGGATCAAGGATAAGGGGTAGGGTTAATCTGAGGAAACCTGAGATTGAGTTACTTTTGATAAACATAGGAACATATTATCTTGTGATTAATGAAAGGGAGGATCCAAGTTTTTATTCAAGGATAAATGAAAAAAGACCATTCAAGACAAACCTTGCACTACAACCAAAGATGGCAAGGCTTTTAGTAAATCTTGCTAGGGTAAAAGAGGGGGATAGAATACTCGATCCATTTTGCGGTGGTGGAAGTATATTGATTGAGGCATCAATGATGGGCATGAATGCTGAAGGAATAGACATAAGTAAAAAAATGTACCATGGGGCAAGGTTGAATCTAATGCATTTTGGTTTGAATGCAAAGGTTTATTTAGGCGATGTGTCCACAGCACTATCCCTGGGTAAGTTCAATGCAATTGTTACAGATCCACCCTACGGCAGGGGCTCTTCTACAAACAAGGAAAAGGTAGAACAACTTTATAAGAGATCCTTTAACATATTCAGGAAAATAATGGATAAGGGTCATTTGGCAATAATACTTCCAAGTGAAACATACATAGACATTGCAAGGGAGAATTTTACATTAAAGGAAAAGTATTATATGAAGGTTCACAGATCCCTTGTGAGGTATATTACTGTTCTTGTTTAGGTAGCTGAGAAATTAAGTTTTCAACTATAGATTCAAATGCTTTCTTTGCCTCATTTTCACCAAGTATAAAGGGCTTTCCAGAATCCCCTGACTTAACCACCTCAGGATCCATTGGTATCCTGCCCAGAAATGGTACGTTATATTTTTTCGCAGCATTCTCTCCACCACCAGTGCCAAAAATGCTACCTGACATATTCTCTATAATACCAAGTACCCTAACGTTAAGATGTTTTGCAAAATTTATGGCCTTTTTTGCATCGAGGAGAGCTACTTCCTGGGGTGTTATTACAATAACTATACCTGTTACATCTTTTATTAGTTGAACAAGACTAAGCGGCTCATCTCCAGTTCCAGGAGGAAGGTCTACAACAAGGAAATCAAGTTCACCCCATTCCACCTCCTCAAGAAATTGTTGAAGTGCCTTATGTTTTAGAGATCCTCTCCATATAACAGGTGCATCCTCCTCGGGAAGCATCATACCTATTGAAACCACTTTCAAGTTCTGGGAATATTCCACAGGATATATTCCGTTCTCATCGCCTGTTAACTGTTCATTTCTTAGACCCAGCATCATAGGTACATCCGGACCATGAATGTCAGAATCTAGTAAACCTACCCTATATCCCCTATTAGAAAGTGATAATGCAAGGTTAACTGAAACTGTTGTTTTTCCCACTCCACCCTTTCCGCTCATTACAAGTATCTTATATTTTATCTTCTTTAATCTTTGTTCAAGTTTTGTATTCTGCTGAAGTACAGGTTTAATTTTCGATAAATCTGTTGCCATGTTAATCATTCACCCCTATTAATTTGTAATAAATAAAACTATTGTAGTTATTAAGGTCAAACCTATAAGGTTATGGTTTCTGTTAACCATGTTAACATCCACTTTTGGAAGTTATCATCCCTATGAACTCAGGGATGCTTAAACTTCGTGGGTATAACCCTATACCCTCTATCCCGTCCGCAAACGCTTCAGGGAATGCCTTCCTTATTATGTTATATACAGCATTGAGATCCGCATGCATCAGTATTCCATCCTTGGATCTGAAAATGCCCCTCTTTATTCTTTTTCCCATGTACTCATCATGATGTTCAATGCTTTCATTGTCAAGGAATGAACACTTGCTTGTGTGTTCTTCGTCTTGTATTATTACCTGTATGCCAGCCTCCTCTGCCTTGTATTTGATCTGATTTATCAATGTGTTAAAAGGTATCTGCACAAAGTTCTGGTTGTTGATCCTTCCCATATTTGCTGACTGCTTCCAGCCATTGTTATGACCTATGATAATTGTATCAATGTTTCTTGTTTTAGCATATTGAACAATTGCCTTGCTCAGTTTGTGCATAATATCCTTTATTTTCCTGTTCCTTTTCATAAGCAATCTCTTTTGTCTCTTTGTTAATCTCTTATCTTTGTTTTGCCTATCACTTATGGATTTCAGTCGTGCGGATTCTTTGTTATAGTACTGGTTTATTGATTTCAGAACACCACCCTTGACAGCAATCCCTTCCCTAGAAATGCTGTCTCCGATAGTTACGATGTTCCTCACTCCAATATCAATGCCCATGATTCTGTGTAATTTATCCTTAGCAAAATCCATTATCTCTTTTTCATACACTATTTCTATTAAATACCCTACACCCCGGGGTATTATCCTTACCTCTCTCAGATTTACATCATCTAATCTTGTTTCCACCTCCAGACCCACCATCTTCGGAAATTTTAATAATCCATTTTCAATCTTGCACTGCTGGTTGGTGAATACTAAAATGAATTCACCATTCTTATTCTTGTATTTAGGTGGCTTTGGCATTTCCTTAAACTCTTCAGGATGCTTCTTCCATGTTTTCATGGCTTTGAAAAATGAATTCCATGCTTCTCTTACTTTTCTAATTGTCCACTGTGCTGTTTGTGCTGGAAGTTTTTGATAATTGTTTTCCTCATCATTTTCAGATGGTGTTTGAAATAATTTTACAAGATCTTCATATGATGATAATTTTTCCTTCTTTAAAAATTGTTGTTTCAATACATAATTAGTTTGATTGTACAGGTTCTTTGAAATATGGCATAGCTTTGAGATTGTTTCATTTTTACCAATGTAAATCTGTTCTGTTCTTTTAACTTTCATAACCCACCTTTATTGAATGATTTCTCCTTTTTGAATACATCTTCATGGAAAAGCAGTGCAACATAGATCTTATTTCTTCAAACACCTCCTCACTGTCAAGCTTAGGATTTCCAACCTCTGATATTACAACAATCTCTGTTCCAAATCTCTGGAAAAGATATTTGAATAATTCAAAACCAACCCTGCTTAATCTATCCTTGTATGTTATTATCACTTTCTCCACCCTGTAGTTCAGAATTTCATCAAGCATCTCAAAAAACCCTTCCTATTTTCAAAGGATATTCCAGATGCAATATCTGAGTATATTGCATTTATTGTATATCCATTCATGAAACACCACTGCTTTAACTGATCTATCTGATTATTTAAATCATTTTTCTGTTTGTTTGTGGATACCCTTGCATAGATGACTGTTTTTCTTTTAACATCCCTGTTTAATAATTTATAAACATCTTCATCGTTATAATCATAATAACCATTTGGCATAACTGTGTATCTTATCTTTCCTGTTGCTACATATACATGGAGGGTCTTTCTGGAAATACGCAAAAGGTTTAATACCTCATTGGCTTTCATAATTAATAACATCATATATTAGAAGTATAAATAATTATTCGAATAATTTACTATATATTCATGATTTGCTTGCTTTTCTATAGAATTTCTTCATCTCTATTTTTTCAATTTAAATAGTTATCAGAAAATTATAAGGGAATTTAAGGAAAAATTTTGGGGAATTATTCAAAGATTCAAGAAAAATTTTTTAAGAAAGATACAATAACAGTGATAAGCCACCGTAGCTCAGTAGGTAGAGCGGCTGACTTGTAATCAGCAGGTCGGGGGTCCGATTCCCTCCGGTGGCTCTAATACTAAGTAACATATTTCCAAAGTTTTATTCTAGAAGAATTATTCATAAAAATATAGTGGTTAAGATCCAGGGTAGAAGAAAAATATTTAATGTGGTAATGAGAATTTTGATAAAAATAAATTAATAAAAAATCATGGGAAAAATTCTTTAAAAATTGATTCATCCATAATTCTTAAATTTCCTATAACTGGCTTGAAATCCATCCTTCCTAATACATCTTTTTCTAGATCTATTCCAGGGGCAATTTCTTCAAGAATCAGACCATTCCTAGAAAGTGAAAATACGGCCCTTTCTGTAATATACTTTACCTCTTTACCCTCTTCCAAGGCAACATCACCGTTGAAAAATATCTCTCTTACCCTTCTTACAAATTTTATTATTTCACCATCTTTAATGATCCTAAGTCCCTTTTCATCCACATAAATCTCCCTCTTACCACCAGTAAAGCCTCCGGCAAAGTATATTCTGGAGATTCCATTTGAAATATCTGTAAAGCCTCCCGGACCTGGAATCCTATCATCAAGGACTGATGGGTTTACATTTCCATTCGAATCAACCTGAAGGAATCCCAATGATGCAGCATCAGCAATACCCCCTTCATAAACAATGAATTGATCGGCCTGCTGTATTATGGAAAATGGAGATATTGCTGCGCCAAAGTCATTTCCAGATAGTGCAATCCCTCCCCAGGGACCAGACTCTACTGTAGTGTAAACTTTATCCTGTATGCCCATTTTTCTCAATAATGGTCCTATCTCCGAGGGCAGACCTGTGCCAAGATTAACTATTATAGGCTTGTTCAGTCTATTGATTAATGCCCTTAATTCCAATGCAAGTCTTCTTCTTATTACCTCCCTCTCATCCAATTTATGTATCTTAACCTCATTTTCAATTATCTCGGGAATTTCTTCACCCGAAACCCTAGGATCATAGTAAAATGTTGCCGCCTGAGGATGTGTTCCCTTTTCACTGATTATAATGTAATCCACTAGTGGCCCAGGTACATGGACCTCTTTAGGTGGAATTGATCCTACCTTTACAATATCCTCCACCTGAGCAAATACCTTACCAGGGGAGGGCATTGATTTTGCTGCCATAGCCACAGGCAAGGTAGCACCGAATATTGCCTCTCTTTTCATACTTATGTTTCCAAGTGTGTCGGCATATGATCCCCTTATAAGTGAATATTCAGGTTTTGGTGCCCTGTAAAGTAAATATTCCTCATCATCAATCTTTATCAAATCCACCCTGCATCTCTTTTTCTTTCTTGCACTCTCATTAAGTTCAGAACCCCTGTATCTAGGATCATGAAATGTACCTAGACCTATTCTTGTCAGGACACCAGGTCTTCCAGAGGCTATCTCCCTGAAGAATGATGTTGCAATTCCTATGCTAAAGGAATAGGCATCAAAAAATTCCTCATATACCATTTTCTGTAGGTATTCAGATCTGTAAAGATATGGTAAAAGCATTCCAGAAATAAAATCCCTGTCATTTTTTTCATAAAGGTCCTTTGCAATAACATCAAGTCCAGTCCCTGGCACACCTGGAAATGATTCTATTTCAATGAAGAGTTTCTTTGGTTTTCCATATTTTTTGTATGTATCGTATAGTGCATACATAAGTAAAAGTGGTGTAACAGAGTTATTGAATCCAGCTATTGCAATAGTGCTATTATCCCTTATTTCAACAAATTTTTCTTCAAGACCCTTCCTGTCTAGTAAATTCATTGGTATGAGATATCAAATTTTTTATTAAACGTTTTTCTTTGAAAATATCTCTTTTGTTTCTTGATAAAAATCTTCAATTCTATTTTTATCAATGGAATCCCTTAAACTATCCATAAATTTCATCATAAACCTTATGTTATGTAAAGATAATAAATATAATCCTAGAAGCTCGTTTTCCTTCATAAGGTGATGTATATATGCCCTGGTATAATATCTGCAGGCATGGCAGTCACAATCCCTGTCAAGAGGTATTATTTGATCCCTATATTTTGATTTCCTTATATCAATGGCACCTTCCGATGTGAAAGCAATCCCATGCCTCGCATTCCTTGTGGGAAAAACAGAATCAAATATGTCTATGCCCATCATCACACCTCTTACTATGTCAAGGGGTGATCCAAGACCCATGAAATACCTCGGTTTTTCTTCTGGCAGGAGGGGTATGGAATCTTCCAAGACCTTATACATAATCTCCCTTGGTTCACCGATGGAAAGACCACCTATCGCATAACCTTCGAAATCCATGGATGTAATCTGTGATGAACTAATTTCCCTAAGATCCTGGTATACGCCTCCCTGTATTATACCAAATGAAATACCTTTTCTTTTTTCCTTGAATTCCCTGGCCCATTTTGTTGTAAGTTTCACTGCCCTCTCTACACTTCTCTTGCTTTTACCATATGGAATACAATAATCAAGGGCCATAGCTATATCAGACCCAAGGCTGTCCTGAATGCTTGCACTCATCCCTGGCGTTAAAAGTACCTTGACACCATCTGAAGGGGACCTGAAATAAATTCCCTCATCTCTCACGCCTATCAGAAAATGTTCCTTTAGTATCTGAAAACCACCGCTATCCGTAAAAACTGGTTTCCTAAAACCCATAAATTCATGTATACCTCCGAAAAGTGATATTATATCTAAACCAGGTCTAAAGTATAAATGAAGTGAATTTGAGATTATCATTGAGACACCAAGTTTCTCTAGATCCCATCCAGGTATTGTTTTTACAGTACCCTTTGTTGCAACTGGCATGAATACAGGTGTTTCAACATCTCCATGGGGTAAATGCAGAACACCATGCCTTGATTTTCCCTGTCTAGATAATATAGTGAAAATTTCATCCCTCATATTTAATCCTCAATACAGTGGCATTGAGATCATAATAGGCAACTACTGTGTAATTTCCATAGGTATTCAATTTAAATGTAATATTGATTGATTGTCCTGGGCTAAGCATGATAGAATCGTTAACAACAGTTGCATTGAAGCTGTAAATTATATTTGTACTCTTTATAAACCTGACATATATGGTGCTGTTACCACTGTAAAATAGGGTATCATTAAACGTAGAATTTTTTGTATATACTGAATTATCCTTCCATTTTAATTGTGTGGAATTTGCAAATATGTTAAATGAAATGTTTAAGTATCTTGTTACCTTTGCAAGTTTAGTCTGGAATGTTAAGTTTATGTATGCATCATTCATTGGTATTGTCGATTTTGTGGAATAAATTGTAAATGGCAATAAAATTTGTCCTATTGATACATTGGAGATATTTTTTAGACCAGTAGTTAAAAAATCGTTTGATCTTTCAGATACTGTTATATTTATCATCTTATTCCCTGTGTTATTTAACAATATTGTTCCATTAATATAATTAATATCCCCAAGAACCATATAATTCGTTTGCATGTTTGAATGTATCGTAAAGTTTTCTGTTAGCTCATATTGTGATATAGGTACAGGAACAAAAGTAACTGCTATGAGAAGTATGGCCGCAATGCCTACCATATATCCTTTTTTTGAGATTCTTGAAACATCGTTAAGTGATGGTGGGTGTGAAAGGCCCAGTATTAGGACAAAGAGGGCAAAGATCAACCATCCTAGATAGAAGAAGCCCATAAAGAATAGGAATGCAAGAAATGCATAACTGAGGTATCTTGATCTTTCACCCAATATAGCCCTAGCAATGTGTCCACCATCAAGCTGACCGATGGGCAAAAGATTTATTGCTGTAACTACAAATCCCACCCATGCTGCAAATGCTGTGGGGAACATGTAAGATGGTGAAGATACAAAGAAATTTATCAAGTAATAAATAATGGGAGGGAAAATTTCAGTTACATAAAGAGAATCCTGAACAACTGGATGGTAGATGGATCCAAGATAGTTCCCAAGGAATGCAATAGGTATTGCAACAAGGAAGCCAACTATGGGACCAGAGGCACCAATCTCCAAAAGTGCCTTTCTATCGGGTATTGGCTCCCTAATGGATATAAATGCACCTAAGGTACCAATTATCGATGGTGCTGGAATAAAGAATGGTAGGGAAGCCTTTACATTGTTCCTTTTGGCAGCAAAATAGTGCCCTAGCTCATGAAGGCCAAGGATTAATAGGAGAGGAATTGCAAAATATAGCGCGCCACCCGCTATTGCCTTTATTGAAAGCCAGTTTATGTTAAAATAGCCTGCATAATCCATAGCCCCTGCCAGGACTGTAGAAATCAGTGTGGCAATTAATAAAACAACATTAACATATATGCCCCTGAACCTTTGAGGTGGAAGCTTAATCACCTGGATTACATACTCACCTTTCTTTCCGGATAATGCAGGAACATATCCCTCTTTTTTGAGGGTTTTCCATAGTTCCCTGAATTCCTGTTGTACCCTTTCCTTATCCTCAGGAAGAACCACATGGAATTCTATATACTCTGGAAAGACCTTTGTCTCATAGACATAGAAATGTCTTCTTACCTCAGATTCAATCTCCTGTAAAGTTAAATCTCTCATTTTATTACACTCTCTACATATTCAATTATTTCCTTCGGGTTAAAATCTTCTAGAATAAGTATATTTTTGTTCACTTTTCCCTTGATAGGCAATCTTTCAAATAAATTCATTTCAGTATTGTTTATTAATACACCTAGTTTCTTACCATAGATGAAGAATACTGCATTTTTTTCCTTGAAATTCCTCAGTGATTTCATTATTAATGAATCATCAATTTCACCTTGGAAAATCTTTATCCCATCTCTCATCCTGTAGTTTGATAATATTCTCTCGCTTTCCAAAGAAATTATCATGTTTTCATAATTTTCCTTTATTTTGTTAAGTTCTTTCCATTCTTCAAAGAATCTTTTTGTTGATTTAGGTAATTCCTCTATGCCCACCCTTAATATGGAAGATGCCTCATGAAGAATATCCTCATTCTGATGTACTATTTTCAACGCACCATCACCTGAGGAGAATATTATCCTGGATACACCGTCCTGTATTCTTTCTTCCCTAAGTATCTTTATGAAACCTATCTCCCCAGTTCTTGAGACGTGTGTACCACCACAGCCCTCAGCATCATACTCACCTATTTTTACCACCCTTATTGTCTTACCAGGGGGTATTCCACCTTCATAGAGCTTGAAGCCATAAAGTCTTTCAGCCTCATTCCTGTCCAGCCAGGAACTCTCCACTTCTATATTTCCTGTTATCACCCCCAATGCAACCCTTTCAATCTCCTTCAACTCCTCCCTTGTTATTTTTTTATAGTGAGTAATGTCCAGCCTTGATAGGAATTCATCCTTCTGTGCACCTGCCTGCCATACATGTTTTCCAAGAACCTTCCTGCAGCTATAAAGTAATATATGTGTTGCAGTGTGATTTTTCATTAGCCTGTATCTCCTTTCCCAATCAATCCTTCCATAGACCTTACCACATTCTATTTTTCCATCAATATGATGAACAATAACTTCACCATACTTGTTTGTACCCTTTACTTTGTAGATCCTACCATTACATTCTAATGTTCCAATGTCACCGGGTTGTCCTCCACCCTCTGGATAGAAGCAAGTTTTGTCTAGAATTACTAGACCCTCCTCAGAATGAATTACATTTGCCTCAAACTCCTTCATATATGGATCCCTGTAATAAAGTTGCTCAGTTGGAGGAAAATTAAGTGTCTTCTGTTCCTCCCTTTCAATTTCTTGTCTCTCATGCCTTGATGCGACAAGTGATCTGAAGTTTTCAGGAATATCTATACTTATACCAAGTTTCCTTGCCCTTTCTGCTACAAGTTCAGGCTGTATACCATGGGTATCGTAAAGTTCAATGAGTTTCTCTGTGGTTACTACCTTATCCTTGAGTATTTTGTCAACAATGGCCATACCCTTATCCATTGTTTCCCTGTATTTCTCATATTCAACACTCAAAATATCCAAAATAATGGGAAGCATTTGTGGATCAAGCTGTCTTGAAAATTTATTGAACTGAAATTTTATTATCTCATCTATATATTTCTCAATACCCAAGTCCTCAACAACCCTGAAAAATCTCCTGATCACCATTCTTGCAAGATATCCTGCCTTAGAGTTTGATGGAACAATACCATCATTAAGCATAAATACAAGAGTTCTAGTGTGATCCACTATTACATGTATCTTTCTCAATGTTTCTATGAAAAATATGGTCTCTTCATTAAACCTTTTTTTGAGTTCATTGCCAAGATCTTCTTTGTTTTCTATAGAAACGAAATTTTTTACAATTTCACTATAGTTTTCAGGCTTCTTTATTCCTTTGATTGAAAAAATAAAATCAATAGTGTCCCCATAAATGGCATCAAAAACTGAGGGAGAGGCTTTTGAAGACCATACAAACCTTTCAAGTCCATATCCTGTATCAACAACCTTAAGTGGCATTGGAATAAACCTTTTTCCCTCTATCTCTATATCCCCCCTCTCATCCTCCTTGAACTCCATAAATACAAGTGTTGCAAGTTCCAGGCCTGCAACTATTACCTCTACAGCATAACCCCCATTTCCACCACCTATCCATGGTTTTTCCTTGAAGGTAACAAGATTAAGATCAACACCAAGGGATCTAAGAAATTCAAGAGAATATAACACAGTTTCATCCTTCCAGTATTTATAGTCATCTGGATAATTGAATGCATGGTGACCCAGCATTACAAAGCTTGTTAGATGCCTCCCTGTTCTACCAACATCATCAATGTCAACCATTCTTATGCATGGTTGAGGCACAACAAGTGGGTTTGCAGGAGGCGGCACCTGACCAGAGGTAACATGCGGCTGAAAATCGTAAATTGATGCGTTCACAAGAAATACATCCTTTCTCCATCTTGCAACTACTGGATATCTGCCTATTACCTTATGCCCCCTATCCTCAAAGAATTTTAGAAAATAATCCATCATTTCATAAAAATCCATAGCCCTGTTCATTACAGGCTTATCCATGAATGTGTAAGGATCGCAGGGAAATTCGCCACAAGTTTCTCTATCTTCCCTGGACCAGAATCTTGCACCGCATTTCTTGCAAACTCTTCTTTCAAAGCCATTTTCATGAAATACCCTTAAGTCTAGAGGATCCTTTTCCATTGTTTTTGTGATTATATGAAAGTTCATAAACCTTTTCTTATAATACCATACCAATGGAGCTAAATGAAAAATTCAATTGGCTATTCTCAAAGATGGGTATTGAAAATCTTTATCCTCCCCAGAAAGAGGCAATAAACAAAATAATGGAAGGTAAGAGTATAATTGTATCAATGCCAACTGCAAGTGGAAAAACATTAATAGCCTATTCAGCTATAATTAGGGCGCTTCATCTTGGAATGAAGGCTCTCTACGTTGTTCCCTTAAGGGCCCTTGCCATGGAAAAGTATGATGAATTGAGTGAGCTCCTTGGTAATGAATATAAAGTAATACTTTCCATGGGGGATTATGATTCTACTTCAAGCGAACTTAAAAAGGCGGATGTTGTTGTGGCCGTGTATGAAAAAATAGATTCTGTTCTAAGACATGACCCTGATTATCTTTATTCAATTGGCGTGATGGTAGTAGATGAGATACATATGCTGCAGGATGAGGGCAGGGGTCCAACACTTGAAATGGTACTTACAAGGATGAAATTTATCAAAAATGGTGCACAACTTGTTGCCCTTTCCGCAACAATAAAAAATTATAAGGAGATTGCTGATTGGCTTGGTGCTGATTATGTTTACAGCGATTTCAGACCTGTTCAGCTTAGGATTGGCATTTACCATGACGGAATACTTGAATTTCAGGACGGTGATATTGAGTTTATAAAAGAAGATAAAAACAGAATAGGGAACCTTGTGAGAAGATCCCTTGAAAATGGTGGACAGGTACTCATATTTGTAAATAGAAGGAGCTATGCCGAGTCCCTTTCCGAAAAATTGAGAGAAATAACTAAATTATACAAGGATGACTTTGAAATTCCAGGCTCAATTGATGAGGAAAAGAACATATACGATGAAAAAATAATAGAAAATATTTCACATGGAGTTTGTTTCCATCATGCTGGTCTATCAAACACACAGAGGAAGTATGTTGAAAAATTGTTTAAGGATAGAAAGATAAAATGCCTGGTTGCAACACCTACACTTGCTGCAGGTGTAAATTTGCCTGCAAGAACAGTCATAGTGAGGGATATTACAAGGTATTCCCAAGATGGTAGTGTACAGATACCTGCATTTGAGATAAAGCAGATGTTGGGGAGGGCAGGTAGGCCAAAATATGACCAGTTTGGTGAGGGTATTATTGTATCTAAAAAAGGATATATCAATATTGAATCCATTCTTGATTTAGAGGATATTACCTCTAGGCTGGGAAACTTTACAGCCCTAAGGATACACATTCTTGGTGTTGTTTCCTCAGGGATAGTAAACGATGAGGAGGACCTGGTGAAATTTTTCCAAAACACATTTCTATATTACAGGGGCTATTCAGATCTTGAATCTCTTATTAGGGATACCCTAAGTTTCCTTGAAGATGAGGAACTTGTTACAACCTTCAGGGGTCTTAGGGCAACAAAATTTGGAAAACTCGTTTCTGACCTTTACCTAGATCCAATAACGGGCATATTATTTAAAAACTCCCTATCACAGCCCTATGCAGATATATATTCACTTTATGTTATATCCTCTGCTGGTGAAATGGTCCCATTGATTTCCAGGGAGGAGGATATAACCTTCCCTGATCATCCTGGGTTCAAGGATATGAATGCTGATGCTTACAAGACAGCACTTATGCTTAATGACTGGGCAAATGAGGAGGAGATTAATGAAATAATAAACAAATATGGCATAGGCCCGGGTGATTTACATATGCGTGTTGAAATAGCGGACTGGCTTCTTTACTCCTATTCTAGGATAGCATATTTATTGAATTCACCCAATTCACTTCAAATTGAGCTTCTCTGGAAAAGAATAAAGTATGGTATAAGGACAGAACTTCTTGAACTTGTATCTCTCACTGGAATAGGTAGGGTAAGGGCAAGAATCCTGTATAACCATGGTTACAGGACCATTGAGGATATTGCCTCTTCGGACCCAGAAAAAATTGCAAAAATACCAGGAATAGGTGAAAAGACATCAAGATCCATAGTAAAGGAGGCAAAAATGATAAAAATGAGGAAAAAAAATATTTAAATATAGAAAGTTATAACAAGCCGATGGAGAAAAACGTGACTTTGTGGAAGGTCGGAATCCTCGGTGAAAGGGGTGTTGGAAAAACATCATTAATAAACAGGTTTGTATTTGGGAGTTTTCCACAAAATGGAGGAGATGACCTTTCACTACAGTTAGTGAGGAAGAAGATAGACTGTAATATTGCCAACCTTGAGGTTCTGTTTCAGGAGATGGATCCAGGTAACCTTTCACCAAAAAAGGTGGAGAATTCAAAGGCCCTTATACTTGTAAGCGATGTAACTAGAATGGAGTCATTGGATACCATAGAAAAGATAGGAAAAAGGGCACTTGACATAAACCCAAAGGTAAATATTGTAATTGTTGGCAATAAGTCTGATCTTAAATATATGGCTGAATTCTGGGTTGAAGAGATTAAATGTGTTTCAGATAATTTGAATGCCATTCTTTATGGAGTGGTGAGTGCCAAGACAGGGGAAAATGTTGAAGAAGGTTTTAAAATAATGTGTAAAAAGATAATGAAGGGAACGAACAAGGTATGATTTTTTCAATAAAAAACGGTAGGATATCCTTTAAGAATAGGTCAATAAGAAATAATCTTTTAAACGAGGGATATAATGTAATGGGAAAAAGGGATTTTTATCTTGATCCCATCGAAGCAATTTTTCTAATGAAGGAAAAGGGCGCAAAGATAGTAAGCGATGGAAAGGAAATGAATCCTGAAGATATTGAAAATATATTTAATGTTGATAAAAGATATTACGCTGTATATAGTGATTTAAGAAAAAGGGGATATAAAATAAATAATCTTCTTTACCTTGAAAGGGAAGGTCTTAACGTTTATATATTTTCCCCCAGGGATGCTGTAGTTCTAGAAGAACTAAAGGATTCAATTGTGGCAATAGTTGATGATGATCTAGACTGTACTTATTTTAAAATTAAGATGGAGGATATTTATGGCGAATTTGATGGATACGATGATTATTTTATTGGTGGAAAGGGGGAGTTTAGTGATGAATACAAAAAGGAGCTGCACGATGACCTTGTGAGAAGAGGTTGTAGGGTAAAGTCAGGTCTAAAATTTGGCACAGAATTTATTGCTTACACGAATAGGGAGGATGTGCATTCAAGATATATGGTAAAAATACTCAGGAATGGTATGGAATGGATAGAGGTGGCTGGTCTTAGCAGGGTTGCAAATGGCGTTAAAAAGACTCTTTTACTTGCAACAAAAAACCAAGATTTCAAATACTATTCAGTTACATGGTTCAGGCCCTAAACACTTTTCCATAAAATAAGCATTCCTGGACCCCCTGTAGGGAATTAAATAGTAATTTTCAAGAACCTTGATCCTTCTGTATCCAAGTGACTCATAAAATTTTATTGCTCTGAAATTCTTTTCCCTTACCTCAAGAACAACACGCTTTTTTCCATATTTTATGCAAATATTTTCCATTTCCTTCATCAATACACTTCCTATCCCCTTCCCCTTCTCCCTTGGCATAACAGCTATTGACTCAACATGGCAGGAGCAGTCTTCAAAGAAAAATGAGATATAACCCTTTTCATCATAAAGTAGAACTATAGAGTTCATTATCATTTCCCTAATCTCATCGTCAAGGTAGGAAAATCTCCCAAACACCCTTTTCTCTATTCTTTTTATGATCTCAAAATCATCGATACTACCCTGCCTTATCATTCCATAATGTATAGAAAAATTAGGATTTATTTTTTAGGGTTAAAACTTGCAAATATTTTTAAGCTCATGATTAATTAATAATTCTATGGATAAACCCCTTGAGAATTACTGCATTTATCATAGGGAAAATATGTGCTTCTTTATAGTTTCTAAACCTACAAGATGCAGATTATGCTTCAACTTTGTTACATTTGATCAAAAGGTAAAATCAAAATATAAGATTACTAAGGATTATGCCACACTTTATGATATAATTAAGGAGGATAGGACCTTCAGGGCACTTTTCCCCCAAGAGGGAGAAAAAGTGCAAACCACACTGGGCATCTAAAAAATCCTTGGATATATGAATTGCCACAAAATAAGGAAAAGAACAAGCAATGAAAGTGCAATTGAAACACCATTGGCAATACTTTCATTTTTCATTACCTTATATCTTTCAAGCAATCCTGATATCATATCCTTGAGAACATAACCACCATCCAATGGGAGGAGTGGAAGCGCATTTGTTAGTCCAAGCATGAGGTTTATCCAAAATATCCAGTAAAATATGTTTGCAATCGGCCAGAACAATATAGGGGAGAATGGAGTTAAATAAACACTCTGGAAGTATGAAGGAAATGGTGAAAGGCCTATGAAGGGTAATGTTATTATGAATATGAAACCCTGCAATATTCCACCCGAGAATGGATTTGATAGCATGGAAATAATACCCTTTGGATCAGAAAATGTAGAATTCATGTATGCCATTGAAACTCCAAGGAAACCCTTCCCCTTGTATGATGGGCTGTTGTAATTTGGATAATAGTTTTCATAGAATTTATACTTGTCTATAAGTGTAACATTGTAATAAAGGTCCTTGCCATTGAAAATAAAATGGAGGAAGATATTTTCACCCGCCGTTGTGTTTTCCATAAAGGAATTGAAGTATGAGTAATTCCTAATTAAGATGTTATTTATAGATATCAATACCTCTCCATCTTTTATTCCTGCAGAGTATGCAGGACTACCTTGAAGAACATTATTTACCCATAGACCGGAAATAGAGTAAACTTGTTTTATAGAGGAGTCCCTAATTAAATTTAGGGGTACCAATTTTCCAGGGTCAATATTAATGTAATTTATACTGGAAGAGGTAACATTTATTCCATCTATTGATAGCAAAAGATCCCCTGCCTTTATTGACTGATTTCCAGAATATGTAACAAGCGCACCATTAGAAGGCGATGAAACTAAAGAGACCATTAAAATAAAAAGTACAAGAAATACAAAGGATACAACTATGTTTGTGGAAGGCCCTGCAGAAAAAACCTTCATCCTTATTTTTCTTTTGCTTTTTGCCAACTTTTCTTCATCAGGTTCAACAAATGCTCCAATAGGAACTATAAATAGTAATATGCCCATTGATTTTATATTAATATCATTGTTTGCACTTTGTAATCCATGTGATAGTTCATGCAATACAACTGCAACAATTATGGCTACTATGCCATATGTAATAGGTATGAACGGATTGATACCTGGAAGTCCGATTGCTGCAAGTGGTGAAGGTGCAAGTGATTTGGGCAATCCTATTACAAGTATTGCCTCCCAAAATAAAAGCGCCATTGTAAGAACCATGAATATTAATGTGAGAACAATGGAAAATAATCCATACTTAGACCAAAATGATTTTTTGCCCCATTTTTCTATATAATCCTTCCCCCTTGTGGTACTTATCATCAGCGCAGGTCCATAAGGTCTAATTATCCTATATTTCTTTTTTGAAACATATAAAATAATAAGAAACCAGAATAAAAAAATTAAAAGAATTATGGTAAGCCAGGGCATAATCAAAGATAACCTATTTTTTCAAGCTCTTTTTTGAGCTTATTAACTGCCTCTATGATCTCCTCTTCCCTCTTTGCACCTGTGCATACAACCTTTCCGGAACCAAATAATAGGAGAACTACCTTTGGTTCCTCTACCCTATATACCAGGCCGGGAAATTGTTCTGGCTCATATTCAACATTCTCAAGTCCCAGGCTCATGGCAATATCTGTAAGGTTTAAATCTACACCAAGATCATAGACAGCAACTATGTTCTGAACAATAATTTCTGGTTTCTCATAAACATCAATACCAGCCTTCCTCAGTTTCTGTATTATTGTGTCTATTGTTTGATTTACAGCACCAATATCCTTTGCTCCAGTGCAATTTACCTTTCCGCTCCTGAAGATTAGGACGGCAGTCTTTGGAACGTGTAGCCTGTATATAAGGCCAGGAAACTGGTCTGGTTCGTATTCCGATCCATCAAGAACAATTGCTATCCTGCTCAAATCCAGTTTATCTGCAATTGTAGTTGAGGCCACTATGTTTTCAATAGTCACCTTATCGTCATTCATAAAACTTCACCTTTAAACTTGTATTTAAATATAGTATTTATATTTTGGTCTTTAACCATAACTGATAGAATAATGCACCCCCGAACCTCCTACCCTCCCTTATAAGTCTCAGCCCATTATTTTTAAACATTCTTTCAATTCTTTTCCTGCTTGGATAATCAAGATAAGTGAAAAATAGTGTGAAATATTCATGTATAAGCCTACCCCTGGTTACAAGAATTGATGATAAAACAGGAAAAATTAGTATATAAATGAAAAAAAAGAATTGGATTATAGGATTGTCTGGTTTTCCAATATCCACAAGCAAAAACTTTCCATTTTCATTCAAGACCCTTGATATCTCATTTGCTGCCTTTTCATGGGAGATTGCATCCCTGAATGAAAATGCACAGGTGATGAGATCAAAGGAAGAATTCCTAAAGGGCATATTCTCAAATTTTCCAAGAATCCTTTCACCCTTTACCCTGTTGATCGCTAGTAGACCTTTTGATGGGTCCATCATAAATACATTTTTTACACCTAACTTTTTAGTAACAATCTCAGCCATGTTCCCTGGTCCAGAACCAGCATCAAGATAATCATTTGCAAAGTCAATATTTTCTAGACCCTCCTCCCTTATATATTTATCATTTCCAAGGCTCATTATACTGTTCATTTTTTCATAGTATGGCATCAGCCTCTCAAGACTCTCCTCAAGATCCTTCCATCTATAATCTTTCATCTAAAAACTTTTCCCCCTCCGTAAATCCTAGGCATTTTTTCTTGCTGTCCAATCACATAATAGTCTTCTGTTATTGCAATTTCCTGTTCAAGATCAAGCAAGATTATATTTGATGAAATATCGGAAACATTTGCCGGATACTTTCCCATGTTTGTATATAACTGTACCTTTGCGCCAGGATATAGTTCCTCCTTTACTGCCAGGCTTCTTTTTACCTTGATCCTGATTGAAGAGGAGGTCATAAACCTTTCATGAGATGCAAGAATTGAGCCTCTCTCCACATCCTCGGGTTCAACACCTCTGAGGGCAAGACCCACCCTTGCACCTACAGGTGCCATTTCAACATCCACATCCTGCATCTGTATGCTTCTTATTTCTGTACTTTTTTGACCAGGAAAGATTCTAATCTCCTGATGCTTTACTATATTGCCAGATTTAACAAAGCCAAGGGCAACAGTACCTACACCCTTTACACTAAAGGACTGGTCTACAACTACGTAACCCTCTCCATCCGCATTCCTTTCCCCAAGACCATTTAGAAAATCCAATATGGAATCAATATTCCTGCCGGAATAAGAGTAATTCTCCATAGGTGTATTTTTAACGAACATCCTAATCTTTTTAAGATTATCCTCTTCGCCTATGAAAATGCCTCTTTCTATATTGAAACTTTCAAGTGCAACAAGTACCTCCCCAAGATCCCTATCTATTTTTCCTACGTCTATTATTGCAGCATCTGCCACGGAGGCTGCCAGAGCAAGTGGAACGATTCTCTCAGGAAATTTTATTGGGAGAAGAAATGTAAAGACATCGTTTCCACTCTTTCTATTGTAATACCTAATATCGGTTTCAGATCCCTGCTTTGATATATTTTTTAACAAAGTTTCATCCATATACGAAATCAGGGTATGATTCATAAGCTACACCTTAAATCAAAATCTCATTTATACTAATTAACTTTTTGAATTAGTATTCATTATCATTATACATGGCTTGCGGTAAGATTTTAACAACTTGGAGTATAGGAGGGATGTACTGGATTAAGATTATTTTTTCTATCGCATTTTACATTTTAGGAATAATATTAATTGTAGCATCACATTTTTCCATATTTGGTTTTTTGGTTGGATTTCTATTAATAACATTGGGAATAATATATGGCTCATTTTTACCTCGCCGCGGTACACCAGGTAAAGACACAATATATGCTAAATTGTTTGAAAATTGCTATTTAGGCTATTCTGCTCCCCTTGGCCTACCTGATGTATCTATAGATTTTTCAAAAAATCCAAAATTGCTTGTTATAAGGTATGCATACTATTTTTCTCCTGGCCTCTTCAGGGCACTGGATCTTCCTTGGCAGGGATGGAACATATTATTTATAGAAGGTAAAGGTATTGCATGGGGTCCCAATTTCTCAATAGTAAATTATATAAGGAGGGATCATGTGTTTATGGGGTCGGTTATAAAAAGGTTTAGAGAACTAAATCTAGAAGTTGAATATGTCACACTTGATCCCCAATATATGGATATATTTGTTGAAGAAATGAAAAGGGTAGCTCCTTCTCAAATGAGCTTAAAAGAAATGATTAGGGAAATAGGTTTGTTAGAGGATGGTACTTTTGCATCAAAAAGGCCTGAAAAAATTTATGAACCTCCTCAAAATCTTCAAAGGGCTAATGTGAACCAAAGATACGAGGATCTCCTTCCAGGGATACTCTCAAAATATTAGCCACCGTAGCTCAGTAGGTAGAGCGGCTGATTCGTAATCAGCAGGTCGGGGGTTCGAAACCCTCCGGTGGCTCTTCATTGAATAGATTATTAAAAAAGATATTTTTAAATAGTTTTAGAAATTCTTTCTATTTATGATTGTGAAGGGCAACATTGAAATTATAGAAGGAACTATGTGTAATGTATATGTGTTTAAATTGAACGATAAGATTATTCAGGTGGATGCAGGAATGAAGGGAAGCGCGAAAAAAATAATTGATTATTACCAAAAAAGGAATCTAAGGCCTGATGTTGTATTAATCACACATTACCATATCGACCATATAGGATCTCTGGGAATAATAAAGGAGAAATACAATCCTGAAATATATGCGAATAAATTGGAGATACCTGTTATAGAGGGTAAATCAAGTATGGGAAGGCCTAAATCCCTTGGGGCTAGAATAATGTTCTCATTCATGAAGCCAGATAAAGTAAGTGGCATTAAGCCCTTAGAGGACCTGAAGATTGAAGGCCTTAAGATTTTAGAAACACCAGGGCACACACCAGGAAGTACATCATTCATTGTTGAAAAGGAGAACTCTGTTTTTATAGGAGATGCAGCATCAAGTGTTAATGGAACCTTGCAAATAAACGAGAAATACACAATGGATATGGAAAAAGCAAAGGAATCTCTTAATAAGATAAGATCACTTAGCCCAATACTTGTACTGCCTGGCCACGGTGAGCCTCTTCAGATCTAGATATTTTTTATCCCGTGGCCAGTAAGTATAATCAAATTTTCCCCATTATATTTTTTCTTTTTCAGAGCAGCATAGGCGGTGGCCGAGCTATATTCAACAGATATACCCTTTTTTAATAGTTCCTTCCTTGCCTCAATAATCTCATCTTCTTTTACTATTGTGCATTCATTGTTTCTCATTATACTGAGCATCTCATCCAGCAGCAGGGGCGATGTACTTATTAATGCATCCGCTACAGAAGTAATTTTTTCAGGTGGAATATATTTTTCATTTCTAAGTGCATGGCACAAGGGAGAAACTTGTTCAGTTTGAACTGCAACAAATATTGGCATTTTCTCAATTAAATTATTTTTGTAAAGATGTAAAAAACCATAATAAACACCAAGCAGCAATGTACCAGCAGAAACAGGAATAAAAATCCTATCTGGAAAACTATTTTTCATATCCCTAAAAATCTCATAGGAAATCATTCTCATTCCATCCCTGAACTCTGGATTTATCACGTGGCTGGCAAAGTACCCTTCAGCATTCATTGCCTCCCTTGCCACATCACTCCTTGAACCACTTATCCTGTGTATTTTTGCGCCATAGGATTCTATTTGCTTTATTTTGAATTCGTTTGCCTTTTCTGGAACATAGATATGTACCTCCAATCCTGCCCTTGCTCCATAGGCAGCAATTGATGCTCCAGCATTTCCAGATGAATCCTCATTTATTCTTTTTATTTTATTTTTATCAAGATAGCTCTTCAGAGATGATATAAGTGTAACAGCACCCCTATCCTTGTATGAAAGTGTTGGTGATATATGCTCCATTTTAAAAATAGCATCATCATATAAGAGTGGCGTATTTCCCTCACCTAGGCTCACCCATTCATCAATGTAAGGAAAATTCTTCCTAAGATCGGAATGGAATTCCTCCTCAAAAAAAGGCTTGAACAAGCCTCCACACCTACTACAAAAAAGTTCATGATCCCTCCTTTCTTCACCACATCTGTTGCATATAAATTTCATAATTTTTAATATATCAATGGTAAAAAAAAATTTACTGGAAAAGTATTTATATAATTTAAGTATATTCACGAAAAGATCATTTGAATGTTTAAATAAAAAGGTAGGTGTAATAATGACATTCTGGCAAGGTAGATCAAATAGGAAAATGACCGGTGGTAAATATAGGCAATTTAGGCATAAGAGGAGATACGAGCTTGGGAGTGATCCCGTGCTCACCAGACTAGGGGAAGAGAGGAAAAAGATTGAGAGAACATTTGGTGGTCATTATAAGATAAAAATTTTATCAACTAATATGGTAAATGTATATGATCCAGAGGCAAAGGTAATAAAAAGGGCAAAGATAATTACAGTGAAAGAGAATAGGGCTGATCCACATTACATCCAAAGGAACATAATAAATAAGGGTGCAGTAGTACTTACAGAACTGGGCATGGTAAGGATAACATCCAGGCCCGGTCAGGATGGTGTCCTGAACGGCGTTTTGATAGGGAAATGATAATTTATACATCCTATTTTAAAAAAACACTTTCTAGGAAAATGGGTAGGAAGGTGCCCAAGTCACTTGCATCTGATGCCACACCCGAAAAGGTTGAGATGGCATTGAAGAAATTGAACATTAAGTATGAGATTCAGGATAAAAAATATCCAAAGCACTGGTATGATGATAAAATCAGATTTTATATAGAAACAGAAAAAAATAAAAGCTATCTATTAAAGGAGATAGCTAAAACAATAAAAACAATTTAATTAAAACCTTCTCTTAAAGTCTCTTCTTCCACCACGATTAAATGGTCTCCTTTCAGACCTGAACTCTTGCTGGTGCTCCTGGGCACTGAGGTCATTCTCTGTGTTAACATTCTCAACTGTTTCCTCGCTCTTTTTAATAGAGCCATATTTGCCCACGTTAAGTCTCATATGCCCTCTTACCAGCGTCACATATCCATTGTCTATGTATAGTGTATCGCCCTGGGTAATATCGTTTGACTGCTCCCCCCAAAGGGTAAGTGTTATCAATCCTGTCTCGTCTCCTATTACCACTTCTGTCAATTTCCTGGATTCTCCATATCTTGTCTGAATTTCCTTCGTTTCTCCAATGCTGGTCACTTTTCCCAAAACATTAACCCTTTTTGATTCAGGGCTAAGGTCTTTTATTTTCGTTACGTTTTCCATACTTTCTTCCTTCTTTTTTCTTTCTTTGAACGGTTTTACTCCTTGTCCATCGGAAAAGAGCCTTCCGTTCACTCAGAACAATAGATTATCATATTTAAACATTTCCCTATTCCTTTGGTATTTGTTTCTTAGGCCTGCTACAAACTGCCTGAAGGTCCCCATCATAAAAAATCTCCCTATCAGGATGCTTTTTCCTGAGCTCCTCCATAAATTTATAGACCTCCTCAACTGTAATATCAGGGTTATCCTTAAGCCTCAAATGGACTGTCTTTTCATCCTGATTCATTTAATTAAAGTATTCTTATTTACTATAAAAATCTTTTTTGTTTTGTGTCGAATAATTTTTTTTAAAAAAGATTTATTATGTTTTTTATTTATTTTATAGACGCTACATCTAAAACTTCATTATTACTCTCTGTAATCGATTCTAATCATCGATCTGATCAATCATTAAATTTATTTTAATTAAAGCACCTCTTAAATTTCCTTTATTAATTCAATTTATAATCTATTAATTTTAATATAAATTATTATATTTATTTTTTTAATTATCCTTTAGCCAATCACGATAAAAAATCTTATTAAAAACTAGTTTTTTGAATATTAAATTTAGTGAATCATAGATGGCTAGTATTATGAAAATTTTATAAGGCTTTTTTTTTATAGGTAATTATGAAGGGCTTTAGATGCATGCTTGTTACATGGAAAAACATTGAGGATTGGGTTTCTGAGGTAATAAAAAAGATTGAACTGGATAAATATAATCCAGAAGTGATTATAGGCCTAGCAAGGGGTGGTCTTGTACCTGCAAGGCTTATATCTGATAGGATGCAGATTAAGGATCTCTATGCCGTTAAGACAGAGCATTGGGGAATTACCGCAACACCTGATGGCCAGGCAAGGATCACCCAAACATTACCTATTAATATTTCAGGGAAAAGAGTTCTTGTTGTTGATGATATAACGGATACAGGACAGAGCCTTAGTCTTGCTGTTGATCACGTAAAAAATATGGGGCCCAGTGAGTTAAAATCAGCAACATTATTGCATATACTCCATTCAAAGTACATTCCCGATTATTATGCTGATGTTGTTCCAGAGGACAAATGGACATGGTTTATTTTCCCTTGGAATGTTTATGAGGATTTAACAAACATTACATTGAAAATAATGGATGAAAATCAGGTTACAATTGAATCGCTTCAGGATATATATGAAAAATATTTTCAGATAAAACCAAAAAAGTCACAGCTAAATGAAACATTGTCAATACTTATAAAAAAGGGGAAGATTGTGAGGGATGGAAAAATATACAAGAAATTATAATGTTTTTTCAACAGTTTTTGATATCTCGCGCTGAAATATTGTAATAAGATCCTCTAAAATCTCCTTTTTCATATCCTCAGGCATTGATGCTATAATAAGTGAAATGAAGGATTTTGAAAATTCAGTAGTGGCAGCAATTTCGTGCAATTTTGCATCAGTGTATTTTTTAATTGCCTCCCTAATTCCCTTTTTAATTTCTGGATTTTTTTCTAAAATATTTTTAAGATAATCCTTAAGTTCATCCTTTACAATATCCCTTAGAACCTCAGAAAAAAGATTTTCATCTGGCAAAGATTTCTCCACCATCTTCATTATCTCATTAATATCCATGTTTTTTGTTATATCTTAGTCAATATTAAGATTTCCCCTCTCTATCTTTGCCCTATCACTAATTATGGCGCTATTACCGCTAGGATCGTTTATTATTATTGTAAGCCTCTCAAGCCCATTTCTCATTTTTCCAATCTTTTTTAGTCTTTCCAAAATTTCTTTTCTCTCATTCTCACTAGAATCCCTTAAAAGCTGTGACATTACATTTATTATCCTTAAAAGTAGGCCCTCCACATTTGAAACAAAGGACTCCCCATATGTTACTGGATCTATAGATACACCAATCTCAGGTATCATAATGCTTGCGTGTGATGATCTTATTACTCTTACCTTAAGATCTTCCTCACCCGAGGCCACAAAAGTAATTTTTACTGGTTCTTTCTGGTCGACCAAAAGAACGTCATTATGCCTGTAACCGCATGAAGAACAGTAGCTGGAAATTAGGAGCATCCTACCAAAATATTCAATATTTTCCTCTCTAAAGTTTGTTTCAAGCGTATCCTTGCCACAAACAGGACATCTTTCCCTCATTTTTGCTCAAGCCAATCCCTTAGTCTTCCAATTACAATATATTTTTTATTTTTAAGAGAATCAACAGATTTTGAACCTGTAAGGAACATCGCCGCCTTCAATTCCTCCACTATACTCTGCATTTCATCAAGTAGGGGCTTATATCCCTCTTTTGCATATTTAAGCACATGACCTGCCATACCCACCAAATCTGCTCCTATAACCAGGGATCTAGCAACATCAAGGCCGTTCCTTATCCCACCTGAGGATATAATCTTAACACCCAAACCTTTTGTTCTGATTACAGAATATGGTGAAGGTATACCCCAGTCCCAATAGGTCAAACCGAGCCTTTCCCTTATTTTGTCATTTATTTCCTTTGCCCTGTAATGTTCAACTGCTGCAAAGGATGTTCCTGAGACCCCAGATACATCTATTGCCATCACACCAGCCCTTTTTAATCTCAGAGCAATATCAAAATCTATCCCTGCACCGGTTTCTTTGGCTATAACAGGGAACTTGGAGCATATGTCCTTTAGTCTCATCTCTATACCACTTGCCCTCTTATCCCCCTCTGGCTGAACTACCTCCTGTAGAAAGTTAAAATGTATGTCTAGAAAATGTGCATCCAGTGTGTTCATTATAAATGAGAGCTCATCATCGTTAACAGCCTTTTCATGGTGCTGCTCTATTAGCTGAGGTGCCCCAATATTTGCAATCCTTAGAGGTATGTCATAGTCCCTTATTACAGAAAAAGTGTCCATTAACTCCCTGTTCTTAAGCAAAACCCTCTGACTACCAACACCCATGCCAATCTGAAGCTCAGAGGCCACTTTAGCTATATTCTCATTTATCACTTTTGCCTGTGGAAAACCACCAGTCATTGATTCTATAATTATTGGATACTTTAGGTTCCTTCTATAAAAGTATGTTTCTGTGGAAATGTTATCGTAATTTATTTCAGGCATTGCATTGTGAATTAAATATATATCATCCCAGTAATTATAGTGTGCCATAACATCCTTTTCAGATGCGATTGAAACATGGTCAGATTTTCTATTTTCTATCATGGTAACACCCTCGTTCCTTTAACATAATCACCAACCATTGCCCTTCTCAACCTCCCCCTTACAAGACCATTAATCACAAGAACATCAATACCGAGCCTTGCAATGGCCCTCATGGCCCTCATCTTACCCTCCATCGATCCAGTTACATCTGGAAAAATGCCATCGAATTGTATGTTATCCTTTGAAGAAACAGTTTCTAAAAGTATTGCATCATCATAAACCTTAGGATTTTTGTCGTATATTCCATCCACATCAGTGACAAAAATTACCCTTTCTGGCCTTAATGCCTTTGCAAGATGGAATGCTATTTGATCACCAGAACATATGCTCATTCCCTTCTTTGGATCAAGAACAATATCACCGTAGATCACAGGTATAAAACCCCTTTGAATATAGTCGACAAACCTCCTATAATTGAATTCTTCACCCACCATATGGAATGAATGCAAGGGTAATGTAATTGCGGGCTTACCGTTCCTTATGAGATATTCAATGATCTTTGTGTTAAGTTCCTGAAGATCCCTTGATACCTTTGAATATTCTAGCCTATTTTCCTCTTTTAATCCATCATTTAAATGATGTATATCTGCCAGATAGTGACCAAATGATCCTGCACCATGAATTAATATTGAATCATTTGGATAAAATTCATATGCAAGTCTTTTAATAATATTCTCCCTTATTTTCCTGTATTTCCCCTTGTTAGTGATTACACTGCCACCTATCTTTACAATAAGCATCTAGGACACCAGTTCAAGAAGAGAAGGATCAACCAATTCCTTGGGGTATCCCAGTCTTATGGCCATTGAAAGGAAGTTTTTGGCCGCAAATTTATTTCCCTTTTCGTTTGCTATTCTTGCCTTATAATACCATGCAACCGGGTTTTTTTGATCCTTTTGAACTATATTGTTGAAGAATTTTTCAGCAGAATCCTTATCACCAGATACGAAGGCTCTTATTCCATCCTTTTCTGGAAAGAAATCCTCTATTGTCTTTAGATCTATACCTGCCTTAAGTATTTCTTCAACAGCAGGAAGTAGATCCATGGACCTCCCTATGGATGATAAAAGCCTATCAAGCTTCTCCCTAAATGATTCATTTGATCCAAAGTTTTTAAGGTGCTTTCTCAGGGTAGGGGGATCATAAAGTGCAATCATTAGGGTATTCTCGTCCGGTTCTTCTTCCCCAAAAGTGAGTTCTCCAAAGAGATCCTCCGCAACTTCTTCCTTTTCTTCCATCTGCGATTTCAATATTATCAATTCAGGATCATCAGGCGCAAGCTTCTCCACCTTCTCTATAAATTGCTGTGCCTCAGATTTTTTCCCCATTGATAATAACATTCTTGCCTTAGCCTTCAATAACTGGGGATTGTTTGGTAAGAGCTTTAGCCCCTCATCAACTAAATCCAAACTATTTTTTGATAGTGCCAGCTGGAGGTAAATCATTGCCGCCTCCTCCTTCATTCCCTTTGAAATGTAAAAATTTAGTTTTTCATTTAATGCATCCATATCGTTTGGGTTTACTGCTAATATCTTGTCAAGGAGTTCTATTTTATTTTCTGAATATTTCATAGCCTCTCTGTACCATTTGATTGCCTCGGAATCCTCATGCCTTATCCTAAATAGGTCACCAAGTAGTTCCATTGCCTTGTAATTAGTGGGGTCAAGTTCTATTGCCTTTTTAAGATTTACAATAGCATATGGAATCTGTAAATTCTGGCTGATTAAAATCCTGCCTATCTCATACCATGCCTTGACATTTTTTGGATCCAGCTCCTTTACCTTTTCAAAATAATCTATGCTTTTATCCTTATCGCTCAATTCAAAAAGTAATTCTCCAGCCTCCAATAATATTTTTATTACCTCCTCCTTATTTTCCTCAATTGCCATCTTTTCACTTTGATCTGCATCACTGATAAGCCTGTGTATCTTTCTTAATGTAACCTTGGCATTGTTGGGATTTGTCTTTGCCTCATTTCTACCCTGCTCTAAAAGATCTCTGAGCATCTGCATAAAGGTGGTAGAAGGTCCTCTTCTTCCAAGTAAAGGCATGTTCTTTTATATATTCTTTTCACTAATAAATTCTTCGATTTTTAAATTATAAAATAGTTAATGTGTAAGAAATATTTATATAGAAGAACTATTTTATCCGATAAAGAGGTGAAAGGTAGATGATGGCAGGACAGCCAATATTAATTCTTAAGGAAGGTACAAAGAGAGAAACTGGAAGAGATGCAATGAAAAATAACATTCAAGCTGCGATTGCAATAGCGGAGGCAGTGAGATCCACTCTTGGACCTAGGGGAATGGACAAGATGCTAGTAGATTCCCTTGGGGATGTTGTGATTACAAATGATGGTGTTACAATAATGAAGGAGATAGAGGTGGAGCATCCTGCTGCCAAGATGATGGTAGAGGTAGCAAAGACACAGGATACAGAGGTGGGCGATGGTACAACAACAGCAGTTATGCTTGCAGGTGAACTTCTCAAGCAGGCTCAACAGCTTCTTGAGCAGAACGTTCATCCAACGGTAATATCAACAGGGTACAGGATGGCGGCGGAAAAGGCCAAGGAAATACTTGAAAAAATATCAAGGGGCATATCTGAAAAGGATGATGATGTGCTTAAAAAGATAGCTATGACTGCCCTTGGAAGCAAGGGAGCAAGCATGAGCAAGGATCTACTTGCAGATATTTCTGTGAAGGCTGTTAAAAAGATAATTGAAACAGTTGATGGAAAAAGGATTGCTGACCTGAACAATGTACAGGTGGTAAAGAAACAGGGAGGATCCATTGATGATACACAGATCATAGATGGAATAATCGTAGATAAAGAGAAGGCACATCCTGATATGCCACAGGTGGTGAAGAATGCAAAGATTGCTCTTCTAAATGCTGCACTTGAAATTAAGAAACCTGAGATTGATACAAACATACAGATAAGGGATCCATCAATGATACATTCATTCCTAGAGGAAGAGGAAAAGATGCTTAAGGAAATGGTGGAAAAAATCGCTGCTACTGGGGCAAATGTGGTATTTTCACAGAAGGGAATTGATGATATGGCACAGCACTTCCTTGCAAAGAAGGGCATATATGCCGCAAGAAGGGTAAAGAAGAGTGATATGGAGAAGCTTGAAAAGGCCACAGGTGCAAAGATAGTTATGAACCTTGACGATCTTACTCCCAACGACCTTGGACAGGCAGAAAAAGTGGAGGAGATCAAGATAGGAGAAGACCACCTCACATTTGTCACTGGATGCAAGAATCCAAAGGCAGTTTCAATACTTGTCAGGGGAGGCACAGAACACGTTGTGGATGAGATAGAAAGATCAATACAGGATGCCCTTCATGTGGTAGCAAAGGCAATAGAGGATGGGAAAGTAGTAACAGGTGCAGGCTCCGCAGCTATAGAAATATCCCTGGGCCTGAGGGAATATGCCTCAAGTGTAGGTGGAAGGGAGCAACTGGCAATCGAGAAGTTTGCAGATGCAATGGAAATAGTTCCCAGGACCCTTTCAGAGAATGCTGGTCTGGATCCCATAGACATGATAATAAGCCTGAGAAAGGCACATAAGGATGGAAATAAAAACCATGGTGTAAATGTGTTCTCAGGTCAGATAGAGGATATGTGGAAACTTGGAGTAATAGAGCCAATCAGGGTAGGTCAGCAGGCTATAGATTCAGCCACAGAGGCAGCAGTGATGATTCTTAGGATTGATGATGTGGTGGCTGCAAAAGGAGGAGCAGCAGGCGCAAAACAGCCAGAGAAGAAGAAATCTGAGGAATCCGAATCCTCAGATTAAAATCCTTTTTGAAGCCTTTTTTACCTTTTCCACAAAATCTTTCTCTGTTACCACCATTATTTCATAATCATATGGTCTTCTAGACCTGATTGCCTTTACTATTCTTGATTCCTCACTTAGTTTTACTATTTTTCCATTTTTAGTCAAATTCAAGTCAAGGCCACTGAACCTTGATGTTTCATTTACAGGAAAGTCAACAATAACATATTCCTGGGGTATTCCAGATTCCTCAGCAATCTCCCTTTCAATCCTTTTTGGATCAATCTTTTTAAGATCCTCTGGAAGTTCTTCTAGATAATATGCCCTCTTGAAAAGGTTCCTGTATTTTATCCTTAGTCCAATCTCCCTTGCAAAACCATTTGAATTTATTAGCATTGATAAAAGTTCAGAATCATTCATTGAAACCAGCTTGAATGGATCCATCTTAATATAATTCAGCGCTTTGCAGATCATAAGTTCTGCAATCCTTGCAGTCTTATGGAAATAAACAGAAGAGTACATGAGTGCTCTTGCCACCATCACACCCTCTAGAGCCTCTTTCCCCTTTATATCAAAAACTATCTCATTCTCATAAAGACCTATTGTATTGTATATTCTTTGAATATCAATTATACCGTAGGCTACACCTGTATAATGTGAATCCCTTAAAAGATAGTCAAGCTGGTCAGCATCCAGATCCCCAGAAATTATTTCACCAAGATAATTGTGTTCATTGAACCCCATATTCTTTTTATTGAACCTTATTATATTTACAATATCTTTGCTATCTATAGAGTACTCCTCAAGTATTTCCCCTATAAATCTCCTTTTTCCAGGATATTCACCTATAATGTCAATATCACCAAATATTATCTTTGCACCAATATCCTCATGTCTAAGGCCTGTCCTTTCATAAATATAATCCTCCAGGGCATGTGAAAAGGGTGGATGCCCTATGTCATGGAGAAGGCCAGAAATCTTCAGTAGGTTAATCTCATATATATCAAGATTAAGATTGTTTCCAAGAACACCTGCAATATGCGAAACTCCAAGCGAATGTTCTAGCCTTGTATGGTTTGCACCAGGAAAAACTAAATAATTCAATCCAAGTTGTCTGACATTGCTCATCCTCTGTACCTCAGGGGACTCGAGAATTGAAAGTAAAGGCTCCTCCACCCTGATGCTCCCATGGATTGAATCATGTATGATTTTAAATTCCATTTTACCACTTTTGAGATTTGGTACCAGGCCACTGGGGTGGGGTTAAGGAATGATAGTAGCTTTCCCTGCCCCCGCCTCCATCCCGCACCCCTCCGAGCATCGCAGGTTCACGGTGCCGCTGCTCCCTTCCGGGCCTGGCGGTTTTCCCGTGATAAAGGCACCCTTGCCTCCCTTTGGAGGCAGGTATGCCACCCCCAATCCCGGAGGACAGGATTTCAATAGCTGCAGGACAGGACTCCTACCATTCCCTCTCCCGCCCCCAGCAGTCGCCCCTGCATCTAGACTTCAGGTAAAGGGGAACGCCTACCTCCCCCGGCCTAGCCTGGTACCATAATCCTAATTTTGAATTTATTTAAAAATATTTCTGATGTGAATTTGAATTGTTTTTATAAAAATTTTTTCATTCAATTGCCTTGTATCTTCCTGTAAACGGCTGGTACACAAGATTGTCCCTTGCAAGAACGTTCAATATCTTTCTCACCTCATGTTCATCTATGCCAGATCTTACCTTTGCTTCCCTTATTATCTCATCCTCCCCTGCATAGCCCTTTCCAGTGGAAAGATCCTTTATTATATCCATTATTGTTTCATACTTGCTCCTTTCACCCGATGGAATAGTGCTTACTACCCTGTCTATGTCTATTGTTCCCTCTGGGGTAGTTGCAATGTCCTCTATGAAGTGCTGGATTATTTTAATTGCCCTCTTTGCATCCTCAGCAGTGGCAATGTTGCTGAGCCTAGCCCTTGCAGATGCCTGTGTCAATCTTATAAGAGCCTCCATCTGCCTTGCCGTTATCGGTATGCTCTTAGTTGGTGTTTGGTTGTAAAGATTTCTCATTTTGAGGTAGTATTGCTTGAGCTCCTCCCTTGCATCAGGCATTATCCTTGGAATTATGTGCTTTTTTGCATATGCAATGTATTTTTTGAAAAATTCATCATCTATTTCCTCTTTTTCACTCTCTCTTTCCATATGAACATCCAATATATGATCAGCAATCTGTGAATCTATCTCTCCAGGTATGTCAGGCATCTTGAATATTGCATCAAACCTGGAGAGAAGTGTAGGTGGTAAGTTCAACTGATCGGACAATGGCCTGGCAACATCGAACCTGCCAAACTTAGGATTTGCTGCAGCAAGTATTGAACACCTAGCCATAAGGGTAGCATTCATACCTGCCTTTGATATTGTTATTGTCTGCTGTTCCATTGCCTCATGCATAGCTACCCTGTCCTTATCATCCATTTTATCTATTTCATCTATTGCCGCTATTCCATTGTCTGCAAGAACTAGAGCACCTGCCTCTAGGGTCCACCTACCTTCGCCAAATTCCTCCTTGGTGGCTGCTGCAGTTAAGCCTGCAGCAGTTGATCCCTTTCCAGAGGTGTAAATACTTTTTGGTGCTATGTTTGTAATGTATTTCAATAACTGAGATTTTCCTGTTCCAGGATCACCCACGAGCAGTATGTGTATATCCCCCCTAATCCTTGTACCATCCCTCCTCTTCAACGGTACCCCTCCGAAAAGCTGTAATAATATCGCCTCTTTCTCGATGTCAAGACCAAAAAGTGTACTTGCTATTTTTTTCCTCAGCTTTTCAATAACATTTTTATCCTGTGCAAATTCCCTTATCCTTTCCACATCCTCCTCAGTCAGATTAATTGACTTGTATTCCTCCTTTATTGATTCCACATTTATTGCATGAAGGTATATGTCAAAAACAACACTTGGGAATTGCTTGGTGCCCCTCGGCCTTGTTTTAAGTATGCCCGTGATCCTTACCCTATCTCCAGGCACAACAATCCCCGTAAGATCATCCTCGAGATATACCTGCAGTCTCTGAGGTTGTTCACCACCCCTAATGTCCTCAGGGTTTTCCTGTACCTCAATCTTTTGAGAGTCTAGAAAAACTGAAAAATCCTCTAATAGCTTGAACTTAGTTTCACCCTTCTTTTTACCACAGCCCTCACAGTATAATGGCATTTCAAGGTTTTCAGTCTCTTGATCCTTATAGTTTATATGACCACAAGAGGCACATTCAAAAGCACCAGTGAGAAGTTTTGGCCTTACCTCAGTTACCTGCCTCACAAGCCCCTCAATGGTGATCAGCTCCCCTATATTCTTGCTCCTTATCTTTCTAATCTCCCTTAATCTATCATCAGGAATATTTTTCAGTCTTATATGAACAATCTCAACCTTCTGTTCCTCTGGGAACTTTTTTGCTATTACCTCTTCACCGATCAAAAGCGTTTCTTCAGGGTTTGTGGTCAGATTTTCTAAAAGTTCTTGGCTAAAATCCTGTATTTCCATAAAATCAATGTATAGGCTCCTTTCCTCTGGATATTTCTCACTCAACATTGATATCTTAAGATTATAGCCATACTGCATTATGAAGAGATCCCAAAGCTCCCTTATCTCATCTTCGTTTAACATCTTAAGAAAATAAAACAATTCTAAAATTAAAACTTTATCGAAAAATAATGAAATATTTAATATTCAATAAAAATGGTCTCTAAAATTTTTGTGGAAGTATGCATTCTAGATATAATCTTCTTCAAAATGTTTTCTTTAGAGTTACGAAAAATTTTTTGCATCTAAGTCTTCATGATATTCCCTTTTATTATATAAGTCTAAAATTTCCCAAAGGTATTGAATTCCTTTCCATGATTTTCATATAAATCAAATCATTTCTTCAATTTTTCATTAGTTTTTGGATGATGCGCTTTTGATTCTATTTGCTTTATTCCTTTTTTTGATAGATCTTCAAAATTTTTATTTTCTTCATTCCTCTTGTCTTTCTTTTTAGCATAAAGTTGTGATCTAAAATACATTAAATTATCCTCTTTGACAATTGTAGGGACAGTTATTTTAAAGATTCTGATATCTATAATGGGCATAATATTTTTCAAAGAGATAAAAATCTTAAATTATGTTTATTTTCACACCTTTTTTAATTAATTTTTTTTCTTGAGCGATTTTTAGTAGAAGATTTATGGATTTTTTACCATCTTCACCCATATCATAAGTTCTTAAATTCACATATTTAAGTGCAAAATTTAATATTGTATTTTCATCATTCCCTCTTGCATATTTCATTGCATATTTTAGAGCTTCTTCCTTATTATTTAAAGCATATAATATTGATTCTTTAATTAACCTTAGTATTTCAAGTTTGATTTTTTTATCTAAGTCCCTTCTTATTATATTTATTCCTAGGGGCAGCGGTAAATTATCAGCTAACTTGGACCAATTATCATAAAGATTTGAAACAAGTTTCAAACCATATTTTTTATATGTATCCTGCCCCTCATGAATTAACAAACCTAAATCCACATCACCTCTTATAATGGAATCCATAATATTTTGAAAATTCATTTCTATTTCTTCCTTTGCCTCATAAAATATTCTGTAAATAAGATAAGAGGTAGTCAATTTTCCAGGGACAGCTATAACTAGGTTTTTAATATCATTTTCATTGTAGGATTTTTTTGAAACTATAATAGGACCATATCCCTCGCCAAAGCTCCCTCCGGCGGATAGGATATCATATTTTTCAGAAATTAGAAAATATGTGTAAACTGATGCTGCTGTTACGTCAATCTTCATACTTATTGCTTTTTTATTTAATGTTTCTATATCTTCCACGCAAAAATCTATTTCAAAAGGCACTTTTATTTTTTTATTTACAATTGCATGAAACATAAAGGCGTCATCTGCATCTGGTGTATGACAAATTTTTATCATAATTTAAGGTAATACTATTTAAATGCAAAAAACTTCACATTAAAAATTTAACATATAATTTAGAAGGTTACATAATTTTCAAGGGCTTAAGTTTTGTAAATTTCTGATAATTTTGTTTAGTTATAAATGATATTTCTTATATTTAGAAAATCTTTTCAATTTACACATTTAGAATCTTTACCATAATATTTAAATAATGTAGAATGATATTTTTTTGAAATGATTCCACTCAGGGACATTATAATTACAGTGATGAAGGGATACGGCTTCAAATTGGAGAGAAGAGAACCAAAGGAATATCTCTTCTTTGAAAGAGATGGGATTAGCATAATCTTGGGTATTTTTGAAAAACAGGTGACGGGTGATGATGTACTCAGGTTTTATAGGGATCTTGAGATGTATGCAGGATCAAAGCAAATGGTATGCCTGGGAGACATAACAGAGGATGCAAAAAGACAGGCTCAGAAGCTTAATATTTCAATTGAAACAAGAGAAGAGCTTGCAAGGGATATAGGTGAATATGTACTCAACCTATTAAAGGAGAATGATGAAAAGGTGAGGGAAATACTCGATATGGAAATAGAGGTAGAGGAGGAACAGGAGGAAAAGGTAGAGGAATCTGTGCCAATATTTCTTGAGGATTCTAGGACGGGCGAAAAGAAGATAGTGATGCCAATATTAACGAAGGAGGATGCAATTTTAAAGGCAAAAAAGGAGGTACAGGGCTTTGAGACAAGGCTGATATTAATACCATATTTTATATATGAATATAAACTGGAGGTAATGGTGGAGGGTATAGTAACGCCAAGAAAATATTTTGGAAGGGTAGGCATAAATACCGTTAATGGTGAAATTAGGTACATTACAATGGGTCTCACAATAGTTTCGGAGATTTCCATGGAATACGAGAGTGAGGTAGCAACAATGAACAGGGAGGAGGCAGAGGATATTCTTAAAAAATTCCTTACATATTCATTTTCAAGGGAAGGAGAGGAAATAAAGGTGGAAAAGGAGAATGTCACAATAATAGAAAGAAGGAAAAGAAAGGTGAGGGAGGGATCACTCTCACTCAAATTCATTGGAAACTATTATTGGCCCTATTGGGAGGTATCAGGATCGAAGGGAAAGGTTAAAGTGGACGCAGTAGAAGGAATATTACAATGATCATTTTTTCCTTATAATAAAGTATACTATAAGTGAAGAAACAGCAACAATTATGAGCCTGAATATAAATGGATCAATGGCATATGAAGGTAATGGAAGTAAAGTATATTGCCCTAATACCACCTTTGCTGGAATAACAACATCAGTAGGTGGTGAAAAACTACCAACAGTCTCGCCATAAATAAGGGTATAGTAATTTGTTAGATCTGTGCTGTTTCCATCATCTACCCATTCAGTCAATCTATATGGATCTCTGACAAAAAAGCCTATGCCAAGGTCTGATGTGCCCACCTCCTCTGTAAGATCTATAATACCCCTTACCAGGCCATTATTTGTCGGAATTACTGTACCTACCCAGGCATGTTCTGCCCAGGTTTGGGAGGTATAGAGCCAGCCAAACTCTACCCAGGCAGGAATACCCACAGATCTGGCCATCGACACATAGAGGAATGATAATTCTACACAATCACCACTGCGATTAATATATGTCTGCCATGCCGAATTTGGTAGTCCGAGCCTTGTGTATGTGATCTTATATTTAAAATTCTTTACTATATAATCATAGATTGCCTTCTCCTCCTCGAAAACATTTGTAGAATTTTTTATAATTCCTTCAGTTATGTTTTTAAATTTTTCAGGCATTATTACTTTGTAATTGTATAGATATTCATCACCGAGGTACTGATTTTTTAGGTATTCTGGGATTGCAGAGGTGTTAAGGCTGTTATACTGAGAAACAGGGTATGAGATAGACTTTATATTATAATTGTATATTAACTCAATACTTGTTGATGATCCTATTGAAAATGAATACCATGTTCTATTGTCCTCATGGTGGTAGGTATATTTTTGTTTACTCATCACCTGTAGAGAAGAGGTTTGGTAGTAAGTTTCAGAATATGGTAATGTAATATTCAAAACAAGTTTGGATCCATTCCCTGTTGATATGTTTATGTATCTGATGAAATATCCTGAAAGGCTTGAAGGAACGGGTATGTATATCATGCTTGGAGATGAATACCAAATACCCAAGACTGAGGGAGAAATAACAATCACAATTGCTGCCAAGGAAAAGGCTATGTAGGCATAGGCAACTGTTTCTTTCCTCATATAAATCACTTTAATTCCTTTCTTAAGAACATATAGATGGGCACCATTATTAAAATTCCCATAGAGGAATAAATGATCATTGACCACATGTAAGGTAAAAGGAAAAGAAATGCAAGCATCTCCACCATTATTGCATTTATTAAGTTGTACCTTCTTTTAATTTCAAATATACCCTTGCCAATTAGAATGCCACTTGATGAAAAGGAAAATACATAAAGAAAGGAGAATGAAAGGAATACAAGATAATCAAAAATGGAAGGTGAAAAACCCCTTGCATAATAATATATAAGGGATAATGAGAACATTGCCCCCATTCCATTACCAAAGGAGAATGAATAATGAACAGCCTCTTTTTTATTGATGTATTTTCTCCTATTGAATATAATGAACTTAAAAAGTTCTGTAAAAAATGGGAAAAGTATAACTAGAAAAAGTGAAAGGTCTAGGTAATTCCTTGCAGAGGAGACAAGTAGAAGAAAGAATATTGAAATTATTATACCTGCAAAAAAGCCAGTAATTAAATAAACAAATATGCCCCTGTCATTAACGTCCTCCCTTTTACCAAATGCATCGTATAGCAATACACCAACAGGAATTATCGATATTATTGTTGCGATGCTGAAATCCATAGTCTCATGTGATTATCTGGACTATTATTGTCCTTTCCCTAGGCCTTATGTCAAACTCTAAAAATACTATTTGTTGCCAGGTTCCAAGTGCAAGAGATCCATTTACTATTGGAACACAAAGATCCGGTTTTAATGAAGAAGCCCTGACATGAGAATGACCATTACCATCATGCCATTTCTTTTCATGCTCATAATCTATGCCCTTTGGTATCGTTCTTTCCAAGTATCTCTTGAAATCCTCTATTAATCCCTGCTCAAATTCTATTATGGTGATGGCAGATGTTGAGCTTCTTGAAAAAATAATACAAAGACCGTTTCTTACATTTGCCTCCTTTATAATATCATCCACCTTGTCTGTTAGATTTATTACATCAAGCTCTCCCCTGCTTGAAATCTTTAACTCCCTTGTTATGATCATATTTTTTATCATGAATTAATCATTTAAAAATTTCATGGTAGTTCTATCATTATTTCATCCATCTTGTTAGCCTTTAGAAAATTGCTGGCCCTGCCCTTGTTCATAGAGATCTCTAGGAAATTCTCACTGTTTATTAACATTATTAGCTCACCCTCCTTTCCTTCCCCATATGTTTCCCTGAATATACATTTGTGTATCCCATGGTAATTCAAAAAAATCTCCTCACCAGGTGTGAACTTAACAAAATTGTCAGGAATGTTTGTAATTACATTTCCAAATGAGTCAATGTGTATTATTGTGGCCATGATTGCATTTTTTACAAGCTGTGGAGGCCTTATATTAAGGGATATTATGCTATCTTTAGATATTTTTTTAAGATTCTCAGGCCATTTGCCCATGGCAAGTTTTGCAGCCACCGGTACAAATACATCCCTTCCGTGGAATGTCCTACTAGCATCACTGGGCACTATTATTTCATATATGTCCCTCACCATATCCCTAACAAATGTAAGAAGGCCATTGTTGGGTCCAACAAAATAGCCCCTCTCAAGACGGGCCAAAACACCTTTTCTTGAAGTACCTACCCCTGGATCAATTACCATTACATGTATCGTGTCAGGGGGGAAATAGCCAATAATATTCAAGAGAATGTATGCCCCATGGAGTATATCGAAAGGATCTATGTCGTGTGTTATATCTACAACATCTATATCACCATAGCTCTTTATAACACCCTTCAAAACTCCTGCATAATGCTCCCTACTTGAAAAATCCGTTGTTATTGTTATCATTTAGAGCCACCGCCGGGAATCGGACCCGGGACCTCGTGCTTACCAAGCACGCGCTCCACCGACTGAGCTACGGTGGCATCTTACTCTTTCCTTTTTCTGTAAGGAAATATTTGCCATCCCTTGAATCAACAAGTCCCTCCTTTTTCAAGGTCCTTAGCTTTCCCATCACCTTTGCCGTTGGCAAACCTGCCTTTTTTCCAATATCACCACAGCCTCCCTCACCTATCTCGGAAAGCGCCCTTAATATTTTTATCGAGACATCATCAAGATCCATATCTTGCTTTATCTCTTAAAAATATTTAAAATTTTCAACCATGAATCCTTATGAAATTTATTATATTTATAATGAGAATAATATCAAAAAGTAGGTTTGAGGAAAAAATTGTTAGATATGATAATGTAAGAAGATTTGATTTTTTTCTCATTAATAGTATACCTATATGTATAAATGTGAAGAGTAAAAGAACTGTAATGTATATCTGTGCAAAGCGGATAAGATTAGGCCACCAAAGAAATGATATACTAGGGAAGAACATTGATAATATGAGAAGCACGCTCAATACTGCCTGGAAATTCCAGAGTGTTTCTTTAGTTCTCCCATAAAGGAAATATACAAATGACATTATTGAAGCATAAATTAAAGATGCAATAAGGAGAATGAGTATTTCATTCAATAAGGGTGAGAACTGGGGTAGAAATATCACCGCCAAGTTGAAGGGGCTAAAAAGTATCATTAGACCTATCCATATACTAATGATCATATATATTATAATATGAGAGGTTACGTAATTAAAATCCTCTCTCTCCTTTAGGAGAACAGTAATCCTATCCGGATCTGGTATTTCATACTTTTTTGAAATTGCGACATTAACAATTTTTTCAGAATCGATGCCCATAGCTGAGGGATTGATGCCCTGAATTTTAATCGATAGATGATGCAGATTTTCATAATTTCTTTTTTTCTCCAATATGTACTCTTGATATTTCTTAAGTGCGGAATTTGTTTCCTCTAACCTCATTTTATATTTAATAAAAATTTTATATGATATATATGCAACTATTGCTCCAAATATAATTTGAGGAATGTAATAAAGCAAATTCTCAGGTTTTATGATTATCATTTTAAATCGATCTAAAAAAGATATAAAAAGCTGTAATTTAAAACTTACTTAATTTGGCATCACAGAATCTCAGCAATACATTAAAAAATTAGGAATATTTGGTTATCTAACAGTTAATGTAAGAAAAATGATTAACAACATTTATTGTAAGGATATATTCTAAAATAACACTATTTTGATTATTTGCAGGATAAAATACAGAATAGAAATAAAATGTGGAATTATAAGCCATGTTTGGCATCATTGTTACATTTATAAGAACACCCCTGGAGCTTGTTAATAAAGCTAATGTTTGGGGATTACCATAATGACCCGTTGGACCATCATAGTAAAATTCTAAATTCAGTTTACTATCAGACCCTGTAAAATATAAAGTAAAGTTAAGCATGCTTGTGATATTTTTTGATCTTAAATAGAGGGCATAAGTATCGAAGTTCATAGAACAGGCGGAATTTATTGCAAGTATTGCTGGATACCTGTAGATGTTTAAATAATTGTTAGTATAGTACCAATTTAATGCACCAGTACCTCCATCATTTGCAATTGTTCCATTTGTTTGTATTGCCCAAAATTTTCCATAATTTCGATCATATGTAACAGCCTCATTTGTTCCCTTTGAAAAAACTATATTTCCATACGGTGTAAATGTTCCAGTTGTAGTTCCTGCCGTTGTAGAAGATTTATACAATTTTGTGCCATTGTCTAATGGTAATAAATATAAATATTTACTATTATCAATAGTTATTCCAACAACATGTGAAATACCTGTGCTATCATATAAAACCCAACCACTGCTGGTTAAATAATATACATTTCCATTGTATGTAATTGCATAAAGGTTTTTATCATAAGATACAGCAGTAGAAACGATATTTATATTAGGATTATTATTAATTAGCCACTTAGAATTTGCGGTATTTGATGTATCATATAGGTATACATTTCCACTCAAATCAGTAAAGTAGAATCCTTCATCATAGTTGGGATAACCTTTTGTATTTGAAGTGACAGAGGTCCAGGGTGCTGGATAATTTGTTAAAGGTAAGTTCCATTGGTGTGTTGCATTAAACCAAGTTTTATTATTTAAATTATAGCCAAATACATAACCGTAATATGTAAGAACTATAACATAGGAAGCAAGAGAATAATTAACAGCAGCTATGCTTGTTATTGGTCCCGCATAAGCAAAGTTTGAATATGGTGTTCCTAAAGATTTTGCAATTATACCACGATATCCTATAGTATATATGTTGGGGGAGGAGTTATCATGATAGAGTTTGCTACCCTGATACCAGTAATCCTGAACATAATTCTTTGAAGAGGAAGAGGGAGATGATGTATATCCCCAGTATACATTGCCAGAGACCTGGTATACGTTTAGATAATATGTTGTACCACCAGTCAGTGATATTGTTGGAATTGTAATATTATACCATAATTTGCCACTGAAAACATTCACTGTGGTGTTGGCGAGCACATCGGCCTTCCAGAGTGATGTCCCAATGCTAAATACAATACTTCCGCTATTACCTCCATTTCTAGGCATTTCCAGATAGAGAGTAACAAAGTTAACATTAACGGTTGAAGAACCCACAGTGAAGGCCTCAGCCTCAGGTAGAGAATATGTAGAAATTGATGATGAGTTAACATAGGAATATATAGAAATTATAAAGGTGGATGAAAAAACATTACCGTATGTATCTGTCCAAAATACATTACCGTTATCATCACTATAAATACCTGAACTCCATACACTAGTTATATTTGTATAGGCTTGAGTTTTTGGAACATTTAAATTTGTAGACCAACGTAATGGGAAATTATATGAATTATCATATGTAATGCAAGGAGAAATATTTCCAACGGACGCTGGATAATTATAAGAAATAACAACATTTGATTTAGAATCGGATGGAATTACAACTACCATAATGAGAACCAATACGATTACTGAAAAAATTTGTAAAATTTTGTTCATAAAAAAATGGAATAGGAAGTTTGTTATGTTACGGTATAGTAAATGTAGATATATCCAGTACCTGTTGCACCAGTATTTAAAAAGCTCAAATATATGGTACTCCAGGATGTTCCAGCACTAACCACTGGTGTATATGAAGATGATGATATTGAAATTCCATTCGTCCCAGCATTTACTAAAATACTACTACTACCAGAAGAAGAAGAAATGGTAGCAGTAGCTTCAGAAGTGCCTGCATACATTGTAATTCCTGTAGGAAGAGCAGCTTCTATATATACTGAGACTTGAGTACTTGTCTTTCCAGTCGTTCCATTTACAATCTGAAGAACATTCAACAACGCTTCCTGTCCCGCACCCGCTACAAAGTTAATAGTTATTGTTGTTCCGCTTGAAATATAGTATGGAGTAGTACTAGATAATTGAGCAGATATTAGTCCTAAACTATTTGCAGTTGTATATTCTGGTCCCGTGGTCAGATAAATCTGTGGAGTTACATTGCTAGTTGATGTTGGGTATGTGTAGCTAAGAACCACTGTAGCCACTACAAGCGTCGGTAACAAAAAGGCAAAGAGTGTCGACAAATATGCAATCTTCCTTATCTTCATTATTTTTACCTCCTTTAAATTTTAATATATTAAATTAATTCTAGTTATTAAATTTTATTATGAAAATTTTTCAAAAATTTAAAAAAGTTAATTAGGAATTAATAATAAAAGGAGACAATGATTGTTGTTAGGTATGATGAGATAGGTTTAAAGGGCAAAAATAGAGTCTATTTTGAGAAAAGGCTAGAGGAAAATATAAAAAATCATCTTAAAAAATATGGGTACTGGAGCAAAATAGAAAGGCCTCATGGAAGGTTGATTGTTGAGACTGATGCCCCACATAGTTTATTTAGTAAGGTCTTTGGCATAAGATCCTATTCACCTGCTGTTCAGGCAACACTTGATATTGATGATATTTACAAAGAAGTAAAAAATATTTTAAATAAATTTAATTTTGAGACATTCAGGATAACTGCAAAGAGGCTATGGAAGGGATATGATAAAACATCAATGGAAATCAATGAAAAGATTGGAAATCTTGTAATAAAAGACCTTGGTAAAAAGGTGGATCTTGAAAATCCTGATATAAATATAGGTGTTGAAATACTTAATGATAGATCCTATATATTTTATGAGAGGTATCAGGGCCCGGGCGGAATTCCATACGGCATAGAGGGGAAGGTTTTAATGTTAATAAGCGGTGGTATAGATTCACCAGTTGCCTCATACCTGTTGATGAAAAGGGGGGCAGATTTAACATTCCTACATTTTAAATCAAATGATGAAATTTTAATTAAGGTAAAGAGGCTGATAGATATTCTAGAGTCCTATGCACCTAAAAAACTTGACCTAATTGTTGAGGATCATAATGAACTGTTGAAAAATATAGTTAATAAATTGGAGAAAATAAATGAAATAAGATGGACCTGTGTTTTCTGCAAATATTCAATGCTTAAAAGGGCTGAAGAAATTGCAAGGGAGATTGATGCGATGGCCATAGGCACTGGGGAATCTTTGGGTCAGGTGGCTTCTCAGACACTAAATAATATTGCTGCTGAGAACCTTGCAACAAGATTGCCAGTTCTCAGGCCCTTAATAGGTCTTGATAAAATTGAGATAGAGAACATTGCAAGGAACATAGGTACCTATGAAGAATCAATATCAGTAAAGGGATATGTATGTCCATTCCTTCCCCCTCATCCAATCACCAATGCAAGGATTGATAAATTTAATAATATAATCAAAAAAATTTATGGTGAAGAAGGAAAAGTGTTGTAATATGGATGGAATTTCATTAATTAGTGGTGGCAAGGACAGTCTCTATGCAATGTACATAGCCATGCAACAGGGTATTAATATAAAAAAAATTATAAACATAATACCTGAGAGATATTCCTTTATGTATCATTTTCCAAATACTGAAATTGTAAAATATATTGCCGAAGCACTCAATATGGAAATTTATCAGTTTAAGATCTCAGACAATATAGATGATCTTAAATTGATACTATCAAATTTTGATGAGATTATGGTTACCTCGGGTGCCATAGCATCGGAATATCAGAAAACAAGGATTGACATGGTTTGTACAGAACTTGGCAAAATACACTATGCACCTCTTTGGAGAAAGGATCCTTTTAATCTATTAAATGAAATTATTGAATCAGGTTTCAAGGCAATATTTGTTAGTGTTTCTGCAGAAGGTCTTGGTGAGGAACTTTTAGGCAAGGAAATTAATATGGGGGTTTTAAATAAAATAAAAGAACTTAATAAAAAATATGGGATACATCCATCTGGAGAGGGTGGGGAGTATGAGACACTTGTTCTTGATTCTCCAATTTTTTCTAAAAAATTAGGAATTATAGATTATGAAAAAATTTGGGAAGGTAGCTATGGCATAATGAATATAAAGAAGGTGCAGTTAGAAGAAAAATTTTAATGAATCTGCTAATCTTTTTATAAAAGGAATCCATAAAAGGTATGGGCGGGTGTAGTGTAGCGGTTAGCACAGGGGCTTCCCAAGCCTCTAACCCGGGTTCAAATCCCGGCACCCGCATTATAACATTTTGAGAAATGCACCGAATTAATTCAATATAAAATAATCCTAGTAATTTGTGAAAACATGATACACTCTATATGGAATTTAATTAACACAAAAGACAATTTCCATAAAGGATGGTTAAAATTTAATAATTAAAAATAAATTAACATTTATGATACTTGGTTTTTATGGTCCTTCAAATTCTGGAAAGACGGAGACAATAACAAAGATTGTGAAACATTTTTCTGATGGTGGTTTTAAAATTGCAACTGTTAAGCATATACCATCTGAATTTTCAATAGATCAGGAGGGAAAGGATACATGGAGAATGGGTATGGCAGGATCTAACCTTGTTATTGCTGCATCAAATACAGAGACATCATTCATTATAAAAAATGTTTTAGATTTAAGAAAAATAATTCAGATCATAAATTCAATAGATGAATTTGACCTAATTTTAATTGAAGGATATAAATCCATACAATGGATAAAAAAGATAAAATTTGGCAATGGTGAAAGTATGGAAAATACAGTATTCGAATACAAAAATAACATTGATGAACTAATAAATTACATTCAAAAGGAGATTGAAATTGATAAAATCATGAAAAAATTGCCAAACTTCAACTGTGGTGAATGTGGTTTCAAAACATGCAGAGAATTGGCAGAAAAAATTTTAATCAATGAAAAAAGGCTTGAAGATTGTAGGTACTATAATCCAGAGGTTTTAATGAGCATTGAAGTGAACAATAGGGAAATTTACCTTTCACCATTTGTTCAAAATATTGTTAAAAATACAATTACAGGAATGCTCTCTTCCTTAAAAGGCGTAGGTAAGATAAACTCTCTAGAAATAAAGATGAAATTCTAACATGGATGGTAAGTAAAGCGCCTGTGGCCAGATTTTTTTCGTAGGAGGTGATCCATCCGCAGGTTCCCCTACGGATACCTTGTTACGACTTAACCCTCCTCGCCGACCCTGGGTTCGAACCTGCCACGACGGCAGGGCCTCACCCAAAGCCAACTCGGATGGTTTGACGGGCGGTGTGTGCAAGGAGCAGGGGCATATTCACCGCGGACTGTTGATCCGCGATTACTACGGAATCCACCTTCATGAGGGCGAGTTACAGCCCTCAATCCGGACTACGAACAGGTTTCGGGATTACCTTCCCCTTTCGGGGTTGGAACCCATTGTCCTGTCCTTTGTAGCGCGCGTGTTGCCCTGAGGATTCGGGGCATACTGACCTACCGTCGACCCCTCCTTCCTCTTCCTTAGCGGAAGCGGTCTCCCTAGAGTGCACCCCTCCTTTCGGAGGGGTTAGCAACTAGGGATGGGGGTCTCGCTCGTTATCACACTTAAGTGAATGCCCTACGGTACGAGCTGACGATGGCCATGCACCACCTCTCCAGCTGTTGTTCGGGTAAAGTCTTCGGCTTGACCCACATACGCTGGTCTCCTCAGGTGAGTTTTCCGGCGTTGAATCCAATTAAACCGCACGCATCCTCCCGTTGCGGTGCTCCCCCGCCAATTCCTTTAAGTTTCAACCTTGCGGCCGTACTCCCCAAGCAGCCCGCTTAACACCTTCGCTCCGGCACGGCCTGCCCCCGAAGGACAGGCCACACCAAGCGGGCAGAGTTTACAGCTAGGACTACCCGGGTATCTAATCCGGTTTGCTCCCCTAGCCTTCGTTCCTCATCGTCGGAGCCGTTCAAGTCAGACGCTTTCGCCACAGGTGGTCCCTTCGGGATTACAGGATTTCACTCCTACCCCGAAAGTACCTCTGACCTCGCCCGGTCCCTAGCCTTGCAGTCTCCCCGGAATTTGAACCGTTAAGCGGCCCAATTTACCCAGGGATTTACAAGGCCGACTACGAACGTTTTAGGCTCAATAAAAGCGACCACCACTCGAGCTGCGGGTATTACCGCGGCGGCTGGCACCCGTCTTGCCCAGCCCTTATTCCACAAGCTTTTTAGGCTTGTGAAAAGCCTCCCCGAAATGGAGAGGCACTCGGGTTCCCCTCGTCGCGCTTTCGCGCAGTGCGAAGGTTTCGCGCCTGCTGCGCCCCGTAGGGCCTGGGTTCGTGTCTCAGAACCCATCTCCGGGCTCCCTCTCTCAAGGCCCGTACCCGTCTTAGGCTAGGTGGTCCGTTACACCACCTACTACCTGATAGGCCGCAGACTCACCCTCTGGCGCTTGCGCTTTCAATATCCAAGCCTTCCAGCATTGAATATCTATGGGGTATTAGCCTCAGTTTCCCGAGGTTATCCCCCACCAGAGGATAGATTATCCGCGTGTTACTGAGCCGTGCGCCGGTGTCTTACGACCCCATGACTCGCATGGCTTAGTCGGAACCCGATAGCAGTGGCCTCCGGCAGGATCAACCGGTGTTTAATAGGGAGTATGAAAATTCTGGCCACAGGTTTCACCCTTACCATCCATGTCAGATCTGAAATTAATTTTATTCAGATCCCCATCATTATGCGCAAATATGGAACTGGACCCTTCATTGTATGGATGCTTCATCCATAATCCAGGACCACACCTTTATCTATTTGCGCCTTGGTATTCAATTGTAATAATGTCCCCATATTTATTTGTTTCGATCCTTTTTAAAAATATATAAAAATAAAAAAATTTAAAAAATATTTCTTGTTGCAGGCGTTGCTAAAACGAGTGATAGATTAAATAATCCAGGCACATTCTTTGCATCATTTTTAATATTTAGAGGCAGTACTATTTTGGGAACATTGTAGTTTTGGTCATGTCCGGTTATAGATGTAGTAGGTTTATAACCGATAGTATATATGTTGGGGTAGGAGTTATCATTATAGAGTGTTCCACCGGAGTACCAGTAATCCTGGACATAATTCTTTGAAGAGGAAGAAGGAGATGATGTATATCCCCACTGTACACTGCCAGATGCCTGGTATACGTTTAGATAGTATGTTTTACCACCAGTCAATGATATTGTTGAAATAGTTGTATTATACCATAATTTGCTGCTTGAAACACTCACTGTTGTGTTGGCTAGAACATCAGCCTTCCAGAGAGATGTTCCAATGCTGAACTTAATGCTTCCACTTCCAGATAGATAGAGAGTAACAAAGTTAACATTAACGGTTGAAGAACCCACAGTGAAGGCCTCAGCCTCAGGTAGAGAATATGTAGAGATTGATGATGAGTTAACATAGGAATAGACCTTAACAGTTGTTGTTGAAGAGGATGCGGTGAATGTTATGGCCTGGTTAACATTAGCTCCATTGACAGTTATGGTACCAGAGGAGGGGCTTGCTGTATACCCACTAACAGAACCGACGGTGAATGAATATGAACCGTTAGCTATGCCAGTATAGCTTATTGTTGTTGAGGTTGATGATTTTGCATTCCCGTTGAATGTAACAGACCATGAGGTGCCTGAGGGCAATCCACTTTCAGTGAATGTTACTGTATATGTTGTGGGTGTACTTGAGGTACCCTTATACCCAATAGTATATATGTTGGGGTAGGAGTTATCATTATAGAGTGTTCCACCGGAGTACCAGTAATCCTGGACATAATTCTTTGAAGAGGAAGAGGGAGATGATGTATATCCCCACTGTACACTGCCAGATGCCTGGTATACGTTTAGATAGTATGTTTTACCACCAGTCAATGATATTGTTGAAATAGTTGTATTATACCATAATTTGCTGCTTGAAACACTCACTGTTGTGTTGGCTAGAACATCAGCCTTCCAGAGAGATGTTCCAATGCTGAACTTAATGCTTCCACTTCCAGATAGATAGAGAGTAACAAAGTTAACATTAACGGTTGAAGAACCCACAGTGAAGGCCTCAGCCTCAGGTAGAGAATATGTAGAGATTGATGATGAGTTAACATAGGAATAGACCTTAACAGTTGTTGTTGAAGAGGATGCGGTGAATGTTATGGCCTGGTTAACATTAGCTCCATTGACAGTTATGGTACCAGAGGAGGGGCTTGCTGTATACCCACTAACAGAACCGACGGTGAATGAATATGAACCGTTAGCTATGCCAGTATAGCTTATTGTTGTGGTGGTCGATGATTTTGTATTCCCGTTGAATGTAACAGACCATGAGGTACCTGAGGGCAATCCACTTTCAGTGAATGTTACTGTATATGTTGTGGGTGTACTTGAGGTACCCTTTACAATCTGTGTGAAGTTCCATGCATAGAATGTTCCCCATCCGGTTGGGAAATCCCATCCAACCTTTGCAGGATTGTGATATCCTGGAGGATTTTGTGTAACATCAAAGAATGGCTTTAAAGAGTATGTTGTCTCATTTGCACCTATTTTATAAAGTAAGGGATCTATAAAACCAAACTTCTGATTTAAGTAGGCAGACATACTTGCAACAATTCCAGCAACAACAGGTGATGCGACAGATGTACCTCCAACACTATTCCAGGCACCATTTACATAAATGAGAGTATTGTTTGCTATTGCCGCTATATCTGCAACATTCCTTCCTGATGTTGATCCTCCATTATTTATTACTGCAGGTATATTCTGCCAGGATGGAGTTGGATAGGCGGAGCTTACACCACTTGTTGTTCCCCAATAATCACCATTGCTATTAGGGGAACTTATAGTATCATACCATACCACCTGCTTCTTGATTACATTTGTTAATGGAGTTCCTGCACCATTGTAATAACCTGCATTACCATTCAGTGTAAGTGTTGTTCCGCCCACTGCAACAAAACCAAATGTATTTTGAGCATCATTTGCGGGATTACTTTGTGTTGTGGTATCGCCATCATCACCGCTCGATGCGAATACTGAAGTTCCTGTTGCCTCCATCTGTTTTACATAGTTATCTGTTGTTGCTGAAGTGGTGCTATCTCCATCTCCCCAAGAGTTTGAAACGGCAATAAGGTTTGAAAGACCTGCAGCTATTGCATACTCGGGATCTGGGAAGTTTGTTTCACTAGGACCTCCTCCACTGCCACCAGGTCCATAAACACATACAAGGCTTGCCCCTGGTGCAAGTGTCCCTACCATCTCTAGATCAAGTGTATTCTCAACATTAACACCATTTGCGTCATTTGATGCACTTGACCCAGGTGCCACTGTTCCAGATGTACCCTTTCCAGTTACACTGATTGTTCCTACTATCTGTTGCTCCCATGCGGGTAGAACGTTTTTAAAATATGTTTGTATATCTGTGGGGTTATATGGTGCTACTTGGTTACCTGATGAATCAGTCCCTTCCCAAAGTATTGTTGCAATTGTATAGCCAGTTGTGAAATAATGTGTGGATGATGAAGCCGCAGAGGCTGAGCCATTATAAAGCTGTACTACTTGATAAGCCTTCTGCAGATCCGCACCACTGATCAACTGTACACCATTTGAGTTAATGAAATTACTTCCAAAATTATTCTGTAATTTAACATTTATATGGTATTTATACGCATTGGTGAGACCACTAATTCCCTTTATGTACTGTGCTATATTATATGGAAGCTGCACAGGAGTGAGAGGTGCAAAATAAACATCCTTAAAATGTGGATTATTCGATTTAAAAAGACCAAACTTTGTGTGAAAGATCTGCTCTGCCTTCCATATTGGGACATTGTTTAGGAATATTGCTAGATGGTATGGTCCCGCTGAAACATCTACACCCTGGGACTTGAAGTAATTATAAACAACATTGAACTCATAATCACCAGGAGAATACATTTGAACGAACTGATCCTTTGTCAAGAATTTATGGAACATTGGTGAATTTATATCCTCCACCTGTGCGAGATAACTGTCCAATTGCTGTTCATTCCTAATTTTAAGGGCTATTGAAATATCTATCTTTACATTTTGATCAGGAACTCCTATCTGCTGGCCTGCAAGTAGTCTTGTATCAAAGCCTGTGTTTATACTAACCAAATTATTTCCATGGGCCATCGATGCAAAGGAGGATGCCAAAAAGATACCTACGAAAATCACTACAAGCAATTTGACATAATGCCTCATGATTACATGCCTCCTGATAGCCTTTATCAAAAAATATTATTTAAATATTTCGTCATATATTTGTATGATATTATTAAGAATATTAAATATATCTAATTGCATCTAGATGCAATTTTTAAAAATATTAAAAACTAAAATTATAAATACTATCAATTATTTATTTAAATGATGAAGGCTCATAGTGGGCATATAATATTCGATGGCAAATTCTCCTGGAAATCTCTTGAAAAAATTTATCCAGATCTTTTTAAACTCTTTGTGAAAGAGGCAAGGCTTTTACCTGGTGACATGAACATACCTGATATTGTTCTATATGAGAATATGAACGATATAAAGAAGGGGAGGAAGCCTGAAGGCTATAATAGGGAGGGAAAGTTGAGGTTTTATTTTGTTGAGAATGAAAATAAGGAAATGGTTATAGTGAGGGATAAGGCAGTGCCTTGTGAAGAGACAAGGGAGGTAACCGAAAAGATTAGTAAATTTTTGAGTGAGAAGAAGATTAAACACAGGGTAGAGTTTGATAAATTATATATGATTGAATTGAGGAGGAAAAGGAGATGAAGGTAGGAGAGGTAATGACAAAAAACGTGATAACATTTACTCCAGACATGACAGTAAAGGAGGCTATGGAAATACTTGTGAAGAATAATATTGGCGGTGCACCAGTTACAGTGAATGGAAAACTTGTGGGTATAGTTACACAGAGGGACTTGCTAAGTTATCTTGATATGGCTTATAAAAGACAGGGTTGGATCTTTATACCTACACCATTTGATATTATAGAGGTTCCCAGGTTAACGGCACTTCCATATGAAAAATTTACAGAGATTTATGAAAAGTTTGGCCAGGAAAAGCTTGAGAACGTTATGCAAAAAAAGGTATATTTTGTTGAACCTGATGATGACATAGAAGATGCTATACAGTTATTAGGAAAGGCTAAGGTAAACAGATTGCCGGTGGTGGATAAGGATAAAAATGTTGTAGGTATTATTACAAGGGGAGATATATTAAGGGCATTGGCAGGGTACAAAAAATAGAAAAAACAACGAACAATTTAAAAATGTAACTAATTACTTTATTTGAAATAAAGAATTTATTTTTTTAAAATTTTATGAGCCTTATAGCTCCTGTTGGACAATTATCAACACATTCAGAACAACCATTAATACATGCCTCTGGGTGCACTACCCTACTTACATCCTCCATAATGAAAACATTAGGACTAGCTGGGCAAACATTAACACATATTCCATCACCAATACATTTTATTTCATTAATTTCAGGTTTTTGTGCCAAAATAATCCCCCCTTAATCAATCTCCACCATAGAGTATTATATCGGAATAATCTCTAATATCCTCTAGATCAATATCTATGGAGATCTTATGCCCTAAATGTTCTGATAGTTCAAAATCAGGGAAAATGGTTTTGTTGCATGTATAACACCAAAGATATGATGGATGAATTATTAAATCACAAGTCCCCTTCAAGAAATCATCACACGCTTTGCTTTTTTCTTGAAATAAATAACCATAGTTCATCGAATTTTTATTGAGACATATGAATGAATTTTTAAGATATTTTGATGCATATTTACAATCTTTACACATTAACATAATTTTTAATATAATGTTAAATTATTTAAATTTTTTTCATTTTCATTTAAAAAATAATTAAAAATCTTTAAATTTTAATATTATCATATTTTAAAATTAATTGAATTAAAATATTCTTTTAAAAAAATTATAAATTATTTATTAATATAAATGAAATTCATTTAAAAAAATTTTAAATATATTGAATTTATTTTTACATATTGAGGATTAATGATAAACCTAGATTTTGAATCTGAAAAAGTTTATAACACAGGGAGAGCACCCATAAACATTCATGCATTTAAGGTACCTTTGGGGAAGGTGCATATAATTAAGGAAAGGTGTAAGGAGTGTGGTTACTGTTGGACCTACTGTCCAAAGGAGGTACTTGAGAAGTCAGATTATGTAAACAAAAATGGATACCATCCCCCAAGGATTAAGAAGGGAAAAGAAAGTGCTTGTGTAGCATGTGGTATGTGTGAGGCAATATGCCCAGACTTTGCAATTTTTGTGGAGGAGATAAAAAATGAATAAAAAGCTGATTAAACCTGGAAATTATTTTATGAATGGTAATTTTGCATGCGCAGAAGCTGCTCTCATAGCTGGTATGAATTTCTATGCAGGATATCCAATTACGCCATCAAGTGAAATTATGGAAAGGTTAAGTTACAGGCTGCCCCAGGTAGGTGGTCATTTTATTGAAATGGAGGATGAGATTGCAAGTATGGCAGCAATTGTAGGTGCCTCTAATGCTGGTGCAAAGGCAATGACAGCCACATCAGGTCCAGGTTTTTCATTAATGCAGGAAAATATTGGTCTTGCAGTGATAACTGAGACCCCAGTAGTAATAGTTGATGAAATGAGAGGAGGGCCCTCAACAGGATTGCCCACAAGAGTAGGTCAGGGTGATGTAATGCAGGCCATGTGGGGTACACATGGTGATCATGAGGCTATAGCATACGCACCAAGTAGTGTACAGGAGATGTTTGATTTAACAATAAAGGCCTTCAATACTGCTGAGAAATACAGAAATCCTGTTATTGTTCTTACTGATCAAGTAATAGGGCATATGTCTGAAAGACTATTGGTAAAGAATTATGAAGAATATGAAGTAATTGAAAGGGAAATACGCAAATTTCCAGACCCAATTGGAAAGGTACATGACTTTTCTATTGATTATGTTCCAATGGTAATTGCGGGTAAAGGTTTCCATTACAATATAGATAGTCTTACACATGATGAGATGGGATATCCCTCCAACGACCCTAAGATAGAGGAGATGATGGTAAGGCATCTCGTTGAGAAGATAAGGAAAAATGAAGATAATATTGTTGAATATAAAGAATACTTGACTGATGATGCGGAGGTATTGATAATTGCCTATGGTATTACTGCAAGATCATCCATTGAGGCAATAAGGAAACTTAGAGAAAAGGGTATAAGAGCAGGAATGCTAAGACCGATTACCCTATGGCCAATACCAAAGAGAAAAATAGAAAGGCTGAGTGAAAAAATTCATATTATTTTTGTGCCTGAGATAAATTTTGGTCAGTATTCACATGCAATAAGAGAGCATACAAAAGTACCAGTTAAAGAGATACATTTTCCGCCAGGAGCAGTTCCAGATCCAAAAATAATCATAAGAAATATTGAGGGTGATGCAACTTGATTGAAGAAGCGATACATCCAAAGGATATTTATTTAAGAAGTGATCGTTTTCCACATATATGGTGTCCAGGATGTGGTCTGGGTATTGTACTCAAAAGCTATGTAGATGCGATAAGTAAGCTCGATATACCCCTTGATCACCATGTTTTAGTTTCTGGTATAGGTTGTACAGCCAGGCTTCCAGGTTATGCGAACGTTGATTCCTATCACACTACCCATGGGAGGGCCATTCCATTTGCAACAGGTCTGAAGATAGTCAATCCTGAGCTTCAGGTAACAGTAATAAGTGGAGACGGAGATCTTTTCAACATTGGTGGAAATCACATAATCCATGCGGCAAGGAGGAACATGGATATCCTTGTAGTTTGTGTTAATAACTTCAATTATGGTATGACTGGTGGGCAGCACGGTGCTACTACCCCAGAGGGTGCTAGGACATCAACCACCCCCTATGGTAACATAGAACATTCATTCAATCTACCTTATATTATGGCATCTTTAGGTGCATCCTATGTTGCCAGATGGACATCACTACATGTTAGACAGCTTACAAAATCAATAATGAAGGCGATGAAAATGAAGGGTTTCTCATTTATTGAGGTAATTTCACCATGCCCGCCCAATTTTGGTAAATACAACAAATTTAATGATGGTCTTTCACAGATGGAATTCTTCTATGAAAATTCTGTGCTTGATAACAATGCTGATCTTAGTGAGGCATATATAGACTTTAGTGGAAAGAGACCATTGATTGTTGGTGAATTTGTTCAGAGGATAAGGCCATCCTACATTGAGTTAGAAAGAGACCTTATTAAGAGGGCAATGGAGGAACCATAATGAAAAAGGAAATTCGTGTATATGGTTATGGGGGTCAAGGTATAATTACCCTTGGCCATTTGATTGGTGAAAGCGCTGTTGAAGATAAAAAAGAGGTAATAATGACTGAGGAGTACAGTCCCTACATAACAGGAGGATGGTCAAGGGCTGACCTGATAATATCAGATGAGGCAATTGATTATCCTTTAATCTCCGGAATAGATTACCTAATTACACTTTCACAGGAGGGGCTTGATGTTAATATAAACGAGGTAAAAAATGATGGCATGATATTCCTTGACAGTGATCTGGTTAACTATTCTGATTTCAAGGGTAATTTTATTCCAGTCAAGGCAAAAAAAATATCAGAAAAACTTGGAAATCCAAGATCGATGAATATGGTAATCCTTGGTGTATTTGTTTCAAGAACAGGAATAGTATCAAAAGATGCTGCAATAAACGCTATTAAGAAAAGGTTTCCTAAATATGCTGATGAGAATGTAAAGGCATTTGAGGTGGGATTCAGGGGTGAAGAGTATTGAACGATAGTGTTATGGTTATTGGTGGAGGTATTGCTGGAATACAGGCATCTTTAGATCTTGCGGATATGGGTGTCAAGGTAATTCTTGTTGAAAAGTCACCTGCAATAGGAGGAAAGATGGCAGCCCTTGACAAAAACTTCCCTACACTTGATTGCTCCATATGTATAGAGGCGCCTAAAATGAGTGATGTGATGCATAACCCAAATATTACTGTTCTAACTTTGGCCGAGATTAAAGGTGTAAGTGGTAAAGATGGGGATTTTGATGTTGAGGTTTATCAAAGACCCAGGTTTGTAACAAGTGAATGTACTGCCTGTAATTTGTGCGTTGAAGTTTGCCCACAGTTAACCAAGAATGAATTTGATATGAACCTAGCGGCAAGAAAAGCCATTTATACACCATTCTCACAGGCTGAACCAAATACCTATGTTATAGATATAGATACTTGTTTGAACAAGCCACCCAATTATCTTCCCTGCAATAGATGTACCGAGACCTGTGGTCCAGGAGCAATAGATTTTAGTATGAGGCCAAAAACATACAGGTTTAGGGTAGGTGCAATAATAGTTGCAACGGGTTTTGATCTTCTTAATCCTGAACTACTTCCAGAGTTTGGTTATGGGAGGGATCCTGATGTTCTATCCTCATATGAATTTGAAAGGCTTTTAAACCCTGCAGGACCTACTGAAGGTGAGCTGATCAGGCCCAGCGATGGGAAACACATTGAAAAACTTTCATTTATTTTATGTGTAGGATCAAGGGATCAGAGGTATGTTCCATACTGTTCCAGAACTTGCTGTATGTATTCTGTGAAGGAGGCTATACAGGCAAGGGATCATGGGATAAAGGACGTAACTATATTCTATATGGATATAAGGGCATATGGAAAGGGCTTTGATGCATTCTATGAAAGATCGAAGAATGAGGGCGTAAGATATGTAAGATCAAGGCCAAGGTATGCTGGAAAAGAGGATGGAAAAATAAAGATAAGATATGAGGATACTGAAACTGGCGAGATAAGAGAGGATCATTTTGATGCAGTTGTCCTTGCAACAGCCTCAATACCAAGCCGGGGCACAAAGGAGCTTTCTAAAATATTAGGAATTGAGCTTAACGAATATGGATTTTTCAAAACCTCATTTACAAATCCTGTCCAATCCACAAGGGAAGGTATATTTATTGCAGGCTGTGCCTCAGGTCCTAAGGATATACCAGATAGTGTGACTGAAGCATCTGCAGCAGCATCTGCTGCCCAGAGGTACATAAATAAAAGGGAATGGATTGAAATGGAAAAGGCTGAGCCTTTGCCAATATCAAATGAACCCAGAATAGGCGTTTTCCTTTGTGATTGCGGCACGAACATTGCTGGAGTAGTGAATGTTAAGGAAGTGGCTGAAAAAGTGAAATCAATTCCTAATGTTGTTTATGTTGAGGAAAACAAGTATACCTGTGCTGGAAGTACTCAGGACAATATTGTTAAAAAAATTAGGGAATATAATCTTAACAGGGTAATTGTAGCTGCATGCTCCTTAAAAACGCATGGTGTCACATTCCAGAGGGTCTTGTCAAGGGCAGGTTTAAATCCATACCTTCTCGAGATGCCAAACATAAGGAATCTAGATTCATGGGTACACAAAAATGAGAAGGAGAATGCCACCAAAAAGGCATATGAAATGATTTTAATGTCAGCATACAAGTCTGTGTATCTTAAGCCACTTGAAGATCTTGAATTTCCAGTAACAAAAAGGGCGTTAATAATTGGTGGAGGTCCTGCAGGGCTATCAAGTGCAATTGCACTTGCAAGGGCAGGGATTGAAACACACCTTGTTGAAAGGGAGGAGAAACTAGGTGGTATGCTAAATGAATTGACACACATTTCACCATATGGAACAGATCCAAAAGAGCTCTTGAACTATCTTTTGAATGAGGTAAAAAATCTAGGTGTAAAACTGCATCTTTCAACAAGGATAGAAAAGGTATCCGGTTTCATCGGGAATTTCAATGTAATACTTTCAGACAAAAGTACTTTGGATGTAGGTGCGCTTATTATAGCAACAGGTGCGGATCCTTATTTACCGAAGGAGTTTGGTTATGGGAATAATGAGAGAGTGATAACAACACTTGATATTGAAAAAAATATGGATATAATTAAGGAAAATAACATTACCATAATCTCCTGTGTAGGTTCAAGGTCAAATGGAAGGGGATGTTCAAGGTTCTGCTGTTCAACTATGATGAACCAGGCAATAAAACTGAGAGAAAGAGGGAAAAATGTTAGAGTAATTTACAAAGACATTAGAACATATTCTATGTATGCTGAGGATCTGTATCTGAAGGCAAGCAATATGGGGGTGCAATTTTTCAGATATGACCAGGATAGTCCACCGGATAAGGCAATAAAGTTTGAAAATGGCAATGTTTCATTCAAGGATCACCTTACTGGAAATGATATTTCAATACCGACAGATATTCTGGTACTTAATATAGGCCTTTCCCCAAGGGATGATGATATTTTCTCACAGCTAACATTGTCGAAGGATGAGAATGGATTTTTACTTGAGCTCCATCCAAAGCTGGGACCTGTGGAGAATGCAATAGCGGGTATTTATCTTGCAGGAACATCACAGGGGCCCAAGGATGTGTATGAATCCATGGTCCAGGGATTTGCAGCTGCATCTAAGGCAGCTTCTGTACTATTCAAGGACAAGATTAAAAAGGAACCCATTGTTGCATCAATTGATACCAACAAATGCATAAAATGCATGAGATGTGTTAATGTATGTCCATATGGTGCAATAACAGGTGAATTGACCAAATGGATAAAACATAATCCTGCCCTATGCCAGGGCTGTGGGGACTGTGTTGCAGAATGTCCTGTTGATGCAATAACAATTCCCAATTTTACTGATAGAGATATACTGGCGCAGATAGATGCAGCCACTGAGGTTGAGCCAGAAAAGAAAGTCATTGTTTTTACCTGCAACTGGTGTTCATATGCAGGTGCTGACCTGGCAGGAATATCTAAGATACAGTATCCTTCAAGTGCAAGGTTAATCAGGGTAATGTGCTCAAGTAGAATATCTCAGAAACTTGTAATGCACGCATTTGAAAGGGGTGCCGCAGCTGTTGCAGTCACCGGCTGCCACATAGGTGATTGCCATTACAATTATGCCAACAGGGATACGGAAAAAAGGTTTGAACGCTGGAGGAAATTCCTGGCAGCAAGGAATATTAATCCAGAAAGGTTGCAATTGTACTGGGTGAGTGCTGCCGAAGGAATAAGGTTTGCCCAATTTATTAAAAAAATGGACGAATTTATTAAAACAATTCCCAAGGAGGAGATTGAAAGTACACCAAAGAAGTTGAGGGGATCAAAATGATTGTAGAAGATACAGGTTCAAAAATGCTTGAGATAATGGGTATGGGAACAACACTCTGCTATCAATGTGGAGAGTGCACTGTTTCTTGTCCGGTGGGAGAATTTACCGGGGAAAAGATAAGTGTTAGAAGTATTATAAGGGCGGCACAGATTGGACAGGAGTACTATGATAACATTTGGGCATGCGCCACATGCAAACTATGCGAAAACTATTGTCCAAGAAATGTTGACATCGTTAATATAATTCTGGCCGTGAGAACAATGGCCTTTTCAAAAAGAAAGGCACCTGAAAAGATTGAAAAGGTAATATGGGACATATTTGAAAATGGTAATCCGTGGGGTGGGAAAAAGAAAGAAAGGGCTAAATGGGCTGAGGGAATGGAAATCAAAGATGCAAGCGAGGGTGTGGATGTTTTATTGTATGTTGGATGCGAAGCGGCCTATGATCCTAAACAGCATGGAAATGTAAGATCAATAGCTGAGATATTGAGGAGGGCCGGTGTTAATTTTGGAATTCTAGGAAACAATGAGAGATGCTGTGGTGAGCCACTAAAAAATGCAGGTGAGATTGAATATCTTGAAGAGCTCGTTTCTCAAAACATAGACCAATTTGAAGGTACGGGGGCAAAAATAATAGTTACTGTTTCACCCCATTGCTCAAAAATGTTTAAGGAAGTCTATAGGAAGGCAGGCCTAAAGATTGAGGTGATGCATTATACAGAATATTTAAATAGACTTTATTCAGAGGGGTTGATTAAGTTTAAAGTTGGAAATAGTGAAAATGTTACATATCACGATCCATGTCTTCTAAGCAGGGGTGAAGGAGTAATAGAAGAGCCAAGGGATCTATTGAAGGCATCCGGTTTTAAGATTGTTGAGATGAAGGATTATGGTAAGAACTCAATTTGCTGTGGAGGAGGAGGTAACAGGATGTTTCTTGAATTCAAGGGAAAAAGGCTGGCAGATGTCAGAACAGATCAGGCCATTGAAACGGGTACAGGGATTATTGTTACCGCCTGTCCATACTGTAACATGAATTTACATGATAGTGTGAAAACAAGGGCAATTAATATTAAGGTAATGGAACTTGCCGAACTTCTTAAGGAGAGGATAGAATGATCAATTCCTGGGTATATATTGAGAGTGAAGGATCTTCCATTGAAGATGTGTCATTAGAAATAATAGGAAGGTTGAATGAGCTCAAGAACGATATTGATCTAAAGATTACAGGTTTTTATCTTGGGACAAAGCCAGGAGATTTACCAAGAATTGCAATTTCCTATGGTGTAGATCATTTCATATTTTTAAAAAGTGATCTATTTTCATTCTACGATTCCCAGACATTTGTTAACGGAATATCTGATCTGGTAAGGGAAAGAAATCCTGATATAATGCTCTTCGGTGCCACCTATCAGGGAAGGGATTTTGCAGGAAGGCTTGCTGCAAGGCTTAAAACAGGTCTTGCAGCTAATGCAATTTCACTAAACATCGATAAAAAAGGTCTACTTTACACAGGTGTTCCTGGGTATGGTGGGAGATTCATAGCAGAGATAGTTAACATGAAAGCTAGGCCCCAGATTTCAACAGTAAGACAGGGAATATTTAAGAAAATGGAAAGGGATGAATCCAGAAGTGGCGAAATTGAGATAGTAGATGTAGAACTTAAAGGTTTTAATCAAAAACTTAAACTTTTGGAGAGAAAAAAATTGGATATAAAAGATATTACAAAATCCGAAAGGGTAGTGATTATAGGTAATGGTGCAGGCAATAATTTAAAACCAATTGAAGAATTTGCAAAGTTGATTGGTGCAGATATTGGTGTTACTAGGCCTGTTGCAGATAGAGGCCTTGCACCGAGGGATATCCAAGTAGGATCCACCGGTGTATCATTAAATTCCAAGATTGCAATAATCTTTGGTTCCAGTGGTTCCAACCATTTCGTCTCGGGTATAGAAAGATGTAAATTTGTGATCTCCGTTGATATAGACAAGAATTCAAATATATTCAATTACTCTGATTATTGTGTTGTAGCTGACATGTTCAAACTTCTGCCTTTTTTAATAAAGAGAATGGGTGGTGATTTATGAGGAATATAATTGTTTGCGTTAAGGTAGTGCCAAAAACGGAGGATGTAACATTTGATCCAGTCACAAAAACACTTGATAGATCAAAGGCAGAAAATCAAATTAATGAAGCTGATAAGAATGCTATTGAGGCTGCTATTGTTTTGAAGGAAAAATACGGGGGAAAGGTAATACTCCTTTCCATGGGTCCAATGTTTTTCGAACAATTCTTGAAGATTGGCATTGCCATGGGCGCGGATGATGCTATATTACTGTCAGACAGAGCATTTGCAGGTGCGGATTCATATCCCACTGCCCTTACACTTGCCACTGCCATTAAAAAAATTGGTGATTATGATCTAATAATATGTGGAGAAGAATCTTCAGATGCGGGTCTAGGGCAGGTCCCTTCACAGATAGCAGAATTTCTGGATTTACCGCAGGCACTTTTCGTTTCTTCAATAGAAGTGAGTGATGGATTAATCAAGGTAAAAAGGAGCATAAGGGGAGGTCATGAGATTGTAGAGATGCCTATGCCTGCAGTAATAAGTGTTGAATTAGGAATGAACCAGCCAAGGTTCCCAGACTTTAAAAGAAAAAGATGGGCAGACAAAGAGTTTAAGTTAAAAATATGGAATATGAAAGACCTTAACCTTGAGGAGGGTATGGTGGGGCTAAAAGGCTCATACACCTTTGTAAACAGATTCATAGAAACAATACCACCCCAAAGGAAAAGGGAGTTTATTGAAGGATCTCTTGAAGAACAGGCGAATAAATTATATGAAATAATTATGAAAATTTTATCTTCATAGAAATGCAATCAAGGTTAATTAAAACAATCTTTTTTTATTTCCATTATTTATCTCAAGACTTGTTTATTTTTATAGGTAATTAATTTATTTTAATTTTAAAATTAAAATAAATGTATTTCTAATGTTTAGAAAATAATGAAAAATAGGATAGATTTATATTTTGAACATCATTTCAGGTGTTATGTATCCGATCATAAACAAAGATTATTGCAAAGGCTGCAATTTATGTGTAGAAGTTTGTCCCAAAAGGGTTTTTGAAAAGGGGATGGAAATAACTCATAGGGGTTATTATGCTGCAGTGGTAAAGTATAAAGAACAATGCACAAATTTCAAGATTCCGAATGGGGGCAAGCCACTTTGTGAAATTTGCTGGCTTACCTGCCCGGAACATGCAATTGAGTTTAAGGAGGATTAAATATGTTAACACCAGGTAGATATTTTTTGGCTGGAAATATAGCAGCTGCTGAGGCAGCACTTATTGCCGGATGTAGATTCTATGCAGGCTACCCTATTACACCATCAAGTGAACTCATGGAACATATGGCTAAAAGAATGCCTGAGGAAAATGGGGTTTTTATACAAATGGAGGATGAGTTATCAGCAATTTCTGCCATTATTGGCGCAGCATGGACAGGTAAAAAGGCAATGACAGCCACATCAGGTCCAGGTTTTTCATTAATGCAGGAAAATATAGGGTATGCGGCAATGACAGAAACACCCATAGTCATTGTTGATGTTATGAGGGGTGGACCATCTACGGGACAGCCCACTATTGTGGCACAGGGTGATGTTTTGCAATCCAGATTTGGATCCCATGGTGATTATGAAACAATTGTTCTTGCACCAAACTCCGTTCAGGAGCTTTTTGACCTTACCATAAGGGCATTCAATCTTGCATCAATCTTCAGGAATCCTGTTATAGTTCTTTCGGATGCAGAACTTGCACATATGGTGGAAAAGATAGAGGTGGCACAAAAGTATGATATAGTAGAATTCAACCAGGTAGAGGTTGATTTGGTACCTTCTTTTGTACCTTTAGGATATGGATTCAAGGTTGCTGTCACCGGTCTTACACATAATTTTAAAGGTTACCCTATTACAAACGATGTTAAGGTTCACAGGGAACTTGTTACAAGACTTGTTGATAAGATTATAAAAAATGAGCCAACGATTTCAGATGTTGAGATAATAAATCCAGAAGCTGAAACTATAATTGTCTCATACGGTATTTCATCAAGGGCAGCTTACCCAATAATAAAGGATAATAAGGATGTTGGGCTATTCAGGCCAAGGACACTCTGGCCATTCCCTGAAAGCAAATTTAAGGAAATAGTTAAGGGGAAAAGGGTGATTATACTTGAAATGAACCTGAGAGGATATGCAATTGAGGTGGAAAGGGTTGGAAGGAAATACGGTGGAAAGGATTTTGAAACAATTCACATAATAGGTGGAGAAGTGCCAAAACCATCCCATATTGAGGAGGTGCTATAACATGGAGTTTTTTGATTTTTATAGGAAGGATAGGTGGCCTCATCAATTCTGTCCAGGTTGTGGCCTGGGTACAATAATGAACTGTCTCTATAAGGCCTTTAATGATCTTAACATTGACATTGATAAAACTGTTTTTGTAAGCGGTATAGGATGTACAGGTAGGGTACCTGGTTATATAAATGCCGATTCCCTCCACACTACCCATGGGAGGGCTATTGCATTTGCAACTGGGATTAAGTTGTCTAGGCCCGACCTAAATGTAATAGTGATAAGTGGTGATGGTGATCTTTTTGCAATAGGCGGAAACCATATAATACATGCTGCAAGAAGAAATATAGATTTAAAGGTGATTGCCGTAAACAATGCCAACTATGGGCTTACAGGTGGGCAGATGGCACCAACAACACCATACAATATGATTACTACCACTACACCATATGGCCAGAGGGAATATCCATTTGCGCTTGCTGAACTTATTGCTGCTGCAGGTGCAAATTATGTTGCTAGATGGACCACTGCACATCCGAACCAGCTAGTAAAAAGTATTAAAGAGGCAATGCAAACAAAGGGATTCTCCTTTATTGAGGTAATATCACAGTGCCCCGTAAACTTTGGAAGAAGAAATAAAATGGGGGATCCTGTGTTTCATCTCAGGTGGATTAAGGATCATTCTGTACCAATCTCAAAGATGACCTTTGATATAAATTCACCCTATGATATTGTGGATCTTAACACAAAGGGAATCTATATCATAGGGGATCTTGTTAAAAGGAACAGATCACCATATGGGGAGATTGAAAAGGAGATAGAGGTAAAGGGACCCCAGGAATAAAACCCAAATTTTTAATAATAAAGGTTAATACATATTAACAATGATGAGGATAAACGATAGACAATTGCAACGAATGATGAGACAGATGGGGATGAAGACCCAGGATATAGATGCAGTGGAGGTAATAATAAAGGGAAAGGAAAGGGATTGGAATATCAAGAATCCCAAGGTAACAATTGTTGAGGTCCAGGGGCAGAAAGTAATACAGGTAATTGGTGAGATTCAGGAGATTGAAAAGGAAAAACTACCATTTACTGAGGAAGACATTAAGCTAGTTATGGAACAGACAAATGCCACAAGGGAGGAGGCAATAGAATCACTTAGGGCTACCAATGGAAAGCCTGCAGAGGCAATAATTGAAATAATGAAGAAGCATGGACCTCATTAATAAAGTATTGGAAAGAATAAAGCCAAGCGAAGAAGAGCATAAGAGAACAATAGAATTGGCCAAAAATGTTATAGATGAACTAAAGAGTTTGCTAGATGACATAGATGCAGAGCCAATGCTTGTTGGAAGTGTTGCAAAGGGAACAAACCTGAAAAATGCGGACGTGGACATATTTATTAGGTATTCACCAAAATACGATAGATCCACCATAGAGAAAAAAACAATCGAGCTTGGTAAAAAGATTCTTAAGAATCCATTGGTTAACTATGCGGAACATCCATATGTAAGAGGAAAATTTGAGGATGTTGATTTTGAAATAGTTCCTTGTTATAGGGTTGAGGAGTCAAATAGAAAAATTACTTCAGTTGATAGAACACCATTCCATACGGAATTCATATTGAAAAATCTGAGGGAATGGCAAAGGGATGAGGTAAGGCTTCTGAAACAGTTCTTAAAGGGAATAGGTATTTATGGGGCAGAGGCCAGAGTGGAGGGATTTTCAGGATACCTTACAGAGCTCTTAGTTATAAAATTTGGAACATTTATGGATGTGCTAAAAAATGCACAAAGATGGAAGAGAAAAACACACATATCCCTAGATAATACAAAAAAAGACTTTGAGTCCCCCTTAATCTTCATTGACCCTGTTGATCCCAACAGAAATGTGGCCTCTGCAGTGTCCATTGACAACTACTCATTACTCATATTTTCATCAAGGGAGTTTTTAAAAAATCCAAATGAAAAATTCTTCTTTCCAGGGCAATATAAGGAATTTGATTTGAGAAAAATAGATGAGAGAGGTACAAAGATACTACATATATGGATGAAAAGGCCTCAGGTGGTGGATGATATACTCTTTCCACAGATTAGAAAGTTTGCAAGGTATCTAAGTGAGAATCTTATGGAGTTTTCCATCACAAAAATAGGTTATTACGTGGATAATAATGTACATTTAATTATTGAATCATACTACCATGATCTCCCTCCATTGATGGTTCACGAGGGTCCACCAGTCTGGAGTAAAAATTCTGAGGATTTTATTAAAAAATGGAAGGGAAGAGCGTTTAATGGGCCATACATTATGAATGGAAAATTTTTTGCAGATATTGAAAGAAGGAATAGGAAAATAGAGGATGCGATAATGAAATTGATATCCTCAGGAAGCATAGGAAAGGATTTGGATAAATTGAAGGAAACAATAGTATTTTCAAGAGACCCCAGTACAATAGACCTGAAGGAACTTTCAAGGGTCCTTGATTATAGATTTCCCTGGGAGCTCTGAGGGATTTCTATATCTTATATTTAATATTTTTTATTTAGATCAATATTACGGCACCCAGTTCCATAGATTTTTATGGATTTAGGACAAAAATTCATAAAAGGAAAATTATGTTAAAGAATAAAAAAATGGAGGATTCAATCCAACTATCCAAAATGTTATCCAGGCAAGGAGATATGCAATAAGATCATAGGCAAGTGATTTTCTTTCAATTTCAATGCCTAAGTAGTTAAACATATATGGTATGAGGAATGCAAAAGCCAGACCAACTATTGCCGCCACTGGAAGAAGACCAATATATTGAAAAAATGCAGAAAGAAAGCCTATTCCAATTCCAAAGCCATATGATATTACAACAGATTTACCCTTATGAATCTCCTTAATGAGAAATTCCTTTTCATTAAGTTCAGGAAGTACTATCTCCTCCTCTTTTTGTTCCTTTTTTGCCATCTCATTCACCCATCCCTTTGACAAGATCCCTAATTGCCGCCTCTGTATTCTTGGCCTTCACCACCCCGGATGCAACAAGTATACCCTTTGAACCAAGCTCCATTGCCCTTTTTACATCCTCACTGTTTTTTACTCCTGCACCACAGAGTACCCTTATATTTTTATTTATATTTTCCACCATTTTTACAGAGTTCTCTATCACCTCAGGTCTTGCCCTTGATACTGAGATTTCACCACCAATCAATTCAGGGGGTTCTATTGCAATGTATTCTGGTGCTAGTTCCGCTATTGCCTTAGTAACATCTATGTTGTTTGTACACGTTATTGTTTCCATATTTTTTGATCTGGCCATTTTAATCAAAAAATCTATTTCTGATATTTTTAACTGGTACTCAGAATGATTTATTATTATTCCATCTATCCCCCAATCCTTCAGATTTTCTATGTTTACTCTTCCTGTAAATGCACCTGGGTTAATAGGGTCTGCATGCTGTGCAAAAACAGGTATTGAAACATTTTCCTTTACCTTAACAATATCAACAAAAGTGGGGGCTACAACTATGGTTATTCCAGTATCCTCAGAAACCTTTTCCGCTATTTTTGAGATCTCAATTGCCCTTTTGCCTATTGACTCCATATAAGATTTGAAGTTTATTACCAGAACGGGGATTTTCATTTTAACATAGAAAATATGTAAACATATTAAATATTTTCTTTAATTATTTTGGGTAGGGATTCGTAAATTCTTACCCTCGCCACATTACCGTATTTTTCAAATAATTTTTCAAGAGAATCATTATTACCATAGGCTATAAGGGAATTCCCAATCATTATCTGTGCCACCTCACCATAATTAAGAGCCTTTTCCATTATCTCCTTCAGCTCACTACTTGAAATGGAGATTTCTTTTGAAAAACTCCTTGCCACTCTGAATGCATTTTTAAGACTTTTCTCGGCCAAAAAATTTTTAAAAGCCCTGTTTCCCGCTTTTATTATTTTTTTTCTGTAATTTACATCCCTTATTATCCCCTTTGTTTCAATCGGCTCATCCAGCCAGAATACAATGAACTCATCATTTTTTACATTAAACCTATCAATAAAGCCATATGGTGGAATTCCAGCCCTCATCCTTAGATTGAATCCTCCAGCAGATATGCTAGAAACATCCCCTAGGCCAGATCCCATTTCAATTTCTGCCTGGTGTGCTATCGAAATACATTCATAGTATGTCCTTTCTCCATAAAGTAGAGAAAATGACGTTGATACAGCTGCAGCGGCGCTCATACCAAAACCTTGAGAAATTGGCATTTGTGTGAATGTTTCTACTTTTGCCTTTATACCTGTTTTTTTCAATATATTTTCCTGAATTGTGTTACTTTTTTGAATACCGTTTATACTCACCTCAACTGTGGATGAAATCTCAGTCTTTGTTATTGCACCCCTATCAATCACAATCCCTAAACCTATAGAGCCCATTCTATTTATTTCCTTCCCCATATCTCTTATTGAAAAGAATAGAGTAATACTCCCGGGTGAAAAGGCCTTCAATTTATCATCTCCTAGATTTTCTTTTAATCTCATCATCCTCTTTTATCAATTCATCCATAAGATCCCTTACCTTCCATTCAAGGGAAATATCAGTTGTTACAGCCACTATAGATCTGGAAAGATTACTATTTTTTAACAACTCAAGAAATTCCTTAACCTCACTATCCTTGAAATTGTGTAGCAATATAACCCTTTTTCCTCTTTCCTCCTCATTTCCCTCTATTTTTCTAAATGACATACAATAATGAATAATAAATATTTATTTATCCTTTCCGATTGCACATTAATGCAAAATTTACTTGAAAGGATTGCATCAAGGTATGGGAAATTTTCTAAATCAACCAAGATTCTTATTATATTTGAATTTCTTGCCGCAATACAGAATGGCATAATTTCATTCCTACTGATTTTTTATATTAGGTATATAGGGTATAGCCCAGTAATATATGGCCTGATAACTTCAATATCAGGACTTGTGTTTTTGTTATTTGTATTGCCTTCGGGAATAATTTCATCAAAGATTGGTGCTAAATCAATGATAAAATATGGAATTTTAATAAGTATTCTTTATCTTATAATACTTTTATTTTTTAAGGATGTACCCTTTTTAATATTTTCTGGTGCACTTTCAGGACTTTCATGGGCCTTTGTTCAGCCAGGATTTGGAAGTCTTTTAGCATCATCATCAACCCCTGAGGAAAGAAATTATGTTTTTTCATTAAATGGATTCTCTAATCTATTAGGAATGTCCATAGGAACAGTTATAGGGGGATATTTTCCCTCAATAGGCAGATATTTTTTTAACAATGATCTATATGGTTATAAGCTATCATTCGTTTTTTCAATTCTTATTTTCTTAACATTATTTCTATTTTTTAAAAATATAGATATTGACATAAAGATGGAAAGAGGTAAAAGAATTGAATTGCCCAGAGATGTGAAGATAACATTAATAAAGTTAACATTACCTGCAATGCTGATTGGCTTTGGTGCAGGATTTGTAATACCTTATTTCCAGCTTCAATTCAAATACAGGTTTGGAATTTCCATCGAGAGCATTTCATACATATTCGCAATTACGGATGTTCTTATGGCTATTCTTATGCTTTATATACCATTCGTATCAGAAAGGGTGGGAACATTGAAAACAATAGTTGCATTATGGCTCCTTGCCACAATATCACTTTTTATGATGCCCTTTATATCATATCTTCCATTCGGATTTTATATATTTTCTTCCCTTTATGTTATAAGAACAATACTTATGAATGTTGCAGGTCCAATCCAAAGTTCCTTCGAATTCTCACTTATTCCTAAGGAATATAGGATGATAACATCTAGCCTACTTTCCCTTGCTTGGGTGGGGATGAATTCACTTTCAGCATACTTTGGTGGATTGTTAATAGTATATTCATTAAATATACCATTCTACATTTGCACATCATTTTATCTTTCAAGTGCCATTATGTACTGGATTTTCTTTAAAAATTATATTCCAAGATTTAAAGAATAAATAAGTTAGAATGGAATAATTCAAAAGGCTTAAATACGTTATGTTCATATAAGTATATCGGTGAAAGTATGGAAGGCAAATATATTGCCATTATAGTTGTTTTAGTACTAATAATTGCTTCAGTAGGATGGGTAATCTATTATCAAGCACAAAATGAAAATAAGATTACATTAAATGTCTATGCAGCAGGTAGTCTAGCAGTTCCATTTACAGAACTAAAGGATCAATTTGAATCCCTTTATCCCAACATAACCGTTCAGATAAAATTCTCTGGCAGTGTAAGCCTAATGAGGGAAATAATGACAAATGAATCTGTGGATGTCTACGCATCAGCTGACTGGACCATAATACCACAGATGTATCCAAAGTACGCATCCTTTGATATAGGTTTTTCATTCAACCAGTTAGCCCTTGTTTACAATAATCAGACACTAAGTTATCTCCATATATCTCAAATAAATGATAGCAACTGGTATAAGATACTTGCAATGCCAAATGTTAAATTTGGATTTTCGGATGGTAATCTAGATCCTGCTGGATATAGTGCTTTAATGGTCATGGCACTTGCAAATATCTACTATCAAAAAAATGTATTTCAAAACCTTGTTGAGAATTATACAAATATAAAGCTTGTAGAAAATAATTCATCCTACTATATTGAGCTACCCCCCACCAATTTTCTTAAATTCAATACATCAAAAATAATGATAGAGCCTAAGGAGACAGATTTATTACCCGCACTTGAAAATAACCAAATACAGTTCCTCTGGATATATAAGAGCGATGCAGTACAGAAAAAACTTCCATATCTTCAACTTCCCGATGAATTGAATATGGGAAGTGCCAATTCTTCCATAATAAATAACTATTACAGTAAGGTCTTTGTATACATAGGTTATAATTCAACATCCCAGAAGCTTATTGAATGCAAGCCCATAATATATGGAATAACAATTCCTTCAACTGCTCTTCATATATGGGCTGCAGAGATGTTTATAAAATATCTACTTGAGGTAAATGGACAGAGGATAATGAGTAATGCAGGACAGACACCTATATATCCAGCCTATGTAGACAATATAGCCAACGTGCCAGAAGTATTAAGGGGTGATGTTTCTTCCACGGGTACAATGCCATGAAAAATTCATTTTTATTCATTCTATTATTATTCTCAATTTTGATGATGCTTTTTATATTGATACCTATCCTTGTACTTTATTCTTTTGTACCCTTTTTTGACTTTATCATAATTTTTTCAAATAGGAGCTTTCTGGAGACAATAAATGTGACATTTTTAGCAGGATTAATATCTACTTTCTTTATAGCAATACTTGGTATTCCTCTAGGCTATCTTATGGCAAGGACAGATTTTCCTGGAAAAAATTTTGTTCAAGGCCTCATAGACCTGCCCCTTGTGGTCCCGGATACAGTGGCAGGATTGATTATTTTTCTTACCTTCTATTCTCAAGGCATATTGGGAGCACCACTCTCGAGGGCAGGCATCAACTTTGTAAATACTCTTTATGGAATAGTAGTGGCAATGATGTTCGTAGGTGCACCATTTATGATTAATACATCAAAATCAGGATTCCTTTCCGTTGATCCAAAGCTCGAAAAGGTCTCCCTAAGTCTTGGTGCTTCAAAGATTTCAACATTTTTTAATGTTACACTCCCCCTTAGTTTAGATTCAATAGTTAATGGCCTTGTAATGACTTGGGCAAAGGGTGTTTCATCCTTCGGCTCAATAATAGTTATTGCCTATTTTCCAATGGTGGCACCTACATATATATACAATCAATTTCTTTTATTCGGAACTGATGCCAGTGCAATTGCTGCTGGTGCATTTTTATTGATAACACTGATAATTTTCGCAATATCAAGATTTATTACAACAAAAATGATGAGATGGCTGAGAAAATGAGATTAGAATTAAAGGGCGTTGAAAAAAATCTCGGTAAATTCCATCTCGGACCAATAAATTTGGATATAGATGAAAATATTGTTATACTGGGCCCCACCGGGGCTGGAAAGACAACATTACTGGAGATAATTGCTGGATTTATAAAACCTGATAAGGGAAGAATATTATTTATGGGTAAGGATTTTACAAACATACCACCTGAAAAAAGAAGAATTGGTCTACTTTACCAGGATTATCAGCTCTTTCCACATATGAATGTAAGGAAAAATATTTCCTATGGACTCAGGATGTCTAATATTGGAAAGGAAAATATAGAAAAGAGCGTTGAAGAAATTTCAATTAAACTCGGTATTATGAATTTACTTGATAGAAATGTATACAATCTGAGCGGTGGAGAAAAACAGAGGGTCGCACTTGCAAGGGCACTTGTGATAGAACCTCAGATACTACTTTTGGACGAGCCATTTTCAGCACTTGATGAAGAAACAAAACATACGCTTATGGATGAGGTAAGGAAAATAATAGATGATGTGAAATCCCTTGTGATCTATGTCATGCATGATCAGGAGGATGCCTATTTGATGGGAAAAAATTTTGCAATTTTATTCGGGGGTAAAATAGTTTCAGTAGGAAAAAGGGATGATGTTTTTAGAAGGCCAGCTAATGTAGCCATTGCAAAATTTCTTGGATATAAAAATATATTTACAAGGGAGGATTTAAAATCAATTGGTCTTGACCTTGAGGGTGAATATTTCACAATAGATGAGAAGGATATTCTAATAAATGAAAATGGTAAGATAAAATTAAAGGGCATAGTTGAAGGCTATGAGTATCTCAGGGATAAGAGCAGAATAACAATAAAAGTAAATGGAATAAAAATAGAGAAAAAAGTGGATGGTATTTTTTCGTTTGAAAGAGAAATTAAAATCTCCTTTGACCCTGAAAAAATAATCCCTCTAAAGGGATAATTTTTTATTTTTATATAGATTATTGTACTTAGGTGGTAAATATGGATTCTAGAATTTCAGGATTTTATAAATTAAGTTTGGATGAGAGAAGAAAAAAGGTAATTGAATTTTCATCCCTTTCTGAAGATGATCTTAATATTATGAAATCACAACTTCCAATGGATATCGCAGAAAGAATGATAGAGAATGTTATATATCTTATGGAGGTTCCTGTGGGTATTGCAACTAATTTTCTTATTAATGGTAAGGACTACCTTATTCCGATGGCAATTGAGGAACCAAGTGTAGTGGCTGCTGCTAGCAATGCTGCTAGAATAGCTAGGGAAGGGGGTGGATTTTTCACAACTACTAGTGAGCCACTCATGATAGGACAGGTGCAGGTAGTAAAACTCAAGGATCCATATTTTTCAAAGGCAAAGGTGATTGAAAATAAAAATAATCTTATAAGGATTGCAAACGAGCAGGACCCAGTTCTTGTTAGTCTTGGTGGAGGCTGTAAAGATATTGAGGCTAGAGTAATTGATACATCTCTTGGTGAAATGCTAATAGTTCACCTTATAGTTGATGTAAGGGATGCAATGGGTGCAAACGCGGTAAATACAATGGCAGAGGCGGTTGCGCCCTATATTGAGGAAATTACAGGCGGCAAGGTATATTTGAGGATACTCAGCAATCTTGCTACCTACAGGATGGCATATGCCAGGGCAGTTTTTCCAAAAAAAGTAATAGGTGAGGATGCCGTAGAGGGTATTATATATGCATATGAATTTGCAAGGAGAGATCCATACAGGGCGGCTACACACAATAAAGGTATAATGAATGGTATAGATGCAGTACTTATTGCCACAGCCAATGACTGGAGGGCAGTGGAAGCTGGTGCTCATGCATATGCCTCTCTGAATGGTTATCAAAGCCTAACAAAATGGGAGGTAAATAATGAAGGAGATCTTGAAGGATTTATTGAACTACCCTTGGCGGTTGGAACAGTGGGAGGTGCTTCATCAACACATCCCAAGGCAAAACTTGCAAGAAAGATCTTAAATGTAAAGGATTCAAGGGAGTTTGCAGGTGTTCTAGCAGCAGTTGGTCTTGCCCAGAATTTTGCTGCTATAAGGGCCCTTGCCCAGGAGGGAATTCAAAGGGGACATATGAGTTTGCATGCAAGGAATATAGCAATAATGGCCGGTGCTGAGGGAGAACTTATTGATAAGGTGGCTGATGAAATGGTAAAAGAGGGAAAGGTAAGGCTTGATAGGGCAAAGGAATTACTAAAAAAATTTAAAAATTCCTGAACTTTTTCTCAAGAATTATTGTTTTCATTGTCTCACTGTCTGTATTCATAAGATCCTTTATATTTATAACAGGGAATGTTTTCTCTATTCCCTCCCTGTCAGTTAGTAAAATCCCATATTTTTCAGTTAGTTCAGCTATTTCCTCGATTACTTTTGCCTTGAACAATGCCTCTTCTCTCATCCTTGTAAATCCTATGAATAGCACATCCTCCATTATGTTCGAAACGGCATCAAAATTCGTCTTCTTTGTGAAATATATCCTGTAACCTGCCCTATTGAAGATCTCCTGCGTATCCCTTCCAATTTTATTCTCTGGCAAGGTAAACTTTTCGTCCGGTTCTGGAAGTTCACCAAATGGATCTATTCTTTCTATAAGGTTTACATTCAGGTAATTCTCTATTTTTATAAGTACATCAATTGAAACTGCACTTTTCCCCTCCTCGTATAACTGTATGGCCCTCCTAGATACGTTAGCTGCCTTCGCAAGGTCTCCTATTGAAATACCATTCCTTTCCCTAGCCTCTCTTAACTTCTTTGATTCAATCTTGACATAAAAGCCCCCTGGGGCTGCAAAACCAATTGGCAATTCATCCCTTATTATGTAGTTTGAGAATGTTTTGAAACTCATCACGGGGACATCATACCTACTATAAAGTATATAATCCTCAAGTATTCCAATGCCACACCTTACTCCTATTATTAATGGCTTTGCCTTAATTATCTTTGAAAGTAATTTTAGTTCATTAGCCACTTCCTGCTTAAGTGTATCTACATTATATAGAACCTTTATAATGAATATATTCTCATTATCACTTGCTATTATATCGTAGGCCACTGATGTGAAATTCTCAGATGATAGATTAAATCCTCTCCTTCTTAAGAGAGCACGAACAAGTTCTATTAAAGACTCCCTTGTAAATTCCATTGCAATCTTATTTTATAATTTTTTTTATTTAAACATTTCGGTAAGCTTCCCTTGTTTTTATTAATAAAAGTAATGGTAAAAATATTATAACAAAGACGCCTAAGAAAAACCATCCTGCAAAGTATGAAAATTTATCTGATATGAATGTAAATGCGAAAGGTGCTATGGAACCAACGGATATCTGTATTGAATTTATTAGACCTATCGAAAGTGGTATCATATTATCCGGGATTTCTTTATATAATGAAGGTATTGCATATAAAATGGAGAATATTCCAACTGCAAAAAGACCTAGTAAAATTATGGATATAACAATCTCATATTGACTTTGAAATGGGATTGTGGATATTATTAATGCTGAGAATATAGCCATTAGGGTGAGAAGCAATTTGCCTCTTCCAAATCTATCTAAAAGATGGCCTCCCAATGGACCTCCAATAATTCCAGTAAATAGTATTAGGGAAGATACATATCCTGAAATTACTGAAGAGAAGCCCCTTTCCTTAATAAGGTACGTATCAAGAAGCTGTGCAGTAGCAAAATATGTACCCCAAAATCCTGCCAGTGCAAGACCTAGAAAAATTATGTTCCTGTTGAGGAGTACTATTGAATAATTCATCACTCTTTCTTGTTTGTTATCAGGAAGTGTAAGGTGATTTTCTATTGTTATCGCAAGGCCTATAACACCTGATAAAATTAGTGCCCATCTCCATCCAACAACATTTGCAATAATGCCTGTTATTGCCACTGATAGGCCTGCCCCCAGATTGAATGCTGCATTATAAATTCCCATGGAAAAGCCCCTCCTACCCTCTGAAAAAAGATTTTTTAGTATTCCAATGGCAGGTGAGAAGTAGAAAGCAGCACCTGCACCAATCATGAACCTGAAGAAAAGTATAGAATAAAGATTCCAGGAGAATCCAGATAATATAGTGAAAATCGATAGAATGTACATCCCAGCCATTGCAGTTTTTTTAGGTCCTATTTTTGCCGATACTAATCCAGCAGGAATCTGAAAAATGCCTGCACCCAACAAGAAGAAGGCAGGAACAAGACCTAAGATCGAAAGTTGTATGCCAAGACTAATTGATATCATAAGGAGGAGTGGTGAGATATTATACCAATTGAACGCATATATTGACCTTGAAAGTATTATGGAAATTAAGTCTAAGGTATTTTTATGAATCTTAGACAACATTTCTATCACTTCTTTAAAGTTTCTTCCATCCTTTTAGTCATTACCGGGGATCCTATGGCAACAACATTTTTGTTTATATTATCTATTAATGTTATTGTTGCATAGTTTATTAATATCCCATAGCTCTCATTCTCCCCCAAAGAAAGAAAATGTGCAACTAATACCCTGATGGGGAATGCATGTGATACAAGAAGTACAGTTCCATTATAATCATTCAGAATAGATAACATTCTTTTCTCAATCTTATCCCAAGGTTCAATTTCCTCCGATTCATATGTAAAGTCAGGAACATTTTCAATTCTCTCACCGTTGTATTTTCCAAAGCCAATCTCCTTTAACCTTATGTCAGTTGAAAAATCCATATTTAATATGGATGAGATTATCTCTGCAGTTTCCCTAGCCCTCCTTATGGGGCTTGAATATATAGAATCTATTTTTATCTTTTTCAGCTGTTCACCTGTGAATTTTGCCTGTTTTATACCATTTTCTGTGAGAGGGTATTTATCAATATCCTCGGAGACAATATTCAAAGTATTAGAGAAACTTTCACCGTGTCTTACAAGTATTGCATATTTTATCATTAATACCCTTAAAGATATTCATCTTTTAACATTATCGATTCTCCTCAAGAACGTACTTTTTACCCCTTAGGGCAGAGAATACTGTTCCTATTGTTATTAATATTATGGATATATAAATTGAGATCCTTAGGCCATTGATGAAGGGAGGACCTATTATGCTTGGGAGAAAGGTTGGTGAGCTTAGGACCTTTAATGCTGATGATGGAAGCAGAGATGAGTTCTTTATTGCCTGAAGTGGATCCATTCCAAGAAAAGTGGCAAAAAGAAGACCAGAGGGAGGTAATTTTGAAAGATAAATAGCTATAGATTGGGGTAGAATATTTATTAAGGCATTGTACATTGCCTCCGGAACCTGTTGTGAAAATACTGTTATTGTAATTGAAAAGAAAATTGCCATGCTTATTGTGGCACCAATATTGTTAAATGTCATCCTCATCCCATTCCCAGTGCCCCTGTCCTTTGATGATATTGAGTTCATAATTGATGTAGTATTTGGTGATGCAAAAAGGCCATTACCAAGTCCATTTATAAATATGATTAATTCAAATTCAAGGAGATTAAAATTGTAGGGTAGAAGAGTTAAAAGATATAGACTGATACCAACTATTGCCATTCCAGTGGTGGCAAATATCCTAGCTCCATATTTATCCGTGAGATGACCACTTAAAGGTGCAATTGAGACCATACCAAGCATCATTGGAAGCATATAAACTCCTGCCCAGAATGGAGTCTCTGTATATGAATATCCATGCAATGGTAAGTAAATACCCTGCAACCATATTGTAACTAGAAAACTCACTGCACCCCTGGCAAGTGAATTAAATAGCAGACTGAGGTTACCAAATGCAAAAGGTCTTATTTTGAAAAGTGAAAGGTTGAAAAGTGGATTATCAGCTCTTTTTTCTATGAAAAGGAAGGAGATTATGAATGAAAGGCCGAAAATAAAGGCTGAAATTACCCAGGGATTATACCAACCAAGCTGGGAGCCACCATATGGCTCAAGTGCATATGTAAAACCTAGCGAAATTAAAATAAGGCCAGAGGCAAGGGTAATATTACCCCAGTAATCAATTTTCACCTTCTTTCTTGGAACGGATTCTTTAAGCTTGAAGATTGACCATAGTGTACCTGCAAGGGCAAATGGAATGTTCACAATAAAAACCAAATGCCAGTTATAACCTGCAAGTAAACCACCAGCCACAAGTCCCAGTACTGAACCCACAATGAATGCAGATTGATTCAGTCCTAAGGCCTTTCCCCTTTCATTTATCGGGAATGAATCTGTTAGAAGTGCCGTGCTATTCACCATTATAAATCCGCCGCCTACGGCCTGCACCATTCTAAAAATTATTAAAAGAAGGGCACCAGTATTTTCTGAACCATCCGGAACAATGGATAATAAAACTGAGGATATTGTGAATATAATGAACCCAAGAGTATACATCCTAGTTCTACCATACATATCAGATAATCTTCCAAAGGTGACAAGGACTGTTGCAAGGACTATAGAATATCCCATAAGAATCCATAATAGATAGATGAATTCATTATGTGTAAATGGATTTATATTAAGACCTCTAAATATAGTAGGAAGTGATATCATAACTATATTTGTGTTGAGAGAAGACATTATTACTCCCAACGTAGTATTTGTTAAAACAGTCCACTTGTATTCCACGAAAACGTATAAATCATTTTAATATTAAAATTTTTAATTTAAAAATTTTACTTTATAATATCCACACCCTGTCTTTTCTTAATTTCCTCCTCAGTTATTTTCCCTAGTATCTGTTTTGATCTCACTCCAGTAGCCACTATAAGTACGTTTATCTTACCCTCATAGTCAGGATCTATTGCAGCACCCCAGATTATCCTTGCCTTGT
>WSBC01000030.1 GCA_009758405.1 Methanobacteriota archaeon
GCGTATCTTAGACCATGTGTATTAAATCCAAAGGTTCTTTTACAATATGTCTTGATTGCAGCCTTTGGATTTTCAATTCCTGATATCCAACTGCAGGCTGATTGTAAAAGTATCTTTCCCTGGCTAGTCCTAAGTTCTTCTGGCAACATCATAAGTCTCTGGTCATTGGAATTTCTATGTTTTTCTACTCTTATATATACCTCGATCTTTCCTGATTCACAGAATTCCTTTAATGCATCTACGGCCTCCCCTACTCTTGAGCCATTTCTTAATTGTATTAGCAAAACTACGTCCTGAGGCTTCCTTTTTTTATTAAGATGCGACAAAATCCTTTGATAAGTGTCATTATATTCAAGCCCAGCATCCCATCCCCGCTTGGGCCCTCCATTTAACTCACGCACTCCATTTGCCACTCTCCATTCACCTGTTACCTTTGTTATCAGCCAGAAGTTAAAAGGTAGCAACGCCCCAGCCTATCAGGCCATGGTCTCCCCAAGGCTTTTCTGTTACCTTACAGCTCTATAGCAACGGTTTCTGACCTTCTCCCCACTCTTCAAGGCGGGAGGAGATATGCTTATAAGGGTTGCTAGTTTATTAGTTATTTGGTGATAAGTGGTGGTAAAACTTAAATGTCCTAGGTGTGGGTATGTATGGGACTACAAAGGTAAGAAGCAATATTATGCAACATGCCCAAATTGCATGAGAAAAGTCAATATAGCCAAACACAAGGTTGAGTAAGCATGACTATGAGCAATGATGGTTTACTAACCTTAGCAATTGAATGTAAAGATTAGAGGGGAGAGATGCAATGCCCAAAAATGATTGGGGAATAATTATATTTAGATATTGTAAGCAATATTTTGGTAATTGTGAAGATTGCTACATAACCTATGGTAATTTTGAAGCCTTTACATCAAAAATTAAATTAAATGATTTTAAATATATATCGAGGCATACATCAGAAAGAAAATTAAGAGATTTGGCTGAGTCTGGATTTTTATTGAGAAAAGAATATAAAAATAGTGTGGTTTTCTTTTTGAGCAATGAAGCTTGTTTAAGGTATAAAAAATGGGAAGCATTGGTTTCTACTGCAACTAATGTAAAGGTATAAATACCTTTTCTTAATGAACCCCTAGGTAATACCCTTTTATACCTTTTTATATAAATAGAAACCCAGAGAGGCGAGACAGGTATGGAGATCGGAAATAAGGAGGAACTGGTTTCTTATTTGGAAAATGAGATTAAAAAGCTAGAAAGAAAGTTAAACTATTATAGGAATTTGTTAGATGTAATACAGAAGGCACCAAAAGAAAAGGAAATAAACGATTTTTCAAAGGCAATATTTCTAAAGAAAAAAATTTTTATTATAATCAAGAAACAGGTTTTAAAAGAAGAAGAACTGAAAAAAATGTTGAATTATTATGATGTAAAAATTGATGGTATGAAGATAGTAACAAAAGACGGGTTTGTTAAAGAAATTATCATGAATGCTGATCCTGTTGCTTTTGTGAAAATAAAATCATTAATTAGAGAAATTTTAAGAGAGGTGGCAACACAATGAAAGTAGTTTCTTTTAAATTACCAGAAGAAGATGCTGATTATTTAGAATATCTGTCAAAGAAGACAAACATACCAAAATCAGAAATAATAAGAAAGGCGCTCCAGAATTACTTTAACGCACAAAAAGATAAGCCTTTTGTAACAAAAAGATTGAAAATTTATACATAATTTTTTGGGGTGTATAGGTATGAGCCAGGAAGATAACAAAAATGTCTTGGATTATAATGATAAGGAAAGAGATGAAACACTAAAAAAGCTTAGCGATTATGTTGACCAGTTCTTGGAAGGAAGACAAAATGATTTTGATTTGAAACTTGAAAAGCCATTAAAAATTAATGAGGATGAGTTTAGAGAGTTAATTGGATATTATGATAGCTTAAAGGGAGTCGTGGATAATGGAATTTTTGAGGAAAATTTCTTTTATATTTTATACAAAGAAAGAAAAGATTATGAATGCACAATACCAATAAAAAGACTATATATAAAGTTCAATATAGAGGATGATGATGGTGAAACAAAATATATTCTTCACCATGTCAGAGGATTATCAGAAAAAATTGAATTGGATTGTAATAATCCACAATAATTTTTTCTATTTTAATTTTTTCTCTTCTTTTTAATTCTATATAAAAATATTAAATTTTTATAAGAAAACTAGATAGAATTTTATCCCCTTCCCCCTTTACCCTACAAGGGCTGGGGGTTAAGGGTTCTAGGGGTGTTTACCCCCACATTTTTTATAGTATTCAAGGGTTAATAAACCTTTTCCCCTAGTCCCAAGGTAGAAAGACTTATAAACTTTAGTATACTATAAGAGAGTTGGGGAATAGGGTGCTAACCCATTTCCCCAGAGGTGTAAAAAATGAGTGAGGTGGAAAATGAGGAAATTGCTATGAATATTAAAAATCTTGTTAGATTGTTTTTGGAAGATAAAGAGATCAGTAGAATATATATAAAGTTTAAAGAACCATTGAAAATTAGAAGGGAAGATTATGAAATGCTAGGAAAACCAGATCAGTCGGAAAAAATATATCCTGATGAGGACAGGTATGAGGACTGGTTCTTCAGAGATTCAAAGAAAAAGAAATTGAAAATTTACTATTTTAAATATTGCGAAGATGGGGATGTTTTCATCAAAGATATACAAGGGTGGAAGGAAGCTTAAAAAGAAAGTTTATTTTTTTATAACCATATTATATTATCTTTTCCTAAAAGAATATCTCTTAGTTTTGGGTCGTTTAGCACCATATCTCTTAATGTTATGTAGTTTATAATTAATAATAGTATAATATCACCGCTATAACTATTAATTAAATCATTTACTATTTTGCTGTACTTGTCGTTTTCTTTTAAAAATTTTGCTAAAGCATCTAGTGCTTCACATTGATTGCTATTTAATTCATTGCATAAATCCATCAAAACCACCTATTTACAAATATTTGGTCTAGTGTTTTTAAACGAGTTCTGTTCTAAAAATATATTACAATAATATTTTGAACTAAAATAAAAAAGAAAAAGAAAAAAATAAATTAATTTAATTATTTTTTCTTTATTCTTCAAGCATTTTTTTATAGTATTCTTTTGCTTTTTGCAAATCTTCTTTATTTCTTTCTAAATATTGTTGCAATGCAACAATAGCTATATCAGCTAATGTTGTTGGCCCAGTTTTATTTCTTTTGTAGTAGTCTCTTAAAATTTTCAGCTCGAACATAATGTTCGGTGGAACTCTTAATTTTATTTCCATCTCTTCTGACATTTTTATCACCTTTAGAACATGACTATAGTATCTCTACAATTCTCAATACACTCTTCTATTTTTTTCTCACTATTGTATTTTCCTTTACAGTCTTTATAACATATATTTGCAACATGCTTTTCAAAATTTTCTTTATTTTTCATCAACTCCTTACCTATATCTATCTTCTCCATATTTTACACCTGGGACTTAAAGTCCCAAATACCTATATGGTATAGGATATATTTAAACCTTTCTATTTTGAAATAGAGGGGAAAGGCTTATAAACTCCAGAATACTATAAGAGAGTTGGGGAATAGGGTTAGCACC
>WSBC01000005.1 GCA_009758405.1 Methanobacteriota archaeon
TTATAAAATTCTAATTATATATGATTGTTTACCAATATTTAAATATTCAAAAAGCATAGAAAAAACATATGCCAGTAAATGAATTTAAGAAAGAAAGTATAAATGATCTTATTTCACTTAAGGGAAAAACTGCATTGATTACCGGTGCTGCCTCTGGCATTGGAAGGGCAATAGCAAATATTTTTTCTGAATCCGGTGGCGACCTAATTCTTGTTGACATTAATGAAGATGGCTTGAAAGATTTAAAAGAAGAGCTTAAAAAATTCAATACTGGGGTAATTACGATGAATATTGATCTTTCAAAAAAAGAGGAAATAGCATCACTTTGGAAAAATATTGCGGATAAGGATCCAGATATACTTGTAAATAATGCTGGCATTTACATTTTTAAGGATTTTCTAGAAACAGACATTGATTTCCTGGATTTAACATTGAATATAAATTTAAAATCAGTCTATTTAATGTGCCAAGAATTTATAAGTTTAAGAATGAAAAAAAGGGAAAGGTGGCACAATAATAAACATAGGATCAATAGAGGCAATTTTGCCCTTTGCAAAAGGTCTTGTGCACTATGATATAAGTAAGGCCGGTGTAATTGCACTTACTAGGGCTCTTGCAAGGGAATATGGAAAAAAGGGATTTAAAATCAATGTAATTGTTCCTGGTGGAATAAATACCAAGAGCATTGAAAAATTGAAAAAAGAAGCCTTGATTAAATTTAAAGGTGCAGTAATTCAAACAGGTATAAGTTACTTCACGAGATTACCGCTGGGAAGAATGGGTGAACCAGAGGAAGTAGCCAGGGTGGCCTTGTTTTTAGCAACCGATCTATCAAGTTATGTTCATGGGGCACTTATTCCAGTGGATGGTGGATTTTTATCTACTTGAACTTCATAAAATATAATAAACATTGCAAATAATAACTTAACAAGTTTTTTATAATTTATTTAAAATTTATATGTATTTCATTAGCATCAGATTAAATTTCTAAAAATGCATGGATTTTAACCAAGTATTTATTTCCTCAGGATCAAATTTTTAATATAATAAACAATACAAGCTATAATGAAGACTGTTTACAGGGATGCCATATTGCTTTTAATGATGTGCCTTTTCTGGGCAATCAATTACCCCCTTGTAAAAATAGCTGTAATGTATGAAAATGAATTTTATGTACTATTTTTCAGGATCCTTTTTGCATTGATACTCTCCCTAATCCTATTTCCTAGATCACTTATTTTAGAGGGATCTTTAAAGACTCAAATTAAATTATTTACATTATCAATGTTGAACATTGTTGGTTTCATGGAATTCTGGTTCATTGGTGAAATGACGGAATCTGCCTCCATATCATCAATCATCATCTACTCTTATCCATTGATAGTAGTTTTACTTTCAATATTTTTCCTTGGAGAAAGGGTAAAGGCATTGAATTTTCTGGGCATTATAATAGGTCTTTTTGGCATTTTTTTAATATTTTCAGAGGAGATCCAAGTACATTCTATTGAGGGATTATTATTTTTAATATTGAGTGCACTGAGCTGGTCATTCGGTACCATATTCTACAAGAAATATCTAAAAGGGATTGAGCCTGTCAAAATAAATACAATGCAGTTCATATATGCCTTGCCTGTGACCTTCATTTTTGCTATAATCTCTGGGCCAATAGATTTTTCAAAATTAAACATGTATTTTTTTGCGGTCACTATCTATATGGGGACTTTGGGCACTTCCATTGCATGGTTCATTTACTTAATTCTCTATAGAAAGTATTCTGTTTCTAAAATTTCATCCTATTTATTTCTAGTCCCTGCACTTTCGGTAATCTCAAGCTTTTTGATCCTAAAAGAATCATTAAACATTTTTACATTTATAGGTCTTGGAACGATAATGTTTGGAATTTATTTGTCACAGAATTCAAATTTCAAAAATTAAATTTTTTAAAAATAAAATAAATTCCATGATAAACATTTTTTTATGTATTTTTGAATCATTAGATATTTTAAAGGTTTAATTAGAAAAATATATAGAGCTTAAAACATCTTGATCCACTGGTGGTAACATGCAATTAAAATTTAAAAAAGTTACACCAAAAATTGAGGAATACAGGGAATATGAAGACCTTTTTTGGGTTATTAGCCATGGACTAGGCGTTGACCATACCGCAGACATGAATACATTCTCATCAATACTTGCACAGGCAGGCCTTGTAAAAAAAATAGAATCATACTATTATATGAGGTATGATGACAGTCCTGAGAGAAACTATCTACCTATGATATTTTACAATGTATTTGGAAATCCCAGAATACCAGTTCTTCTCCATGAGGAGGTAGAACCATTTGGACACATATTCAATGCAATTGTCCTTTTTTCCTCAAGTCTCTTGATACAGAAAACTTCACAGCGTGCACTTCTATTTGATGGGGCAAAGGAGGATGCAGTTCTTGTTGTAAACACATCTCTTTCTCCCAATGATGTTACTTACCTAGTTAAAAAATACAATCTTTCACAGGACTGGAGAGGCAGGGTGGTCACCATCAGATCTGGGAAGATTGATAGATCACCTGCTTACCCTCTTCTTGGTGCCCTGGCAAAGGGATGGGAGAAGATAGACATAGACTCAATAACTCTTGCCCTTGAAATGCTTGGGAAAGAGAATAAAAGGGAATCGGTAAAAATGGGGTATGAGGAATCAAATGTCAAGGAGGTGGAAATACAGGTTGAAAATAAGGCAAAGAAGGAATTGAAGATTCCAGAGTATGATGGCAAATTTTGGAACCCTGAAATTTACAGGGCATACCAGATTGCAGCAGCATCAGCAAATAATTATGCAGAAAGGATCACTTCAATGCCAAGGTGGGAGGTGCTGGCCCCCGGCCTTATTGAATTTGGTCCTAGGCCGGGGGAAAAGAACATTGGTTTCACCACCCCATGGAGGTTCAGGAGGCCATTAATAAACAAGGAAAAATGCATAGATTGCAAGCTCTGCACCTATTACTGCCCCAATGGATCCATTGATTTTAACTCTATAAAAATTGATTATGATTATTGCACTGGCTGTGGCATATGTTTTAAAGTTTGCCCCACCAAGGCAATAGATCTTGTTTCAGAGCTTGAGGCAGTAGAGGGCCTTAGTGATGAAGAGATACCAGTAAAGAGGTTCGAGTCAAGGGAGTACGGCTTTTGAGGTGATTAAAATGTGTGCAAGAACAGAATTAATTCCACCTGTTTCAAAAGAAAAACCTGGTTACAAGGTGTGGAATGGAGCCAGGGCCATTGCAGAGGCAGTCAAGGTAGCGGATGTGGATGTTATTTCAGCATACCCAATTAGGCCTTACACTGGAATAATGAATGCATTGGCAAAGATGCTTGCGGATGGGGAGTTCAAGGCAGAGATAATTATAGCAGATTCTGAGCACAGCCAGTTCGAGCTAGTAAAGCATGCAAGTGCAAC
>WSBC01000029.1 GCA_009758405.1 Methanobacteriota archaeon
CCTGTCGCAGGATCGAGCTTCATTATATCCATAGGACAAATTTGTTCACATAATGGTTCTGTTTTTCCTTTACATCCATCACATTTTTCAGCAATAACTAGGGAAGGCATTTATCTCACCTCCGGTTTATAGCTATATCTATCTCCTGTAACAAGCTGTTTATATTCTCTTTTTATCATTTCATATTTTCCGGTAATTGGATCTTTTCTAGAATTTATAAAACAATCAAAATCTCTATCATTTCTTTCAGGGTAATCCATCCTTGTTTGCCATCCTGGCCATCTTGTTTCTTTCCTCCACTTAAGATGAAGTATTAGTGTTTCAGCCACATCCAATAAATCAAATAATTCAAGGCATTTCATTAATTCATGATAGTCCTTAGCAACTAAATGATTTTCCGCATCTTTTCTTAATAACTGTATATGTTGAAATGCATAATCTAGTCGTTCTTCGTTTATTCTGTAAAACTGACTTACCCCTCCTGCATATTCATCCATTAATCTTTGTAATCTTTCCTCAAGTTCCTGAGGGGTGATTCCATCTGGCTGACCACTTGTATATTTTGAAATTCTTTCAGTATATCTTACCAATGGTGTAAAAATCCTCCATTTTTCTTTTTCTATATCATCATTATTTATGGGAATGTCCGGTAATTTCTCATTACTGATTTTCTCTACTGCCTTTTCTCCAGCTATAAGTCCTTCCGCCCCTGCTCCGCTTACAAACTTATTAGGGCAACCTCCAGCAGCATCACCTATAGCAAAAAGATTTTGAATTGTTGTTTCCCTGTTAACATCAACCCAGAATCCACTTCCAGCATGCCCTCCAGTAATATATGGTTCGCTGACATATACCTCTAAAGGTTCTTTTGACAGGTCTATCTTGTTAGAGGCTAAAAATAATAAGAAGCTAGGTCTTTCATTTAAATAATCATTTTCTATATCCTCCATTACTTTTGGTGGAATTCTTCTTGTGTCCACGTATGTTGGAGGGGATCCATTTAACCATTCATCGATAACAGCTTTTGCCCTCAGATATCTGGGGCTGGCTTCTCCTCCATATTTCTGTAAAATTTGTTCATCTCTTGCATTTACCATAGGAAGATTATATCCTACAGAGATTGTATCAATAGGGCCATTATAATCTTTTGTTCTTACCAGAATTAGTCTCATTTCGAACAAAGTCATTTCTGCACCAGCTCTTATACCCATAGCATAGCCACTACCCACATTTCCAGGATAATACCATAGTTGGTGATGGCAGTCCACACCATCGTTAGTATAAGTTTTATAAAGATTTGAAGCACCTCCTGTTGCAATAATTATCGCCTTAGCTTTTATTATATAAAAATCGCCAGTCCTTATATTAACACCATAAGCACCTATTACCCTATTTTGTGATACAATGAGATTTGTTGCATATACCCTGTTCAATACTTCAACACCTAAAGATTTGATTTTCTCTGCCATAATAGGCTTCATATGCTCTCCATACATATCTATATCCCATCTACCTCTCCTAATATATTCACCTTTTTCATTTTTTGGAAATGGAACACCCCATTCCTCAAGCAAATGGACGGTTTCATTAAGTCTTTGTGCAAGAGTCAAGGTCAGATCCTCTCTAATCAATCCGCCAGCTTGCCATCTACTCCACCTTACAAAGTCCTCTGGTGTCCTATCATTACCAAGATATGTATTAATAGCATCCATTCCTGCAGCCAGGCATCCACTCCTATCTATGTTTTCCTTTTCAAGTATTAAAACATTAACTTATGGATCTTTCATCTTAGCAGCATATGCAGCAAAAATTCCAGCATTACCCCCACCAATAATGAGTATATCTGTCTCTTTTTTTATTTCAGAAATCTTCAGTTTTTCGCTGTATTTTCTATTAGATTGATTGTTTTTATCATTTGTTTGTTGTTTTTTTATTTCATTTTCCATTGTTAATCACCATTTATGGATAATAAATATTATTTTTATAAAATTTCGCTATTCCATATCAATTTTTTTGATAATAATTAATGATTTTTATTGAATTTACATAATCAACTAAAAATTAGAATAATTTTTTAATTTTAATATTTAGAAATATTTAAGTACTAAAATTTTATATTAATTTTATCTAAGAGATTAAATGTAAATAAGCCTAAACTTTTCAATATTTTTACTGTTGATTTATAGGGATTTTTTATTACTTTTACTATTGCTTCAAAAGCATGTTTTCCAAATTCCATTATTTTTTGTGATGCATTTTCTATGAATTCAATACCAGTCAATCTTTTGTGTATTTCTATTCCTTCTTTCAATTCTTTATGATCCGCCATGGTGATGATTGGGAAATTTCGAAAAGCGTTGTTCCTACGGCATATAGGCAGAGATCCATCTCCACCTTCTTGCCATTCCTCAGAAATAAGCGCTTTAACCAGTTTCCCTTCATCTCCCTATGCGTTACTTCAATATCCCATCTATTCAAAAATGTTCCTATGATTTTCTTTGAATCCCAGTCCAGCCTGTTTGTCATATAATATTTCTTGACGTTTATTCTCCTGTTACTACAATCTTCAGTTTGAGTTTTCCTCTTATAAACACCTTCCTTTTTCTACCCAATCATACTTCCACATCTATGTTTAAGAGTTGTTATTCTGCATAGGATAAAATGATATCATCAAGGGAAGGTTATCTCCCTTGAATCTTCACCACCATATTACTCTTTGATGCAAATCCAGCCCTTAACTTTAGCGTTAAGAGATTTTATTAGATAATCTATGAAATACATGCAATTACCTATTACTGCTGAAAAATTCAGACCCATTTTATTGATTTCTCTTTCTTTATTTCTATTTTTATTGTTAAATCCGAATCTTCTTTATTGAATTTTCTGTAAATTGAGAATGCTATTGGATATTTATCGTATTTGTCGAAAAAAGTGATGCGGCTACTTGTTATCCCTTTACATATTAATTTTTATTATGATAAAAAATATATTTATGATTTTAATATTTTTTCAAAATCTCTTTATGATCGTTTCCATCTATTACCATAATACAATCCTTCTTAATTTCATTTATTACATTGATATGCTCATTCTTAAGAAACTCCAAATCAAATTTTGATGATAAAAATCTGTTTAAATTTATTTGATTTGTATAAATTATAAATAATGAAATTTTTAGGAGGTATAACTTTATTCACATAATGATATCTATGTTAAGAGATTACGAATGGCATTAATGGATTAATGCCTTATATATTTTGGCGGAA
>WSBC01000022.1 GCA_009758405.1 Methanobacteriota archaeon
AACGATTCAGTATATATAGGAAAGAATTTTGGAAGAACCTTCATTTTTATAAAAATCGAAATATAACTTATACCAAGAATTTTTAAATTTCTGGTATAAGTGGTATAAATCAAAAGGAGACCCAGAAATACAGGGTCTCCGTGAATTTGGTATAAATTGCCATTTTTATTTTTTTAATTTAATGTTTATAAAAGTCCAAACTTTTAATATATTCACCTCTTTATTATTCATATTTTAATGCCATAACAAAAATATTTTTTCAGGTAAAAGCCATCCTCATTCCTTATTTTTATTCATTTTTTGAACATTATTTTTATGCGATAAAAACCAATAAAAAGAGAAAGAAAGTATATAAAGAAAGAGAAAAATATTAGAAAGGAGAAGGAATGCCTTTATATACTCACTGCGAAATTCGACATTTATAAGAAATTATAAAATTGTGCGATAAAATTCTTAAAAGAAAAAGAAAAGAAACAAAAGAAAAAGAAAAAGTATGAAAAGGAAAAGGATGATACTTTTTCAGGGTCATAATAAAAAATGGTATTTTAGTAGAAATCTTTAAATACTGCTATTCTATAATCTAATTGGATGCATTCAGGGATGGGTGTAATGGACTTTGCGAGCCATCGAAAATCTGAAGCCCAAAATGTAAGTGCGAGCCAAGACCATTTTGGAAGCCACCTTTTAAATGCGAGCCAACCAAAAATTGATGCCCTGAATAAATATGTGAGCCAAAAAACAGATGAGATCCAAAGTTCTTTTGCGAACCATCACAGAAGTGAAAACCATACAAGGAATGTGAGCCATCTTACTAATGGAGCCCCTCTAAATCTTGTGAGCCAAACCTCCATTGGAATCCAAGGATCTGGTGCGAGCCAATTTTATTTTGGTGCCCTAGATAGATTTGCGAGCCAAATATGTTCTGAGACCCAAGGAAAATTTGCGAACCGAGTGAAAAACGAAACCCATATTAGGTTTGCGAGCCAGAAGAAATATGGAGACCAAAATACATTTGCGGGCCGTGATTCTTTTGGAAACCATCAACATCTTGCGAGCCCCAAGAAAAATGTAGCCCATAATAAACTTGCGAGCCAAAAATTGGTTGAAGCCCAGATAAGGAATGTGAGCTATGTAATATTTGCAGACCATTTGCTGGATGCGAGCCATATCAGGGGTGAAATCCAGAAAAAGGTTGCGAACCAACTTCATTCTGAAAACCACAAAAATTTTGTGAGCCAAGCTATTTTTGTAGCCCAGAATATGAATGCGAGCCAATACAAAGATGAAAACCATGCCACAATTGCGAGCCATATGTTGTGTGAAGCCCATGTGTCATATGCGAGCCATATGTCGATTGAAACCCATAAAACAAATGCGAACCATATATTACCTGAAGACTATATGCTAAAATGTGAGCCATTTTTAAGGTGGAGCCCAATAGAAGACTGCGAGCCATTAAACGTTTGAAACCCATCCCTGCTATGCGAGCCAGAAGTAATCTGAAACCCATTTGTAGGATGCGCCCTGAATGCATCCCTGGGGGCTTATGCCCCCATACTTTTATATTGAAAATGGTAATTTAGGCGTAATACTTAAATATTACATAGTAATACTTTTGTTTAAGGAGGTCAAAAAGATGGAGAAGAAGGTTGTTGAAAAGCTTGTGAGAAAAGTGAGCTTGGAGGGAAGCTCACTGGCAGTGCATATACCGAAGTCTTGGGGGGCAGCGCAAGGGATAGGCAAGGGATCGAAGGTGGTGTTGGAATTTTTGAGTGATGGCTCGATATTGATAAGGAAGGTTGGTGAAAATGAATGAAGAAACTATAAAGGGCATAATAGAGAAATTTAAAGCCATGAATGACACAAAAATAAAACTAATAGCAGACCGTTTAAGTGCCAAGGAATTTAATATTTATCTCCAGGGTTATGCTGACGCACTCCTTTTCGCTGCTTCTGTTGAATTAGCAGATAAATTCCAAGAGATTTTCAAAGACTGTGAAAAAAATAAAAAATCGGAACAGGCACTGTTCTTGATTTTGTCGCATCTTTTGTTAGAAAGGTGAATAGAATGACAGAGATAAATATTAATCAGGATGTATTTAATTGGTTTTTGGACAAGGCAAAGTCATTACAGCCACCCAAAATGAGCATAAAAGTAGGCCCATATATTTTTACTTTAAAGTATGTATGGGTAAAGGCAAAACTTGGCAACCAGGTCGCAGAAGATGTTTTTAAATTTAGAAGTATTGATCCTAATGTGACTCCTTGCGAATTAGCAAATATTTCTGCTTTGGAATTTTATGTTAAGGTTTTATATGATCGCTACGATATTATTGTTGAATTTCATAGGGACGGCAATGTTTATAAGATGCATATAGATCGTGGGGTAGACAAAGAAGATATTGATAAAATTCTCAATGCTATTAACATTGAAATTTCTGAAAACAGCGAAGTAAACAGAAAGAATTATTTGATAATTGAATTGAATGATGTCATTAATTATTTAAATGAAGTGTATGACAAGGCACATGAGGAAGACGAAGATGAATATACTGTTTATATTGATGAAATGCCTAAAAAAGCAATAAAACCATTGATGGAAATTTTATCATATTTGGTGGGTGATGAAGAATGAGCATATACACAACAAGGGCAGATTGGACATACCATGGATATGACATATATATACAGGGCGCACCTAGAGAACTTATAAACCACATTTTCATAAGGGAAAAGGACAGGGCAAAGGACTACAAGAATTTAAGGTTAGTTAAACTTGGTCAGGAGGCAGCAGTAATAAATGAGGAAAACATTGACTATATCTTGACGGGCTTGGATTTAAGCGAAAACCCAAACTCAATCCTCCAGATGGCCTTTGTTTCAAGGGATGATGAAAATCAATACGACAATATGATGATGGTAAAAGGGAATAAAGTAGTCATATGCAACACAGTTTTTTCACTGCACATAGAAAAAGAAGACCTGAGGCACATTTTGGACAGGGCAAAAAAGGAAATAAAAAAGATCAGGGAAAAAGTTGGAAAGCAGAAGGTGAGTTAAATGGAGAGGGCGGAGTTGATAGCAGAAATCAAAAAAGTGCTTGATGAGACGGATAGGACTGGCTTCGGCATCGGTGATTACGTAAAGTATTTTAACAAGATGAGAAATCTATTGGCGATAGCATTGGAAATGCTTGGCGGTGA
>WSBC01000010.1 GCA_009758405.1 Methanobacteriota archaeon
TTACTAAAATTTAAATATCAGTGATTAATTGTACTAATCATGACTGAGATAGAGAATATGAGTATTTGCGAGATTTTGAACTATCTCTTAAAGCATTCTAACTGGGAATTATACAACAGGATATCACCAATATACAATGATATGTGCAGAAGAGGTGTTCAAAAACAGGTAGAGGTTCTTAAGCTTCCTGAACCCCAAAACCTAAATATAATTGATGATTCGGAATTATTTCATTGATTGTCATGCTATCATCAAATGAATTATCTTACGAGCAGGAAGTCTGCAATATTCTCAAGGAAACCAAAATACATCAGAGGTTAGAGGAACTTAAGGAAAGGACCAAAGCAACTGGGCATGAGCATGGATTTAATGTGTGTAGTGATGGTAGAGTAACCAAAGTCATTGAGGGAAATGAGGGTCGTATAGATAAATCTGAAGTTAATAAGGAGTGTAATTATCAAATAGATATAAGTTTTCATTCACATCCTACTTTTTATGCTTATCCAAGTAAAGGAGACTTTATTTCAGACCTGTATAATCAAATTAGGATAGCATCCTGCGTATATAGTGCAAAAGATGATAAAGTAGCTTGTTATAGGACCTCCGATAAACTTAGGAATAAATATAAACCACTTATAAAAAATGCTTATAATAAAGTAAGCGAAATAGTTAATAAATTTAATGATACTACTGACCCAGAAGAAAGAAGTGAGTTATATGATGAATATGTAAAAGCACATAATCACTATATAGATGTCCTTATTGATGTTGCAAATAATATTGCATCATATGTATATCATGATTTGACTGAAAAAAGTGAAGATTATGATAAAGTTATTGAGAAAGAAAGAAAATTTGGCAACTTTGGAGATGTATGGATAAAGGATTGTGGCAAAATTTAAATAATGTAAAATGATATAATTTATTGTTATGTTATCAACAAAAGAACTATCTTATGAACAGGAAGTCTGTAATATTCTTAAGGAGACAACAATCCGTCAAAGATTAGAAGAGGTTAAGGAAAGAACCAAAGTAACAGGCAGGGAACACGGATTTAATGTGTGTAGTGATGGTAGAGTCACTAAAGTTATTGAGGGAAGTTATACATATTCAGATTTAACAAAGGCTAATGAAGAGTGTAATTATCAAATAGATATACAAGTACATTCACATCCAGATTATGATGCATATCCAAGTAGAGGAGACCTTATGGAAGATCTAAATATTTCAACTAGGATAGCATCTTGTGTATATGGTGTAAGAAATGATAAAGTAACCTGTTATAGGACCTCTGATGAACTTAGGAACAAATATATACCGCTGATAGATAAGTATATCAATGAACTAAATGAAATACATCGTAAATATGATAATACTACTGACCAAAAAGAAAAAGATAAACTATATGAAGAATGGTTTCAAAAATATGATAAATTTGAAGATATCCTTATGGATGTTACAAAAGAGCTAGTATCTAATGCGTATCCTGAACTAAAAGAACGTTCTATAGCACATCCATATAAACATATACCTGATAGTTATGATTTAGCTATTGAAAAGGAAAAACATTTTGGCAACTTTAGAGATGTGTGGATAAAGGACTGTGGCAAGATTTAAATAATGCAAAATCAATTATCTAATTCATGTTAGACCCTGATATTGTTATAATAGGTGGTGGCACTGCTGGACTGTATTCTGCTCTTGGCATAGATTCTTGGGATGGTAATTATATAGTCATTGAAGAGAAAAATAATATAGGTTGGTCAGAAAGGACCACTGGCGGTATAGCAAAGTATTGGCTTGACAAATACGGCATACACCTTCCAGATGAAGTTATTTCTACTAAAATACGCTCTGATGAAATAATTTGGAAAAACTTTACTACATATAGGGTATTATATAATGGTGACATTAGATATGTTATAAAACCCATAGAATTTTTAAGATACTTGGGCAATAAGATAAAAGGGCAAATAGTCTTGGGTGAGCGTGTCCTCGGCTATAGGAAAATGAACGATAATTTATTTAAGGTCTTGACGAACAAAAACACATATATATCAAAATTTATAATAAATGCCTCTGGACCTTTCGGCGTAAAGGTCAAGGCAGTTGATAGACACGACATGATAATAGGTTATGAGCGTGGCATAAAAAGGAAGGATATAGAACATAAGATAAGGATATTCTTCAGCGACCTTGCACCAATGGGCTATTTATGGGACTTTGACGGTGGCAATGGGACAAGGCGTGAGGGCTTGGGCTTTCCAGTATATATACCCATGAACCCTAAAAAGAACTTGTTGGCATTTTTACATGCACAAAACTGGGACGGCGAAGTCGTGCATGAATTTTCACACCCAATACCAGTCGCATATCCCTTGGATGAAGTATCAATGGGCAATGTAGCCTACGTTGGTGATGCTGGCAGGTTTGTTTTTGCAAGCACTGGTGGAGGAATTCAGGGTGCTATACTGTCTGGCTATAATGCTGGCATTAGCCTGAAACACGGCAATTTTGACGCATACGACCTATGGTATTACAATTTCAGGAAATATTTATTGAGGCATTATAAAATTAAGAAACTTCTATACTCATTTACACTTGAAGAAATAGATAACCTGCTATATATATTAAAGGATTACAAGCCAAAGACGTTAAACCCCATAGCGGAACTCTCAAGGGTGGTAGGTTATCTGATGGTCAGAAAGCCGAAAATTATTTTAAACGCCATTAAATCATGGGTTTGATGAATACCCCAGAAGATATTGAAAAACTGAAGCAGGCAAGGAAATTGGTTGAAGAGGTATCTAAAAATGTGGATTGTAGTTATTGCAGATCACACCTTGAAATAATCATGGACCTTATTGATGATGCAACAGACATAGCAAAGTTCAATTTGTTATATTCTAATGATGAGGAGGCACTTGAAAGATTGAGGAAAATGCTTACGGAAGAAGCCACATTAAGATTGCTTGCCATAGCATCAAAGATCGTTGGTTTTTTCAGGAGAATCAGAAAATCCCTGTAATTAATGACCCCCTGCACCTAGGAGGCAGGGGCGACCATTTACTCCTAAAATAATACAATCACATTATTTAAAATTTACCATTCCATATATCGTCGTTGTCATAAACATTTTCTTCTTTAGTCTCCTGCAACTCTTTTATCTT
>WSBC01000006.1 GCA_009758405.1 Methanobacteriota archaeon
TATATCTTCATTTGAAGGGTAGAAATATGACATTTTGAACATGTTTTCAGGTGTTGCTATCATATCTGAATATCTCTTCCTTTGTGTTTCATGATTCCAACCAACCACAAACCAAAATTCTCCATTATCTAAGTAGATCTTATGGGTTAAGTCATGGGAATATTTATCCCAAAATATAAAACTATACCTTTTGAAATTATCTATAAATTTTTCAGTCCTGCAAAAGACATATCCTTTTGATGGAGTCCCATCTATTGCATATACATCTAATTTCTCTGGTACGATATTCCAAAATTGTTCTTCTTTTATTGCATCTTTTAAGGATCTCACTTTATGCACATTTTTATCTAATGTTGAAACATCAATAGTATTATAATCATAAATTTTGCCTACTTTTATAAATCCCCTTTCTATCAAGCTAAAAAAGTCATCTCTCCCAATCAGATTATCCTTTTCCAAAAGATAATCTATATAATGTTCAATTGCTTCTGTGGTTATTTCTAATGCCTTGTCTTTGCCAATTTTCTTATCTATTTGGAAGTAAAACTCGCCTACATTCTTAAAATCACTATTTGTTATATCTATTCTATATATATTTAATTCTTTTTTCATTTCCATCCCTCCACCATTTGTTTTACAGCATCTTTATTATATTCCGATCTTGCATCTGTAAATTTCTTGCCAATATTTATTGACTTATTAATCTCATCAATAAGACTTTGAATTACAATATCATCAAAATTATCTATCTCCTTTTTATATATTATTTTCCTGTCCTTTTTTATTACTATTGTTATCATTACAGTTCCCTCCATAGCCTATCTCTCAACTTTTCTTTAATCTTTATCGCATCAGATAGTTTCTTTTTCAGATAATTACGCTTATCCTCGTCCTTCTCTTGCTTAATCTTATTTCTCAATTTTTTTTCCTCTTGTTCCCATTGCTCAATTAGTTTTTCTAATTCTTCATTCATATTTTCATTACCTCCTTTGCCCGTGATTTCGTAATGATAAAATATGCCATCAGGATCCCACACTTTTACATACCCCATGCCCCTACCTCCGCTTTCAATAACTTTGATTCCATTTCTTCGAGCTTCTCTAATGGAAGGCTTTTAACATATTCAATGCCTTTAAAAACGAACCATTCCATTGTTAAAGGCCCAATAATTATCTCATTCTGTGATAAATATTCGAAAATTTGCCTCCTCTTTTCAGATATATTCTGGTCCTCTATCCATGTTCCTCCTTTGAATTTATTTTCAAAAATTAGCCTGTATCTCTTAAATAAATATCCTAAAATATTTTTAGCCTGGATCCATGCTATTTCGAGGGAAAAATCAGCTTCTTCATTTAATAACCCTATTTCCTGAAAATATCTGTATTTGTTTTTTAAATATACTGCCAAAACATAAGGATCCAATTCTAATAATTTATGATGCTTACTAAACCACCAATCTAATAGATCTTTTTTCCCTTTTGATTTATTACAATTTTCGCATAGAGGTACTTTATTATATTCAACGTCTTTTCCATTTAAAGCTAGTGCTATTAAATGATCCCCCATTGTTGTTTTTGGCAAAGGTCCTCCACAAATTACACATTCATTCTTTCTGAAAAGATCTACAGTATGATCTGCGGGTTTCTTTAGATATTCCTCTGCATTTTTCAGAATGTTTTTAAAATAGCCTGGGCCATATATTTGTTTTCCATTTTCGCAAGCTTGTAAATATTGTTGATATGCATATAAAAGTTTTAATGCTTCCCTATTGTTCAAAATCTCTCCCCCCAGCCTTTGTCTATTATCTCTTGGCCATATTTATATTCAATTCTTAATATATCATTCTTCATACAATGCAGTTCATTATCCCCAATTTTATAATCAAAGTCTTTTTTAACTAAGATTGCTATTAAATCATCTTCTTTTTGGTTAGGTTGGTTAGGTTTGGTTAGGTCTTTGGTTAGGTTTTCTTTTTTATTATTTTCTTTGTTCTCTACTAATAATTTATTATCTTGAATATTATTCCTAACCGACCTAACCGAAGAATTGGCGTTTTTTTCAGACTGATTTTGATCCAAATCGCTATAGGAAAAATTATCATTTTTTTGGTTAGGTTGGTTAGGATCTCCCCAAACTACATCGTACACTAACCCAAGAGGCCTAACCGAGAACCTAACCACTCCTAACCGCTGGTTAGGATCCTCAGGGGGAGGCCCATGATCATTATCAACATAATTATCCATAGTAGGCTGGAAATCAGAATCATATGGAATTCTTCCAGCTTTACAAGCCCTTTTGCCTATCCATACCGCCTTTTTAGGATAGAAAACTTCATTTTTCTGCCCATAAAATTCTGCAATGGCATCTGTGACCTCTGCCAATGTTCTATATGGGAAATCCTTATTTTCCTTGGCATAATCTGTTACAGCTGTTTGAGTAAAATATATCCATTTGCCGTGATCATCATTATCAAATTTTATTTTCTGGTCTATTATAGAAATTGTTTCAGGAATATGATTGTATTCACTTGTTTTATTTGTGTTTTCCCATATTTCCTGCCGAATAGCCCATTGTGTGCGAATATAGTCAATAAACCCTATGATTTCCTGCCTTTCCTCTCCTTCCTCTTTGGATATATTTTCTGATTCTATTATAAACTCCTTAAATTTTTCATTATTCAGATATTTTTTGAGTGAAAATTCAATACCATAATTTTCCATAATGTGGTTCCACATTGTTAGACCAAAATATATTTCAGCGTAGAAATCGGCCCTTCTAGCATCAGTGAAATTAATATTCCATTGGTTCCTTAAATTATTTATTATATCATATAGTTCATTGGAATTTTTTATAATATCTATTATAAAGTTTAGGAACTGAATTCCCCAGCCTGTTGATTCATTTGTTATATTTAGTATTTCCTCCCTGAATCTCTTTCTTTCTTCATTATTTTTTATCTGTTTCTCTACACCAAAATTCAGAATAATTGCCCTTGCTAATAGAGCAGGATCCGTTATGTCTATTTTATTGCCAACTAAGATAAGAGGGCTTCTTGCCATGTAAAGATCTTTTTTTCTTTCTACAGTGCCTCTTTTCCCCACAAGCTGTCTTTGGGAAGCATCCTTTAATGTATCCTC
>WSBC01000001.1 GCA_009758405.1 Methanobacteriota archaeon
CTAACCGAATAAAAGGACGTAGCCAGTCTGCGATGCTCCTAGAAATAAAACACCAGGAGGTATCCGTAATGAAAATTACTAATAAAAATAGAAATAAAATCTCAGGATCCCTCCTACACTATAATTTGATAAGTAGAGAACAAAAAATAAATCATTTTGATTCTTGGTCTTTGAGTCTATCCAATTTTTCTCGTATGGCCTCTTTTATGAATTCAGATTTAGATTTATATCCTAAATTTCCGTTTTTGATTATATCCTCTATTTTTTCTATTAATTCCTCAGGAAGTCTTACTGACCTATATTTATCAGATTGTTTCATTAATGAGACAGTAAAAAATAAGGTTAAAAATCTTTTTGTGCCATTTATGACACAAAATTTAAATAGAAAGGTGATATATCATGCATGATACAATGTATAAAACTGTAAGATTACCTAAAATCCTAACAGATGAAATTGACGAAATAATAGCTAAGAATTTTCAAGGGTATAGGTCTAGGGCTGAATTTATTGCTGAGGCAATTAGAGAAAAATTAAATGAAATCAATAAAAAAGGGGGATTAAAAAATGAAAGAAATTATTGAAAATGATTTGAAGTTTTTATTAATTAATGATCAACTGCCCAGAAAGAGATGCAAGGGCCTTGCCAAGCACAAGGATGATTTCTATGAATTCATTGATGCATTGCTTAAAGAGGATAGGATTGAGACAGATATAGGCAGGGCAATAGAGACAGAAATAAGAGTTAACGGAGAAAAAACAACCTGGGCATTTTTGTTTGATTACGGGCTAAAGGGCAAGCATATTTTTGCGGAGGATGAGATATATGGATAATAATCCTTTACCAGCCATAAAAGATAAGGATGCAGAAGAAGTAAGTAACCTTGTAAATAAACTAAGTAATTTTTACAGGCATGTCCTCAAACAGGGTACAGACTATGACATAATTCCTGGAACTCCAAAACCAACACTGCTAAAGCCTGGTGCAGAATTGCTCTTGAGATATTTCAATTTAAGAGCAGAAATAAAAAGTATGCAAAGCATAGAAAACACTGACCCCAACAATCCCTACTTCCAGTATAATGTCACAATAGCAATATACAATAGTAATGGAGAAAAGCTTGGAGAAGGAATGGGTAGTGCAAATTCCAGGGAAACTAAATTTGCATACAGGTGGGTATCTGAAAAAAATGTACCAGCTAATTTAGATAAGAAAATACTGGAAAAGAGGGTAAATAAGGGAGAGGTATTATATAAAATACCCTCTTCGCCTAGTGAAATTTTTTCAATTGCTAATACGATAATGAAGATGGCACAAAAGAGGGCCTTGGTTTCGGCTGTTTTAATGGTAACTGGGGCATCAAGAATTTTCACACAAGACCTAGAGGATTATGCTGAGAATGAGATTATTCAACCTCCAAAAACAAATGAACCAGAGATTAAAAACAATAAGAATGAGGCTTTTGAAAAGGCTGACAAAATAATAAGTGATTTCATAGATGTCCATGACCTGAAAATTGGATACACAATCAATTGGGAAGTGCCTGAGCTGAAAATTGATTATATAAACGATACCAAGATTTTCGGCGATTTAGAAAGGAACCTCAACAGAATTGGAATAGAAAAAGTAGGCATAGAGAACGGGGAATCTATATGGAGGCTGAAAAATGGAAGATGATATTTATTTTGTATGTATCTTTTGCGGAGCAAAAGCAAGGACCAGAGAAGGATTAAAGGTTCATACTAGAATTTATCACGGGCAACATGAATACATCCCTCTAAATGAGATAATTCCATATGTAGATAAGCAGATAGAAAAAATGAAGATGCTGGAAAGGCAAGGGAAATATGATACAAAAAGAATAGTAGAAGATGACCCCGCAGTAATTATTGAGATGCAAAAAATTGTTAAGGTTGTTCCCAAAAATCAGAATGAGAATGAAGATCTACTAATTACTAATGATGTATTTGCAAAGGCAATAAAGAATTCCTTTGCTTCAGTTGGAATGGAAATGGATTATAATGATGCTCTTCAGATTGCTGAATACCTGCTGAATTTCTTTGGCTATGATGATGCAATAATTGAAAATTATTTTGAAACTGATGACCGCCAGATTTTATACCAGTTAGAGGATTTTGGGTTGGTAAGGTTCGAAACCAGCGAGTATTCTGTATTGAAAGAAATTTTTTCATCTGATAAATGGAAAACAATCAGAGTGGCATTGAACTATTCTAAAATTCTTGAGATGGCAAATAAAGTAGAGCAAATAGCAATTGAAAAAGATGCTGAAAAGATTTATGAAAAATTGCCAGAGGAGGTATGGATAAGATGATTAGCGAAGTTATAAAGTCTAAAAATGTACTAACTCTGGCCCAAGGATTTTTTTCAAAAAATGACAGAAAGAAAAATTATACGATTAAGGTAAGCATAATTCTGGAAAATGATGATTATGTAGAAAATTATAAAGATTTCACAATAGCAGTTGATGACTGGGATATTTCATTTTTTGACCGTCTAGTGAAATTAAATGAAGATGAGATTGTCAGGTTCAAGGATTCAAAAAAATTTGAAGGGAGGGTTAAATGATGGAACAGTTATCAATTTTAAATGAAAATGAGAAAGTTTATTGGATTATTACGAATGATAAAGATCCCAGGGCTATTGCATTAGCCGATCGACATTATTCGAGAAAAA
>WSBC01000031.1 GCA_009758405.1 Methanobacteriota archaeon
TTTATGCAAAAACTAATACCAGCTCTGCAAGCAGGGTATTTCAATTGAACTTCCAATTGACCTCAGGTTCATATGGCCTAACAATAACATCAATATCTTTGGATAATTTGGAGCCACTTCACTTGAGCAATGATCAGATATTTGTAAGTATTTATAATCCATCGCCTAAGCCAGAGTCTTTCCAACTAATTTATACAGACACATATAAGGGAACATCAAGTAGGATTAATACATCAACAGGTAATCCATCACCTACATTAACAATACAGCCATTTACAAGTCTCACAGTAACAACAACGTGGCTGAATGTAGGGGGTAGTGGTCCTGCATCAGGTGTCCATGTTCTTTATGTTAATTTCACGAATGTTACCCCTTTCGTTCCTTCAAAAGGTGGTAATATTTCCTTGACAGTATTGCCGAAGATATTGCTTATTGATGATGAGGGAATATCACCAAATAGCCCTAAAAGTGTTTTAAACTTTTATACAAATATGTTTTTATATACATCTTATTCTGTAGACCTGCAGGTATTATCACCAAATCAATTGGCGAACATAGCAGGCTATGATCTCCTCATCTGGATCACGGGTTATACTGGTGTTATTGGATCTAGTCAATCCACTCAAATATTGGATTTTAATAACAATGGAGGTAGTGTCCTTTTAATAAGTAATAATTCAAATTCATATTCTTATCTAGGTGTAAACGCTAATAAAATAAGCCCAACAAATAATAATATTAAATATGGGAATTACACCAATCCATCGTTGTTGGTAAATATTACCTGCAATGTTAATTATCCATCAGGTACCATTAGCGCTGTTACATTCTCAGGAAACGGCATAAATGCATTAGCGAATTTTACAGGAATCTCTTCACCCTCAGTAATATATGGCATAACAAGTAAAGGTGGGAGGTTTACCTACATAGGTTATGAGTTTTCATCCATGTATGTGTATCAGCAGGACTATGTTATGAACAAAATAATAATGTGGCTATCCAACATAGGGATTAGATATGGAAATGATCTGGCACTTGCAGATCTTAAGATTAATCCAACTTCACCCTATTTCATGCAGAATGTCACCCTTTCCTTTATAATAATAAATTATTCACCCAAGGCGCTTACGGATGTTTCACTCGAAGTTTTAATTGATAACGCACCCATTGGTGGTCAACCTATTTATACAATAAATTACATAAATGGGAATGGTACCTTCATTATATTTAATGTGACGTGGCAGGCCACCACCCCTGGTGTACACAGCATATATGCTTATGTAAATCCATTCCATACAATACCTGAAGTCAATTATAACAATAATGCCTTAAGTTCCATTGTAAACACTTCTTTATTTGTAAAATATTCAACGCTGGTTATATGGGTGCATAAAGATAAAGATAATAATAAGAATTATAACATAACATCCGTGACAAATACTCTCAAAAATCTAGGGGTATCATACAAATTTTTAGAATATTATGAAAGAAGTAATACAAATCCACCAAATATTAATAGTCCATCTTCTCCCTATTTCTTCTTAAAATACAATCTTATCATAGTTGATTTTAATATAACAGGCGATCTTTCATCCACATGGGGTAATGCCCTAGCAAAGGCAATATATAATTATATAAATAATAAAAATGCCACAAAATATCCCTATTCCCTTTTGATTCTTGGTGAAAATGCAGGAAATGCAATAAATTCAAATTCAACAATAAAAAGTGCTTTACAGATAGGGTCCATTTATACCACCAGCATAAACCCATCACAGAAAGTATATCTCTATGGAAATAACAATAACACACCCTACCTAAATCTCGGATTTTTTGGTATGAATGTAACAAGGGGATATGGAATTATTTATAATTTTAATAACATTATAACAACCTTATCATGCAATAATATCTATTCTCTTCCAATATTTAATTCAGGAGGAAAGACATACGCAATAATTGAAAATGTATCATACGTGATGGTTGGTGTCCTTCCAATAAGCATTGAAAATATTATAGGACTAGTACAGGAGCATACATATCAATTTGCCCCATCCAGCGGATCGATCTCTGCAAAATATCTTCTAATGTTAAACCTTCTTGGAAGTTTTCATTATACAGTAAGTTCTGCAATTCCAGAGGTTCTTGGTGTGGATATTTCAATTAATTCAAACACAGTGATGGTAGGTCAATATTACGTGATATCTGGTATTGTCAGAAATCTTGGTGGCTCTCCATTTTCTGCAGTAATCAATGCATATGATGGGTCACAATTATTTAACACTCAAACAATATATGCTCCGGCAATATCAGCAATACCAATTAAATTCATTTGGCAACCACAATATCCAGCACCAAATTCAATGCCAAGGCATATAAGGTTGGTAATATCAAATCTAAATGTACCACCTTTTTCATTACCAAATGGATATTTACCCTTTAATTTCCTGTATGAAGGTATTATAGACCAACAGGTATACATTTTGTATGATGATTTTTCGTCAACAGCATATTTCACACAGGATAATGTTATCT
>WSBC01000019.1 GCA_009758405.1 Methanobacteriota archaeon
TGATAAATTTTTATCCGTGGTTGATGGTAAACATTCCGTAGTAGTTGATGGAGAAAGGTCCGTTGCCCCATCAGCCATGGACTTTCTACTTGTGGGCATTGGAAGCTGTACAGCGATAGATGTTGTTGATATTCTAAGAAAAATGAGGGAGCCCCTAGAGCATCTTATTGTTGAGGTTGATGGACAAAGGGCAGAGGAACCACCAAGGGTTTATACAACAGTTAATCTTCATTATATTGCTTATGGAAACATTAAAAGGGAGAGCCTTGAAAGGGCAATAAATCTTTCACAGGAGAAGTATTGCTCTGCCAGCGTTATGTTTAAACGGTCAGGAACAAAGATAAACGTTACATATGATATAATAAAAGAGAATAAAGATTAATAACAATAATTTATTTATGGAATTTTCTGGTTTGATTAGGAAAAGAAGATCCGTAAGGGCATTCAAGGAAAGGGAGGTGGATGATTCAGTAATAAGGGAAATATTTGAAGATATTAACCAAGCCCCTTCAGCTGGAAACCTGCAATCCTTTGTTGTTTATGTTGTAAAAAATGTGAAAATTAAGAAAATGATTGCTGAAGCGGCATATGGCCAGGATTTTATTGTCCAGGCACCCATTGTTCTAATCTTTTGCGCTGATAAAAAAAGGAGTGCAAGAAAATATGGAAAAAGGGGCGAAAATCTTTATTCTATACAGGATGCCACGATTGCAGCCGTATATTCAATACTAAGCATACAGGACCATGGTCTCTCTTCTGTTTGGGTGGGAGCGTTTGATGAGGAAAGGGTATCAAGTATTCTTGACCTGGATAAAGATATTAGACCTGTTGCAATAATACCATTCGGATACCCTGATGAGGAACCTGAGTTCCCTGGAAGAAGATCCATAGAGGAGATATTCAAAATGTTTGATGGAAATGATAAATAAATGGAGGAAATATAGTAAATTATGGTAAAATTTTCAGTAATAGTAACAGGGGATGAGATACTCAACTGCACTGTAAGGGACGAGAATTATTTTTTTATATGCAATGAATTGAATTCCCTTGGCTATTTAGCAGACGAGATTCTATTTTTGAGGGATTCCAGAGAAAAGATTTCATATCACCTTAAAAGACTTGTAAAAGATAATGATATAATCATTTTGACTGGAGGCCTCGGACCTGCACCCGATGATAATACACTTAGCATAATATCAGAGGCATTCTCCATCCCTTTAGAACTCAACACACAAGCCCTAGTAATGATAAAGGAGGCCTATGGTCAAAAAAGGATAAACAGGTGGAGGGAAAAGATGGCATACATTCCCTCAGGGGCAATACCTATAAAGAACGATATTGGTACCGCACCTGGAATTATTCTGAATTTGAATAAAACATGGATAATTGCATTACCAGGGGTGCCTTCAGAGATGAGATATATGTTTGAGAATCATGTTAAAAATGAAATAATAAAAAAATTTGGAAAAATAAATTACATAGAGAGAAATTTCATTCTTGAAAATACTGATGAATCATCCATATCAGATATTATTGAGAATCTTAGGAAGAATTTTCCAGGCATATATATAAAAACCAGGGCAGGGGCCATGTCTGAAAGGGGAAAAATAATTCTTACAATATCCTTCAGGGGGGATGAAAATAATTTAAAGGAGATCCTTGAGAAAATAAAAATAGAATTTCAAGAAAAAAATGTAAATTTAAAAATTCCTTAATTGTTTTTTGAAATATCATTGTAATTTCTTCATTTCCTCCAATTCCCTCGGTGGTGATTCACAGCCCTCTAGCCAGATTGATGCAAGTGTCTGGAAATCAGGAGGTATTTTCTCGGGATCAATCTTAACATCTATCACTGCGGGCAATCCAGACTCCTTTGCCCTTTTTATTGCATCTCTCAATTTTTTAGGATCAGTTACCCTTTCTCCAAAACATCCCATGGCACGGGCTATTTCATCATATCTTATCTCAAGGAAATCCACACCAACATATTTTTTATCGTAGTATAGTGTCTGGCCTGACTTTATCATACCCCATGAGGAGTCATTGAGAACCATAAATGTAATCTGCAAACCCAGCCTCTTAGCCGTCTCGAGCTCCATCAATCCATATCCAAATGCACCATCACCTGTTATACAGTAAACATCTTTTTCCGGATAAGCAATTTTTGCACCTATTGCATATGCCACGCCTGTACCTATATGCCCCGAATCACCTGCAGAGCTGCTAATAAAACATCTTGGACAATAAATCCTGTTTATGTAATGCGCCCAAACTGTTGTATTGCCCCCATCAATCACAGATATTGCATCCCTAGGATAAAAACTCCTCATTTCTCCTATTGCCCTCAATGGATGTATTGGTATTGAATCAGAGGTGGAAATCTCCTCATATTCGCTTAACCATTGCCTCTCCAGTGTCTTATACTCCTGGTTCTTTTCCCTTTTTTCCACAGGACCTGTGATTGATTTTATCCTTTTCAGTATGGCAGACAGTGTTTCCTTTGCATCTCCTACTATTCCTAGGTCCACATGCCTGTTTAGGGCGATATTTCCACCAGAGATATCAATCTGTATTACCTTTTGTATACCTTCTTCACCCCATATAGGAGGCCTGCCCCAAAAATCCAAATCACCTAGCTTTGTGCCAACAAGAATTACTAGATCCGCCTCTGCCTGTGCTGCAATGGCACCAAAGCTTTGGGGTATAAGGCAAAGTGGATGATCCTCCGGAATCGTACCCCTCCCAGAAATAGATGTTGTAACGGGTATTTGGAGATATTCAGCTAGTTCTAAAACCTCCTTTTCAGCACCGCTCCTCAAAACACCCCCGCCTGCATGAATAACAGGATTTTTTGAATTTAATATCATTTTCACAGCCTTTTCAATCAATTCCTGGCTTGCTGTAGTTTGCAGAACAGGCCTGTAGCTTTCGGGATCATGAACCTTTATCTCATTCTCATCCCCTGTTGCATGAAGAACATCTGAGGGGAAATCAAGGTGAACAGGGCCCGGTGCGCCAGTGAGTGCCTCCCTTACTGCCCTTTCCATTAGTTCCACAATCCTTCCCCAGGAGTTTACCACTGCATTCCATTTTGTTATGGGCTTGAAAAGTAGGTATTGGTCAAGGGCCTGCATGGATCCATGGTCAGGATATGACCTGAATGTCTGGTTTTGGGCAGTAATAACAAGCAAAGGTATACCCTCTGCAAAGGCAGGATAAACGCCTCCAACAAGGTTTGCACCTCCAGGGCCTACTGTACCTATTACAACTCCTATCCTTCCGGTTACCCTTGCATAGGCATCCGCTGCATGTGCTGCAGATGCCTCATCATGGAAGGTAATAAATTCAATTGAGCTTCCCCTTATTGCATTCAAGAGTGGATAGAGTTGATCACCAGGTACTCCAAAGACATACCTTACCCCTTCCTTCTCAAGAACTCTTTTTATTACCTCACCGCCAGTTATCCTTGTCATGATTCACCACCTATGTTGAATTTGGAGTATACACCATCAAATTCTGTTGGTATTTTTCTCAATAGCTGTATCCAGTATTCAGTTGGCTTTGAAAGCTTTAGTATCCTTGAAAATTCCCCCCTAATCCTCAATTTCCTTTGGAGAAATGCACTTGTTACCCCCATTCTTCCTGTAACAAGGTCCACCCAGACACCATAGCTCCCAGATATTACAAAGTCGGTCTCCCTTTCTCCGGGCCAGATATCCACCATTTTACCATTCTTCATTGAATATCCAAGGACTATTCCATCCTTTACGCCCTTTTCTGGCTCTGGCTCTATGATGAATGTATAGGTGGCATCCTCATTCTTTACCATCTGTTCGTATTTTTCATCACTGTTTGTTATCTCCTTTACCTTTTGTAGATATTCATTACTTCCGAATCTCATCAAGATCACCTCCAATCCTTACCACTACCTTTCCCTCCACAGGCGCTTGAAGCAGCCTTTCAAACCCATCTTTGACAATATCTTCAAGGGATATTATCGATGTAATTATGTTGAACATGCCCCTGTTCCTTGAAATAATATCCATAGATCTCCTGAATTCATTGTATCCCTCAAAGGATCCCTTTATTGTGAGTTCGTTCATTACTGTGGTAAAAATATCGGATTCCACAGGTTCCTCTGGAATTCCAAGTATTATTATTTCTCCACCCCTCTTAACAAGGGTAAAGTTTGATTTCATTGCAGCTGGTGAGCCTGTTGTATCAAAAATTATATCCACACCTTTTCCACCAGTTTCCCTGTCTATCCTGGAAAATATGTTCTCCTTTGATGGATTAATCAAAATTGCATCTTTATCAATCCTTGATACAATTTCAAGCCTCTTTTCAGATAATTCGCTTACAAAGATCCTTGAAGCTCCAGAAATCTTGAGAAGCGCTATTGTAAGAAGGCCAATAGGTCCTGCACCCTGGACTAGAACAACATCCCCGGGCCTGAAGGATGAAATGTTCATAGCATGTAAAACTATGGAAAATGGTTCAACTAGTGTTGCCTCCAAAAGTGTCATATTATCAGGTATTTTGAATACAGCATCGGCAGGAAGCTTAATGTATTCTGCGAATGCCCCATTTATGGTGATGCCTGTCATAAGTGCATTTTTGCATAGGTTAGGCCTTCCGGTCAGGCAAAATTCGCATTTTCCACATGGTATAAGGCTTGCACCCACCACCCTATCTCCCTCAACAAGGCCCTCAACATCTTTTCCTTTTGATTCTATTATACCTGAGAACTCATGACCTATTATTATCCCAGGGACATAATTTCCAGTTTTATATGCAGTTAGGTCTGATCCACATATGCCACAGTAAGAAACCCTGATTAGAACCTCATTATCCCCAGGTACGGGAACATCCGTATCCTCTATCCTTATATCCCCGGCACCATAGAAGAAGGCTGCCCTCATCATATATCCATGCATTAACGAACATTTTAATTTTTCCGTGATATCATTTTCATAGGTACATTTTAAATTAAATTCTTAATGTAAAAATAGGAAAATTTTAATTAACAATCATTCAATATATATTTATGAAATTTCCTTCAGATTTTTTATGGGGTACTGCAATATCTGCTTTTCAGACAGAAATGGGAAGCTCCAGAGAATCAATAAGTGATAAATCGGACTGGTATGTCTGGGTCCATGATGAAGAAAATATAAGGGAGGGGATCGTCAGTGGTGATCTTCCTGAAAATGGTGATGGATTCTGGGATTTTTATAAGAATGATATAGAGAACGCAAGATGGATGGGGAATAATTTTATCAGGCTCAGCCTTGACTGGGCAAGAATTTTTCCTGATGAGACCCTTAGTATTGACGCAGAGGTAAAGTATGAGGATGATGAAATTTATGATGTTAGATTGAAAATAGAATCATTAAATAAAATGAAATCAATTGCAGATATGGATGCAGTAGAGCATTACAAAAAAATTTTCGAATATATAAGATCCAGGGGGATGAAAATTTTACTTACACTCTATCATTGGCCTTTGCCACTTTGGATCCATGATCCAATCAAATGTCATAGGGATATTGAATCTTGCGGAAAAAAGGGATGGCTTAATAAAGATACCATAATAGAGTTTACCAAATTTGCATACTTTTCCTCCATGGAGTTTTCACCATATGTGAATATATGGGAAACAATAAATGAGCCAGACGTTATCGCATCCCAGGGATATGTGTTTGGGGCATTCTCAGGATTTCCTCCTGCCATATTTGATATGAATAAGGCCTTTGAAGTTCAAAAAAATCTTGTAATTGCCCATTCCCTTGCATACAGAGGGATAAAGGAGTTTGCCAAGGAAACACCAGTAGGAGTAGGTACTGCACCCCAGTACTTTGAGCCCTTATCCCAGGATGATGAAACAATTCATTTTGTCAAGTATTTAAGGTACCTTAACAATGAATGGTACCTCAATGGTGTCAACTTTGGTTACCTAGATATAGACCTTGATGGTATTTTTGACAGAAGGCTTAAAAATTTTTCACCTCCAGACTATATAGGTATAGACTATTATCAAAGAGTAAAAGTAAAATATAAAAAAATTGAGGGGGTACCATTTATATTTAATGCGGAAATTGAGCCATGCGAAAATTGTTCAGATTTTAATTGGGATATCTATCCAAAGGGAATAAGAATAGTGCTAAACGATATATTTGAAAAATATAGGAGACCCTTATATGTCCTGGAGAATGGAATTGCTGATGCTTCTGATGAGAAAAGGCAGGATTTCCTTGTTGATCATATTAGAGAAATTGAAAAGGTAATCAACATTGATCATGTACCTGTTAAAGGATATTTCCATTGGTCATTGATAGATAACTATGAATGGGCTAAGGGATTTTCAATGAGATTTGGACTTTATGGTGTTAATTATGAAACAAAGGAAAGGTACAGGAGAAAATCAGCAGAACTTTATAGAAAAATATGTAACAATGAGTTTTAAATAAGAAATCGTATTTATACTATATGGCAAAATTATCCACAAGTAAAAAAATTTTGTATGGTTTTGGCCAGTTAGGTGTTACAATACCTGCATTTTTTATATCAACATATATATTTATTTTTTATTCACCACTTCAGGGTTCTAAAATACTTGATGCATCTGTGGTAGGTATAGCTGTGTTTCTTGGAACACTTGTTCAAGCCCTTGCAAACCCTTTTATAGGAAACTGGAGCGATAAAATGCATCTTAAAATAGGGAGAAGAAGATTTTTTATTTTCACTGGCTTTATTCCCCTTTCACTCTTTTTTGCATTGATATGGTTTCCATTTTTTAATGGAATTATCATGGCAATCCTGCTCTTTTTCTATCTCCTTGGCTTTAATTTTTTATTTGCATATGTTGTCCTTCCTTACCTGGCACTTATACCCGAGATTTCAACAGATTCCAATGATAGGGTAATATTAACAACAATATCTGCCTATTTCTCCATAGGTGGTATAATAATAGCATCAGTATTTCCAACCATATTACTTTTCTTTGGTGCCACATTATCCGAGGTAGGATTAATACTGGCCATAATTACATTAATCTCTTTTTTCATTGTTTTTATAAGTATTAGGGAAAGTGTAGTTGAGGAGAAAATGCCCAAGGAATATTCAGTGTTAAGGGCATTTGTGCAGACCTTCAAGAACAGGACATTCACTAGGTATATTGTTGCATATTTATTCTTCCAGTTCGGTTTCTACTTTTTCCTTTCATCACTCGGGTACTATGTGGAAAACATTGTTATGCCAGGATTTGAGGGTTACAAATCCTACATAGGACTATTTACCTTAGTGGCCGTTATATCTACAATAATATTCTCTCCTCTTCTGGTCTGGTACACCAAAAAAAGTGGTGAAAAGAGATCATTCATTCTTTTTACTGCAATTCTTGGTCTAATAATGATCTCAACGGCTTTAGTTGGTACAACAAAAATATTAAGTAACACATATCAGATGTTTTTGATAATGGTATTGGCGGGCCTTGGGTTAACATCATACTTTATATTACCAAATGCCATAATTTCAGAGATAATCGATGAAGATGAGATTCTTACAGGGTATAGAAGAGAGGGTATGTATTTTGGTGTCCAGGGCCTCCTTGAAAGAATACCCTCTGGGTTATCAGGCTTCGTTCTTGGGCTTTGGATCACATACCTTTACTATCCTACACTAAACAATCTTTATATTAGGCTACTTGGTGTGGTAGGAGGAGTTTCTGTACTGATAACTGCAATACTGTTCATATTTGTGCCCCTTAAGCAGGGTGTTAAAAAGCATGGATGAGATTGACTATGCCCAGCTTCATTTGCATTCAAGATTCTCAGTGAACAGTCTAAGCGGTGAAGGTGTAATTCATGGATACATATGGCCCCTGGAAAGACTCGTTGTAAAGGAATTAATGCTAAAACCCGAAAAAATAAGCAGGATATCAAGGAGAATGGGTATATCATATGTAGCAATAACAGACCACAATATAGCACAGGAATATGAGGATGATGTGATAATTAGATCTGAGGAATGGGGACAAAGGAAGGGTCACGCAAATTTCATAGGGATAAATAGAACAATATTTCCAGAATGTGGATATTTTAAGAAAAAAGAACCTGAGGAAAAGATGGATTTTTTTAGGGCTGTGAAGATTGCAAAAGAAATGGGGGCCTTTACTGTAATTAACCATCCATTTAAAAGGGACTGCTGGCTCTGGGGCGATGAATCCTTTAAAATGGTAGATGCAATAGAGGTTTGGAACGGAAAATGGAATGAGGAAAATAAAAAAGCCCTTGAATTGTGGCAAGGTCTTTTACTTCAAAATATAAGGATCCTACCTATGGCTGGAAGCGACTTTCATATACCCTATCTAAATAAAATGAATGAAAATTTAATAGTTACTGAAAAAACATCAGATAAAAATGATTTCCTAAATAGTTTAAGAAATGGAAAGTATTCAATAACTAGGGACACGAAATCACCATACATTTTTCTATATGAAGACCTTGATTATGTAATAGGGAAAAAAATTCCAGGTATTGAAATGAGAATTTTTACACCAAGTATAATAAAGAAATTAAAGGATCCCCCTGCAAATGGTAATCTAGGCTATTTAAATGATGAATTCGTCAGGGTTGAGCTTTGGATGGATGATAATCCATTAAGCATATCTACCCCTGTTTTTAAAAAATGATTGTACTAAAAACCCTGAACTTCCTGGGAAATGTATACCAGTAAGGCACTCGCCAGTATTCTCGTCCAAAGTTTCACATGCAATAAAATCATCCAAGGGCATTCCATTGAAAATATCTATGTCAATTATATTGGAGAGTATTAAGCTTGAATAATAATGTAACCAGGGATGTGGTACATGCCTGTTTCCTTCACCATTAAACTTACCCTTGAAAAAATATGGATTATCATCGGACATTATCCATTCCAAGGATCTTTTAAATATTCTGGAATTCTTTCTTACAAAACCCAGGAATGGGAAAAGTATTATAGAACCGGTGGGATCATCATAGAATTCATAATTTCCATTTAAATCTGTTGAATATACAAATCTTCCATCCTTTACCATATTTTCTATTATATCCTTTCTAATTCTTTTGCACAAATTATTAAGGTATAACTTTTTTTCTGCATCTCTTATGAAATTAGCAAATTTTTTTAATGAATACCAAAAGATAACATTATTAAATGTAACATAATCATATTTGACAGGATCGTCAGAGCTATTTAGCTCTGTGGAATATAAATAAAATTTTTTTGCTCTTCTTTTTTCTGTTATTGAAAGTATTTCTTCAGCAAGATTTATACCATATTTTTCATCAATCACGCCTAGCCTTATTGCATCAGATAATAATAAAAGATGATACGAGAGCTGGTCAAATTCGAAACCCTCATAAAGAATCCTGCCATCTATATAGAGTGCATGTGTCCCTTTATTCCTCCAGTATTTGTCCAAAACTGTTTTTATCAGTGATTTTGCCCTTTCCACATCAAATTTTTCAATTATAGGTAAGGTCCAGAAAATGAAGTCCCTTGCCCAATAACCGCAGGAAACATAATATTTGGGACTTTTTGATGCCATTATACAATCATCCCCTGTGTCTATGCAGATTCCATTGGAAAAGAATAGTGCAAGCATTATGTTGTCCAGAATTATTTTTTTCTTTTCATAAACTTTGAAATTTTTTAAAAATTTTTCTGTTTCAAGTTTTAGATAATTCTTTCCAACTCTGGATAGATGTATAGAATTTAAAAGAGCCCTTTCAGGGGTATCACCTATGGAGATATAATAGCCATCATCAGAATCCTTTATGCCAATTGAGGGCATATTTTCACCTAGCATTGAATAGTATATTGGGAAATCTGACCAATTACTCTTCAAGGACTTCAATTCAATTTCCTTTTCCCAGAATATTTTTGTATATGCTCCAATAATCTCAGGGTGATCCATTTTGCTTAAGAAAAAACCATACCTGTAGGGAGGGATTATTAATTCAAAATCCTTTTCCACCAAATAGCTCCTTATCCATCCCCTTTCATGGAACATTCCTTCATTAAAAAGTCCCTTAATTTTAAAGCAGATTAGTGAAGAATTTTTCATCAATGGAAAGCATAATTCAGTTATATCATTTTTTATTATTATTGAAAAATAATAGTTACCACCAATCAAGAAATTTTTGGCATTGGATAAAGTTGGTCCTGTAATGTTTTTATATTTCAACCTCCAGCACCCCCTCTGGATAATCTAAGCTAATATTTTCTATATATTTTCTTTCGTGGAATTCATTAGCATTGAATTTTTCAATACTCATTACCTCAAGAAAGCCTGTTGTAGGGATATTTCCTATGTATCCAAGATGCGTATCACTTGGTTCAGCCTTTTTGGCAATAGATGATTGGCCCTCAAATTCTATCCCTAGTAAATTACCCACCATCATGGGATTTATTGCATACCTTACTTTTGGGAATCTCTGGGCCACAAAGTATGTAGAATCCATCCATTCCTCTGGTTGCCATCTACCATTCTCAATATATGAGTTCCATTTACCCGGGTTAGCGTCTGGCTGAATAAATATATCCATGTCCCTTATTAAATAAAGATAATCAGGATAGAAGGCATCAAGGCTTATTGCAATACCAAATTTAATCCCATTTATCTCAAGGGTCCTCACATCCTGTAGATCCCCCCTGTCTATTGATAATGATTCTTCCATATTGGTAAGATATACCTTCCTTTGCCTAAATATCTCATTACCTCTGGGATCAAATACAAAACAAGTATTGTATATATTTTCACTTTCGCCCATATTATTACAAGTGAATGTGTATACAGCATATTTTTTTGAAAGATCCGAAAATAAATTATAAAATTCGCTTTTGAAATGATCCTGAAGGGAAAGGAAAAGGGACTTTGTGAAGTCATTTCCATTTCTAACAAATTTGTCCACGATCTCTTTTTTATTCACATAAATTTCCTGCATAGCAGTGGGAATGTCTCTACTTTTTATGCCTATGAATGCAGATACAAGGCCAATATCCTCGGGAAATATTATTATGTCCCCCGGTTCTGTTTTCTTGTAAAAATGTTCAATATGCTTCTTAAAATATCCCTCAGAAAAATCATTATTATCAATTTTAAATTGAACTCCCAAAATCTTCATAATTAACATAATGAATCTAATTATTTAAGCTTATAATGAATTGCATTATTTCTCTAAGGCATCAACTTATTAAATTAAAAATAACTGAGACAATTCCCATCAGATGTAAATCTTTCAAGGATCATCTGTTTTATTAATCATTAATTAAAATTTATATTAAAATAGAATTTTGAACATAATTATTTAAATTAATATATTCAAAGATTTAAAAACAATAATTTTAAATATAACTATTTTAATTTAAGTACTATGGATAATGGAAATAAAGTAAAAGGATATGCCAGTGCTCTGGGGAAGTTCATAGGTTACATTGCCCTGTTTATAATAGTTTCTGCAATACTTCAGTTTTTCATTGTTGCATTCCTTCCAAAATACGGTATTAACATTCAATCATACTATATTTACATAAACGTCTCCCTTACCATACTTTTCGGCTATCTTATAATCAAGGCATTTGCAGACCTCATTTATGTAATGATAAAGGTGAAATATACAGAGGATGTTGCCAAGGCATTCAGGAACGTATTTCTATTGATTGGTGTTGGCGCACTGATAACAACAATAGCAGGGGAGGTAGGTGGTGGTCTTGCAGGAGTATCCGTAGGTGGCTTTCTGGGTATTGTAATTGGCTTTGCAACACAACAGGTGATGGGACAGGCTGTGGCAGGTCTTTTCCTATTAATTGCAAGACCTATGAAAATAAATGATACCGTTACACTTCTTGGTGATACAGGAGTTGTAAATGACATAAGCATACTTTTTACCGAGATAATCAAGGATGACGGTACTAGGGTGCTCATACCAAACAATATGATTCTTGGGAACAAGATTTATGTTCTTCCCAAGAAGAAATAATTTTTTTTATGTTTATTAAAGCATAACAATATTTATTAAACAATAAGGTAATTGTTATTCAGTGATGCATATGGTGGGCGGATATGTTGGAAAGGTTTTGAGGGTAAATCTAAGTAATGAGAAAATAACAACAGAGGATCTCAACATGGAATGGGCTAAAAAGTATATTGGTGGCAGGGGTCTTGCAACCAAATACTATATGGAGATCGTTAAGGATGCAAACATAGATCCCCTTGATGAAAAAAATGCTTTAATATTTGCTACAGGGCCTCTTACAGGAACACCTGCACCTTCAGCAAGCAGGTACATGGTGGTAACAAAGGGATTTCTCAATGGTGCAATAGCAGGCAGCAATTCTGGAGGATTTTTTGGCCCGGAGCTAAAGTTTGCAGGCTTTGATATGATAATTATAGAGGGCAAGGCAAAATCTCCAAAATATATTTATATAAAGGATGGAAAGGCAGAACTCAGGGATGCAAAGCATCTTTGGGGAAAGGATACACATGAGACAACTGAAATGCTGAAAAAGGAGCTCAACGATGAAAAGGTAGAGGTGGCATGCATTGGTCCGGCTGGTGAGAATCTTGTCAGGTATTCTGCAGTTATAAACGACAAGCACAGGGCCGCGGGGAGAACAGGTGTAGGGGCAGTTATGGGATCAAAGAAGTTAAAGGCTATTGCTGTAAGGGGTACAGGAAAGATAACAATTGCAAAAAAGGATGAATTTACAAATGTTTTAAAGGATAAGCTGAAGAAAATTAAGGAGAATCCTGTTACTTCACAGGGTCTACCATCATACGGTACGGCCGTTCTTGTAAACATAATAAATTCACAGGGCCTATATCCAACCAAGAATTTCCAGTTTGGACAGTGGGAGCATGCGAACGAGCTGAGCGGTGAATCAATGTCTGAAAAGTATCTTATAAAAAATAAGGCATGCTTTGCATGTCCAATCGCCTGTGGAAGGGTAACAAGGCTTGATGATCTTGATAGTGAGGGTCCAGAATATGAATCACTTTGGACAATGAGTGCTGATTTAAATGTGAAGGATTTTCAGAAGGTGATAGAGGCAAACTATTACTGTGATAAATATGGTATTGATACAATCTCATTTGGAGGCACGCTTGCAGCTGCAATGGAACTTTATGAAAAGGGTTACATAAACAAAAAAGAGCTTGATGGTCTTGATTTAACATGGGGAAATGCAGATACCCTTGTAAAGGCAACTGAGCTTGTAGCCTTCAGGAAGGGTTTTGGAAACAAGCTAGCTGAGGGCTCCTACAGGCTTGCAGAATCTTATGGGCATCCTGAGCTCTCAATGAGTGCAAAAAAGCAGGAACTACCTGCATATGATCCCAGAGGTGCATACGGTCATGCTCTTGAATATGCAACAAGCAACCGCGGTGGATGCCATGTGAGGGGATACATGATATCCCCAGAGATACTGGGAATACCTGAGAAATTGGATCCACTGAAGGTGGAGGGTAAGGGGGCATACACAAAGATGTTCCAGGATCTTACAGCCGTGATAGACTCCTCTGGACTATGTCTCTTTACCTCCTTTGCCCTTGGTGCCGACGATTACAGGGAGCTATTGAATGTAGTTACTGGCCTTAATTATACCACCGAGGAGATGATGCTTGCTGGTGAGAGGATATGGAACCTTGAGAGGCTTTATGACCTGAGGGCAGGCTTCACCGGTAAGGATGATACACTTCCGCCAAGGATGTTAAAGGAGCCTATGCCAGACGGACCAAACAAGGGCAGTGTTGTGCCCCTCGACAGGCTTCTCAAGGATTACTATGCTGCAAGGGGCTGGACACCAGATGGTAAACCTACGGAGGAAAAATTAAAATCTCTCCAGCTATAATTTTTTTTATGAAGGTCCAATATTTCGCCACACTCAGAAAAATTACGGGTAAACAGGAAGAGGATATTAAGGCAAGGAAAATAGGGGATCTTCTTGAAATAATTTTAAACAAGTATGGTGAAGAATTTAGAAAGGCACTCTATGACTCAAACGGTTTCAGGAAGGGGGTAATAATACTCAAGAATGGAAAAAATATAATTTATCTTAATAATCTAGAAACAGAGCTAGAGGATACGGATACAGTTTCAATTTTCCCTCCAGTGGCAGGGGGATAGAAAGTATTTTACCATCATCATCATTTTCCATAGCAAATGATAGTTCTCCTTGTTGGCATGCCTGGTTCGGGAAAGGAGGAATTTAAAAAGGTGGCAATGGAGCTTGGATGGGAAGTAGTAAGTATGGGGGATGTTGTGAGAAATTATACAACTTCGTTGGGGCTAGAGCTTAATGAAAAGAATGTGGGGAGCGTTGCATCAAGTGAAAGGGAGACAAAGGGAATGGACATATGGGCAAGGAGGACTTTAGAAAAAATAAAGAATAAAAAGACAGTGGTGGATGGTATAAGGAACAGGGAAGAGGTGGAATTTTTTAAGAAAAACCTTGGAGAAAAGCTTGTACTTGTTGCAATACTCAGTTCTGAAAAAACAAGGTTTCAGAGGATAATAAATAGGGGTAGGTTGGATGATGTAAAAAACATAGAAGAATTTGAGGAGAGAGATAGGAGAGAACTTTCCTGGGGCCTTGGCAATGTAATATCAAAAAGTGATTATTTTATAGTTAATGAAGGTACGCTTGAGGAATTCAAGGAAAAGGTGAGATCATTCCTCAATTCTCTTAAAGATTGCTGATCCGCCTGGGTGCATAATCTTTATATCTTTGCCTTTCTCAACGCCTATACCTATTCCAGGGAAGGCAAGAATTGGAAAACTCCCATATATTTCAATCACATTCTCATCCATTCTACCCCTCTCATTATTCTTTGAAAATAGGTAATAATCTTCGTTAAGTATCCATCTTCCAGTGTATTTGAAATAAAGCTCATTCTTTTCTGTAATAACAAGACCTGTAAAGCCCTCAACTTTTCTCCTCCTCTTAATCCACCATGGGAACCTGTCTATCCTCCTCAGGGATCTACCATCATAAATAAGGATTGCGTCACAATATGGGCAAACGTGCACTACCTCGTTATCGTAAATTTCTTGAGAGGCATAGCAGACTGGGCATTTCATCCCCTTAGTGCCTCCAGCATGCGTATTGCCTCTTTTGTTTCCTTAACGTCATGTGCCCTTATCACTGAGGCACCATTGGTTATAGCAAAAAGAGCAGAGGCTATGGATCCTATTAGCCTCTCATTTACATCCTTCCCAAGTATTTCACCAATAAAACCTTTCCTGGAAACACCAACAACTATTGGAAAGCCCAGGGACTTGAATGATTGCAATTCCCTTAGTATTTTAATATTATGTTCTATCCTTTTACCAAATCCAATCCCTGGGTCTATGGCAATGTTCTCCTTCCTTATACCATTTCCTATTGCATATAACGTTCTTTCCCTCAAGAAATATATGATCTCAGATGTAACATTTTCATACGTGGGATTTTGCTGCATTGTGGATGGCTCACCCTTCATGTGCATTATTATTATACCTGCATTGTACCTTTTTACCACATCAAGCATACCCTCCTTACCAAGGCCATATATATCATTTATTATCTTTGCACCATGCTCAAGCGCAAATTCTGCCACATCAGGCTTGTAGGTATCTACGGAAACAGGGACTGGAAGAGAAGTGATATCATCAATAACTGGTGAAAGCCTTGAAATCTCCTCTTTTGAGTCAATTGGCCTTGATCCAGGCCTTGTACTTTCAGCACCTATATCAATTATGTCAGCGCCCTCTTCCACCATCTTTTTCGCATGCTCCAGTGCCCTTTCCCTTTTCATATACATGCCACCGTCGGAGAATGAATCAGGGGTCACATTGAGAATGCCCATTATCCTCACTTTACTTAGATCAAGAGAATCATCCCTGAACCTCCAGACATAGTGATCATTTTCAAAATTTGAAATTGCCTCATTTATCTCCTCACTTATTTCCCTTCCGTTGAAGGGCTGGACAAACATCTTCTTTGAAAGAAAATCAAACTGTTTTTTAGTACCAAATAGGAGGGCATCCGTTTTTTCAGTCTTGAGTGAAACAACGTTCCAGGAGACAGCACAGTCCATTCCCAAGCTTAGGGATTCCTGCTTTAAAATTATTGCATCCTTTATTGGAATGTTTTCCAATTTTAATATAAAAAATTTTGCCTTGTTTTCCATTATCTCCTGCCCTTCCTTTGCCACCCCTATCCTCTTCATCTCCTCCCTTATTCCTTCGTCCGAAAGTACCTTCACATGCGCATTAAATTTTACCATAGTGGCAGATTGAAACCTAATCCGAACCTGCCAAATTCAATATGTTCTTCCTCTTTAAAATATTTTTTGTGAAACAAATTGTTTTATATTTTCTGGTAATCTGGATTACCGATAATCTTATAAACCAGTAATGATTATCCATAATTATGGCAAATGATGAAACAATATCTGTAAAGGGAGTGAAGAAGGACCTATATGATAGAATAAAGGACATTGCAAGGGAGTCTGGGAAGACAATAGGAGAGATTACAAACGATGCATACAGGCTATTTTTATCAGCATCATCCACAATAAAAGAAACTGGAGAGCAATTCATACAGGGTTTAAAGGAATCACAGGCCATGGTAATATCAAACATTGATTACCTGGAGATCACTGGAAAGGAGATTGTTGGCTATGGTAAAAAGGTAATGTTTAAGAATATAGGCACATTAAAAATAAAGGAAATAAGTGAAAAGGAATTTGAGGATTATATTGATTCAATAGTTAATGTGAAAAAGTTAGGTGTTCCAGGGAACATCAACAGGTTAAAGGTCCTTGAAAGATCTAGGTTCATAGGTGAGATTTTTTCCATATGATCTCTTTCGAGAAATTATTATACAAATTTATTTATTAATAAGCAAATCAATCTCCATAAATTTATTATTTCAGGGAATTTAATTAAAAAACCAAAACAATTTTTAATTACAATTCAATAACTAAATATGCCCTCTATAGAAATTATAAAGGAAAATATCAAAAATGCAATAAAAAATGCTGTAAGGGAAAAATACTCAATTGATATTAAGATAAATATTGAAAAGCCACCAGAGGGCTACGGTGATTTTTCATATCCACTCTTTGATCTTGTTAAATTTTTAAGGAGGGATCCTGCAGATATAGGGAGAGAAATAATTGATTCAATAAGGTTAGAAAATATTGAAAAGATGGAGGTCTCAGGCAATTATCTTAATTTTTATGTTGATTATCTTTCACTCTCAGAGGAATTCATAAGGAATATATGGGAAAGGGGTAGTGAAGCACTTAATTTTGAGAAGAAAAATATAAGGGTAATCCTTGAGCATACAAGCGCAAATCCCACAGGTCCATTGCATGTTGGTAGGGGAAGGAACCCAATAATAGGTGATACCATTGGAAGAATTCTCAGAAAATGTGGATATGATGTTGAGACACACTATTATGTGAACGATGCAGGTAGACAGAGCGCAATACTTGTTTATGGATATAAAAATATCAAGTTAGATGTGAATGAGAAAAAGTTGGATCACATGCTTGTACCGTACTACCAGAAGGCCAATGAGTTGATGGAAAAAAATCCAGATATTGCAAAAGAAGTTGAAAAAATAATGATGGATGTTGAGGGTGGTAACGAAAAGATAATAATGGAGAACAGGGAGATACTTGGAAAGGTTCTTGACGGGATTAGGGAAACACTCTCAAGGATAAATGTGAGATTTGATAAATTTTATTGGGAGACGGAGCTTATACTGAATGGTAGTGTGAAACGTGTTCTTGAGCTTTTGAAGGATGAAATTAAGGAGGAGGAGGGTGCTTATTACATAGAGGTGGAGGTAAGGGGGAAGAAGGAGAAGGTATTCCTTATAAGGAAGGATGGAACTTCACTCTATTTCACAAGGGACATTGCATACCATTTGGTCAAGTCTGAGATGGGGGATGAGCTAATAGATGTCCTGGGTGAAGACCATAAGCCACATGCAGAGATGTTGCTTCAGGTACTAAAAAAGATAAAGAAAGATATTTCTATAAGGACAGTTTTTTATTCCTTTGTTTCACTTCCAGAGGGGAGGATGAGTACAAGGAGGGGAAGGGTAGTTTATTTGGATGACCTGATAGACGAGGCGGTTGATAAGGCAAGGGAGGAAATTATAAAGAGGAGGAGTGACCTAAAGGAGGAGGAAATTAGTTCACTTGCCGAAAAAATAGGGACAGGTGCGGTAAGATTTAACATTCTCAAGATACAGAGTGAAAAGAAGCTTGTTTTCAAATGGGAGGAGGCACTTAACTTTGAAGGTGATTCATCCCCATTCCTCCAGTACTCCTATGCTCGTGCATCTTCAATACTCAGGAAGGAATCGTGGAAGGGTAATTTCTCAAGAAATCTTTTAAGGGATCCATCTGAGATTTCATTGGTAAAGAATCTACTAAATTACCAGGAGATAATATTGGATTCTGCAAGGGAACTTAGACCCTATAAGGTGGCAAAATACGCTGTTGATCTTGCATCTTCCTTTAACATATTCTATTCCCAGTGCCCCGTACTTAGGGAAAGTGAGGATATTAAACAAAACAGGCTTGGCCTTGTTTATGCATTTAGGATTGTGATGGGCGATCTTCTTGAAACAATGGGAATAGAGCATCCTGAGGAAATTTAATAACCATACTCTGCAGGGAACATCCTTATCCTTCCATACCCTGTAATCACTCTATAATAACCTGAAAGCATCCTTGAAACATTTTCATCCCCCGCATCAATAAGAAACCTGTCAAGGTTTGAAAGCTTCTGTGGTGTAGCAAGTATTATTATATTTTCTTTCTTTACATTTTTTAATATATCAGGTGTGAGTTGAAGGTTCCCCCTACCAATTATAAAGCCCTGGTTTCCAATGGGTGAAAGAACAATATAAAATTTATTATATTTTTTAATTAGCTCCTCTATGGACCTGCTGTTTAAATCCCTTGCGATTATTTCATTACCATAGAGTGCATCGAATCCCAGGAGCGTACATTCCTTTCCAAGTAGTGAGCATATCTTTTTAACTGTTGTGCCTGGGCCAAGAAGATAGAGTGCATCATTCTCCATATTGTCTATAAAGAATTCGGCTATGCCCTGTTTGTCCTCCTCATCATCCGTTGAATAAATCTCTGCCTTGCTGTTTTGTAAAAACCTGCCAAATACAGGCACCTTCAGGTAGCCATAGAGCCTTGTTGAAAACTCGTTCCTCCTGTATTTATCCTCATCAATGTCCAGCACCTCCCTTTCCTCAAGGCTAGTGTTTCCGTCTATAAAGGCCCTGATGAGCTCCTTTGCAGAATCTATTGATGAGGCAAAAACTGCAGAGTACATCTTTACACCGCTGGGTATTCCAAGAACTGGTACCTTCATGTCAACTGAATCCATAACGTCCCTTGCAGTACCATCACCCCCAACAAATATTATTATAGAGGCATCGATCATTCTTTTTGCACATTCCACAGTATCTATCCTGCTTGTTTTCCCTGATGTTTTATAAATAACACTAAAGTTTGAATAACCTGATTCTAGAAGCTCCGTTTCCCCCATCTTACCGCCACAGGTAATTATCTCATGTCCCATTAAAAAATCCTTAGATTTCTTCAGGAATTCCACTGCCCTGTTTGGAGAAACCTCTCTTGCACCAAGCCTTAATGCCACCTCATAAAGGTTGTCAGTACCCTTCAGTCCTACACTACCGCCCATTCCTGCAACAGGATTGACTATAAATCCAATTTTCATGCATGACCCACCAGTGAACCTATTGCCTTCACATATGCCTTTACAGAATTCTCTATAGAGTATCCGCCTCCACCAAGCAATACAAGCCTTTTATTGCACATCTTCGTAGATAATTCAAATACCTTATTAACTATTTTTACGTAGGATTCTATTCTATATTTAAGATGAGTAAGTGGATCCCCCTCAAGGCCATCGGCACCAATCTGCATTATTATAAAATTGAATGATCTCCCCTTCACAAAATCATCAAGCTCGCCCATGTCAATCTCTGTTGAAAATGGCTCTCTTATTACATTCCTCTTAGTTCCCTTTGCTTCTCCCTCGCCAGTCTCATATTCATAGCCAGTCCCAGGGAAGAGCGATCTAGGGTCTTCATGATAATCAATTATGTAAACATCAGGGTTATCTATGAAACCATAGAAAACACCATCCCCGTGGTGGGCATCTATGTCCACGTAAAGTATATTTTTTATCCCCTTGTTCAAAAGATAACTTATTCCAATTGCAACATCATTGTAAACACAGAAGCCAGATCCATGATCCCTTGAGGCATGGTGTAAACCACCATTAAGGTTGATTGCAACATCATTCCTTTCAAGGGCAGTGTCTATTGCAGTCAATGTAGCCCTCACTACCCATAACGCATCCTGGTGTATCCCTGGGTATGCAGGAGTATCACCATAATCAATGTACCCCCTTCCATCTATTGATTTATTTTTTACAAAACTTACATATTTATATTTATGGAAAAGGTAGAGAATATCCTCTGGATATTCAAAGGCATCCAATCTTTCCACAATGCCCTCCCTTATTAATATCCCCCCTGCCCTCCTTGCCTTCTCCGAAGAGAATGGATGATTCTTGAAGGAGTATCTTAGGGGCCTTTCATCATGTACCAGGAACATAATAGTAAAAAGGATTGAGATAAAAAATATTTTATTACATAATTAACATATACTCCTGGTGATCTCATGAGGAATAAAATACAGATGAAAAATCCAGTGGTTGAGATTGACGGGGATGAAATGACAAGGGTAATGTGGGCATGGGTGAAGGAAAAGCTAATTTTGCCTTTTGTCGATTTAAAGAGCGAATATTATGATCTTCACGTTTTGAACAGGGATAAGACAAACGATCAGGTAACATTTCAGGCAGCAGAGGCGGTGAAGAGATGGGGTGTGGGAATAAAATGTGCAACAATTACACCAAATGCTGAGAGGGTTAAGGAATTCAACCTTAAAAAGGAATGGCCAAGCCCAAATGCAACAATCAGGAGAATACTTGATGGGACCGTGTTCAGGGCACCTATTCCCATCAAGAACATAATACCTGCTGTACGTTTCTGGAAAAAGCCAATAGTTGTGGCAAGGCATGCATTCGGTGATATATACGATGGTGTAGGAATAAGGTTTGATTCGCCTGGCCAGGCAGAGATATACTTCAAGTCCGATGGGGGTATGGAAAAAAGGGTGCAGTTCCCTAGGTTCCCGGGTCCTGGTGTACTCCAGGGTTTCTATAACCTTGATAAGTCAATCCAGGGCTTTGCAAGGGCATCTTTTAAATATGCACTTATGAGCAGGCTTGACCTCTGGTTTGCAACTAAGGATACAATATCAAAGGTCTATGATGCTAGGTTCAAGGAGATATTCAATTCCATCTATGAGAACGAATTCAGGGAAGAATTTCAAAAGGCAGGAATTAATTACAATTATTATCTAATAGACGATGCTGTGGCAAGGGTGGTAAGATCAGAGGGTGGATTTGTCTGGGCCTGCAAGAACTACGATGGGGACGTATTTTCAGATTTTGTTTCAACTGCATACGTTGGAACACTCGCATTGATGACTTCAGAGCTTATGTCACCTGAGGGCTATTATCTTTCTGAGGCCGCACATGGAACAGTACAGAGACATTATTACAGGTATATTAAGGGTGAAAAGGTATCTTCAAACCCCACAGCACTCATATTCGCATGGACAAGGGGTCTAAAGAGAAGAGGGGAGCTGGATTCTTTGCCAGAGCTTGTGAAATTCTCTGAGGCACTTGAAAGGGCAACAATAAAAACAATAGAGGAAGATAATATAGTTACACAGGATATTGCAAGAATATCAGAAATGCCAGGGAGTAAGGTGGTTTATACAGAGGATTTCATAGATGCAATCGCAAAGAACCTAGAAAAAATGCTTAAATGGTAAGTAATTTTATAACATTTTCAATATCATTTTTTTCTTCTTTTTTTAATTCTGAGTATGGAAAAATTGCATAATCATTATAATCTTTATTTCTTACAAGCCTCCAGAAAAGGTATGTGTAACTCATTGTATTGTATTTTCTTAGGATTTTCATCACATTGACAATTTTAAAATGCTTTTCAATGCTTCTTTCTTTATAAATCTCATGTATTAGGGGTGAGAAATTGCTTGTACCACAGACTCCACCGGATGCACCAAGTAATAAAGATGGATAAAGGAGGTCGTCCCTTCCCTGGAAAATGTACCTCCCCCTGGGAAGCTCTGTAAAATAAAGGTTAAACTTTCTCATATCCCCTGAACTGTCCTTTACACCAACAATGTTTGAAAAATTCTCCATGAGCCTTGCTATGGTCGATGGCTCAATAAAATTTCCAGAGAGATCTGGATTGTTGTAAACGAATATGTCAAGGTCCACTTTTTCAGCCACCATGGAATAATATCTATAGAGATCATCCTGATTGAATTTTAGATAAAAAGGTGTAATTACTACAGCACCTGTGTAACCAAGATCCTTCGCTTTTTTACCAGTTTCTATAGTGTCTTCCAGGTTATTCCTGCCTATTCCAGCTACTAGAGCGAGCTTTCCATTAACATTTTTGGAAACAAATTCAAGTATTTCCCAATGCCTCTTCATCGAAAAAAGTGTGAATGCGCCAGTGGATGAGCCCGGGAAAACACCCTCAATACCATTTCTTAACAAGAAATCAACCAATATGCCAATGGATTCGAAGTCGATCTCATTCTTCTTAACAGGCGTAATCATGGGAGTTATAATACCCTTGTATTCCATGGAAATCAACCCTCCATTAGCTTCATTCTTTCAACAGGCTCAACATTCCCGGATAATATTTTAAGATTTTCATCTATTAAGTTTAAATAGTATGCAACAGTGGAGGACATTATTGCAACGTTTGCACCATTCACATATCTGAAAAGAGTTAGGTATTTTTCTTTCGATTTGAAATCTGAATAATAGTAGAATTTCACATATTCCCTTCCATTTACTAGAAATAGGAGATTCAAGGTCTCATTTGCCCCAAGATCATAAACAATGTCAATAGTCTTCCTTATTCTATTGTATGGATCACCCTCCATGTATGATAGTAAAAGTGCAAGTACCTCAGTATCATTCTTATTTCTATACTCAATGTTAAATTCTTTACCAATTATCTCCTTTCTCAAATGTCCATTATGGGCAATGTATATGGTGTGTTCGCCACCTATCCTATAGGGATGTGAGTCATCCGCTAGCCTGGTGGGTTCATCAGTTGAGGCAAGCCTCGCATGTATCAGGGCATGCGACCTTTCAGGGAATATGTTAAGAGGAATAATATCCTCATATATTGGTGTGAGGCTCCTTAAATATATTTCCCTGCCATCAGAGAGAATTGCCATCCCCCAGCCAGAATTGTGCGACCTGTTTTCAAGAAAAACATCCCTTTCAGAGGCGAAAAGAAGTGCCCGGTATAGCCTGGAATTGAAATATCTATCACCATTGGAAACAAACATCCTGCAGTGCATAAGTCATGGAATGAATACAATTATTTCATCTTTGGCTTTACCTTTTTAAAGTATTCTTTTATTTCGTTCCTCATTGATCTTATCTGGTTCTCAAGCGACTTTGCCTCTTTTTTTAGATCCTCTACCTTTTTTTCATAGGCCATTTTATCCTCTATAACATCATCAATCTCCCTAAGATATTTCTGTATATTTACTCCCCTACCCTCGAGATCCTGCTCAAGATCCTTTATTAGAGAGATTGAAAAACCCATCTCCATAAGTTTATCAAGGTAGTCCACGGACCTTATGAATTGTTCTATACCCATCCCCCTCTCTCTCAGTGCTTTGAGTGCATTTGATACCTCCATTAGATCCCTACTGCTGAAATTAATGTTTTTTGCCTCTGAGATGAAATTTTTAATTTCATCATACTTTAGCTCTAAACTCTTTTCCATAAATAAAAGTATATCCATCTCCCTTTTCCTTTTTTCAAACTCCTTCTCCAAATCCCTTAGCTCATTATCAATTTCCCTCTTTTTATTCTCCAATTCAGCAATCTCCTTCTCATAGCTGTCTATTGTGGCCTTGAGCTCCCTACCCCTTGCTACCATTCTATCCAGGGCGGACGGTATCTCCGAATAGTCTATTCCTGAATATTTGTTCAATTTTAACATCTTTAATGAATTTTCAATCAAGGATCTCCTTTTTTCCTCATCAAGCTTCTTTAAAGAAATTATGAAACGCACAACATCCTCCTTCTCCATGTCATTGAAAAGTTTAAAATAGTAATAGCCCTGAACAAGATCTTCAATGGTTATATCCTTTTCCATCATGAGTGATGTGATTTGTCTCAGATAATAATCATCCTCGTATACCTTGAAATATCCATGGATCCATTCATTTATTATCTTTTTTAAAGATTCGATATCTATATTATATTTTATTGATAAATCGTTTAAACTGCTACCCTGAAGGTATTCCTTTATTATATTCGCCTTTAACTTTAATCCAATTTCCATAAAAATGAAAACATGGAAATGTATATTAAACTATTCGGGAGATTTGATTGAAATTTTAATGTTATAATCACATTCTTCCAGTGATCTCTAATTTAATCTTTCTTTGGCAGTACTTACAATTATTTTGAAAAGATCTATTTCTTAATAATTGCTCAAAGTTAGCAATTAGTTTATTTACAGAGTAATTTTTAAAAATAAATTAATATACATAAATTCCTTTTACCTTATTCAGTGATTTTCATGAGGATTATTATTGTTGGTGGTGGTGCAGGAGGAACAATAGTGGCAAATAGACTTTCAAGGCTACTTTCAGACCTGGTTGATAGGGGAGAAATTGAAATTGTAGTTCTTGATAAGAGTGAGTACCACTATTACCAGCCAGGGTATTTGTTTGTTGCACTTGGTGAAGAGGAACCAGAGCATTTTGTAAGAAGGGAAAGGGAGTTACTTGATGAAAAGATAAAATTCTATTATGGGGATCAGGGAGAGGTAGTAAAAATAATGGCAAATGAAAACAAACTACAGACCAAAGATGGTAAAGTATGGGATTACGATTATATTGTGATAGCCCTAGGATCAGTACCCTATCCCGATGCAATACCAGGGCTTAAGGAGGGATCATATAACTTCTACACCATGAATGACGCAATTAAGCTCAGGGATGCCTTGTATGAATTCAAGTCTGGAAATATTGTTGTTGGCGTTACATCTCTCCCTTACAAATGCCCTGTGGCCCAATATGAAATATTATTTGCTCTCCATGACCTTTTCATAAAGGAGAAAAAGGATGCAAAGTTTGAATACTTCTTCCCTCTAAAGGGTACACACCAGCATCCAGCAGTAAGTCCAATTGGAGAGAGATGGATGGTGGAGAAGGGTATAAAGATAATCTCTCCTTTCAATGTTACAAGGGTGGATCCCGAGAAAAAGATAATATATTCAAAGGAGAATATTGAGATCAAATACGATCTTTTTATTGCAATACCCCCGCATATTTCACCAAAGGTAGTTAGGGACTCTGGCCTTGCAAACATGTGGGTCCCAACAGATCCCTTTACACTAAGGTCCACAACATATGACAACATGTATCTTCTTGGGGATATTACAGATATTCAGGGTGTGCCAAAGGCTGGCTCAGTTGCCGAATACCAGGCATCTGTTGTGGCTAAAAATATTGCATCAAGGATAAGGAAGTCAGGCACAGTTTACAGGTATGATGGAAGTGCATTCTGCTTTATAATGCATAGCATGGACGAGGCAGGCTATCTATACATGACCTACACAAAGCCTCCAGTGGTATCATTACCTTCTAAATATGCAAAATGGATGAAGATATTGTATAATGAACTCTACTGGGGAATGTCCGCAAAGGCGGAGATATGAGGTGATGAAATATGGTAAAGAAAACCGATGTGGCAAACAAAAATACACATTCACTTTTGGAGCTAATGGACCTTGTTAAAAGGGATGAGCTGGTGAGGGTAATAAACAAGGTGATTGAGCTTCAGAAGGATGGGACAATTGACAAACTCCTTGGCATTCTTGAAATAATGTCAAAGGACAAGAGTGCAGAAAAGCTGTACTTTAAGGTACAGGACATGTCAGAGAAGGGAACTTTACAGAAGCTTCTAGAAGGAAACCTCTTAGACAGGACCCTTGACTCGCTCCTCAAACTCCTGCAGGATGGCTCAGTATTCAAATTATTGGATATTGTTCTTGATCTGCAGAAGAAGGGAATACTTGACCAGCTTGTGGATCTTCTGTCAAAATCGACTGTTCTTCTTGATAGATTATTTGAGCTTCAAAAGCAGGGCTATGTAGATCTGAGTTCAATATCAAGGCTGCTTGAGAAGCTCTTGGTAATGATGAAGGAAGGAACGTTAGAGAAGCTCCTATCCTTACTATCTCCACAGTTGATAGAGCTAGCATCTGCCCTTGTTGATCTTCTTAACTCTGAGGAATATAAGGGATATGTACTTGAGATGGGTTCTAGGCTCTTCATACTAGTTGATAAGATCATTGAGCTTGATAGGAAGGGCATGCTAGATATAACAAAGATATCATCCATAATAGAAAAGGTAATCTATATGTTTAACAATGGAACATTCGACAAGCTCATCGACCTGCTAACAATGCTTTCAGCACTCCTGGATGCTCTTAACGATGAGATGGTAAAGAGTATAGCACAGAAGGCAAACAAGGCACTTGAAATTATAGAGCCTGGAAAATTATAAAATTTTTTTATACTTTTTCTTCTGCCCCATAAAGCTCAAGGAGTTTTTCTGGCTTTGTAAGATCGAAGTATAGATCGAATATATTGTCAATCTGAGCCTGTAGAGTCATCCAGTATATCCTTGCCATCATCATCTTCATTAGATGCTTTAGCCTGTCTGGAGGATATGGAACAACTGGATGGTCATAATCAGCTATCACAAATGTTCCTAGGCCATAACCAAGGTCAAATGGACAGTTTATCCTTCCATTGAATTTTGAATCAAGCCCGTGAAACATATCTGCTACCACCTTTGCCTCCAGATGTGCTGTGACACCTGTCTTGGATGTTGGAAGATTGTTTGTGTCACCAAGGGCAAATGCATCATCGAACCCTATTACCTTCATTGTATACTTGTCCACCTTAACAAAACGATCATCATCAAGAACATTTTCTGGTTCATACTTTATCTTTACTCCCCTGCACGGGGGTACTATTGCTGGGAAGTCATATTTTACCTCTTCCCCCTCCATTGATATTATCTTTTTATTCACAGGATCCACACTGTCTAAGTTGAAGAATGGTATTACCTCAATCCCCCTCTCCTTTACAATTGGTTCCACAACCCTGTTCATTGGTTCTGCAGGATAGGCCCTGGGAAATGGGGTAAGAAAAACAAACTTGGTCTTATCCTTCAATCCCTTTTTATTAATGTACTCCTCAGCCATTAAAATTCCCTCAAGCATTGAAGGAGGGCATTTGCATATTGTGCTTGCTTGAGCAAGGACAAAGGTACCACCATTGAAGTCCTTAAACTTGCTCCATAGCCTCTTTGCATTCTCATATGTGCTATGATAATCTCCGTATTCATTGTGTACCTCCTCAAGCCCCGGTATTCCTGAAACATCGGGTGCCGTTCCAGTACATATTGTAACAAAATCATAATCAAACTTCTTTCCAGATATTGTTTTTACATATCTATCGTTCAGGTTAATCTCTGTAACCTCATCCTTAAAGAACTTAACACCAGGCTTTATTAACTCGGGGATTCTCTTCCATATTTTCCTGTTTGAACCCTTAAATGCAACATACAAATACCATGGCTGGTAATAATGATATTCATTCTTATCTATAATTGTAATGTCATAATCATTAAGATTTAGAGAGTTTGCAAGTATAATTCCACATCCACCACCGCCAAGTATCAGCACCTTCTTCATGATATCACCGAATATCGTAATCAAATTTCAATATAAAATATTTTTCTTCTTTTACAGAATTAATTTTAGATTAATTAAAAAAATATCGAATATGATAAATTTTATGACGAATTTTTTTAAACTCCCGACTCCTCTAATACTTTTTTACATTTTTTTGAGTCTAGTTCATTAATCTCCTTAATTGAATTTTTAATTACCTCCTTTGCCTTGTACTCATTCTCCCTCATTATTTTCATTACCTCTTCTGCCGTGACTGGCTTTTCAGACCATACATCATAATCTGTTATTGTTGCAAGTGTGCTGTAGCACATCCCCAATTCCCTTGCGAGATTTATTTCAGGCACTAGTGTCATACCAATTATGTCTGCAAAGTTCCTGAACATCCTTGATTCTGCCCTTGTAGAAAATCTTGGGCCCTCTATACATATGTAAGTGACATTCTCATGCACCCTGAAGCCAAGATTCTTTGCATTTTTAGAAAGTATGTTGTTCATGTCCTCAGAGAATGGATCTGCCATGGAGATGTGAACTACCTTAGGTCCATCATAGAATGTATATTCTCTCTTTTTTGTAAAATCGATGAACTGTGAAACAATTGCAAGATCCCCAGGCCTCAAATTCTCCTTAAGTGATCCTACCGCACTTATACCTATCACCTTCTCTATGCCTATCTCCTTAAGCGCGAAAATATTGGCCCTGTAGTTAATCTTGTGAGGAGGTATCCTGTGGCCCTTCCCATGCCTTGGAAGGAATGCAAGGGTAACTCCAGAGATCTTGCCAATGCTAATATAGTCAGAGGGTGAACCATAGGGTGTGTGAACAATTATTTTTTCAATTTCTTCAAAAATTTCACCTATACCACTTCCACCAATTATTGCAACGCTTGCCTTTTCCATACTTTAACATGCAAATTAGATATTTTAAGGTTTTTTGGGGATGTAGAACATCATTATGGAGCCTGCAATGGATATTATACCTATTATTATGAATGCCATATAGATATTCAGAATCTGCGCAAGCATGCCTATGGCAAAGGATCCAATTGCACCACCTATTCCTCCACCAAGCCCAAATATTATTGCTGAGTTCTCTGCAAGCTCCTCATCACTGGAAAGTTCACCAACAAAGACCATCAAAAGTGGAAAATTTGACATACCGAAGAAATATGTTACAATAAATATTATTGAAACAATGTAAACATTTGAGAAGAACATTAATACAATCAATAGAATCCCTGGTATCAAGGATGTTACAATTAACATCTTTTTTCCACCATACCTGTCCGATAGATAACCAAGAAAGGGCTGCCCAATTATTGCGGTTGAATTAGCAATGAACAGTATTATTGCTATTAGAAATGATGAATATTGAAGGGTGGTATTTAGAAAGGCAGGTAAGAGGTTAAAACCACCCTGGATTGCAGTATTCCTGAGTATTGTAGCAATAAGAAAGAATGTAATTGGTAGGGAAAATTTGAAAACATTCTTTTTGATCTTTTTCTCTACAAATATCTCCTCATTTCTCAGGTCATATGCAACGTAAAGTGATATTACACCCATTATAAATGATATTGATATAATTGAAAGTATAAAATTCTTATTAAACAGGGCAAGAAAACCCTCCATTATAACAGGGAAAATTGCCCTACCAAAGCTCCCACCTATTCCATTTATACCCAGAACAGTTCCAGCATATTCCCTGTACCTGAAGTTTAATATCATAGAACCAATCGGGTGGTATATTGTTGAAAATATGCTTATTATAAACATTGATGCCATGAATGAGGGTATTGCTATGCTGTATGGATATGGTGGTACAAGGAGAAGAAATGAAACACTGAAGAGGAACATACCAATGCCCATAAGCAGCCCCTTTTTCTTCGTCTTGTCTATGTATCTTCCCATATAGGGAGAAACAAATGCACTGCCTATGTAATAACTCATAAGTATCATTGATTGTGAAAAGAATGAAAGGTTGTAGTTTTCCTTGATCATTATTATTAGGAAAAATGGAAGGTATGAGAGACCATCATTTATGAAATGGGCAATGGTGGTATCGATTATGATCCTGTCTATCTTAATTCTGGACATTGTGGGCAACTCCTTATATACTTATTTTTTACATTTCTGATGGGAAAGATTTATTGAGATTTAAGGATTTTTTAATTGTAGTATTAAAATAATCGCAGTTCCTTTCCCTCTATCCTTTTATGAATACCTGAATTAATTCTAAGGCAAATATTTTTCGATTTTAAATTATCCAATCTGTTTTCAATTTTTTTTATAGGAGTAATAAAATGTTTATGGATCTCCTCCTCTTAACATTTCATAACACTTGTAAATATGAAAAATCTAAAATACTTCGAACACATGTTCGATGCATGGCAGAGGTCTCAAGATTCAGACTACTGATTTCAACAGGACTGGGATGGATGTTTGATGCAATGGACATTTTGATCCTTTCTTACATTGTTGCCTTTCTTGGGGAGCACTATGGCTGGATCCCATTAGAAAAGGCAAATGTAATCCTTGCAAACAATTTAGGTCTATTTTTTGGTGCAATCATATTTGGTTATCTAGCGGACAGGTGGGGAAGGAGAAGAACATTTATGATCACACTTTTAATATATAGCATATTTGCTGGCATAATGGGATTCTTTACATCATCATATTCATTAATTTATATCAGGTTCCTTATGGGTCTTGGATTGGGTGGAGAGCTTCCGGTTGTTTCCACACTGGTTTCAGAGCTTTCAAGACCGGAACAGAGGGGTCAAAACGTTGTTATACTTGAGAGCTTTTGGTCCTACGGCACAATAATCGCAGGTGTTCTTGCCACTTTCATTCTACCCATTATAGGATATTCAGTTCTAATGTGGTCCCTTTCCATAACTGCACTATATGTTATTTACATAAGAAGGGCAGTTCCGGAACCCTTTAGGAAACAGGAGAAAAGATCAATCCATATATTGTTAAAAATGGAGGGTAGGAGATTATTCCCCATGTGGCTAGCATGGTTTTCCATTGCTCTTGGATATTATGGATTTCTTCTTTGGATACCCTCAGAGTTAATATCAAGGGGTTTTGTTGTCTTTAAGTCCTTTGAATTTTCACTGTTGATGACACTTTTCCAAGTACCAGGTTATTTTGCGGCAGCATACCTTGTTGAAAGAATAGGAAGAAGGATCACATTTTCATCATTTATGATTCTATCTGCGGTATCGGCAATAATCTTTTCATTGTCGAGAGATACTTTAACTCTTTTAAGCTCGGGTGCAGCACTCAACTTCTTTAACCTTGGTGCATGGGGTGTGATATATGCCTATACCCCAGAGATCTTTGGAGAGGGAAACAGGGCCACTGCCACGGGCTCCTGCACTTCACTTGCCAGGGTGGGGATGATAATCGGCCCCTATCTCCCTGCATTAATTGCCTTTAACAGTGCCCTATTACTATTTGCACTTGTATGGGTGATAGGGTCAATCAGTGTTATATTCCTCCCAGAAACCGCAAAAAGATTGAAAAAAGGTTAGAATATTATATCACATTTCATATGCACATGTATGCAGGAAGTATTCAAAAAAAGGAAGGAGTATGTTGAGAGGCTTAAAAAGGGAGTGGACGTGCTCATAGTTGGCGGGGGCATTACTGGGGCTGGGGTATTCAACACACTCTCTTCCTTAGATCTGGATGTTGCATTAATAGATGCGAATGATTTTGCTTTTGGTACGAGCAGCAGATCCTCAAAGCTCATACATGGTGGATTAAGGTACCTTGCCAATGGACAGTTTTCTGTGGTGAGGGATTCTGTGAGGGAAAGGGATTTTCTGTTAGAAAACTCCGATATTGTTAAAAGGGAGGATTTTTTTATTCCTCTGGATGATTTTTCATGGAAAAGATATACCCTGGGCCTTGGTCTCTGGCTTTATTCATTTTTTTCAAAAAACATCAAAGCCAAATGGTACTCTAGGGAGGAGATTATTAAAAAATATCCTTACCTTGAAAAAACACCACAGAGAGGAGGATACGTATATGCAGAGGGAGTGGTAGATGATTCGAGATTAGTGATTGAAAATATAATGTCAGGAAAGATGAGAAATAGGATAGCAATCAACTATGCCCAATTGGTTTCAATAGGTTTTGAAGGGAACAAGGCAAGATCGGCAGTTGTAAGGGATAAAATAACTGGGGAGGAATTCAAGGTAAATTTTAAAGTGCTTATAAACTCAGCAGGTCCCTGGGTAGGTGATGTATTCAAGATGATGAAGGAGAAATTCAATGAAATTGATGAACTCTCAGGCATGTTAAAGCTTAGTAAGGGAGACCATATAGTAGTGAAAAGGGATCTATTTCCTCCGGACATTGCTATAGCGCTTAGATCACCCATTGACAAGAGGCAGGTATTTATAATCCCCAGGGGGGAGGTGGTAATAATTGGAACTACAGAAACTTACTATAATGGTTCACTAGAGGATCCTAGGCCATCGGAAAGGGAGATAGAATATCTGATAGAATCCGTGAAAAGATATATAAATATAACAAGGCAGGATATAATAAATGCATACTCTGGCATAAGGCCACTTTTTGGAAAAGGTGAGGACCTAGGAAAGATTAGCAGGGAATACAGGATAATTGAAAATGAAAATATAATAAATATACTTGGGGGTAAAATCACCACCTATAGGACAGTTTCTAAGAAGATCTCTAAGCTAGTAATGGAGAAATTTTCAATTAGGGGTGAGCCTGAGTTAAATTTCATTTACAAGAGGAATGTTGAATCATTCAAGAAGGAATTTAAGGAAAGATATTCAATAAATGATGATGAGATGGAATTTGCATATGATATAATCAATGAAGATGCATATTATCTAGATGACATTCTATGGAGAAGGGAGGGCTATTTCATATTTAAAAAGGATTCTGGTCTTTCTGCAATTGATACATGTATTAATTCAATGAAAAAGGTCCTTGGTTATGATGAAAATAGGCTTATTGAAGAGAAGAAAAGGTATATTGAAATGATTTATAATAATTATAAAGTTTAAAGAATTACATTTTTTCATTCTGGAAATAAATTATTTTAAATATCTTATTTTCCTTCCTTATTCAATTTTTCTTTCTTTTGAAGATAAAGATTATGGTGGTAGGAGCCCTCCCTCACCATCACAGCACCGCATTTAGGACAATGCAAATCCATACATCTTACCCCTCTTTGTTTTGGAATTCTATAGCCACATTTAAGGCACACACAATATCCGCCAGGTCCCATGCCACCCTGTCCCCTATTTCCTTCCTGTGCATTCCTTCCCTTTCCCTGACCTCTGTAAAATCTCATTTTTTATCATTTTAAAATGTAAAAGGGGATAATAACTCTTTTGTAAAATTTATCTTAAATTAATAAAAAAAATTTGCACTTTAAAATGTTTTACAGATTATTTTGCTTAATTTTAAATTATTAAAAAAATTGCAGAATTCTATCAATTAAGTTAAATATGAGGATTGTAATGATCAACCATGCCAGACCTAATTAAAATAGGGATAATTATATGCGATAGGTACAGGAACTGTGCAGGTGGTAAGTGTTTCAGGGCTTTAATAAAAAGGGAGGGCGCATTCAGCATCTATAAGGAGAAGGAGGTGCAGGTTGTGGGCTATACTACCTGTGGCGGATGTCCAGGCGGCAACATAGAATATGCCCCTGAGGAGATGAAAAAGAACGGTGCTGAGGTAATACATTTTGCAACAGGGCTTGTTGTTGGCTATCCTCCATGTCCTTACATAGATTATTTTAAAAGCTATATTGAAAATAAATTTGGAATGAAAGTGGTAATAGGTACTCACCCCATCCCTCAAAAATACTATACTGTTCACGAGAAGCTAGGTACATGGAAGAATGGGAATTGGGCTGAAAAATTAAAGTATATTATGGGTGATGAAAAAATAAGAAAGGAATATGACTGAAGGCTTAAATTCTCTAAAAATAACTGTATTGAACGATAATGAACCTGGACAAGGATTAAGGAATGATTGGGGCTGGAGCGTAGTAATTGAATCTGAGAAATGGAAGATACTTTTTGATGCAGATACTAGATCGGATGTAATAGAATATAATACAAAAAAGATTGGAATTAATGTTCAGGATATTGATTTTGCAATCTTGAGCCATGGGCATCTTGACCATTATGGCGGTTTTGAATACATAGGAAGAATGAAAAGGGGATTGAAAGTTTATTTACCAGAGAATGTTGGTATTCTGGAAACCTGGGGTCTAGAGACAATCGTTATTGAAAAACCCATGGAAATTGTTGAAAATGTTTTATCAACAGGACCATTAAAGGCCTTTTCACTCAGGGAACAGGCACTTATAATTAAGGGAAATGGCTTTAATGTTCTAATAGTGGGATGCAGTCATCCAGGCATTGATAAAATTGTGGAAAGGGCCTTTGAAATGGTAGGAAGAATCTATCTTGTCATAGGAGGTTTTCATGGTCCATCAAAAAAACAGCTTGATAATATATCAAGATTCAGTGATTTTATATCACCGGCACATTGCAGCGGCAATGGTGCAAAAAATTATGTAAGAAATAAATTTAATGAAAAATATTTAATGGTGAGAACAGGATCTATAATAAAAATACCCTTTTGATTATTCAAAGAAAATTACAAAAAGATTTATAATTAAATTTTCAATTAAGAAATAATGATCCTACAGTTAATGGATATTGCAAGACCAAACCTTTTTGAGATATCCAATCTTGAGCTATACATACATTATGCCGCAACAATAACAATTGCTGCATTGTTCCTATACTGGTTTTATACTGTCTATAAAAAGCTTGGTCTTGATAGAAAATCATTCATAGATCTTTTAAAGAAATGGAACTGGAAAAACCTTTTTGTTTATGGAATATTTCAGAGGCGTGTTGTAAGGGATTATTATGCAGGCATAATGCACATAATGATCTCTTGGGGCATAATAATTTTAACAATTTCAACAGCCCTTGTTGCACTTGACAATGATATTTTATCGCCATTCGGCATAAGAATTCTTGTTGGATCATTCTATCTTCTCTTCGAGGTTTTTTCTGATACTGGTGGCCTCATGCTAATCACTGGACTCACCATGGCATTATATAGAAGATTAAGGAAAAAAATTCTCCTTCATACAGTATGGGATGATTATATTATAATTCTGTCATTATATTTAATTGCATTTGAGGGATTCTTTTTGGAGGGTCTAAACATATTTTTATTAAACACTACACAGAACTTTGGATATGTTGATCAGTACAGGTATATTGGAAGCATATTCTCACTCTTCTGGTACAATTTATTCCAGCAGAATTTAACGGATGCAATAATAGTTTACAGGATACTCTGGGAGGTGCATTTTCTTACAGTTTTCATAGTGCTGGGATATGCAATAATTTCAAAGCTATCACATGTTGTATTATCTCCTCTATATGTTACACTTAGGGAGGATAAGGTAAGGGGGGAGATGAGCACACCATTCAAGCTAGAGGAACTCCTGGCCAGTGGATCCTTTGACATAAAGATGGGAATAGAAAAGCCATCGGATCTAAGGCCAATACAGAGGCTCGAGAACCTGGCATGCACGGACTGCGGCAGGTGTGAAAGGGCCTGTCCAGCATTTGCTGCTGGAAGGGAGCTCTCACCTAGGGTATTAATGCAGACGCTTAAGGCAAATGTTGGTTCACAGGAGCCTTTTGTTCCATACCTCTTCTCAGAGGATTTCATATGGTCCTGTACCACCTGTCAGGCATGTGTGGAGGAGTGCCCTGTCAGGATAGATCCACAGAACTACCTGCTTGAGATGCGCAGGGATCTTGTGTTTAAGAGCAGGCTAGACAAGCAGAAGGTGCAGTTCCTGAACAACCTCACCTACACAAGGAATCCCCTAGGTAATTCACCTTCGGAAAGGAATGAATGGATCGAGAAATCAAAGAAGTTTGATAATGATGAATATCTACTATGGATAGGATGCATGGCTAGCTTTGATCCAAGGACAAAGAACGTTGCTGAAAGCCTTATAAAGATACTTAAGGAGGCAAAGGTGAGCTTTGGTGTGCTGGGTGAAGAGGAGTCCTGCTGCGGTGATTCTGCAAGGAGGCTTGGTGAGGAAAGCAGGTATCAGGAGCTTGTGATGCAGAATGTATCGGTGTTCAAGAATTACAACATTAAAAAGATAATCACAATCTGTCCCCATGGTTACAATACATTCAAGAATGAATACACAAAGTTCATTGACGGACTTGAGGTATACCACCATTCACAGATAATTGAGAAGCTTATAAAAGAAGGTAAGATAAAATTGGAGAAGGAAGATAAAACATTCACCTACCATGATCCTTGCTATCTTGGAAGGATAAATGGAGAATATGATGCACCTAGGTTCATAATTAAAAATGCGGCAAGCCTTGTTGAGATGGAGAGGTCAAGATCTAAGAGCTTCTGCTGTGGAGGCGGTGGTGCCAACTACTGGTACAAGGTGAATGAGAAGGAGCCAATTTCACAGATAAGGATAAAGGAGGCAGAGCAAAGGAGTAATAATCTGGCTGTGGCCTGCCCATTCTGCCTCGGAATGCTCGAGGATGCTGCAAGAACCCTGGGAAAGGAGAATATGAATATAAAGGACATTGCCGAGATAGTTGCATCAAGGCTTCAGCGATCCTCCAGCGAATCCGGCTCTAGCAGCTCCAGGTGAGTTGATGGCAGAATATCCATTATCCTTTTTCTCTGCGAGGATGTGAGATCCTTCTTTTCCATTACTAAATATTTCGCATTGCTCTTTTTCTCCATCTGTAAAAGAAGATCAAGGTCCAGGTGATCTAGAACATATTTTGGTGCCATGTGGCCAAAGGAGATCCTCTTGCCTATTGCCAGCCTTGTGAACCTGGGGGCATAATGCCCACCGCCTATGCCAACTGCAACTGGATCATTTGTTTCCCTGAAGCCTATTATTGTTCTTGCAATAATATTCCCAGCATCGCTGTTCCTCCATTCCTCCTCATTGCTTCCTATCTCTATAAAAAACACGGGCTTGTTTATGTAAGGCCCATGGTGAGTTACCTCATAGTTAACTGAAAAATCCTTTAAATAATTAAGTTCAACCATTTTCAATAGCGCACCCGTCATGGCCCTAGATGGAACATTTACAAGTGTTCTATCCATGCCACCGAGCTCAGCTTTAGAAAAATTGCCAATTGGATGAACTGTAAGGCTTTTCATACCTGATTCGCTCCTGTGCCTCGAAGCAACAATTATTTTTTCAAAGTTTCTCCCAGTGTTCTTTTCAATTTCAACATCAATGTTTTCAGCAAATACCTTTTCCTTGTTTATTATTGAAAGATAAAAATTGTTGCATGAGAAAAAATTCTCCATCTCTTCTTTTAGGTTACAAAGATTTTTTATGTTTTCAAATATGTTCATGGATGCAATATCATCAGTGGAAAACAAAATGAGATCCATTGTAATGGTAATCTTCAGGCAAGATTTAAATATTTGTATGCTATTTGTCTGACGAAGGTGGGATAAATGGATGCCAAAAAATTTACCATCAATACGTTGCTTGGATTTGTTCTTATCTCATTACTCTGGTGGCTTCCACTCTTCGGACCAATGATAGTTGGTTATGTTGTGGGAAAGAGGAGTGAAAATGCCAAATATGGAGGTATTGCGACAACAATACCTGCAATTACATTCTTCATAATATCATATCTAATAAGCATTGGTTATTTAATCATACCAGTTATAGCATTTCCCACTAACATAGATCCAAGCGGTATCCTTAGGTATATTAACAATACTGAAAATGCAATTGCATTTTACCTTGGAAATTATTTAAATTTTCTTAAATATGCTCCACCATACTTTGCAATAATGATAATATTTGGTATAGTTGGAGGCGCACTTGCCAAACCACAGCAGGAATTCAGGCCAAAGAAGGCACCACAGCTTAAGGAATATAGGGTTGAAAAGCCAAAGGGTGTTCATCCTCTCATAAAGAGGGCAATGAAACAAAAAAAGCAAGAAGAGGAATATATTTGAGGCATAAAAAAATTTAATTTTAACCCATATTATCTTTTTTTTGTGAAATCTAAGATAAGGGCGCTTGGAATTGATGATTCACCCTTCTCAAGGGATAAGGATTATTCATACATCATAGGAAGTGTTGTGAGGGAGAAAAATTATCTTGAGGGAATCTTAATTAAGAGCATTAAGGTTGATGGAATGGATTCAACTGAGAAGATAATTGAGATGCTGAGGGGTAAGTTTTCAGACCAAATAAAGATAGTACTTATGAATGGAATCACCTTTGGGGGCTTCAATGTTACAGATATTGAAAAAATATACAATGAGACAGGAATACCTGTGGTAACTGTGGTAAGAAAGATGCCATCAATGAATGATATAGAAAAGGCCCTAAAAAAGCATTTTATTGACTGGGAATATAGGCTAGAACTGATGAAAAGGCACAGAATAATGCAAATAAATGGTATTTATGTTCAGGCCTCAGGTATAGAAGAGAGTTCAATAAAAAAATTATTGGAACAGTTCACTGTAAGGGGAAAAATACCGGAGCCAATCAGGATCTCGCACATGATAGGAAGCGCTATTGTATACGGATATTCAAAGAGGAAGGCCTAGTAGGAATCTAGGGCACTGAACCTCATTTCCCTCCTCTTCTCTGCAAGGAACCTGTAAATTGTTGAATGCTTGCTGCCCTGGAGCAGCATCTCAATTGATTTTCTTGCAATCTCCATACCCTCATAGGAGCCTATTATTGCAACAGTATTACCGTAAACTGATATATATGTACCTGTGAAATCCTCTATGGTCCTCCTTGCCTTGCCATCAGTACCAATTATTCTTCCCCTGGCTATCCTTATCCTGTTCTCCCTCTTTCCATAGTAATCCTTCAGGTCTATTATCTCAATTATCACGTCCTCTTCAAAAAGCCTGAATGCCCTTTTTGGAGAGAAACCCCTGCCTATTGCCTTGACAACATCCTCAGCCTTCAGTGCCTGGAAAGGATCAGCATTGGTATCGTCTATCTCCACCTCCCCTGACTCAGAATCTATCCTCAATTTAACACCCGTGGTCCTCTCTATGGATTCCCTAGTTTCACCATTTTTTCCTATAAGTACGCCTATCCTTGATTTTGGTATCATCTGATACCTCATACAAACACCCCCCAGTTTATACTATCATAAAAATCTTTTTCATTTGCATCAACACCCTTTTTTGAAAAAAATCTTACAATGTTCCTTACATCCCTCTCAAGAAGTGTCCTGGCATTCGGGTGCTTGACAGGCATTGCCTGTGAAACATCTATTATGTATGGTTTATCCTTGTGAATAACAATATTGTATTCGCTTAGGTCCCCATGGACAAGAAGTGCATCATTCACCATTCTTATTACATTATCCCTTACCATACCGTAGAATTTTTGAAGGTCTTGGGGATAATCCTTTAAAAGGGGCGCAGGATACCTTGAGTTACCTAGATATTCCATCACAACAATGTTGTTCCTAAAAACAACAGGCTTTGGAACAAGAACAGATGCGTTATAACAATCCGTTAGATTCCTGAACTCCTTCTGCGCCCAGAGGTAGATGATGCCCAAAGTGCTCCTCTTAAAATGCTCGAACCTGTAATCCCCCTCAATGTACTTAATTATTGAATTGAAATTCTTTGTAGAGGTCCTGTATATCTTGACTGCATAGTATTTCCTACCCTTCTTTGCCCTAAATATGTTTGCCTCCTTACCTATTTTTATTGGGAACTCTATTATATCAAAATATCCGTGGGAAAGGAGCTCATAGAGTGTAAGCATTGTTTTCCTGTCAAATACATCACTCTCTGCCTTTAAAAGGTTGTAATCCTTCTCCCTCCTCTCAATTTTTATCTTATCGTTAACAAACTCATAAATGTATTCTAGATCTTCCTTCATACCTTACCAAACACATCCAGTATCTCCGGCAATATCTTATTCCTTGAAAGATATGAAGCCTGGGTGGGCGTGTACCTATAAACAATATCCGCCTTTTCGTCCTGGAAATCCCAGGGCTTTATAATAACAAGATCCCCTTCCTTTATCCATACCCTCTTTTTTATCTTCCCCGGTACCCTGCATTGCCTTGATTTTCCATCCTCACACATTACTATCATTCTTGCAGCTCCCAGCATCTTATCTACTATACCAAACATCTCGCCGTTGTTCCTGTTGGGAACCGGGACACGACCTATCTTCTCTTCCTCATTTTCCATAGCCACAATCGAATATATGTTACTTATATATAAAATCTTTCAATCTTATTAAATGTATTTCCTTGAAATCCTATGAATATAAGCGCTTAATATTATGATAAATATGACCAATGAGAATAGTATTGTTCCATAAAGGCTTGAAAAAAAGCTAACCAATGCAGTAAGTGCTGAAAGGACTACAACCACAAGGCGTAGCTTTGCCTCAGTCCTTATTATTGTAATCTCCTCCTTTACCATATTTCCCTTATGCTCCTTGATTATCTGAAATAATAGGGTTGACCAGAATAGCATCATCATTGAGAGTAGAATTGATAGGTATGTGAGACCCCCCAATTTATAAACAAATGGAAAAAGGGATATTGATACAAGTATCAGGACATCATATATTGGGAACGTATCTGATAATGGCGGGTATTTCAACCTTAACATCACATAAAGCCACCAGAACCAGATCACTACCACTGTAATGATAATAAACTCTGTAAGCACGTAAAAGGTGATTATTTTAAGTGAGGCTAGAGATTCTGCTGTAAATGCCAGTGCAATTGCAACAATCATTGTTGCAAGCTCAAGGATAAGAACATTTATTGTTATTAGATCATTTTTTTCCACAGAATTATAAAAAGTATTATCTTATAAAAATTTTAGTAGTGAGGCTTTGCCTTTTCATAAATCTCCCTTAGAGCCTCATCGTTCACATGCGTGTATATCTGTGTTGTGGCTACGCTTGAGTGACCTAGTATCTGCTGTATAAATCTAATGTCAGCACCGTTCCTCAGGAGTGTGGTGGCAAAGGTGTGCCTTATAACATGTGGGGTTACCTTTTTGTTTATACCAACATTCCTTGCATAGTTCCTTACTATTCTTTCAACGTGTGTAGGTGTAATCCTTGTCCTCTTCCTGCTAATGAATATGTAACCCTCCTGTCTTTTCTCATCATTTAAATAATCCCTGATGGCGCTCATCACCTTTGAATCAACTATCACCATCCTGTCCTTGTCACCCTTTCCAGACCTTATATGTATAACATTTTCAAAGAAATCAACATCTTCAATCTTCAGGGAGCATAATTCACTAACCCTTATTCCAGAATATGCAAGAACCATTAATATTGCATAGTCCCTCTTGTTATTTTTTGATGCCTCAAGAATCTGCCTCATTTCATTCTCATTTAGGTAGTTCGGGAGCTTTCTCGATCTTTTTGGTGCCTTCAACCTTGATAGGTCCTCCCTTTTTGTAAACTTAAAAAAGACCTGAAGTGCCTTCATTGTTAGGTATATTGTCTGCTTGCTGTACTTTTTTTCAATGGCCATGTACTCCCTGTATTTCTCTATGTCATCAATGGTAATCTTTTCAGGTTCTTTATTAATAAAATTGAGGAAATTCTTAACAATACTTTTGTATTCCCTTATTGTGTTAAATGACCTCTTTTCACCCATTAGATATCTTTCGAATCTTTCAATAGATTCTTCTTTTGTCATACAATTGTCATATTATTTAACCATTATATAAATATTTTCTTTATGTTACCCTATCGTTTAAAAATTAATATTTAAAATTTTTAATCCAGAACCTGGCAATCTCCTCCCTTGTGGCAATCCAAACATCATGTTCCTTTGCGTACCTTATGAACCTTTCTACTGCTACAAACCTTCCCGGCCTTCCTGATATTCTCAAGTGGAGGCCAACGTTCATTAGCTTAGGTGTTTTTATTGATTCATTGTAAAGAACATCAAATGTATCCCTTAGATAAGTATAAAAATCATTAGAATTTGAGAATCTATGCATTGGATATAGATAATGGAAATCGTTCGCATCAGGTGTATAGGGTATTATGAGAATTCCGGTTTTTTTGTAATAGTATGGAAGATCATCGTTGTAGGCATCTGAGTCATATATGAAATTCTTGAATTCTTGCAATATATCCAGTGTATTCTCGCTAGGCTCCCTCGCATAAAAACCCACAGGTTTTTTACCTGTTATTTTTTCTATTAAATCCACGGATTTCTTTATCTCCTCCCTCTCCTGCTCATATGTCATCCTATAAAGCTCAGTCCACCTATACCCGTGGTCACAGATCTCATGGCCATCATCTATTATTGCCCTTGCAGCAGCTGGATTTGATTCCAGAGCCTTGGCTACAGCGAAGAAAGTCACCTTTATACCCTCCCTTTTAAATAAATCTAGGAACCTCCAGATAGCCACTCTTTGAGCATATTCGTATACACTTTCCATGCCAACATCCCTTGTTTTTATATCAACAGGACCAAATTCGCCTATGGATTCAACAATTCCATCGATAGGATATGAGTGCTCACCTCCCTCCTCATAGTTCACAACAATTGATAAAGCAAGCCTTTTACCGCCTGGCCAGGTGAAATCTGGAGGATTCCTTCCATAGCCTATGAAATCCCTTTGATATGCCATGTTAACACCTCAGAAGTCCATTCTAATGGATCCTATCCTGAAAAGCTTCTTTTTATCCCTTCCAATTATCAATACCATGATTACCCCAATTAATGCCCATATTATAAATATTATAGGTGCAAACTCAACAGGGAATGATGGTGGCCATACACTTGCATATAAAGCACCCAAAAGGAATGCGAATGCTGTTATAGGAAGAACAATATGGAAAATTATTGATTTTTTTGTAAAATTCCTTGAATAGAAGGGTAGTGCAAAGTTTATCAGTATTTGCATCGTTATTGTGCCAAGAGTTGCAATGGTTGCTGCTATAAGGAAAAGGTTGAGTGTTTGTGATACATCATTTATTGCATTCATTGCAAATGCAGAAATTATGATGATAAAAACTGAGGATATGCTCATTATGGACAATGAAATGTATGGTGTCTTGTATTTCCTGGATACCCTTGCCAGGGATTTTGGCAAAACCTCCCTTCCAAGGGCGAAGAGATTCCTTCCAACTGCATTGAGGAAGGAGGTGCTGCTTGATATTGTTGAATTACCAACAAGAACAAGCATTGTAATAACAGCAACTATGCCAAGATACTTATAAACAAGGAGGACACCTGGTATGGAGATGCCGTTGGTAATCGAGGTGGCAAAGGTGTCCATGTTGTACATGCCCCAGCCAATTGTTGTTGCATATGCCATTATTATGAATACAAAACCTGTGAGAAGAACCTGTATTATCACTGCCCTTCCTATAGTTTTTTCGGGAACCTTTGCCTCTTCTGCAATGTTCACGGTGGTGTCATAGCCTGCAAAGGCCAGCATTGAGAAGAAAAGGCCATAAAAGACACCCTGCCAGCCTGTTGGAGAAAGGGATGGAGTAAATGGAAGGTATGAATTTGATTGACCCGCTTCTACTATTACAACAATGCTGAACAATAAAATAAGCGAAAGTTCAATGAGTGAGGAGATAAGAGTATACCTCAGGGATATTTTAATGCCCCTTATAGTGATCATCAGTTCAACAAGTAAGAACGCAATAACAATTATAAGCCAAGTGTAAGATGGAAGTTTTATTCCAAAGAAGTATGGAATGGAAAGCTGTACCATAAGCCCATAAAATATGGGTTCATTCAATAATACTCCAAGACCATAAATAATGTAAATCCATCCCGTTACAAAGCCCATTCTGGGTCCAAGGCTCTTTGAAATAAATGTATAATAGCCACCAGCGCTTGCCGTCCTTATTGAATACTGGTAGATAGTATTTACAATAAGGAAAACCACCATAAGACCAAGGATGTATGATAGAGTGACAGATCCTCCAGCATATATTGCAGAGGCAGTAAGTACTGAGGTCATTGCGACGAGAGGTGCAATGCCAGAAATCCCTTGACCAACGAGGAGCCAGAGACCTACCGTTCTCTCAGCAAGCCTATTTTCTTCAAATTGTTTCATATTACAGAAAAATATTATTATTTATTTTAATATTTTCAAAATAAAATTTACAGAATGTCAAGATGTATCTCAATTCCAAACATTGCAAGAATACCCAGGATTATCATAAATATGCCTAGGGAAAGTAGAAGGTATAGGCCAATGTAGCCTAGAGTTCTTGCCCTTTTTTGAAGATGATTCTCATCCTTTACGCCTAGTTCTGCTCCCTTTCTTACAACAAATCCTATAAAACTAAGGCTTACCATCGTTCCAAGACCAAAGAGCATACCAGGAAGGAAACCTAGATATACTGGAAATGTTAATGCAGTGGTATAGACAATAACGAGAAGGAAACCGGTGCCAAAGGCTGCTACAAGCCCATGTATCCATATTGCCTTGTATGGCGGAGCCATCTTTACCTCTGAGAATCCTAGGTCACCATGTTCATGCTTGCATCCAATCCTTGTGATAAACCTGTGCATAAGACTTTTTGAATAATATTCATCATCTGCCCTTTTGCACATAACAGAGCTAATCCTAGGCAGGAAAACAAATATTGCCACACCCACCATGGTAAGACCTGCAAATATGAACACATAGGGATTATATTTCTCAGAAAGGAATATGTTCCCTACAATGGAAACAATAGTAGTAAGTATTGACCAGACGAGTGTAAGAGCACCCGTGAAAATTATTGTAGATAGAACTGCCTTTTTCGGATTTTCCTGTCCAAGTGCATATGGTATGGTAATTGGCCACGTATGCTCATCCGGCACTAGGCCATGAACAAGACCAAGGCCAAGCATTATGAATATAGTGAGTATCTCCATAGTCCATCACTTAGAAATTCTCTAAATTTATTAGTAAAATCCTAATTAATTTTTTCTATTTAAATTTTTTTTCGATCTAATGGACATTTTATATAAATTAAAATCAAAACTATTTTATAAATAATTTCTATCAAAATCTTTTATGGAAAATGAAAACCTCGAAAAATTTGGCTACAAACAGGAACTAAAGAGAGAAATAACATGGAAGGATGTCTTCGTATATAGCCTTGTTTTTATGGTGCCTATTGCACCCTGGGGAATATATGGTATAGTTTCCAACATAAGCGGTGGAATGCCGGCACTTGCATATCTGATAGGGATGCTAGGCATGCTTCCAACTGCCTATGCATACTTTATAATGGTGAGGGAGTTTCCCCTTGCAGGGTCCGTATACAATTATGCACAGAGGGCCGTGCACCCATACTATGGATTTATATCTGGAATGTTGATACTTCTTGATTACATTCTGGTTCCAGGCCTGGTTTATCTTGTCGCTGGTCTTGCAATGAATACATTGGTGCCACAGGTACCATACTGGCTATGGGTGATAATATTCCTTGTTCCAATGACGTTCGTAAGTATATTGGGTATAAAACCTACTGCAAGGGTGAACATAATACTACTAATAATAGAGCTAGTGGCCCTTGCAATGTTCATCATAATGACCCTGATGTACATTTTCTCAAATAATATTCCATTCACCTTAACACCATTCTACAATAAGGACAACTTTACACTAACAACAATACTTAATGCAACATCAATTGCAGTATTAAGCTATCTAGGATTTGATGCTGCAACAACACTTGCTGAGGAGAATAGAGGTAAAGCCACATTTGTTGGAAGGGCTGTGGTACTCTCAGTTTTCCTTATAGGTCTTATATTCATTAGCCAGACATATCTTGCATATGTGGCATACCCTGTTAACTTTTCAAACCCAGATACAGGATTCTATGAGGTTGCTTCAGCTGTGGGAGGTTTCATACTCTTAACAACTGTGACACTTTCTACCGCAATAGCTTGGGGTATTGGCGATGGTCTTGCAGCAACAACTGCCATAGCTAGGGTAATCTATGCAATGGGAAGGGATGGATTTCTTCCAAGGGTGATTTCAAGGGTGCATCCAAAATTCGGAACTCCATGGATAGCTACCTTGCTTGGTGCCAGCCTTAGCACGCTTGTTGCAATTTTGATCCCCCTTGATACACTCTCAAGCCTTGTAAACTTCGGTGCTCTAAGCGCATTCATATTGATGCATATTGCTGTATTCTACTATTTCGGATACAAAAAGAAGAAATTACTTTTGACACTGCCATCAATAGCTGGAATACTTGTCCTTGGACTTGTATGGACAGGTCTTTCAAATGATGCAAAGATACTTGGATTCTCATGGCTTGCGTTCTGGATAGTTTATTCTGCAATATTAACAAAGGGCTTTAAGGTAATTCCAAAAGTTCCAGAATGAAAAGGGAATTTTTAAATAAACATTTTATTTTTTTATTTTATGAGAATTTTTAGTTTTACAGATGGAGCACATAGTTACTGGAGCAGGAATTTGAGACCCATTGCAAAAATAGAGCCTGAAGAGATTATTACTGTTAAAACCAGGGATTCTTCAGATGGACAGATAAATAAAGATTCAAATGTAAAAACACTTGAAAAGATGGATTTTACCAGGGTGAATCCCTCCACAGGCCCATTCTATATAGAGAATGCAGAACCTGGGGATACTATAGCAGTTAACATAATGGAAATAAAGAATTCTGGGTGGGGATGGACAGGTATAATTCCAGGTTTTGGTCTTTTTGCTGGAGATTCATCACTGCAGCTTGAGTTATCAGGACCTGCACTGAAGATCTGGATATCAGATGAAAAATATTCAAGGGCCAGGTTCGGTGATGTTGAGATAGAGATAAAAAATGATCCCTTTATAGGAACAATTGGAGTCTCACCTGGAGTGGGTGGAAGGTTTTCAATAGTTCCACCAAGGGAGAACGGTGGAAACATGGATAATAAAATTATAGGTGAAGGATCCAAGCTGTATCTTCCAGTTTTTGTCAAAGGTGCATTGCTTTCACTAGGTGATGTACATTTATCACAGGGCGATGGTGAGGTATGCGGTACTGCAATAGAGGCCCCGGCGGAGGTTAAACTCAGTGTTTCATTGATTAAAAGATCAATAAAAATGCCATATGTGGAATTCAGGGGAAGACAAAGCATTTACAATGAATATGTATCATTCTCAGGATTTTCAAATAATTTAATAGAGGCAACAAAGATTGCAGTGCTGAGGATGATAAATGCATTCTCTGATTTCATGGAGCCATCTGAGGCCTATATGCTTGCAAGCGTTGCAATGGATCTTAGGATAAGCGAACTAGTTGACATGCCTAATTACCACGTATCTGGTGTTCTTCCCCTTGACATAATAAAAAATGAAGAAGTAAGGGAAAAAATAAAAAAAGCAATAAAATAATTTAATTTTCTGACCTTATTTCAAAGAACCTGCCAGAGATCCTTAGTACAAGAGGTATAATTAGAAGGAGCATTATTAGTGAATAATCCACTCCAAATGTGAAACTTTCCATATTAACGAATGTAATTGCATTAAGCACGAGGTAGAGAAGATAGGCAAGATAGGATGCAAAAAGAAGACCAAGGAATAAGTAACCCATTTTCTTTGTTTTTGAATTTTCGAGGAGGAATGTGAAGGCAGTGATGAATGCAGCAATCAGGATGAAATAAATAATATTGTATTTTAGAGTAATGAATGGTATGTATTTTTCAATAGTGTATACTATAAGCGATGCAAGTATTCCATAGATTATGAATGCAAATATGGCCCTCATTATTTTCATTGTATCACCCCCAGGGCAATAGTATTATTTTTTATGATAACATAATTGTATAGCTTTATGTACTGTGCATTTTGCTGCAAATAATTCTCGTATGAAATAGGGAAATTGAATATTATCTCTGTTGAATAGTTTGTTCCCAGAGGTAAAACTGTCCTTGCCTCTTTTAAAACAGTTCCGTTAAGCACCATTTTTGATAGAAGTGTCACATTTCCACTCAAGAATGTTGCTGATCCGAACTGGAATGGAACGTGAACTGAAAAATTCGTGCTATTCTGTGTAACATATATCTGGCCTACACTGTACCTTGCCAGGGCATCCCAGCCTATTGTGACATTACCCCTGAGAAGGAATTTAACGAAACCGTATGCATAATTACCTGTTAGGTTTAATTTCAATGTTAGATTTGCAGGATAGAATATTAGATAATTCAACTCAGGAACATTCAATATCTTATTAACGTCAATCTTGAATGAGATGTTTAGTGTCTTATTTCCCACTGCATTACCAAGATATAATTTATCGCTCGATAGGCCGTAGGTACCATTAAGTATTTGATATGAGAGTACGAGATCGCTCACAGGGTAAGGCCCCTTGTTTTCTATATTTATGTATGATCCTGCAGTAAGGTTCCCCTCACTGTAATAATGGTAGCTTCCCCCTTCCCTTATTTTTATCTGATGTGAAGGAAATGGATATATCATTGATGCAATAAACAAAAAAATGACAATATATGCAATTGCAGTGCCGATTCCAAAAATTCTTTTTATTTTCATGGTTAACAATAATTAAACATGTCTAATAAATCTTTTTAATTTTATCAAAAAAATTGAATCAAAAAATTTTTTAAATAAATTTAAGATCCTTTTATACATGGAAATAAAGGAAGGAATGGAGTTTGAGAAGGAATTTTTAACCACAAAGGAGCATTCTGCAAAAAATGTTGGTTCGGGTGATGTTGAGGTACTTTCAACACCCTCACTCATATCATTCATCGAGAATACGGCAAGGGAGCCTCTGGATTCAAGCTTTGGAAATGATATGGTAACTGTTGGCACATTAATAAACATAAGGCATCTCAGGGCAAGCAAGATAGGTGATAGTGTAATTGTGAAGGTAAAACTCCTCAGCATGGATGGGAATAGGTTCACATTCTGGGCTGAGGCGTTTTGCAACGGGAAAAAGATAGCATCAGGGATCCATGAGAGAACACTCGTGAAAAGATCTGAGTTTTTAAATTCCCTGAAAAATGTTAAGGAATAATCTTACCATCTTTCCAGGAATATCATACAAAAGACAGAGGTATTTAAGGGGAAGGGGAATAATAACATGGGAGGATCTTTTAAGGAATGGTAAGGAACATTTTCCAGGATATCTATGGGAAGAGATAGAAAATGAAATATATCTGGCAATAAGGAATTATGATGAAGGAAACATTGAATATTTTAGAGATGCAATTGATAGGAAGGATTATTACATACTCTACCATGATTTTAAAGAAAGGTCAATCTTCCTTGATATAGAGACCACGGGAATGTCAACTGAAAATGATATTACAATAATAGGTATTTCGGACAGTAAGAAGAATTACAGGGTTTTTGTTAATGGAATTAATTTGTATGAAAGGAATATTATTCCAATAATTTCGAAATATTCCATTCTTGTCACATTTTATGGAACAAGGTTCGATGTTCCATTCATTTATAAAAAATTCAGGGATCTTGGTGAAATTCTGCTCAAAATGGTACACATTGATCTGTGCTTCCTAGGGCACAGGGTAGGTTTTAAGGGTGGACTTAAATCAATTGAGAAACAGGTAGGGCTGGAAAGGGAGGATGAAATTGAGGGCCTTACAGGGTTTGATGCAGTGAGGCTGTGGAAGGAATATAAATTAGGTAGAATTGATTCCCTTATAAGATTGATAAGGTACAACAGGAGGGATGTGCTCAACCTTGTAGATCTTATTGAGATTGAAATAAAATTAATGTCAGAATTTTATTCCTGAAAATCATCCAGGCTGGATTTTGTCTGTGACATTCCAAGGAAAGAGGGGTCAAGGACATCAAAGCCTTGAGATCTAAATGCATCATCAAATCTATGATCCGGGGTGATTAGTATAACAGGGATAAATGAACTAAAGGGCATTTGCTGCCCTGTCTTTTTCCTCCATTCCCTGTTATTATATATTTCTAAACATTCCCTGTATATCTGGAGCTGCCTAAGTGTCTCGCCAAAGCTCTTGATGTGACTCTTTATCTCTACTGCTACCCTAAAAATTATTTCTCTCTTTATGTTGTGAAGGGGAAAGGTAACT
>WSBC01000004.1 GCA_009758405.1 Methanobacteriota archaeon
ATCAATATACCTTTTCATAAGATCCTTGATAAGAGGGGAAGGTGAATATGGCTGTGTAACAGATTTAAATGCAAGCATTACAAAAATATTATTTAAAACATAAATATAAGGATTTCTATCAAAATTGAGGGATTATAGATGGAATTAATAGAAAATGTACATTAATTAAAATAAATCTTGGTATTTGATTAGCTCGATTAATAGAATCAATTTCAGAAAAAATTTAATTATGAAATTTTTGTTATGCAACACTTACAAAATAAATAAAAAATTTAATAAATCATTTTTTAAAAAGGATTTCTACTAGGCTGAAGTTACAAAATCTTTATATTTGATGAATAATAGGATCTTCACATGGCTCTCACACTTGAGCTTAGGGATCTTCATGCCGAGATTGAGGGAAAGGAGATCCTGAAGGGAATAACACTAAGGATTGAGCAGGGTCAATTTCATGCCCTTATGGGCCCAAACGGTTCTGGGAAAACTACACTATCAAGGGTAATAATGGGTGACAGGAGGTACAAAATTACTGGTGGAGGAATTTTTTTAAACGGTGAAGAAATAACAAACCTACCCACATATGAAAGGGCAAGAAGGGGATTATTCCTCACATTTCAGAATCCAGTTGAGCTTCAGGGTGTAAAACTTTTTACATTTTTGAGATCCTCATACCTTGTTCATTACCCGAACGATGGAAGGAGTTTTCAGGAGTTTATCACCTATGTTCAGTCAAAGGCTAGGCTTCTAAACATGGATACAACCCTTCTTAGCAGGGGTGTAAACGAGGGATTTTCTGGTGGTGAGAGAAAGAAGGCTGAGATACTTCAGATGTCCCTTATAAAACCAAGGATTGCAATTGTAGATGAGATAGATTCGGGTCTTGATGTTGATGCTCTGGAGGCAGTGGCAAAATCGCTAAAGGATACAATATACAGTGAGCCAAGAATGGGGGTTCTTTTAATAACACACTATCAGAGAATACTAAAGTATCTTTCCCCGGACATTGTTCATGTGATGATTGATGGCAAAATAATAATGTCTGGTGATTATAGCCTTGCGCTAAAGATAGAAGAGAAGGGGTACGAATGGATAAGGGAGATAAAATAAAAGGATTAATCGCTGAAAATGTGAACGGTGACAATATTATTACTAGGGCAAGATATCCACATATTTTTGAGGAGGGACTAAATAAAAGTGTTGTTGAGGAGATATCCGAGATTAAGGGCGAGCCGGAATGGATGAGGAGGTTCAGGCTGAGAGCCCTTGAAATATTCAATTCAAAGCCAATGCCAAACTGGGGTCCTCCACTTGATATTGATTTTAACAAGATCAGGTATTATATACTTCCTGATGAAGTAAAGGCAAGAAAATGGGAGGATCTACCTGAAGAGATAAGGGAGACCTATGAAAAGCTTGGCGTACCCGAGATGGAAAGAAAATACCTAAGCGGTTCAGTAGCTCAGCTGGATTCTGAGGGTGTTTATGCAAACATTAAGAAAAAGTTTGAGGAAAAGGGTGTGATCTTTCTAGATTCCGATTCGGCCCTTAAAAGATATCCAGATTTATTCAAGGAATATTTTTTCAAGATTGTCCCTGTAATGGACAGTAAATTTTCAGCATTGAACGGTGCTGTATGGAGCGGTGGATCCTTCATATATGTTCCTGAGAACGTTCAGATAGATCTACCCCTAATGACATATTTCAGAATGAACATGCAGCAGGAAGGTCAGTTTGAGCACACAATAATAATTGCGGAAAAGGGTAGCTATGTAAGCTACATTGAGGGTTGTACCGCTCCAATTTACAATGTTACCTCACTACACAGTGCAGTTGTTGAGGTATATGTAAAGGAGAATGCACATGTTAAATTTACCACAGTTCAGAACTGGAGCAGGGATATATTGAATCTAAGCACGGAAAGGGCAAGGGTGGAGAGGGGAGGGAGAATGGAATGGGTAAGTGGCTCACTTGGATCCAAGATTACTATGCTTTATCCATCATCCTATCTTGTTGGTGAGGGGGCATCGGCATCACATCTTTCAATCTCACTTGCATCGGATTTCACCTGGAAGGATAATGGATCAAAGGTGATACATTTTGCACCACGCACATCATCAAAAATAATATCAAAAAGCATAAGCTTGAGAGGGGGTACAACTGTCTTCAGGGGCCTTGTAAGGATACCCAAGGGCTCGGTGGATTGTGTCTCTCATGTTCAATGTGATGCACTTATACTTGATGAAAATTCTAGGAATTTCACATTCCCACACAATGAGGTATATGAGGAGACAGCCACTGTTACACATGAGGCAACAGCAGGAAAAATTGGGGATGAACAGCTATTCTATATAATGAGTAGGGGTTTAACTGAGGATGATGCTAGGTCTATGATAGTCCTTGGTTTCCTTGATGATGTTATGAAGGAGATACCCCTCGAATTTTCAATAGAATTGAACCGCCTTATAAAGTTAAAGATTGCTGAGATGGGTGGTACTGGATGATAAGTGAGGAGGATATTGAAAAATTTTCGAGGTCCAGGTACGAACCAGAATACTTAACAAACCTAAGAAAAATGAACTTCAGAAAATTTTTACAGTTCAGAGAGAAGAGGATATCAGATTCTCCAATAGAAAGGAGATACACACATATTGATGAATCCTTTATAGAAGAGGCAATGCAGAACAATATTGAGGGTTCATTTATTGAGGAGGGAGGTTATTTTATAATAGACTATTCAAGGGAGGGTGAAATGAGAATAAGGAGCGATTCACTGAAATACACACATCTTATGGGATTGAATGATGCAATAAATGCATTCACCGAGGATGTAATAAGATCAATGGAAGATCCCCAGGATGAGTGGAGTGCTCTTTCAAATGCCCTCTGGTCAACTGGTATATTTGTAAAGATCCCTTCTGATAGAAGATGTGAGAGGGTAATGAAATTCAGAGTAATTTATCCTAGTAGGCCGATCATAAAGAAGGATGTTTTTGTCATTGGATCAAACTCACACATGCAGTTTGTTGAATACTCAGATTTTAAGAATGCTTTCAACGGAATGGAGGAAACTTATATCAGGATAGGAGCAAATTCAACCTTAAAGCACCTTACAATGATAAATGGAAATAGATCACAGATAATATCAATTAAGAATTCCATTCTTGATCATAATTCATTTGATGAATGGTATTATGCATTGAAAAATATAAAGAATGGAATAATGGTAACAAACTCAAAAATTGAGGGGGAAAATTCTAGAGTTCTTTACAGAGGTGCACTTATTGGGAAGGGAAATGAGCATTATGACATAGGTACAAACATTTACCATCTAGGGAGAGCAACAAAAAGCGATGCGAACGTGAGGGCGGCTTTGAAGGATTTTTCGAGGACAGTGCTAAGGGGTAGTATATATGTATCACGGAATTCAAGAGATTCAAATGCATACTTCTCAGGAAATTCTTTACTTTTAAGCAAAGATGCAAAGAGCAATGCACTTCCATTTCTAGAGATAGAGGGGGATGGTGCTCAGGCAAGGCATTCTGCCACCATTACAAATCTTGATTATGATCAGCTTTTCTATGCAGAGACTAGGGGCCTGGATGAAAATGAGGCAAAGGATCTGATAGTTGAGGGATTTTTGGATCAGGTGGTTAGAGAGATATTAATATATGAGGGAATAAGGTATCTTGTATTTAGTGATTGATATGGATGTTAATAAGATAAGGGAGGATTTTCCAATACTCAAAAGAAAAATAAATGGAAAAAGGGCTGTTTACCTTGACAGCACTGCCACATCCCAAAAACCAAGGGCTGTTATTGATGCCATTGTAAATTATTATGAGAATTTCAATGCGAACGTTCATCGTGGAATATATAGATTGAGTGAAGAGGCAACCGATCTTTACGAAAAATCTAGGGAAAACATAGGAAGATTTATAGGTGCAAGGAGCGATTCAATAGTCTTTGTGAGGAATACCACAGAGGCATTAAATTTAATTTCTTATAGTTATGGAAGATTCTTGAACGAAGGCGATGAGATACTTACCACAATCATGGAACATCATTCAAACATAGTTCCTTGGCAGTTCCTAGGAAGGAAGGGTGTGAAGCTCGTCTTTACTGATATAAATGAGGATGGCACACTCAATATAGATGATTTCATTAATAAAATAGGAAAAAGAACAAAGATAGTCACTGTTACACATGTATCAAATGTTCTTGGTACAATAAACGATGTTAGGGAGCTAAGCAAGATTGCCCATGACCATGGTGCAATCTTTATCGTTGATGGGGCACAGTCAGTTCCGCATATGCCTGTTGATGTTGAGAAGATTGGTGCAGATTTTTTAGCCTTTTCTGGCCATAAGATGCTAGGCCCAATGGGCATAGGTGTTCTTTATGGAAAAAGGGATCTTCTTGAATCCATGGACCCCTTCATGGGTGGTGGGGAGATGATAAGTGAGGTACATACCTATGGCTCTACCTGGGCAGATGTACCATTGAAGTTTGAGGCAGGTACCCCCAATGTTGAGGGCGCTGTGGGTCTCTCCGCTGCAGTAGATTATCTTAGGTCAATAGGCATGGAGGAGGTAAGGAACCATGAGAAGGGTCTTGTTTCCTATTCACTTGAAAGGCTCGGGGAAATAAATGAAATCAACATCTATGGCCCAAGAGATCCAGAAAAAAGAGGCGGGGTTATTTCATTCAATTTCAGGAATATAAGGTCGGAACGCATATCAGAACATTTAAGAAAGGAGGGCATAATGATACATCCGCATGATGTTGCAACAATACTCGACATGGATTCTGTCATGGTAAGATCTGGTCATCACTGTGCCCAGCCACTTATGGAAAGATTGAACATCCCTGCTTCTTCAAGGGCAAGTTTTTACATATACAATGATAGGGATGATGTTGATTCACTTTTTGATGCGCTTAAAAAGGTGAGGGGTGTGCTTAAAATATGAGCAATGATATATATATGGAATTTATACTTGAAAATTACAGAAATCCAAAGAATTATGGTGTGATGGATAATCCTACAGTAAAGAAAAGTGGTGCTAATCCACTTTGCGGAGATGATATTACAATATACCTGAAGATAGAAAATGGAAAGATCCAGGATATTAGGTTCACTGGTAAGGGTTGTGCCATTAGCCAGGCCTCGGCATCAATACTTACAGAGATGGTGAAGGGAAAGGACCTTGAATATGTGAAATCCCTGGGAGAGAATGATCTTCTTTCTGCCCTTGGAATAGAGCTTTCCCCCGCAAGATTAAAATGTGCCCTTCTAAGCTATAAAGTACTCAAGGATGCCCTTTCAGGATTTTAATTAATTCCCTCATCATCTCTGGAAGCGCTGATGGATCTGTGGCGGTAATTATTTTTCCATCTATTTCAACATTTTTTCCAGTATATATTGCGCCTGCATGTATAAGGTCATCCTTTATTGAAAAGAATGAAGTTACCCTCTTATTCCTTATTATATCAGCGGATGCAAGAAGCCATGGACCATGGCATATTGCTGCTATGACTTTGCCCTTATTGTACATCTCCCTTATGAAATTCACTATCTCCTGATGCCTCCTTAAATGATCCGGGGCATAACCTCCAGGTATAAAAACTGCATTGAAATACTCATGGTCATCTCCCCTTAGGGCTCTTTCAGCCTTGATCAGCATTCCATTCTTTCCCCTGTATTCGCCCTCCTTTGCAGCTATTGAAACCACCTCATAGCCCTCTTCCTTTAGCCTATAAAATGGATAAAGGAATTCTATCTCCTCCACATAATTGTCTAAAAGTATTGCTATTTTCATGTTTAAAGGATACCATTTTCAATATTTAATTTTTTCACAGGTGCAAGGTATGGATTTTTTACAATCTCACCCGGTTTTGATTTAAAAAAATAAAGTTCATTCCTATCATTAATGAATCTATCCATTGCAATTGTGCTTGCCTTTATTACATCAATTGGATCCATGCCTAAATAATAGGCAAATGACATCTCAACTCTTATTGATGGTGTTGCAATCATAGCATTATCTGTCCCAAGGGCTATTACAATACCCCTCTCCAGGAACCTCTTAAAGTTTATATTTATGCCGAAAAATAGTGATGACCTCGGTGTAATCACAACAGGTATTTTATTATTAGCTACCACATCAAGATCCTCGTCCGTGGCCCTATGAAGATGTATGAGAAAATCAGGTCTTAGCTCCATTATTTTATCGATATCCTCCCTCACCCTTTCGCTTCCGTGTATTGAGAATATCTTCCCCTTATCCTTTGTCCTTCTTGATATTTTCAATAAAAAATTGAAATCATAATCGGAGATTGAGCTCATTCCAATACCCTCAGAATTCTCCAGAAGATAGTCTAATTCATTTTCATCATAATAAATACCTGAAGGCCTTGAGAGCACCATCGCCCTTATTTTTCCAGTTTTTATTGATTTAATGAGTTTAAGTCCCCTTATACCAGATTCTCTGAAATCAAAGAAGGCCCTCACGTTTTCTTTCTTCATTATATTTATGCTTTTCTTCATACCATCTATTATCCTTTTATCATTTGCCGATTCTAACATCCTTTGCTTAAAACCACCGGGGCCCACAAGTTCCATAATACCCTGTCTAGGCACCTCATCTATGAAGCTATCACCTATGTGCGTATGTGCATTAATAAAACCCTCGGCAATTGTTATCTCAGGTGTTACATCATTCTCTATAAAATCAATTATTCTATTTTTTTCTATGTATACTGTTCCCTTCTTATATTTTCCATTATAAAATATATGTGCACCTATTCTCATTTTGATTTTACCTTCCTAATACTTATACCATTTTTATCAATTATAAATTCCCTTTCAATGGGGTCAAAGAATGAGCCCCTCATTTTAAGCACTGCTATTTTCCTTTTTTCCTCCATGTCCTGCACCTCTCTCTTAAGATGTATTGCCCCTGAGGATAATATTAACTCGGGCCTTATCTTTTGTATATTCCCTTCAACAGTAAGCACAACAGTACTTCCCTTTTCAACAAAGAACCTGAAAAATTTTGCCATCACAGGATTTCTTCTTTCCTCCTCTACACCAAACCTCTTTAGTGTTGTGAATGAATCCACCACCACTCTGTGGTAGAATTTTTCCTTGTATTCTAGCTCGAGTTTTAAAATTATACTTTCCATGGTCAATTCTCCCTTTTCAACATTCTTTGACATCTCTGAGATCTCCCTTATTTCACCCTTTGCTGTGACGTCCCTTACAGGATAGACCGTTGAATAGAGTGATGGAGTTGGTACAGCGTCCATAACGTTAAGGGAGAGTAGATCCCAGCCAAAGCTATCTGATATCGATGTTATTGTTGAATGTGGTGGCTTGTCCGTGGCTATATAGAGGCATTTTTCTCCCATTTTAAGCCCTTCATAAAGGAATCTTAATGCAAGTACTGTTTTTCCAGTGCCCGAGTTCCCAGAAATTATATATGGCCTTCCTGATCTAAGGCCACCACCAAGCATGTTATCTAGAGCTTCAATGCCAAATTTTTGTACCTGCATATCTACCTCCCCTTCTTCTCATTTATTACAAAACCATTCTTTGTAAGCGTTAATGGCACAACTGACCTGGAATAGAATGTAGAGGTCTTTAGGATTTCTAAAATTATCTCAGTTCCCTCCCTTCTAAGGTAAATCACAGAATCCATCATCCTCATTATATTTTCAATATCTTCGAAATATTCCGCAATTATCAGGGATGTGGTGTTTTCCAATAACCTGAAAAAGTCAAGGAATGACATGGTAGCCTCCTCAGGATCCACGTCAAGCGTATAAAAATATTTTAAGGAGGTAATTGAATCCAACAACACCCTGGAAAATTTTCTATTCTCAAGTATCACCTTGAGTGTTGATTTAAGATTAAATACGTCAATTTCCCTGGACTGATACTTATCCTTTACATCCTTCATCTTTATCACATCCGCCACCTGTGTTACCTCCCTGTAGGGCCTAATCTCCCTCTTTTTTGATGTAGGGGTAGCATCAATCACGTTCAGTATATTAAGGTTCCAAGTAAAATCCTCAAAATCCCTTTTAATATCGTAAGCGCTTTCATTAAGGGATATGAATAAAACATCCTCGTTCTTTTCTGCACCATCAATTAAATACTGTATCCCAAGTATTGTTTTACCGACACCAGGAGCACCCACTATGAGGTTTATTGTACCTTCCCTTAAGCCAGGAAAATATTTTTCCATTCCTGGTATTCCAATATTTACAGACATTACTATTGTTATATTTTACTTGGTTAAAATTTTTTTTATGCAAAGCGCAGTAGAGATCTTTTTTAAAAAAAATCATTTATTTTATTTTTATTCTCTTTAATTATTCTTTGAATATTGTATATCAAAAATTTAATTATTATATACTTTCTGTAACTGATTCAATTTATCGACCTAATAAAATACCAAACTTTTTTTAATTAATGAACTTTTTCTATTAATTCCTCAATTAATTTAGACTTCTGAAGCAAATGTAAGGGATGTTGGGAAGGTTTACCAATGATAGAGATATCGAAGAATACAAGAAAAAAGTTTGAGTATATGGGTCACTGACCCGAATGGAACAACGGATAATTTTTCACTGTGATAAATGTGGTATAATTATAGAAGGGGATATAAATGGATCATATAGAAAAGAGGTTGGACATGGCTGAAAAGATCCAAGCTCAATGAAGGGCTAAAAGAACATCAAGTGAAGCAATGATACACTCAAAAAATAGGATACAAATGATGGTAATTAGGATCCATAGATAGGATTTCCACGAAGCCTATGCAAAATTATTTGTTGGGCAAGATATAAGGTAAAATTTAAATAGGGTGATAATATTACGCTATAACACTTTTGGTGATTTTATGAAGTATACTAGATTTGAAAAAGCAAGGATAATTGGCGCGAGGGCATTGCAAATCTCCCTTGGTGCGCCTGTCCTGATAAATGTTCCTGAAAATATTATTGATCCTGTGGATATTGCACTCCTGGAATTTCAGAAGAATGCAATTCCAATAACTGTATTAAGGTCAAGCAAGAATTTTAATCAGAGTTCGTAATACTCTCCTGGTTTTGGAAGTATTACCTCCTTATTCTCTATCTGTGAAAGTAATATCTCTCTGTTTTCACCATGGAATAGTATTACCTTTTCAGCCCTGGATTTTTCAATAAAGTTTAAAAGATCCCTGTTTCCAGCATGGGCTGAAAAATCATAGGTGATTATCTCCGCATTTATTTTTTCCTTAACACCGTTTATGTCAATAAAGCCAGTATCAAGGAGCATTCTTCCATTTGTCCCTTCCACCTGGTATCCAGTAATTATTACACCGCTCTTTGGATCATTCTTTATATGTTCAAGATAGTATAATACTGGACCTCCCTCCAGCATACCACCTGTAGTAATCACTATACCAGATTCAAGTGCCCTTTTTCTGTCACTACTATTCCTCACCTTTCTTGCCCATTTTCTAGCACGCTTAAACTCCTGGGCATCCTTTAGGTATGATCCATATTTTGCAAATATCTGGTTAACAGCATTTGACATACCATCTACCCAGTATTCCATCTCAAGCCTTTGCATCACCATCATCAGTTCCTGGGTCCTTGATACCGCAAAGGCGGGTATTATTACCTTTCCCTTCCTTTCTAGTATTTCCTCGATCTTTTTCAGAAATCTTGCCTCTGTTAATTCCCTGGGTGGATGTTCCTTTCCTGCATATGTAGATTCGATAAAGAGAATATCTGTCTCTGGATATGTGCATCCATTTATTAGATGTGTATCTATTGTCTGAAGGTCACCAGTGAAAACAAGGCTCCTTTCATTCTTGAGCATAAACATTGTTGATCCTGGTATATGACCGCTTGAAAGCGGTAGTATTTCAAAATCATCAATTAAAAGCTTTTTATTGAGTGATATGTTCACATAAAGCCTTTTTAATGAATCTACATTTTCAATATCGAATGGAGAATTGTATCCCTCAAGGTTCATTACCTTCACAGAATCTCTTAGGAGTAGATCTGTTAACTCCAGGGTAAGTGGTGTACCGTAAACTGGCATGGAATATTTCAATGTAAGGTAAGGAAGCATTCCAGAATGGTCAAGGTGTGCATGTGTAAGGAATACTGCATCGGGCTTGGGAGAATCAAGTGGAAACTTTGGTGGCTTACCTGGGGTAATTCCATATTCAAAAAGGAATCTTTTACCCTTTTCCTCAAGTACCATCCCGAGGCTTCCCACCTCATCCGCACCGCCAAGAAACTTGAATTTCATTATTCCCACTCTATTGTAGCTGGAGGTTTATTTGTTATATCATAAACCACCCTGTTAATTTTTGGAATCTCGTTCGTTATCCTTATGGAAATCTTTTCCAATAGGGAATGGGGCAACTGTGAATAATTACCGGACATACCATCTAATGAATCTATCACCCTTATTGCCACAGTCTCACCGTAAACCCTTTTATCCCCGTGCACACCTGTTGTCCTTATGGGCAGGAGTACTGCAAAGTACTGCCATGGCATCTGTATCTCACCCTTTGCCGCCGCAGCTTCTATCTCACTTTCAACAATCTCCGTCACATCCCTAAGGGTGTTGAGTCTTTCCTCAGTTACCTCACCAATCACTCTAACAGAAAGGCCAGGTCCTGGAAATGGCTGTCTTTCCGATATTGGAAGGCCAATATATCTTGCAACAGCCCTCACTTCGTCCTTGTATAGATCCCTCAGTGGTTCAACTATCTTAAGTTTAATATTTTCAGGTATTCCACCCACATTATGGTGTGTCTTTATTCTCTCCCTTATCCCCCCTCCACTCTCTATCCAATCAGGGGCTATTGTTCCCTGTACAAGGTATTCTGCTCCAAAATTTTTTGCCTCTTCCTCAAAGGCCCTTATAAACCTTTCACCCACAACGCTCCTCTTTTTTTCAGGATCGATAACACCTTTAAGTGAAATTAGGAAATCATCCTTTTTATTTAACACCTTTACATCCATACCTATTCTGGAAAAAATGCTTTTTACATAAACATCCTCATTTTTCCTCATCAGGCCTGTGTCTATAAAAACTGGAAGTAGCCTATTTCCTATGGCCTTCCAGGTTAGGTATGCTGCTACTGTACTATCTACTCCACCGGAGACCGCAATAATTGCCCTCCCCTTTATTTCCTCTTTTAATTTTAATATTGCCTCATCAACAAAATTTTTTGCATCAAACATTTAAATCAATTCCTCTTCCACCTTTTTACCCTCTTCAATGGATTTCCTTTTCTCATTTTCAATGTATCTTTCAAGATTTTTATCTATGTTGTTATCGCTTATTGCAAGTATGCGTGCCGCCAAAAGTGCAGCATTTTTTGCATTATCAACGCCCACAACTGCCACGGGAACACCCTTTGGAAGCTGGACCATGCTGAGGATTGAGTCAAAGGGCACCTTTCCTGAAACTGGTACACCAATTACGGGCCTCCTTGTTATTGATGCTATGAAACCAGGCAATGCAGCACTCAATCCTGCTATTGCAATAAATACCTTTGCATCAGATTTTCTTACATATTCCATGAGTAGCTCAGGATGCCTGTGGGCCGAGATTATTTTTACTGAATAATTGATTCCAAGGTCCTTCAATACTGCTACTGCATCCTTAACAATTTCCCTATCGCTCGAACTCCCTGCAAATATTTGTACATCCATAGATCTTCATGTCTTCATTATTACAAGAAGAAATAAAAGGAATGCCACTATTGCCCCTATTATTGCTCCCCCTATATATGCAAGCCCCGGTATAAGTATTATGTTTGTGAAGTAGCCTGGATCAATCATATGTCTGTAGAGAACATATAATATACCAACAATAAGCCCCACTAAAAGTAATAATATTCCTGCCAGCCTACTTTTACCACTACCAAAATATGCTGTAAAAACACCCAGCACAAAAAGCACCAGGGCAAAAACTACAAGTATTACCTCTCCAAAAAGCTCCAGTGTAATTGATATTTCCATAAAATCACCTCAGAATTTAATACCTGTTAATGTTTTTGTATCAATGACCCCAGGAATGCTCCTGATCTGGTCGACCACGATCTTTCCAAGTTCATTGAAGTCCTTAGCCTCCACCTTTGCTATTAAATCATACTCCCCGAATAGGGGATGGAGCTCTATAATCTCCTTTATCTTTCTAAGTTCATCGTATACCTCATGCTCCTTTCCCGGAGCTGTACTTATTAGAACAAATCCAATAGCCATTCAAATCACCCTTAATAATCTATGATGAATATGAATATCTAATATAAAAAATTTGTTAATATTTTTTTATCAGTATCTCATCCTTACAGCCTGTGCATGTGGTATACCTTGTATTAAGATTACATTTTCCTTTTCCACTATACCTTCACTTATTGCTATCCTTACAACATTCTCTCCAACAAGATTAATTATTGTTGCTATTTTCAAGGCATTCCTAAATGCATTTTCATTTACATACTTATCAAGATAAAATTCTTTTTTTATTTCTATATGTAAATCGCCTTCTTCATACCTTTTTCCAAGGAGATTTGGATCACAGGCTGCAAGCACCACCTCATCCCTGATTTTCCAGAGCCTCATTGCAATCCTCATTTAAGAAGTAATTTTATTTAATATTAAAAAAGTTTTTAACATTTCTTTCCTTTATCCATATTGTGGAAAAATCAAATATAATAGAAGAGATGGATAAGGTAAATGTTTCAAAATTCCATTATAAAATGCTACTTTTATCAGCAGCAGGGGTATTTTTGGATGGTTATGACCTCTTTATAATAAGTGTTGTTTTACTTTTTATTAAGCCAATTTGGATCAATACACTTCCTCCGGCGGAAAGGGCTATAGTAACGGGTGCAATAGCTGCATCCGCCCTAATAGGAATGTTTGTGGGTGCCTTTACACTTGGTCATTATACAGACAAGATAGGAAGAAAAACAATGTATGTTATAGATCTAATCTTCTTCGTTGTATTTGCCGGTCTTTCTGCAGTGTCACAGAATGTCTATCAGCTAATTATTTTCAGGTTCCTCCTGGGTATAGGAATTGGTGCAGACTATCCAATAAGCTCCACATACATATCTGAGTTTGCACCAGCAGAAAAGAGGGGAAGGATGATCTCCTCAACATTTACCTTTTGGGGTATTGGGGCACTTACCGCTGCAATAGTTGGCTATTTCATTGCCCTCTGGAATCCACTAGGAAATGATTCATGGAGGATAATGCTTCTTTCCGGTGTTATTCCTGCGGTTATTGTGATTTTATTAAGAACTACAATGCCTGAATCTCCTAGATGGTTACTCTCTCAGGCAAAAACTGATAGGGCATTAAAGATAATTAAAATGCTAAATCCAAAAATAAACTTAGAAAACATTGACTTAAATGTAAAGAGGGAAAAGTCATCAATAAGGGATCTTATATCACCTGTTTATATAAGAAGAACATTGTTTGCCTGGATACCTTGGTTTTTTATGGACATTGCAGTTTATGGCATAGGTATGTACACACCAACCATATTGCAGGCATTGGGATTCAAGGACCCGATACAATCTATAATAGGCACTGCAATCCTTGATACATTTGGTATAATTGGATTTATCCTTGCAATAATTTTTATTGATAGGGTGGGGAGGCTCAGACTCCAGATTTTAGGCTTTTTGGGAATGGGTTTATCTCTTCTTCTCCTTGGACTGACGAACGGGAGTAGTATACTTTTACTCCTTGTTCTCTTTGCCATATTCCAGATCTCAGAGAATGCAGGACCAAATACCACAACCTGGGTAGTAGCCACTGAACTTTTTCCCACTAGACTCAGGGGTACAGCACAGGGTTCGTCTGCTGCAATAAGCAGGGTAGGGGCTATTACTGGTGTATTCATTTTACCTTTAATTACACAGATCTATGGTGAATATGCAGCAATAACTGTAGTATCCCTAGCAGCCTTTGCAGGCCTTATAGCTACGCTTATACTCGGGGAGGAGACTAAATCACTTTCCCTAGAAGATGCCTCTAATGTTTTCAGGGAATTTTCTTCATACATAAGGAGGATAAGCAGCAATGTAAAAGAGGCTGCAAAGGTGCTTTACGAGATTTCCATAGACTTTAAAGGACTTGAGGAAAAGCAAAAGAGAATCAAGGAACTTGAACATAATAATGATGAAATGCTTGCTGAAATATTTAATAGACTTAATAGGAAATTCCCTGCACCCATAGACAGTTTTGATATAGCCTCGTTGATAAGGGGACTTGATGATATTATAGATTCAATAGAGGCAACAAGCAAAAAAATTCTTATTTATGGAGTGGATCAGACAACAAATGAGATAATTGCACTTTCAGAGATCAATCTAAAGGCAGTTTCGGAACTGGAAGAGGCACTAAATCAGATAATGGGAATAAGGCTGGGGGAATACTCCCATATTGTTGAGATATGCAGGGATATTCACAAGCTTGAAAACTATGCGGACGATATTGTTGATAATGTGATAACACATCTTGTTAAGAATAACGATGCCTTGCACATAATAAAATATAAGGAAATCTATGAGAGTCTCGAAAAAATAACAGATAGATGCGATGATGTTGCGGATATAATTATGAGCCTCATAGTAAAATATACATGAAAAGTTTTTTTATTTACAATAGATTAATCAAGCAATGATTGATCATCTTAAGAAAATATCCTTAGATGTAAAGAGGGCAGTTGATGAATTTATGGAGAATAGCCCTGAAATCTCCGGTGAGATTATAAAGATTGGTGCAGATGGAACGCCAACATCTAGATTAGACATTGTTGCAGAGGATGTTGTTTTTAAATATGTTGAAGAAAATGATCTACCCTTAAACATACTCAGTGAAGAGTATGGATTCCTTGCAAGGGGATATGATAAGACCCTCGTTCTCGATCCACTTGATGGATCTTACAATGCTGAAAACAATATACCTTTTTACTCAATCTCCATGGCAATTGGTAGAAAAAGTTTAAGTGATGTTGAGGAGGGTTTTGTAATGAATCTTGCCAGTGGCAGGTATTACTGGGCCATAAAGGGGAGTGGTGCATTCTTTATGGAAAAAAGGATAAGGAGAATGGAAAGAAAGGAAGCTCTTGGTGTAATAAGTCTTGGTAAGAATGTTAGGGATTATGTATTTAATGCAATAAAAGAGACAAGGAGAATAAGGTCAATGGGCTGTGCTTCCCTCGAGATGATTATGGTGGCAGAGGGTAATGCAGATTATTTCATTTATGATTACAAGAATAGGAATGTGCTGAGGATAATTGATATTGCAGCGAGCACACTTATAGTAAGAGAAAGCGGTGGATACGTCTTTGATCTTGATACATTTTCAGATTTGGATATGCCATTTGACCTAAAGGAAAGGAGGAATATTGTTGCATTTTCCAAAATAGAGACCCTAGATAAAATAAGGGGGTGGAAAAAATGAAGTTTGGAATAGTGGCCAACCCAGAAATTAAGAGAAGTATAATTGTAACGGAGAAGATTTACAATTATTTGAAAACGGATCATGAGGTAATGATTGATGAAAAAACGGCAAAAAGATTAAAAATGAAGGGCGTAAAAATAGAGGATATGGATGTTGATATAATAATCACAGTTGGAGGTGATGGCACTGTTCTTAGAACTCTTCAAAAGAATAATAAGCCAGTGTTTGCAATAAATACTGGGAAGCTTGGTTTTCTAACTGAGGTGCTCCCTGTTGATATAGAGTCATCCCTCGAGAGGCTGATTTCGGGGAATTATTATCTTGATAAGAGGAAGAAGCTAAAGGTAATTATCAATGGAAAAAGGTATTTTGACTGTACAAATGAACTTGTAATTCATACTGCCGAGATTGCAAAATTAAGAACATATGCCATTTATATCGATGGTGAGCTTCTTGAGGATCTTCGTGCCGATGGATTCATAGTCTCTACTCCCACGGGCTCTACATCATATGCACTGAGCACTGGAGGTCCCATAGTAGATCCGAGAATTAACGCCTTTGTAATTACATACATTGCCCCCTTCAGGCTTGGCTCTAGTTCCCATGTTGTCCCGAGCAATTCAATCCTTGAACTCCATCTCTTAGATCAGAGGAAGAAAAGTGTTGTTGTTTTTGATGGTCAGGTTCAGAAAAAAGTTTCAAAAAAGGATGTTATAACTTTAACAGAAAGTGAAAATGAGGCTGTTTTCATTAGGTTTAATTTAAACTTTTATGAAAAGATGAGGGAAAAGAGAATATGAGGATGAGAAAGGAACTTCTTGAGATGATAATGGAATCATCCAAGGATACATATCCAAACGAGTTTGCGGCGTTTCTTAGGGCGGAAAACGGTGTTATATATGAATTGGTGATCCTTCCAGGCACGATCTCTGGAAGGAGGAGTGCCATATACCAGCTTTATACAAAACCCATCGATTTTACACTAATTGGAACTGTACATTCACATCCCTCGGGTGTAACAATACCGAGTGATGAGGATCTCATTCTCTTTTCCAGGACAGGGGATGTTCACATAATAGTAGGTTACCCATTCAGGCTGAATGATTATGCTGTTTACGACAGGAATGGAAAGAGAATTGATATAGATATAGTGTGATTCCTATGAACATAGTTGATGGTAGTAAGATAGAAAAAATAAGGGCAAAAAATGCTGTTCTTATTGATGTATTTAGGGCAACCACAAGCATTGTGGTTATGATGAAAAGGGGTGTGGAGGAGATAATTCCATTTGAGAGTGAGGAAAAGGCAAGGTTATTCATTAAAAAACATAATGATTATGTCTCTGTGGGTGAAAGGGAAGGTATAAAAATAGAAGATTTTGACCATGGAAACTCTCCTGTTGAGCTAATGAAGGCACCGCTTGAGGGTAAAAAGGTGGTCTTTGTAAGTACAAATGGAACAAGGGTGCTAAGCAAGATAATCGCTGAAAAAGTTTACATCGGATCATTCCTTAATGCCGACAATATTGCAAAAATTATAGATGAAGAAACTGTCCTTGTTTGTGCCAACAGATTGAATTTGTATTCCATTGAGGATTTCCTTTGTGCATCATACATAAAGGGTAAACATATGGGAATACATATGGATTTTGAAAGAATAAAAAATATTATATTAAAATCTAAGAGTGCAGATAGGTTGAGGAAATTAAATGCGGAGGATGATATGTTATTCTCACTTTCCCTTAACCTTATTCCTATTGTTCCAGTTTACAGGAATGGAATTATTAGAGAAGTATTATTATAAGAAATATTATAAAAAGGGTAAGGAGTACAAGAGTAATTAATATTGTTCTTCCGGAGCTACCAAAGACTATTGGAATAGGTCCAATGAGGACAGCACCCCCATAGTCCACCCTTGCCTCGTTTAGATCATCCTGTATGAATGATAAGAATACCAGGATCATTGATGCTATTATCAAAAGTGCAACAATTGCAGAAAATACACCTGAGCCATAGATTACAGGAAATATGAACCAACCAAATCCCATCAGACCTTTAGAAATGCCGTATACTGCCATTGCTATTGCAAAGAAGAATAATAATATTCCTGAAAATAGATATAATCTGTTCATTTTAACTTGTAACCACAGTTTCTACAGAATTTATCATTTGGCTGTACCTCTGCCCCGCATTTGGGGCATTTTTCAATTTTCAACCTAGCACCGCAGTTCCAACAATATGCATCCCCGGGATTTACGATTGCGCCACAGCTGGGGCATTTTATTTCCTCAATTTCCTTTTTGAGAAATTTCTGTGTTTTTATTGAATATCTCAAAGATTCTGAAAAATCGTTCCTATCAAATGCCCTTTTCGCCTCCTCCAGATAAACCAGGGCTCCCCTTCTTTCCTCCTCATTGGATGAATCGTACATGCTCTGTGCCATTTCTAATGAAAACTTGGCTGCAAGGTAGTTTTCAGGGTATTTTTTCTGGAGGACAAATGTGGGTGATAATTCCTCATAATTCTCTTCCTTTTTCTCCACCATAATCGGCCTTACCTCCTTTTCCTCATTACCAAAAATTTTTTCCCTTCTAGATTTATCGAGTATCCTCTTTGCCTCCTCAGACAGGGATTTGGCACCGCTGTAATCCCCCTGTCTGTAAAGATTTTCAGCCTTTATTATTACAGCATTGGCATCATCAACCTTAACACCCTTAGTGGAAAGTATTCTTGATATTGTTCTTGCACTTTCTACACTATTGTATGCCTCATCCCTAAGGCTGTTTTTCTTTCTCCTATTTCTAATCGTTTTATTTAGAGTTAGAAGTATGACTACAACTATGAAAAATAAACCAAGTATAATTGTTGCTGTTCCTATATCAAGCACAATAGTAGATTTTATTATTTATTAATAAATCTTTTTATCCGGGTTTAATATTTACATGTGCAATGGAAGATTTACTCTTTCCCCTGCTTGCCATGGTTTCGTTTGGTATTTCCCCAATTTTCTATAAAACAATAATGAACAGGGGTATAAATCCACTTAAGGCAAATTTCATCAGGGCACTGATGGTCCTCCCAATGATGCTAATATTATTTCTATTCTCGCTCAAATCTCTTTTAGATGTTAATTCTAACAATATCCTTATGTTTGCACTCATTGCATTATTTGGTCCTGTGCTGGGCGATTCACTTTATTTCTTTTCCCTCAGATACATAGATGTTTCACTAACAGCACCATTAAGCTCCGTGTATTCATTATTGATACCCATATGGATGTTAATCTTCTTTAACATATATTCATCAATGTTTATCTTTATTAGTGCAATATTTGTTATATTCGGAATATTTTTGATTCAGGAGAGAAAAATGAGCATTTCACAGAAGAGGGGTGTTATATTTGCACTCCTATCTGCAGTATTCTATTCAATAGCGATACTTTTCATGGGTATTGTAATGACAAAATCAAATGCAGAATCCATAACAATTTATAGGATTATATTTCAGATAATATTTCTTGCACCCATATCACTACGTGGATCTAGGCTTCCCACGGACCCACGTGTTTGGTTGATTATGGGGATAGGTGGATTTTTTGGTATAGGTATAGGAATAGTTTTTATGCTTTATGGTATACAGACTGCAGGTGTAGCAATCACTGGAATTTTCTCCTCCGCCTCACCACTTATAACATCACTACTTGGCATTCTTATTTACAGGGAGGCGAGGGACATAAAAAAGATTTTAGGTATAATACTCATAGGCATAGGATTGATAATTTCCTCATTTTGATAGCTCTTTTGACAATTTATTCATACCAATTTTCCTGATGTTTTTTATCTCTCTATAACTACTAATAATACTCCAGGTACCTATTATACCAACAACAAATATTACTAAAATGAAACCCAAGTTTATTGCATCTAAATTTGGTATGTTTATTCCTGTACTTATGCCATAGTTATCTATTGTGGGAAGCAGGGATACAATGAGACCAATAATTGCGAATGCAATACCACCATAGTATAGGGTTTTACCTGCCGTGCTTTTACCCACATACTTAATATCATCCTCCGTAAGTGCCATTTTCCTCAGCATTGACCCGAATGCTGCACCAATCACTATCTGCATCACCATTGTACCTATCCCAAAAAGAAGACCGGGGAGGGGTGAATATATAACACCTGGCACCTGGGGTGCAAGTATAAAGGTGAGTACAGTGGCATAAGCACCAAAACCGAAGCCAGCAATAAGCCCATGAACAATTGTCATTTTCAAAGGTACCTCCCTGGGATGAGCGCTGGCGGGTGAAACCCTTGTAGCCTCTTCAGTATGATGCCTTCTTGCACCTAGGAACTTGTCAAAGGGAAGGTGGAAATATTTCCCCCTCAAGACATAGGATCCTGCCACTGCCATTACTATTCCTACCGCAAGATAAACAGGGCCATCTAAATTATATTCTATGTAAATTGCCGCAAGACCTATATATCCAAGGAATGTAAGAAATGCCCTTTGTAGTGTAAAGCCAAGGGAAAAAAGGAAACCTGCCTTCATACCACCCTTGGTACTGTATGAACCTACTGCATAACTGAATGTTATTGGCCATGTGTGTTCGTCAGGCGTAACACCATGAAGTAGGCCTAAAAAGAATGATATTAGCAAAATCTCCCAGAGCAAAAGGCCATGTGGTGGATTGAATATAAATGAGAATAGGTCCATTTTTTCATCTCTTTAAAACAATCTCAAGTGTCTGTGGCCTAGAGCAGCATTCACTATCATGAGGTATTTCCTTGCCATGGGGGCAGTAGCTGGGATGCCCAAGCAGATTGCATAGATTGTTTATAAATTCCTCTGTTGAATGATATTGCATTATTTTTGCATTTTTACAGGCCAAATCCTTGTCCATTCCCATCCTATAAAGGAATGTTTCAATTACCCTATGGTTCCTTTCAATTGTTCTTACTACCTCCAGTCCCATATCTGTCAGCCTTACCACTCCTGCATTCTTTTCAATATAACCCTTTGAGATCAATGAATCTATATATTCCTCTACTGTTGGAGGTCTTACATTGAGCTCCTTGGAGATAGTAGATACCCTTGCAGGCCAACCTTCACCGTATAACTTTTTAGTGGCCAATAGTGTATCCATTTCTCTTTCGGTAAGTCCTAAATTGATTAGATCCATGCTTAACATCAAAAATGAGCTATTATAAAAAATTTTTCCACAAAAGATTAATGTTTTAATTTTTATACATTAAATATGGATCCAGCAAAAAAAATTAGAGGCACAAAAAGTTCATTACTAAAAGGTAAAAAGATCGTACTAGGCATTACAGGTTCAATATCAGCCGAAGAGACAGTAAAGCTATCAAGGGAGCTGATAAGGCACGGGGCCGAGGTCTTCCCAGTAATGAGCCAGGAATCTCTTAAAATCATTACTGAGACATCATTACAATTTGCAACTGGCAATAAGCCTATATTGGATATATCTGGCCTTACAGAGCATGTTATTCTTGAGGAGGAATGTGATCTATTGCTGATAGCTCCTTGTTCAGCAAACACAATTGCAAAGATAGCGCATGGAATAGGGGATACTACAGTAACACTTTTCGCTCTTACATTTCTAGGATCAAAACCAATCCTGATTGCACCTGCAATGAGCGAAAGCATGTGGAAAAACCCTGTTGTTATTGAAAATTTAAATAAATTGAGGGACCTTGGTATTAATATCCTTGACCCTAAGATGGAGGAGGGAAAGGCGAAGCTCCCGGACAATGATACTATTGTTGCTAAAAGTATAGCAATACTAAACAATATTTTGAAGGGGAAAAATATACTTGTTATTGGTGGTGGAACTGAGGAACCAATAGATGATGTAAGGGTAATTGGTAATAGATCCAGTGGCAAAACATCTATAGAGATTGCAAGGGCATCCTTTTATCTTGGAGGGGACGTTACACTTCTTCTTGGGAGGTCAGAAGTGATCCCACCACCGTACATAAAAGTGGAGAGATTCAGGACCGTAAACGATCTTATATCAAGAAGGGAATGGATGAAAAATTTCAATCTTATAATAGTTCCTGGAGCTCTCTCTGACTTTACAGTAAAAAAGGTGGAGGGGAAAATAAAAAGTAATAAGGGGATTAAATTGGATCTCCTTCCTGCACCAAAATTTCTTGAGAAATTGAGGGAGTTGTATGATGGTGAGCTCATTGCATTCAAGGCCGAGTTTGATGATGAAAGGATAATTAGGGAGGCAAGGGAAATGATATCTAGGTACTCTCTTAGATTTGTTGTAGGTAACAATCTATCTGAGGTAAAAGAGAATGAAACAAAAATAATGATAATAGGTAAAGAAAAGGTAAAAATATTTTCAGGGAGCAAGTTTGATGCAGCTATGCAAATCCTTGATACTTACATCAAAGGTGATGTATGAAAAATGCAATACCCAGCCAGGTAAGTGCCATCATAAGAAGAAGTATGTTTTTCACCAGTGTGAAGGATAGTACTATCATTACCGCTGGAACTGCGTACATCAAAAGTAACGCAAGGAATTCAATTAGATCCATAAAAATCAAAAGGGGAGAGGATTTATCCGAAGAGTGCACCTAGACCAGCCATTGCCTCTTCTTCTTCCTTCTTCTCCTCTTTCTTCTCTTCCTTCTTCTCTTCCTTCTTTTCAGCTGGCTGTGCAGGCTGTGCTGCTGCAGTAGGCGCAAAAGCTGTTGCCTTTATTGCCTCGTCAATGTTCACCCCTTCAAGAGATGAAATCAATGCCTTAATCTTTGCCTTGTCAGGCTCTCCGCCAGCAGCCTTTATTATATTCTCCACTCCCTCTTCTGTTATCTTCTGACCCAGTGAATGCAGGATCAGAACACTATATACATATTCCATTTTTTATACCTCCTTTTACTTTTATATATCTCCCAATTTTTCTTTTATTGTCATCGCCTGCAAATTGGCCTTTGCAAGCAGATGCTTTATCGTCTCAGGTGTGAAATAGTTTATATTTATTCCCAATGAAAGGGCCTTCATATAAGCATCTGATAGCATTATGGGAATTGTTAGCTTAGTGTAATAACCTACGTTAAGTGAAAGATTAAATGCATTCATTATTGAATTCTTTAGGTCCTGGAGAACCTTTTCAGTATCTATCTTCAGTGCATCGCTTCCAAATATGTAACCATTCTCATAGAATGCCCTTATCTCAAGACCTACAGGTATTGGCCTTATATCAAGTTTCGCTAACATTTGTGCAAGATCCTTGCTTATCTTTTCACCCTTTTTTACCACCACAGTATCCTTCTTTATCACTACCTTCCCCTTTTCAATTGATGCAGGTATACCAACCTTCTGAAGATCAGAAACTATCGGACCTGGCTTGAACTCGGTCTCTCCAGCAGGTACGACAACATCCTCAGGGGCTATTTCACCACCCTTTGGTGATGCCCTTGTCCTGGATGCCTCAACTATCTTCGCAAGCTTGAATGGATCCTTATCGCTCACTATCAATGCGCTCTGGTCTTTAATATATTTTGCAAGCTCCTTTACATTCTTTTTCTTTCCCTCAAGATCCTGTAGGGCAATCGATATGAGTGTATTCTTACTTACTATCAATTTTGCATTTCCCCTAAGGCTTCTCCTTATGTTGTTCATCTGTGTGCCTGGAATTCCATGTATGCCAACAATACCAATTACATTGCCCTCTTCCATTTCCTTCAGGAGCTGCTTTACTTCCTCCTCGTTAGCCTTAGATACCATATCATTTCACCTCCAGCCTGTAGGCTGAGCCCATGGTGGTTTTTACATAAATGCTCTCTATGTTACCTGTACCCTTCTCTAGTTTTGAGGTTATCTTTTTTAATACCTCCTCTATATTCTCTGTAATCTCCTCAGGCTTCATTGCCCTTGTGCCAACTGGTACATGGAAGGTCCTCTTTTCCCTGCTCCTTGCCCTCACTGTCCTTTTTAAGTTTGAAATAATCTGTGTTGGATCGCTTCCGGGAGGTATTGGCTTGGGCATTTTACCCCTTGGACCTAGAACAACACCTAACACCTTTCCTATCTTTGTCATCAATGCGGACTCGGCAAGAAAATAATCGTATGTGTTTGCAAGTTTCTTTGCCCTTCTTTTATCCTCTGCAAGCTTGTCTATCTCTTCCGGGGGAATAACAAGATCCGCAGAATTCTTCGCCCTGTATGCAGTATCCCCTGAGGCAAAAACTGCCACCTTTATTTCCTTTCCCCTACCATGGGGAAGGGCAATCTCTTCATTAATCCTTTTTTTAGGATCTGCAAGGTCAACATACTTTAGATTTATTGCAATCTCTACACTTTCAAGAAAATTCCTTTTCCTTGATTCCTCAAGCGCCTTTTTAACCACTTCGTATATTGCCTTATCCATTTATATTCCTCCTGTAGTAAAACGAGCAAATATTGCTCTCCTACAGTTTATTTTACCTCAATTTAATATACTATTTAAATTTTTCAATCCTCTATTTTTATTTCATTCTTTCTTATCTTTTCCTGTACCTCTCTTGGGTCCATGCCCTCCACTGTAACACCCATTGATACACAGGATCCAAGTACCTCCATCACCATTGCCCTCAGATCAGGGGATAATGAGTCCTGTATCTTCATCCTTGCAATCTTTTTAACTTTTTCAATTGTGAGGTCACCCACCTTGTTTGCCTTTGGATTCCCTGAGCCCTTTTCTATCCCAAGTTCCTTCTTTATTAGTGCACTTACAGGTGGTGTACCAACAGTAACTGTAAATGTCCTAGTCTTAGGATCCACCGATACCTTTACAGGCACCTGCATTCCCTCGTAATTCTTTGTTTTTTCATTTATCTCCTTTACCACCTGCCCTATATTCACTCCCAGTGGTCCAAGTGCTGGACCTAGGGGTGGGCCAGGTGTGGCCTTTCCACCTTCCACAAGTATTTCAATAGTCTGTACCATTGTTCATCACTCCTTATCAATCACCCTTACTGAACCTGCCCTTACAGTAACAGGTATGGGTACTAGGGATTCGGTAAGTTCTACTACTATTTTATCATTTGCCACATCAATTTCAACAATCCTTCCCTTCTCACCCTTGAATGGGCCATCAATTAGTTCCACAAAATTCCCTACCTGAAGCGTCTCTACAGCAGCCCTGGGTGTCATATAATGCATTATTTCTGATATATCCATCTCACCCTTTACTACCCCCTTTATACCCTTTATATTTTTTATGAAGGAGAGCATCCTGTCAGGCTGTGTTGTCTCAACGAACACATATCCCTTTAGCTTTGAGGTCTCACCTGGAACAAAAATAGAAAATATGTAGTCTATCTTATTCTGTTTTACCTTATTTCCAAGATCCCTTGCCACCTCCACCTCTTTACCTATCTGTACCTTCAGTGCAACTATTGTTGCCACTATGGTTATCTCTGTACTGCAAGAATTCAATAAAGTGGGGTCTCTAAGTGATTCCAACTTTATTGAAATCTTTGCATGGTCCTGATATTCAGAGCTCTTTGGTGTAAGTATCTTTATGGTAAATGTAAATTGTCCTCCAGGTATATGTACCATTCTCTCTATTGGATTATTCTTTGATGGAATAACAAGCTCAGAGATCTCATCAATCTTCATCTTTTTATTTGCTATACCCTCTGATGAAATTATCCATTCAAGTTCCCTGTCCTTCACCTCAAATTCGAAGACCAATGTAAGTTTATAATTTTCAGCATTACCGCCTGTCACTGTTACTACTAGCTCTGCATACCTTCCTGCAGAAATTTCAAATTTTTCTTTATTACATATAACGCTAAATTTCTCCTCCCTTTTTTCTCCCAACTTCATTGAATCTGTTAAATTATTACTATCAATCAATTCCATTACCCCCTAGGGAACCTTTGTAAGAATTACCATAATATAATAAATTATAAAACCTATTGTACCTATTATTACTATTCCGAGAGCTGTAATACCTACTACCTTCACATACTCATCCCTTGTTGGCTTCCTTGCCATTTTAAGTACCCTCGAGTACCTTCCCTTCCCTATCCTAGAAAACCAATCCTCGATCTTTTCTTGGATTTCTTCAAATGTATCAACAACTGTCATAATAATTACCCCAATCCTATTTGACTATATCAAGTTTGATTCCCGAATCTGTAAATGTATAGTTTGGCTTTCCCTTTATGCCTGTTACCACTACCATCACCCCCATCCTTCTCTTGTAATCAGGCCTGATGGATGCCCCCCATATTATCCTTGCATTCTTGTTCATCCTTGATTCTATTATTGATACTACCTTGTGTGCCTCCTCAACTGTCATATCCTCGCCACCTACAACATCAACAATGGCACCTGTAGCATCACTTATGTCAATATCTATCAATGGTGAGTTTATTGCATTGTTTGTAGCTATCTCTGCCCTTTTTTCACTATCACTCTCCCCCAGCCCTATTACAGCAAGACCACTTCCCTTCATAATTGTCTTAAGATCATTATAATCAAGATTTATTAAACCAGGTTTTGTAATCATCTCTGATATACCCTTTATAGCCTTAACAAGTATTTCATCCGCTACCTTGAATGCCCTATTTAGTGGAAGTCTAGGAACAAGCTTGAGAAGCTTGTCGTTCATTACAACAATTACGGAATCTGCCTGTTCAAGGAGCTTATTAAGGCCCCAGACTGCATTTTCAAACCTGTACCTTCCCTCAGAACTGAATGGAAATGTTACAACGGCAACAGTAAGTGCACCCAGCTCCTTTGCAATCCTCGCTACAACTGGTGCAGATCCTGTACCTGTGCCACCTCCCATGCCAGCCGTAATAAATACAATGTCAGAACCCTCCAAAACCCTTTTAATATCCTCCTCCGCCTCCAGGGCCGATTTCATACCTATTTCCGGTATTGCACCTGCACCAAGGCCTCCAGTTAGCCTCCTCCCAAGTAGTACCTTCCTCTGGGATCTTATCATATACAAATGTGCGGCATCAGTATTCATTGCTATCAATTCCACATCCTGTATACCATCCTCTATTATCCTTGATATTGTGTTTGATCCAGCACCCCCGCAACCAACAATCTTTATTTTTGTTCTAAGGGACTTGAGTATTTCAAGGAGTTCCTGATCTTCAGGATTTTGCTCCATATTTACCACCATTTAGATGTTCCTCACTATCAGTTTCATATTGGCGGGTTTTTTCGTTACATTCAATATCTTCATTCCGTAAATCTCTTCTATGCCCCGCTCATATGCAATATCCACTAGTCTCTGGGATATTATACCGCCCGTGATTAATGTGTTTCCCTTTATCTCTGTGGTGGAGAGTTTATCAAATAACTCATTCAGCTGTATTGTGCTTATTATATTACCCTCCTTATCAGTTATAAAGGCCACCTTTTTTTCAAATGCATCCAGTAATAGATCGTCCTTCTTTCTATCCTCACTGATTTCCTCCTTCTCCTCTACCCTATCTTCTTCCTTTTCAGCCTCCTTTACCATTTCAGATTTTCCCATCTTTTCAAGCTCTTCATTCATCCCATGTGTGGCAAGGTATTGTTCAACAGTCATCTTATTCCTCAGTGCCTTTACTATTTGCTTATACGTAAGTTCCTCCACCTCCCTACCAGGTGGTGCCCTTGCTACAAAATCAATCTCAGCTACCTGTAAAAGCTCCTTGAATATCAGGTCACCTCCCCTGTCACCATCTAAAAATGCAGTGGCCACCCTTTCTTTAGTGAGATCTATTATTGTCTTGGGTATGTTTGTTCCTTCAACGGCTATTGCATTCTTTATACCATACTTGAGTAGGTTAAGCACATCTGACCTGCCTTCAACAATTATTATTGCATCGGATGTGGGAACTGCTGGACCTGCTGGGAGCCTGTCCTCACCGTATGTTATTATCTCCTCCTTTTCTATTGTCTCCCTTACCACTTGAATAAGGTCTTCACTGAGGTTTTTACCCTGTGAAAGGAGGCTTTCAAGAAGTTCCTTTGCCCTTTCAACCACCTTCTGCCTTTTTGTTAGCCTTATATCCTCTATAGAAAGTACCTCAAAACTAGCCTTACATGGCCCTACTCTTTCTATAGTCTCCAGAGATGCTGCAAGGATTGCAGTCTCAACCTGATCGAGGCTTGATGGTATGTAAACAATCCCCTCGGATTTACCCTTCTTTGAGTCTATTTCCACCTCTATCCTCCCTATTCTACCACTTTTCTGAAGATCCCTCAAATCAAGTTCCTCACCTAGTAAGCCCTCAGTCTGTCCGAATATTGCCCCCACTACATCGGGCTTTTCTACTACACCATCAGCCATGATTTTTGCCTTTATAAGGTATTTAGCTGCATTTGGATCTATATTCATTTTTATCACCTTCTTTTAAAAATAGTCATCTCTTCACTTCATACCCGGACACGTTTAAATTATGATTAATATTTAACGTGAAAGTCATGATGATCAGGGATGACTATTTTTAATTTCATTAAATTGATTTCATTAATAAATTTTTCTCAAATTTTTTTTAAAAAATTGTTCCCTTAACAACCTCTACTAAAAAAGAATAAATATGAATACTCTATTTATTAAATAATGCTTAGGATTTTATATGGTAATCCCCTTGAATACATTGAAAAAAATTTAGGGGATGATATTTTTATACTTCCAGATTCTATATCAATAAGGAATGTGGAGATATACCTTCTCAGGAAAAGGGGTCTTGAATATTTTCCCGCTGAAAAGTTTTTCACAGTTGATTCCTTAGCTGAAAAATTTTTTGATAAAAGATACAAAATAATGCCAAGGTTCATGGAGAGATATATATGCAAAGAATCACTAAAAGGTATTGCATTTTACAGGGATCTCCATGAAAGTGAGAATTTTATTACACTTCTCCTTGAGGAATACCTTGAAATAAAAGAAAATATGGTTATGGGGAAAATGCCAAATAGGATTGGAGAATTTTTCAGGGTATTCAATGAAGAGTATTCAAAATTCCTTGATAGACTCAGGGATGGTGTTAAGGTAAAGGGGGAGATATGGCATTTCCTCACAAGGGCAGAGATGACTTATTTACTCGCCTCTGAACTTTCAAAAATGAATGGAAGGAAAATTAACTTTACAGGATTTTACTATATAAGTCCTACATTGAAGCATCTGATAGATGAGTTAAGAAGGAATAATTATGTCACCTTTATTTCCGAACCAATTGATGCTGAAAGTTCAATTATACTTGAGAAGAGGCTCATGGCAGACAGGATAGATGGAGAAGGTTTGAAAAAATTCAAATCAGAACTTTATGAATTACCCGACAGGAGAAGGGAGGTAAAGTTTATTGCAAATTTTATACTTGAAAAGATTAGTCAACTTGGTCTTTCTTTTTCTGATTTTGTTGTTGCATTTCCTGATGCAAAGGTATACCAGTGGTACGTTGAAGAGATATTCAGGGAATATAAAATACCATATTTCATTGAGACAAGGATAAAATTTCCTGAAATGCCCTATTTTAATTACTTTGTTGAAAAAATTGGAAAAATTAGCCCCAATGATTTGAACGATCTCAAAAATTCACTCTCCAATATTTTGCAGGAGATAATGATTAAATTCATGGATGATTCTGAAACCATCCTCAAGATGTGGCAGGCCATTCAGGAATATTTTATAGAGATTGAGGCACTTTCAATTAAGGATGCAAATAGGGCCAAAGAACTTTTACTTCCCTTCCTTTACACCGTTTCCTTCGGTAGATTCTATGGAAATTTCAACACTGTACCCATTGTAGACCTTGGAAATGTTCATTTCAGAAAGGGAATTTATCTAATAATAGGTGGAATGAGCGATGAGGACTTTCCCAGGCCCCTCAGGGGTGATATAATATTTCAAAATGAGGCATCAAACATTTATAAAAGGGATTTCAGGACTCATGAGGGAAATGAAAAGTACAGGCTTTACTCTGCGATTCAAAACTTCCAAAATATAATATTCACTTACCCTTATTTCAACAATGATGGTAAGAGGGTACTCCAATCCTACATACTTGATTCAATCAGGGTAAATGGATTTTCAGATTTTTCAATAATAAGAATGGGTTCTACTGAATTAATATTCAATAAGGGAAGAATATATAGTGAAAGGGATGCAAAAATTCTTAATGTTAATAAAAATGGGAACTCAGAACAAAATGAATTTTGTTCCATTGAAGAGTTGAGGATAAAAATCTCAAACATTGATTTAACACCATCACACATTACTGTATATAACAAATGTCCAAGGAAGTTCTTTCTTATGTATGTAATGGAAATAAAATACCCTGAGGAGGAACTTTCACCTGCAAAAAGGGGTAGTTTTGCGCATGATATTCTTAGAGATTTCTATAAAAAATATAATGATTTACATATAATATCAAAGATGCCAGAAAATACACTAAAAAAGGAAATAAAAGATATGGTAAACGGAATTAAAATTGAGCATGATGAGGGCATGGCTTTCAAATCTAGGCTTTCAAGGCAAATATATGATGCAATAAAGACCGATATCAATATTAGTAGTGAAAGAAAGGTCATTGGAACGGAATTGCCCTTTATGATTGAAATTGGAAATAGGAAGATAAGGGGCAGAATAGACAGGCTAGATTCCATGCAAGATTATCAGATATTGATTGATTATAAATATTCCAAATACAGGGATACACTAAATATGTTCATAAAAAAGGCGGATGAGCTTTACAATCCTGAAAAGGACTTTAACCTTCCAATTTACATCCTCTGGCTTTTAAAGGTGAAAAAATCAAAAAAATTCGTTGCATTTTATTATCCAATAGTGTCAATGGGAAGGACAAGCCCAGGGAAATGGATGAGGGTATATACAAATAGCGCCACTCCAAAAGAATTTCTAAGCAATAATGCATCCTTTTTTTATAATAACATATTTATAGAAAATCTAGAGAATAGAATAAAGGAGATAATAGATGGAATAAACAGATGCCAGTTTCCTATGACTGAAAATAAAAATATTTGCAGAAACTGTGAATACAGGAGGATCTGTGGTGGTATGAATGAACTGTGATAAACTGACAGATAAGCAGAGGAAAATAGTTGATTATGCTGGAAGGGATGATGTTTCCACCTTTGCAGTTGCAGGTTCAGGGAAAACATCAGTACTTGTTTGCTCCTATCTAAAACTCCTTGAATTGATGTCTTCGGACATTGAAGAATCCGTCTCAAGGATTCTTGTTATTACATTCACTGATGATGCTGCCACAGAGATAAGAAAGAGAATAAGGGAGGTATTGATTGAAAAATATAAATATATAGGACCTTTAAACTATATTTCAACAATTCATAGCTTTGCAAACGAGATATTAAAACGCTTCTCAATAGAGCTAGGTATAAATCCAGAATATACCGTTGGTGAGGATTACCTTATAGCAGAGATTATGGACAATGCATACAAGGAAGCAAGGGACAGGTTATCTCCTGAAGAGATTGAGCTCCTTGATGATTATCTATCTGTAATAGACATAGGAAGGAGAAGCCTAAAATCTGTCGTATTTACAATATACTGGAAGATGAAATCCTCAGGATGGACCAGGGAGTTAACAATATCACATTTAAATGAATTAAAAAATAAGATCAAAGGAAATGGTAATGAAGAAAGTATTGTGGAATCCTTTATTAAGATATTTTCAAACTTCCATGACATCGTGGAAAAAAGAAAAAGGTTATCTGGTGTTCTTTCATATGATGACATACTTTATTATGCGAACCAGCTTTTAGAAAAAGAGGAAATCAGGGAATTCTTCAGGAAGAAGTTTGAATATGTTATTGTGGATGAATACCAGGACACTAGTACTTTACAACAGGAGATAATAGATAAGATTTCAAGAAGGGGTAGGAGGATCTTTGCGGGGGATTACTTTCAGAGCATATATGAATGGAGAGATGCTACACCTGTTAGCACCATGGAGTTCATAAGAAGGAATAATTTTAAGATCCTTATAATGGATGAGAACTTCAGATCTGTCCCTAGCATAATCGATTTTATAAATAAACTATTTTCAAACCTTTTCAAAATGAATATAAAGGAAATCGATTACATAGGAATTAGGCCAACTGAAAAAGAACTTGATGGTGCTGGTGTTTTCATAATAAATGTTATGGGGAGTTCCATTGAAGAAATGAGGAGGGATGAGGCTGAAAAAATTTCAAACATTATTCTTAATATCGTTTCAAAACTGGAGATAAGGGATAGGGATGGAGAATTGAGGAAGATCAACTATGGGGATATAGCAATACTGTTCAGGAAAAGATCTGGAATGGCAACATATGCTAAGGCACTTCAGAAAAAGGGTATCAGGTATTCTTTTATAGAGAGGGGATCCTTTTTTGAGAGTGAGGAGATTTCAACAATAATTAATATGCTTATTTGCCTTAGGGATAATACCTGGAGGGATATACACAATGGAAATGCATTTGAGGTACTAAAATTTGCATATGACATTTCAATGGAAGAATTCATAAGGGGATCAGGTGAAATCATTAAAAAATTCCTCAGGGACATGGAGATTTTAAGCTCTAAAAAGGATGGTAGAAAGGACCTTCTTATTCTTGAATTCCTGAGATTAACTGAATATGACATTAAGGTACTAAAGAGGCCCGATGGGCTTCAAAGATACCTGAATATTTACAAGCTTATAGATATGGCAAGGGAGAAGGAAGAGGATGGTATTATTGGCCTGGGTAGGTTTTTGGATGTTCTAATGGATATGAAGGAGAATGAGGATATTTCATCAATTCCATTATTTGATCCTATGGATAATTCTGTAAGATTAATGACAATACATTCTTCAAAGGGTCTTGAGTTTCCAGTTGTATTCATTGCGGATCTATTCTCAAAATTGAACTATAGAACTGGAAATGTAATTTTTGACAGGGAAACAGGCATATTCATTGATATAGAGGATCTTGCTGACACAAACATTATTAAAAAAATAAAGGAGAGGATGAAGGAAAGGGATTTCAGGGAGAATATAAGGGTACTTTATGTAGCATTTACAAGGGCAAAACAGTATCTTTTTATAGGCCATCCCGAAACATTGAATGAAAAAGAAACTTTTTCAAGATTGATTGAGGATGCCCTGGGTAGGGAATTCCTTATGCCTTACATTGAGAGGTGTAACGGATTAATTTCAGGTAATGAGATTTTGCCAAAGGATGAAAAGATAATCGATTTCAATATATACAAAATAGATAAATTTCCACCAGATCCAATATTCCTGAGCGTTTCAGACATTAAGAATTATTATTTTTGTCCTGTGTACTTCGAGAAATATAAACTAAGGATATCGAATCAAGGGGAATTTGGTACATCTTTCCATGAGTTCATGGAGGGAGTGGACTTTTTAAATCCACCTGAAGGGGTCTTTGGGGATATATTAGAAAATATTCTTAATACAAACTTGGGAAGTATGATAATTAAAAATAAAGAGTCACTGAAAAGAGAATATCCATTCCATATCAGGTACAGGGATGTAATAATAAGGGGGAGGATGGATCTATTAATACCTGAGGAGGGCATTATAATAGATTATAAGACAGGGGAGGAGAATGAGGGTGATAAGATTCAAATGCTTCTATATTCATATGCTTATAAAAAGATTTTTGGAAGAATACCTGATAAATGCATAATTTATTATACAAAGAGAAATGAAATCAAGGAATTCAAGTTTATAGAAAATGACCTGAATTATCTTGAGGAGATCCTTAATAAAATGATTAATAGCATAAAATATGGAAATTTCCAAAAAAATTATGAGAAATGTGAAAGATGCCAAATTAGGGATTTCTGTGGGGACCTTGAAAAACAAAATTAAATATATGGATTGTGAATTAACCTTTAATCGGGCGGAGGTTGTCGAGACTGGTCAAAGGCGCCAGATTGAGGGTCTGGTTCCGTAGGGATGCGAGGGTTCAAATCCCTCCCTCCGCATTTATTTTAATATCCAAGTGCCACGCTACCCATCCTAGGATTCTCACCTACAATCATCGATTGATCCTTTAAAATAATATTTGCAAAGCCTAATGAATTTTCAAATTCATCAAAAATCTTTATTTCATAACCTCTGGACAATAGCCCATTCACATTTTTTTCACTGAACATTCTTTCAAGATTTATTTTATTATCATATATGTACCTTCCATAGATTAACCTTGGAAAATCTACAGCATCCTGAGAATTCATATCTTTATCTATCATATTAATTAATAATTGAACATGTGTCTGAGGCTGTCCTTCGGCCCCGGCTGCACCAAAGATAATCATTTTCTCCTCAGAGAATGCCATTCCTGCTTTACTGCAGGTGTTCTGATCATTTTTATTACCATTTTAACAATAAAAGATTAAGTTTCTTCTTAAATAATTAATATAAAAATAAAAAAATTAAAAAATTTTATTCTTTTTTCTCCTCTGTTGTCTGTTCTTTAGGTGGTTCCTGCCAGGGTTTAACCCCGCCCTTTTTTCCTCTCTTTATCATATAACCTATTGCAATGCCAACAAGGAGGCCCACAACTAGGCCTATGGGCAATCCAACGTAATATGCCTGGGAAACCATATTACCTATCAGATTCTGTTCTTTAGCGCTTGCAAGTGCCTGATTGTTTGTTTTTATGGTTACTGTCCCTGTGGAGCTACCTGCAAAGTTGCTTGCAACTACCTTTATTGTATGGTTTCCATCTGCAAGGCCGCTTGTATTGAAGGTATACGAGTTCAATCCGGTTACATTGAATCCCATGCTATCTATGTATAGCCAAACTGAATTTACATGGTCACCTGTAACGGTGAATGTTATAGTTATTGTACCATTCAGCTTTGAACCAGAAACTGGAGATGTGATTGAAACCGTAGGTGGTGTATTTAATATGTATATTGGCTCGCTTGTTGTGTAGCTTGTTCCTGCCTCATTCGTAACAATTAGTTTCAGAACATGTGACCCATCTGAATAACTTGCAGTATTGAATGTTGAATTTATTGTACTGTTGTCAAGCATCAATGTAACATTCTTTATATAATCACCGCTAACAAGGTACTGAACATTTACTGTTCCCTTAACAAATGATCCAGAGGTTGGTGAAACAAACTGCGCATATGGAACATTGTTATTAACTATTATTGTTTCTGTTGTACTGCCATAATATCCTGCCATGTTTGTTGCCATAACTGTTATTGTATGTGGGCCATCTGTCAACTTAGTGGTATCAAGAACATAATAGTTTCCTGCAGGAACATATGTTATGCCATCTACAATGACACTCTTGCTCTGTATGTAACTACCGCTGACAGAGAATGTTATATTGACACTTCCCTTCACATATGCATTCTGTGCAGGTGATGTGATTGAAACCGTAGGTGCAGGTCCAACATTAATAAATGATGCTGTTGCAGAATAATTCATATTCATGCTGTTCTCCATTGTTACTGTGATTGTATGAGGTCCTGGGGCCAATTTTGTTAGATTCAATGAAATTGTTCCGGAGGAGTATGTAAGAGAATTGACCTGTAATGTAACATTGGAGCCATTATCAATCCTGTAAAAGGCATTTATTATTGGTACAGGTGAAACAATCTCATAGTTTGCATTTACATTACCATACATATAGTCAGAGATTCCTGTTATTGATAATCCCTCAGTTTGTACTATACCGCTTATCTTTATTGGCCAAACTCCGCCACCTGCATTTGTCTGGTGCACAACTATTGTGTATATGCCTGTAGTATCAACTGGAACAGTCAAGGAAGTACCGTTCATCATATTGTTGGAAGGTATAAACATTCCACCGCCATAATAGTTCCATAGGAACGGTACTGTACTTCCAACTATCATTCCATATGGATCAAGGACAAATACGTCCATGGATGTTCCTGGATCATTCCATACTACCTGGATGTTCAATCCTGTAATACCCAGATTTGTTACATCGAAGTAATAGAATCTAACATCGCCTGACTCGTACCTCCAGTCAAGGGCTCCCATTCCATACATTAGACCATTATTGTAAAGCGGAGCTGATGAATACTTATCAGCACCTCCAAATGAATATACCTTGTTAACATCGTTCAAATCAGTCATTACTGCTACTGAAGATGGTATTAGCTGTTTGAAACCATTTGAGCCTGTAAGAACAATAAAGCCTGAATATACTCCGTTGCTGGCATCGTTGGGCACATTAAGTGTTGCTGTGAATGTAGCAGTTGAGTTTGGTCCTACTGTAAGTGTATTCTGTGAAAATGTTATCCAAGGAATTGGCTCATTCTTAAGATAGTACACATTCAATGTAAAAGGAAGATTCCATATGTCTGGATATATTGAGGATAAATCCCCTATATTATACAAATATGTCCTAATAAGTGGGTACATTGTGAATGGGTTTGCATGCATGTTTATTGTTACAATCTGGGTATTATACCAATTGTACGCATCATTTACAAGGTTCATTGTTGATGCCCTTGGCACGGGAACTGTCTGGCCAAAATAGTTTGTCTGATTTGATGTTGCTCCGCTCCAATCATAAACAAATAATGTAATATATCCTGGCCATGTGAATGTAGAAGTGCCCATTGTAACTGGAAGAACATAGGGTGAGTTAATCTCTATTGCTATCATATCAGTACCACTTGGAATAGGACCGAATACTTTTGTGAAATTTATATATTCCCCCGCATAATATTGACCATTCCAACCTCTTACCCATGAATAGAGTCCATTATTTGGATTAGAGGTGTTCCAGTTTAGTGTTATGGATTTCTGATTAAACACAACAAGATCCTGTGTTCCTATGTTTATATTAAGGGTCTTATTTGTTGGATTCTTCACCGTAAAAGTATTTTGTGTGCTCTGGCCAGGTGATAGATATCCTGCAAACCAGTTTGCCATAGGGACGTTTGCTGGATATGCAGCTCCAGGAGAGAACATTGAGGACCAGTAGTCAAGCATTGCATAAATTTGACTCATCACATTCTGATATGTTGCATAGCTAGTTGTGTAAAATGCACCTACTGTTGAATTACCTAGAACATCAGCAACTGCATAGTATGCATTTACCTGTCCTGCACCCTGTGTATAGGGCGCATTATAAAGATCTACTGCTGTATTCATTATAACATTCTTAACATATATTGGATCGAAGGTCATTCCCTTTTCATTCATTGCCTGGATAACAAGGGCCGCTACACCTGCTGTCATTGGTGTTGCCTGGCTCGTTCCACCAAATATTCCAACGCCTGGAGGGAGCCAAGGTAAACCTTCATAATAGTTTATGCTTGCAGGTACCCAGCTGAATGCACCAACTGCAACAACATCCGGTTTTATATCACCCGTGTATGCAGGACCGCGATCGGACCATGCAATTACCTGTCCGCTTTTATTGGAAACTCCCCATCCATAGGCCCTTATCCAGTTAGACTCTGTGGATGCACCAACTGTTAATGGTATAAGTGCACCACCAGGTGATGTATCTGTTCCATAGCCCGGACCGCCATTGCCCATTGCATGTACAAACAATGTCCCTGGATAATTGGGTGCCATAACACCCGGAAGCATTAATGTATCTTCCAAGGCACTCATTGCATCATAACCAATACCTGTTAAGAGTATAGGCCACTCAGATATACCCCAAGAGTTACTCTCTATCTGTGCCCTATGGTTACCTGTGTATTGCCAGGAAAGAGTGGTATAATTAAAATCAAATCCTGCTGCCCACATCCAACCATAAAATACATCACCTATATACAATGCGGGCACGGAAATTATCTTTGCACCAGGTGCTATTCCAGGAAGTGAGTAGTAAGTACCATTATTATATAAATTATATTTAACTGTTCCTTGGCTAGCCACAACACTTGCGGTGAATGTCCCATGATATTCACCATAATCAAAGCTTATCAGGTTTGAATACAGATATCCATCCTTTGTAAGGCCACTGATCACTTTACCTGTATATGCACCGAACATATAATTGAACAATGGAGAAGAAGCATTGAACCAGGGAATTAATGTATTACCGCCAATGGTACCGAAGTCCACATAAATGCCATAATTGGGATAATAATAGCTTAAGAATGTTGTATTATCATTTATATGATGGTATGGCTCTAATGAATTAAGGGGCCACTGTACAAAGCTGAATGGATTTGTTTGATAACCTAAATCATTAAGGTATGTATTCCATCCAGTTATGTAAACTGTATCAAATGTGAATGGGTTTATTGAGGGTATTACAACTGTAGGAACCACTGTCAGGGTATAATTCCAAAGATCACTCAAACCTAGATAATCTCCATATCCATCAGTAATCAAGGGCATGCTGAGAAAGCCAAATGCATATATACCAACCTTGAGATTGTAATTATTATATGTATAATTGAATGTGGCAGGTTTGATATAATTAGTTGTACTTCCAAGGGTAACATTTTCAGGAATTAAATAGGAAATAAACGGTGATCCTGAGCCAGATAAAATATTATTCACATCATATATATATGATGTCAGTCCCTTTGTGGGTAAATAAACAATAGAATTGTTAACAAATGCCTTGCCAAGATAGTGTGCATTAGGGAGATTTACGTAAGGTAATGGTATATTGCTTGACCAGTTTGTAGGATAACCTGCTGTTAAGTTAACAAAAAAGTACATGCCAGTTACTCCAAGGGACATACCATCAGCATCCATATATACAGGCCTGCCAGATGAATCCCTTGCAATTGAATTCTGAAGATTAGGGTTACCGAAGAATGTTCCTGTATCAACTATTGCCACATTTACGCCAGTACCATTAACTCCAAATGCATTGTATGCCTGGTTTACACCCAATATATTCCTTGCCTGATATAGATCAGGCTGTATTGCCTGGCTTTCTATGTTCTTAGGCTGGCTATAATTCAATTTTACATCTGGCACTATTCTTAATATATTACTATTCTTTGCAAGTTCTTTTATCTGGGAAGCTGTTGAAAAGCCCGATGCAATGAAATACTTTCCTATGGGGTATACTCCCATTACTCCCATACCATTCTTAAGATCCAAGGAAGATCCAGTCCCTAGTACTAAGATTCTTTCAATCCCTGTGGAATTGAGCAATGAAGGATCAACCTTTGACAGTGGATTTACTGTTCCCTGTGAACTCAATTGATTGCTTATTGTTGTTGCATTGGCACTGTGTAAAACTGCAGGCAATATTGAAAGTATCATTGCCAGTGCTATTGCAAATACTAATGCCTTTTTTATAATGCTATGCTCGTTCATAATTTGCCTACCTCCAACATGTCATGGTCAAACTATATTAAAAATTTTTGTAAAATAAGCCTAGTTATGATATCCTCACCATATATAGTAAATTACTTTGGGATATCACAAGAATAATTGGACTTAGAAAAATATTTATACTATATTTCTTTAATCAATAATTGTAATGAAGAAAAATAGTACTGGTCTTCCGAAAGAATTGGGAAATTTTGATGAACTTGCAACACAGCAGGTACTAAAGGTTTATACAGACCGCAGAAGATATGGGAAAACAATGACAATCATAGAAGGCTTTGATTCATCTGTAGATTTAAAGGAACTTGCAAAGGAATTGAAGCATATTGTTGCTGCCGGTGGTACATTTAAGGATGATAGAATAGAACTTCAAGGCGACCATAGAGAGAAGGTAAAGAAGGTTTTGAGGGAGATGGGCTTTGAAGTAGAGGAGTGAAATTTTCGACAATTATCGATACTTATATTAGTCAATAGGTAATATTATATAATAGCACTATTTTACACTTTTAAGGTGTTTAAGATGGTAGGCATAGTAAGCTATGGGTCCTATATACCTAAATGGAGGATCAAAGTAGAGGAGATCGCAAGGGTATGGGGAGAGGATCCAGAGGACATAAAAAATGGCCTTTTTATTTACAGTAAGAGTGTTCCAGGACCTGATGAAGATACTGCAACAATTTCAGTGGAGGCTTTAAGAAATGCACTTTCAAGGAAAAGGATAAATGATGTAGGTGCAATTTATGTTGGATCGGAATCACATCCTTATGCAGTAAAACCAACGGCCACAATTGTAGCAGAGGCAACTGGATTTTCCCCTAACATAACCGCTGCCGATTTTGAATTTGCCTGCAAGGCAGGTACAGCGGCAATACAAACAGTAATGGGAATGGTTAAGGCAGGGATGATAAGGCATGGGATTGCAATAGGGGCTGATACTAGTCAGGGTGCACCGGGCGATGCTCTTGAATACTCCGCCTCGGCTGGAGGGACGGCCTTTATAATAGGTGAGAAAGATACGATTGCAGAGATAAAGGCTACTTACTCAATCACCACGGACACACCTGATTTCTGGAGGAGAGAGGGACAGGATTATCCAAGGCACGGTGGTAGGTTTACAGGGGAGCCTGCATATTTTAGGCATATTCTCGAAACATCTAAGAAGATAATGGAGTTAATGAAAACAAAGCCAGAGGATTATTCCTATGCAGTATTTCACCAGCCAAATGGTAAATTCCCTTCCAGGGCAGCAAAGACTCTTGGATTCAAGGAATCGCAGATAAAGCAAGGTCTTATAGTGCCTTATATAGGGAATACATACTCGGGCTCAATGATTACAGGTTTATCTGCAATACTTGATATTGCAAAGCCTGGTGATAGAATCCTTGCAGTTTCCTTCGGGTCTGGTGCAGGAAGCGATGCATTCCATATTGAGGTCACCGATGGAATAGAAAATTATCCAAGGGAGAATGCACCTGATGTGTGGAAACAGATTAACAGTGGCAAGTTCATAGATTATGCAATATATGCAAAATTCAAGGGTAAAATTAAGATGGGTGAGTAAAATGAGAGATGTGGTTATAATTGGTGCGGGACAGACAAAATTTGGAGAGCACTGGGAAAAGTCTTTAAGGGAACTTGCAGTGGAGGCTGGATTAAGGGCAATTGAGGATGCTGGCATTTATTCAAAGGACATAGATGCAGTTTACGGTGGAAATATGAGTGCGGGTTCATCCACCTTCCAGGATAATATAGGTACGCTTATAGCCGATTTTACTGGTCTTGCAATAAATAATATACCTGCCATAAGGGTAGAAAATGGAAGTGCCAGCGGTGCTGCTGCCCTTCATGAGGGATTTATTGCTGTTGCTTCTGGCATTTATGATACTGTTCTTGTTGGAGGCGTTGAAAAGCTGACCGATGTACCAATGGAGAATATAACTGATGTAATATCGGGTGAGATTGACAGGGAATGGGAGGCTTTTAATGGCTCAACTCTTGCAGCATCTGCTGCAATGATTGCCAGAAGGTATATGTATGAATACAATGCAAAAAGGGAGCACATTGCATATATTCCTGTAATATCCCATAGGCATGGATCACTGAATCCCTATGCCCATTATAAAAATACAATAAAGATAGAGGATGTTTTAAATTCTACCATTGTAGCGGATCCACTAACAATGCTTGATTGTGCCCCAATATCTGATGGTGCATCTGCAGTTATTCTGACTACAATGGAGAATGCAAAAAAATTAAAGAATGATGGAATTGTAAGGATTAAGGCATCCACACTGGCATCAGACTTTATTTCGCTACATAGCAGGGACAATATAACATCCTTTAGATCTACTATTGAAGCATCAAGAAAGGCCTATAAAATGGCAAAATTAGAGCCCAAGGATATTTCTTTTGTAGAGCTCCACGATGCCTATTCAATATTCGGTATGATTGCACTTGAGGATCTTGGATTTTTCAGGAAGGGAGAGGCAGGGAAATATCTTGAGGAAGGCTATGGAAATCTAGACAGTAAACTGCCGATAAACCCCTCCGGTGGTTTAAAGGCAAAGGGGCATCCACTTGGTGCAACAGGTGTAGGTCAGGTGGTAGAATCCGTATTTCAGCTTAGAAAACAGGCGGATAAAAGGCAGGTAAGCGATCCAAGGTATGCATTAACACATAGTATGAGTGGTGCAGGTGGTTCTTCAATAATACATATATTGGAGGTGGTATGATGACAATACCAAGGTTCTGGAGAGAATTTGAACACAGGTACAGGCTGATAGGAACAAAATGTCCATCCTGCGGAAGGGTATATTTCCCACCCAGGGATGTTTGTCCATACTGCCATAGGGAATCTGTTGGAAAAATGCAGAAATATGAACTAAAAAATACAGGAAAAATATACTCATTTACTGTTGTATATCAGGATATACCTGACTTCAAGGAACTTAAGCCATACATAATGGCGATTGTGGAAATGGATGATGGACCTAAGATAACTGGACAGATTGTTGATGCATCCCCAGAGGAGATAAAAATTGGAATGCCAGTTAAGGCAGTTTTTAGAAGGATAAGAGAAGAAAGCCCTTCTGGAATAATTGAATATGGGTATAAATTCGTTCCTATATAAATTTTTTATTTATATTTATAAATATTTTAATTTTTTGTCGAATTTCTAACAGAAAACTATTAAATAATTTATTGCATTAACCAATTAGGTGATTATATGCTAGATTTCACATTTACAGAAGAGCAGGAGATGATAAGGGAAAGTGTTAGGGATTTTGCACAAAAAAAGATTGCACCCATAGCACTTGAGATGGAAAAGACAAAACAGATACCTGAAGAGATTATAAAGGGTATGGCGGAACTTGGGTTAATTGCACCCACTGTTTCCCCTGAATATGGAGGTCAGGGTTTTGATGCTGTTACGGCAGGGATTATTGCTGAAGAGTTAGCAAAGGCAGATGTTACTGGATCCATACCTGTCTTTTATCTTGTTCAGGCTTCTTGGGGCCATATATTTGATAAGTATGGTACTGAAGAGGCAAAAAAGGAGATATTGCCGAATGTTACAAAAGGAAAATGGTTCCTGGGGATAGCCACCACTGAAAGTGATGCAGGATCTGACGTTGTAGGTACAAGAACAACCATAAGAAAAGAGGGGGACCACTATGTGGTTAATGGTGAAAAGATGTACATAAGCGGGGTAAGGGAGGCATACACCAGGGGTGGTGGTCACATAACAATAGCAAAGCAAAATCCGGAACTAGGGGCAAAGGGGATGACATTATTCTATTTACCACTACAATCAAAGGGAATTATACCAACATATGTTGATGATCTTGGAAGGGAGGGTATTTCAACTGGCGGTTTTACAATAGACAATGTGGTAATACCGAAACATTACATAATAGGCGAGGAAAATAGGGGATTTTACATTGTTCACGAGGGTTATGAATATGCAAGGGGCCTTATATCTGTGATTTGTGCTGGAGCAGGATTGCAATCACTCGAGAGGGGAAAGAAATACCTAAAGGAAAGGAAGGCCTTTGGACAACCCCTTGCAAAATTTGAGGCATTACAGTTCAGGCTGGCTGAACACTATACAAAACTAAGCTTCTTGAGGCTTGGTGCCTATTGGGCTCTATGGACATACGATCAGGAGGCTAAGGGGAAGGCAACAAGGTTTGAGGTAAGCAAGGCAATTGCAATGGCAAAGATGTTTGCAAGCGAATGGTCAAATGCAGCGATCGATGAAGTAATGCAGTGGCAGGGTGCATTTGGCTATACTAGGGAATGCCCTGATCAGGCTGCCTGGAGGGCAATAAGATCATTTGCATGGGCTGAGGGCAGCAAAGAGATAATGAGGGTAATAGTGAGCAGGGAACTACTTGGAAAGGAGTACATATCATATAAATAAAGAGGGATCTTAATGAATATACTAGTTTTGGTAAAACAGGTACCTGATACCTCGGATGTTAAATTTGATGAAAGGGGTGTGATGATAAGAGAGGGGGTACAGAGTATACTTAACGTATTCGATCAGTTTGCAGTAGAAGAGGCCCTAAGACTTAAACAGAAGTATGGAGGTGAGGTTTCTGTAATGACACTTGCACCAGAGCAGGCAAAAACGGCTGTTCAAAAGTGCCTTGCTCTTGGCGCAGATAAGGCCTATCATATCTCAGACAGGGCATTCGGTGGCTCAGATACTCTCGCCACATCATATGCGCTAAGCCTTGCAATTAAAAAGGCAGGGAATTTCGATCTAATAATGGCAGGTAATCAGGCTACCGATGGTGATACTGGCCATATAGGTCCGCAGGTGGCAGAATGGCTGGGAATACCGCATGTTAGCTATGTTGAGCAGGTGGTATCAATTGATAATGGTAAGGCACTTGTAAAGAGCATACTTGAAGATGGATACAGGATGGTGGAGGTGGAGTTGCCTGCATTACTAGCATGTCTACCACCAACAAACTTTGAATATACAAATCCAAGCATGTCAGGTATAATAAAGGCGAAGAGTAAGCCATACATATGGTGGAAGGCTGATGATATTGATGGGGATAAGAGTAAATTTGGATTAAACGGATCACCTACTAGGGTACTTAAAATGTATCCACCACCAAAAAGATCCAGGGGTACAGTGTTTACTGAAAATTACCAGGATGCTGTAAAGAAAATTGTTGAAGCATTAATGGAAAAGAAGGTGATAGAATGAGCGATGAATACAAGGGTATTCTTGTAGTTGGTGAGATTTATGATGGAAAGATAAGGCCAGTGACCTTCCAACTTGTCACCAAGGCAAGGGAGCTTGCAGATACATTGAACACAAATCTTTCAGTTGTGCTTCTAGGTCATAACATAGGTGAAATGGCAAAGGAGCCAATTTATTATGGTGCGGACAAAGTGTATATAATGGATGACAAGATATTTGAGCCCTATGTGGCGGAGGTTTATTCAAGGGCTCTTTCTAAGTTTATTAATAATCTTAAACCAGAGATTGTGCTTATACCTGCAACACATACAGGGAGGGAGTATGGCCCAAGGATTGCTGCAGCATTACAGACAGGAATGACCGCTGATTGCACAGACCTTGTTATAAAAAATGGTAGATTTGTTCAGGTAAGGCCCGCCTATGGTGGAAATATAATGGGTGAGATAATAACACCAAACCACAGACCTCAGATCTCAACTGTAAGGCCAAATGTTTTTAAGACGAAGGAACCTGATAAAAATAGAACTGGTGAAATAATACAGGTAAAGCCAGAGTTTGATAGCATTAAGATAAGGACATTGATCAAGGAAATTGTAAAGACCACTGTAACCGGTGCAAAGAAGCTTGATGAGGCAAAGATAATAGTGTCAGGTGGCAGGGGAGTAGGATCAAAGGAAGGATTTGAAAAATTGAAGGAGCTTGCGGATTTGCTTGGAGGAGCTGTAGGTGCATCAAGGGTGGCCGTTGATCTTGGATGGATGCCAAAATCCGCCCAGGTGGGACAGAGCGGAATAACTGTACAGCCTGATCTATACATTGCCTGTGGAATTTCAGGAACAATACAGCACATAGTGGGTATGAAGGATTCAAAGGTTATAGTTGCAATAAACAAGGACCCAAACGCGCCCATATTCAATATTGCTGACTATGGCATAGTGGGAGATCTCCATGAAATTATTCCGATGTTCATAGAAGAGATAAAAAGAATAAAAAAGAAATGATTGAAATCATACATAGGGACGGGCTTGCAAGGATAGGAAGGTTCGAGGTGAATGGGAGGGCAGTGGAAACACCTGCCCTTATGCCCGTAATTAACCCAAACATAATTGTTATCTCCCCAAGGGAGATGAAGGATAATTTTGGAATAGGAGCAATAATAACCAACTCCTACATAATAAACAGGGACCAGAGACTAAGGGAATCTGCAATTAAAAATGGCCTCCATTCTATGCTTGACTTCGATGGAATAATAATGACAGATTCTGGTACATTCCAGAGCCATGTATATGGTGATATAAATCAAAATTATCTTGATATAGTGAATTTTCAAAAGAATATTGGAAGTGATATTGGTACCATTTTAGATATATTTTCAGAACCTGATTTTACATATGAGCAGGCAAAGGAAGCTGTTAATGAAACATATAAAAGGGCACTTGAATCTAAAAAGATTAAGGGTGATATGTATCTTGCAGGGCCTATACAAGGATCAATCTATCAAGATCTCAGGGAATTGTCCGCAAGGTTGATGGATTCCCTCGATCTTGAATACTATCCTATTGGGGGAGTAGTACCGCTTTTGGAGAACTATAGGTATTCTGATGTTGTAAAAATAGTAATGTCTGTAAAGATGAACCTTAGCTTTGGTAAACCTGTTCATCTTTTTGGAGCGGGCCACCCTATGTTTTTTCCACTTGCAGTTTTAATGGGTATAGATTTCTTCGATTCATCTTCATACGTTAAATATGCAAGGGATGATAGAGTTCTTTTTCCGGATAGCACGAGATATCTTTTTGATCTCAAATATGTTCCATATCAAACAGAATTTCTAAATAGCAGCAACCTAGAAGAGTTAAAATCAATGGAAAGGGAAGAAAGGTTCAGAAGACTCGCATTACATAATTTAAAAATTTCTTTGGAAGAAATAGAAAGAATTAAGGCCTCAATTTTTGAAGGTACATTATGGGAATATGTTGAGGAGAGGTGCAGGGTACATCCATCACTTTATGATGCCCTATATGAATTTTATAAATATTCTGATAAGCTGGAAAAATTTGAAAGTCTGAGCAGGAAACATCCATTCTATTATACAGGCGCTGAATCAATATTAAGACCGTCCATAGGATATTTGGAAAAAAGAATAATTGACACATATAGATACAAAAGAAAAACATGCATTGTTTTAAGAAGAGAGGATCTTGAAAAGGCCATGAAATACATTGAAAAATTTGATTCGCATTTCCTTTTAAAGACATGTATAGGGACAATACCATTTGAGCTTCTTTACATATATCCAATTTTTCAGGCAATCCTTCCAGAAAATTGTCATTATAGGGAGAATCTTTCTTTAATTCTAGATTCAATTGACTATGATGTTTTAATATCCTGGCTAAAGGGAGTTCCTGAAAAAATAGTTGAGGAGGAGAAATATATCACCAGGGCTGATAAAAGGGATCTTGATCTTTTGCGCGTTAGGGCCGTTGCAGATTATCAATTCGGCCTTGGTGCTGGTGAAGAACTTTTAAAGGGGGATGTAAAGATTGTAAAGAGTAAAAATACGGGTATGATAAGAAATATTTATGTTAATGATAAACACATACTTTCTATGAGGAACGATGGCTTCTTTACCTTGAAAATTGATGGCGGAAAAATATTACACAAAAAATTCAAATACCCAAAGTTGAGGGTAGTTGTAAATAAGGATAGTGAAGAGTTCAATAAAAAAGGAAAGAATGTTTTTGCAAGATTTGTTAAGGAAATGGATGAATACTTAAGACCATTTGACGAGGTTCTTGTTGTAAATGAGGAGGATGAATTAATAGGAGTTGGAAGAACATTTTTTAACTGGCTAGAAATAAAAACATTAAGGAAGGGTATGGTGGTGGAAATAAGGGAAACCTTAAAATTAAATGAATAATAAAAGAGGGAAAAGGGCTTGTGGGGTAGATTGGTCTATCCTTTCGGCTTCGGGAGCCGAAGACCCCGGTTCAAATCCGGGCAAGCCCATTAATTAATTTAATAAAATATTGAAAATAAAAAACTTTAAATATGGTAAATTTATTGAATATAATATGAAAATTAAGAAGATTAGATTACAGGAAATAAAAATTCCTCTAAAGAGGAAATTTGTAATTGCCTCAGGTTCTTCAGAATATTCTAATAACGTTCTAATAAAAATTATTACTGACGAATTCATTGGATATGGCGAGGCGTCACCATCCTTGCATGTTCTTGGTGAGAACACAGGGGCTATACAATCTATTATGCCGGTATTATTTGAAAAGATAAAGGATTTTGATTCAAATGATATAAGGGGGATATCAAGAATATTAAAAAAAATTCCAAACAACTATAGTGCTAAGGCTGGAATAGACCTTGCACTCTACGACCTATTGGGCAAGGAGTTGGGATCGCCTTTGAATAAAATACTCGGAACATCAAAAGTATTTATGGATACTGACATAACAATAGGCATTATGGATGATGATGAGGCATTAATATTAGCAAATGAATATATAAGTCAGGGGTTTAGATCATTGAAGATAAAGGTGGGCACAGACCTAAAAAGGGACATAGAAAGGGTAAAAAAGATAAGAGAAGCTGTTGGTGAAAAAATAGAGCTTAGGATAGATGCAAACCAGGGATATAATTTCCATCAGGCAAGGGATTTCATTAACTCGGTAAAGAATTTAGATATAGAGTTCATTGAACAGCCAATGCCATATTTTGCATTGGAAAATATCTCTGAACTTAGAAAGGATTCACCAATACCTATAATGCTTGACGAAAGCTTAAAAAATATAAGGGACCTTTATGAAATAATAAACAAAAGGGCTGCTGATCTAATAAATATAAAGCTTATGAAAACCTCAGGTATTACAGATGCAATCTCTATTGCAGAGCTTGCAAGGTCTTATGATATTGGTATCATGGTAGGATGTATGTCTGAAACATCACTTGGAATCTCAGCTGGGATGCATTTTGCACTTGCAATAGATGCTGATTATATAGATCTTGACTCCCACTTCAATTTACAGTTCGATATAGCTAAAATCCGGTGAAAAATATCTTTGGAAAAAATTATATTGAAAATAAGAGCGGCCTTGGCATTGATCTAAAGGATGAATATAAATGAAGATTCCTGAAAAAAGATAATTCTAGATTTTTGGATTTTTAAAAACGATTTAAACTATAAAATTTAATTAACCTTTGGAATGAACTTTAATTATCGCCATATTATTGAAGTTTACAATAGATTTATTTTAATAAAATTATAAATCGTTGAGCATCTCAAGCCTCTTTATACCCTCAATAATATTTTCCTGGGATGTGGAAAATGAGAACCTCAAGTGATTTTCTCCACTTGGTCCAAAGGAAATCCCAGGCACAGTGCTTATCTTCAATTTCTCTAGCAATAGATTTGCCATTTGCATTGAATTTAGACCCTTATAGGAAAATCTAGGGAAAATATAAAATGTGGCCTGTGGTTTTTTAACATATATATATGGGATTTTACTTAAGCCTGAATAGATCAATTCTCTTCTTTTCCTGAACTCCTCCACCATGATCCTTGAATCCTCCTCATCATCCAGGGCCTTTAGTGCAGCATACTGGGAGAATGATGCTGCACAGGTTAATGTATGCTGTTGCACGTTATCCATAAACTTTATGATTTGTTCACTGGCAATTACATAACCTATCCTTAAACCTGTCATTGCATGTGACTTAGAAAAACCGTTTACAGTAATTGTCCTTTCAAATAAATCATCAAAAGAAGCTATTGAAATATTTTTACCTTCATAAACAATTTTTTCATATATTTCATCACTAATTATATAGAGATTTTTATCTATTGCTAAATCCCTTATTATTTTTAAACTTTCATTGTTTAGGATAGATCCTGTAGGGTTCGATGGTGAATTTATCAAGATTGCCCTTGTTTTGCTATTTATTTTATTTTTAATATCCTCCTCATCTATCTGAAATCCATTATTTTCATTTAATTTGTAAAATACAGGCCTTGCACCAACAAGATGTGCAATTTCCACATATGAAACCCAACCAGGATCTGGAATTAAGATTTCTTCTGTGGGATTTAATATTGTAAGGTATGATAAATAAATACCGAACTTTGTTGGTGTAACAAGCACATTTTTTGCTTCTGCAATAACATTATTTTCGTTTTTATATTTTTGAGCTATTTTTTGCCTTAAATCCATTATACCTGCACTAGGAGTATAATGTGTTTTTCCTTCATACATTTTCTGTATTGCAAAATCCAATATTTTTTTTGGTGTACTAAAGTCCGGTTCTCCCAATGAAAAAGATATTATTTTTTCGCCCTTGTTTTTCAATTCCATTTCTTTGTTCAATAGATTAATTGTTGCAGATGGTGAAACGGCTTTTACTACTTCAGATACCATGGAATGTAAATTTCCATTAAATATTTAAGAATTTTTAATAAATATTAAAATTTAAAAATAAAATATAGAAATTTTAATAAACATCTTCAATATTTATATTTGATTCTTTGTCTTTCTTCCTTCTTCGAAATAGGATCAACGCAATTATTGTTATTAATACTAAAAGCCCTCCCAATATTATCAACCATGTAAAAAGATTATTTGGTTTACTTTTCTCAAATGTTACTAATAATGTTACATTATTTCCTTCTATGTATATTATTTTTTTATCTGCTCCATTTTTAATAACAAATCCTGTAGGATATGATAGAGAATAATTGTACGTTCCGTTAGGCTCATTGAAAATTATTGTAGTTGTATTTGATGTTTTGGTGATCCCACCCAATGTTACTGACCATGTTGTTCCTGAGGGCAATCCATTCTCAGTGAATGTTATTGAATATGTTACCAGAGTGAATGTTATTGCCACATTCACATTTGCTCCATTTACTATGAATGTTCCAGATGATGGGCTTGGTGAATAACTCTTGTTCACTGCTGCTATTGTATATGAATATGTTCCATTCGGTTCTGGGAATGTTATCGTATTTGTTGTTGATGAGAATGATTGTCCATTGCTCAAGTTAACGTACCATAAAGTTCCTGAGGGCAGTCCATTCTCTGTGAATGTCACTGTATATGTTACCAGAGTGAATGTTATTGCCACATTTACATTTCCTCCATTTACTATGAATGTTCCAGATGATGGGCTTGGTGAATAACTCTTGTTCACTGTTGCTATTGTGTATGAGTATGTTCCATTCGGTTCTGGGAATGTTATCGTATTTGTTGTTGATGAGAATGATTGTCCATTGCTCAAGTTAACGTACCATAAAGTTCCGGATGGTAGTCCATTCTCTGTAAATGTTACTGTATATACCCGAGTGAATGTTATTGCTATATTTACATTTCCTCCACTTACTGTGAATGTTCCTGATGACGGATTTGGAGCATAATTCTTGTTCACCGTTGCTATTGTATATCCATATGTTCCATTTGATTCATTAAATGTTATTGTTGTGCCCGTTCCTGAATATGATTTACCATTGCTCAAATTAACGTACCATAAAGTTCCTGAGGGCAGTCCATTCTCTGTAAATGTTACTGTATATACCCGAGTGAATGTTATTGCTATATTTACATTTGCTCCATTTACACTAAATGTTCCAGATGATGGATTTGGTGAATAACTCTTATTCACTGTTGCTATTGTATATGAGTATGTTCCATTTGGTTCATTGAATGTTATCGTATTTGTTGTTGATGGGAATGATTGTCCATTGCTCAAATTAACGTACCACATCGTTCCTGATGGAAGTCCACTTTCTGTGAATGTTACTGTATATAATGTTTTCTTTGCAAAATTAATATTAATATAAATATCAGACCATCCTACTGAAATGCTTCCAGATGATGAGGTCGGTGTGTATAAATAACCACCATATGTTACATTATTCACATTATATGATATTGAGGAGTAGACTTTTTCATAATATAAAACAGTGTTAGTAGTACTTGAGGATGTTTCTCCATCACTTAGATTTACGTACCACTTTGCACCCGTTGGAAGCCCTGTTTCTGTAAATACTATCGCACGATGTGTAAAGTTCCAGGCATTTATTGAACCCCAGCCAGTTGCGTAATCCCATCCTACCTTTGCCCAATATAATGTCTGACCACTATGATAATTGGGAGGAGTTTGAGTAACATCCCAGAATGGCTTTAATTTATAATTTGTCTCATTTGGTCCTACCTGATAAAATAATGGATCAATAAAACCAAACTTTTGCTTTAGATAGCCTACCATTGTTGCCACAATACCCGCTGTTACAGGTGATGCCACTGAGGTCCCTCCCACACCGTAATAACCGGCGCTATAACCTATTGCTGTATCTGTTACATAAATAATTGTATTGTTGGCTATTGCAGCTACATCTGCTACATTCCTTCCTGAGGTTGACCCTCCATTATTTGTCACTGCAGGTATTTTCTGCCATGAAGGTTCAGAATATGCCGTACTTGTTCCACTTGTGGTCCCCCAATGGTCTCCATTACTTGTTGTATTTCCATTATCATACCAAACTACCTGACTCTTTATTGTATTTATTATTGAAGTACCTGCACCATTAAGATAACCTGCATTCCCGTTTACATTTAATGTGGTACCGTCCACTGCAACAAAACCGAAGGTATTCTGAGCATCGTTTGCAGGATAGCTCTGTGTACTTGTATCTCCATCATCCCCTGCTGATGCAAAAACTGCCGTACCATTTGCCTCAATTAACTTAACATAATTATCAGTGGTTGATGATCCTGGACTATCCCCATCTCCCCATGAATTTGAAACAGCTACAAGATTTTTTAATGTTGCAACTATTGCATATTCGTTATCAGGAAAATTGGTTTCGCTGGGTCCACCTTGTTTGCCAGGCCCATAAACACAGACCACATTTGCCCCTGGTGCCAATGTACTTACCATTTCCAGATCAAGTGCATTTTCAATTACAACACCATAGTAATCATTGGATGCGCTTGATCCAGGTGCTACAGTTCCACTTGTGCCTATACCTGTTACATTTACAGTGTTCCCAGCAATCTGCCTTTCCCATGCTGGAGTAACGTTCTGATAGTATGTCTGTATATCTGTGGGGTTATATGGTGCTACTTGTTTACCTGTGCGAGTTGTTCCTTCCCAGAGTACGGTTGCAACCGTATAACCCTTTGGGAAATAATGAACGCTTGATGCAGAACCATTCGAGGTCCCATTAAAGAGCTCATATACCTGATACGCCTTCTGCAGGTCAGCTCCTGTCAAATATTGTATTCCATTGGAAATTATATAATTTGGATCTACCTTTTCATTAAATTTTGATAAAATATGGTAATTATATGCATTTGTAAAGCCATTTATTCCCTCTATATACTGTGCTATCTCATAAGGGAGCTGTGGTGGTGATAGTGGTGCAAAATAATATTCCTTAAAATGGGAATTTAATGATTTAAACATGCCAAACTTAACGTGGAATATCTCCTGGGCCTTCCATAATGGAATATTGTTTATAAATATTGCAAGATTATATGGACCCGGTGTAACGTCCTGCCATCTAGACTTAAAATAATTAAATACCATTTGAAAATCTTCATTTGTTGGTGAATAAATATTTTGGAAATTTTCTTTAGAAATGAAATGGTGAAACATTGGAGAATTTGGATCCTGTAATTCCTTTAGATAGTTATCCAGCTGTTGCTCGTTCCTTAATTTCAACGCAATTGAAATATCTATTTTCATATTCAGGTCAGGAACCCCTATATATTTACCTGAAAGTAACCTGTTATCGAAGCCCTTACTTATTTGAACAAAATCGTTCCCACTTGCAAGAAGGGAAAAATATGATAATAGAAATAACGATATTACCATTATAACCATAATTTTATTATTTAATCTTTCTTTATGCATGAAAATTTTAATTTAATATAAGTATTTAAAATTAATTGCTTGATATTAAGAAAAGTTTATTAATTAATTGTTTTATATACTAAACTATGAAAATAATAGGAAAAATAACAATCGCCATATTGATTCTCTTTGCAATTATTTTTTCTAGTATTTATATAATGCCCTTAGGCAATGCAGCCACAACTGTTACACTATCAAGTGTTGCCCATACAGAAACTACAATAACTCTCTCCTGGACTGAGAGCCAGGATAGGTATTTTGTGAATTACACACTATATATGGGTCTTAATGTGAATGGTCCGTATCAAAAGATATGGAGTACTACTAACAAGGCACAGACGAGCTATGCAGTAACCAACCTTAGTTATTCAACAAACTATTATTTTTATATTGTGGACTATGATTCATTTGGATCGGCAAGATCGAATACCTTACAGGCAAACACCACATCTCCACCCGTTCTAAATGTCAACAGTGTAACACAAACCACAGTCTCTCTCACTTGGCAGGATTACAACACATATTCAAGTTTGGTTCCTTTTGTAAGTTATACAGTTGAAATGAAATCCCTAACTGGAGGAAATTGGTCCACGGTTTCAATAATTAACAGTATAAATTCAAATTCCTTTACTGTCACTGGTCTGAGTCCAGGCAGTACCTATTATTTCAGAATATACGATACTGTAGGCATACCTAATAATCTTACAATCACATATTCGAACACTGTTACAGCAACAACAATTCCACTTTTAAGTGTAACCATTTCATCATCCACCACAAACATTATGACAGGTCAATCTGCTGATATTAAAGCACTTGCGAATGGTGGTTATCCTCCTTATACGTATACATGGTATGTAAATGGTAATCCTGTTAGTGGCTTTTCTGGGAGCGAATATGTATTTAATACCACTACTCCAGGTACCTATACAATTTATGTGGCTGTAAGGGATTCTTCTGGAACAACTGTAAATTCAAACTCAATTTCTATTACTGTGACAAGCAGTTCAATCTTTGGATCAACTACATTTCTCTGGATTATAATACTAGTAATAATCATCCTTGTTATTCTCGTGGTACTATTTTTATTCAGGAAGGGCAAAAAAAGATGGTAAATTTTTTTAATCCAATTTTCTTATATTTTTTATGAAGGGTGATCTTAAGGTATGGTGGGATGGTAAATTTATTGAATACAAGGATGCAAAGGTACCTATTCTAACACATTCATTGCAATATGGTTCAGGTATTTTCGAGGGAATCAGGGCATATAAAAATGAAAAAGGTTCGGCAGTATTCAGGCTAAGGGATCATATTAAAAGATTTTTCAATACAGCAAAGATATACAGAATTGATTTAAAATATTCAATGGATGAAATATCTCAGGCCATATTAGAACTTTTAAGGATCAATAAGCTTGATGAATGTTATATTAGGCCATTTGCATTTTACAGGGATGATAGCATTGGTCTTTCTCCCTTTGGAAAAGAAACAAGCATCTACATAGCTGCTGTTCCATTCGATAAATATCTTTCCAAATCAAGTGGTATAAGATGTAAAACATCCACTTGGAGGAGGATTAATTCTAAGATTCTCCCAGTGCAGGCAAAGGCAAGTGGCAATTACCTTAATTCTTTAATAGCAAATCTTGAGGCCAGGTCATTGGGCTTTGATGAGGCGATAATGCTGGGTGAAAATGGATATGTGGCCGAGGGACCTGGTGAAAACATATTTATTGTTAAAGATGGTGCTTTGATAACACCTCCCGATGAATCAGACATACTTTTAGGTATAACGAGGGATAGTATAATAAAGATAGCAGGGCATTTGGGCATAAAAACATTGGAGAGGAATATACACAGAGAGGAGATATATGTTGCTGATGAGGCATTTTTTGCAGGCACTGCAGCAGAAATTACACCTATTTCAAGCGTTGATGGCATTACGATAGGAGATGGTAATATAGGAAAAATTACATCAACCCTTATAAATGAGTACATGAACGTTGTGCACGGAAGGAATGAGTATTTCAGAGATTGGCTTACACAGGTTTAAGTCCATTTTTAAACCCTTGTAATACTATATCAAATATTTTTTCTCTAATATCCCCGGAGAATAGTGAAAAATCATTTATATATTTGTCTTTTATTTTATTGCACATATTCATTTCAACCATTTCTTTCCATTCATCTAGTGTTTTCAAACCCTTTTCAAGTATGATTGATGAATCTTTATCAGAGACTGCACCAAAATGTGAGAAACCTATTATCCTAGGGGAAATCTCCATTAATTTTAAAAATGATTTTCTGTATTCATTATATTTAAAACTGGGAGGGAATGAATTGGGTATTAGTTGTCCGGAGGAGGGTGAAAAAAGTCCTGCACCGTCCCCCGTAAAAATAAATCCACTATGCTTCTCAAGAAACATGAAATGGTCTGATGTATGCCCTGGCATATGTATTGCAACAACCTCCGCATTTTTTCCAACCCTGAATGTTTCACCGTCATTTATTGTCACCAATTTTTCCCTATCTACCTTTTCTATTTCCTCCGAAAAATCACCATACATATCCCTTGTTGCCCTATTGATCTTCTCAGGGTTTATAAGATTTTCAATTGTAATTCCATGTGCATATATTTTTGCACCAGGTATTTTTTTAACAAGGTATGATGCACCTCCTGAATGATCATTATGCCTGTGGCTGACGAATATATATTTAACATTATCAATCTTAATTCTATTTTCATCTAGAAAATTTATCAAATTTTGGCCAGAGGAATATCCTCCAGGATCAAATATTCCAATATTATCACCAATTAAAATATACGAGGATGTTGTTTTATTATTCCTCCAGCCATTAACATCAACAAGAATGATATTTTCTAATATATTTCCTGTTTCTTGAAATATCATATAACAAGCTCCTCCCTCTCCACCCTCCTGTTTTTAATTCCCAGTGCCTCAACAGGAACCTCAGTACCATTGTAAAGCCTAGCTTTTTCCTTCCCAGACGCAAGTGCTGCAACAATTCTTCCTGCAGAATCGCCCTTCATTATACCGCTGCCACTGCTTCCTGTTGCAATTATTAAATTCATCTCCCTGAATATATAGTATGTGCCATCAATTGTATTCTCAGAATAATATCCAGCCCATGCACCTGTTACCCTTGATTCATTGAAAACAGGTATATACTCCCTTAAAACCATTAAATTATTTTTATAATAAAATTCCATCTCTGGCTGTGGATCATCCTCAAGAGTAAAATCCCTACCTATCTCGTCATTGTATGAGATCCAGAATGATCCTGAGCCTGGCTCTGGCCTCATTACAATCCTTGGCCCTGGAAGTATCGTAAAAGGAAATATACCATCTCTTCCTCTGTAATCCATATTCACCATTCTCTTTATACCATCACCGCTTACCTGGAATACCTGTCTCTTCTTTGGCCTAATATGGCTGTCTATTCCTATTGGGTCAAGAAGGCTATTTACCCAGACATCTGTTGCAAGTATATATTGATCGGCATACATTTTTCCATTCTTTGTCTCTATAGATCCTATTTTCTTCTCCTGCCATATGAATGGCTCACCAGGATAATCCAGCCTTTTAACAGGCTCAAGATTTAATTTTTCTACATTGGTACTATAGAAGAATTCAACACCCATTTTCTCTAGTTCACCTGCATAGAATGAAGCTATGTTCTGGGGCTCTAGAATACCGCAATTCTTACCGAAAAGGGCACCGCCTATCTCCTTCAGGTTCATTATCTCCATTGCCTCCCTTGACGGCCTAACAACTATACCTAAATTACTTATTTCATCCCTGGAAAGTATTTCTGTCTTACTTCTTTTCCTCACTTTATCTATCTTCTCTGAATTTAACTCCTCCTCATCCATAAGGAACATGTAACCATTGAAACGCATACCTAGATCGAAACCAAGATCCTCTTGAACATGCCTATAAAAGGCTATGGATGAGGAACTCAATTTATAATTCATCTCTGATGTAAATATATCCCTAAATGCTGCATCACTCTTTCCTGTGTTTCCCTGGGCAAATGTGGGCATCCTTTCTACTATCGCAATCTTGAGATCTTTATTTTCCTCCTTTAAATGGTAGGCTGATGATAAACCTGTGATCCCAGCACCGATGACAATAATATCGTAACTTTCCATGCAAAGGGTAATCTCAAGAAATTATTTAAGTTTAGGGCTATGGTGACTTTATAAATTTGATGTAATCAAATCCTATATTTTTTGAAATTTCCTTAATTTTTTCAAGTATGTTAGCATCATAGGAAACATTGTAATATATTAGATAGGTTTTCAATAACAAAAACATTAATTTATTATCAACCATAAATTTCTCTTCATTTTCAAGCTCAGGATTAAAATTTTTAAGATATTTGTATGTGGGTGCAAGTGAATGAAGATAAAGTATGTCCATATTAATAGAATCACACTTCTTCTTTAATTTTTCATAGGATTCAATAAATTTCAATTTATTACCATTCAATAGATGAACGAAGGGAAGGTTTCCTTCAAAGATTATAGTATCAATGAATGTAAATTTCCCTTCTCCTCTCCTCAATGCATTTTCCAAAAGTTCTGATGAATCCTTAAATTTACCACTGTAAAGTAATATCAATGAATTATAGAGATCTACAGTAATACCCATCACGCTTTCTGGATCATATGGATTTGCAGCCTGCTCCTGTTCTATTCCCTTTATTGCAAGTATTTCCCTCTTTTTCAATTCATAGATTGACTCAAAATATTTTGCTCCCGTAACATTTGATATTTTTATTGCCTCTTCCACTTTTTTAATTGCCTCATTAAAGTTACCCTTAAGTAGATATATATCTGAAAGATAAGAATATATAGAATGCCTGATCTCCTGCTCACCGGAGATTTCAGATAGCTCAAAACCTATTTTAATCTCTTTTTCCGCCTCTTTTACTTTTCCGCTCCAGAAATAAAGTTGGCTCAAATTGAGCCTAATTGCTATGGAGAGATAGGCATTACCGCTCATATCCGCATAAAAAAGTGATTTTTGATAATCATCAAGGGCCCTTTTTACATCCCTGTTGATATCAATGAGTGAAATATTATTATATATTCTTGCCAGGCCCTCGTAATCATTAATTTTTTCATAAAACTGATAACTCTGAAGGTAATTTTCATAGGCCTCATCAAGCCTCCCGATATAATAATTTAAATTTCCAAGCTCCTTATGTACTATTGCAAGAAATGAATTATCCCTAATTTTCCAGGCGATTTCAAGGGCTTTTTTCAGATTATCTTCTGCATTAGATATATTTGCCCTTCTTAATTCTATTCCACCCCTTATAAGATTATAATAAAAGGATTTCTCTAAATCAACATTTTCATTAATGGATGCTAATATATTTTCTGCTCCTTCATAATCACCCATATTGTATCTTATATATGCCTCCTTGATCAATATATCAATGTTTTCAAGTTTTTTATTTTTTGCAATTTCAACATACCTTAATGCCTCTTTGTACAAACCAAGTTTAATGAGTATGTCTATCATTAAGGAAAGAGGTACTATGTCTGGATTACTTTCTATTTCCATATATTTTTTAATTATTTCATACGAATACCTGTAATTACCCTCTTTAAATTTCCTTTCTGCCGCTTCAAGTAGGTATTTCTTTGCCCTTTCATATTCACCAGAAAAATAGAAATGGTTTCCTATAATCTCAGGGCAATCGCAGGACTTTTCAAGGAACTCACCTATCTTTTTGTGTAAATACCTTCTCTTTATGTTTGACATGCTTTGATAGAGAATTTCCCTGTATTCCTGCCTTGCAAAGGAATAAACATTTTCGCTCCTTTCCTCTATTATTTTTTTATCAACAAGTGAATTTACAAGCTCAATAAGTTCATCGTTTTTCATATTTCTCAATTTTGCAATATGGAAAATGTCAAAATCTTTACCATAAACTGATGCGTATAATAAGAAATCCTTTTCATTCTCATTTAGGCTATTCATTATATCCAATGCGGCATATTTATGTGACTTTACTTCAGGAATATCCTCAAAGGTACCTACCCAATAATTGTCTCCATCGATCAGTCTTTTTGACTTCAACTCGAAAATTATTTCCTTCATCTTTCCTGGGTTTCCCTGTGTAGCATTGTAGATCTTATCGGTTAAATATTTAGGTAGAGTATAACCCATTTCCTTAATTATATCATTTATATTCTCTCTAGAAAGACCCTCGATTTTTATCTTGATGATACTTTCCTGAGGTAATTCGTTAGTCTTAATTAAAAATTCATTAAAGTTTCTATTTACAAAATTCTCATCGTAAGATATTATTATCATTACCTTAGAATCAATGATTGCTCTAATGAGAAAGAGTATTCTATAAAGTATTTCTCTATTATATTTTTCAACATCATCAAATATCATTAGAATGTTCTTAAAGGATGACATTACCGTTACTATTGATATTAATATGTTTAAGGGGTCTGAACTCTTCTTTGATATTGCCTCAACAATTCCTAGCCTCAGAGAAGGGACCTCCTTTTTTATTCTTTCCAGTATAGAATAAAAAAATTCATCAACGGATGCTTCAAAATATTTTATATAGAAACAAAAAAATTCCTTAGAGATTTCATTACAAATATCGTTCAATAATGTAGTTTTTCCGATTCCTTCTTCACCAGAAAGTAAAATAAGTTTTCCATTTTTCATTCCCCTGAACTCTTCAATAATCCTATTCTTTTCAACTCTTTCCATCTAAATTATAGAATGATAATTGTTATAAAAAATTGTCGAATAAATTATTTTCTATCCTCAAGTATTTTTTTGATTGTATATATGAGGATTCCTCCATTTTTTACATATTCTATCTCGGCCTGTGTATCTAATCTCAGAATACCTTCAACCTCTATACCTGAACTAAAAACCACCCTTACCTTTTTACCTGGGTATGGTTCTTTAAGGCCCAAAATGTTTACAAGTTCATCCCCCTTAAGTTCAGGTAATTTTTCCACCTGAATAGGTATTACCCCCATGTCAACTAGGTTACTCCTGTGTATCCTTTCAAATCCCTCTGCAATAACTGCCTTTATGCCCAAAAGGGCTGTTGCCTTTGCCGCCCAGTCCCTACTACTACCCTGGCCATACCTTTTCCCTGCAAATATCACCAGAGGTATTCCCCTTGACCTGTATTCATTTGATGCATCGTATATACTCATCATTTTTCCATCAGGATAAACTACTGTATATCCTCCCTGAATTTCTACCATTTTATTCCTTATCTTCGGGTTTGCAAAACCACCTCTTACCATTACCTCGTGGTTTCCCCTCCTAGAGCCATAGGTATTGAAATCATCCGGACTTACCCCGTTCTGCAATAAATAAAGAGCTGCTGGTGGTATATTCTTCCAAGTTTCTTTTTTGTTTATGTCAAAATCTTTTAATATGGACTTATCCGGGAGTATAACACCCGCAGGTGAAATATGGTCAGTGGTAATGTTGTCTCCAAATATTGCAAGTATTCTGGCATTAAATATATCATTTATACCAGGTGGTGTAAGATCCTTGAACCAAGGCGGCTCTTTAATGTAAGTTGAAGAGGGATCAAAGGTATAAGTTTCGCCCAAAGGTACCTGGAGGTTTTTCCACATCTCATTTCCTTCAAACACCCTTGAATACCTTTCCTTGTACATCTCCGGACCTATATTATCCCTTATAATTCCAAAGATTTCATCACTTGTAGGCCAGATATCCTTAAGGAATATTTCTTTTCCATTAGGATCTAGCCCTATTGGTTCTTTATAGAAATCAATGTCGATCCTACCTGCCAGTGCATATGCAAGAACAAGCATAGGAGATCCTATGAAAGCACCCTTAACATATGGGTTTATTCTACCCTCAAAATTCCTGTTTCCACTCAAAACAGCAGCAGTAAAATAGTCATTTTCCTTTATTGCATTCTCCACCTCTGGAATTAGGGGTCCGCTGTTACCAATACAGGTGGTGCATCCAAACCCAACGATATGGAAACCCAGCGCCTCTAAGTATGGGAGTAACCCTGCCCTCTCAAGGTAATCTCTCACAACAACAGAACCGGGGGCAAGGCTAGTCTTTACAAATGGCTTTACCCTTAGACCCAGTTCCACAGCCTTTTTTGCAATCAAACCTGCACCAACTAGCAAATATGGATTTGATGTATTGGTACAGCTCGTAATTGCCGCTATTACCACACTGTAATTGCCAAATAGTGCCTTTTCTCCCTTTATGTCTATCACCCTAGACTCCCTATTTTCCATATTTAGTTCCTTCACAATGTCCCTTATTTTTTGACTTGCCTCCTTTAAACCAATCCTCTCATCAGGATTTTTTGGCCCTGCTATAGATGGTTCAGCACTTGAAAGATCATATTCAACAATATCATCATACCTAATACCATCTTCATTGGAATAGAATAGCCCCTGTTCCTTCAGGTATTTTTCCACCCTCCTTATTGTATCCTTGCTCCTTCCAGTTAATTCAAGAAACTCAATTGTTTTTTCATCAACAGGGAAAAATCCTATGGTAGCCCCGTACTCTGGTGCCATGTTTGCAATTGTAGTTCTATCCTGTGCAGTCAAATATTTCAGTCCCGGTCCAAAAAATTCAACAAACTTACCCACAACATTCTTCTTTCTTAATAACTGGGTGATTGAAAGCACTATATCGGTAGCAGTCACGCCCTCTTGGGGTCTTCCGATTAGCTTTACACCTACTACCTCAGGAACCTCAATGTACATTGGTTCCCCTACCATTGCTGCCTCTGCCTCTAAACCACCAACCCCCCATCCCACCACACCAATACCATTGACCATTGTGGTATGTGAATCTGTGCCAACGATCGTTTCTGGGAATAATAAATTATTCCTTTCGAAAACTACACTTGTGAGATATTCTGTATTTACCTGATGTATAATTCCATTCCCAGGTGGTACTACCCTAAAGTTTGTAAAATTATTTTGAGCCCATTTAAGGAGCCTGTACCTCTCCTCATTTCTTTTAAATTCAAGCTCCATATTTTCCCTTAGGGAATAAACAGTTCCAAACCTGTCCACCTGGACTGAATGATCAATAACAAGATCCACAGGAACTACAGGATTTATTCTTTTTCCATCATAACCCATCCTTATTACAGCATTTCTCATTGCCACAAGATCAAGAACAACAGGGATTCCTGTATAATCCTGGAGTACTATTCTTTCTGGGAAAAATGGAATTTCAACCTTTTTCCTTTCAACTATTGCCCTAATATGTTCCTCCTTTACAACTTTATTATCGAGCCTTCTTAGTAGATTCTCCAATAAGATTCTCAGTGAAATTGGTAATGTTTTTATTTCATATCCATTCTCCTCTAAAGATTTTAAGCTAATTATTTCAAAATTTTTCTTACCAATTTTCATTGTTCTTCTAAATTCAGGCATAAAAACACCCAGAAAGTGAAATATAGAAAAAGATAAAAACCTTTTGAAAAAAGGAAAAAAATAATACTTTTTCGAAATATTTAAATATAAGTTAATATTACTTTAGATGTGTCAGATAACTTAAAAAAATTAGGGAACATCATAAACATAAGAAAAGACATCTTAATTGCAAGGTCAATCAAACCTCCAAGGATAGGTGAAGAGGTTTTTGATTTCAGGGGTATGCCCGTTGGACAGGTAATTAGCATTTTTGGACCTGTGAAATCACCCTATTTCAGGGTGAAGCTTAAAAAAGATGCAAAACCAAAAGGATATATATTTGGAGGTGAAAAAAATGGCGGAGGAAAAGAAAAAGGAAAGAAAAGCGTGGATTGATGAAATAGAGAAATGCCCTGAATGCGGTTCAACTCATCTAGTTAGGGATTATGATAGGGGCGAGCTGATTTGTCAGGATTGTGGTCTTGTAATTGATGAAAGTTATATTGATCAGGGACCTGACTGGAGGGCCTTTGATGCTGAACAGAAGGAGGAAAGGGCAAGAACAGGGGCCCCAATGACATACACAATTCACGATAAGGGCCTTAGCACTGAAATCTCATGGAAAAATAAGGACTCCTACGGTAAAAATATACCAACTAGAAACAGGGCACAATTATATAGATTGAGAAAGTGGCAAAGGAGGATCAAGGTTTCAAATGCTGCAGAAAGAAACCTTTCCCAGGCCCTTCAGGAAATGGAAAGGATGGCCTCAAATCTAAACATACCGAAGGATGTAAGAGAGACAGCCGCAGTAATTTACAGGAAAGCGGTTAAAGAAAATATGATAAGGGGAAGAAGCATAGAGGGTGTAGTGGCAGCAAGCATATATGCGGCCTGCAGGATGTTGAACATACCTAGAACCTTAGAAGAGATAGCATCCGTAACAAGGATTAAAAAGAAGGACATAGGGAGAACATACAGGATTATGAGCAGAACCTTAAAGCTTAACCTATTCCCTTCAAGGCCTGAGGATTATCTGGACAGATTTTGTGCAAAGCTCAACCTTTCTGGTGAAGTAAAGAAAAAGGCACTGGAGATACTTAAAGAGGCAGAGGAAAGGGATCTCACATCTGGGAGAGGACCTACGGGTGTAGCTGCAGCAGCAATTTACATAGCTGCAGTAATGAATGGTGAAAGAAGGACGCAGAGAGAGGTGGCAGATGTTTCAGGGGTAACAGAAGTTACAATAAGAAACAGATATAAGGAGATAACTGAGAAGTTAGGCCTCAAGATAGAATTATAAAAATATTCTTATTTTTTATTAAATAACTTTTTATAAACATTTGGATTTAAGATGACAAAATGAAGATTGCCTATGCCATATGCTCAATAGGTCTCGGCCATGCATCAAGATCATTGCCTTTAATAAATAAGCTTGTATCTGAAGGTCATGAGGTGGTTATATTAGCCCATGGTAGGTCTCTAGATTTTTTTAAAAGAGCAACTGATGGTATAAGGCTTATTGATCTTCCAGATTATCCGCTGGAATATTCAAACTCGAGATCATCCTTTCTGCCCAGGATAATATTGAAATCACCAGCAATAATGAGCTCACTTTTTGAAGAGCATGAAGAGTTTGAAAAAATAAATAAAAGGGAAAATTTTTCACTTATAATATCTGATAATAGGTATGGAATATTCAGCAGGAATGTTCCTTCATTTCTTATTACCCACCAGCTAAGAATAATGAACCCCTATAGAATAAGATTTTTCGAAACCCTGAGCATGTTTTATAATGGCTATGTAGGTAAATATTTCAGTGGTATTCTTGTGCCAGATTTCGAAAATAACTCACTAACAGGTGAGCTTTCCCATGGTATAAGGTTCATGGATAAGGATAAGATATATTATGTTGGCCCAATATCCTTATACAAGAAAAAGGATGTACCCAAGGATATTGATTTGTTAGCATTAATATCAGGACCTGAACCCCAGAGGACAATTTTTGAGAATATTGTTTTAAATGAATTAAAAAAATTTGACAGGGAGTATTTTGTTGTCCTTGGAAAACCCGAAAGTAAATTGGAGAATGGAAATATAATATCCTTTGCATCTACAGAAAAAATGAATGATCTAATAAACAGGTCAAAATATATATTGTCCAGATCTGGATATTCCACGGTAATGGATCTATTCTATGCTGGAGGAAAACCAATTTTTGTTCCTACTCCAGCACAGCCTGAGCAGGAATATCTTGCGGAATATCTTAATCTACGGGGTATTTCTGCAAACATAAGGCAGGAGGATTTCAATCTTTCTTCAATAGATATTGATGAAATAAAGGGGTTTGAGGGTGGATATTCCATAGAGAAAACTATTAAAAACATCATGAACATTATCTTCAACAAATGAATCAAAGCTGGAATACAAAGATGCTTATTATTTCAGTTGTCATAAGCCTAGTTGTAATAGGAATAATAATTTCAGGGACACTTACAAAGGAAACATTCCTGTATCTTTTCACCCTAGATCCCTGGTTATTTTTAGCTGCAATTGCACTTCATCTTGTTTACTGGTTTGCATGGGGAGGGAGGATAAAAATACTCTCAAAGAGTATGGGTTACAGGATAGGATATTTTCAATCCCTTAACATTGTAATGGTAAACGTGCTTGCGGCCTCAGTAACACCCTCGAATGCTGGGGGAGAGCCTGTGAGGATAAAGATGCTCAACGATCTGGGGGTAAGGGGAGGGGATGCTACAGCAATAGTCATATCTGAGAGGGTGGCTGATGCAATATTTTTACTCGTACTATCACCTATTCTCCTTATATTCTTTGGCCTTTCCATATCCGGATTAATAGGATACCTAATCATTTCGGCAGTAACATTGATAGGCCTCTCAATAATAATAATTGGACTGATTGTGTGGAAACATAAAAATTTTGAAAAATTAATAGATAAATTTGATTTTATAATAAAGCTCTTCATAAGAAACAGAGAGAAAAGGTTCAAGTTAATTGAAAAATTGAAGACCGAATTCAGGTATTTCCAGAAGGGCATAAAGATTATGATATTAAAAAGAAAACTCAATTTCATACTTGTTTTGATACTTACCTCTATGATATGGATTTCAGATTTTGTAATATTTTCTGTTGTACTTTTATCAATGCATCAGCCCCCGTTATGGATTTATTCAATTTTTGCGCAGATTATAATAGTTCTTGTTTCAACAATACCCATCTCCCCTGGTGGAAGTGGCCTTGTGGAATTTATTGCAGCCCTTTTATATGGGCCATTCATAAGAAAGGATGTTATTGGTATTGTTATACTTGTCTGGAGATTCATAGTTTTCTATATGAATATAATAGTAGGTCTATTCTTTACCCTCAGGCATGTTGTAAAGAAATAGTTTAATATTTAATATCATTTTTAAAACTATGAGATTTCTTGTTTGCCCTGTTTGCGGAAGTACAAATATTTATTATGAGGCAGGAATGATAGAGGGACAGAAATACAAATGCAACGATTGTGGGTATGTTGGATCGTTCATAATTGAAATGGATGAGAAAGAATACCAGAGGTTTATTGAGGAGAAAAAGAGTAGCCGGCAGTAATTGCCCTGATATCCTCCTCAACAAATCTTTTTGACACTGTGTTCCTTATGCTCTCCTCCAAATCCCTTAAACCCAGGTGTCCGGTCACCCTTGAATAGTAACCAAGAAGCACCATATTTGCTATTCTGGGGCTTGAAATTTCTGAAGCAATTCTTGATGCATCTATTTTATAAACATTTTTTATTTCCTCAGGGATATTTTTTATAAGGGATGAGTCTACTATAACAAAATCGCTTTTCTTTGCAAGGTCTATGTACCTGTCCAGGGTCTTCTGATACATAAATATCATAACATTTGGTCTTGTTATTATTAGATCATATATCTCATCATCATCCACTATTATGTCTGAGGTGGTAATTCCTGATCTTACTGCCGCTGTATATGATCTTGTCATGACAACATTCTTTTTTAGTACTCTGGAGAATGTTTCCGCCAAAATAGTTCCAGCCAGGATCACTCCCTGGCCTGCCCATCCCCCTATCCTTATCTGTATCATTTTTTCACCCTCTCTATCATTTTTTCAAGCTCCTCAGTAAGTTCAGGCTTTTCAATATCAACAAACTCACCTATCTTATAAATACCATCTGCATCCTCCCTAAATTTATTTTTAAACCATTCAAGCATCTGTATATGATCCATGTTTAGCATTCTACCCTCATAAGTGGGGCACTGTGAAAGTACCTCTATAAATGAGAATCCCTTCTTCATTATTGCCTTCTCAATTGATCTTATGAGCTGATTCATATGCCATGTGGTCCATCTTGCAACATATGATGCACCAGCGGCTGCAACTACCCTAGAAACATCAAGGGAGAATGCAGGGTTGCCATAGGGTGTTGTTGTGGTTTTTGCTTCGTGGGGTGTTGTTGGTGCCACCTGACCACCCGTCATAGCATAAAGGCCATTGTTCACCATTATAACAGTTATTCCCACATTACTTCTTGCAGCATGCAATAGATGGTTACCACCTATTCCCGTTGCATCACCATCACCACTTACCACTATCACCTTCAGCCTTGGATTTGCTACCTTTAAACCTGTTGCAAAGGCTATTGGCCTGCCGTGGGTAGTGTGGAGAGAATCCACCCTCAAATATGGAGAAGGTATCCATGCAGAGCATCCTATGCCTGAAACTGCAGCAACATCCTTCCTATCTATCTTTAAATGGTCTATTGCCCTGATTATTGCATTTAATATCTGTCCATCACCACATCCCGGGCAGAAGGCAGAGGGGAGTCTCCTAACATAATTCTCCTTTATGTACCTTGATGTTATCATAAAGAAGCCTCCCTTATTTTTTTCAAAATCTCTTCAACAGTTGGCACTACCCCACCCACCTTTGGCATATGCAATAATTTTCCACGGAATATACGCTCCACTTCCATTTTATAACCCCTTAGTGACATCTCTGGAAGTATTACCTTCTTTACATTGGATTCAAGTTCCTTCATCCTCTTTTCTGGTGATGGCCAGAGTACCTTTGGTCTTAGAAAACCTGCCTTAATACCCTCCTTCCTAGCCCTTATTACCGCACCCTTTGAGGGCCTGGATGATGCTCCATGTGATATTACAAGTATATCTGCATCATCCGTGTACATCTCCTCCCAATTTTCTATCCTTTCCCTATTTTTTTCTATCTTGTTTACAAGTCTTTTTACTAGGGACTCCTGTACCTCCGGTGTGCCCGTATCCCTTGTTCCATCCGGCCTGTGCGTGGACCCTGTAATCATAAGTTCTAGGCCATCACCAAATCTTCCCATTGGGCTGACTAGACTTTCATCATAAATAGTGGTCTCCTGAAGGCTTTTAGCAATCCTCCTGTTTACTATTTCAACATTTTCTGGAACAATTAATCTTTCCATCATATGTCCAACTTCTGCATCTGATAAAACAATTACTGGAACTCTATAGGTTTCAGCCAGATTGAACGCCTTGATTGTTAAATCAAACATTTCCTGTACAGAATTTGGCGATAAAACAATCGTTTCATAATCCCCATGGGAACCAAACCTGGACTGCATTATATCCCCCTGTGCTGGCCTTGATGCCTGGCCTATTGCTGGACCGGCCCTCTGAACATCTATAATTACAATCGGTGTTTCTGTCATAGCAGCATAGCCTATATTCTCCTGCATAAGGGAAAATCCGGGACCTGATGTGGCTGTCATGCTTTTTAGGCCTGCCCATGAGGCACCTATTATTGCAGATATGCTCGCTATTTCATCCTCCATCTGCAGGAATTTGCCACCTACCCTTGGAAGTAATTCAGCCATTGCCTGTGTTATCTCACTTGCAGGTGTAATAGGATAACCTGCAAAAAAAAGGCAACCTGCCTTAATTGCTCCATATGCTGCAGCAAGGTCCCCTTCAACAAAATATTCACCAGGAGAGATCATTCCTGCACCACCTCTATTGCAAAATCTGGACAATATAGCTCACATAATCTGCAGACTATGCAGGAAGCAAGGTCTTCAACCTTAGGATAAAAAAGGCCATATTCATTTATATCCTCTGATATGCCAAGGGTCTTTTTAGGGCAAACATGAATGCATATTGAACATCCCTTACAAAGATTTCTATCTATAATTATCTCCTTAGCCTTCATTGATGGGTAAAATGCACACTACTATTTTTAAAATTCCTTTTTACTAAAATGATTATTATTTTCATTATTATTCTTTATTTTTTAGAGTAAATTTAGATTATTTTGAAAATTTAAGTAAAGAAGTAAGACTCATAACCTTGGAATAGTGTGAACTTGAACAAATTTTAAATATTATTTATTTTTTTATCCCCTCTGATGAATCCAACATTGCGTACTATAGGTCTATTTTTAATATTAACGGGACTTTTCCTTTTAGTAGGTTACATAATAGGGTATCTTTATGGTGGTACTGTGGATGCGCTTTTGCTTTTTTTAATAATAGCACTCCTTGTTAATATATTTACTTACTTTTTCAGTTCCTCCTTAGTGCTCTGGTCTTACGGGGCAAAAATAATAAATGAAAATCAGGAACCTAGAGTCTATGGCATAGTGAGAAAGGTAGCACAGAATGCAGGTCTTCCAATGCCTAAGGTGGCAATTATAGAGACTGACATACCGAATGCATTTGCCACGGGTAGGAATAAAAGGCATGCTGTTGTTGCTGTTACAAGGGGTCTCTTAAATATAATGAACGACGATGAACTGGAGGGAGTAATTGGTCATGAGATGGGACATGTAAGGGATAGGGATATGCTGCTAATGACTGTTGCTGCAACAATAGTCGGTGCATTAACATACCTTTCAAGGTTTTATCTTTTCCAGAGCATGTTTTCATCAAGGGAGAGGGAGAATGACATAATAGCCATGATAGTCCTTGGATTGGCGGCATTTGGAGCTTTGCTTCTCCAGTTGGCAATTTCGAGGCAGAGGGAATTTAAGGCTGATGAAATGAGCGCAAAAATAACCAAAAAGCCACTTTCACTTGCAAGTGCATTGAGAAAGATTGAGAATTATGTTGAAAGGAGACCCTTGCAAAATGGAAATCCATCAACTGCAAGCCTATTTATAGTGAATCCATTCAGGGGAAAATCGCTACTTCATCTTTTTTCCACACACCCTCCCACTGAAGAGAGAATAAAAAGGCTAGAAAAGATGGCAATGAAAAATTCCCTCAATTCAATTCGCTAAGTTTATTAATTTTATTTTCTTTTTGCATATATGGATTTCCTTTATGCACCGTGGAGAATAAGGTATATAGAATCCCCAAAAAAAGAGGAGGGATGCATTTTTTGCAAGGCAGCATCAGAACCCGATGGAAGGTATGTCCTTCATAATGATGGTGTTTCATTTGTAATAATGAATATATTCCCTTACAATCCAGGACATCTAATGGTTGCGCCTATCAGACATGTGGGTAGTTTTTCGGAACTCACAAATGAAGAAATACTTTCTATAGGCAATATGGTGAAAAAAAGTATGGATGTCCTCAAAAAAACAATGAATCCTGAGGGTTTTAACATAGGAGTTAACATTGGTCTTGCCGCAGGCGCAGGTATAAGGGATCACATACATGTGCACATTGTACCAAGATGGTGCGGTGATACAAACTTCATGCCAGTGACTGGTGATACAAAGGTGCTTTCCGAGGCGCTTGATGAATTATATAAAAAATTAAAAAATAACTGGTGAAAACTATGGAAGATCATAAAAGGCATGTTTATAGATTAAAATTTTCAGTTATAACTGTCAGTACCACGAGGGATGAAAAGAGTGATGAATCTGGAAGGATAATTATTGATATACTGAAAAAGAATGGAATGGAAGTGAACAATTATAATGTAGTGAAGGATGATGTAGTTGAGATAAGGAATGCATTATTTAACTCAATAAAAAAATCGGATGTTATAATCTTCAATGGTGGTACAGGAATAAGTAAAAATGACGTTACACCCGAGGCTCTTCTTCCATTTTTAAGGAAGCTCGAGGGTTTCGGAGAGATATTTAGGCTTTTGAGTTTTCAGGAGATAGGAGTAACAGCAATGATGTCAAGGGCACTTGCAGGTACTTTTGATGGAAAGGTGGTATTTGCAATACCCGGATCACCGAAAGCCTGCAGGCTTGCAGTAGAAAAAATAATAATACCAGAAATTAACCATATATGGTATGAATTGAATAAAGAGTAGTTTTATCCCCACCTAAAGTTAACTCCGAAGGTACCTCTGGGGTAATTCCAGTCAATATTTTCCTTGTCACATGAGATGAGGCATGAACCGCATTCTACACAGTCCTCATAGTGGAAAACTATCTTATTATTCTCTATCTTGTAGCAGGATGCAGGGCAAACATGAACGCAGAATTTCCCCTGACAAGTATCACATACGCGTTCATCCTTAAGTATAATGTGGGGCTTACTATCCACCTTATATTTCAATAATGCCAGCCTATCATCTATGCTTACCTTCATAGAGATCTCACCCCCTTCATCAGGTCATTCATAAGTTTCCAAATGTCTGTTTCATTTTTTAATAGATCGAAAAGTCTCTTTCTAGGTTCATCTCCTGTCCTTATTATATTCTCCATGAGATCGTTTGCCATTTTTGTATAGTCATTATATATTCTAGGATTTTCTAAGAAATAAGGTGCATTCCTGTAGGTTCTAAAGTCCTTCATAATGGTTTCGTTCATTCTCGTTTCATATTCTGAGAGCACCCTTGATGTGAAGTCACCACTTTTGTTCGCCTTAATCGCTACCTCACCTGCCATAATACCTGAAGAAACTGCAAGATCCACTCCATTTAAATATATACCAGAAGAATTTACCAGGCCTGCAGCATCACCCACCACCATTGCACCATCCTTGTAAAGTTTTGATATCATTCTATAACCACCTTCAGGTATTGCATGGGCTGAATATTCCTTCAGCTGAGCATTTTCTACAAGATCTGATATCATGGGATGTTCCTTCAAATCCTCAAGAAAATCTATGGCAAAATGTTCGCTCTTTCTAAGAGCTTCAAGCGATACTATCACACCTATGGATATTGAATCCTTCAATGTATATATGAATCCACCACCTCTTAGATATTTTGTTGGATATCCGATTATCAGCTCCTCTACACCATCTTTACTTGTAATTCCAAATTTTTTATTTACCTCCTCTTCACTAAGCTGAAAAACCTCCTTCATGCCAACACCAAAATCATTTGGATCAGGTCTTTTTTTCAATCCCTCTGCTTGAGCCAGCAAGGAAACTGCACCATCCGCAATTATAACAACATTACCTTCCATCTCATCTTCTCCAGATTTGACACCAGTCACCCTTTCTCCATCATGTAGAAGTGAATCTACCTTTACACCAGTTGCAACTAAGGCACCCGCCTCTTCCACTTTTTTTGCAAACCACTGGTCAAATTTAGATCTAAAAACTGAAAAACCATTGTAGAATTTTCCCCTGAAATCATAATTCTTATAATCTATGGATAAAAATGATTTGTCTGTCATCATGGTTATTCTTCTCCTTGTAATGGGCCTTTCAACAGGAGCCTCTTTCCAAAATTCAGGAATTAACTTATTGAGGGAATTTGTATATATTACGCCTCCAAACATATTTTTGGATCCACTATATTCGCCCCTTTCAAGAACAAGTGTGGATAAACCAGCCCTTGCAGTAGTGAGTGCAGCAGAGAGCCCTGCCGGGCCTCCTCCAACTACTATTACATCAAACTTGTCGGACATACCATCATCCTCATAAGGTGAATGCAATTAAATTATATATCCTTTTAGTAAAAAAACAAATTTTAAATAATTTTAAATTTTTTGATAATTTTACTAAGTATAATTTTTAATTTAAAAATTAATATGACGAATTAAAACAAAAAATGATTATTTTCGAAAAAATTATTATACTTAATTGCATTATGGTATTTGGTGATAACCATGGAGAAAGGTGGATTGAATATAATAATGTTTTCGGGAAGTGCAGATAAACTGATACCCCTGGGAGTTCTTTCACAGACAGCTGCAAACCTTGGAGTGCCTGTAAGAATTTTTGTAACAGGTTGGGCAATGCTTGCATTCAAGAAGGGAGGGCCTACAAGTGTAAACAGGGTAACAAAGGAATTTGAAGACCTTGCACCGGTGCTTATGAAGGGTATGGCAGAGATGAAGGCCCCCAGCTGGTATGACATGCTAAAGACCGCAAAGGAAATAGGTGATGTGAAGATATATGCGTGCTCCCTAATGGCAGAGGCCCTAAAGATGAAGAACAAGTCAGACTATGATCCAATAGTTGACGATATAGTTGGTGCGGCCACATTCATGCAAATGGCCGCAGGTGGCCAGGTAATATTTATATAAGGTGGGAAGGAATGGCAGTTATAAATGTTGACAGCAGGGGCTCAGCCTGTCCAGGACCAGTTACTGATCTGGTGAGGGCATATAAAAAGGCTAACAATGGCGATATCATTGAACTTCTCGCCACAGATTCCGGGATAAAGGCCGATGCAAAGGCATGGTGTGAAAGGACAGGAAATGAGCTTTTGGGTATAGAAGAGAGTAATGGAGAATACAAAGTAAGAATACTTATAAAGTCTAAAAAATAATTCTTTTTCTTTTTTTATAAATCTCTTAAGACTGGCCTGAAAGTTCTTGCAATCCTTATTTCATCTTCGTTTAGATCTTCTTGAATAATTTCCTCTTTTATATATTGTGCCTTTCTCAGTATTGCACCTCTGGGGGATACTATTGTTGAACCGCCCCAGAAGACAATATTCCTCTGAGTTCCTCCCCAGTTATTATATATGAAGAATACAGTGTTTTCAACAGCCCTCACTGGAATGAGCATCTCAAACAAAGCTCTTGATGTAACAGGGCTAGCAGAGATGTTAACAATATATTTACTGCCCTTCATTGCAAGTTCCTGCGAAATGAAAGGGAAAAATATATCATAGCATATCTCTACACCAACAGTCCCATGGGAGGTATTAAAGGTGAGTGTTTCCTCTCCAGGCTTAAAGTATATCATCTCCTCAAATGGACCAAAGTTTGGAAGTCTCATCTTTCTATATACATGGATATCCCCATTCTCATCTATTGCCATGGCAGAATTATAAAGAAAACCATTCTCCTTCTCAGGAAAGCCAAAAATAATGCTGGATCTATTTTCCTTCATTAATTTTGATAATGAATTGAACCTCTCGTCATATCTACTCATGGCCTTTATATAGAGATCATCCCTTATGAGATATCCTGTAAGATATAGCTCAGGGAATACATATAGGTGTGCCTTATAGGCTTTAATAAAATCTATCATCCTTTTAAAGTTATCCTCTAAACCAAGATTGTTGTACGGCTGATAAAGTGCAATCTTCATCATATCATAAAAAGATTTCAAGGATTTAAATGTTTGTTGTCTAAATTTCCCCTAAAAAAATTTAGTCTCTTATCTTTGCCAAGAAATAGGCAATTATGAATGGAACAATTATCCATAGTAAACCTGATGTGAATAAGGTAAAATAATTAATTCCATAGAAATCTGGATTGATTATAATTCCTCCAAAGTATCCCAACTTTCCTGTCAGAAGTGCCTGAAATAGATTTGAATAACCAGCTGGACTAAGATAATCAAATATCATGTTTATTATAACATAAGATGAGCTACTGGATGAAATTCCAAGCGCTGAAATTATTGAATATGGTATTACCTGCCAGAAAAGGTCCATAACAATAAATATTCCAATTGCAAAACCAAGCAAAGAACCCTGGGATTTGATTATGTGTGAAATAAGATAAATCAATGAAAGAAATGCAACGCCTTCCACAAAATATGTCCAAACAAGATCAATAAAAAATGTAGTCCCAAAATATATACTAAAATAATAATGGTAAATAAGATCCACTGATAACATTGCTACGGTGGATGCTATTAGAATTGCGATAACATTGGAAACAAACCTTGTGGTTATTAATTCCCCCTTTGTAACAGGTCTTTTAAGTACTGATTCAAGAACACCACTAGTTCTATCCTTACCATAGGTAAGGTACGAGGTAAAGATTGCAAGCAAAGGCACAAAAAGATCCAGAATTGATGTTATTCCTGAAAATACAAGTTTTTGGATACTATCCTGTGTATATGGAACATAAGTGGAAAGTCTATAGATTGGTACCATACTATATAATTTACCCCCTTCTAGACCTGAATAAATCTTTATTTGTGAACCATCGATATTTTCGGCCTTTACAAAGAATGTGTAGTTTTTATAAGCTGATTCCATAGGTGGAAAGATCTTGATTACTGAGAATGATGATACATTCAGGGAATAATTATATAAGATATTCGAAAAGTTTGTGGGGTTAGTCCCTAAAACACTTATTTTTATTGGAGGGGCTAATGACCCGTTCTCGCCTATATACATTACAATAAAACCCAAATTACTTGAATTCTTTGGATTATAAATGCCAGGATATACTTCAAGACCAGAATTTTTTAAACCGTATATTATATACTGTACTACTGGAGAAGATAATGTCCTACCAAATTGTTTATAAGTATAGTTAACCTGCATACTAATATATGATGAACTCTTTATGGGGATAGTTACATTTGCAAAACCACTACTGGATGAAACTGAGCTATATTCAGTACCATTATATTGATAATATACCCTGACATCCTTAAATGGTTCACCATATCCATTATAAACGTATCCAACCATTGTAAGATTATTGTTTGAAATAAAATAACCATAGGCAACATTTGGATTACTCGGTACATTGGATGAATTTAAAGATGATGCATTTTCATAGGCAAGAAGTGATGAAAGACCAACAATTGCTATGATAAGAATTATAACAAACCTGCTCGTAAGTGTCCTTTTTATTTCATAAAAAATTGGTCTCATTTTTTTCACCTATTAATTTAAAGAAGTATTCCTCAAGGGATTCGCCAACAGGCAGGAATTTCTTTACGCTTAATCCAGCACTAACAAGTTCATTAAGTATTTCTGGTATATCATCATCCTTTACATTAATGTCGGTCAAAACAATTTCCCCATCTATCTTATTTATTTCCCCATACCTTGAAAGAATAATCTTTATTTTTTCCTCATTTAGATCATAATTTAATATTTGTATATATATTTTAATTTTTCCGAGATTTTTTAGATCCTTTTTTGTTAATATTTTGACAAGTTTTCCGTAACTTATTATTGCAACCCTATCAGCAAGTGCCTCTACCTCACTAAGAATGTGGGATGAAAGTAAAATGCTTCTACCCTTTGATTTTAATTCAATAATCAAATTCCTTACAAATTTTACACCCTCAGGATCAAGTCCATTTAACGTTTCATCAAAAAGAAGATTTTTAGGATCATTAATCAATGATTCTGCTATTGCAAACCTTTTTTTCATCCCCTGCGAATATTCCCTCAATTTTTTGTCAAGATCATTTGAAACCCCCACCATTTCTAAAAGCTCCATTATCCTTTTTGACATATCAATTCCATTGTTCTCATAAAATCCTGCATAGTATTTCATTAATGAAAGAGGTTTTGCATTTGGTTCGTAGTTTGGAAATTCAGGAATCCATCCAATATTATGAGATGCCTTTACCTTATCCTTTATAATATCAAAACCATCCACTTTTATATTTCCTTTTGTTGGTAAAATTATGCCTGCTATCATTCTTATGGTGGTTGTTTTCCCGGCACCATTAAGACCAACCAGCCCCATTATTTCTCCATCCATTATGTCTAGGGTTAAATTATCAACTGCAGGTCCCATTTTCTTTGAATATATCTTAGTAACATTTTTTATATTTATCATTTTATCATCTTTTAGGAAAGAATAATTATTTTACATATAAATAATTTATTTTAAAATTGTTAAACCATTTGTTTATAGATTTTATTGAATTAATCTAAAAAATCTCTATTGCATAATAAAAGATATTTAAATAGAGAGGTTTTTTATTAAATAATTTTATAATACTAAAATATAAGTTATATGCGAAACTAGGGAAATTAGGTAACTTTTAGGGCATTCAAAGATATCCACTACTCAGGAATACCTTAAGATTACTCAGGATGATGTAATCAACGATCTCAGGAGCAGAAAAATAGATTTTTTTAGGGGTACACTTCCGGCACTCCCTGTTTGTAATGGAATGCTCCCGGCGGGATTTGAACCCGCGTCGAGGGATTGAGAGTCCCTAATGCTTGACCGGTCTACACCACGGGAGCCAATAATGCCCCATAACAATCTATATGATAAAATTTTTTGTGTTATTTGAAAACAAAGCTCAAGAAATATTTATATATATTTATTGTGTAAAGTTTTGATGCTTATTGAGGTACGAGAATGCCAATAGTAACTGAAATTCCTCCCCCTGAGATTCAGGTAATAACGGTGCCAATGCTGGCAACTGCAATAATAAATGGTATTAGTGAAGAGTCAAGAATGAATATGGAGGAGGCCATAAATATTGCACAGCACATATTGAATTTTTTTGGTTTTGAAGAAAGGATTATTGATAACTATCTTGAGCCAGATGACAGGGGTCTATTTTACATGCTTGAAGAGATAAGAATACTTATGCCAGAGAGGGAAGAGACAACTCTTTATGATGGAAGGGAGTGGAGAATACATTATTGGGTAATAAACACACGAAGGATAATCGAACTACAGGTAAAAAAGGAAGGAAAGGAGAAGGAATATTCAGAAGAGGACATATACAAAGAAATACCTGATGAATTCTGGTCTAGGGGAGTAGGTGAATAATGCACATAGCGGTAATAATCGAGGACCTATGTCACCCTAAGAAATGCCAGCATGAATGCCAGTATTATTGTCCACCACAAAGAATGGGTGAAAAGGTGGTGGAGTTTGGAGAGAACGGTTTTCCAACAATATCAGAAAAACTTTGTATAGGTTGTGGAATCTGTGCCCATAAATGCCCCTATCAGGCAATAAGAATAATAGGTCTTCCAGAGGAATTGAAGGAGGAAAATGTTCATCAATACAGTGAAAATGGATTTAGACTTTACAGGTTGCCTTCAATAAAGAAGGGTATTCCCATTGGTATACTTGGTCAGAATGGACTTGGTAAAAGCACTGCTATAAACATTCTTTCTGGTTTTATCATTCCAAATTTAGGAAATTTCAATTCAAAAATAGAAAAGGATGATGTTATTTCTCACTTTAAAGGTACGATATATGCGGATTACTTTAGAAATCTTTATTCAGGAAAGATAAGGGTTTCCACCAAGCCCCAGTATGTTGATATTATACCTAAATTATACAAGGGAAAGGTGAATGAAATTCTTTCAAAGGTAGAGAGTAGCACAAAGGATCTCTGGATTGAAAAATTCCACCTTGAAAACATAATGGAAAGGGAGATTGAGGCTCTTTCCGGTGGGGAATTACAGAGCCTTGCCCTTGCAACAACTTTAATGAAGGAAGCGGACATATATTTTTTTGATGAACCTTCAAGTTATTTAGACATAAAGCAACGACTGGAATTTTCAAAAATAATAATGGATGTGGCAAAAAAGAGTCAGGTTTATATAGTTGAACATGATTTGGCAATACTTGATTTTCTAGCTGAAGAAATACACATCCTATATGGAACAGAGAATGCCTTTGGTGTTGTTTCAAGGCCACTTTCAACAAGGCATGCAATTAATTCTTATTTAAGTGGATTCATTAAGGAGGAGAATATTAAGATAAGGGATTGGAATGTTCAATTCTTTATACATCCACCAGCTGTTGACAAAAACCTTGTCCCCTTGATATCATGGACAGAGATAGTGAAAAGGTATCCCGAATTCACCCTTAGGATTATGCCTGGAAGGCTTTTAAAAAGTGAGGTGGTGGGTGTTGTAGGACCAAATGCTACGGGAAAGACCACCTTTGTTAAGATACTTGCAGGGGTTGAAAAACAGGATTCGGGTGAAATAGATTCCAGGGTAAAGGTAAGCTATAAGCCTCAATATATCAAATTTCAGGAGGGAAAAAGTGTTCTTGACATTGTTACATCAGAATTGAAAGAGAGTTTTGATGATCCATTCTTTAAAAATGAAATATGGGAGCCATTAAATCTAAGAACAATACAGGAATCCAATGTATCTGATCTTGCTGGTGGAGAAATGCAACTTGTTGCAATAGCCCTATGCCTTGGAAGAAATGCTGATGTCTTTTTACTAGACGAACCTTCCGCCTATTTAGATTCTTCAAGGAGAATATCTGTGGCAAAGATAATAAGGAGGTTCATAGAGAAAACCAAAAAGACTGCACTTGTGGTCGATCATGATGTTTATTTCATTGACCTTGTATCTGATTCTCTAATGGTGTTTGAAGGAACTCCTGGTGTTGAAGGCATTGGAACTGGACCTTACAATATGAGGGAGGGTATGAATAGATTCTTAAAAAATGTAGGAATAACATTCAGGAGGGATGAAAATACAAAAAGGCCAAGGATAAACAAGCCAGATTCCTATAATGATAGGGAACAAAAAAATAAGGGGGAATATTATTATCTTTAAATATGATATATCTTGATTATAGGGAGAGGAGGATAATTCCCATCGCACTTGAAATAGACAGCCATGTTGAGGTTACCAATCTTCCTGTTGGTGACATCTTATTACCTATTGGCAATGAATGTATATTGATTGAAAGGAAGGAATCGCATGATTTTATTGATTCAATAAAAAATTCCAGGTTATGGGATCAGCTTGCTAGGTTACATTCACAAGAAAATGTGCTTGATTTTAAAATTAAAAGAAGGGCTCTAATAATCCACGGTAATCTATTACCTGCGGTTGTTAATGAGAGGCTTTCCTGGGCAAGTGTATTTGGTGCAATGATGGAAATTGTTTATGTATACAATATACAGATATTCCAGGTAGAAACAGACTATTCCTTTGGGGAATTTCTCAGAGTATTTAGAAATAGGGAAGAAGAGGGAAAAAATGAAAGTGAGGCAAAGGTAAGATGGGAGAGAAAAATAGAATACAAAAAAGATGAACTTTCATGGAGACTTTACATACTTTCCTCGATACCCTATGTTGGTGAAAAAACTGCAAAAAAGCTATTGGAAAAATTCGGGACAATTGAAAATATTTCAAGGGCTTCCATATATGACCTTATGAAGGTGGAGGGGATAGGAAAGGAAAAGGCAAGGATAATTTACAGGCTACTTCATTGATGCAATCTTTGATATTGAAATACCCTTTGGGGTAAAGTCATACCTGAAGACACCCACCTTTTCTGGATGATTCCTGAATTTTTTAATTGTAAATATTTTTTCAAACCCTGTCTGTGTTCTTATGTTTTCCATTGTGAATATTATGTCCACAATTTCCTCCACACCACTTTGAACAATGCTTGGATATAATGTTGTAACTAGTGTAAATAACGCAACACCCCTTTGATATTGGGTATGTGATTTTATCATCCTTAACGTGGAAAGCACCTTCGAATTTTCCTCAATACCAAAAAAGAAATCCAGGGAATCTATGACTATTCTGAAGGGTGGCCTCAGTTCGGATATGTTAAATGTAAGGAGTGTTAATATGTCCAGCTCTTTTTCAATTCTAAATTTATATGGCCTCAATATCTCCTCTGCAGGTATACCCTTTTCCCTGTATCTACTAATCTGTATTTCCTTTTCCAGAAATTTCCTGTAAAACTCCTCCCCTATGTTTATTATCCTAATGTCTGTTTTCCAGCCAAACTCTCCCATGGTATTAATTACATCATCGGTTCTTTCTGTGGTGGTAATATAAATTGTATCCTCCTCAGGGAGATGAGCGGATGAAAATTGCTTGGCAAATAATTCAATACCTGAACCTGGACTGCCAGAGAGAAGAACTGTGTAACCTGATGGAATACCATTCATTAATGCATTATCGAGGTTTTCAATCCCTGTTGTGACAAATTTCATTTTAATCAACCTCCAGTGTTTCATCGCTAACAAAGTTTATAATGCTCATTATCTCCTGTGTTGCCTGCTCTTTTATTGATAGAATTACCATATAGGAATTCCTAGATCTTAGAAATGTAACAAAAAGGTGTAGAAATTCGGAAAGTATCTTCATATCGTTATGAATTGCAAGAGAATTTATTGAGTCTACTACCACTACAGCAACATCTTTCACATTTTTATTGAGTATGTACTGTGTTTTCAACATAATGTTTTCGAGCATTGTAGGACTTTCCACATAAACAGTATTCTCCTTTGACTCTGCTACATTCATCATAAGATGTGATATACAGTCAACATAGAACACCTTTTTTTCATCTATTCCATAGATTTCTAAAATGCTGGATATGCTCCTAGAAGGTATTGTTGCAGATATGTATATGAGATGTATATTCTTACCTGATGTAAACTCGTCCATCAGTAATTTTATTGTATCTATATAGGCAGAAAGAGAGGTATTAATACCTAGGGAAAGTGGTTCATTATATTCCTTTAACCTTTTCTTTAATTCATCTATATTCATAGATACATCTCACCCCCTCCCTTTAGAAGAGGTACGAGCAATATCCCGATACTGGTAATATCAAGAACATAGGTAGCCCTTGAATGTGATGTGCCCCTCATCTTTACCACCCTTAATGTTCTCAAAAGATCCCCTTTCCTTTCTAGGTTTCCAAGGAGTATTATTCCATCAGAAACAGCCTCTTCAACACCATACTGTGAATAACCCTTTGCAGATGGTAGTAATTCTGAAACAAGGAATGTAGTGCATCCAAGCTCTGATAGTGCCTTACTCAGCCTTAATATGAATTCCATAATCTTTTCTTCAGTTTGAAGTCTATAGCATATAGATGTTATTGAATCTATTACCACCCTTTTTACATTAAACTCCTTTACTATTTTAACTATATTCTGTATAAGAATATTTATATCATCAAGGGTAAATTGAAGCTTATTCATTCCAAGTTTTTCATAAATTTCGGGTATATCTATGAAAATTATACCCTTCTGAATCATCTCCTTTGAAAAGAAATCGTAGTTTATCAGGTTTTCAAGTAATTTTTCAGAAGCCTCTGTAACTGAGATATAAAGCCCCTTTTCACCTGCCATTGCACCATGAACTAGAAATTCAATACTTAAGGTGGTCTTTCCGGTTCCAGCGGAACCCGTGATAAGAACAGTATTACCCTTAGGAACACCGCCATTCAATATATTATCTAAAGCCTCAATGCCCGTGGGTACCCTTTCACGAACATTGTCCATGTTTTAAGTTATCATTATACTTCATAATTAATTTTTCTGAATTAATTATATTTTTATTTGCCTTTTTTGAAAACATTGGTAAATTAAACTATTTGAAAAATTAGACAACATAAGAAAATAAAGCAAAGAAATATTAAAGGTAGGTAAACTGATAAAAATAGTTAAATAATGTATCCTATTCCTTCCAGACATGGAAGAGGCACTGAGACTGGTACTTAAAAAACAGGGATATATGCTGACAGGTGAAAATTCGGCGGTAAAACTCTGTCACTGGTTTAGAGAGAGCCTATTGCATAATAGACCTTGTTATAAAGAAACATTCTATGGAATAAGAACACATAGATGTATACAGATGACACCCGCCCTCAATCAATGCACCCAAAATTGCCTTTTTTGCTGGAGATTTCAGGGATTTACAGAAACCTACCTGAAGGAGGTAGATGATCCTATCCAGATAGTTGAGGGTAGTATAGAGGCACAAAAAAAATTGATATCAGGATATGGTGGCAATCCTGAGGCTGATCAGCAAAAATTGAGGGAGGCTTACCATCCAAAACATGTGGCTATTTCGCTTACAGGTGAACCAACACTTTATCCCAGGCTTGGAGAGCTTATAGAGGAATACCATAAGAGAGGCATAACAACATTCCTTGTAACAAATGGAACAATGCCTGAGGTACTTGAAAAACTGGATCCTCTACCTACTCAACTTTATGTTACAGTTGCGGCCCCTAATGAAGAAATTTATAAAAAACTCTTAGTACCAATGATATCAAGGGGATGGGAAAGACTAAAGAAAACACTTGAAATACTTCCTTCCCTTAACACAAGAAAAGTAATAAGACATACATTGTTGAAGAACTGGAATATGGAATATGTTGAAGAATATGCAAAACTAGACCTTCTAGCTGAGCCTCATTTTATAGAGCCTAAAGGGTATGTATATGTTGGTTATTCAAGGGAGAGGGTAACAAAGGAGAGCATGCCCTCTCATGAGGAGATCAGAGAATTTTCAAAAAGGCTATCAGACCTTACAGGATATTTCTATTCAGATGAAAGGGAGGATAGCAGAGTAGTGCTTCTCGAAAAAGAGAAGAATTTTCCTAAAATAACAACACTATAAAGGGAAATTTTTTTATAATTGCATCCTTATGCAATTGTATGAAATATTTAAAGTATGGAAATACAGGAACATATGTATCAGTTTTGGGATTCGGTGCAATGACCCTAGGAGAGAAAAACGTCTGGAAACTGGGGGGTGTAAACCAGGAATTATCCGATAAAATGGTAAAGTTATGTATCGACAATGGAATTAATCTTTTTGACACTGCTGACGTATACGATGAAGGTGACTCTGAAAGGATCCTAGGGAAATCGCTAAGGGACTACAGGGACCAGGTAATGATAGCAACAAAGGTAAGGGCTAGAACTGGAGAGGGTATTAATGAACTTGGTCTTTCAAGGCATCATATGATAATTGAATTGAGAAAAAGTCTAGAAAGACTTGAAACAAAATGGATTGATATTTACCAATACCATGGCTGGGATGTTGAAGCGAACATTAATGAAATGATTGATACTATGCAATCCTTTGTCGATCAGGGAAAGGTATTTTATCCTGCATTATCAAATTTTGCAGCCTGGCAAATAGCATACATTCAGGGGATAGTGGAAGAAAGGGGTTATGCAAGATATGAAAGCGCACAAATGAACTACAATTTAATAAACAGGGATGTAGAATATAGTCTTATATTGCAGAAACCTTATATACAATAGATGTAATATATTATTATCTATGATGTCAAATGAAGTTTTGAATTCATTCAATAGAGGTGGGTTATGAAAGTTAAGAGAACAGAACAGATTTACATAGGTAAAAATGATACAATCTCAAAACTATGCCATATTTCAAAGAATTTATACAACCAAACAAATTATGTATTGAAACAGCAATTTATAAAAAAAGAAAAATTATCATCATATGAAGATCTTGTAAGATTATTTCAAACACAACCTGAAAATGATGAAGAAAACAATTATCAGAAACTTCCAGCTCAAACAGCACAGTGGACAATCAGGAAAGTAAGAGAAGCATGGAGCTCATTCTTTAAAGCATTGAAGGAGTGGAAGAAACACCCTGAAAAATTTACTGAAATGCCAAAGCCACCCAAATACAAGGACAAGAATGGTGAATTTCTTTTGATATTCACCAATCAGCAGTGCAAGATTGAAGATGGACTTTTGAAATTTCCAAAGATTGTGGGTCTGGAGGTGAAAACAAGACTTGAAAATGTAAATTTGAGAGAGGTAAGGATAATACCTCAGGGTGTAGGGTATATAATTGAAATTGTATATATGAAAGAAATAGAGGACATTGCTAAGGGAGAACCACGCAGGATCATGGGCATTGACATAGGATTGAGGAACATCGTAACTATCGGAGACAGCATCTCTAATGAGGGGATTGCTGTCAAGGGCGGTGTTCTGAAATCAATAAACCAGTACTACAACAAAGAGAAGGCAAGATTAAAATCAATAAATGACAGGCAAAACAAAGATAAGAGATTAACAAAGAGAGAAAAGAGGTTGTTCATGAAAAGGAACAGGAAGATAAAGGATATTATGCACAAACTGAGCAAGGCAATTGTTCAATATGCAAAATCAAGGAACATCGATACCATAGTGATAGGTCATAACAATGGCTGGAAGCAGTCAGTAAATATGGGTAGAATCAATAACCAGAACTTTGTGGAGATACCTTTTAACACATTGATAAATCAGATCAAATACAAGGCAGAAGAGGCTGGCATACAGGTAATAATACAAAACGAAGAACACACAAGCAAGTGTTCATTCCTTGACAATGAAAGCATAGAGCATCATGATGAGTACATGGGGAAAAGAATAAAAAGGGGTATTTTCAGGTCAAAGGATGGAATACTGATGCATGCAGATCTCAATGCTGTGTATAATATAATAAAAAAAGCAGTCCCTGAAGCGCTTGCGGACGGGATAGAGGGTATAGGGTTATACCCGCGAAGTTTAAGCATCCCCGAGTTCATAAGGATGATAACTTCCAAAGGTGTATGTTAACATGGTTAACATAAACCATAACCTGAGGTAATTCCATTTTTGAAATATAATAAAATGACTCTTCTTTCTTGGAGTCCGCTCCACGGTGGCCTTCTAACTGGAAAATATAAAAAGGGAGAAAAGCCACCTTCAGGAACCAGGATGGGGGATAGGGGATTCTTTTTCCCATACTTTGATGAGGAAAGGGGATAGGCAATAGTTGATGAGGTGAAAAAATAGCAGAAGAACAGGGTGTTAAACCTTCATAGGTGGCGCTTTCCTGGCTAATTGATAAGAAGGTTGTCGTGCTTATTGGTGCAAGGAATATTGAACAACTTAAGGAAAATATAGAGTCTGTTGATGTTGTTTTGACAATGGAATAGAAGGAAAGATTGGATAAAATATCACAACCTAGGACAATGTATCCAAACTGGATGATAGAAAGACAAAACCAGGACAGAAAATTTGAAAAGCTTTAAAATTTTTTCATTTTTTTAAAAAAATTTAAGTAATTAGAATATATTATGACGATATAGTGATATAAATGGTTGATTATGAAAAATTAAAATGCGATATTTACGAAAGATGGTCATTAATAGACCCTTCATTGCTTCCTATAGACAGGATAGATTTAGCCATAATTTGTTTTTTGAGAAATGATGCAAGAACGTCGAATTCCGAAATAGCAGAGGCACTTGGAATAAGCGAGGCAACTGTAAGGAGAAGGATAAAGGAACTCCAGGAAAGGAAAATAATACTTGGATTCTCAGCTCTTATAAATATACCAGCAATAGAAAATAGCATAAAGGCATACATATATCTTAAGGTCGATCAGAATAGCATAGAGGATGTTGCACAAAAGCTTATTAAAAACAAGAGGGTTCTAACACTTTACAGGATCATTGGGGAGTACGATCTAATGTGTGAAGGTCTTTTCCTTTCAATGAAGGAATTGCAGGAATTTGTGGATACTGACCTAAAAACAGAAGGGATATTGAAGGCTGTTACGCATGTTGTGGCCAAGGGATATAAAATAAATCCTTGGATAGGACTTTGAAAAGCTTTAATAACACTTTCACAATCCATTAAAATATGATAAAATTCTTTCAGATAAATTCTATAGAGGCAAAGAGGTACATCAGGGCTGATACACTTATACCAGAAGTAAAAATAGATACAAATAGTACTGTTACAGAGATAAGGACCATAGATAAAAACCAGGCAGAAATAACTTTTAGATTCAGTGCATCCTATTCTGGAATTGGAATTATAGCCATGGAGGGCTCAATAATATGGGAGGGTGATGTGCATAAAATGGAGAATGAATGGAAAAACAGGCATAACCTTCCCGAAGATTCAGTTCAGGAAATACATGCAGCAATTATTAACAATTGCATAATTGAGGCAATAATTATAAGCAAGGAGATTAGACTCCCTCCCCCAATACCGCCTCCGGTACAGTTAGGTCAGAGGCCAAAGCCACCAGAGGGCATGGATTACCACTAATATTCTCTCCATCTATAGCCACATTTTGTACATATGTAAAATCTAGTTTCGGGTTCATCTGCTGCCCTTGTCTGTTTAAGCATCCAATATGCTCCCCGGTTCCCGCATTTTGGACAGGTTACATTTTCATCAACAGGGAGAACACTGAATTCACTATCAATTAAAATTACCTCCTTTTCCTTTGCCTTATCAACTATCTTCTCATTCTTCTCTTCCTTTGTTATTGGCATTTCATAACCACACTTTGAGCATACCCATTTGCCCTTTTTTGGATACATCAATGAACCACATTTTGGACAAAACATATTCACCAAGAAAAGGGATAAATATTTAAAAGTTTTTTAAAAAAAATTAGAGAAGGTGGTATAATAGAATTAAGGATAGGAAAAGTATTGATATTGTATTTACCACCTTGATAAGGGGGTTAATCGCAGGACCGGCCGTGTCTTTAACAGCATCTCCTACAGTATCTCCAACAACAGCCGCCTTATGGGCCTCACTTCCTTTTCCACCAAAGTTTCCGAGCTCAATGTATTTCTTAGCATTGTCCCATGCTGCACCACCTGCTGTCATCATTATAGCAAGAGAAAATCCTGAGAGTATTACTCCCAATAAAAGTCCTCCAAGCGCAAGCGGTCCAAGTATAAAGCCTACGGCAAGTGGTGTAATAACAGCAATTGCCCCTGGCAAAACTAGCTCCCTGAGTGCTGTTTTTGTAACTATGTCAACACATTTATCATATTCGGGTTTTGCCTTACCCTCCATAAGACCTTTAATCGTATCAAATTGTCTTATTACCTCCTGGACAATTGAATAAGCAGCAGTTCCAACTGCCTTCATAAGGTATGATGTAAAGAAGAATGGAAGTGTTGCACCTATCAAAAGGCCTACTAGCACAAGTGGCTGAATAATATCAAAGGATGGAAATCCGTTTTGAGAGGCTATCTGCTGAAATGCAGCAAAAAGGGATAGGGATGCAAGTGCTGCAGAACCTATTGCATATCCTTTTGTTATCGCCTTTGTTGTGTTTCCCACAGCATCAAGTGGATCTGTTACCTTCCTTATATCATCCGGAAGACCTGACATTTCAGCAATACCACCCGCATTGTCAGTTATTGGACCATATGAATCTATGGATATTATCATGCCTGCAACAGATAGCATTGCAGCTGATGCCACCGATATTCCATAGATGCCCTGAGGGGTGAATGAAGTGAAAGATCCTCCAAATATCCAATATGATATAATAATGCCAGCAGAGACAACAATTGCTGGTAAAAAGCTTGCCTGTAAGCCATATCCAAGGCCTGTTATTATTGTTATACCTGCACCGCTCTTTGAGGCCTCTGAAATTTTCTTTGTCGGCTTATACTTATAGCTGGTATAATATTCAGTAATAAATACCATAAAGGCCATTATTATAAGGCCAATTAATCCAGTATAAAATATACCAATATCCTTTACATAGTAGTAAGCAATGAGATAGAAGCCAATGGCAGAAAGAATTACTGTAACAACCACTCCTTTATATAATGCCCCCATAATTGAGTTCCCTTTGCCAATTCTTACAAATGGAATGGCTATAAGTGTAGCTAAAATTGCTATTGCCCCAATCAATAAAGGTGCAATAACATATTCTACCTTCATATTAAGCGTATATGCAAGAAGCATTGATGATAAAGCGGTCACCACATATGTTTCATAAAGGTCTGCACCCATACCAGCGCAATCTCCCACGTTATCGCCTACATTATCAGCAATTACGGCAGGGTTTCTAGGATCATCCTCTGGAATACCATATTTAACCTTTCCCACAAGGTCAGCACCCACGTCTGCGCCCTTGGTATATATACCACCACCTACTCTTGCAAAAAGGCTAATTAATGATGCGCCAAATACGAATCCCACCATAAGTTCAGGGTTATGTAGCCAGAAATAGAAAACAGAAAGACCTAGTAAAGCAATACCCACCACTGAAAGCCCTGTAACACTTCCGCCCCTAAATGCTAGTGAGAACGCTTTCTGGAGACCTTCCTTTGCCTTATTAGCAGTTCTTACATTTGCCCTTATAGATATATGCATGCCAATGTAGCCTGCAACTGCGGATCCCAGGGCCCCTATTGCAAAACCAAGGGCCATTACTGGGCCATTGGGCAATGCCACGGCAATTATTATTACCAGGACCACTGCTACCATAGCAATTGTTGTATACTGTCTTTTCATAAATGCCTGTGATCCTTCCTGTATTGCCCTTGCAATCCTTTTCATTTCCTCTGTACCCTCATCTTCCCTCAAGACAAGGAATGCCTGAACACCTGCATATATGAGGGCAAGTATTGCAATGAGTACAATTGCAATTTCAATCATCACCGAATCACCAAAATGGTAAATGATAGGGTTTATAAAAATTTGTTGATTCTAATAGGATTTCGTGAGTTTACATGTATCTAAAAATAAATTGTGAAAAAATTCAGTTTAATCTCGGTTTTTCTTGTAATTCGCTTCGAGATGCCTATAAGATCTTTTCAAGATCTAAATTTTCTATGATCTTTTTTGATATTTCATCCCTTGCCTCTATTTTCCTTTTTACCTTATCGCCAGAAATAATGTATATCGCCCTTATATTTGATAGATAATCAGGCACATTTGCAAGAGATATACCCTCTATTTCTTTTAATTTGTTATACAATAGTGCAAGGAAAAGAAATGATAGTAATGAAAAGAACATATGAACCCTTATTTTATCGGGCGTGAAATGGTATATAGGTGATGCCAAATCTAGAACATTTATTGTCCTGAAGCACTGTTCTATTCTACCCCTCTTCTTGTACAGCTCTATTATATCCCTTGCATCCATGTCCATAATATTAGTGAAAAGTATTTCCTTTCCCATCCTTCTTATTTTTTCTTCCACCTTATTTTCATTTATCTCTATTTTATCATTGATCATTATAGTTTCCTGCAAATGTACTGTCTCAAGATAATTCAATGCCTTTTCCCTCTTGTTATAAGTGTCACTACTTAAAATTTCTTTGCATTTATCCACTGTTTTTGCAATAAGCTTCATTAATGCTTTATACTCCCTTTTGAATAGGGATTCACTCTTGTATACAATGATCCTGTGCTCCATTCCGTATATCTCCCTCTTGAATTCAATGAAATCTTTCTCTATTTCAAGGTCAAGAATATCACTATGGTCTGATGGCCTCAGGGATCCAATATATTTCCATCCTCTTGATGCTTTTACATTCTCATAGCTGTTATAGCCTTTATCATATACAAGTATGCCTTCAGGCAAATCAACTAAAATATCCTGGAATGTCTTTGAATCAAATACATTCCCTGGATATGCATTACCCTTATAAGGTATGTAATCATAGTTCGCTGCTATGTAATATGATATCTGGTTTAGGTCATACCTGTGCTTCTTGTTGTATCCTTTCTTTGCAATTTCATTCTCTTCCATGAATGTATAAATGTTTGATGCATCAATTATTATCTTGGAAAAATCCGCCATGTTCTTTAACTTCTTCTGTATCTCTGACCATATTTCATCTATGTCTCTTTCAGTGAACCTTTCCATCATATTCCAGTATTTCTGCGAAGATACTTCAGGGTATATTGTTGATAGTATGTCATTTTTGAGCCATTTTTCAATGCCGTTCTTGGATCCTGGGTCTGATAGCCTGTTTGCAATGAAAATCTTTACATAATCTCCAGGTGAAATTCCTTTACCCTTATGATTCATTATTCTGTTTATGGTATTGGTAAGATCAAGCATATTGTCAATGTATGTAACAGCAGCTGAAACACCATAGGATAAGCTATATGCCTCAACATTCTCTATAGGCTGTTCAATTAATTTTGCAAGGTTCTCCATATCACCAATATAAATTTCCTTTACAACCCTAGATTTACCATTTATTCTCTTATTCCACCTTAAAACAAGTCTTTTCTTTTTTCCAATGGTCTTCCAAGTAAGATAAGGCATAATAATGTATAGGCATCTATAATATAAATAATTTTCCCTTAAAATACCATTTTAATGATAATAAAATTAAAGCTAAAATTAAAATTATATCAATAAAAGAAAATATGCATCTACAATAAAAATACATGAAAGATTGTTATAGATTAATTTTCTTAAAATTCAATTTACAATACCTGTAAAGTTACGATTTTTTATATAAATATTATATATTAAATAAAAATATTTTAATGTTTTCTGAATTTTTCAAAATAACTCGAAGGGAAGCGAAGCAAATTCCATTCTGGTGTAGAGAATTTTATTTTATACAATTCTTCTGCTAGATCAAGTTCATTTTTTGTAGGTATGTCGTATACAGCCTTTTCCCCAAGAAGTTTAGAATATGATTGCACCATGGCATCTATAATCTCATCGAAATTTACCTTTCTTCCAATGGCATCGTTTAAATTAGTTACCCTATATTTCACCTCTGAAATACCCTTATCTGATAGCTTTATTTTAGGTACTTTTAAAACAGATGAAAGCATCTGAAGATCAGTATCGACAAGGAGTGTGCCGTGAAGAAGGTAATAATCGTCCCTGAATGTAGCGGAGGTACCACTTACCTTTCTTTCGTTACCATTATGTTGCACCACCACATCATTTACATTCTCCACCTTTACCTTTGCAAAATTCTTAAGGGTGTCAACAAATCCCTTCAAAAGAAAATCGTAAATGTAATTGATACCACCACCCTTTGGTCCCTTTACAGCTATTGTCCAGACAAGGCACCCAAGATCCTGATAAACAGCCCCACCACCTGTTATTCTCCTAAGTACATCCACCTTATGCTCCCTTATTTTTTCAAAGTTCAATTCCTCTTCAGCAAGCTGAAAATAACCTACTATGGCTACGCTCCTATGCCTCCATATCCTCAATGTATTTGGAACATTCCCTTTTTGAAGTTCCCTCCACATTGCCTCCTCAAATGCCATGCTGAGATGCGGATTTCCTGGTATTTCATATATAAGCACCCTCATGGAACCACCTCCCTAAGTGCTCCTATTATTGTTTTTTTGAAATCATCAACTGTACAGCCTATCATGGTAGCATTTGATAAAACCTCCTCCACCTTCCTGGATATTAGCTCCTCCTCTGGTTTAACTCCCCTTAAACTATTTTCGAGTTCCCATACCATATCCTCTGGAAATATCAAAAAATCACCAGTTATCTTTACCTCAATACTATCATCAAACAGAGAAACTGTGGCCCTGATCAGGCCCTTTTTTGCCTTATATTCATAGATCCCAATCTTCATAAATAAGAAAAAAATAAATGTGTTAATAAATTTTTATCCTGTTATTTTATAATTATTGTTACATCATTGATGTTTATTACATCCACCTTTTTTCCTTTGAAAGTATATATTTTTTTGAATTCAAAATAATCCTTTGGAATTTTTATTCCTTTGAATTCAAAACCTTCCAAAAGCCTTTCGGGAGGTATATTTTTAAAAAATTCCATAAAATTAGATACAGAATTTTTTAACAATGGACCTATCTTTGAAAGGTCCGGTTTTGCCTCAACAATAATTTCCTTCAGGCTTGCATTTTTAATGATTTCTAATTTGGAAATACCAAGTGATCCCTTTATTGAATCATATGCCGAGGTAATGTCAAGCTTAGGAGAGATTATTATCACTTCATTGATTCCACGCAAATTATTCTCATTTTTATATCTTCTTAATGATGCTATTATATCCTTTACAATCCTTCCCTCATCAAGGAAAATTTTCTCATACTTTTCAGGCCAAGTCTCAAGATGTATGGATATTTCCCCTTCATATTTAGAAAACAGTCTATGGTATATCTCCTCTGTTATATGGGGCATAAATGGTGCATACATCTTAATTATTCCTAAAAATACATTGTAAAGTGTATACTGTGTTCCTAGATTCTTTGAAACCCTGTATTTTATTAATTCAATATAATGATCAGCAAAAACATGCCAGAAGAATTCATCAAGCTCCCTAATTGCCCTATCATACCTATACTGGTCCATAAAAAGTGTTACGTTCTCCAGTGTTTCTGAAAACTCGGAGAGTATCCAGAGGTCCATGGAATCCTCTGGGTATATTTCACTTTTACCCTTTATATTCATTTCAATAAAGTTTGCAACATTCCAGAGCTTGTTCAACAATTTTTTACCATGAACAAGTTCCCTTTTCCTGAAGGGAGTGTCTTCACCAAGGGTACATGTTGCAGCAAAATATCTAAAGGGATCGGTACCAAATTCTTCGATAATCTTTAGTGGATCAACTACGTTCCCCCATGAGGCGTGCATGGGTCTACCATCCTCTGCAAGAATGTGGCCATCTATAAATATATCATTCCATGGTTTATTACCTGTTGCAATATCGCACCTTATGATTGAATAAAATGCCCAGGTCCTTAATATATCATGGGCCTGTGGTCTTAGACTCATGGGATAAAGTTTTTTGAAAAGATTATTATCCCTATAAAAGTAAGTATTGAAAAGGGGGGAGATGGATGAATCTACCCATGTATCAAATACCTCCTCAACACCTTTTAGCGGCTTTCCACATATGGGACATTTATCAACAGGTGGATTTTCTACAGTTGGATCCACGTGGCTATTCCTTTTTAGGAGATCTTCCTTTGATGCATAAACCACATGGCCATCAGGACATATCCATGCAGGAATAGGTGTTGCAAAATATCTTTGCCTTGAAACAACCCAGTCCCATTCAAGGCCATTTACCCAATCCTCCAGTCTTTTTTTCATAAACTCTGGATACCATTTTAGCTCATTTGCTATTTGCAATATTCTATCCTTAAGTTCAACTGTCTTTATAAACCACTGTTCCTTGTTAACAATTTCAAGGGGTGTACCGCACCTCCAGCATGTACCCACATTATGCTCTATCTTTTCCACTTTAACAAGCCTTTTTTCTTCTTCTAATCTTTTCAAAATCTCCTTTCTTGCATCTAATGTATATAGGCCGGAAAATTCACCGGCAATATCCGTCATTCTACCCTGATCATCTATGCTCTGTATTATCTCAAACCCATGTTTTTTTATTAGTTTTAGATCATTCCTATCACCTATTGAACATACCATCTCTATCCCTGTTCCAAATTCCATATCAATTGATTCATCTGCTATTATTGGCACCTCCCTGTTGAATATTGGTATTCTTGCCTTTCTATTTTCAAGATCCTTATATCTTTCATCCCTTGGGTTAAATGCAATAAAAAGGCAGGCTGGAATTAGTTCTGGCCTTGTTGTTGCTATTGTTACATATTTATTTTCAACATCAAATTTAATGTAATATAGATCAGTTTGTGTATTAACATAGACTATTTCAGATTCGGCAATAGCAGTTGAGCATCTAGGGCACCAATTTACCGGGTGCATACCCCTATAAACCATACCCTTTTCCACAGCATCTAAAAATGTAAGCTGTGTAATTCTTCTATACTCGGGTGAATCTGTCTGGTAATAAATCGTTGGATCCATTGATTCGCCAAGTATCTTGAACTGCATCTTCATAGTATCTATTTTAGAGTTTGCAAATTCCTCGCAAAGTTGAATAAACTTATGCCTTTCCATCTCCCTCATCTTAATATTATTTAGCTTTTCTACATTTACTTCTATTGGCATACCATTAACATCGAAGCATAATGGGAAAAACACGTTATATCCCCTCATCCTTTTATATCTTGCAATGAAATCTATATGTGTATAATGTGTAGCGTGGCCAAGATGTAATGCCCCACTGGCATATCTTGGAGGATTATCTATTGAATATATCTCCCTGTTTGAGTTAAAATCAAATCTGTATATACCTTCCTTTTCCCAGAATTCCTGCCATTTTTTCTCCACACTCTTAGCATCGTAATTCATTGTTATCTTTCATCGTTATAGTAAATAAAAACTTTTTTAATTTTAAAGCTATTACCATCTATGAATACATATATTGTTTCTGCAGTTAGAACTCCTGTTGGAAAATATGGTAGATCCTTTCTTGACGTTCCTGCTGTAGAGCTTGGAAGAATTGCTGTTGAGGAGGCAATAAAGAGGGCCGGGATTAAAAAAGAGCTTGTTGATGAGGTCATAATGGGTAATGTTCTACAGTGCGGATTGGGACAGAACCCAGCAAGACAGGTGGCACTTAAGGCCTCATTCCCCAACTCCATAAGTGCATTTACAGTAAACAAGGTTTGTGGTTCAGGCCTCAAGGCTGTTACACTTGGAGCACAGGCAATAAAGGCAGGCGATGCGGACATTATAGTTGCTGGTGGAATGGAAAATATGAGCCAAGCCCCTTATTTCGTTAGGGGTGTCAGGTTTGGCCTCAGGTATGATAACTCCACTTTTTATGATGAGATGATTTATGATGGTCTATGGGACATATATTATAATGTGCACATGATCAAGACAGGGGAGGTAATAGCAGAAAAATACGGCTTAACAAGGCAAGAAATTGATGAATTTGCCTACAGAAGCCATATGAGGGCAAAGCAGGCAAGGGATTCTGGAAGGTTTGAAAAGGAGATAGTGCCTGTAAAAACTAATTCAGGAGAGGTAAAAAATGATGAGGGCATAAGGGACGATACAACTGTTGAAAAACTTCTTTCCCTCAAGCCTGTTCTTAAGGATGGTAGGTTTGTTACCGCTGGAAATGCATCACAGCTGAGTGACGGTGCCTCAGCACTAGTTTTAATGAGCGAAAAAAAGATCAAGGAACTTGGGATAGAGCCCATGGCAATGATTATTGCCTACAATACTGTTGGTGTTGATCCTTTGTATGTGATGGAGGCACCAATACCAGGAACAAGGGCACTTCTTGAAAAAACTGGGATGAGGATGGATGATATCGATGTTTTTGAACATAATGAAGCCTATGCATCTGCCAGTGTTGCAGTAAAAAAGGCTCTGAACATCCCTGAGGAGATATTCAACATACATGGAGGGGCTGTTGCCCTGGGGCATCCCATAGGGGCAAGTGGTGCCAGGGTACTTACTACACTTCTTCATTCACTTATAGAGGTAAATGGAACCTATGGTCTTGAAACAATATGCCTTGGTGGAGGGAATGCTGTGAGTATTATTGTAGAGAATTTAAGGAGGAGATGATTATGAAGGTTGGTGTTTTTGGAGCGGGAACAATGGGAAGAGGTATAGCACAGTTGTTTGCTACCTATGGCCATAGCGTGGTTCTTGTAGACATTGATGAAAAATACCTTAAATCTGGAATGGAAGGTATAAATGGAAGTTTGAAAAAACTGAAGGAAAAGGGTATGGTGCAGGAAAACCCTGAAACAATAATGGGAAGAATATTCACAACCACAAAAAGGTCCGATGTAAAGGACTGTGATCTTATAGTTGAGGCAATAGTTGAAAAATTTGATTTGAAGGCAGAACTTTTCAAGGACCTGGACTCTATAGTAAAGAGAGATGCAATATTTGCGTCTAACACATCTTCAATTTCCATAACAAGGCTTTCCTCTCAAACTAAGAGACAGGATAGATTTATAGGAATGCATTTTTTTAATCCTGTGCCCCTTATGAAACTTGTTGAGATTGTAAAGGGATATTCCACATCTGAAGATACTACAAGGATAATTTTCAACCTTGCCTCTTCACTGGGGAAGGTACCTGTTATCGTAAATGATTATCCTGGCTTTGTTGCAAACAGGATACTTATGCCATTGATAAATGAGGCAATTTTCTCCCTTATGGAGGGTGTGGCAACAAAAGAGGACATAGATAAGGTAGCAAAATATGGTCTTAATCATCCAATGGGACCTCTAGAACTTGCGGACCTCATAGGCCTGGATGTGTGCCTTGACATAATGAATGTACTATATCAGGATACGGGTGATCCAAAATACAGGCCAGCACCTCTTCTTAGAAAGATGGTAGAGGCTGGCAAACTGGGAAGAAAGACTGGTGAAGGATTTTATAAATATTAAATTAATTCCCCCTTATATATAATATCAGATACAAGATTCACACCGAAGTGATATCCTAGATGGGTGTATGATGGTATATCCAATATTATTATGTTTGCCTCCCTTCCCTCACCTAGAGAACCAAACCTATCTTGTACACCTGTGGCAAATGCGGCATTATATGTGGATGCCACTATTGCCTCCTCGATCTTCATCTTCATTTTATAAATGGAGAGGTCTATTATCTCCTGCATATTTTCTGTATAACAATTTGGGTTCAGGTCCGTTCCAATTGCCACAGGAACGTTATTATCTATGAACTTCCTTGCATTGGCAAACTCATCCTTGAACAGTGAGAATGGTGTTCCAGGCAAAAGTACGGCCACTGTATCCCTATTACGCATATCCATTATTACTTCATCTGGGGTTTTTAACATATGATCCATGGATATGAAATTAAATTTTTTAATCAAGGAGCTACAACCAATAAATCCAAGTTCATCTGCATGAATTTTCAATTTAAAACCCTTTTCCTGGGCCTTTTTCAAAAATATTTCAGTCCACTGCGGAGAGAATGCATCAATATCACAGAAAACATCAACATTTTGTGCATATTTTCTAATGAGGTCAAGTTTGTCAATTATATCAACAACATAATCACCCTCTTCTCTGCCCTTTGGAATAATATGTAGTAGAAATGTAGGAACAAGTAAAATAGGGTATTCACTAGATAACCTCTTTATTACTTCAAGCAATTTTATTTCATTTTCAACATCAATGCCATATCCTGACTTTGCCTCGGCGGCAAGTGTACCATGCCTAATCATATACTCAATTCTCTTAGAAGACTCATTGAATAATTCTTCTGAAGTAGCATATCTAGTTTTCTCTACAGTATAATATATTCCTCCACCTGATCTTAGTATTTCCTGATAGCCCTTACCTGCCTGCTTAATGGGAAGTTCGAAGTCCCTGTAACCAGCAAATACAGGGTGAGTATGCGGATCAACAAAGGAGGGCATTACAACTTTTCCCTTAGCATCTATTTTCTCATCCACTCCCTGTGGCATCTCTCTTGTTATCTTTACTATTTTACCATTTTCTATCCAAATGTTTGCATTCCTTATTATGCCTAGGTCAAGCATTCCCTCTCCCCTTTTGGGATGCTTACCATCATTTGGTATCGTAATTATCTCAGATGCATTTTCAATTACCTTCATGATCGATTAACTCAAAAATCTCCTTTTTTCTTTTTTCCATTTCATCCCTGGACAATTTATTCCAGTTTTTTCCATCAGGGTCTATGGATACTATTAGAGGCCCAAAATTCTCAGCCTCGAATATCCATATTGCCTCAGGTGAGCCAAGTTCCTCAAGGTAATACACAGAAAGGACCTTTTTAAAGCTCTTAGCAGCCAGGGCTCCTGCTCCTCCGGTGTATGTAGCATAAATACCTTTTACCTTTTTTAATGCTTCAGATGTCCTATCCCCCATACCTCCCTTTCCAACAATTATTCTTACACCATATATCTCAATTACCTCCTTCTCAAAAAGATCCATTCTTGAAGATGTTGTCGGTCCTGCAGCAAGCACCTTCCATTCATTATTTTCCCTTTTTACCACTGGCCCACAGTGGTATAAAACCATCTTTGAAGGATCGAATGGTAACTTTTCACCCTTTTCATGAAGTTCAAGCATAAGCTGGTGGGCCTCGTCCCTCGCTGTAAAGACCTTTCCTGTAATGTAGAGAACATCACCCATCCTTAGTCCTGATATTTTATCTAGATCATCAGGAATTTTTAAATTATATATCATTGTACCACCTCCACATTTCCCTTGGAATCAATATGAACCTTGGATCTCCTATCTGCCCAGCACTGTATCACCATTCCAACAGGCAGAGAAGCGGGATGCCTGTATGCATATTCTATATGTACATCAAGTACAGATACCTTCCCTCCCCAGCCCATTGTACCAACACCTGTTTTATTTGCTAAATCAAGTAATTCAAGTTCTAGATCGGCTATTCTTTTTTCTTCGTGTCTCTGACCCAGAGGCCTTAATAGGGCCCTCTTAGCTATAATAAGGGATAGGTCTGAGCCTCCCCCTATACCTAGGCCTATAATGGTAGGGGGGCATGGGTTGGCGCCTGCTCTTACAAGTTGATCAATAACGAATTTTTTAATCCCCTTTATCCCCTCACCCGGCTTGAGCATAGCCAATGCGCTTGCATTTTCTGATCCCCCTCCCTTTGGCAATACATTTATTGTTGCATCATCCCCATCCCTCAAAAACCAGTTAATGTATGGAATGAATCTTCCCACATTATTTCCTGGATTTTTTCCAGAAAATGGATCTACAGCATTTGGCCTTATATAGTAGTTTTGTGTGGCTTTGGAAACAGCGTTAACTATGGAATTTACCAACTCTTTTTTAAATGGAAAGTCAAAACCTACATCTACAAAAAATGTCTGTGTTCCTGTATCTTGGCATATGGGCAATTGTTTTTCCCTGGCATATTCAACATTGTCAAGTATTGATTGAAGCTGTGATTTTGAGATTTCATTTTCTTCCATGGAATATGCCATTTTTAGATGTTTATAAACATCCTCTGGAATTGTAGTTTCCGCCAATCTTATAGCCTCCAAAATACTTTTTTCAATATCCATGATAAAGATAATAGAATACAGATTAATAAAAAAATTGTAAAAGGTTTAAATAAAAGATATCTATTTAATTATGATGTTAAAAGGAAAGGATATTATAACAATAAAAGACCTTTCAAAGAGGGAGATTTTTGAAATTTTTGAAACTGCAAAAGAGATGATTCCAATTGCGAAAGGAAAAAGCATAGACCTGTTAAAGGGAAAGATTCTTGCCACATTATTCTTCGAGCCAAGCACAAGGACAAGATTTTCGTTTGAAACTGCTATGCATAGGCTAGGTGGAGAGGTAATTAGCTTTGCCGATCCAAAAACAACATCAATATCCAAGGGAGAGACACTTGCAGACACAATACGTATAGTTGATTCATACTCTGATGTTATTGTAATAAGGCATAGCTATGAGGGTGCGGCAAAACTTGCCAGCAAATTTGCAGATCATCCTGTTATAAATGCTGGAGATGGTGCCGGTCAGCACCCTACACAAACACTCCTTGATCTTTTTACAATATGGTCAAACCTTGGAAAGATAGAGAATCTAAACGTTGGTCTACTAGGGGATTTAAAGTATGGCAGGACTGTTCATTCTTTAGCCCTTGCTCTTGCAGATTTTGGTGCAAACCTATATATGATCTCACCAAAGGGGTTGGAGATGCCGGATCATATAAACAGGGAGGTGGGTGAAAAGATAAAGGTCAAAAAGACAGAGGATCTTTTATCTGTAATTGGGGAACTGGATGTTCTCTATGTAACAAGGATACAAAAGGAGAGATTCCCGGATATTAATGAATATTTAAAAATAGCAGGTTCATACAGGATAGACCTCTCAACTCTTGAAAAGGCAAAGAAGGACCTTATAATTCTCCATCCATTGCCAAGGATTGATGAAATTTCTCCTGATGTTGACTACACACCACATGCAAAATACTTCGAGCAAGCATTCAACGGTGTTCCTGTGAGAATGGCAATTCTAAGTATGGTAATGGGGGTGAGATAAATGCAGGATAAGGAGCTCAAGATAGAAAAAATAAGGAATGGAACGGTGATAGATCATATTCCTTCGGGCAGGGCATTGAAAGTTTTGAAGATACTAAATATAGATGAAAATGTAAAAACAACAGTCAGCATAGGGATTCATGTTACAAGCAAAAAGAGTGGCTTTAAGGACATAGTAAAGATAGAGGACAGATATCTTGCATCAAAGGAGATTGCAAAGATAGCACTTATTGCACCAAATGCCACTGTGAATAAGATTAAGGATTATGAGGTTGTGGAAAAATATAATGTAGTTCCGCCTTCCGAGATTGCAGGTATTGTAAAATGCTCAAATCCGGCATGCGTAACAAATGCAAATGAGCCTGTGGTTCCAGAATTCTATGTAATTTCAACAGAGCCTATAAGAATAAAATGCAAATATTGTGAAAGAGAGATGGAGGGAGGAGATATAATTCAAAACATAATCTAATCGTAGGGGAATATTTTCAATATAACTTCATCACCATCCTTAAGTGAGAATTTTTTCCTCAGGTTCTCTGGGCTGACTATTTCAACTACGTTTTCATAGTGTCCCCTCTCTGGGAATATTATATAGCATGGGAAATCTCCTATCCTTCCCCTATGCACTATCACATCACCAAAGGTTCTATCCCTCTCCCTGAATCCTTTTAGAATGTACCTATAGTTATTTTTTAGAAATGATACAATATCCGTAGCATTTTCAACTATAATATTTAAAGTACCAGGATATGGCTCCTCACCAAACATATCCCTGAATTGCTTCAGGTACCCTTCCCTTGTCATGTAGTATGTTCCTTCGCCCATCCCACTAGTTACATAGCCTTTTAATACTATCTCCTTTATCATTTCATTAATTTTGGAGAATCTTTTTATTCCTTCCATTAAATAGTCCATACCTTTTTTTGTTATCTTTATTTTAAGTCCCCTTATTAGGACTACCTTTTCAACAAATCCTTCCTTGAAAAGTTCGTTAATTTTCCTGGACATACTCTGTTGACTATATCCCAATTTTTCACCCAATTCTCCTGTTTTTATAGTTATAAATTTATATATGCCACCTAAAATAGCTATTTCACTAAGCATGTATAAAATTTCAAATTCCTTGATATTTTTGTATTCCCTTACTTTATTATTTTCATTAACCATGAGGTCCACCTCTAGAAGTTATATTCACAATGAATCCATGGATTATTAAGTTTCGTAAATATAAAACTATATTTTCCATTCTTTACTTAAAAGCTTCAATAATCGCATTTATTATTTTATGTAGTGCATTTAAAACTCTATTTATATTTATTTCCTTACCAGATATGAATATGCCTTATTATAACTTAAGTAAAGGCAGATCCTTATTATTTTATATCATTCATGTCTGTTCAGCACTGATTAAATTTAGAACCATAAATATTCAAATAATTTATTAGTATTATAAAAAGATATTAGAATACTTCATTGTAAATTTTAAACCTCAAACATCATAAATAATTTCAATTGTAGCATTTTTTATTATATTATTTCTAATCTTTTTTTACCTCTTGGTCTTATTACCTTAATACCTTTTTTCTTTAAAATTTTTATAAGGTTATAATCATTTGTTAATACATAGCTCTTCCTTTTTTCAGCCATACTGACTATTGACTCATCCCCCTCTAAATCTGTTTTTACTATCTTAAATCTCTTTGAATATGAAAGTGCTGCCCTTGCCTGTGGATTACCAGTAGATAATTTTTCGAGTTCCCTTATTACACTATCGGGCACTATTATAATGTATTTCCCCAAAAGCTCTTCGAGGTTTTTTTCTATATCTAAACCACTCTGGAAGGGTAATAAAAGTGCATTTGTATCAACAATTACCTCATTATCCATGGAGGTATTTACCTACCCTTGAAATACCTTCTTCAATTTTATCCATTTTTCTTACCAGGGGTCCGTAGGAAATTCTAATACCATTTTTCATTGTATTTCCAAATCCCTTTCCAGGTACAAAGATTACACCAGTATTTTTTAAAACTCTTAATACAAATTTGTCTGAATCCTCACCTACATCTGCTGCAACGTATAGACCTCCCTGGGGTATTAGGAACCTAAATCCAAGGTGTTTTCTTATAGATTCAACTGTAATCTCCGAAGCCTTCTTATAATCATTTCTTACATTATCTATATATCTCCTCAGGTCCTTTGGATCCTTCATGAATTCATTAAAGGCCATCTGGTGCAATGTATCGGGACATAAAATCGTCGATTGCTGAACCCTCTCAAGCGCATTTATAATTTCCAGATTTGCCTCTACCCATCCCATCCTTCTGCCCAATCCCCTGCCCCATTTACTATTTGAGTTTATTGTTATTAAATTTTCATAATCAAGTGGAGAGAAGGAAAAGTATTGGGGATATTCTTCACCAAAATATTGTGTTTTATAGGCATAATCGATTATTAAATATGTACCCGTATCCCTTGAAATTTTTAATAGTTCTACCATGAATTCATTCGGAATAATCTGGCTTGTTGGGTTATCCGGTGAGGCTATTAGAATTGCCTTTGTCCTTTTTTTAAGCATTTCATCCTGTATCCTTGAAAGTATCTCATCTTTGTTTTCAATATATTTCCATTCTTCATTAAGAAAGGGTATAGCAACTATTCTAATTCTATTTGATACAAATGAAATTTGACCGTAATAATTAGCATAGGTAGGGTCAGGTAATATGATCTCATCACCAGGATCTAGTAAGGTTCTAAAAATATCCATTGTGAGCTGTGTACTGCTGCCACCAACAATTATGTTTTCCTTTTCTATTTTTTCATTGAACAATATTTTTGAGTATTTTGCTATATTTTCCCTCGTTTCCTCAAAGCCCAATGTTGGGGAATATCCACCAGATGCATGAAATTTAAATTCATCTTTAATTATTTCCATGTAAGCGTTTCTGAGCTCCTCCGGTGAATAGTGGTCCACCCAGCCACCTCCAAAGGATATTACATCCTCTGGGTTGAGACCCATATTTATTATATTGCTGGGTTCGGCCATCTTCATTATCTCCCTTATGGGGGAGGGCTTCCCAATCTCCCTTTTTATTAGTGATGAAAGATCCTTCATCCAAATCACCTACTGGACAATGGTTGCAAAGGCTATATTCTTTTTAATCTTCTCAATTTTCACCTTTAGCTTCTGCCCTTTCTTTGCCTTCGGCACATAAATTGTGTATGATCCTTTTTTTGCAATACCATCCCCATCCCTGCTAATATCTATGATCTCCACCTCATACACCTTCCCCTCCTCTATCTTTTCCTCCTGTATCTTAATCTCAACGTGGGCAGTTACAGGCCTTGTTGCACCACATGCTTTGCATATGAGTATTTCAATCCTATCCTCTTTCTTTAGAATCGTATCAGGGCTACCGCACTCATAACAGAGAACATATGTTTTTATATATTGATTAATTCTATCTTTAATATCAGCAAGTGAGACTTTCCCCTTGAATATTAGTCTCTCTCCCTGGATAATGCCAGCCGTTCCCAGTTCCCTTACCAGAAATTTTGAAAAATGCTGGGGATCCCTGTCCATCACCTTACAAAAATCCAAAAAATTCCTGAAGATTGTATTCTTTCCCTCTATAATTATATCCGCCTCAGGTAGCTTGAATCTTTCCCCAGAATGTACTACAGGTATTACCTTTTCCCTAGCCCTTTTTAAAAGATCCTCGTAATTATAGATATCCACCATATTGGTACATTATTCTTTTCTATTTAGATTTTTGCGGATGTTTTTTCTAAATATTATAAAATACTCAGGAAGGTTAAATATATTATATATGATGCATTACTATTAATGATGATTTGCCCTTTAGAATTCAGATATGGAAGGGAAATGACAAAGAATATTTTTACTGAGGAGAACAGGTTAAAAAAGATGCTTAAGGTTGAAGAAGCACTTGCCTATGCTTATTTTAAAATAGGAAAAATAAAGGAGGAGGACTTCAAAAATATAAAGGATGCCTGTAAAGGTGTTAGCCTGGATAGGGTAAAGGAGATTGAAAAAGAAACTAGGCATGATATTATGGCTATGGTGAAGGCAATTTCAGAGAGGGCTGGGGAAAGTGGAAGATATGTACATCTTGGTGCCACATCAAATGATATAATAGATACCGCAGTGGCACTTCAACTTAAAGAATTTTATGAGGTACTTGAAGAAGATATCAAAAATTTAATGCGTGTATTAAGGAGGCTTTCTATAAAATACAGAGATACAATTATGCTTGGCAGAACGCACGGTCAGCATGCCTTACCAATCACATTTGGATTAAAGTGTGCTGTATATCTTGCAGAGATTACAAGACACTATGAAAGGATCTTGGAATCAAGACATAGAATCCTAGTTGGAAAAATGATGGGGGCGGTGGGCACAGGTGCAGGTTTTGGCGGAAGGGCATTAGAGATCGAGGCATTTGTTATGGAATATCTTGGACTTGGTAGAGAGGAGGGACCCACACAGATAGTCGGGCGGGATAGATACATTGAATTCATTTATTTACTTTCAAATATATCAACGACTCTTGAAAGGCTTGCAACGGAGATAAGGAACCTGCAAAGACCTGAAATAGGGGAAGTTCAGGAATATTTTGATATTGAAAAACAGGTTGGGTCAAGTACAATGGCGCACAAAATGAATCCAATAACATCCGAAAATATTTGTAGCCTATCAAGAATTATAAGGTCATTTATTATACCTTCCTTTGAAAATAACATACTCTGGCATGAGAGGGATTTAACAAATAGCGCAGGGGAAAGATTCACAATACCACATGCATCAATACTTTTGGATGATATATTAAATAAAACCATATGGGTTCTTGAAAATCTTAAGGTAAATGAGGATAGAATGAAGGAAAATCTTGAGAATGTAAAATATTATATAATGGATGAAAACATAATAATGAGGCTTGTTGAAAAAGGGCTTGGGAGGCAGGAGGCACATGAAATTGTCAGAAGGTGCGCTGTAGCTTCGCAACTACAGAAAAAAAATTTCAAGGATATCTTTCTTTCGGATAATGAAGCAAAAAAATATATTGATGAAATGGAGCTCGAAGAGACTGTTAGGCCAGAAAAATACCTTGGAAATTACAGGGAAATTATAGAAAGGATCCTTGAAAGGGTGAATAATTGGATAGGTAGTGAAGAAAGTTATAAATAGAATTCATTCATTTACCTTAAACAGGGGCCGTAGCTTAGCTTGGTTGGAGCATCCGGCTGATAACCGGAAGGTCGTCGGTTCAAATCCGATCGGCCCCATTTATTAAGAAATGTTTTTATATAAGTAATTTGATTTACATATATATTAGGGAGGCTAATTATGAAAATGATAATATTGTTTAAAGCTGGAATTTTTTTCCTTGTGGTCCTTTTAGTTGGAGGGCAATTTTCCGCTCCCATTTATAAAAATATCCAAGTGACTAGTTTCACCACATCCCCCATAACAATAAATAATACCTATACAATATCTGGTAGTTATGAATTTTATAGTACAGTAAATATAGTTAATGGTGGTAAATTAATAGCAGAGAATGCTACGATTTATTTTATACAGGATGCTATTAATCCTGTTTCATTAAACATATTTACGGGCGGAAATCTGATATTAAAAAATTCAACACTTACTGTTGCTCCAGATCGCTATTTTCCTTCAATAAACTTTACAATAAACTCCAATGGGGGAAATCTATTTTTTTATAATACTACGATAAAATACCCAGGATGGTTTAATGTATCAAATTCAAATTATGTAAGGATAATAAATTCTAAGTTTATAGGTGAGAATAGTTCACAACTCGATCAACTTTTGAAATTCGGGTATCCTCAATCGGCATTGCCATACGTCGTTTATGGACCTACACCTGTTTTTACTAACATAACACTATTAATAAAGAATACCTCATTCCCTTCACTCTTCCAGGCTCAGAAGAGTATAAATAGATATGTGGGAACATTCGATTCCTCTAGTAGTTTTCCAAAATCAATAACATCAACGAGCAGCACTAATACCACCGTATCTAATTCCTTTAGCATAACAGGTTTTCCATATTATACTACATTTTACAATGCAACCGTGGTGGTTAACATCACTGAAGGGCCGAATTATAGCAACGATTCAGTACTATATTTCAACTTTAAGAATTTAATATATTCAACACCTGTTCAATTTACTACAAATAAACAAAATTTTACAGGTAATGTGAATTTTTATGATACATATTTCATTGCAAACGCCACCGTATTGTCAAAGCCCGGTGGATTTTTTGTTAATATTACAAAACCCACATCTGGATCAATTACTATAAATTCAGTAAAGATAATACTATATACATACAACTTCAATTTTATGAAACAAAACTTCAATGTAATTTCTTCACATGTCTATGGTAGTGATCTGTATATTTCTGCAAATTCAAACAACTCGAATGGTAATCCATTTAAAAATTATCTATATGCAATCAATAGCATAATTTATATTTTAAACTGGACAATAGTTGACAGGAGTTCATACAACCTACCTCCTGATCCACCCTACTTTATAGACGATAAAACAAACATATATCTTTTCAGGCATCTTTATGTTAATGTTATAAATTACAATGGTGCACCATTGTCAAACCTGACAGTAAATATTAATCCAGATGTAATTGGGAATCCAAATATAGATAATAATACAATAAATTCATTAAATAATATACTCTGGCAAAATCTCAACATATTACCCACATTTACCACAGATAATAAAGGAAATGTAAATTTTGCACTCTTTTCTGATTTAATAAACTATACATACTGGCCAAATGCACTTTCAGCGGGGGATTATAACCTTTCTGTTAGTGTGGATGGGAATGTTTTGAAACAATTTAACCTGATGCTCCCCTATTTCCCTCATCTTAATTCAACAGGCGTTGTTCATCTTTCTGTATCTGTGATAGTTCCGGATGTTGTTGCACTATCAATTCATGCCAACCCAAAAATGATCCACTATTATACTTATTTTATCACCTTGAATGCAACTGTATTTGGGAAATCAATTATAAATGTTCCCGTTACAATTTCCCTGGGTTCAATAATTATTAATCAAGCATATATGAACCTGCAGGTTAACAAAACATCAACCCTCAATATTACATTCACAGTTCCATCCACAATTAGGCCTGGAAATTACACATTAAGTGCTATACTTAACCCGAGCCATTCAATATACGAGAGTAATTATTCCAACAATATGGTTTCACAGATGGTGGAGGTATATCCAAATATTGATCTGGGGATATTGAACCCATCAATATCCAACACAACACTTTATGGAGATAATTTCATTAATTTTACTTTAGAGAATTTTGGACAGGAGAATGCAAATAATGTAACTGTATATGTTATTGTAACAGGACCTAATGGCTTTAATTTCTTTAATAAGACTAATTTAAACATAAATGCATCACAATCTATTAAAATGAGCATGATCTTTGTTCCCCATGATATTGGCGCTTACACACTAGCCATAGATGTCCCCTATTACTGGGATTATAATCAGCAGAATAATTTCGTTTATATAAGCAAAGATTATGGAATAGACTATTATTTCATTAATGCTGGATATATTCTTTCCTTAAATATTACTCCAAATATGCCAATGAATATTGTTCTTTTTAGCAAGATATATGTATCAGGTATAGTACCAAGCTATGCACCACAGATAATGGTCTCGTTTATGGATCTTACCAACAACATAAATATAGGAAATGTCGAGGGTGTATATTCAAATGGGTATATTTATGCAAATTTAACAACCAACTATTTCATATATGGATATACATACAGGGTAGGTGCAGTACTGAATCCTTATCACAGTATACAGGAGACAAATTATTCAAATAATTACTACAATTTTACTCTTTATATTCCTTCTGTTTATGGATTTAACAGTAACAATCTTGGAACATATATGAATGGATCACTAGTGCCAATCTATGCAAACATCACATCCGGTTCTACAGGAATAAACAATATGAGTGTAATATTCTATTTCCCGTCACTTGGTCTAGAAAAAACATTCATATATAACATATCACCCAATTCAAAGCTTTCCTTAGTCTATTATCTAAATACCTCAAAAATTAATATGATGGGAAAGAATGAAATAACAATAACCTATGAAATACTGATCACATATCCCTCAATTTATCCTTACTATGTTATTTTTTCAAGCGGTTTTATCAACGTACTTGAAAGACCAAACCTGAGCCTGACTGCTGTATTGATTCCAAACCAATTTGTCAAAAACTTTTCCAGTGTTCCTTTGGGAGATTATTTTGCCTTAAATATTACCTTACAAAACAATGGTGGCTGGATTGCCTATGGAAACTCTACCGTTTTAGTGCTTGATAACGGTGTGGAGATATTCAGTAAAAATATTTCAAATGCAATCCCTGGAAAGTTATATAACTTAAGGTTTAATGTTACTGCATCAACTATAGGTGAACATTATTTAACGGTATATCTAAATTACACAAATATTACACAAAAGATCCCTGGCCCAAGGGAATTTGTCCTTAACTATACAGTAATTGTTCCAGCCATTGAAATAATTATGATTGCGCCATCCCAGGCACCTGTTGCAGGTGAGAGTTTTACCCTCATATTTTATGCACTTAATTTAAATGCTACACAACAGCAGGGAAGAAATGTTTATCTAAGCAATATTGATTTGAACGTATACATATCAGAACATATATATCCCGTGCACATTGGAAACAGTGGTGTTGGTGTATTGAGTATACAGCTAACTAATCCTGGTGATTATAATGTTATTGCAGAATATACAATGGGCGGCAAAACATTCCAGCAATCTATTCCATTGAAGATTCATGTTGAAGCTGCACCATTTACATTACCCATTTGGTTAATACTGGCCATAGTGATAATTGCAGTGGTGGGTGGAATATTTGGTTATGCATACATGAAGTACAGGAAGGTTGAAAAGAACCTGATGGTATGTGGAAATTGTGGCAGTTTGATACCTGCAGATTCTGAAAAATGCCCTGTTTGTGGAGTTGTTTTTGAAAAGGAAAATGTCAAGTGCGGTAACTGCGGATCATGGATAAGAAAGGATGCAAAATATTGCCCTGTTTGTGGGGCAATATACATGGATAAAGATGATCCTGATTATGAAAAGATTGAATCCATGAGAAAACAGTACCTAGAGGAGATACAGAAATATAAAGAGGAGGCAAAGAGGGATCTTGGAGAGAGGTTCAATGATGAGGAGTTCTATAAATGGTGGAATACAAAGCCAGAATTCATTACATTCCAGGATTGGATGGAAAGAAAAGAAGAGGAGAAAAAGCCATCGGTTGTTTGCCCTGTATGTGGTACATTGAATCCAAAGGGCACGAAGTTTTGCAGGGTATGCGGTTCCCCGTTGCCTCAGGAAGAGGAGAAGAAATAATTACTCCTTTAATTTTTCCTGTACCTTTTCAATTACACCATCCGGATCTTTATAATATTCGGAGACTATCCTAGCCACATCCCTATAGTTCGTTACATTTATCTTTTCCATATATTCGAGGACTAGCTCCCTTCTCTTTACCTCAATCTCCATCCTCCTTGGTGACCAGTTTTTAATTGTGCTTATCTTTTCATAAACATAGCTATGTCCACTATAATTGAATGTATCATCTGCAGGATTCCAAATATAAGCGTTGTTTGTTACAAGTTCACCGCTCTCAGGATCGATTGCGACAATTTCTGTAAGACTCTTCACCCTCCTTGTCATCTTTGGACCCACCTTCACCTGTCCCTGAAGGAGTATAACATCAAGGGAAGTAAGAAGTGCTCTTGGTAGATTAATAGGCTCATTCTCAAGCCTATGTACGAGGGATTTTACATCATCGGCATGAAATGTGGTATAGCAAGTTTTACCCGTGGCCATGGCTTGGAATACAGTATAAGCCTCCTTTCCCCTCACCTCACCAACTATAATGTAATGCGGTCTCTGTCTTAGGGCAGATGTGAGTAGATCAAACATATCAATCTCCCCAGCCCTTTTTCCAGTTACTGGATTAAATTCACCATAGCCTTCCCTTACAAGGGCAGGAATCCAATTTTCATGGGGTAGGTTTAATTCCCTCGTATCCTCTATACTTACTATCTTAGCTGCAGGAGGAATAAAAAGAAGTGTAGCATTAAGTGTAGTTGTCTTTCCCGAGGCTGTACCACCAGCAATAATCATGCTTATACCATTTTCAACAGAAAGCCATATGTAGGCCATCATTTCCCTGGAAAGCGTCTTGAATTTTACAAGATCAAGTGGTGTAAATGGATTTGGCTTAAACCTTCTTATTGTGAATGATGAACCCCTTTTTGTTACATATTTTCCTAGGGTAGCCTGAAGCCTCGATCCATCAGGAAGTGATGCGTCTACCATTGGATTCGCTATGGAAATGTGCCTGCCACTCTTTTGTACAATCCATATTACAAAGTTATCCAAATCTTCCTCATTCTCGAACTTAAATGTGGACCTGATACTTTCGTATTTTCTATGGTATATGTATATTGGAATGTTTACTCCATCACAAGATATGTCCTCTACTTCGGGATCAAGCATTGGAACCTGGATAGGTCCATAGCCAGCAAAATCCCTCCTTACATAATATGTAATTTTTGCCATTGTCTCTTCTTCTATAGCTTCCTCAATCTCCTTGGATGCATCATTCATTAAATCAATTAAATATGAATCCCTATCTTCCTTATTTTCAAATTCTCTGTAATCAATCCTTTCAACAATCTTTCCCTTTATTTTTGAATATAATTTCTTTTCTTTTACATCCATCGGTGGCTCTATGATGTCGTAGATATATTCATTGTATCTTGAATTATATAATATTCTTACATATGAAAAAGGATCTTCCACCTTTTGTATTTCAACAACCTGTAGATTAGGATCCTCCAATGCTGGTACTGGTGTTCTATAATTTATCTCTGAACCTACCTTATTAGATGGGGTTTTTATCTTAAAATTTTTTTCCTCCAGTTCCTTTTTTATGATTGGCTTTATAATTTTTAGATACCATTCTCCCTTTAATTTATCTGTTTCTACCATTTTTTTCACCTCACACGATCCCCATCATCCTAAGGAATATATACCCTGCAAGCAATAGAACAAAGGCCAGGAAAAATCCAGCCTCATATTTTCCCTTAGAAAGAACACCTGCAAGGATTCCATCTCCCACACCATTTATCAAAGTTGCTACAACAAAAAGGAATTCTACCTCAGGTATAAGCTTGTACTGTACCGAAACGGGTGTTCCACCCACAGATGAAACGCCTGAGAGAGCACTTCCCGCCTTGTACATCTCAGGGAAGAAGGAGGCGGCAAGGATCAATATTGTTGCGAGGAAGACACCAAATGCAATAAACATAACAAAAACATATGTTTGCATCTCAATTACCCTTTCCTTTTCAACATTCTGTGCCTCAAGTGCAGCATGTGAAACCATGTTTAAGACATCAGCCACATTACCCCCTGCCTCATTTGCCTTTATTATAATTGTTATCATCCTTTCAACAAGAGGTGTTTTTACCCTTTCCTTAAAGCTTTCCAGGGCCTCATTTACAGGAACACCCCATTCGATTTGTGCCGCCATTTTCTTAATTTCCTTTGTTAATGGCCCATACCTTCCACTTGAGGCTACAATAATGCTCTCTGATAGTGTCATGCCAAATCTTCCTGCCTCTGCAACATCCCTAAGAAAATCTGGAAGCCTTTCTTCTATTGAACTTATTCTCTTTGACATCCTATTATAATATATTCCGTATGGTCCGAAATATAATGATATACCCACAACCACGAGATCCATTGGTTTTAAGTATGGTATTGAGATTAGATTGAAATTAAATAAAACACTCATTATTACAAGGATTGTACCTATGGCTATAGAGGTGTATAGTATAAATTTTCCCTTGTTCATGAGACCACCTCACTTGTTGATTTTATTATCCATGCAAAAAGAATTACAAGGACAGGTAACATTATAAATACAACAAAATAAAGTAACATCATTGACATTCCAGGGGTAGGAGAGATAAGGGCCATTATTGCAACGATTATAATTAAGAATAATGGAAAAGCAACACCTACAGTGACAAAGCTCTCAGCAAAAAGTGAGAGTGTTTCCATGGTCCTCTTCATTTGGAGCCTAAGTTCATTCTCATATTCCTCTCCCTTTGCAATAAAATATGGCTTTAACCTTCCACCAGATGTGGAGGTGGTAACTACACCCTGTAAAAACTCCGACCATTTCTGACTAGGGGATCTTTTAGCAGCATCCCTCAATGCTGTTAATATATCCTTTCCAAGGAGCTCTGTATCTCTCGTGATCCATTCTGCCTCCTTAGCTACCTCCTTATATTCCGGTCTTCTTGCAAGCTCCTTAAAAATCATATCTACATTAACATCAGCAGAGGCAAGGGCAGAGATAAAGTTCATGGTGGCAGGCAATTTTCCATCAATTTTCTTTCCCCTTGTCTTAGCCACACTGGCAGGGTTGCCCATCATAATTATGTATATAATTGATGGTACAAGTATAAGTGCTATTAATCCCATCAAAGTAAGAAATATATTCCCCAATAATAAAAGGAAAATAAAGATAGCAAGAATTCCTACAAATGAAATTAGTGTAAGAAAGTATACATAGGCAATGTATTCCTGAGGTCTTATCATCATGTGTGCCTTTAAAAGGTCATCCCCCATCTTTGAGATATTCTTATTCCTTGAGGCAATTTTGCCAAAAATTCTGAATGCAATCCTCTGATATGTGTTTAGAACAGAATAAGAAGGCCCTGTTCCCTTGGGTAAAGCTATTTTATAAACCTTTCCTTCCTCCCTTTCGGGCATCTTTTTATTAAAAATATTAAAAAACTCCATAAAATCACCTCATGTAGTTAACTGGGAAGTGTCCTGAACATATATGTATGCCTGAACTATATTTACTTGTTGAATATTATAAAATGTGATTTCATTTCCATTTGTGTTTATGTTTGAGTAACCGTACAAGGACGATTTTTCATTGTACCATGATAAAAACACTTTTGCAAAATTATTAGAGATTGTTAAATTTGCACTATTTGTTGGAAATGAATTCTTTGTAATACTTAGTATATTAAATTGAAGATTCTGTGTATCTATACCGGTGTATGAATAAAATGGCCCTATTAATGTATAAAGGTACATGTTAAGAATTGTTGATCCACTTAGGCTACTTATAGAGAAGCTCGGACCTACAAATATAATTGAGCTATTTTGGTTAACATTTTCCCTAATTATTGCACCATTAATAAATATTATATTTTCCTGGGGATAATATGAATTCAATGTTTTCACATAGAAATACCCTGAGGAATTAAAATAAAGATTTTGTCCAGCTGTTGTGAAATTTAGAGAGATTAATGGATTCCCAGAGGTATTAATTAATAGATTAGAGGGGGATGATGGTGCAAATATGGGTATTCCATTCGCGCCAAGGGTGAGGGGTGCAGTGAATGAAAAGTTAACCTGTCCGGTGGCCACATATAAATCAATGATTGTTTTCATTTCTGATACTTGGGAAAGTAACTCGTTATCGTGTTGAAATTCATTTGTTTTCATATAAACAGGTACATATTGTGTCATAAAAGCGGATAGTATAGTGACACCGAGCAGAAGTGCAAACAATGTACCTATTACAGAGGCAACACCCCTTTCCTTGTATATAAATTTCATATATTTTATTAATTGTTATTCGCCTATATAAATATTTTCTGATAACTGCTAAAATTATAATTTATTTATAATATAAAAAAATTTGTAATAAGGTATTTATTTCTTTAATTATGAAGATAGCACCTTCCATTATCTCAGCGGACCTTACATGTCTAAGGGAATCTTTACTTGAGCTTGAAAAACATGAAATTGATTTCTACCATGTTGATGTAATGGATGGAAATTTTGTACCAAATATCACGGTAGGTCCAGATTTTGTAAGGACACTTAAAAAACTAACTAAAAAACAGATTGAGGCACATCTGATGATTGCAAGACCTGACAGATACGTTAAAAGATTTGAAGAAAGTGGTTCTGACATTATAACTGTACATGTTGAATCAAATAATTTTAAAGAGGCTCTTGAATCCATTAAAAATGCAAAAAAAGGTATTGCGGTTAACCCTGAAACACCATTGTCAATTATATACAATTATTTGGAAAAGGTAGACATAGTACTTGTAATGAGCGTCCATCCTGGATTTTCCGGTCAAAAATTTATCATGGAAACTGTGTCCAAATTGGAGGAGTTGAAAAGAATAAAAAATATGAAGGATTATAGTTTTGAGATAGCTATTGATGGAGGTATAAATAGGGATACAATAAAATTTGTAAAAAATTATGTTGATATAGTATGTGCTGCTACTGGGATATTTTCTGGTGATATTGGTGAAAATATTAAATCATTAAAATACGATCCTTAACTCCAGTCTAAATGCACTTCACATCTTGGGCATACATTTACCTTTTCAAGCAGTTCCACTTCACACATTGGACAATAGTTTAAACCCTTAATATTCAATACATGGAATGATTTTATATTTTCAAGATATTCAAACACAATCTTTGTTTTGGAAAGTACTATTTTAGTCTTATCGGAGAATTCCTTTGGGTTTGATTTCCTAATGTCATTTATAGTATAGAATCCTGATGAGAATATTTTTTCTGCATCTTCCATTGTAATACCTGGAAGTTTTGACAATGACTTAATCTTATATTTTTTATAAACAGGCGAAATGCCTACATCAATTCCTCCCTCTAGAATATCATTGTAGCTCATTACAAGACTTGCTGTAAATTTATCTGAAAATTTTATTTTTCTAATTTTATACTCTTCAACCAATCTATCAATATATGGATCTATTATATTCCTCAATAATTTTGAATCCGAAAGGAATAGGTCAATATAATCATCGTATTCAACTTTTAAATTCTTTTTCATGGAGGCTATCCTTCTCAATAATTTCCTTAGAACTCCAAAATCCTCTATTTTTTTGTCAACTTCTTTATCAAAGAATATTTTGAAATTTGGAAGATCTATCATTTCATAATTCTTCGGAAGCTCATATATGAATTCTACCATCTGTGGGGTAATTGTGATTAAATTTCCCTCAACACCAATCTCATAATTATTCTTCTCAATCTCCTCCTTCATTTTTTTCGCATCTATCTTGCTTAAAACATTTTCTATCATATTTGCAAATGGTTTGTAGATTTCTCCCAGATTCTCCCTTTTAAGTTTAACCTTGTATTCAAGTCCCATCCATTTTTCAGTAATCTCAATAGAATAGGCATTAAAATATCTTAATATATTCTGCTTAATATTTAAGAGTAAAGGAATATGTTTGAAATTTACCTCTATTATCAGTTTTTTCAAAGGTGTAGATAAAGGTATGCCTTCTTTTATTTTTAAATTTAAAATCCTTTTTCTTGCCTCTATTAAATCTGGAATAAATCTTTCTAACATTTCGTTAACAGAAAACCTACCCACCCTGAAATCATTAAGGTTTATTTGGTGTTTTTGAGAGAATGAAGAAATGGTAGAGGGGAAAAATGGATATGATAATACAACAATTTCATTGAATATACCTGAATTAATCTTTTCTTTTCTGTTTATTTTCATATAATCCCTGGATATACTCATTATTAAATTTTCATAATCTCTAAGTAATTTTCCAAAATCATAGTTTTCAATGAATTTTTCCATGTTTACTTTGAACCTTTCTACTTTTGAGTAAATCCACATGTCCAATATGTTTTCATTATCCCTTGTGCCATATATTTCCATATAATTTAAAATATTTATAAGAATATTTTTAAGCTTTGAAAATCTTCTAATATCATTTTCATGAATTTTTCCATGCATTTTAGAAATAAATGAAATTCTTAGTACCTCTGGATCCTTGTCTTTGAATTTATCAAAATCCTTAAGATCTGTATATGATATAAAAACATCTGAAAAAAAATTCGACTTAAGTTCTGACATAAGTGCCAGCATCAAAAATCTATGCTTAAATTCCCTGTGGTTCAATACCCCCCTATTTTTAACAGATTTTATCATTTCATAAACGCCCAATGGTAATATATATGGGTCATAGGAGTAATTTCTTTTCATCATTCCCCCGCAAGTACAGGGTTTTTCATTGAATCCGTACTCAATTTTCCCACATTTATCACATTCAAGAAGCGGTATTTTAGGGAAATTTCTAAAATCCTTGGATATTAAAATATCCTTCTTTGATATATTTATAAAATTCTTTGGAAATATATTAAAATTTAAGGATCCAATTCTAACATATACGCCTTTAAGCCTTCTCTTAGTTACCCTTCTACCACAATAGTTGCAGTGTGGGATATTACCTTCAAAGGTTTCATGGTCTATTATTTCCACCTCTACCCTTTCATTCTCACCAATTAACCTTTCATCCTCATCACTGAATTCTGATGAAAGAAATTTTGTTGGCAATTCCTTCTGTGAAATGGCTTTAACATTCTTAAACCATTCAATTATCTCACTACCCTTCTTTTCTTCGGGTTTTGAAGGAAATATTATTGTTTTTTCTTTTAATTTTTCAAATATATAATTTTCCATTATCCATTTTTCATTTCCAAGATTTTGAACAATAAATATTGAGTCAGGATTTATATTAACACCACTAATCTGAAGAACAATATCTTCAAGGCCTGAATGTATAAAGTATGTATCATCGGAGATCCTTATTTTTGCATAAAGAACCCTATATTCCCCCTTCTCCATATGTACATCCCTGTTTGAAAGTTGCGTTTTACAGTATTCGCAATAGTAAGTCGATTTTTTTATCACCATTATGGAATTGGTTTTGAACAATTTTTCAATAATAGTATCAAGCGACCATATTGCATTCTGATCCGCAGAGGATATCAAAAACGGATTTGTGAACATGCTAAGGTATTCAATGAGTTCAGTAAAATTCATAACTGGTCTTTTAATTGTTACGGGAACAACAACATCTGTAGGAATTATTAATTTGTCAGGTGTTAATTTATTGGCAGGGGTTTTTTTTGTGGCAATGGTCGAGGATATAGTTTCTTGAAGTTTTAAAATGAAGTCAGAATATGATATTGAATATATATCCTCCTTTTTAATTGGCAAATTTATTGGTAGAGTTGACCTGATTCTTGTTTTTTCAATGCTCATTTACATAAATAGTATATTAACAATATATTAAAAATTATTGTACATATTTCCTGAATACCTGAGGGATCATATCTATAACTTCTGATGTAAAATATGAGTTTGATTTTTCTTCAAATGCCATCTTACCTGCACTCCCAACTATAAAACTTGCAAGGGTGGCAGAGTGGAATGTATCAATACCCCTTGAAAGTAGTCCTCCAACAGCTCCAGTCAGTATATCTCCAGTACCACCCCTAGTCATACTTGGATGATGAAAAGATTTATTTTTCTTTACAATTTCACCGTCTGAAATTATATCTACACTACCCTTCAAAAGTATAACAAGGTTGTATTTTTTTGCCATTTTGACAACATTATTTTCATCGGGATCTATTGAAAAAATCCTTTTAAATTCTCCCCTATGTGGTGTAATTACTGCAAAACCTTTTAAATCATCGAAGAGTGTAACTGAATCCAGGGCATCAGCATCAATAACTATGGGCTTTTTTACAAGAAGTGATTCTTCAATAATTTTAGTAGAGCTCTCCTGTGAAACTTCATTTTTTCCAATTCCACAGCCCAGTGCAACTGCTGTTGCCTTATCTTCAATTATCCTTTTTAGTTCATTGTTAAATTCAATATATCTTTCCCCACTTTTCTTCAATATTATATCATGAGTTGATGAAGATATGTAATTATGAATATACTCAGGAGAAAAAAGGAAAAGGAGATCTATTCCCATCCTCAATGCACCTTTTGACATATAAATCGGTGCCCCATAATAATCAACACTCCCTGCTATACCCACAAGAATGCCGTTTTCACCCTTATGACTTTCATCGGGGTTAAATTTATAAGAAACAAATTCGCCAGGTCCTACCATCTCTAATAACTCACGTGGAAATCCAACATCTGCTACTATGATTTTCCCTGAATTTTTTTCATTCATCTCCCTTTTACTGAATTGCATAGTCACTGTAATGTCTGGCTTTATGGAGACATTTGTTCCTATGCCCGTAGGAACATCTACAGAAACTATTGTTTTCCTGGAAACATTTATTTTTTCAATAAGAGATCTATATGGCTCCTCTGGATCCTTTTCAATCCCTATTCCCAGCATAGCATCAACAATCACATCATATTTTGAGGGATCAAAAAAATTTACAATGTTTACACCCTCCTCCTTTGCCTCATTGTATTTCTTAATGCAAAGCTGGCTCTTTGGCATCTTGGCCATATATACATCTACATTAACTCCATTTTTCTTCAAATTGATTGCTGTAACATATCCATCACCACCATTGTTTCCGCTACCGCAAACAACAAGAACATTCTTAGGTTTAAGTGATAAAACAACATCAGCCACTGCCTTTCCTGCATTTTCCATCAATTTTTCCATGTTTAGTCCTAAGTACTCTGCATTCTTATCCAATATCCTTGCATCTATCAAGCCATACATATTTATAAGAAATAATTTCACATATTTAAAATACCTGAAACAATAAATATTATTCCAAAGACTGTTAATACTGTGAATGCTATTAAATCTAGAGCCCAGCGAGGTAATTTCATTAGATATCTATAGGATACTGCTGCAAATGCAACCAAAACCAATATGCCTGTTATAGCTCCAAATATAGCATATTGTGGAGAAAATGCACCTGAAGCGGCTATTATTAAAGTGGCCTCTGTTCCCTCAACAAGTGTAGCAAAAAACATTGGAATAATATTAACCCTATTAAAACCAACATTAAGGCTCTTTGCCACTATCTCTTCCTCTTCCTTTTTCATTTTAAGTTCGAAGTTCCCTCCTTTAAAATAGTACCTGTAAAATCCACGACCAAATCTATATGCAAAATATAATAAAATTATGCCCGCAACAATTGAAACATAATCTGATGGAAAAAGTGAAAAAATATTTTCAAGTATCAAATATAATAGGATTACAACGATTATTCCTGAGACTAAACCAGCCAAAACATTTTTCTTTCCTAACTTTTTGATTGTTGTGAGTGCTATAATTGTTACTTCACTGCCTTCAATTAAAATGGCCTTAAATGATGCGAGGAATGATAAAACCAGAAATGTTATGGAAACCATATAACGGGTAATAATTACAGTATAATAATCTTTGTTCTACTTTTTTTAATAAGTTCATTCAATAGATATTTTGAAAAAAGGAGTTTTTTAAATTTTTTATAAAAGTCCTTACCCTTCCTTGTATTAGGTTCATAAAAATTGAAACCCATTAATATGATACTTGATGCATTAAAATGATCTGCAAAAAATACTGCCCTATCACCATCAGTAAAGCCACCAAAGTTATATACGTTCCATAATGGAAATGCCTGTGTAGTACCGAACCTTTTTTCAATTTTATCCACAATTTTCAATCTCTCCATATTATCCCCATGTGCGTGTACTCCAATTATTGATCCTTTCTTTGATGCCTCTATGATTATCTCTGGTTTTGAATCTAGGTCTGTAAATACAATATCTGGAACAAATCCTATTTCAAAGATCCTTGATGTGGCATCATCTGCTGTAATAATCAACTTACCCTTTAGCATTGCAGGATCTATGGAAAAATACGGTGAATCCCCTATTATAATCACATTTTTACCTTTTATTAATTTTTCAAGTTCCTTCAACTTTATAAAATTATCCCCCAATAGTGCTGACAATATTTCTGCACTTTCCATATCCCTTCTTTCACTAAAATTAAATTCCTTAAGGATCATTTTATAATATGATTTCCATTCACTGTAATTCATCCTTCTCCCCTTCGTAAAGGAGCCTTCTCATTACTGAAGAAAATATTGAGAGTGCAAGACCCATTCCAATGATTATTAGGCTGGGGCCATTGAACGCAGGAGAAATGAAAGAGAGTAGCACTCTAATGTACATAATTGCACCATAAACGAGGATGCCAAGACCTATTACCAGGGATATTCCTATTAAATATCCCCTAATCCTTCCTTTTTTGTGAAACAGTGTTTCAAAGGCTATGCCTGCTTCCCTTACAACAACAGCAAAAACTATCCATAATACTAGATTCTGGAAAAAGAGCGCAATTGCTGGAAATATTTCCTTTTCAATTGATGATGCATCAAATGAAGATATTATACCAAATATTACTATAAATATGGCTAGCAGGTCTGAAGTAATTGATATCTTTGCCTCCATAAATGCATTTTTGAACCTTCTGTATGAATTTGTAATCCTTGTCCCTACCCTGAAGCCCCTAAGAAGAAAATAAAAACCAAGGGTCAAAAGCACAAATGCAAAACCAAATGTGCCAGGATCTGGGTAATAGGAAGAGGGGAAAAAGTATTTCCAAAGTATAAGTCCAAAAACTGAAATACTATATGCTAGCAATATCAAAGCAATTGGAACCATAATTTTTCTTGCCACCTTTTCATCCCTGAGCGCCCTAACAAGAATATAATATGAAGATTCCAAACCTTTGCTCTGTTTTACAATTATCCTTTTTACATGTATAACTGGAACAATTGAGGTAATAATGGGAAGTATGAACTCATCCTCTTCCCCGTCACTAACAAGTATTGCATCCCTCGGATTCAATTTTTCTTTCACACTCAAAAGCTCCTCTCTTATTTTTTCATCACTTTTTAATCCCACCGAGATATCTCCTGTAAGTGTAACTACCTCAACTTCCTTTCCCTCATTCTTTAAAGAATCGTATATTGAAACTGCACCAAATATTGCATTGGCATCGGAGTCTTCAGGATCTGCAAGTATCAATTTATTCGCAACTCTTAAATTTTCATCTCTTCCAATAATTGGACCCTTTTCACCAGTTTTTCTTCCTACGTCGTCATCCCTATCAACACTAATTATGAGTGTAACCATTCAATTAATTGGATGCATTCTTTTTATTTTAAAATTTTGTATCTTAAGCCTGTAGAAATCCTTTAAAAAAGATTTATTATATTTTTTCTTTATTTATTTTATGAATACTGTACACAAAAAAATTTCATCATTACTTTTATTCTAAAATTGATTTTATTTATCGAGCTGATAGAGAAAAATGATAAGTTCAATAAAGGACAATCCTTGCATTCGATATACGTAAGGATGATATAATGAGGACCTTTGATATGAAATATCCTTGACCTTTACACATAAATATAGAAGCTATAATGAAATAAAAAAATTAATTAAGATAACACCAAAAAATATAAGTATTATTATCCCATGGAAGTATTTACAAAACAAAGGAGGTCTTATTATGCCAGAAAACTTAGAAAGGAGCGACGAAAACGTTGTGTATGTGGGAAAAAAGCCAACAATGAACTATGTGCTTGCGGTGGTGACACAGTTTAATAATGGAGCCAAAAATGTGGTTATAAAGGCAAGGGGTAAATCAATTAACAAGGCAGTGGATATTGCAGAGATTGTCAGAAATAGGTTTTTGAATGATCTGAAATACGAAGTAACCCTTGGAACAGAAAAGATAAAGAGTGAGGACAGGGAAAGCAACGTTTCATCCATTGAAATATTATTAAAAAGGTAAGGGGATTAATTCCCCAAAAAATATTTTTTAGGGGTGTAAAAAATGAAAAAGAAACTTTTTGATGTTGAAATAGTAAGGGAGGGGGATACTTACATTGCAAGAATCACACTGCCAAATGGTGATGTTTCAACAATAGAAAGCGATAATATAGAAGAGCTTTTGAACCATCTTAATACTGAACTAGAAGATCATTTTTCTAGAAGATGAAATTTGATCCCTTATTACTGACAAAAAGACACAATCAATATAGGAATAGTTCAATTAATCTTCTTCCAAGCGAAAATATTGTTAGTGAAAAGGTTAAATATATTCTTGGTAGTGATCTTGCTTCAAGGTATTCACTTACCCTGAATGGTGGAAATGCTTACGGGGGCACAAGATATATAGATGAAATAATAAGCAATGGAGAGAATATTATTTCCTCACTCTTTAATGTAAAATTTGCTGAAATAAGGCCACTTTCAGGTCATATTTCTGCAATGATTGCTCTACTTTCAATTGCAAATAAAAATGGAAAAATTATGGCCATTTATCCAGAAAATGGTGGCTACGATGGTTATTCCCAAGGTTATTTGCCTGACATACTTTCATTGAACTCTAGAGCAATACCCTTTGATAACAAAAGGTGGAATATAGATTATGAAGGCCTTGAGGATGCCGTTAGAGCTTATAGGCCAGATGTAATTGTATTAGGTGCAAGTTATTTCTTATTCCCCTACGATTTAAAATATATTAAGGATCTATCAGAATCTTACAATTTCAAGATTATTTATGATTCCTCCCATGTTATGGGACTTATTGCAGGTGGTGAATTTCAAAAGGATATATTCAAATTTACAGATATTGTATATGGTTCGACACATAAATCCTTTTTTGGGCCCCAGGGAGGTATATTGCTTACAAATGATGAATACCTTTATGAAAAAATTAAAAACAATGTTGTTTGGAGGACAATGGACAATTATCATTTAAACAGGCTTGCAGCACTTGTCCAGGCCTCTTTAGAAATGAAAAAATATGGTAAAGATTATGCAATTAACGTAATAAAAAATTCGAAAAGACTAGCCAAAAACCTTGATGAATATGGTTTTGGGGTAAAATCCTTTGATGGGGAATATACACAGTCCCATCAGATACTTATAAAAAATAAGGAATTATGTCATATTCTCGAAAAATCAAGGATAATTATTGATTGTGTAGGTAGAATGGGCACAAATGAAGTAACTAGACTAGGTTTTAATTTAAAGGATATTGATAAACTTTCTGAACTCATAATGCTCTCTCTTGAAAAAAATGTATCTAAGGAAGTGATTACATTCAGAAAAATGTTCAAGGTGAAGTACTGTTAAATATTTTATCAATTATGAATTTTGGATCAAATTTAATAATATCTTCATATCCCTGGCCTATTCCAAGGAAAATTATGGGTTTTTTAATTTCAAATGATAGACTAATGGCCGCCCCTCCTTTTGCATCAGCATCCACCTTACATAATATTATTGAATCAAAACCTACATTTTCATCGAATGTTTTTGCCTGATTTATAATGTCATTCCCAGCCAATGCATCTCCAACAAAGATTGTATGGTTGGGTTTAGCTACCCTCTTTATTTTTTTCATTTCCTCAATTAGGTTTTTATTTGTCTGCATTCTTCCTGCAGTATCTATAAGAACTACATGTTTTCCCTTTGATTTTGCGTGTGAAATCGCATCAAATGCAACACTTGCAGGATCACTTCCTGGCTGGTGCTTGATTAGGGTTACATTAAGTTTATTTGCATGATACTCAAGCTGTTCGATTGCACCAGCCCTAAAGGTATCTGCAGCTGCTATTACTGGTACTAAACCCATTTTTTGTATCTGTCTTGCAATCTTTGCAATCGTTGTTGTTTTTCCAGTTCCATTAATACCCAGAAACATTATTACATAGGGTTTTTCAGATTTTTCAATCTCCTCTAGGAGATCAAAATTCGAATTTGAAAGTATATTTATAAGTGTTTCTTTAATTATTTGTTCCACAACCTTTTCCGGATCTGTGCCTATTTTTATCTTTAATCCAAGCACCCTTTCCCTTATCCTTGATCTTATTTCTTCAGCAACATCGTATGCAACATCTGCCTCTAAAAGTGAGATTTCAAATTCATCCAGAATTTCATCAAGTCTTTTTTCATTTATTTTCTTACCTATTATTCCAGCGGATTCCTCAACGCTTACCTCCTCGCTTAGCTTTTTCTTAAAAATGTTGAGCTTTTCTTTAAGGATTTTGAACATTTGACCTACCCTGGTACTTGTTATATATCTCCTCAACCTTCCTCTCAATGGCAAGGTACTGTCCCTGTACCTTTTCACTTTCCTGACTGAGCTTTAAATGTAAATCTTCCATATCTTTTATCCTTGATCTAATCATCTCCAGTGCTCTATCAATGCTACTTTCTATAATTACCCCACTACCAAGAGGTATCATTGCCCTCTTTTTTTCACTCGGATTTAAATAAATATAGGTATCTGCGCCTATGTTTACAAGCAATTCCTTTTCCTCTAGCTTCAAATAATTTTCTAAGGTCACCCTTGCTCTATTGTGTTCTTCAATCTGTTCCTTTAGATATGCTATTTGAACGCTTAAATTCTCCATGTGCTTTTTTAAGATGTCTGCGGTAGCAATTAAATCCTCTAGTGTATTCTCATTCTCCATTTTCTCCACCTGCTTTCTTGTACCTATGTATTGCTCTTGGATCGGTAGCATCCTTAAGTGGTATTGAGTATGCATCCTCAATTCTAATTTCCCTTCTTTTCTTCCTGTATATACTTCCTAGGAGTGAGTAGAAATAATCCTCTGCCTCTTGCTTATTCTTCGCAGTTACCTCCTTGCTAATATGTACCCAATTTTTGCCTTCTTTGTAATTTCCTATTATTCTATAGATTTTCACTTAATCACCCCCGAAAATTTACTTTTTGATAACTTGAGTGCCTCAAGACCTGGCATCTCTTCACCAGATAAAAAGTTTATCAATGCACCGCCACCAACACTAACGTGTGTGAATTTCCTGTTAAGATCCAACTTTGCAATAACAGATATTGTATGTCCCCCTCCTGCAACCTTAAAACAATCAAGATCGGCTATTGCCCTGAATATCTCTATAGTTCCTATTGCAAATTCTTCGATCTCATAAACACCCATAGGCCCATTAAGTATTATTGCCCCAGAGTCCTTTAACATTTCTTTATATTTTGCAACTGTGCCGATTCCAATGTCCATAATTGGATCCTCCACAGGAAGTTCTGAAATTTCTACCTCATATCTATGTCCATCTTTTTTAATTGCAAGATCCTCGGGAAGTACTATCTTATCTCCGTATTTGGATAATAATTCCTTGCAAATGTTAAGAAGTTCATCCAACTCTCCAAGCTCCTTTTTAAGAAATTCCACATTTACCTTCCCTATATCGACACCCTTTGACAGTAGGAAAAGGTTTGATACAAGCCCTCCAGTAAATATTTTATCTATTATACCTTTGTTGAGAAAATTTTTAGCTACCTTTAATGAGTCATCCACCTTTGCTCCTGCAAGTATAGCATATTTTGGTCTTGTATTATCGCTAAGGAATTTTGAAAGCATCGTAATCTCTTTATCCATTAGAACCCCCGCTAAATTGGGTAAATCCTCCGCAAAACCCACCAGCGTGGTCTGTGGTCTATGTATTGCTGCAAATGCATCATTGATGAAATAGTCAAAAAGGGGTGAAAGCCTTTTTACAATGTGGGATTTCCTCTGTATTGATATTGGTTCATCTGCAAGTACCACATCCTCTGAATAGAACCTTGTATTTTCAAGGAGTATCATATCACCATCCTTCATTGACTTAATTTTTTCAATAACAAATGATTCAAAGAGTCCATCCACATACTCAACAGGTCTCCTCAATAATCTTGAAAGCACCTCTGCATGTCTTTTGGTAGTAAGGAAATCCTTTTTCCCTGGCCTTGACTGATGAGCCATTATAACTACCTTAGATTCTCCTAGCCTTTTAAGTGTATCCAGATGTGCAACAAACCTTGAGGTATCAAGTATTTCACCCGTTTCCGTATTTACCGGAGAATTAAGATCAAGTCTAACAAGCACGCGTTTCCCCTTAAGATCAAAATCATCCATGGTGAAATAATCTTTCATGAAAATGAGTATTACTTTTATTAATATAGTATTTATGCTTCATTTTAGAAAATATTTATATTGTTAGCATCGATTAGGGTTTTCTATGTTTGAAGTAAGGTTTCATGGAAGAGGTGGTCAAGGGGCAGTTACAGCAGCAAACATCCTTGCCACGGCTGCTTTTCTCGAGGGAAATGATGTACAATCCTTCCCTTTCTTCGGTGTTGAGAGGAGGGGAGCACCAGTAGAGGCATATACAAGAATAGATAATAAAAGAATAGATATTAAGATGTATATCTACAATCCTGATGCAATTGTGGTCCTAGATACATCTTTAATGGAAAAGGTGGATGTTTTAAAGGGATTAAAAAAGGGTGGATATATAATATTAAATACACAAAAGAAACCTGAGGACTTTGATTTTAAAGATTATAAGGTGGCAGTTGTAGATGCCACAGACGTGGCGGTTAATCTTGGGCTCGGGTCCAGATCCTCTCCAATAGTAAATACTGCAATACTTGGTGCATATGCGAAGGCAATAGGAAATGTTAAAATAGAAAGTATAGTTCAAGCAATAAAAAGTAATGCACCCACAAGACCCGATGATAATGCCAAGGCAGCTTTGGAATCTTATAATAGAACAATTTTAGGATGGTGATTAAATTATGAAAATAAGTAGAGGTGCCACAATTACCGAACCAGGTAGTACTTCCTTGGAAGAGACAGGGTCATGGAGGACATTCAGGCCAGTGATAAGGTATGAGAAATGCATAAGATGCATGATATGCTGGAATTTTTGCCCTGAACCTGCAATTGAGAAAAAGGAAGGTGAAAACTACCCTGTTGCAAACCCGAAGTTAATAAAAATGCCTGTTCCAGTGATAAACTATAATTTTTGCAAGGGTTGCGGTATATGTGTGAATGAATGTCCTACAAAGGCAATTGATTTCATAAGGGAGGAGAAGTAAAATGCCAATGATGATGTTAAGGGGGAATGAAAGTACTGCCTATGCTGCAAAACTTGCAAGGGTGAAGGTAATACCTGCATATCCTATAACACCTTCAACACTGTTTCCTGAAAAGATCTCAGAGCTCATAGCAAATGGAGAAATGGAGGCAGAGTTTCTTCCTGTAGAGAGTGAACATTCAGCATTATCTGCAGCTATTGGCGCAGCTGCAACAGGAGTCAGAGCGATGACTGCCACAGCAAGCCAAGGCCTGGCCCTGATGCATGAGGTCCTTTTCATAGCAAGCGGTATGAGGATGCCAATCGTAATGGCAATTGGCAATAGGGCATTAAGTGCTCCTGTAAACATATGGGCAGATCAGCAAGACACAATAGCGGAAAGGGATTCTGGATGGATACAATTTTATGCAGAGACTAATCAGGAGGCTTTGGACCTAACATTAATAGCATTCAAGGTGGCAGAAAATGATAAAGTTCTTCTTCCTGCAATGATGGGAATGGATGCTTTTGTACTCACACATACAATGGAACCTGTGAATGTTCCAGAACAGCAGGACGTTGATGAATTTCTAGGTGAAAAAAAGATCAACTATCCTGTACTTGATCCTGAAAAACCTGCTACCTTTGGTGCCTTCGTTTTTCCTGAGCACTATATGGATATAAGGTATTCGCAATTTATTGCCATGGAACATGCAAGGTCTGTAATAGACGATGTTTTTAATGAATTTGAGAAAAAATTTGGTAGAAGGTATTCAAAGGTTTCTGGTTTTATGGTGGATGATGCTGAAATAGTTTTTGTAACAATGGGATCTATGACAGGAACTGCAAGAGAAACTGTGAGAAAACTAAGGGAAAAGGGTGAAAAGGTGGGTTTAGTAAAAATCACTGTTTACAGGCCGTTTCCCAAAGAGGAGATCGTTTCATTAACAAAAAATGCAAAGGTGGTGGCTGTTGTAGATAGAAATATAAGTCCTGGATTTGCAGGAGCCATATTTACAGAAACAGTAGCAAGCTATAATAATGAAAAGAAGAGGCCAAAAATAATTGATTTTATTATGGGCCTTGGTGGAAGGGACGTAAAAATTGAGAACTATGAGCAGGTATACAATTTAGCCAAGGCTGCTTTAAGGGGTAAATTCAAGGAGATCAATTGGATTGATGTTGATGAGGAGGCCGTTAAGGAAGTGGAGGGAACATTATGAATTACGAAGATATGGAATTTTTTGCGCCTGGTCACAGAGCCTGTGCAGGTTGTGCTGCACCAATAATAGTAAAGTGGGTGCTGAAAATATCAGGGCCCAAAACGATTGTTGTAAATGCCACAGGATGTTTAGAGGTTTTCTCAACCCCCTATCCCCATACATCTTGGAGGCTCCCCTGGATTCATACTGCATTTGAAAATGCGGCTGCAACAGCAAGTGGTATAGATGCTGCCCTTAAGGCGATTGGAAAGAGGGATGATGTAAACATAGTTGTCTTTGGAGGAGATGGAGGTACATCAGACATTGGTTTTCAGAGCTTGAGCGGTATGGCAGAAAGGGGGCATAATATACTCTATATCATGTACGATAATGAGGCATATATGAATACAGGCATACAGAGATCTTCCTCAACTCCATTTGGGGCTTGGACCTCCACCACACAGGTAGGTCCCTCAAGACCCCTGGGCAAGGAGGAATTTAAAAAACCAATCGCAGAAATTATGGCTGCACATAAGATACCCTATGTGGCCACTGCAAATCCCGCATTCCTTCCGGATTTTAAAGCAAAGATACAAAAAGCACTTTCAATAAAGGGTCCAAAGTTCATACACACTATTTCAAGCTGTACAACGGGATGGAGGCATGATCCAAGCAAGACTATTGAAATTATGCGTCTTGCCACAGAAACAGGTATTTTCCCTCTATGGGAAATAGAAAATGGAGATTTCTCCAAAATAAAAATTACCTATATGCCAAAACAGAGAAAACCTGTTGAAGAATATTTAAAACCCCAGGGAAGGTTTAGACACCTTTTCAATGAGCCAGAAAAAATAAAGGAAATACAGAAGATGGTTGATGAATGGTGGGCTAAGTTTGAAACAAAATCTTAAACCATTGGCATCAGACTAACATTTGGGAATCCCTTATTCCTGTCTACAATCAGAGAGTGATAAATTATTCTAGGCTTTATTCCATAGATGAATGGAACATTTTCTATTTCCACAAGCTTAAGGTAATAATCGGATATATTAATTATTTCATTCTTTAACGACTGTGATTCCCTCACCATGAGTATTGCAACATCGGAGGATGATTTAACTGACTGTGCCATATGGAATAATTCCTTTATTGCATTATCAGTTCCTTTTATGTATTCGAGTGTATCAGTACCTATAAAGTTTAGTACACTCTTATTTTCAAAACCAGTTAGATCAAGTATTGCCCTCAAAAGCCTCTGGTTAACCTGTTGTTCGTCCTTTCCACCAGCAGCAACAACATATGGGATGTTTGATTCCTCAACTGTATAATCAACGTATCTTACTTTTTTTCTAAATATATCTGGATCTATGAATCTTGTAAAATCCTTTTCAAGTCTCATTGGATTCCATCCACCAAGAGGTATCATAAAAATTCCAATATCGTTATATAGAAAGTTTAATCCAATTGGTCTAAATAAAAGTCTTATCTCTTCCATAGAAATATCTTTTCCTATTTCAATTGTAAGGAATGATGAAGGTCTTATTCCATTACCAAGCATTTTATCTAAATCAGGAATTCCTGTGGAATAATAGTTATCATTTTTTGTTGGTTCAAACTTTGTAATCTCTCTTTTTTCATATTCTTCTGGGTAGAATGTAAGGAATTTACCACCATAAAGTGTATATGAATAACTTGACTGGAATATTTCCACTCCCCTAAGCTTATTTATTTTCAATATCCTTTTCCTTCTTCCATCCTCCACGTCATGGTAAAGATATATCACACCATCAACAATATAATCCTCCGGGCTTATATCCCCCTTTTCTGAAACAAATATTATAGAGGCATTTGCACCTTCTACGAGATCATTCTGTATCATTGATACGAATTGATCTTCCCTAATACCAAACCTGGAGGTGATTCCCTCTACAGAATCTATTACGACTACACTTTTGTTTGGCAAATTCATTTCAATCTCATCATATACACGTTTAACTTCTGGGGCTTGCCTTCCCTGAAAAACCTTTTGATATCCTGATCTTGGAACCTTTTTTGGTTGTTCACCGGTCATCTCCTGTAAAACTCTTCTCCCATACTCCTTAATAGGCTTTTCTTCCTCCTGAATCTGCGATAGAGCCTCAAGTAGTAGTTTTGAGGCCACAAGGAGTCTGAGGTTCTTTTCCATTCCTTTAAGCCAAGGAAATTGCTGATAAAGGCTAGCATCTCCCACCCTGGTTGAAAGATAAATAATGTTACTTTTTCCCTGCAATGTTTCTAGTATTTGCAGAGAAATTGTTGTTTTCCCACCTCCCGGAGGCCCCTTTACCAGTAGAGAGTTGCCATTTTTTGAAAGTAAAAACTGTAAAAGCTCATATGGAAATCTGTAATTTATATTCAATCCATTCATAGTAAAACTATAATGTATTTTATGATATTTAATTTTTATCTTGAATATCTCAGAAAATATATTGCATCTTACTTCATAAAAATCCTATCTAATGATCCTACTTACCATTATCTGCTCTTTATCTTTTGATTGGATCATTGCTTCACTTGATTGTCCTTTAGCCCTTTATTGGGCTGGGTAATAGATTTGAGTTCAAGCATTACAAAAATATTATTTTTAAAAAATATAAAAATTTCAACTGAAATTAAATGATTATAAATGGAATTAATAAAAAGAGTACATTAATTAAAATAAAGTTTGGTGATTCCATCAGATGAATAAAATTAATTTAAAAGGGAAATAATGAAATTTCAGGGATAAAATATCCATAGAATAGGTAAAAATATAAGAAATCAATTTTTTAAAAGGATTTCTACTGGGAAAAGAAAAATTTAAAATTCCATTTTGATTAATTAATCTTAAGAATGAAAAAAATTAATAAGACCTCCATATCAATTTTCGTTTCAATTTTGCTCATAACACTACTAGGAATTTTCCTAAGAATATTACCCTCCTACAGTTATTCCATATGGGGTGTGGACTACGGTATCTATTATGCTCTCACCACGGCCTTTGTTAATTTAGGGTTGATATTTCATCCACTTCCTTCAATATGGGGAAGTTCAGGTTATGGAAATTTTCCTATGTTTTACTGGACCATGATTTTTATACATGATATTACAAATTTAAGTGTAAATTTATTGCTTTTAAAAGTTCCGCCTATATTTGCAGGGCTTACAATTCCAATAATTTATTTTATTGGAAAAAAACTGACAAATTCCTATGTTATAGGTATAATTTCTGCATTATTTTTAGCAATTAATCCCATGGAGGTTTTTGAAACATCAATGGTGGGATTACTTGTATTTGGGCATCTTTTCCTTCTGCTTTCAATACTCTTTTTCATATATTCTAGAGACAATAAGTATTTCTATTTGCCCTTAATTTTATCCTCATTTTCATTGATACTTTCCCATCACTTGAGCACATATATGTATATAATTTCTATATTTGGTATAATATACCTAACAAGACTAATAAAGGGTAATTATAATAATTATAAGTATGAACTTATATATTTTCTTGCTTTCACTGCAGCAACCTTCTCATATTGGCTCATAATGGTTCCTTCCATGTATTCATTCATAGAGCAGGGATTTTTAGGAATAATTCCCTGGTATGGAGTTATTGCAATATTTTATATTATTATTTTATTTCTGCTATATATTGTAGGATTCCTTGAAAAATATGTAAAAAAGATTTCACACATCAACATAGAGATAAAAAATTCCTATTCATTTCTTTTAACACTTTTGCTTGTATTTTCAATATTCATTTTACTCATTACAATAGGTATTAAGGGAATTAGGATTCAACCAATAGGAATCATTTACTCCATTCCCTTCATAATTACAATAGGATTTATTGGAGTTGGAATTAATAAAATTAAAAATTATGGTGAGGGAGAGATTATTCTATTTGGATGGATATCATTACTCTCATTTTCTTTGATTTATTCAACAATCACCTGGAACGGTGTTTTAATTCCCTATAGGTATCTTGAGTATTTATTTGAACCCTTTTCAATTTTTGGTGGAATTGGTGTTTATGAAATTTATAGATCCTTTTCTATTAAAAAAATTGGTGAAGAGAGATATTATTATTTACCCCCGGATATAGGGGCAAAAGGTAGCTTAATAAGTGGTGAGATAAGATCTGCACCACCAATCTATTTTTCAAATCAATACAAAAAAAGGGTTTTAGTAAAGGTGGAGAAGGGGGACTTTAAGGTATTTTTTGCAATATTTCTAATAGTGATTGTAATGGTCTCTCTTGTTACTGCATATCCATTCATAAACCAGGTAAGTGAGGTTTCACAGAATTACGTAACTCCTGTTATGATGAGTGGCATAATATGGATAGAAAAAAATGGTAATAAAAATTATTCCGTGGCCACAGATGCTGTGGATGGATTATATCTTGAGGCGCTTGGTTTTAATTCAACATTTGAATATACCTACTACCTATGGAATTCTTCTTCCTGGAAGGATGCAATATATGAACTCGAAGGACTGAATGGAACATATCCAAGGGTAGGTTATGTCTTAATTAATTCAAATATGTATAATAATGGTGTTTATGGTTATCAATTATCTACCCATCCCTCCTATGATCCACCTATTTATATGAGCAATTCTTCATTCAATAAATTCTTTAAAGAGCCATTCCAGGTTGCATATTATAATTCTACCGCTGATAAGTCTCAATGGGTTTATGTTTTTATTGTTAACTGGACATTTATTGAATCCAGCAGGTGAAAAGATTTTATTAAAGAATTGATATACATAATTATGGCTTCTAAGGTTGATGGTGAGCAAAAAATTTACTGGGCAGAAAGCAGAATGGGCATTATATCCAAAATAAGGGAAAGATTCTCTAGGGAACTTCCATTTAAGGGTATAAGGGTAGGCATGGCCCTTCATCTAGAGGCAAAGACTGCAGTTCTTGCCAAAACATTAAAGGAGGGGGGTGCGGAGGTTTATATCACCTCATGCAACCCTCTCACCACCGATGATGATGTGGCAGTTGCACTTTCAGATCAACTACATGTTTATGGAAAGAGAGGGCAGACCAGAGATGAATATTATGAAAGCCTCAATAAAGTACTTGATTCTGAGCCAAATATAATAATTGATGATGGAGGGGATCTCACAACATTATTACACACTGAAAGGAAGTTGGAAATAATGGGGGGTAATGAGGAAACTACAACTGGTGTAATGAGACTAAAAATAATGGAGAAACAGGGTATTTTAAAATTCCCCATGTTTGATGTTAACGATGCAGAAATGAAGCATTTATTTGACAACAGGTATGGTACTGGCCAGAGTACTCTTGATGGTATAATGAGTACAACAAATATACTTATTGCTGGTAAAAATGTAGTAGTGGCCGGATACGGATGGTGTGGGAAGGGTATAGCAATGAGAATGAAGGGAATGGGGGCAAAGGTAACTGTTACTGAAGTAGACCCTGTAAAGGCGATTGAGGCACATATGGATGGTTTTATAGTTAAAAAAATGGAGGAGGCAATAAAAGATGCGGATATTGTTGTAACAGCCACTGGGGTAAAGGATATTGTTAGAAAGGAACACTTCCTAAAGGCAAAGAATGGTTGTATATTTGCAAATTCAGGACATTTTGATGTGGAAATAAACAAGAATGATCTTTCTTCAATCTCAAAGGAGAAGAAAAATGTAAGAAAATATGTTGAAGAATATATTCTAAAAGATGGAAAAAAATTGTACCTTTTGGGGGAGGGTAGATTGATTAACCTTGTGGGTGGCCAAGGTCATCCCGTTGAAATAATGGATCTTTCATTTTCCATTCAAGCATTAACTGCAGAATATATAGTAAAGAATCATTCAAATCTGGATAAGAAGGTCTATCCTGTGCCAAAGGAGATAGATAGAGGGGTAGCAGAAATAGCACTAAATATTTTTGGTATAGAAAAGGACGAACTAACTGAGGAACAAAAAGAGTACATAAACTCCTGGAATGTGGGAACATGAGGTTTCTTGTAATGAGTGACCTTCATTCCATGGTAACACACTATATGTTAGAGGAGATTTCAAAGGAAGAGGATGCCGAGGCCGTTATACTCCTCGGAGATCTAACAAACTTTGGTCCAGCCGAATTCATTATGAATATTGCTGTTAAGGATTTACCAGTATTCGCAATTCCTGGCAACTGCGATCCACCGGAAATACTTAACTATTTTTCTAAGGCAAATATGATCAATATGCATAAGAATTCATACTCCTTTTCTAGATTCAATTTGGTTGGTCTAGGTGGTGCCGATTACAGCTTTGTAAATCTTGGGATAGGATATACTGACGATTTTGCATATACGTTTCTTAAATCAAAAGTTGATGAAAATACAGTAGTAATGCTTCATCAACCACCATATGGTATTCTTGATAAGGTGCATGAAAGGCATACCGGAAACAGGGGAATAAGGAAGGCAATAGATGAAAAGAGACCTTTTCTCGTTATTTCAGGGCATATACATGAGGAAAGGGGAATCATAAAAAATGAGAGTACTGTATTCTTTAACCCTGGTCCTGCAAAGGAAGGTTATTATGCAATCCTGGATATAGATGACAAAAAACCTGAAATAAGGTTATTAAAAAGATGATTTTTACCTTTTTTCAAGGTCCTCGCCACCAGAATATGTCAACTGTATATTGCTATAAACGTCCTCCATTCCCCTGAGATCCCTAGAGGAAACAAAAAGAGGTTTAAAATTAACCCCAAGTGATTCCATTGCCTTGAACATCTCCAGTGCATACTCTTTTATCATACTCTGCCTTTCTTGTCTAAGATCCATATAGAGGGTATCCACATCCTCAGACCAAGACCTGATTTTAAATATTTCAGAATCATCAAGGAGGTCTATCTTGTTAATTATGTTTACATATGGCAAATAAAATCTGAAAAAAACAGAAGCTGAAAGGGTGAGCAATGATACATATCCTGAAGGGGAAATTGCAAGCATTGGATCCATAATAAATGCCATATAACTCTCCCTTTCGGATAGACCTCTTATTATGAGATCGCTAGATGTTCTAAAGGCAAACAATTCTAGCTGCCCCGGGGTGTCTATTATTGCATAATCTGCATCCATTGAAACTATTTCTTCCCTAATTTCATCAATCTCTGATGCAATCAGATCTGATGCTAGTATTTGTGCACCATTTGGTCCAAGAGAATATTCTTCCATGATGTCCTGAAGCTGGTACCAGTCCCTGACATCCACATCCGGTCTATAGGGTATGTTCTCAACCCCAGGGTCTAAGTTAACGGTAATTGCCTCATACTGATTATTTCTCATCCATTCCTGAAGGGCATAGGTGAATGTGGACTTCCCAGAGCCTGCAGGTCCTGTAACATAAATATATATCATATAAAATCCTCCAGTTTTTTTCCATTAGATTTCTGTTGTTGTTCCTCAACAAATAATGTTCTTATTGCTTGCTCTGCAAAAAGGAGTCTCTGCCTTGTATAAGTACTTATCTTATACTCCTCTGAAATATCCTTTGCTATATCTAAGTACTTAGTTATTCCGCCCTCTGATATTGTAAGAACTATGTTCCCTCCACATTCACATTTACCAGTTAGAGGCATCCTCCTGTACCTCCTGTTACATTTAGAACATCTGAATTCCTGAGTGCCATACTTTCTCATATTTCCCATTATGTCTGGAATGAAATGGTGTGAAACAATTCTGTTTGCAACATCCTTAGCATCTACTGCTCTGATCTTTTTTGCAAGAAGAAGTTGTGCATTTGTTTTCTTTTCCATTTCACCAAGTGTTTTGTATGCGCTCTCCAGTACTCCAATATTAATGTTGTTTGTATCGTGTGTGAATCCATAATCAATATATTCCTTACCTTTACCGAGCCTTTCTTTTATTGTTTCCATTTTTGAATTTATTTCCGATGGCTTTGCATTTCTTATTGAGGCTTCAAAAAATTCTAATGGATAATTAAACATTATATCAACATTCAATGCCTCCTTATCCACCTCTCTTGGATCAACCCTGAGGGAGAGGAAAAGTGGAGCATCCATTAGGCTACCTCTTGAGGAGGGAAGATAGTGCCTTGAAAAGTTTATCAATGCATCCAACAATAGCATTACAGAGTCCTCATCCCCATCACAGTTTCTTCTCTTCGCAGCATGATAAAATGGATGAGCAAAACATGCCTGGGCATCAGTATAACCTATAATCCTTGCAAGTATTGCACCTGATGTATGTGGTGAAAGACCCATCACAAGATGACCTATTAGATCTTCAATATTCCTTGCTTTATAATATGGTTCAAGACCATAATACCTTTGAAGAAGATCATCTATAAACCTTGAGACGCTCAGTAGGTACTCACCACCCCTTTTAGAAATTATTATATCCTGAGGGAAAATCTGCAAAACCTGCCCACCATCCCTCAATTCATTGCCGTAAATATCCTTGGTATAACCAAGCTCTCTAGCCCTTTCAACTGACAAACCAATCTCACGTGGTTTAAAATGTGTAATTGCCAGGTTACTCATATCAAACCTGGATGTACCATCCTTGAAAACCCAGACATTATGCATTGCTCTCAGTATTCCCTTCTCCAGTGGCTCGGGCAAACTTTCCCTTGAAATCAGGCCCTTTACACCCTTAACATCGAAATCATAATCTACTATCCCTAAGTTATCCAATGCTCTCCTGAACTCCTCAGCTATGGGTATTTCTATTTTTTCTGTTTTTCCAGTGAACACAGTTCTGGTACCGCATTTTTCGCACCTTACCTTATATGTCTTTCTTTTACACCTCGGGCAAACCCTTACTCCTGCTTCTACAGAAACTATCTCATTAGAATTTTCAGTCAACAATGAAATCGATCTTCTTTTACCGATTGTTTCACCAATTGGGAATAGCACATTCACTGGTGGTTTCATTTTTCTTTCCGCTGCCTTCTCGGGTCTCCCCATTCTTGCTCCTACTCTGGTAGGCGCTCTGGGCATCACCTTTATTCCAGAAAATTTTTCAAGTAATTCAAAAACATCCTTTACATCATTTTCCCACTTCATTTTCTCAATTATTTTTCCATTATTTTCACCTAAACCTAGGAAATTTATCAACACATCTAAATATCTCTCAATTATATATCCATCTCTATCCCTGTGTAAAACTCCAAGTGTGCAAAGGATCTCCTTAATTTCATCATTCCTTTTTAAAATCAGTCTTCCTTCCTCAATCCTTCCATTTGAGATTATATGATCCCTCAACTTCTTTAATTCCTCTAAGCTTATATCGTGCCAGAAAAGGTTGAAGTCAGGATGGATGGGTATTCCATATTTTTTTGAAATCTCATAGGCCTCACTAAATGTTATTTTATCTAACTTTCCCAATCCCTTGGATGAGGCAATTGCATTCCACCATTCACGTGTAAAGGATCCCCTTTTTAATGGATAATTGTTTTCAAGGAATTCACCAAATGGAATTAGAATCTCGCCATTATCATATATCTTTACTACCCTTCTTGATATTTCCATTGCTTCTTTATATGTATTAACCTGAACAAGGTCACCATTATCTAGCAAAACTATAGGACCCTCTATGCTATCACAAGAAGTTATACCTGCAGCCTTTCCAGGGAATTCCAATTTCAGCTGTGTACCTATTGCTATGAAGTTGTCCATCAACACCATGGATGCGGGATTTATGGATACTGTGGCAAGACCTCCCGTCCTGCATCTTCCATATCTCAGCCTGAAACCGCCCTTCATATCGGAATGTGAAAAAACAGGTCTTCCTGCAACTATATCCTCAATATATCTCTCTGAGGATTCACTCAAGCTATCGGATTTCTCTTGCCTAATAAGATTATCAAGGAATCCCCATCCATCAACATTCATTTTTTCTACAATGCCCTTTAATTTCCTTGCCTTCTGTATTATACCCTCTGCTACAACCAGGCACATTCCGCCCCTTACCCTGTTTGTCTCAATCCCTGGTAAGTCCCTGAAGCCTGACACCTCTGTATCCAATGTTCCCTCTCCATCTATGCACACTGGGCAATTTTTTATTGTTTCTTCAACCTCTGTTGTAGAGGGCTGGTATTGTAAATGCTCTACATTCCCATATATTTGTATCTCTTCTTTATATCTCTCCACAATCTCAGGTGTTGGTTTAAATTGCCCAAGACCAAGGTCCCTCCTCACAATATCACCTATCAGTACACTAAGTGCCTGAGCAGTACCACCTGCACCCCTTATGGGTCCTGAATAATAAATTGAAAGATATTCTGTTCCATCGGCGTTTTTCTTAATCTTTACATCAGTGATTCCCTCCAGTGGTGCCACCAATATGCCTTCTGTTAATATGGCAAGACCTATCCTCACTGCCAAATCAAGTGCCTTTATTCTATCCTCAGAAAATTTCTTTGCTATTTCCTTTGCAGCCATTATGCTTACTGTCTCCCTATCATATTTTTTTGAATATTCCCTTATGATATTTGCCACACCCTCTATACCAAATAATTTTTCAACCCTTGATGCTAGATCCTCCGCCATAGGAATTTCAACATGATCCTCTGGATCTTTACCCATTTCCCTTGCTTTTTCAGCAATTTCATAACATTTTTTAGCGTTTTCTTCAAGATTTTTGAAATAATAATCCATATGGATCACTATTTCAAAAGATCGGAAATAAGTAGCTTGTCCCTTAATGAAGCCCTCACAATTATCTTCTTTGAAATGTATGCAGTAAGTGCATCAAGCTCCTTGTTTAAAATTTTATCAAACGTGTCCTTTTCTAATTCTATCTCAATATCTGGTTTGTCAAAAGGATCAACAAAGGCTAATTTTCCATTTTCTAAATAAAGATAATATTTCCCGTTATCCTTAAAATTTATGAATATTTTCCTCTTAAGATCCTTTATATCATCATATAGCCTTCTATCCTCTGATGATCTTTTGTTAAATTTTTCAACAAGTTCCTCAATCTTATCCATCCATCTCACCATCATAAAATAAATCCAAACTTGTATTAATTTTTTTTAATGTACCCCATGACCTCCTTACTATGGGTGGGAATGATCCATTAATTTTAAAATAATCTTTCAGAAATTTTATTGTCCTTGGATCAGATGGATATCCTGAGCCAAAATCACCATATACCTCCTTGAGCTTTTCCACTTCCCTATCCCTTATCACCTTTGCAACTATAGAGGCAGCTGAAACTATAGGAAAATCTCTATCCGCATGGTGCTTTGAAATTATTTTCGCTTGAACATGTGTATTTTTCCTTATAGTTTCAGCAAACCTTTCTTCATCAACGTCGGCCGCATCAACATAATATATATTTTCACCCAATTTATCTATGATCCTTGCAAAATACATAGCCTCAATATCATTCAATGTATATTCCTTTCTTAATCTGTCAATCTCATCTGGAGATAGAATCTCAATCTCATATGCGTTTGATAATTCAATTATTCTTGGATATAATTTTTCCCTACTATTTCTTGAAAGAGCTTTAGAATCCTTTACCTTCAATGGAATAATCTTTTCTACTTCAGCACATAGGCCACATATTACCAAAGGGCCAATTACCGGCCCCCTTCCCGCCTCATCAATTCCACAATTTATCATTTACCGGCATTCTCTTTAATTATCTCCTCTAGGTTATCTAGAACAAAGCTCAACACTATATCTGCTCTTGGATATATTTCATCCTCGGTAATCTCTTCTCCATAAAAGTCCTTTATTGCATTGTAAATGGATTCACCAATAACATCATCCGCTTCCATTCCCTTGGAAATATTCTCAAGAGCAAGATTTACTACCTTGTCCATAAATTTATCTGTTATTATAAATTCATCATTGGCTGATGAAAAGATACCGTGCCTTTCCATATCTAGTAAAAATGCAAGTGTAAATTCACTCAAAGTCTCCTCGAGAAAATCTATGTATTCATCCTTTTCGTTTTTTTCTGTCTTGGGTTTATTTTGTCTTTTATTAGCCATGATTACTTAAATGGTTTTCCATATAAAACTTTTCCTATTCTTACATCGATGAAATGTTAAGAGGATTAAATCCATGAGGATTTAGTTTCAATAATTTTTATGTGAAATCTTTATAGATACTATTTCATTAAATATTCCTTTATTTCTTTTAAAAAATCAATAAATTCCTCTCTTTTAACCCTTCCAGTGTTTACATTCCTCGGGCTCGGGTGATAATGCATAAAAACTCTTACACCATTTATATCAATATATGATCCATTTACAAACTCATCCTTTATATTAATCCCCTTCTCCCTATAATACATTTTGAGAGATTGGAATGCCACCCTTCCTAGAACTAAAATCGCCCTAAGGTTTCTCATAGTATCTATCTCGAATTTAAGATATGGCAGGCAATTTTTCATTTCTTCGGGTGTAGGTCTATCGTTTGGAGGTACACATTTTACAACAGCAGTAACATAAGTATCATAATATATTAAGCCATCTTCCCTACTAATAGAACTACCTTTATTTGTAAATCCAACCTCATAAAGGCAGGATACAAGAAATTCTGCACTCTTATCACCCGTAAATATCCTGCCAGTCCTGTTTCCACCTGTGGCTGCAGGTGCAAGACCTAGTATGAGAAACTTACCATTATGATCACCATAACCCGGTACGGGCTTGCTCCAGTAGTTTTCTCCAAAGTATCTATTTTTTCTTTCCGATACTCTTACCCTAAATTCAACTAACCTTGGGCATTTTTCACATCTTACAAGAAATTTATTCATTTCTTCAAGATCCTTGAACATTTTCAATAAAGCCTTATTGATTCAAGATTCCTTGGCGAAATTGAATTAAAACCAAATTTATAGCTAAAGGTACCCGCCAGGTATTCGCAATTCTCATTATCACCATGACATGTAATTATCCTGTTTGGCTTTGGAGACATGGAGGTAATGTACTGTATAAGCTGTTTTCTATCCGCATGTCCAGAGAATCCTTCAACAGTTATTACCTGAAGATTGATATCTATGTTCACCATGGTTCCCTTTCTTGGCAGGGAAACACTCTTTACACCAGATTGAATTTTTCTTCCCAAGGTTCCCTCTGCCTGATAACCTACAAATAAAAGTGCATTCTTAGGATCATCGGCAAGGTTCATAAAATATTCCAGTACTGGTCCACCGTTCATCATGCCTGAGGTGGCAAGTATTACGGCAGGTTCCTGGTCATCTATTATCTTTTCTCTTGTTTCCGATGTATCCACCCTAACAAATATATCTGAAAGGAATGGGTTATCTGTTTTTTTAAACATCCTTTCCCTTAGATCTCGATTGAGATATTCTGGATAGGCAGCATGAATTGCAGTTGCTTCCCATATCATTCCATCTAAATATACTGGTACCTTTGAAATTTCATTTTTCCTCATATAATCCTCAAGAACCACCATCACCTCCTGGCTCCTTCCCACTGCAAAAACAGGGATTAAAACCTTTCCCCTTCTGTTAATAACATCCTGGACAACATTTTTTAAATTTTCACTTGCCTCTTTCCTTGTGGGCTGAAAATTGTCCTTTCCACCGTAGGTGGATTCAATTACCACAGTCTCAGCCCTAGGAAACCTGTTTGTAGCAGGAGAAAATAGCCATGTTTTCTCAAACTTTATATCGCCTGTTATTACAACATTATGAAGTCCCTCTCCTATGTGAAAATGTGCAACAGATGAGCCAAGAATATGACCAGCATTATGAAATGTTAATCTAACATCAGGTGTAATGTCCGTGGTTTCGCCATATTCAATAGTTATTGTTCTTTTAAGCATCTCTTTTATGTCCTTGAAATCGTAGGGTACCTTATTGCCTTCTGCATGTGCCAGTTTAATATAATCCATTTGTAAGAGAACTGCTAGGTCTCTGGTAGGAAGCGTTAAATAAACTGGGCCCTTGTAATTATACTTGTATAGAAAAGGTATGAGGCCTGAATGGTCAATGTGGGCATGCGTAAGAACAACAGCATCAAGATATTTGAATGGATTATTTTCATTCTGAAACGCATCCTGTGACCATACCTCTGGAACATAGAGATATGGAATACCCGACCAGGGCTCATTTCCTTGAACATTTGCCACATTTACCCCACAATCAACCAAAATCCTACTATTTCTTGTCATGAGAAGAGTGGCGGATCTCCCCACCTCCCTGTAACCACCTAGTGCAATTATTCTAACCCAGTTTTCTCCCTGTAACACAGGTCTATTCAATTTTTTTCCAATCTCCCTGAGGAACTCTCTTCTCATATCCTTGTTTTCCTTGAGGAATTCTCTTACCTCTGTAACTATTCTGGATGGTATGGGGGGTGTTCTTATTACTTTGGGTGCCCATTTTATCCTCTTTTTAATTTCATTTAATAAATAACCTTCCTTACCTATTACCAGACCTGGAGCTTCAGCAGCAATTACCACCTCACAGGTTTCAGGCTCAAAATAAATATCTGATACCCCTGCCTCAGGTGGAACAATCTTCATTATTTCCTCCCTTGCCTCATTCTCATCCATAAGAATTGATGGATCAGGCCTTATAGAAATTCTCCTCCTAATTTTTTGTGCTATTTGCTTTACAACATCAGGATTTTCAGTGAAAAAATCAATATCTTTAGTATAAACAACGATAATTGAGGCTTCAAAATCTATGCTAGTGATGTTGATTGATGGTGCATATTCAAGAACGGCCATTTTCGTCTGTTCCAGTATATCCTCCCATTCTCCCGCAAACATTATAACGCCTTCTATGGTTTAAAATTAATTTAGATTAACTTTAATTTTTTCATCCTTTTCTTAACTTCTTCATCATCAAGTTTTACAAATCCATCCTTTTCCGTTATTGTTGCAACATCAATACCATCGCCAGATGCTGCATCCCTTTTCATTGCTGCACTGATTCCCCTAATTGCTAAATTTATTCCATCATCCAGTGTAATTTGATCGTTGTATGAATCTTCAAGAACACCGTATACAAATAAGGATCCTGATCCTGCGCTCACATATTTATCTTCAATAGAACCACCTGCAGCATCTAGTGAAAAAACATGATAACCCCTTGAATCATATCCACCAACTATAAGACTAACATAATATGGATAAAATTTACTTTGATTAAGTATATTTGAAAGCATAGTTGCAGCTGCCTGAACAGTCATGGGAACCTTATTTTTAAGCCTATAAAGCTCGGCCTCTGCCCTCAAATACCTTACAAGGACCTGCAGATCCCCCACAAGCCCTGCAGTAGTCATGCCAATATATTTGTCTATCATAAACAACTTCTGCGTGATCTTGTGAGCAATAAAAGTATCCATTGTTGCCCTCCTCTCCGTAGCAAGTATTACTCCTTCCTTTGTCACAATACCAACCGTTGTGGTACCAGTCTTTAATCTCTCTTCCATAAAAATTTCACCCTTTAAGAACTAGATAATTATATTATATTTAAAACTTATTTTAAAAAAATTAAAAATTTAAAAAAAGGGGCTTATGCCCAGCCCCTAATCCTCACTGCATCTGCTACCCTTTTAACCGCCACAATATATGCAGCTGTTCTAGGCTCTACCTTATACTTCTCCATTGCATCCATTACGTCCCAGAATGCCTTTGTCATCTTCTGATCAAGCCTCTGATAGACCTCGTCCAGTGTCCAATAGTATCCATTTATGTTCTGAACCCACTCAAAGTATGAAACTGTCACACCGCCTGCATTTGCGAGGAAATCTGGTATATCTAATATTCCCTTCTTATAAAGTATTTCATCAGCCTCAGGTGTTGTAGGTCCATTTGCAAGCTCAAGTACAATCTTTGCTTTTATTTTATCTGCATTTTTACCTGTAATCTGATTTTCGAGGGCAGCAGGTATAAGCACATCAACCTTGAGCTCAAGAAGCTCCTCATTTGTTATATTCTTTGTTCCAGGGAAGTTTACAACAGATCCTGTCTTCTCCTTGTGTTCAAGAACCTTCTCAAAGTCAAGTCCTTTTTCACAATATATGCCACCCTTAGAGTCACTAACTGCAACTACTTTTGCACCGAACATCTCAGTAACAAGTTTGTGTGCAAATTGTCCTGCGTTTCCATAACCCTGAACTGCAACTGTGGCCTTGCTTAGGTCAAGCTTTATCTTCTTCGCTGCCTCTCTCAAGCAATACATTCCACCTTTAGCAGTAGCATCTCCCCTTCCAAGGGATCCACCAACTTCAAGTGGCTTACCAGTAATAACACCAGGTGCATTATATCCTACGATTTTTGAATACTCATCCATCATCCATGCCATTATCTGGGGAGTTGTATAAACATCTGGTGCAGGTATGTCCTTTTCTGGTCCTATAAACCTTCCAATTGCCCTAATATATCCCCTTGAAAGCCTTTCTATTTCGCCTTCACTCATGGATTTTGGATCACAAATTACTCCTCCCTTTGCTCCTCCATATGGAATATCTACTACAGATGTCTTCCATGTCATCCAGGCTGCAAGCGCCTTAACTGTATCCAATGTCTCCTGAGGATGGAATCTTATTCCTCCCTTTGTGGGTCCCCTTGCATCATTGTACTGAACCCTAAAGCCCTTAAATATTTTCACACTTCCATCGTCCATCTTCACAGGTATTGTTACCTCCAATACTCTCATAGGTTCCCTCAAAAATGCATGTAATGCTGGATCCAGTTTCATCACTTTTGCTGCCTTGTCAAGCTGTTCTTGCGCTATTTTAAACGGATTTAATTCTTCTGCCATATTTTATCACCCCAACGGGCGATGGTATATAGCATTGAAATATATTAAGTATTGCTTAACATATGCTAGCAATTAGCTTTCAAATTTATCCATTTTCCAGAGTTTGTTTAACAAATATCTTCGTTTTCTTGAGATAATTTGGAAATTTTTCAGTAAGAATTAAATAATGAATTTTAAATAAGATCCTAAAGGCTTTGTAGAAATTTTATCTAGGGATCGTAATTACCATCATCTGCTCCCATCTTTTGACTGGATCATTGCTTCACCTAATGGTCCTTTTACTTATTCAAAGTATTAGGTAATAGATTTAAGTGCTAACATTAAAAAAATATTATTTAAGAAATAAATATAAGGATTTCTATCATAATTAAGGGATTGCAGATGGAATTAATAGAAAAGGTATATTAATTAAAATAAATCCTGGTATTTGATTAGCTCGATTAATAGAATCAATTCCAGAAAGAATTTAATTATGAAATTTTTGTTATGCAACACTCACAAAATAAATAAAATAATAAATCATTCTTTTTAAAAAGGATTTCTACTAGGCTTTTAATTCAAAAATATTTAATATTAGAGAATCATTTAATTGTTTGTATGGAGATCAAACAGCTCGTGGAGGCGGCACTTTTTGCATCTGATGAACCCTTAAAGGTATCTGATATTGCAGGAAACCTGATGATTGAAAAGAAGGCAATATACAAGGCATTGAAGGACCTTAAAAAAGAGTATGATGAAAGGGGGAGTGCGATGGAGATTGTCAAGATTGGTCAGAGGTACATAATGCAGTTAAGGGAAGGATATAGAGATATTGCAAATAAATTCGGTAAACCTGAGCTTGACAAGGATGTCCTTAAGACTCTTGCGGTCATAGCTTATTATCAGCCTATAAAACAGAGTATATTAAGAGAATTGATTGGTGAAAAGGTATACGAGCATGTTGATCTTCTTAAAAAGAAGAGGCTAATTTCCTCTAGAACTCATGGAAAGACAGAGTTATTATCAGTTACAAAAAATTTCAGCGTATATTTTGGAATTGATGCTAAGGATCCACAGAGCATAAAAAGGTATCTGGCTGAGAAACTGAACCTTAAGCTGGAGGGATAAATTTGAATATTCTTTTAATAGGTGGTGGGGGAAGAGAGCATGCGATAGCCGCCGCTATTAAAAAGAGTGGTGGCAATTTATATTCATTTATGGAATTTAGAAACCCTGGAATTGCAAGAATATCCGATGATATTTTAATAGCAAATAATTTAAATGAACTTCTTAAATGGAAACATGTAAGGAATGGGAATATTGATTTTGCAATTGTTGGTCCTGAAGCGCCATTAGAGGCAGGGATTGTCAATTCATTACAGGAAATCGGTATAGCCTGTGCCTCTCCATCCAAAGAGGCAGCACAGATAGAAACCAGCAAAAAGTTCATGAGGGATCTAATGAAGAAATACAACATTCCAGGATATGTTGAAAGCCATTATTTTTCAGATGAGAATGATCTAATTTCCTTTATGAAGGATTTTGAAAAGGAATTTGCGGTAAAGCCTGTAGGATTAACAGGAGGGAAGGGGGTTAAGGTTCAAGGCCATCATTTCAGCACAAGGGAGGAGGGTATAAAATATGCCAGGGAGGTAATAAAGGCAGGGATAGGTGAGGGTAAAGGTGTTTTGATAGAGGAAAAGATGGAGGGGGAGGAGTACACTCTGCAGGCTTTTACAGATGGAAAAAATCTTATACCAATGCCACTGGTGCAAGATTTCAAGAGAGCTTACGAAAATGATGAGGGACCAAACACAGGCGGTATGGGCTCATACTCTATGGCTGATCATTCCCTACCCTTTATAGATTCATCAGCTTTAGAGAAATCTAAAGAAATACTGAAAATGATTATTGAATCTATGGAAAGGGAAGGAATTGAGTATAGGGGTACTATATATGGCCAGTTCATGCTTACAAAGCATGGACCCAAGGTAATTGAAATAAATGCAAGGTTTGGTGATCCAGAGGCAATGAATGTTCTTTCAATTTTTGAGGGCGATTTTCTCAGGATAATAGAGGGAATGGCCTATGGAAACTTATCTTTAAGGTATTCAAAATTTTCAAATCTTGGAACAGTGGTAAAATACCTTGTTCCTCCAGGCTATGGATCAAATCCCCATGGTGGGGAAGAGTTCTTCGTTGATGAAGAAGGAATAAGGAATTCAGGAGCAGTATTTTATTATGGCTCAGTGGATGAAAGGAATGGTAAATTATATACAACACACTCAAGAACCATTGCAATAGTGGGGATTCATGAGGATCTCTATGAGGCCGAGAAAATAGCTGAAAATTCGATAAGATTTGTTAAGGGAAATCTTTATCACAGAAGTGACATAGGAAAAAGGGAAACAATCTTAAAAAAATTAAAGAAAATGGAGGAAATATTAAAGGATCCCTAAATATCTTTCAATCTCACTTATTACCTCAAAGGCGGCCACCCATGCTGGAAGTGGTCTTTCAAATATGGATATATTGGAGAATTGGCTCACGTTTGTTAAAAAATCGCCTGAGGGAAAACCACCAATAATTATTGCCTCATCATCCTTAAGGATCTCTTTGATTCTTACGCTTTTTCCCTTCTCATTCAGTACAAATATGGAGGAGGGGGAGATATTCTTTATAAGTGTAAAAATATCCATCTCAACAATTTTTAATAAGGGCTTTTCTGCACTAGGAACATACCTGTTATGAAAAAGATCTTCAATTAGTCCTATGAATCTATTATAACTTTTTGGAATTTTTACAGATGGATCTACGAATATAACTTGATTCTTTCTCGTATGAACATAAACCCTTAGTTTACCTGATATATTCAAAGGAGATTCCAGGCAATTTAGAAGGAAATAATGAACTATATCTGGTCTTCCCCTTCTGTTCTCATCCCCTGGAAAATATTTTGAAATGGCAGAGTGATGAAAATTTGAATCAAGCACCATGGCCCCTGGCCTTTTTCCTCTCCTTCTAGCCTGCTTTGAAACCGAGGGATGGCTCCAGAGTTCCTGTGGTACTGTCTCAAGCTCGGAATCTGCAAGTATTAAATGAAACATATTCAGCCAAATATGGATCCCATACCTTCGAGGGAACTTTCATCCTGGGCCTTAAATTTTTTGTAAATTTCTTCCATTTCATTTTTTGGTAATATTTCACCGAACTTACCTGCTATTTCCTTTGCCCTATTTATACCTTCATCACTACCTTCAACAAGTATGTATATACTATCATCCTTAAGATCTAGCGAAATTCCTTCCCTTTTTATTATACTCTGTCTAGAAACTATATCGTCCCTGTAAAGTTCATCAATTTCTGATGATTTCTTTTTATCCACCTTAATTATAATGTACATAGTTAGGCAAAATTATCAGAGATTATTAATCTTTTTATGTATCCTGAGGAGATAATTAACAAGAAATAATTTTCATATTAGATTTTTTGGCTTTGTAGAAATCCTATCTATGGTTCCTACTTATCATCATCTGCTCCCCATCTTTTGGCTGGATCATCGCTTCACTTAATGGTCCTTTTATCCCTACATTGAACTAGGTAATGGATTTAAGTGCAAGCATTACAAAAATATTATTTAAGACATAAATATAATGATCTTTATTAAAATTAAAATATTATATATTAAATTAATAAAAAAGTACACTAATTAAAATAAATCTTGGTATTTGATTAGCTCGATTAATTGGATCAATTTTAGAAAGAATTTAATTATGAAATTTTTGGACACTATAGATAAATAAAAAATATAATAAATCATTTTTTAAAAAGGATTTCTACTAGGCAGATTTTTTAAAAAATTAAAATAATTTATAAGGCTTAATACATTGTCAGGTTGTATTTTTCCTTTAATTTTATGAAATCTTCCCTAGTACGAACATTAAGTATTTCACTTATTTCCTTCATAATATTAGTTATTTCCTTATCCCAAACCTCCCTGGCAAGTACTAGCCTTTTCTCTTCATCGTCAAAATATATATCTTCACCGTATTCTTTGAAGCATCTAAGGGCCTCTGCTGCTCCCTCTTCATTCCTTTCATTTTCAAAATGTTCTATACATTCCTTCACAGGTCATCACACCTCTGCATATTATAGTATGGATATTTTATATCATACCTGTTTATTGCATATTCCAGCCTGTGTATATAACCATTAACAGATTTATTTACATCTCCAGTGTATTCCCTGTCAAGCATAAATATTTCGGGATAATCCTTTGATAATGCAATTAGTCTTTCCTTTGCCTCCTTGATTGTTATCCTTTGCTCGAGTGCATCCATATGTATTCTTGCAAAGATATAAATACCTTCCCTGAGTCTATTTCCTCTTAATTTTGAAAGCTTTTCCAGCGCTCTATAACTCTCATTTATCTCCCCATAAATCAAGGTGGTATTTAAAAGGGAGATATATAGCCTTTCAGTTATCATGGCAAACCACCCCATAAATTATAAAGGGAATTGAAAATAATTGGAATTACTATGCCAACAGCGAGTGTAAGGATTGCAAGAGAAAATACTGCATAGTCTATATGCCTATTTTTTTCAACTTCCACATTAGATTCTTTCCAATAAAGGTACATCACTACCCTGAAATAGTAATAGACTGATATGGCCGAGTTCAAAACTGCTATAATGGCCAGCCACCATAGTCCCCCTTCTATCAGGCTGAGGAAAAGGAAGTATTTTCCCATAAAACCAAGAGTAGGTGGTATCCCTGCAAGTGAAAAGAGTAAAACAGTGAATGAGAATGCAAGAAGTGGCCTTTTCTTTCCAAGCCCTGCGATATCATTAAGTGTGGTTCCCTTTTCCTCAAGGTTTTCCATTGTAATGAAGGATCCTCCCTTCATCAATATATATGCAATTGAAAATACTAGTATTGCAGCAAGGGCGAGCGAAAGAGCATTTTCACCTGTAAGAGTAAAAATAAGGGAGAGGTAACCTGCATTAGCAACACTGCTGTAGGCGAGCATTCTCTTTACATCCTTCTGAACAAGTGCTGTTACATTGCCATATGTCATTGTTAATATAGATATAATTATAAAGAAAATCTGCACATAGTTTGAGAATGAGATGTCAAATGTAAATAAGAATATTCTTATCATTATTGCAAATGCCATCAGTTTACTTGATGTTGATAATAGGGCCGAAACTGGGGATCTTGCACCGTTATAGGTATCTATGGCCCAGCTATGGAACGGGAATAATGAGAGCTTGAAACCGAATCCCACCAAAAGGAATATTAAAGAAAGTATATATGTACTTGAATTCGATGTAAGCCCTAAAGAGAATGAATTTGTTGAAATATAGTAGAATGATATACCAAAAATTATCATTGCAGATGAAAGTGCACCTATTACAAAGAATTTCATAGAAGCCTCAAGTGATTTTCTTGATTTTGGATATGCTGCAAGAATGTATGTGGCTATGCTTGATGCCTCAAACGTGACAAAGATTGAGATTAGGTTATTTGAGAATACCGCTAATACCATGCTACCTGTGGAGAATAGTAGTATTGAGTAGAAGATCTCTGAATGTGAAAAATTAAACCTGTATGTGGCTATGGAGATTATTACCATTAAAAATACGAACAGTAATGATAATATAGTACCAGCAGTATCAAAGGTGAATATGTCAAAGTATTTGTAATTTGCCCCATAATTTAAAAGGAGTAGAATGAATGATATTATGCCTGAAGCTATTGAGAACAATGAAAATATCCTGTTGTTTGATGTTATAAATGACCAGAATAAAATAACTATGCCAAATGCAAAAAGTACGAATGAGGGAAGAAGATATTGGATTATTATTTCCATCATTAAACACCTCCCATGTAGGCCTGAAACATATGGTATATTGGATATGGATATATACCAAACAGTAAAACAAGTAGAAAGAGAATTAGCACAGGCCAGAATTCCCTTGGAATCATATCTCCAATTTTTCCTAGGTAGTTATTGTATGGGCCAAATATTGTTCTCTGAAGTGCCCATATATGGTAACTTGCAGATAAGACTAGACCAAATACTATGAGGAATGAAACGTATGTTATTGCCTGCCAAGAACCTACAACAACTGAGAATTCAGCAATGAAACCTGCCAGTCCCGGTAGTCCAAGTGATGCAAGAAATCCACCTGTCATTAAGAATGCAAGATTAGGCATCATTTTTGTAAGTCCACCTAGATCCCTAATTGCCCTTGTACCCGTGGACCTCTCTATTGAGCCAACTGTGCCGAAAAGGATTGGTATAATAAGTCCATGTGCAAACATCATAAACATACCACCAACAAGTGCTAACTCTGAAGAGGAAATAAGATAAACACCTGCTGCAATAGATATAAAGCCCATATGACCGATACTTGCGTATGCTACCATTCTTTTTAAATCCTTTTGGGCAAGTGCTGAAAATGATGCATATATAAGTGAAATTATACCTAATGATAGTATAAGCCATCCCACTGAGGAATCTTTAAAATTAATAAAAATTGCAAAAATTCCGTAAGCACCCATCTTTGAAAGGAGGCCTGAGAATATCATTGATGATGTTGTTGGAGATTCTACGTAAACATCTGGGGCCCATGTATGAAGGGGAAATGTGGGCAATTTTATAAAGAAGGCAAGGAAAAATCCTGTTAAAACAAGATAGTAGAGTGCCCCTGAAGGCATTGCACTAAATATTTGGTTGTAATCAAAGTTGAACGTTCCATTTAGGCTATAATAGTTAAATGCTAGTACAAAGATTGATACAAGCATAATTACCGAGCCAACGTGGGTATAAATAAGAAACTTAAGTGCCGTGTAATCCTTTCTTGGACCACCCCATCTTCCTATCATAAAGTATGATGGAATTAGCACAAGTTCCCAGAATATGTAAAAGAGGAAAAGGTTCTGACTCATAAATACGCCGAAGAGTGAGAATTGTAAGAAGAAGATATAGGAAAAATAGGAGCTTTCAATCTTTGGATCCTGGTAGAATATGGCTGCAAAAACAACTATTGTAACCAAAAGTATCAAGGGATAGGAAAGGTAATTTAGACCTACATCAAATCCTATTCCAAAGAATTTATCTGTGGTAAAATTGGTATTTATAAATTCATAGAAAAGTAAAACTGTTAAAAGCATAATTGAAGAAAATACAAGGGAAAGGATTTTTGAATATCTTCCAGAGACTAATGTAAAGATTGAAAATAGTATGGGAAGGACCAAAAGTAAAAGAAGATAATCCATTCATATCACCCCCATAATTTTCCCAAGTATTAGAAAGACGATTAATCCAATTATTACAAAGGTAGCATAATTCTGAACAATGCCTGTCTGCAGCCTCCTTGTTATTGAAGCAAGATAATTGAATGATTTTCCTATACCGTTTACAAAGCCATCCACTATATACCTGTCAAAAAGGGCCACAACATATGATAGGTATACAATCAACCTATCTGCAATTATATTTGTATATAAATAATCTAGATAATACTTGGCCTTAACAATTCTGTATGCAAATCCTGATTTTCTAGCAAAATTCTGAGCTGAGAACCTAGAAGATCCATAGAACAGCCATGCTATATAAATACCGAACAGCACTAATATAAATGGCAAAATTTCAATATAAAGTGGTAATGTAAATTCAAAATTCCCTATATATTTATAAAATCCTTCTTGGAAAATACCGTATATTAATGAAAATATAGAGAGAATTACAATAGGCGCCAACATTACCCATGGTGGATCTTTTGCATTCTCCGCCGCATAACTCTTTGGCTTTCCAAGTGCCACAATGAAAAACATTCTGAATGTATAAAGTGTGGTTAGAAATGCACCTATTAAAAGAAGTATCCATGCATAATATATTCCTGGGTTTTGCTCTGAGAAATAATAGGAAAGTGAAATAATTTCATCCTTACTGAAATATCCAGCAGTTGGTGGAAATCCAACAAGTGTTAGGGCTCCTATAAGCATTGCAGTAATTGTAATTGGCATCCTTTTCCATAGGCCACCCATCTTCCTTATGTCCCTTATATCAAGAAGTGAATATAATATAGCTCCTGCAGTAAGAAATAGGAGAGCCTTAAGGAATGCATGAACTATGAGATGGTATATGCTTATGGATATTGTATACTGACTTGCAACAATACCAAGCCCAAGTGCTGAAAGCATATACCCAAGCTGGCTTATGGTCGAATAGGCGAGAATTCTCTTGATATCGTTCATAACAAGGCCCATTGTTCCTGCGAGAAATGCGGTGAATGCACCAACATAAAGTACAAGATATCCTGCCCATGGAGCTGCATATAAATAAACAGGGTATATCCTGGCAACTAAATAAATTCCTGCAGTTACCATCGTAGCTGCGTGTATTAATGCAGATACTGTGGTAGGACCCTCCATCGCATCCGGTATCCATACATGTAAGGGGAACTGTGCAGACTTACCTGCTGCACCACCAAGGACCAAAGCACCAGCCAATGCAAGCTGATCCTTAGGAACAATATTCGCATATTTTAATATATTATAGATTGAAAGTGGATCGCCTGTTTTAATCACTGGCAATAGTGACCAGTATAAAACAGCCAGGCCAAGAATCAGAAGAACATCCCCCACCCTGGTTACTATGAAGGCCTTTTTTGCAGCTGATGCAGCATTAGGCTTAAACCACCAGAAGCCTATCAATAGATATGAGCACAGGCCAACAAGCTCCCAGAAAAGGAAGAACATGACCATATTTGAGCTCAGAACCAGCCCAAGCATGCCACCTGTAAAGAGTGATGTTTCAGCAAAATATACGTGTCTGTTAGGATCCTTACCCATGTAGCCAATAGCAAACATATGTATAAGGAATGATACTCCTGATACCATCATAGCCATTGCTATTGAGAGTGGATCCACGAATACTCCCCAGGTAAAATTATAAAACCACCCATTCTGGTAATAAAATGACTCATTTAGGCTATAAAGGTAATAGGATAATAGGAAGGATATGAATATCCCGGATGTTGCCAGTATTCCGGAATATCTCCTGAATTTTTCAAATTTCTTTCCTAAAAGTAAAATTATTGGGAAGAGGATTATTGGAATGAGGAATATTAGCACGGCGGCAAGAACACCAGGATTTAAAAATTCTTCAACTTGATACATCGCTCACCACCTCAGATCCATCAACGATTTTAGACCAATTCCCTTTGTCTGCCTGTAAAGGGCAACGAATATTGCAAATCCTATTGCTGCCTCTGCTGCTGCAATCGCAATAGAAAGAAGAACAAACATTATTCCTGATGAATCAGCTATATTGACCGCCCATGCCACTATGTTGAGGTTAGCGCTGTTTACAAGAATTTCAATGCTTATCAATAGCCTTATTCCACCCTTCACAGTTAGTATTCCATATAAACCAACTGTAAACATCATAAGACTGACTGTCAAAACATAGATAAGGGGTATCATCTTTTCTCCTCCTTTGAAGCTAAATAGAATGCACCTATCATAGATGTAAGAAGGAGTATTGACATAAGTAAAAATACTGGTGAAAAATTACCCATGGTAATCATGGCAACATTTATCAGGTCCTCAGTCCTTCCTGATATATTTCCACTTAAATTATAAATGAATGTAAATACCATTATAAAGAATAATATTGCAATTATTATGGAAAGTATATTCCTGGGTGAAAAATCAATCTTCAACTTCCTCACCCCTGGTAAGCATTATTGTGAATAATATTAATATAATAACGGCACCAACATATACAAGAATCTGTACCATGGCAAGGAATTGTGCATTTAGTATTACATATAGAGTTGCTATTGATAATAAGAAGAATGTGAGTGCGAAAGCAGCCCTCAAAAGATTTTTATCCGAGACTGCCCAGATACCGAAGACTATTCCAATAATACCTACAATTAGGAATACTGTTTCAATCATGTCTCATCAGCTCCTTTTCACTCCTTGAAAGTCTATCCGGAAGATAATCAAGATCCTTATTATAATAGGCAAGTTCGAATTCGTTGGATAGCCTTATTGATCCTGTGGGACATACCTCCTGACAAAGTCCACAGTATGTGCATACACCAATGTTCACTGCAGGATATATCTTTCTCTTATTTTTACCGTTATCATAATCATAATATACCATATGATCTGCATGGTTGGGACATATCTGTGAGCATAGTGTACAGCCTATGCATGTATCCAGATTTAATATAACCCTACCCCTAAACCTCTTTGTATGCCATGGTATTGGCTCTTCCGGGTACTGAACTGTTACGGGCTTCCTGAAAAGATGTTTTATTACCTGTAACATTCCCTTAAGAATTCCCTTCATTCAGAACACCCCCAGGCCTACAAGCATTACACTCCAAACAAGGTTTATCAATGAAAGTGGTAGGAGTATCTTCCATCCAAAGTTCATAAACTTGTCCACCCTTATCCTTGGAAGTGCTATCCAAAGTGTAAGAAAAATGAACATAAATATGAAGGCCTTTATTAATAGCCAGATATAGCCAGATCCATAAAATATAAAATCACTTCCCCCTCCTAGATAAACCACAGAAATAAAGAGGGACGCAAGAAAAACACTACCAAATACACCGAGATAGAATATTCCAAACCTGAGACCTGAATATTCAACATTAAAGCCTGAAACAAGTTCGCTTTCACTTTCGGGAAGGTCAAAGGGGACTACCGCCATCTTTGCCACCATGGCTATGAAAAAGACAAAGAAACCGATGGGTTCAAGGATTGCAAGTGGCCAGGGGTATTTTGCAATATTTGCGAGGTTTAATGAATCTCCATAACCTGATAAAAGGACCACTACCCCCAGGGCAGATATTACCATGGGTATTTCATAGCTTAGATCCTGAGCAGCTGCCCTTAGGGCACCAAGCATTGAGAACTTGTTACCAGAAGAGAGCCCTGCTATTACCTCACCTATTGGTGCTATTGCTGAAAAGGCAATTAGGAGGAGAAGAGTATACTTTACATTAACAAATGTAAGGTCAAGTCCAAAAAGGTTACCGTAGGGAATAACAAGATATGAAAGTACTAGGAATGTAAAAACTATGTAAGGTGCAAACCTGAACAGCAATGGATCTGCCCTGTCAGGAATAATGTCCTCTTTACCGAATATCTTCAAGGCATCCGCTATAAGCTGAAGGAGGCCATATGGACCTACCCTGTTTGGGCCTATCCTTTGTTGAAGGTCTGCCATATATTTCCTGAATATGTATATCACAATTATTATTGTAAGTGATGCGGCCAGAAGAATCAGTAATGAGGCTATTAAATATACAAGAATTTCCTGAACATACTGTCCATATATCCCATAGACACTGAAATCTATGCCAAGGTACTTCAAAATATATTCTATAAATAAAAGAACATTGATCATCTATCCACCTCCCCAAAAACAGGATCAAGAGTGGATATTGTTGCAATCATATCTGCAATTTTCAGCCCCTTTACCATTATGTTTGTTGCCGATAAATTATGGAATGCAGGGGATCTTATCCTTACCCTGTATGGTCTGTAAGTACCATCACCAACAATATAAACACCAAATTCACCTCTAGGGGATTCAGTTCTTGAATAAACCTCACCCTTACCCTTTATTTTTAACAGACCCTGTTTCCTATAAACAGGGTTGAAATATTCACCTTCAGGAATTCTATCAAATGCCTGTTTCGCTATCCTAAGGGATTGTTTCATCTCCTCTATCCTTACCTTATATCTTGCATAGTTATCGCATTCATTCGAGGTGGGAACCTCAAATTCTACCTTATCATAATGTAAATAGGGGAATTTCTTTCTAATATCATACTTTATTCCACTTGCCCTCAATACGGGACCTGTAATACTATAGCTCATTGCATCCTCAGGGGAAAGGTAGCCTATGCCCTTCATCCTCTGTATGAATATCTCATTTTCATCAAATATCTTCTGTATCTCTTCAAGTCTCTTTGGAAATTCATTATAAAATTCAAGAAATTTATCTTTAAACTCATTTGGTATATCTTTATAAACACCACCAATACTAATATAATTGTATGTAAGTCTTGCACCTGAAAGCATCTCGAACATCTGAACTATCTTTTCTCTCTCCCTGAAGGTATAGAAGAATGGTGTTATCATTCCAAGGTCAAGACCCATTGTCCCAAGCCATACCAGGTGGCTTGCAATCCTGTTTAGCTCCACCACCATCATCCTTATCCATTGTGCCCTCTCTGGAACCTCTATATCTGCAAGTTTTTCTACTGCAAGAACATATCCAAGTTCCATATTATGATTGCTCACATAATCTAACCTGTCCATAAATATTAGAACAGATGGATAAAACTTATTTTCCGATAATTTTTCAGCATTCCTATGTAAATATCCTATAATTGGGTGTGCCTCTACTATTGTTTCTCCATTTAACTTTACCCTTAGTCTTAGGACACCGTGGGTAGAAGGGTGTTGTGGTCCAAAATTCACATCTATTATCCTTTCCTCCATTTTACCACCCATCCTTAGGATCAAAACTCACCCTGTCTGTTCCATCATCGTTCATGTTAACAAACTGCTCCTTTGAAATATCATAGTCCTTGCGCAATGGATGACCTACCCAACCCTCCGGAAGGAATATCCTTTTCAGGTCAGGATGTCCATTAAATTTTATACCCATTAGATCATAAATTTCCCTTTCAAACCAGTTTGCAGAATCCCATAGTACTGTTGCGCTAGGAAGTACATCATCACTTGTTCTTACCTTGACAACAACCATCTTTTCTTCGTTATAAGATGAAAGATGATAAACTACCTCTCTATATTTAAGGTAATCAACAGCACTCATAAGAACAAGGTAATTGTATCCATTTTCCTTTAGATTTTTTAATTCTTCTATGAGCGATTCTGGATTCACTAAAATATATTCATTGCCATCCTTCATTTTTCCTCTTTCAATGATCATCTTCCTGCCTCACCCTTCCTAATTTTTTCCTGGAGCTTATTGATTGCATAAATAAGGGCCTCAGGGGTAGGTGGACAACCTGGAACATAAACATCCACAGGTATCACCTTGTCCACCCCCATTACCACAGAATAGGCGCCCTGATAAGGGCCACCCGAGGTGGCGCAGGATCCATAGGCTATCACATACCTGGGTGATGCCATCTGCTCGTATAACCTTCTTACCCTAGGTGCCATTTTCTTTGTTACCGTCCCCGCAACAATCATCAAATCAGCCTGTCTAGGTGATGCCCTGAAAATTTCACTCCCAAATCTCCCAATATCATAATGAGAACCCTGTGTACCCATCATCTCAATTGCACAACAGGCAAGGCCGAATGTAAATGGCCACACTGAATTGCTTCTGCCCCAGTTAATTACCTCCTCGAGCTTTGCAAAAAATATTGAATCTGCCATAATCTCATCTCCATTCCATATAACCCTTTTCTATAGCATATAATAGGCCTACAAGCATTATACCTATAAATGTAAATGCTATGAGATATGCATTGAAAATATATTTTGCACTGAATGCCCATGGTATAAGGAGAACAACAGCCACGTCAAAAACTGTAAACATTAAGGCCACAAAATAATATTGTATATGTATTGGACCCTTTGCATCACCAATTGTTTTTTCACCACATTCATATGTATCATTTCTATCCTTCTCCTGGTGTTTCATTGAAATTTTATTCTCTATCCAAAGCAGGAGAAAGACTGCAACAAGAGTAAACACAAAAGCCACCGCTATGATAAGGTAACCACCATCATACATAGGCAATTCACTAAACCTATAATGCATAACTATATTTTAAAGATTTCATGAAAAAAATATGAAAAATTTATTAATAAATTACACAATATACTGATGCCACTGTGATGATCCCTACAATTGCTGAAAATGATGAAAGACGGGCGGGCTGAGTGGCAAACAGTGATGTTATGAGAATCCTTGTAATATACTACGATGATTCGGATATGAAGGTTTTAAATTATGTAAGGGATTTTGCCAAGGATATTTTAATATATACCCCTGATGAAAATAGGCCAATTCCTGGGTATAATAATTTTCATGGGGATCTTTTGGAAATTTTGGAAAAATTGAAGGGAAATGTTGATGTTATTGCATTTAAAAAAAGAAAAAACTATCCTACAGGTAGTTTCTTCATAGGAGATCTTATCGATCGTTTAAAATCCATGGGATTTAAGATCCTAGTTATTTCTTAAATTTTTTCCCTGTTATAAGGACAAAGGATCCTTCACCATAGCCCATTTTCCATTCCTCTTCCACTTCCTTACCAGGGGGGAAGAAGAGAGTCTGTGCATAATCCGTTATTATAAAACCTGCACTTTCAGCCATTGCCTCTATTTCCTTTATTGTAAAAAAATTTGCGTATTTATAAAAAGGATTTTCATTTTTTATTTTTAAATAGTATTTTCCATATTCACTATTCTTTTCTATTATTGCAATGAAAAGATTTCCATTATTGTTGATTACCCTATAGGCCTCATTTAATACACACTGGGGATCTTCAACAAAACAAATAGTTACTATGATTGAAACATAATCGAATACACAGTCAGGGAATGGTAATTTTTCACCCCTTGCCTGTATTATTTCAATTCCTCTCTCCTTTGCAATTTTAAGCATTTTAAGGCTTGTATCAACTCCAATTTTTGTACCTAGTTTAGATGCGAACCTACCTGTACCTACACCTATCTCAAGGCCAAATTTTTCAGCTTTTATAAAATTTTTTAATAATTTAATCTCGTTATGATAAAGAATCTTATGGCTATCAAACCATAAGTCATAAATTTCTGTGTTTTCTTCAAAGATATTCATCCATTATCCTTTTCAATATTTGTTTTACTATGTTATCTGGTAAACCAACTACCCCGGCAACGTATTCTTCATTCCAGGATTTAATATACTCAGAAAAAATCTCCCTCTCTATGTCTGAATCCATCCTGGGAATAATTTCATTATCTATTATGGATAGTATCTTCTTTTTTATTGATATTTTTTGTGCTATCCTTTCCTCCAGTTCTTCAATTTCTTCATCTATTTTTTTAAGCATTAATATTGGATCATCAACATTTCCAATGTTCTCATCATAGTTGTTAATCTCCCTTTTCCTTATATCAAAAAAATAGGGTGTAAGATATATATTTAAAATAAAGCTCTCATCCAAACTGTAAATCTTCCTATTTGGACCAATTTCGCTTTTTTCAATTCCTCGCATTCTAACTATGTTGGTTTTTTCTAGGATGTAGAGATGTTTCATTACTGCCTGTTGTGATATACCAAGCTCCCTTGAAAGCTGGAGGGGATAAACCTCTCCGTGTATTAACCTGGAGAGTATCTCCCTCCTTGTCCTGTTTTCAATTGCAGATAATATTGAATCAATGTCTGTCATATTCAATCTATCTTTACCCTGGTTCCTCCCTTCTTTTTTGGCTGTTCCTTCTCCAATGTTACATCAAGGATACCATTGTGATAAGATGCCTTGGCTGTTTCTGGCTTTACCCTCTCTGGTAGTTCAATAACCTTATAGTACCTCCTTTCAGGCACGTCTGTTCTTATGGTGACCGTGGTCTCATCTACCTGAAGGTTTATCTGGTCCTTTTCAACTCCTGGTAATTCTGCTGTCACATAAACATTTTTTTCATCATCCGAAACATCTACCAGTGGCTCCCTATAGCCTTCAAGTTCGCTGAAGCCCATCTTCGGGACATTACCAAATTCCTCAATCCTGGGCTTCCCATCTGGACCTATCTTCATTGTAAATCCATATACAAATGGACCCTGTACATCACCCATGTGCCTGGAAATCTCATTAAATATCCTAGAGATCCTTTCGTTCATTCTCCTGAATTCTTCTTCGAAATCATCAAAGAAGAAATCGAAATTGAATTCATCCTCATCCCTTTTCTTTTTGAATACCATATTCTCACCTCCATATTAACATATGGTTGTTCATTTATGGTTAATAACCAGTTATATTTAAATTTTTCTATTTGCCCACCACAACAATGAACGCAGTGTGGAGAAGGCCTGTATTTATAGGCCTTAATTCCCTTTGACCTACCTTCCATTGTCTGCTTATTATTTCATATACCTCTATACTTTTCGCACCAGTATCTTTAATTTTTTCAGCAAATAAATGTACCTGATTTATATTTGGAAGATAGGCAATTATCCTTCCATTTTCATAGATTGATTCGTAGCATTCTCTTGAAATTGCTGATGGATCGGGTATATCCAGGAAAATTGCATCGTACTTTTTATTCATAAAATTAATTCTTTCATCAACCTTAATTGAAATAAAATGAGAATCCCACCCAAGCCATTTCATTATATTACTAACATGTTCAAGATTAGATGATGAAGAATCGAATCCATAAAGGATCCCAGGTATGATATAATATAGAATACTTACCGAGAGATAACCAGATCCCACTCCCACCTCGGCTACTGTTGACCCTGGCCTCACCCCGGATTTTAAAAGCATAAATCCGATGTCCTTTATTGATATTGTCTGTGTTATCTTTTCCATGTTTGATAAAATGTCTTCAAGAGAGGGTCTAACAATTAAAAATTCATGGTCTAATATCTTTATGGTGTCTCCGAAGGATAATTTAAGAAATCTCGATGTTTCTATAACACCTAATCCTGGTATCCATTCCTTTTTCCCACTCACTTTAACTATAAAAATACGCTTACCTTTAAGACCAATCAACTGCCCTTGTTCCACAAACATTAATGCCTTTGTAAATATATAAGATTTTAATTTTGCCCTAATTATAATAATTTTAAAAATTTATTTGACCATAATTTTTAAATAAAAAATTATTTAATCTATTAAACATGGGAATTTTTACAGTAGATATAGAAAAGCCCGATGAGGAGATAAATGTAATAATAGGTCAGACACATTTTATAAAAAGTGCAGAGGACCTTTATGAGACCTTGGTAACATCCGTTCCTGGAGCAAAGTTCGGCTTGGCCTTTTGTGAGGCATCTGGAAAAAGGCTAATCAGATATGAGGGAAATGATGATATACTTATTAAATATGCCATAAAGAATGCTGAGAAGGTAGGGGCGGGTCACTTCTTTATAATTTTGTTAAAAAATTTATTTCCCATAAACGTTTTGAACGCAATAAAAAATGTTCAAGAGGTGCTTACTATTTATGCAGCCACTGCCAATCCACTTAAGGTGATAATATATGAAGAGGGGGATATGAGGGGGGTATTAGGGGTAATTGATGGCTACAAACCACTAGGGGTTGAGAGTGATCAGGATAAAAAAGAAAGAAAAGAATTTTTAAGGAGGATAGGATACAAGCTATAAAATGCTAAGGAAATCAATATACGATATTGAGTGGAAATATTACGACCTTTTATATGGTGATCTAAGTGAAGATATTGATTTTTACAGAAGATTTGTAAAGGGAAAGTCCCTTCTTGAAATAATGTGCGGAACAGGAAGAATTATATCATCATTGAAAAATTTGGAAGAAAGGTATGGTCTAGATATAGATGAGAGGATGCTTTCAATAATGAGATCCAAGGATAAAAAAATTGTAGCAATTAAGGCAGATGCAAGGGAATTCTCAATTAAAAAGAAATTTGATAATATAATAATAGGCCTAAATTCAATTTTAATGTTTAATTCTGATGATAAAATAAAGTTACTTAAAAATGCTAAAAAGCATCTGAATAAGGATGGAAAGATATTTGTTGATGCGATAATGCCTCCAGATCTTGAAGAGGGTGTTGTTTATCTGGGGGATTACAAAATAAGAGGGGAAACAGAGATATATAGATACTTTGTTCCATATTTTTCTCCTGACATGAGGATTCTTCATCTCAGATATATTTATGATATATTTGAAATGGGTGAATACCGGAGGGAGACAGCAATGCTTTTGCTCTATCCTGAAAACTATCAGGAAATGAAAGAAATTGCAAATAAATCGGGCTTAAAAATAAAGAATGTTTATGGAGGATATGATTGCAAAAGGTTTAATTCAAGTAAAAGTGAAAGGATGTTACTTGTACTTAAGAAGGTAGAGGAAGATGAATGATGAAAAATTTCTTTCTTTACTTGATTCATTAATAGAGATAAATGAAAATACACCTGTAATAGTTGAGGGAATAAGGGATGAAAAGGCCCTTAGAAAAATAGGGCTTAAAGGAAAGATAATAATTTTCAATAGGGGAAAGTCATTATATGATTTTTCTGAAATTATTTCGAATTTGTACAATGAAGTAATAATTCTTTTTGATAATGATAGAAGGGGAAGGTATTTGACAAGATACGTTTCAAGGATTCTTGAATCCAAGGGAGTGAGGGTAAATCTTGAATATAGAGATTTCATATTTTCAATGCTTGAGATGAAGGGTATCGAAGAGATTTCTACATTCTATGAAGAGTCCATGGAAAGAAGGATAAATGGCAAAAGGAGGAGGATGCAATGATAGTCCTTGGAATAGAAGGTACCGCGCACACACTAGGCATAGGAATAATTGAAGATGAAAAAATACTTGCCAACATAATGGACATGTTTGTGCCTGAAGAAGGTGGAATACATCCTAGAGAGGCTGCTGTTCACCATTCTAATAAATTCATACCTTCATTGAAAAAGGCATTGTCAATTGCTAAAATAGATATGAAGGATATTGACCTGGTTGCATTCTCTAAGGGTCCCGGTCTAGGGCCATGTTTGAGAACTGTTGCTACAGCTGCAAGGGCAATCTCCTTAAAGATGAATATTCCAATAATTGGGGTTAATCATAGTATTGCCCACCTCGAAATAGGAAGATTGACAGGTGGTGTGGAAGATCCTGTAATGACCTATGTGTCCGGTGGAAATACTCAGATAATATCATATTCAAATGGAAGGTACAGGGTTTTTGGAGAGACTCTTGACATAGGTATTGGAAATCTTTTAGATAAGTTTGCAAGAGAGATAAACATACCATTTCCTGGAGGTCCAATGATAGAAAAATTGGCGAAAAATGGAAAAATATACTATGACCTTCCCTATTCAATAAAGGGTATGGATGTCTCATTCTCAGGGATATTGACCGCACTTAAATCATATCTGAGGCAAGGGGCCTCTCCAGAGGATCTCTCCTTCTCATTACAGGAAACAGTTTTTTCAATGATGACTGAGGTGACAGAAAGGGCCCTTGCGCATCTCCATAAGGATGAGGTATTACTTACGGGTGGAGTTGCAAGGAATGGAAGGTTAAGGGAAATGATGAGAATCATGGCGGATGAAAGGGGTGCTATTCTTCATACACCACCACCTGATCTTTGTGTGGATAATGGGGTAATGATTGCATATCTAGGAATGATAATGCACAGGGAGGGAATAAAAATGGATATTGAGGATACTTGGGTGGACCAGAAGTTCAGGGCAGACTCCATAGATGCCCCTTGGGTAAAGGAAAAGGTCCACTTTAAAAATTATCCTGAATTCCCCGGTGCAGAGGCGAGGATTATTAAATCAAGGTATCTTGATATAGAGACAATAAGGAAGGAGAGGATAAGAAAGGCATACAGGATAAAGGAGATTGACGATTTTTTAAGGAGGGAAAGAACAAAAAGGGAGGCAAGGATCTTGAATCTAATAAAAGCACTAGGTATAAATGCTCCATATGTATTAGATATTGACCTTAGAGAAGGGATTATGGAAATTTCATTTATAGAGGGTAAAAACCTTAGGGAAATATTTGAAGAAATACCAGAAAATGAGAGGTATAGAATTGACGATGTAATAGGTTTATATATTGCAAAAATGCATAAAAAAGGAATTTCACATGGGGACATTACCACAAGCAACATAATGTATGATGGTATGAATGTTTACATAATAGATCCATCAATGGGGGATTTGAATTCAAAGGTGGAGGAGCTTGGAACAGATCTTCATCTATTGAAGGAATCCTTTCTCAGTGCACATTCAAATCTAATGGCGGATTTTGAAAGGATTATTCAAAGTTATCTTAAATATTATCCTGAGGGTATTGTAAACGTAGAAAGAATGAAGGAGATAGAGGGAAGGAGGAGATACTCATGATACTTGTAACACATAATCAGCATAAATTCCTTGAATATGAAGAGATATTTCTAAGATCTAAGATTGAATTAGAATGGTATAACTATGAGTATCCTGAGCTCCAATCCGATAATCTTAAAGAGATTGTTGAATTTTCACTTAAACACGTCAGCAGAATATTGAATAGACCATTTTTCCTGGAGGATACCGGTCTTTTCATAGATTCTCTTGGAGGATTCCCAGGTCCCTATTCCTCCTACGTTCAGGAGAAGATTGGAAATATGGGCATTTTAAGACTTTTGGAGGGGATTTCAAATAGAAATGCAAGGTTTATTTCTTTAATAGGCTATTTTGATGGTAAAAATTTTTACTATTTTGATGGCACACTTGAGGGTAGTATTTCATATTCGATAAGGGGTAAAAATGGTTTTGGCTATGATCCAATATTTATACCTGAAAAATATGATAAAACACTTGCTGAAATGAGTATTCAGGAAAAAAATTCAATCTCGCACAGAAGGAGGGCACTTGACAAGCTTCTTGGGTATATTAAAAATTCAATGGAAAGTATAAAATAGTGCGGAGCAATGAAGTGTGATGATGAACTGGAGGATTTGGAGGGAATATATAATCTATCTTTCCTTTATACTAATGGTATTAGGATTTATTCTTTTGGCCTTTTCCACCCTAGGAATTTTTTCTTCCTCACCCCCTTCATATGTAAAGGATTTTCATAATTATATAGGTGATTGGATATACTGGATATTTGTCTTATCAATAGCACTTTTCTTAATAGGCCTATATTATTTTTATGACACCTTGAAAAAATTAAAAAAATTTAAGGAATATATAAACTCAGACAGTAAATCAAAATTTTTAAAAAATCTTAAGGAGTTGGAGATTATTTCTTATAAGCTTGGACCCAAACATGAGGAAATGCTTGAAGAGAAAAAAAGGGAATGGAAGATACACTAATCCTTGAGCATGTCAATAACAAATTGGGGTATTACATTACAATCGTGCATTTTTTCATTGTAGTATGATGTTTTAATATCTATTTCTCTTCTTCTTTTAATCTCAGCGTCCGATGCGAAGGTGAAGCTCCAGATTGAGGAGGGGTAGGTAGGGACCGTTGCAACATATACATACACATACTTGAAAACCCTTTTCATATTGAAATATGCATTCTTAATATGTTCAGGAAATAAAAAGGGAGAGCCTGTCTGTGACCCAACAATACCTCCATTTTTAAGGGCCATCTTTACATTCCTGTAAAATTCTTCAGTGAATAGTGCCCTTGCCGGTCCCACCGGGTCAGTTGAATCAATTAATATTACATCAAATTTTTCCTTAGTTTTAGATATGAACTCAGCCCCATCTCCAATAAGAAGATCCATCCTTTTATCTGAAAAGGATGAACTTAAAGAGGGCAAATACCTCTTTGATAATTCCACTACCATTTCATCTATTTCAACAAGTTTTAATTTCTTTATATTATGTTTAAGGCATTCCCTGGCAAGGCCTCCATCTCCACCACCTATTATAAGTACCTCTTCAGGCTTACTTATAGAAAAAAGTGGAATATGAGCAAGCATCTCATGATAAATATATTCATCCCTTTCTGTAAGTTGAAATGTTCCATCTAGGAAAAGTATTTTCCCATAGGTGGGATTCTCAATTATATCTATTTTTTGATATTTTGATTTTCCTGAAAAAAGGACACTTGATGCCTTCACCATTAACCTTACATCATTTGTTTGATTCTCACCAAACCAGATTTTCATAGGCGATTATATGATTCAAATATTAAAAACTTATATCAATGCCGTGGGCCGGGATTGAACCGGCGGCCTCCAGATCTTCAGTCTGGCGCTCTCCCAGCTGAGCTACCACGGCTAATGGGTAATGATTTTCTTAATAAATAAAACTTTTGATAATAATTTTTTTAATTAATAATCATTGAAAAGTATCTGAAGTAAATATCTTTGAAATTTAAGTAATATAAAAAATGAAACAATGCATTACAAAGTCTTGAATAATAATTCTTGTAAATTTTTAAAAAATATGAATTTACTTGATGAAAAATATAGTTAGACCATCTATATCATCAAGAATAACCTTTATATCTGGATTCTCCAGGTCAACAATTTTACCCATCTTCTCCTTTATCATTTTTCCAACAATTCTATTATCCTCCATGGAATTATTCCTTTTTGACCTTACTGCAAATGATTTAAATTCATAATCCTTCAATAATTCAGGTATTTCTTCAATTTTACTTATAACATATGCAATATTTCCTCCCTCAATCTCCCCATTATAAAATAAAAGTAGCTTGTTACCAGATATCCTATAAATAAATTCGCCTTCACCCTTTAGAAACTTTCTTTTTAATGATTCTAGAAAATTTTTCAATTCGTTTCTGTTTTTAAAATAAAAAACCTTTATCATCTTATATGACCGAGGGTAAATGATCCCATTATAATTCCACTCTTTGAAGGTGATATTTCAATCCATGACCTGCTCTGTACCTCTGTAATACCATTTACCTGCAGATATATTTTGTTCATCTCTGTCTTAAATTCAATGGTTCCATCCATAAGGTGAGATACTAGTTGTATTGTATTTTCCTCATGTAATCCCTTTTCAAGGAGATATAGTGACACTGCCCTATCCTTTTTCCTCCTAGTTGTAAATGGTTGCAAGAACCTTACAACTGTTGGCGCATCAAGGAACGTGAGTATGGTTGATAATGAAAAGAACGCAAGCCTGTAATATTTGTAGTTCTCCCTAATTTTGGATGATATATCCTCAACTGCATTTACAATGCCATTTATATCAGTTTGAGAATCTATGCAAATTACACCCTTTCTTTCACATTTCTCCCCTATTGTTTTTGAGTATGCATCAATGTAGTTCACTAGACCATTATCAACATATGTACTCCATGTGGGTAGTACATATTTAATATCCTCCTCGAAAATTTCAATGGTTTTATCAACAAGTATTACTATCACGGGTATTCCCTTTTTTACACCCTCAGCAAGGAATGAATATATGAGTACTTCCTTTCCAGTATATGCCGGTCCATATACAATAATATTTGAACCCAATGGAAATCCACCATAAAGAAGATCATCAAGCCTTCTTGTTCCAGTCCTTACCTTTTCTTCCTTTATCTCTGTCAATATCTCCTCTTGGGCCATTGAAATCTCTTTTTCTATTAAACCCTTAGTTTTTGCCTCTATCTCCTTTTCCTTCTCCCTTAGATATTTCTCCTTCTCACGTAACTGCTCCTCTTTTCTTTTTATCAATTCCTCGAGATCCTCTATTTTATGCTCTTTTTCGAGTTTTTTCAATTCCTCTATTTCTATTTTCTGGGACTCAATTTCACGCATCATCTGTTCAATCTTTTTCTCCCTGAACTGTAGATCCTGCTCCCTCCTTGAAAATTCCTCCTCTTTAAATTTTATCTTTTCCTTTAAATCATTTATTTCCTTTTCCATTATTTCCATCTGTGTTTTCAAATTCTGATTTTCCATCTTTAATTTTTCAATATTTGAGATATCCTCTGATTTTTGCAACAGTTCAGTATTACCTGATGCCAGGGCCTTAATTAGATTATTTAATCTTTCTATCTCTGATTTTAGTAGCCTATTCTCTTCCTCTAAAAATTTAATATCTGTAGTATCATATGATTCTTTCTTAGGAATTTCAAATTTTTCCCTTTCAGCAAGTTCCTTCATCTGCTTTTCAATAAGCAGTTCCTGTTCCTTAAGCTTCAACTCCCTTTCAGCAAGTTCCCTCACATCTGGATTTTGCGAAGAGACCCAGTCATCCCAAAGTTCCTTTTGAACCTGAATTCTGTTTTGCAAATTCTCAATTTCTATCTTAAGATCATTATTTTCCATGGCAATAGATAATATTTTTTCCTTGACTTCCTTTATATCATTAGCATTAACTATTTCTCTTATTTCATTTATTAATCTTTCATATTTTTCTTTTTCAAACCTTAATTCATAAATCTTGTTTTCAAGCTCATTTATTCTATCTGAATAATCCAAAAGGACTGAAATCACATCTTTCTTATTTTTTAGATCATTTAGAAAATTTAATTTGTTCAAAATATTTTTGAATGTTAATTTTACATTTTCTTTAAGCTGTCTTAAATCCTCCAGGGTCCTTTTCAGTTCATCACTTTTTTCGTCCAGTTCCCTCTTTTTTTCAAGTAGTTCCTCCTTCAATCTTATAATCTGCTCATCCTCAAGAGATACAGCCTTGTTTTCAATATCCTCTATCTTTTTACTCTCTCCTTTCAACCACTTTTCTATGTTATCCAGTTCATTTGAAACGCTTTCATATTTACTTTCAATTGTATTTTCCGTTAGGCTGGAAAGAATAAAATCTGTTAATAAATTATTATACTCCTCTTTTGTATATTTTTTACCACATTTTTTACATACGAGGGTAACTTCATCGATTTCTCCACCACATTGTGTGCATTTTACCATATTCACTTTGAAGCTATCCTTAAAATATTATTTCCCCTAACTATCACCACACCAAGTTTTCTTACAGAGTCATTCATCTTTTCTTCAGTATCATCAATTATTAGATTCATATACTCATCAAAGCCTATTAATGTACCTTCAAGGATCCTGTTATCCTTCATAAGCATAGATATTCTTTTATTCATAAACTCTTCAATTACTTTAATTGGCATTGTCATTGAATCACCTCAGTTGTTTGGAAATGGCCCCTTCTCGTCAAGTTCATCTTCATCATCATTAAAGACAACCTGAACGAGTTCACGCATAAGTGATTTTAGCTCATCCATTTCCTTTCTTAGCCTTTTTATCTCGTTATTTAGCCTTTCTATTTCATTTTCTTTTTTCATAAATTTTCCTCTAATTATGGTTTATTTTTTACCTTTATTTTAATGTTTCCGTAATCGTTTGCAATTTTCCTTGTTTCTTTTCTGCCACAACGCTCACAGTAAAGAAAATTGTCCTGTCTTATTAAGGGATGCCTACATTTCATACATAATGCCTTAACCACACCCAGATTAGGTTCAGCGGTAGAGAGCTGAACTGATGGCTTTGATTTTATTACCCTCGCCCTTACAATATCACCTATTCTAAACATCTTTCCAATTTCATCAACATATTTTTCAGATATCTTGGAAATATGTATGATGCCATCCTGCCTTCCACCAACTATTTCCCTATCAATGCCCTCTATGCCAACAATGGTAACTAGTGCAAAATCATTGTAAAGTTCTTGAACAACACCATAAACTACCTCTCCTATCCTTAGGTATGGAATTTCCTGTAAAGGTTTTACATTTATCATCATATGTTTTTGATTAATTTCAATCCTACCCAAGATATTGGAGAATATTTTTCCATTAATCTCATACACATTATGTCCAGGCACGTATTCCTCTATAGTTCCAAGATATTCTCCAGGCAATACTATTCTATCCATCTTTTTTCACCCTTATCCTTATTAGCTTTACATCTATTTTTTTATATTCCCTGCTATGAAACTTAAACCCATAAGGTATATTTAATTTATAATCTTTTTCAAAATCAATTTCACCCCTTTTATACAATAATTTTTTAAGATAATCAATAGCATCACTATGGTGTAAAGTATAAATAACATCTGCTATTTCCAGTGCCTTTATAATAAAGATTCTATCTGCCCCAGGTAGCTGATATCCAAAAGGTGGATTCATTAAAACAGTATTTACCTTAATATTAAAATTTCTCACATCACCAAGGTGCATTTTAATACCCATTCCTCTACAGTTATTTTCAGCAATCTTAAGTGCATCTTCATCAATTTCTATACAGTGTATCTCCCTAGCCCCCATATAATATGCTGCCACTGCAAAGGCACCATTACCACAACCAAGATCTGCAACTACCTTCCCATTAATATCATTCATTGCAATAAATGCTATATCGGCAACAATATCTGGGGGTGTCTCATACTGCTCAAAAAGTACCTTTTTAACCTTTAGTTTCTCAAGTGATCCAATTATTTTTTCAAGTTCTTTTTTGTTCATTTCATTCCCTTAGAATGCTTCCATCAAAAATTTTTATTATTCTTTTTGCGATTGATTTTGAATCCTTAAGTGATATGCCCTTACTAACAAGGATGTTTACTATATTTTTATATGCCCTTTGCCACTTCCATGTACTTCTTACATAATAGGTTTTAATCAAAACCTCAAGGATATCTTTGCTTATTTCTATGTTATAATTTTCCTTAAGCCTTTCCTTCCAAATCTTATAAATAAAATTGGGTATTACCACTGGTTCTATATAAGTCTCTTCCAATGATTCATTCACAAAACATTTATTTTTTGCATTTATAAAAATTTTACTTAATTGTAAAAATTTTATATTATTAATTTTATTTATTCTAAAAGAATTTGAATTTGGAAAATTTTTAATATCATCGTACAATTAGGAATCGGTGCTAATGAATGCTTGAGATAAGATTTCACGGAAGAGGAGGACAGGGTGCAGTTATTGCGTCGGAAATTCTCGCCACTGCAGCCTTCATGGAAGGAAAATATGTATCATCATTCCCATATTTCGGTGTTGAAAGAAGGGGAGCGCCTGTAACAGCATTTACTAGAATCGACTCAAGACCAATCAGGGTTAAAACTCAGATATACAGCCCGGACCACGTTATAGTGCTGGATCATTCCCTTGTTAATGCTGTAAACGTCATAGCAGGAATGAAAAGGGATGGCTTAATCCTAATAAACACGGTCAAAAATCCTGAGGATTTCCTTTTTGATATAAAAACAGTTGCAACTGTAAATGCATCAGAGATTGCACTTAAACATAGCCTTGGATCACATTCTGCGCCAATAGTAAATACCTCAATACTTGGGGCATATGCAGCTGCAAGTGGTGTTGTTTCCCTAGAGTCTGTAAAAAAGGCAATAGGTGAGGTTGTTTCAAGAATGGTTGATGAAAATATTGCCTCCGCGGAGGAGGCATACAAGAGTGTGAAGGTGATGAAAAGATGAATGATTTTCCAACACCTATAGCAACAGTACCAAGTACTGGTAATAAAACTGGAGGATGGAGAACCTTCAGGCCTGTAATACTTTATGATAAATGCATTAGGTGCATGATTTGCTGGAAATTCTGTCCAGAGCCTGCAATAAAAATTGTTAGTGCAGAAAAATATACTGCAAAGAATGCAGCAATAGGTAAGCTTGATGCACCTGAAATAGATTACGACTATTGCAAAGGATGCGGTATATGTGCAAATGAATGTCCTGTAAAGTGTATAGAAATGGTTTTTGAGGAGAAATTGGAGGAATGATTTTATGATAAAAATGTTAACTGGAAATTATGCATCCGCATGGGGAGCAAAGCTTGCAAGGGCAAGGGTGGTGGCTGCTTATCCTATTACCCCACAAACAACCATTGTTGAAAAGATTGCAGAATTTATTGCAAATGGTGAATTTGATGGAAAATATATAAGGGTGGAGAGCGAGCATTCTGCAATGGCTGCATGCATTGCAGCTGAAAATACAGGTGTAAGAACATTTACAGCAACATCCTCTCACGGTCTGGCATTAATGCATGAAATGCTTCACTGGGCTGCAGGTGCCAGGTTACCAATTGTAATGAGTGTTGTAAACAGGGCCCTGGGACCTCCATGGTCAATATGGAGCGATCAGCAGGATACTATTTCACAAAGAGATACAGGCTGGTTACAAATATACACAGAAAACAATCAGGAGGTCTTGGACAGCATAATCATGGCTTATAGAATAGCTGAGAATGAAAATGTTCTCTTACCTATAATGGTGATAGAAGACGCATTCATACTTTCCCACACTATGGAGCCTGTTGATATACCTTCACAGGAACTTGTGGATAAATTCCTACCCGAATATGATCCTAAATACAAGCTTGATCCTTCAAGCCCAATGGGTTTCGGATCTCTGGTTATGCCAGAGGGTCCCTTTATGGAGTACAAATTCAAAGGTCATGAGGCGATGAGAAGTGCATTGAAAATAATTGATGAAGTTGATTCACTATTTAAGGAGAATTTTGGGAGATCTTATGGGGGGAGTATAGACACTTACAGGATAGATGGTGCTGATTATATTCTTGTTATAATGGGTAGCGTGGCCTCCACTGGAAAAGAGGTTGTTGATAAACTTAGGGAAAATGGGAAGAATGTTGGCCTCGTACGTATAAGATCCTTTAGACCATTCCCGCATGAGAGGTTAAGGGAGATACTTAAAAATAGGAGAGCTGTTGGTATATTTGATAGAAGCTATACATTCGGATATGGCGGCGCTCTTTTCTCGGAGGTGAGAAATAGTCTTTATGGTCTTTCAATCCCAGTTAAGGGGTATATAGGAGGTCTAGGGGGCAGGGACATAACTTTAGATATTTTAGAAAAAATATTTAATGACATTATAAAAATAGGCAAGGAGGGACTTGATAGGGACTATGAATGGGTAGGATTAATTGGTGATAAGAGGTGGTGAAATTGAAAAATTTAACAATACCGGAAGAAGAATACATGCTTCCAGGTCATACTGCGTGTCTTGGTTGTGGGGCCACTTTAGCAATGAGATATGCATTGAAGGCATTGGGTAAAAATACAATAATAACCATACCTGCCTGTTGCTGGGCAGTAATTCCAGGTGTTTATCCATCAAGGGCCCTTGAGGTGCCACTCCTTTATACTGCCTTTGAGGTTACTGGGGCAGCGGTGTCTGGAATAAGAGAGGCACTTTCCGCAAAGGGTATAGAGGATGTTAATGTTGTCGGATTTGCAGGTGATGGTGGTACTGCAGACATTGGTATACAATCTCTTAGCGGTGCTGTTGAGAGAGGGGAGGACATATTTTACATAATGTATGATAATGAAGCGTATATGAATACAGGAATACAGAGATCATCATCCACACCAAAGGGTGCATGGACCACCACAACACAGGTGGGAAAAATAAGGGACTGGAAAAAGGAGAAGAAAAAGAATATGGTTGAAATAATGGCAGCACATGGTATACCTTACACAGCAACAGCCTCGATTGCATTTCCAGAGGATTTCATTAAAAAACTGGAAAAGGGTAAAAAAATAAAGGGACCTAAGTTCTACCAAGTGTTTTCAACATGTCCAACAGGATGGCTAGTATCACCAAATAAGAGTGTAGAAGTAGCCAGACTGGCCGTTGAATCAAAGATATTTCCATTGTATGAGGTAGAAAATGGTGTTTACAACATTACATATATGCCCAAAAAGGAAGTTAAGGTAAAGGATTATTTTGCCCTTCAGGGAAGATTCAGGCATCTCACTGAAGATGAGATAAGGGAAATTCAAAATGATGTGGATGAGGCATGGAGAATTTTAGTAGAAAAGGAAAAATGGTCCAAATCTCTAATGAAGGTGCAATAAAAATGAGTGTTTATGATGTTTTATTAAATGATTCAGGCAAATATTTTTTGCTTGGTAATGAAGCTATTGTTCGTGGTATGATTGAGGCGGGGGTGGGTTTTGCTGCAACATATCCTGGAACACCCTCAAGTGAGGTGGGGGATGTACTTTCTAGGATAGCAAAAAAGGCTGGAATTTATTTTGAGTATTCCACCAACGAAATAGTTGCCCTTGAGGCTGTGGCTGCTGCTGCGGCATCAGGAGTAAGGTCATTTACTTTTATGAAGCATGTGGGTCTTAACGTGGCTGCGGATGCATTCATGAGTGTTTCATATGCAGGTACAAACTCTGGACTTGTAATAATGAGTGGTGATGATCCCTCAATGTTTTCTTCACAGAACGAACAGGACAATAGGCATTACGCAGAATTCGCCTATATGCCTCTTTTAGAGCCATCAAATCCTCAGGAGGCAAAGGATTTTCTGGTTTATGCATTCAAAATATCCGAAAAGTATGGAACTCCGGTACTTTTCAGAACAACAACAAGGGTTAGTCATCTTAGAGGGATTGTTGAATATGGAAGTAAGGGGGAAATAAAGGCAAAGGGCCACTTTAATAAAAATTTCGAGAAATTTACACTTCTTCCTTCAAATGCATACAAGCAAAAGGGCAAACTCATTGAAAGGTATAATGCCTTAAAGGAAGAATCTGATAGTTCGTATATAAATAGAGTTGAGGGAAAAGGCTCTGATATAGGTATTATTACATCTGGGGCTGCATACAATTCAGTAAAGGACGCAATAATAGAACTTGGCCTTGAAATTGATATACTTAAACTTGGTTTTACATTTCCAATTCCTGAAAAAAAGATTTCAGATTTCCTTAATTCACACAAGAGGGTGATTGTTGTTGAGGAACTAGATCCATACCTTGAAACAAAGGTAAGGAACGTTGCCCAGATATATGGAATAAATACTTCTATAAATGGAAAGATGGATGGCTTTTCTCCATGGAGTTATGAATTTAACCCCGACAGGGTAATGGAAATATTATCAAAAATCATTGGTATAGAAATTAAAAAGGATGATAAATATAGTGAAATAAAACTTCCTAGCAGACCGCCAGTTTTATGTCCCGGATGCCCACATAGAGCAACATTTTATGCAACAAAGCTTGTTTCAAAACAGCTAAGGCTTGAGGATCCAATATATCCTAACGATATTGGTTGCTATAGCCTGGGCTACCAAAAACCGTATCAGATGTCTGATTTTCTGCTTTGTATGGGATCCTCCATTGGTTCGGCAAGTGGCTTTTCACAAGCCACAGACCAGCCAGTAATCTCATTTATTGGCGATTCCACATTCTTCCATGCAGGAATACCAGGCCTGATAAATGCTGTACACAACAACCATAGGGTTGTTCTTATAATTCTAGATAATCGTACTACTGCAATGACAGGGCATCAACCAAATCCAGGTCTACCTTTTAATGCCTACAGGGAACCTGCTAAAGAGATATCAATAGAGGAAATTGTTAAGGGTATTGGCGTAAAATATGTAAGGACCGTTGATCCGTATGATTTGAAGGAAACCATGGTGGCCATAAGGGAGGCAGCAAATTCAGATGGAGTTTCTGTAATAATTGCAAAGAGAGAGTGCGCACTTTTAAGGGATGAAAGGATGAGAAGGGAGGGAAAATGGATAAGGTATCAGATTAATCAGGAAAAATGCACAAAATGTATGAACTGTGTAAAGAATTTTACATGTCCTGCCATTTATGTGGATAGTGATGGTAGTGTCAAAATAGATCCTGTTTTATGCGATGGATGTGGTGTTTGTTCCACTAGCCTTGTTTGTGGATTCCATGCTATAGAGAGGGTGGAACAATGAATAATGTTAATATTTCACTTGTGGGCGTTGGTGGACAGGGGGTTGTTTCAACAGGTATTATACTAGGAAATACAGTTGCAAGGAAGGGTATAAACGTGGTAATGTCTGAAATACATGGTATGGCACAGCGTGGTGGAATTGTAACTGTGGATCTAAGAATAGGAGATGTTTATGGGCCCATAATACCTGAAGGTAAGATAGATCTAATAATTGGCTTTGAGGCCTTGGAGACAATAAGGGCATTAAAAAGGGCTTCAAGGAAAACAAGAATAATAATGAACACTGAAAGAATTATACCATTTACTGTAAACATTGGGGATGAAAAATATCCAGACATCGAGGAAATAATAAAAAAATTTGATATAAGGAATATAATAGGCATTGATGCTGTCAATATTGCCAAACAAACAGGTAATTTGCAGTCTGTAAATATGGTCCTGCTTGGAGCTGCCTTTGCCACAGAACTTCTACCAATCGAAGAAAAAGACATTGAAGAATCTATAAAAATTCAATTCCCAGAATACTCATGGGAATCCAATATAAAGGCATTTAGGATTGGAATGGATCAGTATAGAATTCTTACAAAAGCATATCTATAAAGCTCTCTATTCTTATTTTTGTCCTTTCATCAAGCACTCCAGGCCTGTTTCCTTCTATTGTTAGAACCGGTATATCTATGCTATCCTTTATGATATAGTCTATTATCTGCCTATGGCAAAAGCTCTGGACATAATGAATTATTCCCTCTATTTTTCTTTTACCTATTTCATTTTTTATGTCCCTTAATCTATCCTGTACAGTATAGGGATATGTATATTCAAGATACTTATCTATCCAGTCCTTTTCAGGAAATGGCATAGAAAATTGTCTCTGTACCTCATTGAAAACAACATGCACACCATTTTTTTCCAAGAAGTTATAAATATCAGTAAATATGGGGGGTACACCAATGTAACCAATCCTAAGATTATATTCTATTTTATTTCTATTATTTGCTTCTTTAATAAAATTTTCTGCTTTTTTAATATACACGCTTATGTCACCAAAAAAATCACTTGTATTAACAAGATAATAATGGTTTTCTAAACCACTTACAAGATCTTTTAAAGTAAGTTCGTCAATAATCCATGCAAGCCTTCTAGCCTTATCAACAATATCTATTGTGTTCTTCATGTTATCTTCATTTGATTCAAGTAATTCTATGAATCTTTTTATTTCATCTTCTAATTTTTTCCTACTTTTATCATATGGAAAAGAAAAAGGAATTACCTTTATTCCTTTAAATGATAAAAAATCTAAAAGGGATTCGGTGTTGCTACAATCACCCCTCACCACACCTATAACAGCATCAAATCCTTTATTTAAAGCAACAGAATAGAGACCTTTTATCCAGGAACAGGAATTATATGGAAATCCATCAACTTCTGCCTTTTCCACATAATATTCTGGATTTTCAGAAGTAATGAAAATATTGTTTAAATCAGTAGGTATGTGGTTGCCTGCGAATATGGGCTCAACAGGAACCGTGGTAGTAAGACCGATTCTCATTATAGATCCATAAATGATTCCAAATTTAAAGATGATGTTTAGGTTATGGTTTTTGTTAACCATGTTAACATCCACCTTTGGAAGTTATCATCCCTGTAAATTGGGATGCTTAAACTTCGTGGGTATAACCCTATAACCTCTATCCCGTCCGCAAATGGTTCAGGAATTGCCTTACTTATTATATTATATAAATCATTGAGATCCGCATGTATTAGTATTTTATTTTTTGACCTGAAAATGCCCTTTTTTATTCTTTTTCCCATTTACTCATCATGATGTTCAATGCTTTCATTGTCAAGGAATGAACACTTGCTTGTATAATCTTCCTCTTGTATCATTACTTGTATGCCTGCCTCTTCTTCCTTGTATTTGATCTGATTTATCAATGTACAAAAAAATATTTGTACGAAGTTCTGGTCTCATGCTCCCCTGTGCTTCTAGATTAGCCTTAAATCCTTTGCAGTTTCAGTGCCTATTGAAGACCCTGATTGGGTCCCAGCTGGACTGATCCTATAAATTCCTTTGCAGGTTAGTGATCAATCAGAATAGACTCATCTCACATTACAGGTCTGAAAATCCAGTATCTTGATCTTGCCTTTACAGACCCTATCATTTTCAGGAGCAGAATAGCTAAAAATTAAAGAGAATCTTGGTAGCAAATTCGAAAAAACGCAGAAGGAAAATAAATTTTAATTTAGGAGGGTTAAATCAGAATATCTGTACTCTTTTGATGTTTTATAAAAGAATGGAGGAGCGAAAGATATTAGTTATGATGTTAAAAATCAACAAGGTCATTATTTTTTATTTCCTATGCCTCCTTTTGAGGAGTATATATGTTAGTATTAGTACCCAGATTATACAGATTATAAGTATTGATGAGATCCATATGTAGTAATGTGATATATATCCAACAAAGACATCAGGTAAAAATAAACTCATTGGATCATACGTGACCACATCATCTTTAGGAACAAATATAAAATAATAGATGGGATTTGGAATCCCAATCCCAATATAAGATGATAAGTTTTGTGTTTCAATATAGTTATAACCTAGACCACCAGGTTCCCAAAAAATTCCAAAATAATCTAATATTTTTCCATCATTTAAATTCAGAGCTACTATTCCATAAAATGAAGCTGGGTGCATAGTGGGCCATTTTTCTACACTTGAACCAGATTCATAAATAATCTGGTTTGCTGAAATTGTAACCGGTCCCTCTACCCCTAATTGTGTATATGTTTTCCATATTTCTTTTCCAGTATTTTCATCCAATGCATAAGTATATCCATGTGCAGTGGCAAATACCACCTTATTATTATAAATAGTACAGGGCGATGGATCAGACACATTATATCTCCATAATATATTTCCATTCTTTATATCAATCTTAACAACACTGTTATTAAATTCACCAAAAAGTGCATTGTCCGCATAAGTAAGAGGATGTGCGAAATCCTGTGAATAATAATTCAGTATTTCTGATTTACCGTTCAATCCATTTATATTATAAATCGTATTTCCAAAAGGCAAATATATAGTATTATTCCAGTAACTTGGAATATATATACCTTTAGAGAAAATTATAAGATTCATCCATCTGCATATTTCGGTATTCCACAGAATTTGCTCATTTTCTAAATTTATTTTATAAATGGAATCACCTGTAAAATAATATGAGTTGTTGTAGCTGAAAAAATTAATTCCAAATAAATAAAGGGAATTTCCATCAGGAAATATATAAGTGAAAAAGGAAGATCCGATATATTTTTCCCATAAAAGATTTCCCTTTAGATCAAGGGCATATAGGTACCCATCAGTCCCTGTAAAATATACTGTATTGCGGTATACAAGGGGCTCATACACATTAAAAATTGTGTAATAATAATTTAATTTAAATAAGGGTGGATGAATCTGAGTAAATTTCCACAAAGCATTGTGAATGTTTGAGGCTACTATTGATATATGGAAATATATGCCATCGCCATAATAAAAATTAACAGAACTTCCATTTCCAATAATACCCAGATTGATAAAGGTATCATTGTAAATAACATATTGCGAATCACATAAACCACTACTATTGAATGCAAAGCCAGGATAAATTGGAATATCCTTAAAATTTGTAGGGCCAGAATTTTTGCTCACCATATTGAACTGCGGATTCCCGTAGACCATCGGCCATGACATGCCGTTCAATGGATGGTAGTTCTCAATTAGGATGCCTGCAGGGAAAACTAAAATTGTAAGAATGATCGCAATAACAATAATAACAATCAATTTCCATATTCTCATTCTACCACCTCAGCAGGCATTCTCCTCCAATAATAGAATATGAACTCATACATATATATATTTCTAGGAATTACAAAAATGAGAACCATAGACCAAAATATAAAGTAATATTCAAATCCAGAGCAGTTTCGCCAAATCATGCCTGGGTTTCAGTATTTTAGTACAGGATATATAGGATCTCAGCCCTTTCCTGCACTCAGTTGGGCGGGAAGGCAGGCTATCAGTAGCTCGGCCTGTCTGTGGGTCGGTGGGACAGTCAGACCGTGGGACAGCAGGACAGGGAGGCAGTTAGATGGGGGTACGGTTTGTCTGTGGTTCCGTGGTCCTATGTCCCGGTGTGCCCGTGGCCCAGTGGTCTGGTACCTTCGTCTTGCGGTAGCCCCAGCAACCTGCCCATCAAACGGAACACAGGCCTAGGAAAGTGAGTGTAGGTTCATCAGAAAGATGGAGTTTCCGACCCGGTTCTGAGCGTTTGGGGTTCAGTGAATCTGAGTTTATACTGCTCGTCCTGTCTGAGTTCTGATAGAGCTGGGGGCAGAGTTAGTCGTTTTGAGATAATCAGCCCGTCAATCAAGCAGGGATTCTGGGATCTTACTAAGCATTTAGAAAAATTGCAATAAATTTTTATATATGATATTATTAATAAGATAAATAAGATGAGGTAGTAAATATGAATGAAAATATTAAAAAATTAATTGCATATTTAAAATATCTTAATTTACGTATTGATATTAATAACTCAAGGGATAGATTTAAGCTCCAAAAATTAGCTTTTTTACTTAAAAGTATGGGGATTGAACTAAATTACGAGTTTAAATTTCATTATTATGGTGTTTATTCGGCTGAGCTTTCTAAAGAAAGTTATGAGTATAAGAATGAAATTAATAAATTGAAAAGCGATTATGAAATTAATGATAATGAAAAATTGATATTAGAAAGATTAAAAGAAAATTTTCCTGATAATAATATATTAGAGGCAACAACAACAATTATTTATGAAAATCTTGTTTATTCAGACATAAATGAAATTATCGAAAAAGTCAAAAAAATAAAGCCTCATTTATCTGAATTTGATATAATATCTGGAATTAATTTGGCTAAAAAATTACTTTTTAAAAAAGAATATTTCACAGAAGAAATAAAACAAGAACTAGAAGCTTGGGATTTGATTGACTGATCCAGAAGATATTCAAGTCGGAGAAATATATCTAATTAATTTAAACGTTGACGTTATTGGCCATGAGCAGAGGGGAGAAAGGCCTACAATAGTTATTGCTAAGCATAGTGAAACATCGATTTGTATAGTAATTCCTTTAACAACTCAAGATGTAAATAGATTTTCTTATACATATCTAATTAAAAAAAACAGACAGAAATGGTCTTGAACAAGATTCTTACGCTTTAATATTTCACGTTAGATCTATAGATTCCAGAAAACGGATAATAAAAAAGATTGGAATTGTGGATGATAGAGATTTAATGCTTATTTTGCAACAACTATCTGAGTACTTAGGATTAATGAGATAATATTACAGCTATTAAGCATATTGAGTCTTCCAAAACATAGTTCTATTTATTCTATCCAGGTATGTTCAAATGGACCCATTTTTTAGTGGCACGATGGCGTCCAGCCTGCCAATTTCCTGAGTCACCTAGTCTGTCTCTGTAAAGAAGAGCAGTTCGATTGAGAGACTGGAGGACAATCCATCCGGGAGACGGTCAGACAGTAGGGCGGAGGGCTAGTCTCCCTGGAGCTAGATAAAGCAATGCAAAGGCACATGTGGAGCAGTCTGGGGTCAAGGATTCAACCAGTCTAAATTTTGCAAGGCCCAGAATCCAGGCTGGGCTGAGACGCGGGGGCAAATAGCCGGCGGGTACAGTAATGCTTAGCGGTACAGCATTAGTCCTGCCCGTCTGTAGCACAGTGCCACTTTGTCCCGGTCTCACTGTAGTCCTGCCATACAGTGGCACAGTGATCCGAGGGTACAGTGGCACAGCACAGTCCTATGGGGTCCCAGGCGGTCCCGCCATGAAAATAAATAAAAAATAAAAATAGATAGCAGATGAAAATAACAGAAGCAAAAAAGAAAAAACAGTACCAACAAAACAGAAAAAAAGAATCCAATAGCATAATAAAAAAAACACTCTGATAAAAACTTCAGAGATAAATATCCGGGATATTCTTCAATGGCATTCATTTCTAAAAAACCTGTAAAGACAGGAGATCTTACATAAAGATCTGAAAGATATCAGAAAGGCATTTAGTTAAGCTTGATCTTACTGTGATATTGAATTGGCAAAGTCAAGGATTTTTAAAACCTAGTCCTATCGTGCAGAAAACTATTCTGCTATTAGTAGTTTTAACGGGCCTGCCGGGAGTTGAACCCGGGTCGAGGAATCCGAAGTTCCCCAGGATAGTCCACTACCCCACAGGCCCTTTAATAAAATTGTAAACAGCGGCTTTGTAGAAATCCTATCTAAGGATCCTACTTACCATCATCTGCTCCCCATCTTTTGACTGATCATTGCTTCACTTGATGATCATTTTATCCCTAAATTAGGCTAGTTAATGGATTTAATTGCAAGCATTACAAAAATATTATTTAAAACATAAATATAAGGATTTCTACTAGGCTTAAACAACAATAAAAATGTTTATAAATTCTTAACATTAAAGGAAGCCAAATGAAAATTGTCATAATTGCAGAAAAATATAGCGTTGCAGAAAGAATTGCATATTTTCTTTCAAAGGGGAGTTACAAAAAGCAATCAAAGAAAGGGGTGATATATTTTACCTTTGATAATGGAGATAAAAATTATCTAGTCATAGGTCTCAAGGGTCATATTGTTGAACTTGATTATCCAGAAAAATACAAAAAATGGAAAAAGGAAGATCTTGAGGAATTAATAAATGCAAAACCAGTAATTTTAGAGAAGTTTAAGTCATTGGTATCATTTTTAAGAGAATCATTAAGGGATGCAGATGAGGTCATAATTGCGACAGACTATGACAGGGAAGGAGAGTTAATTGGTAGAGAGGCCTTAAGAATATCAAACTACAGGGGAAAGGTAAAAAGGGCAAAGTTTAGTGCCGTAACACCTGAAGAAATTTTAAATGCATTTAATAACCCCACAGAACTAAATGAAAACCTTGCGGATTCTGCGGAGTCTAGACAGCACATAGATCTTGTGTGGGGTGCTGTTCTAACAAGATTCTTTTCTCTTATAACCTCTCAAAGCTATAAAAATTTCCTCTCTGTAGGAAGAGTTCAGAGTCCCACACTTGCTTTAATAGTAGACAGAGAAAAGGAGATTCAATCTTTTAAACCTGAAAAATACTGGGAAATAGAGGCAGAGTTTAAAGAGGGGAAAATTAATTTTATAGGGGGCCATGAAAAGAATCCATTCAAGGATAAGCCTGAATCAATATATAATAAAATAAAGGACGAGAAGGTAGGAAGGGTACTTGAAAATAGGGAGGTGGAATATGGTATTAGGCCCCCACCACCATTTAACACCACCGAATTTTTGAGGGAATCTACTAAGTTAGGAATTTCTGTTGCAAGGGCTATGAATATTGCTGAGGATCTATATTCCCACGGTTACATATCCTATCCAAGGACGGACAATACTGTTTATCCAAAATCCCTCCATATAAAATCACTCCTGGAGAGGTTTCTTGATTCTCCATATTCGAATGATGTTAAAGAAATACTTTCTCAGGATGTAATAAGGCCATCAAGGGGGAAGGTTGAAACTACTGATCATCCACCGATATACCCAGTAAGGCCAATAAAGAAAGATGAGCTTAAGGGTGATTATTTTAAGGTTTATGACCTTGTGATGAGGAGGTTTCTTGCAACACTTGCAAAGGAGGCAAAGGTAATAAATAATGATGTGAAGATATCTATAAAGGATGAAATTTTCCTTTCAAGAGGTACAAAAATAACTTATGAGGGTTGGATGAAATATTATCCATTTCTTAGGATAAGGGAAAAGGAGATCCCTGAGCTCAAAGAGTACGTAAATGTAAAGAGTATAGATTTACTTGAAAAGGAAACAAAGCCACCTGAAAGGTATACACAGGCATCCCTCATAAAGGAGATGGAAAGGTTAAATCTTGGTACAAAGAGTACCAGACATGAGATAATAGAGAAGCTTTATGAAAGGAATTACATAGAGGGGCATGCAATAAAGCCAACCCCTATTGGAATGGCGATTGTTGATGCAATGGAAAATAATAATGTGGATGCGGTAAGGCCTGATATGACCGCAAAGCTGGAAATTGACATGAACGGTATAGAACAGGGATTATTAAAAAAGGAAAAGGTAATAGAGGAATCAAAGGAGATGCTTAAAAAGGTGTTGAAGGAACTTTCAAGCAAAGAGGAAAAGATAAGTGAATTTATTAAATCAGCACTGAATGAATACAGGGAGATGGGTAAATGCCCAAAATGTGGTGCTCCATTACACCTTTATAAAAATAGAAATTACAGATATGTACAGTGTTCAAGGTATCCTGAATGCGATTTCAGGTATTATTTACCAAAAACAGGCAAGGTAGAGATCACAAATGAAAACTGTCCAGTTTGTGGTCTTCCTCTAATAAAAATAGTAAGAAAGGGGCAAGGAGTAGAAATAAAATGCATAGATCCAAAATGTGATTATAACAAAAAAAAGGATTTTATTGGTGAATGTCCCGCAGATGGAGGGGATCTTGTAATAAGACAATCAAGAGGGGGGAAAAGGTTTGTGGGATGTACAAATTACCCAAAGTGTAAGGTAACTTACCCACTTCCACAGAAGGGTGAAATAATATCTACACTGGAGAAATGTCCATATTGCGGTGCACCCATAATAATTATAAAAAATGGGAAAAATGAGAAAAAGGCATGTTTAAATCCTGATTGTGAATATAATAAAAAGGGGCTGGGAAAGTGAAGCAAATATCTCTTACAATGCTTTTTCTTACGTATCTCAATGTTATTCTATTATCCTTCATACTTGCAATTCTTTTTTATCCAGTTAGTTATGGATCCCTGGGAAATCAGACAAACAATCCAGGTATGGCCATTTATTACTTTCTTATAATTATAGCATTTACCCTCTTAATGCTCTTTTTAATGAGAAAAAGGCTAGAAATTCTTTTAAAATTAATTTATTTTTCTGTGGTTGGTTTAATAATATTTTTAATTGCGAGCATAATTTTATCTTACATATTATATGATGCTAATATAATTTTATTAATTTCAATTCTAATTGGCATTATAGTCCCTATTTATTTATGGAAATGGCCTGGGTGGATTTCCATTGATTTAGTAGGTCTTGTTGTATCGGCAGGAGCGGCTGCAATCATAGGGACCAGCCTTGGTATAATACCCATTATTCTTCTCCTTATTATATTAATTTTTTATGATCTTTTTGCAGTAAAAATTAGCAGACATATGATTTCACTTGCAGAGGGGACTGTTAAATCAGGCATTCCTGCCATATTCATATTCCCTGAAGAGGATAAAGGTGTGATAAAGGAAATATATGAAGATGGCAGAAAAAGTGCAATCTTTATGGGTTTTGGTGATGCTGCAATACCTTCAACACTTCTCGTTTCTACTCTAGTAAACTATAATATTATATCGACAACTCTAACATTTTTAGGAATAATAGCTGGCCTATTAATTCTATTTTATTTTATGGAGAAGGGTAAACCCTTACCAGGACTGCCATTTCTTAATACAGGTGCATTAATTGGTTTTGCTATCTCCATTCTAATAGGATACATATAAATGCCAGAAATTTATCCATGTAACCATGGAAGAAAATATTTTCATAGATGATATGTACCATAATTATTTCAAGGTGTATAGGTATGGTGGAAAGGGAAAAAAGGTGCTTATAATATCCGGGCTACACGGTGATGAATATTCAAGCATTTTGGCCACAAATATGCTTATAAAAAATATTTCAGGTAATTTGGAATACAACGTTTCTATTATACCAATAGCGAACATGGGTGCTTTTCTCTATAGATCAAGAACATCACCCTACGGTGGTGAAGATCTAAACAGGATCTTCCCTGGAAAGAGGAATGGATCCCTATGCGAAAGACTTGCGGAAAGGATTTTTTCAATAGCAATGGAAAATGATATTATTATAGATTTACATTCATGTGGTTTTCTATGTATCCCCCATATTATAGCCCTCTACAAGAATAGAAAGGATGTGGTGGATCTGACAAAGAGCCTTAATATAAGGTATATTGTAGAATCAATTGGAACCCAGGGCCAGCTCATGACTGAATCTTTGAAAAGGGGAAAAACATCAATAATAATAGAGATACCCTCTGGATTTGGTGGTTATATTCAGGAAAAATATGCAAAGGAGGTCTCTGATGGTCTTTTGAACTTCCTAAATGGCAGAGAATCTGATGTTGAACATATCTTTTTAGGTAAAATTGAGAAGGTGAGAAGTGAAAAATTTGGATATTTCAGACCTTTAAAAAAAATATTAAAAAACAGGGAAGTAAAAAAGGGTGAGAAAATAGGTAAGCTTGACGATGAATTTATCTTTGCAAAAAAGGACGGTATCATTATATCGACACATTTCCCCTCATACATATTCAAGGGTGAGATTATTTATGAAATATCGGAAAAGTTTTAAATATACCATTTTTTTAAAAAATCTGGCCGAGGTAGCCTAGCCCGGATGAAGGCGATAGACTCGAGATCTATTGTCCGTAAGGACTCGGGAGTTCAAATCTCCCCCTCGGCGCTGATTATTAAAATTTCCATATTCTATACATTGGATTAAGAGGACCATGGCCATGACCTATTTCAAGGCTTTTTTCTATAGTTTTTTGCATAAATTTTCTTGCTAGTGCAAAACTTTTTATTGGATTGTCATACCTTGCAAGATATGATGCGATAGCTGAGGATAGAGTACAGCCTGCACCATGAGTGTTTTTTGTATTTATCCTAGGGAATTTGAATTTTCTAAATATATTTCCATCATAATAAACATCCACCACCACTTCCCCCATTAAATGTCCACCCTTCACCACCACATATCTTGCACCCATTTCATGAATTATTCTTGCGGCCTCTTCCATGTCTTTTTGACCCTTGATCTCAATTCCTGTTATTCTTTCAGCCTCTTCTTTATTTGGTGTTACAAAAAAGGCCACAGGAATAAGATACCTTTTCAATGCACTTACAGCATCTTCCCTCAATAGTATTGCGCCCGATTTTGAAACAATAACTGGATCAACTACTATCTTCAGGTCATACTCTGATATCTTTTTAGAAACTGACCTCACAATATCTTCATTGCTAAGCATCCCAGTTTTTCCATATTTTACTGAGAAATCTGCCATTATTGCATCTATTTGCTTCTCAACAATATCTGCGGGTATATCATGTATGGCAGTTACCTGAAAAGTATTCTGTGCAGTAACTGATGTTATTACTGTAAAGCAATAAACACCAAGTGCTGTACAAGTTTTAAGATCTTCCTGTATTCCTGCCCCTGAACTTGAATCAGATCCTGCTATCGTAATAGCAAAATTCATTTTTTCCACTCCTCCAAAAATCTCCTTGCCATATTTTCAGGATCCTTTGACGCAAGTATGGCCGATATCACTGCCACACCATGTATTTTCAATTTTTTTATATTAGCAAGGTTGTCTAGATTTATTCCCCCTATTGCATAGATGGGTATATTCACATTTCTTGCTATCTCTCTCAATACATCTATACCTATTATTTCGCTATCTTTTTTTGTACCTGTTGGGTATATGGATCCTACACCAAGATAGTCAGCACCACCCTTCTGTGCCTCCATTGCCTCTCTAAGATTACTAGCAGAAACACCAACTATTCCGTGAAAGAATCTTTTTACAATCTCTAGAGGCATATCATCCTGGCCTATATGAATACCATCAGCTTCCACTGCAAGCGCAATGTCCATCCTGTCATTTACAATAAATATTGCACCATGGTCCATGCATAGCTTTTTAATTTCCCTGGCTTCTTCAAGCATTCTTCTTGTACTAGCCTCCTTTTCCCTGTACTGTATAATCTTTATGCCAGCTCTCAGCAATACCCTTGCTGATTCGATATGTGTAAGGCCAAAATCTCTAGAGGTAATTCCATATATTCCCTCAGGAAGTTTCATAAATATTTCACCCTAGCCATGTTATAATAATCTTCCTTAAAATTATATATTTCATCAAATAGTTTTATTTTGAATGTGCCAGGACCATCAGATTCTTTTTCTGCAATCTCTGCTGAGATTTCATATGTAAGTAAACCCTCTATGCTTGAGATAAAGGGGTCATCGTTAATTGCCATAAATGATGAGATCACCGAACCCAACATACATCCCGAGCCTGTAATCTTTGAAAGCATTGGAGTTCCATTTTCAACCTCTGCATTTCTCTTTACATCGGATACATAATCTATCTTCCCCGTCATCACAACAGTCAAGCCATATTTTTCAGCAACACTTATTGCTGCTTCAAGTTCGCCTGATACTGCCGATTCAACACCCTTTGTTGCACCTTTTATGCCTTTAAGAGAAAGAATTTCTCCACTATTACCCTTGAGTATTTTAACTGGAAAAGATTCAAGTAATCTTTGCGTGACCTCTGTCCTTAACCTTGATGCGCCAGCTCCTACAGGGTCTAAGAGAACAGGTATATTGTATTTCTCAGCAATCCTACCTGCCTTTACCATCGATTCTATCCATCTTTCATCCAGTGTACCTATATTGATATAAAGTGCACCTGCCATAGAGACAAGGTCCTCAAGTTCCTCCAATGCATGTGCCATAATTGGGGATGCTCCTAGGGCTATTGTTATGTTTGCACTATCATTCATAACGACGTAGTTTGTTATGTGGTGTATCAAAGGCCTTTTCTCCCTAATTCTTTTTAGATCTGAATAAAAATCCATTTTATCACCCCAAGATTATTTTTATTTTATTAATAAGGTCTTCAGGATCTTTTCCAAATACATATAACATAGGTTCTATTCCAAATGTTCCTGGATCCACCAAAAAGTCAATCTTTTCATTCAAATTTTTCACATATTCTTCAACACTACTGAATTTTTCTCTATCCATAATAATGTAGAGCATTTTATTCATTTTAACCCTTGAAATTAATCCTTCATTAAATCTAAGATTAATAATTGCCCTTATATCCCTTTGTTTAAAGTTCAAAAGAATTGAGGCAAGGTGTTTACTTGCACCAAACTGAGGTTCTGAATAATAAACAAGCCTTCCTGAGATGTAGGTTAATCTTCCAGGAAATGCCATAACATCCATTCTTGATTTTGGATTCTCCCTTGAATATGCTATATTTATCCTTACCTCCGGTATCAACTCTGATATGTTCATTTTACCAAGGGTATTTACAGCACTTTTTAATTTATTTGATAATTCAAAATCCTCCATTTTTCTTGAAGGATTATATAAATATTTGCATAAGGTACAGTTATCAATCCTATGTATATCACAAAATTTACCACTTTCCCTTATTGAAATACAGAAATTACAAAAAAACTCAAGATTCTCAGTTTCACCATAATTCTCAATGATTCTCCTTGTCATTTCATTAGAAAAATCTTCTATTTCATTATATAAATAGTATGAATTATCCTCATTGAGATATCTGCTCACCATACCCTGCGAAATATGTAATACCTTAGCTATTTCCTTCTCCTTAATTCCATTTTTCTTGAGATTCTTAGCTATCCTCTTTCTTGTCTCTGGCAAAAGGTACCTGTTTATCTCTACACAGGGAGGATACATATTAATCAGTAATATTTTTTAAATATTTAAGTATTGTTTTTTATTTTAAATATTTTGGAAATAAATTAAATATTAATTAGTAATACCATAATATATGCAGATAAAAAGTGCCAGGGAAGGAATCGTTACTGAGGAGATGAAAATTATATCAAAAAAAGAAAATGTACCCTTAGAAAAGTTAATGAGGGGAATTTCAAATGGTAGAATAGTAATTTTAAAGAACATTGTTCATAGTGTAGAACCTGTAGGTATAGGAGAGGGTCTTAGGGTAAAAATAAATGTAAACATTGGTACAAGCATGGATCATAATTTTCCTGAAGAGGAGATTGAAAAATACAAAATGGTGGAAAAATAGCAGATACTGTAATGGACCTCAGTACTGGATTTGGTCTTGAAAATGTAAGAAATGAGATATTAAAGATTTCTAAAATACCCGTAGGTACTGTACCAATATATGAGACTGCAGTGAAAATGCTAGAATCAAAAAGGGCAATTGTAGAAATGGATGAGGATTCAATATTTAAAACAATAGAAAATCAATTGAAAGAGGGGATTGATTTTATTACCGTCCATGCAGGCATCACAAGGGACCTTGTTGAAAGAATGAAAACCATTAGAAGAACAGTGGGTATTGTAAGCAGGGGAGGCACTTTTCTTGCGGCTTGGATTCTCCATAACAAAAAAGAAAATCCATTGTTTAAGAATTTTGATAATCTACTTGATATTGCTTCAGAATTTGATGCAACACTGAGTCTTGGGGATGCACTTAGGCCCGGAGGTCTAGCAGATTCACTTGATCAGTATCAGGTGGGTGAACTTGTCAACATTTCCCACCTTGTTAAAAGGGCAAGGGAAAAGGGGGTCCAGAGTATGGTGGAGGGACCTGGACATGTACCCTTAGACCAGATAGAAATGAATGTAAGAATGGAAAAGATACTTACCGATGGTGCACCATTTTATGTATTGGGACCCCTTGTTACTGACATTGCATCAGGATATGATCATATAAATGCTGCCATTGGCGGTGCAATTGCTGCATACCACGGTGCTGACTTTCTTTGTTATGTCACTCCTGCAGAACATCTTGCACTTCCAAACAAGCAGGAGGTATATGAGGGTGCACTGGCAATGAAAATAGCAGCGCATGCAGTAAATTTATTAAGATTTAAGGAAGATTATTTAATAGATCTAGAAATGAGCAGGGCCAGGGAAGCACTCGACTGGTCTAAACAGCTAAGACTTTCCGTAGACCCGGAAAATGCTGTTAAGGTAAGAAGGGAGAGATACCCTAAAATTGGGGATGTGTGTACCATGTGTGGGGAACTTTGTGCATTAAAAATACTTAAAGAATATTTAAAAAATTAGACTCCTGTGTTTTTCCTCTCTATCTTTTTATATTCATCCCTTTTGACTATATTTTTAACCTCATTTCCATCAATGAAATTTTTTATGTTTGTAAATGCTTGTCTGAAGGCAATCTCCATTACTTCTCCCGATTTACCTCCAGCGTTGTGCGGGGTCAAGATTACATTAGGTATATTCGTATCCTTTACGTTTGGTTCATCCCACCATACATCCGAAAGATATGTAATATCATTCCTTTCTTTTAGAACATTTATAAGATCTTCCTTTTTCACTATCTCTGGTCTAGCAACGTTTACAAGTAATGCGCCTTCCTTCATATTCAGCATCAAATCCTTGTTAATCAAATTCTCTGTATATCTTGTAAGTGGTATTGATATTACAACTATGTCTGATTTTTTTATTAAATTTTCTATATTTTCAATTCCATAAAACTCATTTACATTATCATCTGGTGAATTTCTGCCAATTGCTATTACATACATTTCAAAACACCTTGCTATTTTTGCTACCCTTTTTCCTATTCCTCCATAACCAATTATACCGAGAATTTTACCATGTAAAAGTCTTGTTGGTGTTGAATTGAATATTCCCATTTTCATTTCTGAATTCTTTTCGATTATATTTTTCATGGCCGTAAGTATCAATGCGAAGGTATGTTCAGCAACAGATATGGAATATGCACCCGCATTACTGCATACCAATGTTTCTTTTGGGATCGAAGATAGATCTATATGATCCACACCAGCTGTGATTGTCTGAACCATTTTGATATTTTTTCCCCTAGGGAAATTATCATTATTTACAAGCAAGATTTCTGCCTCTTCCCTCATTGGGTACCAAATAATATTCCCTTTTCCAATTATTTCCTCCCCTATCCTTTTATATTTTTCATCTACTGGAAATGTTACCAATACCTTCATAAAAAAAGGGAGAAATTTTTCTTCTTAATTATTTTTCCTCCTTTTTCCCCTCTTTCTCGAACATTTTTCCTTCAGCAATTTCGTTAAGACCTACCACACCATATGGACCTATACCCTGGGAGGGGCCAGCGGCCATCAGGTTTGTAGGTATTAACATCAGTGTTCCCTTGCCCTGCAATCCAAGCTCATAAAGTATGTTCATCCATCTTAGCTCAAGACCGAACTTGCTGGATTCATAAAGTTTTGCAGCATCTATCATCTTTGATGCAGCCTCATATTCTGCTATTGCAAGAGTTACCCTTGCTCTTCTTTCCCTTTCAGCAGCTGCCTGCCTTGACATTGCCTCCTGTAGTGCAGTAGGAATTAAAATATCCCTTATCTCAACGGATGTTACCTTAATACCCCATGCCTCGGTCTTTTGATCAATTATATTTCTGGCAATAGTGCCTATTTTCTCCCTTTCAGCAAGAAGTTCATCAAGAGTAATACCGCCTATTACCTCCCTTAAGGTGGTTTGTGCAGCCAGTGTGGTTGCTACCATATAATCCTCAACCTTCAGCACTACCTTTTCAAGGTCAACTGGCTGAAAATACATAACCGCATCCACATTTACGGGTACGTTATCCTTAGTTAGTGTCTGTTCTGTTTTAAATGCAACAGTCTGAAGCCTGGTAGATACGACAAATGGCACCTTTCCTATTATTGGCACAATATAAACAAGACCAGGACCCTTAAATCCTCTAAACCTACCTAAAACAAGATAAGGAGCCCTCTCCCATTCCCTGTAAACCCTAATTCCTGAAAGGAAGAATATAAGGACTATCAAGACAAGGATTGTTATTCCTATCAAAGTTCCAGTATCCATCATCTCACCTCTTTTTCTATTTAGCCGGAGCCTTAGATATCCTAAGATGTTGCGTCTTCATAGTTAGATATTTTTGAAAACTCAGACACATCTCTTTACTTTTGTCCCTTAACGTTGTTTCTATTACTCCAGCTTTATTATTTAGATATCTAGCTCATTTATAAGGTTTTCTATGAAAAAAATTGAATTTTATCCTAATTTTATTTCTTTTCCAAATGACCTATATTTTTCTAACAATAAGTATAATGCCCTCAACACCCTCAACAATTACCCTTTCTCCCTTATTTATTATTTTACCATTGTATGATCTAGCGTGCCATATTATTCCCTCTACCCTTACCTCTCCTTCATTATTAATATCTGTAATTGCTATACCTTCCTTTCCTGGCATGGATTCAGAGCCAGTTCTGGGTCTGCTCTCTACTGCCCAGATTATCTTATCAAAATAATAGAATAGGAAGAAAAGACCTAGGGTGGTTGCACCGTAAATAGAAAAATCAAATATGTCGAATTTATAAATATTTGTAATTATGAGTAATGATGCAAATAAAATCAAAAGAGCAAATAGGGTATATTTCATACCCAATAATATATAATGTATCTTCCTCATTATTTCTCCTCCTCAACTATCAGTACCAGGCCTTCTATGCCCTTTACAACAACATTTTTGCCTTTTTCAATCCTTGAGATTGACCTGGCACGCCATATTATTCCCTCTACCCTTACCTCTCCTTCATTATCAATATCTGTAATTGCTATACCTTTCTTGCCTATGATAGCCTCAGGCCCAGCCACAGGCTTTTTTCTTAGTGTTCTTCTTACCCAGTTCAAATAATATGCAGCTATAAAGCCCAAACCACCCATTATACCAAAGGCTACATATGAAAGAAATCCAAATGGGGATGGTGAATATGGAATTCCAGAGGCAAGAAGCCATGTACCAATTATGGCCAGTACTATTCCTGTGATCATTAGAAAACCGTGTCCTACCTTTATTTCCGCAATTATTAAGGCACCTCCTAGGACTATGAAGATTATGCCAACTATGTTACCACCTATGATCTCGGCACCCCATAGACCTAGGGCAATTAATATTATACCTATTATCGTAGTAATTACTGTAGCATGATAAAGATCAAGAAGTATTGCAAGCATCCCTATTGTCATTAAAAGACCATCTACAGTTGGATTACTTATAAAGCTTAAAAATTGATCATAGAGTGTTGGGTTCATCTGTAACTGTTGATAATTCTGTATATTTAAAATTGAAATAAGATCACTAAAGCTGTTTACTATGCCATCTATCAAATGAATTGAATATGCTTCACTTGAAGTGTATGCAACATTATCAGTTACCATTAAACCTGCAGCTGTAATATTCCTTCCGTGCAATTGTGCCTGGGATTGCATCAAGGCAAGCATTGCGTTCTCTACATGCATTTGGTATGTTGAATTAACAGCAATCCCCTCAATTACCGGGGTTGATGGCCCAATAAACGTTCCATTTGCCATGTATATCTTATCTGATGCCATTGCAATATATGAGCCTGCAGATGCCGCCATTCCACCGGGTGGCACATATGTAATCACGGTAATTCCAGAAGATTCAGCCTGAACAGTCAAATTAACTATACTAAGCATTGAATCTAATAGACCTCCTGGAGTATTCATATTAATTATCACTATTGGTATTCCGTTTGTCTCAGCATAGGAAAATGATCTCTGGAAAAAGGATACAGCCCCGGGATCCACCTGGGTATTAAAGTTTATTACAAGGTAAGAATGTGAATATGATGATGAATATGGTAATAAAGATAAAGCAACAATAAAAGTAATTATTGTTATCCCAAACCATTTATTCATATTCTTTAAAATTACCTTTTGATATTTAAAAGTGTTTAAACATACAGCCCCGGGCAGATTCGAACTGCCGTCTGCGGGTCCAGAGCCCGCTATGCTTGGCCGCTACACCACGGGGCTAAATTCTTTTATTGCATCCATATATTAAACCTTTTTCAGATATTTTTTAATTTAGTATCACATTCTCTATTTGATGGAATATAAAATGGTAATAGTTGTGAGGGAGGATCTAGAAATTTCCTGTGGAAAATTGGCTGTTCAAGTGGCCCATGCCTCTTCAACATGCACAATACATTCCTATAGAAACAAGAGGGAAATATTTGATGAATGGTGGAAAGAGGGTCAAAAAAAGGTGGTTTTGAGGGTAAAAACAATTAAAGATATGATGGAATTAAAAAAGAAGGCTGATGAAATGGGTATATTCGCTGTATTAATACAGGATGCAGGCCTTACGGAAGTTCCACCTGGAACAATCACTGTTCTTGGAATTGGACCGGAAAAGGAATTGTTGATTGATAAAATAACAGGTTCACTGCCTCTTTATTAAATCTTAATTATCTCGCACACTCCCTTGGATTGGAGAAGTCTTGCAAGCTGCTCACTTATATAAAGAACATCCTCTTTTCTCATAAAATGGTTTCCGTCAACGTCTGCAACTTCCATAGGAATCAATACCCTTACAGCTACCCTCTTCACCTCCTCTGCCTCTTTTATTTTCTCCTCTCTTGTAGGAATAATTTCCTCCTCTTCTTTTATATAAGCTTTAAAAAGTTTTTTAAGATTATCATATAGTACCCTTTCATAGTTTGTATATGAGTCAAGGGTAGAATTCGATCCATCTATTGCATCTTCGAGTGCCTGAAGGGCTATCTTCCTGCATCTAATGCTCTTCAATTCTTTTATACCATTTTCAATACCCCTAATTTTTTGTGTAAGCTGTGCGATGTATTTTACATCATCCCTTTGTAATGCGTTTCTAATTTCCTCCTTTAATCTTTTCATCTCATTATCAACTCTTTTGAAAAATTCCTCGGGTATTTCCTTCAGTTTCAATTTTGTATTTTTTTCATTCCTTATGAATGAGTTCAGTTCATCCTCTATTCCTACCATTGAATACATTATGAATTTTACTACTATTTAATTTTTCAGGTCCAATTCCTAACCTGGCGCAAAATATTTATGTGAATTGCCATTTGCTTCCACAGTATGAAAAGTTGGACCTATGCCATCCTGATATCAATAATAATTATCGGAGCCACCATTGGTGTTTATTATGGATATGGTGTATTAAGCTCCACAACCCATGTTAATTATGTAAAGAATGGTGATACAGTTTCAGTCTACTACTATGGATATGTGGTGATCAATGGTACAAGGTATGTTTTTGATACTAACATTAAGGCCGTTGCGAACGATAATTTTACATATCCTAAATTGTCCATATTCAAATACCCCTCTTCATTTTCACCCTTTAATTTCACTGTGGGTTCAAATCAGGTAATTGAAGGATTCAGTCTAGGAGTAATAGGAATGTATCCTGGAGAAACAAAAACAATAATCGTACCACCATCCCTTGGTTATCAATTCAACCAATCATTACTGCATAATATAAGTAGAAGCAATACCATTTCTAGGGTACAATATCTTACCATGCAAGAGTTTGAGAACAGGACAGGTGAGGTTCCATATCAGGGTATGGTATGTAAAGACAGGGTCTATGGATGGAACGATGAGGTGATTTTTGTCGACTCCACTCAGAATAATGTAACTATACAGAACGATGCCTACACAAATTCCACATATTATCCGTATGGTGAGAATGTCGATTATTACTATTATGTGAATTATTCAAATTCAAACTACATCAATTACGTAATAGAAACTACTCCAGGAACAATTTTGCCAAGTGGATCAAGTGTTTACTATGTTGGACCAGATTATTTAATAATCAACTCGAACAATTATCTTGCAGGTAAAACATTGTATTTTGTCGTAACACTTGTTTCAATAATTAAGTAGCAAGTCTAGATCAACAGACTCCTTCCCATTCCATATCTTTCTACCCTCCTTTTCTGACGTAGGTATTAAAAGGTTTCTTTTTCCATCTGATGTAGGTATTATAAAATATTCTTCCCTATGACCATCATCAAAATTTAAAACAATTCTTTTCTTTTTTTCTTCATCTATACCATTTTCTGGATTCAGATAGTTATAAATAACAAATCTTCCCTTTCCAACCAAATTTCTTACCTCTTTTTTCCCCTTTTTAGAAACAGTAATTACATCATCTGGAAACATAATTGAAAATAGTTTTCGAGGATAATAATTTTATTTATAGGAGGTGGAGTGACAGCAAACCATACTTCCCTGGAGCTCGCGCATCCAAGTACACATATGGCACGAGAACAGGCTTAACTGCCGGGTTCGGAATGGGACCGGGTGTTTCCCTGTTCTCTATGACCGTCACTCCGTAAGCACTTTAAATGTAAACTACTATAAAAATTTTTATGAAAGATAAATTTTATAAATACTTTTCACCGAATTTTTCAAGAAAAAGTACTTCTTCAATTTTCTTCCTTGAAGGAGCTTTTGGTTTGATTTCAGGGTAACCTAGGGGTGTTATTGTTATTATATGGAAACCATCAGGCAAATCAAGCATTTTTTTAATTTCTTCCCTGTCACATTCAGCAATCCAGCATGTTCCCAGGCCAAGCTCTTCAGCTGCAAGCATGAGGTTTTCTGTTGCTATTGCGCCATCTACCAGCCAAAGATCGGATTCTTTTTCAGAGGAAATTATTGCAATGGCCATCGGAACCCTGGATAAAAATTTCCCATAGGGTAAAAGGTCTGAAATTCTTTTGAGCTTTTCCCTATCCCTTATAACAATAAAACGCCAGGGCTGTCTATTCCAAGAACTTGGTGCATACTGAGCAGCCCTTATTACCTGAAAAAGCAATTCATCCGGTACCTGCTCATTCTTATATCTTCTTATGCTCCTTCTTTCAAATATAGTATCTATACAATTCTTCATAAATATTTTCAAAGAAAGGTTTATTAAATATTTTTCTATATAAGAATAGGGTGTATTTTGATGAAGGTGACATTGAGTTTGATAAAAGCGGATGTTGGTGGATATCCTGGGCATTCTTCTGTTCATCCAATGCTTAAAGAAAAGGCAGCTGAAATGCTTGAGAATGCAAAAAATAATGGTCTTTTAATAGATTATAGGGTAGTTGGTGTTGGGGATGATCTTCAGTTAATAATGACACATAAATTTGGTGAAGATAATGAGAAGATTCACAAGCTAGCATGGGATACGTTCAAAGAGGCAACAGAAATAGCAAAGAAATTGAAACTCTATGGAGCGGGCCAGGATCTTTTAAAGGATGCTTTCTCTGGTAACGTAAGGGGCCTTGGCCCAGGTATTGCTGAGATGTCATTTGAGGAAAGAAAAGGAGAGCCTGTGGTTGCTTTCATGATGGATAAGACAGAACCTGGTGCTTTTAACCTTCCAATTTTTAGAATGTTTGCAGACCCATTCAATACACCTGGCCTTGTTATTGATCCAACAATGCATGATGGTTTTCTATTTGAGGTTTGGGATATAATGGAACACAAAAGGGTGATGATAAAATCTCCTGAGGAACTTTATGATCTTCTTGCATTAATTGGTGCTAAAAGCAGATATGTTATTAAAAGGGTATTTCCATCGGAGAGACATCCCAAAATACCAAAAAGTGAGCCTGTAGCAGTTATTTCTACGGAAAAACTTTACCAGATTGCTGGAGAATATGTGGGTAAGGATGATCCTGTTGCACTTGTAAGGTCACAATCGGGTTTACCAGCCCTAGGTGAGGTCCTAGAGCCCTTCTCATTCCCCCATCTTGTATCTGGATGGATGAGAGGGTCTCATAATGGGCCAATTATGCCTGTTGGTTTAAAGGATGCAAAATGCACAAGATTTGATGGGCCACCAAGGGTAGTAGCCTTGGGATTCCAGCTCTCAGAGGGAAAGCTTGTTGGGCCTGTTGACCTATTTGATGACCCTGCATTTGACAATGCGAGAAAAATGGCTAATGAGATTGCAGATTACATGAGGAGGCATGGTCCTTTCGAGCCACACAGGCTACCTCTGGAAGATATGGAATACACAACACTACCAAAAGTTATGGAAAAATTGAAAAACAGATTTGAAAAAATTTAACTATTATTTTTTTAATTCAAAAATTGCTATTTTTTCTAATTCTTCGAGTATTTTTTCATTGGTATTATTCTCATCTTCAATCTCAGTCAATCCATAATCAGCTGGATTAAAATCACCATCGAAGATTATGTAATTAATCTCAGATTTTCCAGCTCCAAACTTTTCTATTGCCCTTGAAACCTGTCTGTCACCTGAAAGATATAACATAATTTCAGTTCCTAAATCCCTGCTTATATTTGTACCCTCATTGAAGGCCCTTTCTGCCTTTAAATATGCACTTTCCAATATCCTTCTTGATATTATAAATTCACCATTCAATAAAATGATCTTCCCGCTCCTAGCCATTGATAATAATTCATCAACTATTTTTCCTTTAACCTTAACTATTTTCATGCCAACACTGGGATTTTTATGACTGCCTTTAAATCGTTTATAAGTCTCTCCTTCTGCGGGGAATCCTTTAATGAGTGCTCCAGTACATCAATTATTGTTTCTACAGGAACTACCTCAATTTTGTCCTTGTGGTGTTCATCAAGGATCACGTCCTGTAGGTTGCTTTGAGGTATTATTACCTTCTTAAATCCAGCCTCAATTGCAGCCTCCACCTTTGCTGAAATTCCACCCACTGGAAGTACCTGGCCCCTTATGCTTAGGGAGCCTGTCATAGCCACACTCTGATCAACCGGTATATTCTCTAGGGCAGATATAACCGCGGTTGCTATAGATATACTTGCAGAGTCACCTTCAACACCTTCATATGTTCCAATGAATTGTATGTGAACGTCATGGTTGGATATGTCCTCACCGCTGTATTTTTTCACGATTGCAGAAACATTCTGGACTGCCTCCTTGGCAATTTCCCCAAGTTTGCCAGTTGCAATCACTCTTCCCTGGTTCCTGCTCTGTGCAGGTGTTACCTCTGCTACTATGGGAAGTACCATTCCAGAAAATTCTGCCATGCCACTCTGGGCACTGTAAACTGCAAGACCGTTGACTGTGCCTATTGCAAAGCCCCTGTTAAGGAAGGTCCTGTATTCCTTCCTCATCTCAATCATCCTATCCGCAATTTGCTGTTCAAGTGGTCTAGCAGATCTTTTTGCAAGTATTACATGATCTACAGTTACAATGTTTGAATTCTGGGATCTGGCTATATCTCCGGCCACCCTTATAAGTCCACCCAACTCCCTCAACCTCAATGTAAGTCTATCCTTTCTTCCCGCCCTTTTCTGAGCCTCTTTAATTATTTCCGCAACTGCCATCTTTTCGAAGTGCGGTATCTTTCCATCCTTTTTTACCTCCTGGGCAACGAACCTTATCAATTTTTTCCTGTTTTCTTCATTATCCTCCATGCTGTTGTTCATATATATCTCATAGCCATAGCCTCTAATCCTGGATCTTAATGCAGGATGCATACCCTCAACTGAATCTATGTTGCCTGCTGCAACAAGTATAAAGTCGCATGGGACTGGTTCTGTCTGAACAAGTGCGCCCGCACTCCTTTCACTCTGCCCAGTTATGGCGAATTTCTTTTCCTGCATTGCTGTCAAGAGTGCCTGCTGGCTCTCTGGCCTGAGGAGATTTATTTCATCTATGAATAATACCCCCTTATTTGCCTTGTGTATAGCACCTGCCTCTACCCTTATATGTGGGGGTGTTTCAAGACCACCTGACTGGAATGGATCGTGCCTCACATCACCAAGAAGGGCACCTGTATGTGCACCTGTTGCATCTATGAAGGGGGGTTTATCGCTAGGGTCATGCGCTACGAGAAGCTTTGGAACAAGGTTTTGTTCTGTTCTCTGAACCGCCATACCTAAGAATATCCATAGAAATATAACCAGGAGTATGCTGGTAAAAAGTATGGTAAAATCACGAGTAAATATATATGCAACAACACCCAGAAGAACAAGACTAAAAAGTGTAAGCTGAAGGAACCTTTGTCTTTCCATCTTCTCCTGTTTGGCCCTATCCTGCATCTGTTTAACAAGCTCCTTACCCTTGCCCGCAGGAAGTGTCTTTACCCTAGGCCTGTTTGGATCTTCCTCATTTGGAAAAACAAGTATGTCCTCAAGATCCTCCTTTGGAAGAAAATCCACCATTGATTGAGCAAGCATGGATTTGCCTGTTCCTGGATCACCCACAAGTATAACATGTCTTTTTTGAACCGCTGCCTTCTTTATAATCTCAACTGCCTCATCCTGTCCTATTACCTGGTCTATCAACCTTTGTGGGACCTCGATATCGGCAGTTGTATTAAATTCCTGCCTTTTAATCCAATCATCTACCTTTTCTTCCATTCTCCCTTCAACATTTACCTTATATTAATAAATCTTTCTACCAGCATAATATACATCAGAGATATACCCGCCAGGTATTATTCCAAGGATAAGACCAAAAAGAGTTACAAAGAATGGAACAAAAGTGAACTTAATGTAAATAAAATAATAGTAGCTTACATCAAATGGTGCTATTCCAAAAAATAATGGAAATGAATAATAGACGAGTGAGATTCCGTAGGAAATAAAGATTGTTAGTATAATTGACAAAAATGCTTCATCAATATTGTCCAGATAAAATGTTGTGAACATTCCAACTGGGATTGAAAAAACAAAAAATAGTAATGCATAGTTCATCAATATATCTCCTATGGGTGGAAAAGAAATGTTGGGAAAATAAAATGAGAAGAAAAATAGGGATATTATAAAACTATCTAGTAAAGATATAAAAAATATTTTTAATAACCTCATGCTTTACCACTCCAGTCAATCTCCATCATCACCATTTCAGTCAGATAGTACCTTTCAGGGCTATAATTCTCCCCTGGGTTCTCGTAATAATAAAGGAAACCTGAAAATCTTACCTTTATCTGAATTGTAATGTTCAATATTGTGGAATTTTGAAGAAGGTTCTGATACTGATTATATGCCTTAACATAATATGTTATATTTTTCAAAGAATTCGGACCAATACTAAATGGAAATTCTTCGTAAAAATAATAGTCTCTCTGGAATGTTGCAACTGTTTTGTTTTCTACATAAAATATCGCTGTTAATGAGTAAAAATTAATTGTGTATGGTGATGGATTTTTAAATAGTATATCGAGAACGATTGTACCATTCATTTCATCAATGTTTTTGTGAACAGCCAAGGGATTTTCTCCTATCACCTTGTTCCTATAAAGTAAAACATTTGCATAATTATCTGCAGATATTATGCCAGACAATAAAAAGAATAATGAGATTATTGAAAAAATAATTAGAGAGATCCTTTTTCCATCAATACTTCTCATGCCTGCGCTTTTACCTCTCCCGTAGGCTTTAATTCTCCACTAAGTATCTTTTCCACAAAATGGCAGGCAACAAAATGCCCCTTCTTTATTTCCCTTAGCTCTGGATCCTTTACATCGCATACTCCCTTCTGGAAATACACGCATCTTGATGCAAACCTGCAACCCGGTGGAAGATTTATCGGGCTGGGGATATCACCCTTTATTGGAATCCTTTCATGCTTTCTCTCAGGGTCAGGAACTGGCACAGCACTTAGAAGAGCCCTTGTGTATGGATGCAGAGGATCAAATATTATGCTTTCCGTTGGACCCTCTTCCACCACCTTCCCTAGGTACATTACTAAAATTTTATCACTCATGTATCTTGCCACAGCTATGTCATGTGTAATAAAAATTATTGGTAGATTGTATTTTTCCTTTAAATCCAGCATCAGATTTAGAACACCAGACCTTATTGATACATCCAACATTGAAACTGGTTCATCGGCAACTATGAATTTTGGATTTATAATTAATGCCCTTGCAATAGCTACCCTCTGCCTTTGACCTCCTGACAACTCATGCGGGTACCTGCCTATATACTCCTCTCCTGGTTTCAGCCCTGCTTCTTCAAGTGCCTTAATAGCGAGATCTACCCTTTCTTCATACGTTTCACCAATACCATTAACGATTAATGGTTCTGTAAGTGTTTTAAATATTGTAAACCTTGGATTGAGTGATTCATAAGGATCCTGGAAAATCATCTGTACACTCTTTCTGAACTCCCTGAGCTCATCCCCTTCAAGCTTTGTAATATCCTTACCCTTAAACATTACATTACCGCCTGTGGGCATTTCCAGCCTCACCACAACTCTTCCCGTCGTGGTTTTACCGCAACCTGTCTCACCTACAAGACCGATTATTTCACCCTCGTGGAGCTCAAAGGATATTCCATCCACTGCCTTCACCACATCGGGCTTCTTGAATGATAATAGACCACGTGAAAGCTCATAGTATTTCTTCATGTTTTCAACTTTGAGTATTACCTCAGCCATATTACTTCCCTCCGTAAAGTTCCCTGGCAAAATGACAGGCTGTAAAATGACCAGGTGAAATCTCAATTAATGGAGGTTCCTGCTCCATACATATATCCTTTGCATAGGGGCATCTTGGATGGAACCTGCATCCCTTTGGTGGGTTAACTAGATCCGGAGGCGATCCAGGTATGGATGCAAGCCTCCTCTTTTCACCAACTATTGTAGGGAATGATGCCATTAGTCCTTCTGTATATGGATGTGCATAATGTTTGAACACCTCAACTGTGCTCCCTTTTTCAACTATCTTACCAGCATACATCACCGCCACCTTATTTGATACCTCTGCCACAACAGATACATCATGCGTAATAAGTATCATTGATATCCCTGTTTCCTTTTGCAGATTCTGTATTTCAAGTAAAATCCTGTCCTGAGTAATGACATCAAGTGCTGTTGTAGGCTCATCTGCTAGAACGAGCCTTGGACTTAAGGCCAATGCCATTGCTATCATTGCCCTCTGTTTCATACCACCGCTATACTCATGTGGATAGTTGTCTATCCTGTCCTTTGGAATTCCAACAAACTCATATAGCCTCTCTACCTCCTTCCTAGCATCCTCATACTCTATGTCCTTGTGTGCCATTATTGCCTCTATTATCTGATCACCCACCTTGTATACTGGATTAAATGCATTCAATGCGGCCTGGAAAATCATTGAGATATCCTTCCATCTTATTTTTCTTATCTCCTCATTGAATATATCAAGTGTTCCATCATCCTTCATGGATAACTTTAAGAGATCCTTGCCCTGATAAATTATCTTGCCTCCCTTTACATAGGCATTTTTTGGTAAAAGCTGTGTTATTGCATATGCTAGTGTTGTCTTTCCACTACCAGATTCACCAACAAGACCTAACGTTTCCTTGCTATCAACATCAATCGAGACATTTTCCACAGCCCTTACCCAGCCAGATGCTACCTTGTAGTGAATAGTTAAATCCTGTACTGAGAGTAGTACCATTTTTATCTCCTCCTTAATCTTGGATTTATAACCTCATCAAAGGCCCTTCCAACAAGATAGAATGCTAGGGATAATAGTGTAATTGCAATTCCAGGCGGAAGTAACCACCATGGTGCATCTAAAACATGGCCTGTGGTCCATAGGTATTGTAGCATCATTCCCCATGTAACCGCATGTGGATCACCCATACCTAGAAAAGCAAGAGCTGCCTCAGTTATAATGGCCCCACTTACACCAAAGCTCATGTATAGGAATGTAAGGGGAAGAACATTTGGGAATATGTGAACCATCATCAGCCTGTATTTCGATGCACCGGATATCCTTGCTGCATCTATAAATGCCCTTGATTTAAGTGATAGAACCTGTGCCCTTATAATCCTCGTTATTCCTGACCAGCTAAGGATTGCTATTACAAATATAATGTTCCAAATATTTGGACCAAGAGAGGCGGCAAGGATAAGCATTATTACTAGGCCAGGTAATGAAAGGAATATATCAGTAATCCTCATTAAAAGTGAATCTACCCAGCCACCATAAAATCCTGATATTAGCCCAAGGAATGTACCAAGAAGCACTGAAGATATTGCTGCCACAATACCAACAACAAGTTCAGCTCTTGCTCCATAAACAAGCCACGTCCATATATCACGCCCGTATGCATCAGTACCTAGGATGTAGGTGTTACCACTGGGGTATTTACCTGGTGGAAGGGGGGCAATATTCGTTCCTATTGTCTCTTGAAGATAAAGTTTACCTGAATTTGTTATTGTACCGTAATAGTAACCCATCTGTGATGTGTAAGACAATACATTTCCTAGACCATTTATAGGTGTTCTCATTCCACCAAGTATACTGAATGTTTGATTTATCTTCATGTTTGGTTGTAAAAGATATACATCACCTGCTGTTGTGCTTGTTATGTATCTGCTCGATCCTACATCATAAGTTGGTATGGAGTTCATTTTGCCTTCAAGTACATTGTAAAAGGTACCATTTGATTGTACCTTTCCTGTGCTAGGTTTTACGGATGCAATAATACTCCTATCCCCCAGTGATGCGTATGCAAAAATCAATCCTCCCTGGGTGGGATAAAGTGACTCCAATTTATAATCTCTTAATGTAGGATTTGAAATAACAAAATAGTTATCATAAACCATCTTTCCATCAGACCTCGAATAACCTATAATTTCATTTGTATCTGTTCCCACAACAACAGTGGATTGTATTCCTGGGGAATCACCCCAATCATATCCAAAGGTAAGGGATATTAACCTGAAACTTTTGCCTCCATTGTCCGTGTAGTTAACCTTCCAATTTAAGTATGTTTTTGATACATTGCTCGGCACATTATATCCCAATGCTTCATATCCTGCGTTCATTTTTATATTAAAACCATATGCCTCAAGGCTATCGTTTGTTGGAATGATTATCTCACTGGTGTTTAGATATCCATTTGTAATATCATTTGGATTTAAATAAATGAGTGGAGAGTTTATTACATCACTGCTTGTATTTATATATAATTTCGCTAGAGGATTCAAATGTATTGGCTGAAGCATTCCAAAGTAGTTAAGCTGCCTGTTGTAAAATATATAAAGTATGGTTTGATTTGCATGAGAAAATGAAATGAGCGAATATTGACCTACTGAAGGCATTATAAATGGATTGTTATAAAAGATTGATTTGTATTCTATTGTGAATGGAAGACTATAATTTCTATAAACTTTAAGATTGGAATCGAAAATATAAAAATCCTTAGAACTATTCGCTATGTAGGTGTTTGCGTTGCTAAATGATGACATATAAGTACCAGTTTCATATAGGCTTGTAATACCCCTTGGAATTGAATAATTTATTGGACTTTTTAGATATATTTGGAGTATCTTTTGAGAGGAGTAATTATAGCCAACAGGAAATACCTGCGCCATACCCTGGCTATTGTAAATCATTACTGCCGTTAGATTTATATTTGCACCTGGCGCTGTTACGTAATTCATTATTCCCACTGGAGGATAATCCCATGACTGTGAGTTTTGGAGGCTAACATTATAAATATCCCCCCTTATAATATCTACAGAGGGGGCAGTATAATAGGGCGTATAGGGTGTTAAGAATGGCGCGAAAACAGCCATAATAACGAACATCAGTATTATACCTAATCCTACTAACCCTATTTTGCTTTTTTTGTATATCTGCCATCCATTCCTCATTGATCTCCAGAAAGCCCTACGTGATTCCTTCCATTTTTTAGACTGTGCCATTTTATACCACCTACGCTACCCTCACTCTTGGATCAAGATATGCATAAATAAGATCGGCAATCCAGTTGAATATTATTACAAGAAGTGCAATTATTATTGTGGTTGCCTCAACTACTGGATAATCCAGAAGACCTAAGGCCTGAATGAAAAGTAAACCTACTCCCTGATAACTGAATACAGTTTCTGTAAGAACTCCGCCGCCTATGGCGAAGGCCATAGATATTACGAAGCTTGTTACGAGGGGTAGAAGTGCATTCCTAGCGGCATGATTATAAATCACTTCCTTCTCTTTTAGACCCTTTGCTATTGCAGTATCTATGTAGTTTTCACCTAGTACATCGAGCATGGAGGTCCTCATCAATAGAACTGTTCCTGCAAAGGAAATTAATGTAAGAACTATCATTGGAAGTGCCGTATGCCATAGAATATCTAAAATATAGAGACCAAGTGGCGGATTATTTCCTAAAACGGTTCCTAATATTTTATCAGTTGGATCATAAAAGTTAGCAAGAGGGAAGAGCTTTAGCTGGAATGCGAACAAAAATATAAATATCATACCGAGCCAGTAAACGGGCATATTATAAAATATTAGTCCAACCACAACGTTACTTCCATCTAGGACTCCGCCCCTCTTCCATGCTATTACAGTACCAACGAAATATCCAATTACATATGCTATTATAGTTGCGCCTCCAAATAGAAGAAGGGTCCTTGGTATCCTCTGTATGAGAAGATTATTAACAGGCTGAACGTAATAATATGAAATACCAAAGTTAAATGTAAGCATATCCCACATATATATGAAAAATCTCTCCCACAATGGCTTGTTAAAGCCGAATAAATTTGCAAGATATTCCTTCTGTGATTCTGTCAATTGAGGATTCAGGTTCAAAAGTATTAGGGGGTTGGGCTGGTATAGGTAGAGTAACCAAAAGACAACTGCAATGATTATTACATAAGTAACCAGCGACTCCAGTGTCCTCACCAAATAATATCTAGCCAGGCCTGCCATTTAATAACTCACCTCTCCTATATTGGTGAATAGAACCATTATTACCCTTATCTCTTAATTATATTTAATAATTTCGAATATTTTTAATTAAGAGAGAATAATAAAATACACGTTATTCTAGTTATCGTTATCTAAATTATAAAATAATATAAATCCTTAATATTATGAAAAATAAATAAAAAATAAAAAATTATTTGGGAGGTGTTTCTCCTCCTTCCTTCTTTTCCTCTGGTGCCTTTTCTTCTGGCGTCTGCTTTACCTCAGGGGGCTTTGGCTTCCTCATTGAAAGTACCAGTGCCACTATTGCTATTATAAAGGCTAGAAGACCTAGCAATAATGATGTGTAGCCCATTGTATTGTTGAAGTAACCTGCTAATGTATTATTGAAGTGAGTCGACAGACCTCCAAGTTTGCTATTTAATGTGTTATTGAAGTATCCAGAGCTAACATAGGTTACTGGTTGATAATAGAAGAACACTGGCTGTATTGTTGTAACATTGTTATTGTTTGTTACAGACACGAACACTGCGTTAAGTCCTGAATTGAATCCACTAACCTGCTGTGAGAATGTGTATTCTCCATTCGTTCCTGCTGTTAATGTAAGTGTAAATGGATTGTTTGGATTGTTCAGATAGAGAACTGCGCTCTTTACACCACTTGGATCCCAGACAGTACCGTTAACGTAATAGCTGGAGGTTGTCAATACCTGGTTTGGCAGTAGGCTGCTCACAGAGACCATTGGTGATGGGGAATATGCTATTATTACAGCCGTGAATACACCACCATAGTATTGAGTTCCAGTTGCCTTAACCGTAACCGTATCGATCACGTAAGGCGTACCAACCACAAGACCGCTTACAGGTACTAATGTGAACACTGCATTGCCGTTTGCATCGGTGGTTGAAGGTCCGGAAACCGTTCCAGAAGATGCACTTACTGACAATTTTGCACCTGATATTGGTGAGCCAGTTGCATCATATACACTAACACTCATTGTCACTGGGGATCCATATGCAACAGATGATGAGCTCAATTTTGCCATCACATTTGCCTGGTATGGTACTACTATAATCTGTGTGCTTTCTGTGATTGCTGCCATTCCCCATTTACTTGCTCCCTTATTCCAGTATATATAAAGATCTCCTACTGTTAAGGAAGATAACTTAGATGCGCTAAATGTAATATTTGTTATCCCTTGAACATTTGTTGTATTCCATGCCCTATTTCCATTTGTAATTGGATAGCTATAAGAAAGATTATATCCACCTGAAGGAACATAACCTAGCATATCATAGAGTGTGAAGTTGTAGTATCCTAATACCTTAGTTGGTATTACTGTCTTTGACATTGCATATATATTACCTTTCAAGGGAACATCTGTTGAATTATATGCATGTACGGTCACAGTAACATTCTGGCCTGGGAATACAAATGGCTTGTTTACAGTGAATGTTGTTATTACATAATCTGGAGCTCTCTGGATAGCAAGCTGAGACTGTATGTATTCAGTACCAGTCATATAGAAGTTACCATTTACTGGAATTCCTGCTGGATATTTCCCTTCAACAGGATAATATGTATAGGCGTAGGGTATCACGTAAACATTGCTTACTCTGTCAACCATAGGTGAACCTGCATTTGGAAAGATGTAATAATCTCCCGTTCCATTTACCACATAAGAGTTGTTCACATAAATACCATAGTTGAACGGATTATAGACATAGTCGAAGAGTGTATAGTTGGCTACATTCAATGCTTTCAATGTGGCATTTATTTGATCTGAAGTATTCAAACATCCATATTCCATATCAGCAACAGTTGTTGCGTTAAAGTAAGGATCTACTATCTTATTATCAAGCTGGCTGACAAAGACTCCAGCAACAGGTGGCAAGAAGCCCATGTATGTTGTATTAACATTTATTGCAACATATTCCCAAAGTGAATCAAAGTAACCGGATAATGCATTTGTCCATGATGGATCGTAAAATCCAAGCAAGCTACCCTCTGGGGCTGCAGTGAGTATAACACCCACAGGCACATTTCCACTTACAGGCTTGTTAGTTGAATTATATAGATGAACTACCATCTCATCTCCAGCATTTCCACCTGCAATTGTCACAAAGTTCGTTGGAGCTCCTGTAACACCATCGTAGAAGTCTATATAGCCTGCATATAGATTCGGCGGTGCAGCACCATTGAGATAACCTATTGTTATTGAGCTACCGACAGAATTAAGGAATTTAGAATTCCATATCTTTAGAGATATTGCTGTTGTCTTTAATCCTGAATTGAATGTAACAGTTATGTTTGCATAGCCATTTGCATTTGTAACATTGCCAGTAACACTATTAACATACGTTGAATTTGAGGGTGTAACTGTCAAACTTTCATTTGCTATGGGCTGGTTCTGTGCGTTCAATGCCTGTACAGTTATTGTTGTCTTTAAATTGGTCTGATTAACAAAATAGTTTGTTGCACCTATTATCCTCACAGTATACCATGAGCTAGGATTTGAATTGTATGTTGCAACTATAAGGCTCTCAGTGTTTGTAGTTACATATCCAGGTTTGCTTACACTAAGTAATATCTTAGATGTTAGATGCATGTTTATATATTTAGTTGCAAGAGCTGTTGCATTAACTGTGGTAAATGTCATCTGGGCAGTTCCATTTGAATCTGTTGTGACATTTACTGGTGTTATTGTACCATAGCCAAGTAGATTCGTTGCAACTGATACAGTTGCATTAGGCACTGGGTTTCCATACTGGTCAGTGACCTGAATATTTATTGTTGTATTCTGCCCAGCCATAAGTGAAGGCTTAGTTGCATATGCGTTTATATAAAGGATATTTGGCACATACTGTACTGAATCTATCGCATAGGATGTTGTAACGGACATTCCATTGTAAGTTACCTTTGCAACAAGGTTATCGAAGCCTGGATGAACACCTAATACATATGTAGTAAATATACCCGCTGAGTTTGTCACTCCCGTGGATGATAATACTGTAACATTTCCGGTTGTACTTGTAATGTTAACAAATGCACCGGGCACTGGAAGTCCATTGTTATCTGTAACAAGAACGTTCACTGGAACACTTGTGAGTGCTACATTAAACTGGCTCTGAGGCACGAATACCTTTGAGGGTGCGGCTATCTGAGCTACTAGATAATGAGTAACAGGTGGATATGTTATCTGCCCTACTGTTTGCTGTGTTGTTGTTCCAGTTCCTACACCAACAACAGCACCCTTATGTATTGATGTTAATGCATATAGATTATAAACAGAGCCCTCCCATGAGAACCATCCAGTCCAGGTGTTGAGTGTTGCTTCAACGTTTACCCTATAGTACAATACATTGCAGGGTACGGCCTCGCTCAATATTCCCTGTGCCCATTTTGTATAGTATATCTGTTTTGAAACATCGAATGTTGTCAAGGCCTGATTTATTACATTCTGGAACTTAAGTGCCAATGCTGATGTATTTGGATCTGCAAGTGATTTCACGTTCGGATAGTTGGGATTAGTATAGTTTGGTGGCCAGAATGCCCAAGTATTCTGCATTGCACCTATTCCATAAATATCTGCAAGGTTTCCAATAGGATCTGTAGAAAGTGACCAACCAAGTGTTAGCATCTGGTAGTTGAATGCTGTCATTTGAGCAACAAGTGCATCAAAGTTTATTGCCTTTGCCTGTGCATTTATGCCAATTGCCCTCATCTCAGAAGCCAAAGACTCACCAATCTTTACCCTTATGGGGTCATAATCTGCAGGCGGTGTTAGTATTATTATCTGTGGCATTGGACTTCCATCTGGCATTAGCCTCCATCCATTTGGTCCAATTGGATATCCACTTTCATTTAATATAGCTGAGGCAGTTGATGGGGAGAATGGATACCTTACCACTGAAGAGTTATACCAGGCTGTAAAGAAGGGTGGTTCTGTTGAATCACCTGCCTGGCCCAATCCTCCCATATAGTTCTGGACTATTGTTGTTTTATCGAGAAGGTATGATATTGCATGCCTGAAGTTTATATCGTTCATTGGCTTCTGTGCCTCGTTGAATGCAAGATAGAAGTAACCCCTATCAGGGCTCTTGAACAATGTTATCTGTGGATCTGCTGCAAGTGATGGCACATAACCTGCGGGTATTGTCCAGGCTATATAATCCACATCCCCAGATTCAAGTGCAAGAACTGCTGTATCTAGGCTTGAATAAACCTTAAAGTATATTTGTGTAACATTTTGTGGATATATATGATATCCAGCCGGGGTCACAAAATTCTTCCCCCAGTAGTTTGTATTGAGTGCTATAACTCTATAGGATCCGGGCACACCAGTTACATAATAATATTGGCCTGTTCCCATTGTTGCCATTGGATCAGTGTTCCAGGTTGTGTCAATTACACCTGCAGTTGTTCCATTTGCATTTACAACAGTACTTTGATTATCTCCAGAGACACCATCCGGCTTTATATGGTTGGCCCAGACCTTCCAGGGTATTATTGGAATTCCTAGTGTATTCAAGAAGAACTGTGCATAAACCTGCCTCATGCTTATCTGTACTGTGAACTGATCTATATACTTAACATGGTTTACTATTTCATTGTATTCAACTATACCATCATTGTTATCATCGAATGGTATAAGGAATGTTGATCCAGAGAATGTTGTACCAAACCTCTCCACACAGTATGAAAATACTACATCCTTTGCAGTAAGTTCATATGCAGGTGTTCCATTTCCAGGATATACAAAGTATACACCCTGCCTTATATGTATTGTCACAACAGGCTCTGATGGGTTGCTTGTATTAACAGTATAATTCTGTGCTAGCCAGGGGATTGCACTCCCATCGTAGTCCATACCAAATAGAGAATCCCATCCCCAGCCTATAACATCGGTCTTCCATACAGTATTAGATGCTATATCGAAGTAATTGAAGTTTGGCATATCCTGCTGCATTGCTATGTAAAGTGTACCTGAAGAGGAGCTAGGTGTGACTGTGCTTGCATGGCTCATGGCTGAAAATCCACTGATAAACACTATCGCTACTAAAGCAGTCGCTATAAACAACTTGCTTACTTTTTTATTCATATTTGCTTCCTCCTTTTGCTCTCCTACCTTTTAGGCAGGATCACAATCAAATAAATAGTATTATTATATATAAATCTTGCTAGGGATTCACCAAACATGGAGAAAAATTATTTATATTAACTACCATAAAGAAATATATGGAAAAATTAAAAGTAAAGCTAATCTCATATTCTATGCTTGTGGAAAAAAAAGGGAATGATGTTAAGGATCCTGATAGGATAGTTGCTGAAAGTGGCGCAATATCCCATTCTAAGGAATTTAAAGATTTAAGCAGTGATAAAGTAGAGCATCTAATAAATCTACTGAGGGACCTAGGTCATGAAAGTGTTTTTGAACATGTATCATTCACCTTCAGCATTGAAGGCATATCAAGGGTATGTTCCCATCAACTTGTAAGACACAGGATGGCCTCATTTACACAACAGAGCCAGAGATATGTTCCACTTGATCCAGATTTTATTGTACCAGAAAGTATAAATAATAGTGAGTTCAAGGATGATTTCCTGAGGATACTTGAGGAATCAAGAGATCTATATAAAAAAATGGTTCAGGCGGGTATAAAAAAGGAGGATGCAAGATTTATACTACCACAGGCAGTAGAGACAAAGATAATTGTTACAATGAATGGAAGGGAGCTGAGGCATTTTATCAATCTTAGGGCAGGTAAGGAGGCACAGTGGGAAATAAGGGCAGTGGCTCTTGAAATGTTAAAACAGGCACATAAGGTTTCACCAATTTTATTTGATGATCTGTATAAAAAATTCATTGATTAATTATATATAATACGTATACATTTTCAAATCATGGTATTTCAGGAATATATGAAAAAATATCCACCATTAATAGAGAATGAACTGAAAAATTTTTTTAAAAAAAAGCTGAAGGATGCAAATTTTCATCCAAAGGTTCTAGAGGTTCTTAATATTATTGAGGAATATACCCTTAGGGGAGGTAAAAGGCTAAGACCAGTACTTATGATTACAGGCTACAAACTTTATGGTGGAAAGGATGAAAATGAGATAATAAAGGCATCATGTTCAATAGAGCTTATACAATCCTATCTACTGATACATGATGATATTATAGATGAGAGTGATCTAAGGAGGGGAAGGCCTACAGTCCATAAAATTTATGAAAATTTGTATGGTGAAAGAAAATTCGGGGAAAACATGGCAATAATCGCAGGGGATCTTGCAAGTATCTATGCAGAGGAGATACTGGATGATGTCAATATAGATGAGAATCTAAAATACAGGGCTTTAATAAAAATGGCCTCTATAGTTGAGACTACAGGGTATGGTCAAGTGATTGATGTTTTTTCATCAAAGATTGATGATTTTGGTGAAGATGAGCTACTTCTATTACACCAATACAAGACCGCAAAATACACAATTGAGGGTCCATTGATACTCGGTGCAATTCTAGCGGGTGGTGATGATTTCAAAATGATAAGTGAATATTCAATACCTGTGGGCATTGCGTTCCAGCTTCAGGATGATATTCTTGGACTCTTTGGTAATGAGGAGACCATAGGTAAGCCCGTTACCTCCGACCTTGAGGAGGGAAAGAAAACACTGCTAATACTTAAGGCCATGGAAGATGGTAGATATAGAGATTATTTGAAAAATATTTTAGGAAAGAAGAATATTGGTATAAAAGATCTGGAGAAGGTAAGAGAAATTGTTACTAACACTGGTGCCCTTGATTATACATATTCACTTGCCAAGGAACTCATTAGAAAGGGTATAAATGCACTAGGAGATATTAATAGTGAAGAAAAAATATTTTTGAAGGAATTTGCAGAATATGTTATAGAAAGAAAATTTTAGACAAATTTTACCCTCTTTGATAAAAGATAATCCTCATTCAACCTTTTTACTGGCTTTCCCCTTATTTTTTCTCTTAATTCATCGATGAAATCAATGAGTGGTATTTCTCTTGTTTTATCCAAATACCTGTCTCTCACATTTAGAATTTTTTGGGATATCTCTTTATCGCCAATCACAACTATATATGGTATCCATTCCATCTCTGCCTCCCTCACCTTTTTCTGCATTGTAATCTCCCTGTCATCAACATCTACCCTTATTCCCTCTTTTTCAAAATTTTTTCCTATCTCTATTGCCTTTTCTAAATGTTTTTCTGAAACTGGAATAATTCTAACCTGAATTGGTGAAATCCAGAATGGGAATACTGGTTTCTTCCCTTCCTTCTTCATAAATTCTGCTTTTTCAAGCATTGCGTATATTACCCTTTCTATTGCTCCACTAGGGGAACAATGAAGTATAAGGGGATATTCCCTGTTGCCATTCTCATTAATATATGTTATGTTGAATCTTTTTGCATTGTCCACATCTATCTGCACAGTGCTTAGAGCTGCAGCCTTTTTTGTATTATCCACAAAATTGAATTCAAACTTTAGAACAAAATAGAAAAATTTCTCTTCCCAGAACTGGACAAGTATGGGTTTTTTTACAAAACTACCAAGATCTTTTATGAAATTTTCGTTTTCCCTGTAAAAATCCGATGTAAACCTAACAGCCACTTCATAATCATTTAGATCAAGACCAAAGTCCTTAAGGACAGATATTGAAAGTTTGAACTGTCTTAGAAATTCCTCCTTTGCCTTCTCTATATCTGGAACAAAGGTATGCATGTCTGGCATTGTAAATGCCCTCAACCTTCTCAGACCAACAAGTTCACCGTGCTTTTCCCTCCTGAATGAATATCTTGTCAGTTCATAAAGCCTCAGTGGCAAATTCTTATAGGTGATCAATGCATCCTTGGCAATTAGGAATTGGCCAAAACATGCAGAAAACCTTAAAAAGTATCTGTCCTCCCCTGAGAGGACTGTATATTGTCTTGCTGGAAATCTTTGAAGATAACTCTTTAGTGCAGGATGCTCATAATCATACATTATTGGTGTTTCTACCTCCATTGCACCATAATCAATTACATAGTTTGTTACAAGATTTTCAGCAAGGGATTTTATCAATTTTCCCCTTGGATAATACCTAAGGTTTCCTGAATCACTTCCCTCTTCATAATCCGCTATCTCAAGTGAGCGCATATATTTAACATGTGGTGGAACATCCACAACTGCCCTGGTTCCAGATATCTCATAGCTTACAAAATCCCTCAATTTTTCATAACCTGTGAAATCAAAATTATCAATATCAAAAAGGTTACCTTCATAAAGTATTTTCCAATAAGTTTTAATTGTAGTTTCCTTTTTAAGTGCCTCGGGCTCTTCTTCGCCCCCTATTTGTTTAGAGAGCTCGGATAAGGGATGACCCTTACATGAAATTGTAAAACTTTTATACCAACCAAAGGGGGCCCTATGGACATCATATTTATCCTTTAATCCAAGTTCAATCAAGGTAAGGATTTTTTTTGCGGTTTCTGGGTCTGAAAGGTCTGAACTCAGATGGGCATATGGGTATATAACTAGCCTTTTTGCGTTTACCTTCTCGGCAACATCAACAATCTCATCTATTGCCTTCCTTGCAACATTTTCATCATCCTTCCTTTCTACGGATATAAATGATACAAGGCAATCTTCAACCCTTTCCCATTCCTTTGTAAATTTTTCAGCAGCCTCAACTGCCTTTTCCTTAACTCTATACTCAATGAAATCCGAATGTATGAAGAGTATCCTCATTAAGGATCAAAAAAATGAATATTGTATAAAAATATTTCCAATATGGATTGAACAAAATTTAATAATACCCATTATTATTTTCATTTATGGGATTCAGTAAAAGTCCTGTAGAAATGAACAGGGTAAAAAAATTTAACAAGGATGAGATTTTGATGGCAATAAGGGAAGACATTGCAGCTGAAATTGATGCTATTAACCTATACCTTTCCCAAGCAACCCTAATTGATGATGAATTTGTAAAGTCAGTATTGATTGATATTGCAAACGAAGAAAAGGTTCATCTTGGTGAATTTTTAAGTGTTTTAGAAAAACTTGATCCTGAACAGGTAAAGGCAATAAAAAAGGGAAAAGAAGAAACAAAAGAATTTGAATAATGTTATCTTGGTTAGAAAAACAGGGAAAAATACTACTTATTACAAAGGCAGTCAGGGTATTTTCATACGGCTTCATGAGCCTTGTTATACCATTTTATCTTAGGTATTTGAATTTCTCCCTGGAGTTTATAGGTATAGTTATTACAATATCATTGCTCTCTGGCGTTTTTTTTAATATTTTTGTCGGTGTCTATGGGGATCTTCTTGGAAGGAGGAGGAGCCTTCAGTTATTTTCAATATTCATGATAATATCATCAATTCTTTTTATAGTTGGTAATTTGGCATCAATTGTACTTGCTTCCATTTTTGGGGTGATAAGTGTTACTGGAACGGAAACAGGCCCATTTTTGAGCATTGAGCAGGCAGCACTTACAAAATTTACTGGGAATGAAAAAAGGACATTGACTTTTTCATTTTACAACTTTATAGGATATACCTTCTCAGCGCTGGGATCCCTTTTTTCTGGATTGCCAGGGTTATTTTTATCTCAAAGTATATCATTCATGATTCTTCTTCTCGTATTCGGATCCATTGGCCTTTTATTGTTATACCTCTATTCAATATTGGGCGATTCACTTGAGGTTAAATCTGAAAAGGTAAGAATAACTTTAACACCAGAGACAAAGAAAATTATGATAAAGCTTTCCATTCTATTTTCAATAGATGCATTCGGTGGAGGCTTTATAATTCAATCAATACTCAGTCTCTGGTTCAGAATAAGATTTAACATAATGCTTAGTGATCAGGCCTGGATATTTTTTATTGGAGGAATTATAACTGCGCTATCATTTTTCCTTGCCGAAAGGATTGCAAGGAGGATAGGACTTTTGAATACCATGGTCTTCACACACATACCAAGCAATGTTTTTCTCCTTTTAATAGCATTTGCAAACACACCTATTGTTGCAATAATTCTTCTTTTCCTAAGACAGTCCCTATCCCAGATGGACGTACCCACGAGACAGTCATATATGATGGCAATAGTAAGGCCAGAGGAAAGGGTATCGTTGTCATCCGCTACAAACATACCAAGGGCAATTGCGCAGGCAAGTAGTCCATATTTATCCACCTATTCCCTTGCAGTTGGGATCCTATCACTTCCTTTTTTACTTTCCGGATCCTTGAAAATTATCTATGATATTTTGATTTTTATTACCTTCAGGAATATTAAGCCACCAGAGGAGCTTGAAAAAGAGAAACATTCATAATATAATAATAATATCCCTTTTGAAAAGGTGTGTAGAATGAAGATACTGGTATGTGTTGCCTGGCCTTATTCGGATGGCCCGCTACATCTTGGGCATATATATGGGGCCTATTTGCCAGCGGATATATTTGCAAGATATCATAGAATGGTAGGAAATCAGGTTTTGATGGTATCCGGAAGTGATGAGCACGGCACACCCATAACATTTGTGGCAGAAAGGGAAGGTGTATCACCTGCAGAAATTTCAGAGAGATATCATAGAATAAATTCACAGATATTTGAAAAACTAGGTATAACCTTTGACAACTATTCCAGGACTTCATCTCAAAATCATAAGGAGGTAGTAAGGGATTTCTTCATGAGGTTATACAATAATGGATATATATATGAGGGTGAGATGATCTCCCCCTATTGTCCTAAATGCAAAAGGTTTCTTCCAGACAGGTATGTAGAGGGTACATGCCCTTACTGCGGGTACGAACATGCAAGAGGGGATCAGTGCGACAACTGTGGTAGGACACTTGACCCCCAGGATCTAATAAATCCAAGGTGCAGAATATGTGGGAGCACTCCCGAATTCAAAAAGACAAAACACCTATTTTTCTCGCTGAGTAAGTTTGAGGAGCCCCTCAAGGAATGGATCTCTTCAAAAGACTATTGGAGAGAAAATGTAAGGAAATTTTCATACAATTTTATTAGTTCAGGGCTGAAGGACAGGGCCATTACAAGGGATATTGACTGGGGTGTTGAGGTACCATTGCCAGGATACGAGGGAAAGAGAATATATGTATGGTTTGAAGCTGTTATAGGATATCTTTCATCAACGATTGAATATTCTAAAAAAATTGGAAAAGAAGACCTTTGGAAGGATTTCTGGCTAGATGAAAATGCAAGGCATTACTACTTCATAGGTAAGGATAATATACCATTTCATACAATAATATGGCCAGCAATGTTGATGGCACATGGGGAACTCGTACTTCCATTTGATGTGCCAGCAAATGAATATTTAAGGCTAGAGGGTGGAAAATTTTCAAAAAGTGCTGGTTACGGTATATTTATGCCACAAATACTTGAAAAATTCGATCCGGATATGGTAAGATTTTACAGTGCATTAAATCTCCCGGAGATTCATGATTCAGATTTTTCCTGGGATGATTTCTATTCTAAGGTAAATACAGAGTTAATTGACAAATTTGGTAATTTTGTAAACAGGGTTTTAAAATTCACCAAATCAAAATATGGAAGAATACCTCCAATGTATGAACTTGACGATGATGATTACCTTGCCATTAACAAGATTAGGGAAACAGGGGAAAATATGGCCAAGTTGATAGAAAAGGTGGAGCTTAAAAAGGCACTTAAGGAATGGCTCTCACTTGTATACTTTGGAAATCAATATTTTGATAAATCTGCACCCTGGGACATATGTAAAAATGATGATAAAAAGTGTTCTACGAAGCTTCACATTTCATTAATGATAGTTAAGTCGCTGGCCATATACGGTTATCCATATATACCTTTTACATCCCAAAGAATATGGAAGATGTTAGGGAATAGGGATGATATATCCTCATATAAATGGATAGATGCAATAAGTCCCCTTGAAGAATATCATATACAGGAACCAGAGATACTTTTTAAAAAGCTCACATTCATTAATTTTGAAAACTGGCAAAAACTTGACATAAGGGTGGGAAAAATAATTGAGGTAAAGGATCATCCCAATGCTGACAGGCTATATCTTTTGAAGGTATCTTTGGGTGATGAAACAAGAAACCTTGTTGCAGGTCTTAAGGCATACTATGCTCCAGAGGAGCTAATGGGAAAATTTGTCCTTTTGCTTTACAACCTGGAACCTGCAGAAATAAGGGGAATAATATCACAGGGTATGTTACTTGCAGCCGATGATGGAAAAAATGTTTCACTTTTAACACCTACAGAAAAAATACCTGGTAAAAGGGTAATCATTAAGGATTTTCAGCCCAAAAATAGTGAAATAATAAAGCATAAGGATTTTTCTAAAATGAGGTTCGAGGTAGTCAGGGTAGAGACTACAGGAGTAAAGCCTTTATTAAAGGGTAGCAAGGATTATACTGTTGAAGAAAACATTGATGACGATTTAATAGGGAAGGAGTTAGTTTTATTCTTTGAAGGCAACACACCATTTATTTTAAGAACTGAAAATGGATTGATTTTAACTGATAGAATCGTAGATCCTGGAGCCAGGATAAGATGATGAGACTTGATATTCACATACATTCAAAGTATTCTGAAGATGGAACTATGGACCCTGAAGAAATCATTAAAATTGCAAGGAAGGCTGGTCTTGATGGCATAGCAATTACAGACCACAATACAATGAATGCCTACAATAATCTAAGACCAAAGGATGTCCTTTTAATTAAAGGTGTGGAGGTTTCAAGCTGCTGTGGCCATATATTAGCCTTGGGAGTGCAAGAGAACATTAAAAAAGGACTTTCTATAGAGGAAACCATAGATAGGATAAGGGAGCAAGGAGGTATTGCAATAGCCGCACACCCGTATAGGTTTTGGTCTGGCCTGGGTGAAAAAAATACAATGAACGGAAAATTCGATGCAATAGAGATCTTAAACGGAAGGTCTTTTAAAAAGGATAATAAAAGGGCAGAGATTCTTGCAAAAAAGATGAATTTGCCGGGGACAGCTGGAAGCGATGCCCATTTTTCATATGAGATTGGAAAGGCCTGGATAGAGGTTGATGATGATCCTATTTTGGCAATAAAAAGGAATGAAATTAAGATAGGTGGCGGATCTAGAACATTTGGTGAAACTATCCTCTATGTTTATAGATCCATTACACTGTGGGCAGGAAGGGGATTCAGGAGGATCTAAGGACCGACATGCATCATTTCAAAGTACTGATCATAATCCTCAAACTTCATTGATATCTCCTTTTCAGCCTCTAGAAAATAATAATGGGACATTTCTACAGAGCTGAGGTATCTCATAAGCGCTCCAGTTTCATAATCAAGTTTTTCTGCTATCTCAGAATAGAATTTTGATGTCTCCTTTTCTACATTCATTGCCTGAATTAATAGTCTAGAGATAGGATCTCCTTCCTTAATGTTAATTTCTGGTAATGGAACCTTAGTACTTTCGGGTATATTTATTTCCTCCCCAGGAAATTTCATTTTAATTATGTTCTCAATAAGCACTTTATGTTTTGCCTCCTCATTGGCAAGGAACTCCAATTTTTCCTTTAAAAGCGCATTTTTCACCTTTTTTGAATATTCGCTGTATATTCTGTTTGAATCTATCTCCGCCCTCAATGCCATTTCCAATAACTCTTTTAGATTTGCCATATTAAACAATTATCATCAAGTGTTTAAAAGATTTTGCCATGATAATATATATATGATAGATTTAATTTTACTTTGATGTTTCATGATGTTCATAAAAAGATTTTAAGGGCACTTGAGACCCAGGATCTAAGGAAGGGCTCAAAGGAAAGCACCAAGAATGAGCTTACTAACAGAATAAATGCGATAAAAAAATTTGAAAAAATACATGTATGGCGGAAGGAGTTAAGGGAGGCAAAAAAATCAATAATAGATAATTTTGATTTTTATATAGATAAATTTAAAAATAATGTGGAGAAACGGGGATTTATTTTTCATTATGCTGAGAATTCAGATGAGGCAAGAAAAATTATCCTGGATATACTTAAGGGTTCAAGGCTTGTGGTAAAAAGCAAGAGTATGGTAGGTGAGGAGATTTCATTAAGGGATTTTCTTGAGGAAAATGGTATTGAGGTATATGAAACTGATCTAGGTGAATTTCTTGTACAAATATCCGGCGGGAAGCCTGCACATATGGTAACTCCTGCAGTAAACATAACTAAAGAAAGGGCATCAACACTTTTAGAGCCATATATTGGAAGAAGGGAGCTGGAGATAGATAAAATGGTGATGGGTGTAAGGAGATTTATGAGAGAAAAATTTTTTTCTGCTGATGCGGGGATAATAGGTGCAAATTCTTTATCCATTAATGGAGAGATAGTTTTTATAACAAACGAGGGTAACGGGGCTTTAACACAAATATTACCATCAAGGATCATTTTAATTACATCTATTGAAAAACTATTACCTAATCTAGACTATTGCATTAAGGAGGCCTTGGTTCAGACAGTTTATGATGGCTACAGAAACATATCATATATACATATAATAAATAAATCATTTGATAAAGATTTTCATATTGTTCTTTTAAATAATAATAGGAACTCATGTGATAATTTTTTAAATGATACTCTTTTATGCATAAAATGCGGTTCATGCCAGCTTGCCTGTCCAATATTTAAGGAGGTGGATGGAGCCTGGGGCGATATTTATACAGCTGCAATAGGAATACCCTGGACCTATATTACTGGGAATAAAATTATGGCAAGGGATCTTTCCAATCTTTGTCTTTCCTGTGGCATTTGTTACCAGGTTTGCCCCATGGAAATTAATATTCCAGAATTAATAAGAAAAATAAAAGGTTTAAGATAGCTCAAAGAGTTTAAAGAATTCTGGTAATTCATTCTTTACATATATTATTGAAAGGAGAGCGTATATCTCCCTCAATGTATTAAAATCAAGATCTTTATTATATTCTAAGAGTTTTTCAAAGGCGAATTTATTTATCATATAAAAATAGTTTTCAAATAGATTTCTATCCTTTATTCTGAAACCCATTTCAAGAAGTATGTCAAATAGTTTACTTTCCTTCCTCTCCTTCATACTTTTAAGATATGAATCCTTAAAGAATGAGTCTGTTGATATTATGAAAATTTTTGCTGCCCTTCCATAGTATGCCTCGTAATTTTTACCCTTTCTCTCCTTTTTAACCATCTCCACTAGGCCATAGTATTCAAGCTTTTTTATATGCCTGTGTATATTAGATTTATCCTTTTTTAATAACAATGATAATTCTGAAATGCTCATTTCCCTAAATTTAAGAAGTTGCAAAATTGCATTCCTTGTGCTTTCCATTGCCACTTTAATCGCTATAGGATTTTCGATTATCTCCATATCCTTCATAACGGCAGGATATAAATGCATAAATAATAATTTTTCCATAATCCATAAAATAATGAATTTTTAAAAAATTCAGGGATTGCATAAATTTGTAATTAATGAATAGAAAAATTAATATACCTATTTTTTAATATCAAAATAGGTGATAAAAAATGGAGGCACAGGTAGAGGAACTATCAACAATTTTAAATCAGTTAGGATTACCAAAAAATGTGGCCAAAACCTTAGCATATTTAAGATATCATGATGATGCTCTTGCTGTGGATATTGAATTCAATGCCGGTTTAAGGCAGCCAGAGGTCTCTGTAGCAATACAATATCTTTTAAAAAAGAACTGGATAAAAAAGAAAAATATAAAAAAAGAAGGAAAGGGTAGACCCGTTAGAATCTACAGACTATCTAAACCCTTTCAGGATATAATAAAGGAAATAGAAGGAGAAAAGAAGGATAGTATATCAAAGATGGAGATGCTAATGGAAAAGCTCAAGAAATTTTACTGATTTTTTCCACATTACCATCCGATTTCCCAACAAGGATTAGATCCGCAAGATCCTTAAAGAATCCTGTTTCAATAACGCCAGGAATCATTTTTATTTTCATTACCATATCTTCAATAGGGTATCTTTCATCTATAAATAAGTCAAAGATATAGTTTCCATTATCAGTGATAAATGTTTTTTCTCCTCCTCTAATCTTGCCCTTCAGGCCTATATCCTCTATTCTTTTTATCGTTGCCCTGTAGGAAAAAATTAAAATCTCTATAGGCAAAAATAATCCCTGGAAATTTTTCCTCATTTTTGTTTCATCCACAATTATAATTCTTTTTTTGGAATTATATGCCAATATTTTTTCTCTTGTAAGTGCCCCTCCACCGCCCTTTATCATTTGTAAATCTCTATTAACCGCATCTGCACCATCTATATATATATCACATTTATCATCAAGTTCTGTTATTCTAAACCCTTTTTTAATAAGCAACTCCTCAGTCTTCTTTGATGATGGTACAATCTCTAATTTTTTAAAACCCTTCTTCCACATTTCTTCTATAAATATTTCTACAGTTGTACCGCTGCCCATTCCTAGAACTATATTTTCTTCAATATAATTCAATGCCTCCTTTGAAACTATTCTTTTCATTAAATCCTGATCCATAGATAACCAAATTGAAAGTTTATATATAGATTTTCTATTTCTTGGCAAGTATTTTTATGAAAAATAAATATTAATTTTGTATTGATGATTTATTAAATAGGTTTAAAATATAAATAATTGTTTTGAAAATTTTTCATAATATTAAAAATGAAGAGATCATCTAATACCTAAAGGCAAATTTAATCTATGAATTAAATTAAAATAGGTGCATGTCATGTTATTACATGGTGTAATTTATGGAAAACACGTACTCATTTATAGAGGATTTGATGGAGGAACTCAATCTGCTGGAAAGGCACTTAAAGATACTTAAATTATTGGAAAAGGAGGGACCAGTGGGCATAATGAGAATCTCGCAAATGACAGACATTCCACCCCACAGAGTAAGGTATTCACTCAGGATTCTTGAAACAGAAAGAATGATTACTGCCACACCCGAAGGTGCAAAGATCATTGGTGATCTTAATAGCTTTTATAAAAATATTAATTTAAAGATGAATGAAATATTAAAAAAAATAGAGGAACTTAAGAAAATGCTAGAACCTTCCAAGTAATTTTGTATCCTCCCTAGATGCGCCTAGAGATATTATTACTACTTTTGCTCCTGTTTTTTCCTCTATGAATCTTATGTAATTTTTCATATTTTTTGGTATTTCATTTCTTCTGTCCTCCCCTGTAAACTCCCAGCCTTCAAATACCCTATAAACAGGTGTTAGTTTTGATATTTCACTCGGATCAGGGGGTATTTTTTTAATTATTTTTCCATTATATTTATATGCATAGGCTACCTTTATCTCCCCAATCCCTGAAAGTATGTCTATCTTACTTATAGCAATATATTTTACACCAGAAACTTCTACAGAGTATTTTACAAGATTGAGATCAAGCCATCCAATTCTCCTAGGTCTACCGGTAGTAGTACCATATTCATTTCCTTTTTTAAGTATTTCATCAGCAATCTTTCCCTTTATTTCTGTAGGAAATGGTCCTTCCCCTACCTTGGTGGTATAGGCCTTAACAACACCCATTACATTTGAAATGTAATGCGGTGGAATTCCAAGTCCAGTTATTGCACCCCCAATTGTTGTGTTGGAGCTTGTTACAAAAGGATACATACCAAAATCAACGTCCAGATGTGTTCCTTGTGCACCTTCAAATAAGACAGATCTGCCTTCTTCTATACTTTTTCTTAAAAATGATGATGTATCAATTATATTTTTTTTGAATTGTAATGCAGCCTCATGATAAGATTGAACAATCTCCCTCAAATTAAATTCCTTCTCTAAAAAACCCCTTTTCATATTAAGGGCTAATTTTACCTTTTCTTCCAACTTTTCCTTATCAAGAAGATCCACCATTCTTATGCCTATTCTACCATATTTATCTTCATATGCAGGGCCTATACCTTTTCCTGTTGTACCTATTTTATTATTTTTTCTCTTTTCCTCTACCATATCCTGCTCCTTATGATAGGGCATAACAACATGTGCCCTCTCTGATATCCTAATTTTCTTAAGCGGACTGTAATCTTTTACCATCTTAATTTCTTCTAGAAGTTGAATAGGATCTATTACCATTCCATTTCCAAGGACACATATTGTTCCGTGGAGTATACCACTGGGTATTAAATGAAATTTGTAAACTTTTCCACCAGTAATAACTGTATGGCCAGCATTTGCACCTCCCTGATATCTTGCCACTATCTCATACCTAGAAGAAAGGTAATCAACAATCTTTCCCTTACCCTCATCCCCAAACTGTAATCCAATAACTGCCAATGTCCTAAACAATTCAAACACCGTTATACCTTTATCAAATTTTGATTATTAAATTTTCCCAAAAATGGTAATTTAAGAGAAATCTTTAAATATTACTATTGTTATATTTGTCTGACAAAAATCATATAGAAATAAAAAATAAGATGACAAAAGGTGGTAAAAATGGTAAGTGGATCTGCGCTCAGGTATATGGCTGATTTCGTGGAGGAAAAAAAGGGTGCCTTTGGAAGGGAAGAGTTTACAAAAAAGGTAAATGAGAAAAATGTAATAGTACCCAGGATAGACTCTATAGACCCAGATGACGAATTTTCCCCTGGTTATTTTGAGAGAATACTCGATGCCTCTGCACATGTTCTCAGGGAAGATTCCTTGGTGAACCAACTTGGTTTTAACTACGGAAAAAGATTCTCTAGTGTTGGAATGAGGCTATTTTCACCCTTTGAAAGGAATGAAAGGATTGTTATCTCAATATGCCAAGACATAAAGAAATATGCACCTACATTCAATGTTACCTATGAGACACTAAGTGATAAAAAATTTGTAATAAGAATTTCAAATATAAAAAGCAAGGAGCATTCCCTCTTTCTATCAGGGTACCTAGAGGCACTCTTCAAGAAGATACAAAAAAAGATAATAAAGGTGGAAGAGGATTCAGAAGGGACCAAAAAAATAGTTATAAAGTTTCTTTAGGAATGTTAATTACCCTATAGGATATTCTACCATTTTTTACTGCCTCTTCTACCTTTTTTTCTGCCTCACTTTGTCTAGATTTTCCAGTTTTTATTTCAATAAAAACAATCTCATCCACCACATTTCTTTCCCTAAGCCCTGAGAAAACAACTAGGTCGATGGGGGAGCCAATAAATCTTACATCCCTGGGATCGTAGGGAAAATCTGGAAAATATGGTATAATCTGTTCGGTCACTTTACCCTTCAACACCTCCTGAGATTTCTTTATTGCTTCCTTTCTAATTTCTTCAGAATAATCCTTTTTCCATTTCTCAAAAAGTGCATCGTATTCCTTTTTAATTGATTCCCTGATATTCTCCCTTTCACTCTGAAGTGTATTATTCATCCATGCTCTAAAGGTATCGAGGGCCAACCTTTGAACATTTTTCTCAAGCCTTAACCTTAAATGAATGTAAAGTATAACTATAATTAGAAGAATTGCCAATAAAAGCACTGAAATTACAAGATAAATATCCATGAAGAAAGTAAATTATTTTCATTTATTAATACTTTCAATCACCAACGGAATTCCTATATATTTTTTGGAACTTTTCAAAATTTACATTTTTAAGCTTTTTAATATCCTCTTCTGTAGATATTAAAAAAATCTCATGAAATATATTTTCAGTAAAAAGAAGTGTTAACACACTTTTTCTGTTACTACCCTTTCCTTCTATTACAGTAACCTGTTGGTTTGGTATGGCAAAGGATAATTCTAAACCACCGTTCTCCCTTGAAGAATAAAAAATCCTTATACTGTATTTTTTACCCATTTTTCTTATATTTATGAATGATGGTTTAGAGGGATCAACACCATTTTCATCAAGAATTTTATGGAACTTACACATTTCCCCTCCCTTACAATAGGGACAAAAATCCTTCCATAGGGTTACCACTTTTATTTTTGCCTGTCCTTCCATTACATTATTTATTGCTATCTTGCTTATAAATTTTGTTCAGGTATCTCTCCAATTTTTCTCTATATCTAAAAAAGTGCAAATGTGTGTAAGAACCATAAGCATTATTTTTAAAAATACCATCCCTACCATTAATTCCATTCCCTCTTAGTACCTTGAGGGCAGTTTTCTCATCACTATAAATCCTTGAATAATGGTATTCATGGCCAAATATTGTATCACCTTTTTTGAATATAAAATAATTCTCATCTGAGAATAACTTTGTATAATTGAGTGTTAAGCCCGCATTTTCTAAAACATACCCATTAAAAATACCAAGCATTTTAAAATTCCCTATTTTTTCCATCATATACATAAGTCCGCCGCATTCGCCATAAATATTTTTACCTTCATAATAATGATCTAATATCCATTCCCTAGTCCTCTTAGAATTTGATAATTGTTCCTTATATATTTCGGGATATCCTCCACCTATGTATATGAAATCTGAGTTTTCAATGTATTCATCATTAATTGGAGAGAAGAATGAAACATTACCTATACTGGAGAGTAAATCTAAATTGTATTGATAATAAAAATTGAATGCCTTATCCAATGCAATTGCTATATTTATATTTCTTCTTGAGATTTTTTCTTCATATTTACATTCAATTTCTGGTAAATCCTTAAAAATATCAGGATCAATAAATTTCTTTACTTCATTTATTTTTTTATTAATGTTTTCCTGCTCCAAATATGTATAAAGACCTAGATGCCTGCTTTCCATTTTTAGATTTTCACTATGGGGTATTTTTCCAAATATTTTGACATTATTTTTAATAAAGTCCTTAATTACCATATTTAAATGCCTTTCACCATAATAGTTGTTAATAATCACACCAATTGTATATTTATTTTTAAAACCTTTAAAGACCCTATATGCTGATTCTGCCATATTTGAAACGTCTAAAACAATAACATGTGGTATACGGTACCTTTTAAAGTAATAATAAGTGCTATTATCAAAATCTAGACCTGAATCGTACAATCCCATTACTCCCTCAAAAATTGCAAAATCATAAGTATTTGATGCCCTACACACAAGTTTCCAAAAATTTTTACCTTCTAAATACCTATCAATATTTTCAGCATACCCTGTTATACTTCTCTCTAATCCAGGATCAATAAAATCAGGTCCTATCTTAAAAACTGCTGCATTTCTTACCATACTGGAAAGTGCAAGGGTAACCGTTGTTTTACCGGAAGATGTATAGGGAGATGAAATACCTAAAAGTTTCATATTTTCAAAAAGAGTTTTCAGTAAAAAAATTTTTATTATTGCATTTACATGCAATTATATGAAAACTGATGACTTTTTTCGGCTTAGATTTTTGAGTGATCTTGAGGCATATAGGGATAATGTTTACTTTGTTGTTACCAGGGCAATAAAGGAAAAAAATGAATATGAAAGTAAAATTTGGTCTTTAAGGGATATGAGGGAATTTACCTCTGGCCCTAGGGACCTAATGCCTAAAGTATCTCCTGACGGTAAATTTCTTGCTTTTTTGAGAAAATCGGAAAAAAAGGTTTCTCTTATGATAATGCCAATGGATGGTGGTGAGGCAAAGGTACTTATTGAGAGGAAAGAAATTTCCATGTTGAAATGGTCAAAAAATGGCAATATTATTTATTTTGTATCAAATATTGAAGAAAAATCTAAGGATGATGTAAAAATAATTAGAAGATATCCTTTTTATTTTAACGGTAAGGGGTTTATATATGATAAAAGACCTGCACTTTTTTCTGTAAATTTGAATGGAAAATCTAGAATAATTACTAATGCTCCATATAATGTACAGGATTATGATGTTTCAAGGGATGGTAAAATAGCCCTAATAATGTCAATTGATGATCAAAAAATTTACTGGAACAATATATATATAAAAAATGGTAAAAAATTTGATAAGTTGCCTTTTGATGGTTCTTTTTCTGATCTAGAATTTTCCCCAGACGGAAAATACCTTGCATTTTCATATTCTGACAACAGTAGGAGTATATTTCAGCATAGACATTTATATTTATACAACATTGATAATGGATCCTTCGAATGCATTAATTGTGGAATGGATAGATCCATAGGAAATTCTTTAAACTCTGATTCAAGGATGGGTATGGGTAAATCTTTAAAATGGTGGGGAGATTCATTATATTTTCTAATAAATGATAGCGGAGAATCAGTAATTTATTTATATAAATTAAAAGATAGAAAAATTATTAGGCATTTTTCAAATAATATGGGTATTGACTTTTTTATACTTTCAGATTCTGGTATTTACTCAATCTCTCAGAAGATAAATGAACCCCAAGAGATTTATTTAAATAAGAAAAAGATTACAAATTTTAATTCAAGTTTCAATAATTTACCAAAACCAAATAAATTCCATTTTAATTCTTCAGATGGCGAAAAGGTGCAGGGTTGGATACTTCTTAATCCACGCAATGGATCTCCCACTATTCTTGAAATTCATGGAGGCCCTAAGACATTATATGGAGAATCCTTCATGTTTGAATTTTTTCTTTTATATTACAGTGGCTTCAATGTAATATTTATGAATCCCAGGGGTAGTGATGGTTACAGTGAAAAATTTGCACTAGATATCAGAGGGAAATACGGTGAAAGGGATTACATGGATATAATGGAGGGCTTAGAATATTGTATAAATGAGTTCAATTTAGATAAGGAGAAACTTGGTATAACTGGGGGATCATATGGTGGTTTTATGACAAACTGGATAATAGGCCATAGCAAGATTTTCAAAGCGGCTGTTACACAAAGATCAATAAGCAATCAAATTTCATTCTTTGGTACCTCTGATATAGGGCCCGAATTCAACGCTGACCAAATAGGGGGAACGCCCTTTGAAAATATATATCATTACTGGGAGAAGAGTCCATTAAAATATGTAAAAAATGTCGAGACACCTTTATTAATAATACATTCAGATGAGGATTATAGATGTCCAATAGAGCAGGCATACCAGTTATTCACTTCCCTAAAATTCTTTGGAAAAAATGTTGAAATGGCAATATTCCCCGGTGAAAATCATGATCTTTCAAGATCTGGTAGGCCAAACCATAGGACAAGGAGACTTGAACTTATAGAAGGCTGGTTTAAGAAGTATCTGCAAGGAAAAATTTAATTTATGAATACTTATTATTAAATGAGGTAAAGAGCCCAAGGGCAACTGACGTTGAAAACCCGGAAGGGTTTTCGATGAGGAAAGTCCCCTCTCATGAACAACTCGGCCAGTCGCAAGGCTGGATCCCGAGAGGGATGGCAATGGAACAGAAACGACACAGCTCAAGGGTAAAGGATGATTCCCGATGGGGATGACGTTCCTTGAGATTTGTTGAAACGGCCACCCCCGAGTGAGCAAGCCCAAACAGATGGGATGATAGGTTCTTGACCATCGGGTAGGGCGCGTTAGTCGAATGTTGCCTGAAACAGAAAGGGGCTTACTATGGGCACTTTACCTCAAACATTTTATACTTTTGATATATTATTAATTTAATGAAAATATTGAAAATTTTGCCAATTTTTGCAATATTTTATTCCTGGGCAATGATCTTATTTTCCATATATCTTAATCCTTGGTTTAATTTTCAAGGTGATGCATTTAGCTCACTTGGTTCTGAAAGTGCAAATTATCCCTTTGTTTACAATATTCTTGCAATGGTTATAACAGGATTGATAATAATGATATATTCAATATATGCAATATATCTTTCAAGAAACAAGGTTGAAACCTGTGGTTATTCATTTCTTTTTATATCAGGTATTTTTTTAATGTTAATTGGAATTTACCATAGTGGTACTAGACCACATACCTTTGTTTCCTCATGGTTTTTCATTCAGTCTTTATTTTCCTTTATTACAATATCCATAGGACTAATAATAAATAAGATGAGGATTGGTTTAATTCTTTTATTAATTTCTATAATTTCACCATTTATAGCATATATAATTCCATGGCAATCTGTTGCAGAAACTGAGGCTTTTGGTATAATTGTTATAGATGTTGCATATTCACTATCCTATATATCATTTAGGAAATAAAATACGCTACATATTAAATGCAATCCTTATTTTGAAATTTTTTTAAAAATTAAGTTTTTCAAAAGCTATTATATTATTTTTTAGATTAGGAAATTTACCTTAGTCTATTTTGGCTTGTTCTTTAATGCCTAATTCAATCCATAGTTTCGTCTGACTCCACCATTTAATAAGTTCTTAGGATCCAGCAATTCATCACTCTTCACTATCATCTTGATCAAATAGGCAGCCCCGGGCAGATTCGAACTGCCGTCGCAGGATCCAAAGTCCCGCATGCTTGACCGCTACACCACGGGGCTAATAGGTAATATTTTATCAAGAATAAAGATTTTACTAATTAATTGTTTAGAATGAAATGCTAAAATTTTTCAAAATAAAATTTTAGAAACAGTTATGAATTCCTCTTAAAGAATATCATTTTATGGCATCTTTATAGAAGTATTCAAAAGAGTTATCAATGTTTAAATATCATATATATTTAAGGTAAATTAGATGCTTCCAGATATTAGGGATATAAAAAATATGAGGAAAAGGGCTGGTATAACTCAGAAAGAGCTTGCAAATTTAACTGGATTGAGTCAATCTTATATTGCAAGGGTAGAAAGTGGTGATTTAAATCCAACATATGATAATGTAAAGAAAATTTTTGCTATACTTGAGGAGCAGATAAGTAAAAGGGAAGGAGAGGAATTGAGAGCTAATGATATAATGACCAGGGAGATTTTTTCAGTGGATGCCAACGATCCTCTTGAGAAGGCAATGAGAATACTGCTAGAAAAGGGTTTTTCCCAGCTACCCGTTTTTGACAATGGCATTCTCGTTGGTAGTATTACAGACAGTAAAATAGGACAGAAGATTGCAAATGGTATTACTCCGGTGGAAATGAGGAAGCTTAGGGTAAGGGATTTTATGGATGAACCTTTTCCACAAGTTCCTGAAAATTCGCCCATTAAAATTGTATCATATCTTTTGAAAAATTATCCTGCAGTTCTTGTAACCAGTAAGGGGAAGGTAACTGGAATAATTACAAAATCTGATCTACTAAAAATACTTTAATATACCATTGATTTTTTAATCATTAAGAAGCGGAGGTTACCGAGCCTGGTCAAAGGTGCGAGATTCAGGGTCTCGTCCTTAGTGGTTCGCCGGTTCAAATCCGGCCCTCCGCACTATGTCCACAATAAAACTCTATTGGATCGACCCTTACATGAAGGTATTTATGGCAAAGGTGGTGGGTATAGAGGAAAATTATCTCATTTTGGATCAATCAGCATTTTATCCACAGGGTGGTGGACAAGTGGGGGATACAGGTAAAATAAACGAAATAAGGGTATTAAACACTATAAAAAAGGATGATACAATTTATCATGAAATGGAGGATATCTCACCATTCTCCGTTGAGATGGAGGTAAAGGGTGAGATCAATTGGGAAAGAAGATATATGATAATGAGACATCACTCAGCCTCACATATAGTTGAATATTTCATAATCAAGAACTTCCCCTGGGTAAGGCCATATTCCTCGGGACTAGTGGATGAAAAGAAGGACAGGCAGGATTATTTAACAGAAATACCCTTTAAGGAGGAGGATTTAAAAATTGTTGAGGATCAGGTGAATTCATTTATTTTAGAGGATCATGAGATAAAAACATGGACAGATGAAAATGGAATTAGACACTGGGTATGTGAATTCATAGAGATGAAATGTTCAGGAACCCATGTAAAAAGGACAGGGGAAATTGGAAGAATAAAGATTGCAAAGGGTAAAAAACCTGGAAGGGGAAGGGAAAGGATTGAAACATGGGTTATTTAAGAAAATAGCCTTCAACGGTATCCATAATAAAACTTGCCAGATTTCTTGGGTTCATGAAGTTGGATGTTTCGGCATGAAGATAAAGAAAACATTCCCTTTTGCAAGATTTCATCATATTTCTGCCCTTTTCAGCCTCTTCACTTGAGAGAATTGTTTCAAGATCATTTTCAATTAAATTTCCTACTTTTTTACCAATTACACTGCAGGGATATATCACATCCCCGTTGGATTCAATAGAAAGACCGTAGGAATGGCATGTGTAATGGTTCTCAAGCGCATTTATGAAAGCCCTGCTTGTGACAATTGTACCTCCAAATTCTTTCTTTAATTCAACAAGCGTATCATGCATTAATTTCCTATCTGGTGTAAGATCTGGAACATCATCAAAATGCACAGCTGGCATTATTAATATTCTTGCACCCGCCCTATATACCTTTTCAACCTTTTCTCTTAACGCCCCAATATCATTCTTTGTTACCACTGTTTGAACAGTTATTCTTATTCCAGAATCGACATATTTTTTAAGATCGTCCAAGATATAAAGATTTCCATGACCTTCATCTATAGATATGTGAATAAAATCAACATACTTTGAAAATTCTTTAAGAGGGGCCTTTGGAAGAAGTATTCCATTTGTTGTAAAAAAAAGATAGAATGATCTTTCGTATGCATGCTTCACTATTTCAAGCAAATCTTTTCTTAATAATGGCTCGCCCCCCTCCAATGATAGTACCGTAACTGTTGAATCAGCGAGTCTATCGATCACCCTCATAGCACCATTTGTATCCAGTGCCTTCATTGGAGTTTTCCAAACATTGCAAAAAGGACATCTTAAATTGCATTCATGAAGAAGTTTGTATGATCCATAAACTGGTCTTTCGAAATCCTTGTTAAGGAGAGTATCCATAAACCATTTAAAGGCTCTTAAAGTTCTATCCATCAAAAATGTAATGAGTAGAAATTATTTTATTTTTTCCAGAATGAAGAGTTCATTTTATCAAAGAAAAATATTTATCAGTTTTAGCAATATGTTTTGCAATGAGTGAGAGTATTGAAAAAAAATGGCAGAAAAGCTGGAAAGAGAATCATATATTTGAACCCTCAATAGATGGAAAAAAATTCTTTATTACTGTACCTTATCCCTATGCAAATGGCCCTCTTCATATTGGTCATGGAAGGGCTTATACCTATGGGGATGTTATTGCAAGGTTTAAGAGAATGCAGGGATACAATGTTTTATTTCCAATGGCTTTTCATGTTACTGGAACACCGATCCTTGCAATAGCCGATTCAATTAAAAATGGAAACAAGGAGACCATTGATCTTTACAAATCCTATCTTAATCTATATGAGGATAATGAGGAAAGGATTAACGGTATAATTGAGGGCTTTAAGGATCCTGAAAGGATTGCCCTTTATTTTTCTGAAAAAATACAGAGAGACTTTGAAACAATAGGATATTCTATAGATTGGAGAAAAAAATTCCATACAGGAGAGACATATTACAATAAATTTGTTGAATGGCAATACAAGAAGCTATACGAAATGGGATACCTAAAGAAGGGTGATTATCCCATCACCTTTAGCATTGTGGATGGCAATCCTGTTGGCGAAGATGACATTAAGGATGGTGACACGGACAAGGTATCAATAATTGAATATATTGCTATAAAATTCAAATTTCAGGATGGATATATATTGGCTGGTACTTTAAGACCTGAAACCATATTTGGTGTTACAAACATATGGGTTAATCCAGAGGCACTGTATTTTAAGGTAAGGTCAGGTAGCGAATTCTATTTTGTAAGCAAGGAGGCATTTGAAAAACTAAAATATCAGATATATGATGTTGAAAAGGTAGAGGAATACAGGGGTGAATTTTTTGTAAATAAATTTGCTATGGAACCTTTGAATGGTAGAGAAATTCCAATATTGCCAGCTAGATTTGTAGATCCGGATAATGCCACTGGATTTGTTAAATCTGTACCTGCCCATGCACCCTATGATTATGTTGCACTAAGGGATATAAACTTCTGGGAGGGAAAGATAAATCCAATTTTGGTGATAAATATAAAGGGCATCGATGGTATTCCTGCCAAGGAATTTGTTGAAAGGAATGGAATTAAGGATCAAATGGATCCTGCTCTTGAAAAATTATCTGAGGAAATCTACAGACTCGAATACTATCATGGTACTATGGGTGAAAACTGTGGGGAGTTCTCAGGGAAATTGGTACAGGATATAAAAGATAGAATAAAGGAATGGATAATTAATAAAGGTTATGGAATAAAATTCTACGAAACATCAAGAAAAGCTGTAACAAGATCTGGAAATAAGGTGATAGTTGCGGTTGTGAAAGGACAGTGGTTCCTGGACTATTCTAATCAGGAATGGAAGAAAAAAACACATGAACTAATAGATTCAATGGAATTTTATCCTCCCTCATTTGCACAGCAATTCCACGATGTTGTGGACTGGTTAAGAGAGAGACCCTGCGTAAGGAAGAGGGGCCTGGGAACAAAGTTCCCATTTGAGGATGGATGGATAATAGAATCCCTTTCCGATAGCACCATATATACAGCATTTTACACTATAATAGACAAAATAAGGGAATACAATATAAAGCCAGAAGAATTGGATGAGGCAGTATTTGATTATATTTTCAATGGCAAATACTCTCCAGGATTAGAAAAATTCAAAGAGATTAGGAATTTATTTGAATACTGGTATCCTGTTGATCTTAGAGTTTCCTCTCTTGCACATTTGAGTAATCACTTTACCTTTTATCTATTTCATCATGCAGCAATATTTGAGAAAAAGCATCTTCCTAGGGGAATAATGGTACTGGGAATGCTTATTAGCGAAGGGGCTAAGATGTCAAAATCAAAGGGAAATGTGATACCCCTTGCAACAATAGCAGAAAAATATTCAGCGGACCTATTTAGGCTTTACATAGTAGCAAATGCAGACTTTGATACTGTACTAGACTGGAGGGAGGTTGAGGTAAAGTCACTTGAAAAGAAGCTAGAAAAATTTAAGTCTATTGTTGAGGATTCTATAGGTCTTCCTTTTATGAATGAACTTAATTATATGGATCAATATATAATAAATATTTTTAAGGTGAGGTTGAAGAAGGCATATGAATATATGGATAATTATAAGTTCAGGGATGCAATGGTGGAGATTTTCTTTAACTTTCTTAATGATATAAAATATTATGAGAAAAGGGAAGGCGAGGAAAGAAGAAAAAAAATTATTAGAAATATTCTTGAAGATTGGTTAAAGGCACTTGCACCTGTAATTCCTCATTTGTGTGAAGAGTACTGGCACAGGCTAGGCCACCAGAATTTTATATCCATAGAAAAATATCCTGTTACAGAGGATATAGATTATTCAATTATAGATTCTGTTAACTATATTGAAGAGATACTTGAGGACATAAGGAACATTTTAAAGGTATCTGGGATTGTACCGAAAAGAATTTATATTTATACTTCAAGTGAGAGGGCAAGGAAACTAATGATGATTGCAAAGGAGGATAAGTCAAGGGCATTCAAAGAGGCAAAGGATAAAACGGAGATTTCTTTAATAAAGCAAATAATCTCACAGAGACTATTTGAAAAGAAATGTCCTGAAAATGAGGAAGAAATAATTAAAAAATCGATTTCTTATATGGAAAGGGAGCTTAACTGCGAAATTTTACTGAATTCGAACGAGGACCCTGGAAAAAAGAGGGCTTATGCATTACCATGTAAGCCTTCAATATTCATAACCTGACCTTTTTCCAGTCCTCTAGGAACCTGCTTATGCCCTCATCCGTCTTTGGATGCATTAAAAGTTTTTCAAGTACCTGGTAAGGCATTGTCACTATATCCGCACCTATCAATGATGCCTCATAAACATGAATAGGGTGTCTTACACTAGCAACAATTATTTCTGTGCTATAGTTATAATTTTTAAATATTGTTTTAAGGTCCTCTACTACCCTCATTCCATATTCACCTATATCATCTAATCTACCTACGAATGGAGAAACATATGATGCCCCAGCCTTAGCTGCAAGCAATCCCTGATTACTTGAAAAAACGAGGGTAGCATTTGTCCTTATGCCCTTAGTGGATAGTGTTTTAATTACCTTCAGGCCTTCCATTGTAACAGGTAATTTTATCACCACATTATTCCCTAGGGATGCAAGTTCCTCCGCCTCCTTTACCATTTCATCATGCTTAAGGGAAGTTACCTCAAGGCTGACTGGCCCAGGTACCTCTCTCAATATTTGCATAACTATTTCCCTAAAAGTCCCCCTATGTGACTCCTTTGAGATAAGTGTTGGGTTTGTTGTAACTCCATCCAAAATACCAAGCGCAAGGGATTTCCTTATTTCATCAATATTTGCGGTATCCAAAAATATTTTCATGATCTCACCATTAAAATTGCCTTTTCAAATATATTTTTTGCGCTTATCCCATATTTATCCAAGAGTTCCCAACCTGGACCACTTTCACCAAATGTATCATTTATTCCAATCCTTATCAACCTGGCTGGACTATATTCAGAGAGAATTTCTGCCACCCTTGATCCAAGACCATTGAAAATCGTATGTTCCTCCACAGTTATTATCCTTCCAGTTTTTCTGGAATATTTTATAATAAGATCCCTGTCTATGGGCTTAAGTGTATGCATATGTATTACTGAGGCAGAAATACCAACGTTTGAAAGGTTTTCAGCCGCTTCCAATGCCCTGCCCAGAACAATCCCTGTTGAAAATATTGCTAAATCTTCACCCTCTCTGATAACAATACCTTTACCAATTTTGAATTCTGCATCCTTAAGCAATGTAGGCACCTTTTCCCTTGAAAGTCTTACATAAAATGGTCCATTCTTATAGGCGATTTCCTCTATTACCCTTCTTGTTTCTGGGGCATCTGCCGGTGCTATAACTGAAAAATTTGGAAGACCAGACATTATCCCAAGATCCTCTAGCATCTGGTGTGTAGCACCATCCTCACCTACTGTGATGCCGCCGTGGGTTGCAACAATCTTTACATTCGCATTCGTATATGCAACGCTCTGTCTTATAACATCGTATGCCCTGCCTACAATAAATACAGCAAATGAACTTGCAAAGGGTATTTTTCCTGAAAGTGCAAGACCTGCAGCAACACCAATCATATTCTGTTCCTGTATACCCATATTGAAGAATCTATCAGGATAAGCCCTCTGGAATAAGGATGTGTGTGTAGAGGAAGAAAGATCTGCATCAAGCACAACAATCCTTTTATCCGTTCCTAGTTTTACCAGGGTTTCGCCATAGGCCTGTCTCTGACTCTCATTCATTCAATTTCCCCCTTTTTAATACTCATTTCCTTTTCATTCAACTCTTGCATGGCCTTTTCAAACTGTTCCTTGTTTGGTGCCTTTCCATGGAACTCATGTGTATTTTCCATAAAGGACACACCTTTTCCCTTAACAGTCCTCGCTATTATTATATTTGGCCTACCGTTACTCTGCTTTGATTTTTCAATTGCATCGATCAATTCCTCAACATTATGACCATTTACTGTATACACATTCCATCTAAAAGCCCTAAACTTTTCTTCAATCGGTTCGAGTGAAAGTATTTTTTCTGTAGCACCATCTAATTGAAACATATTTCTATCGAGAATTGCTATTAAATTATCAAGATTATTATGTGCGGCACTTAAGGCAGCCTCCCATACTATGCCCTCATTACATTCTCCATCCCCAAGGAGTACATAAACCTTAAAATCCTTTTTATCTATTTTACCAGAAATTGCCATACCCACAGAGTTACTAAAACCTTGCCCCAGGGAGCCTGTTGTCATATCAACACCAGGGACATGTATGGTGGGATGACCCTGTAACCTTGAATTTATCCTCCTAAATGTAAAAAGTTCTTCAATGGGGAAAAAACCCCTTAGGGCCAGGGCTGCATAATATGCGGCAGAGGCATGTCCCTTGCTTAGAACAAACCTATCCCTCTCATCCCATCCTGGGTTTTTAGGATCCACCCTTAAAACCTTGAAATATAATGTGGCAAGTATATCTGCAGCAGAAAGAGATCCCCCAGGATGACCGGACTGGGCATTGTATATCATTCTCAGCGATAATTTCCTTATTTCATTTGCCTTTAGCAATATTTCCTGAATTTCAGTATTCATCAGAATCCCTCTTCGTAAAGTAGAAAATATCATTGTGCTTATTATATCCCTTAGAATGAAAGAGTTCCTGTGAGGGGATGTTCCAATCTTCTATAAGTGCAGCAAAAAGATGTATACCCCTTTCTCTGAATATCTCTTCAGATTTATCAATGAGGGACTTGGCAATACCTTTTCTCCTATAGTCTGGATCTACAGCAAGTCTGTTTATCCAGCCCTTCCTCCCATCATCGGTCAATAAAACCACCCCAACAAGTTTTCCATTATCATAGGCCCCAAGGAACATCTGTGGATTTTTTTCCATTTGTTTCAAAATAAAATCCTTGCTATCTCTACCCTTGGGCTTAAATTTTAAACCGGCCCTTACCCATAGGGCAACAACATCATCATAATCCTCATAAGAAAGAAATTTAAACTCCATGGTTGAAACATAATGTGATTTAAATCTTAAATCTTTTTTTATCATTTAAACTACATTCTTTTACCAATAAGATAATATGGTGTGTATGATTCTATCTTTACATAATAATAATTGTTGATTTCACCGTTTTCAATTATTACTGGCCTATATCCCTCAGTTCTGCCAAGATACCCTAACTTACCCTTTTCTGTGACCAATATATCCATAAATTTACCCACTAAGATGGAATTTCTCTTTTCACTTATCTCCCTATGCAATTCAGTTAACCTTTTTGACCATTCCTTTGCAATTGCAGATTTAACTGGCTTAAGGTAGAATGCAAGTGTTCCCTCCCTTGGCGAATACCTTGTAATATTCATTATATCTGGTTCGGATCTTAATGCCACATTTACCGTGCTATTAAATGTATCTTCATCTTCGCCTGGAAATCCTACTATTACATCCGTTGATAATGTATAATGATCAAAATTGCTCTTTATCTTTTCAACTATTTTAAGGAAATCGAATGCTGAATAATCTCTACCCATTGCCTTGAGTATTTTATCATCACCGCTTTGGAAAGGAATATGTAAAAATTTGAATATTTTTTTTGATTTAAAAGATTGGATTAGATCATCAATTATCTCAATTGTATTGGAGGGTTCCATCATGCCCACACGTACCTTAAAATCCCCCTCTATTTCTTCTATTTTATTTAGCAATGATGGCAAATCAGTATTTATATCCCTACCATAGGCCGCTGTGTCAAGGGCAGTTAGTCTTATTTCCTTTACACCTTTCTTTACTGCGTCTTTTACTTTTTCAATTATTTTTTCTTCCTTATAACTCTTTAATGCCCCCCTAGCAATCTTAGATATACAATATGTACAATGCCCATTACATCCCTGTGCAATTGGAATGCTAACATAATTTTCCAGGCAGGGGTTTTTAAAATTATCTAGATTAAATTGTCTTGGTGTAAATAATTCTACCCCATGAAAATCTTTTAGAAGCTCTGGCCTTGCAGCAGGGAGACAGCCTGCAACAATGATTTTTTTATTTTTTGAATATAAATCCCTTATCCTTGAGACCATATGATTTTCAGTATGCTTTATTACAACACAGGTACCAATTATAATTATATCAGCATTTTCTGGGGATTCTACTAGATTATATCCACTATCAATGAATTCTTGTACGAAATATTCTGTTTCAGCCTGATTTAGTGTACAACCATATCTCTCATAGTAAATATTCACAAAATTTGGATATATTGTTATTTAAAAATCTTTCTTTAAGAAGACCCTAAAGAAATGTTAAAAATTTCATTTAAGTCCTTAGGGTTAAATTTATCTTAATTATTGTATAAGGGTATAAGGTGATTAGTATGGACGATGAAAAAGAGATGATGGATTTTCTGGGAATAAAAAGCATAGAGGAGCTATTCTCTGACATTCCTGAAAGTGTTAAAATAGGGGGACTGGACATAGGTGATGGTATTGATGAACATAGTTTAAGGATTAAGGCAAGAGAGATTCTTTCTAAAAATAAAACTTCCTTTGACATGCCAATCTTTTTAGGAGCGGGAGTTTATCAGCATTACATACCCTCTGGTGTATTTTCTGTAGCTTCTAGGTCCGAATTTTACACCGCCTATACTCCTTATCAGCCAGAGATATCACAGGGCATGCTGCAGACTTTATTTGAATATCAGAGTTATATTGCCGAACTCACAGGAATGGACGTTGCAAATGCATCAATGTACGATTATGCAACTGCCCTTGGAGAGGCTGCAAGGATGGCAAATGCAATAAATGGAAAAAATGAGATTTTAATACCTAAGAATTTACAATGGGAGAAGAAAAGTGTATTGAGGAATTATGTTAAAGGTCTGGATATGAAAATAATAGAATATCCATATGATTCTAAAACAGGTAAAATTAACATTGAAGAATTAAAAAGATTAATAAACGAAAAAACAGCTGCAGTATATGCTGAAAATCCTAATTTCTTTGGTGTAATTGATGAAAATGTTCTAAAAATTAGGGAATTTGGAAACTTTGTATTTATTGTAGGTATAAACCCTATTTCCCTAGGATTGTTAAAACCACCTGGTGATTATGGGGCGGATATAGTAATAGGTGAGGGACAGATTTTGGGAAATCCAATAAACTTTGGTGGTCCCCTTCTTGGGATATTTGCAACTAAAATGGAGCATGTAAGAAAAATGCCTGGAAGACTCATAGGAATGTCCAAGGACAGGGATGGAAAAAGGGCTTTTGTTATGACACTACAGACAAGGGAACAACATATAAGGAGGGCAAAGGCCACAAGCAACATCTGTTCAAATGAGGCACTTTGTGCTGTATTTTCTGCAGCATACCTTTCCTTCCTGGGAAAATCAGGGCTGAAAAAACTGGCGGAAATAAACATGGGAAGGGCCGAAGAGACCAGAAAAATGATTTGTTCAATAAGGGGATACACAAACGCTCATGATTCATTACACTTCAATGAGTTTGTAGTTAAACTACCCTTTGAAGAAATAAAGGTTCATAGATTTCTTCTTTCAAAGGGAATACATGGTGGTTATCTAATGAACACATGGAGCAATAATTCATTCCCAGAACTGGGAAATGCAATGCTTCTGAATGTTACTGAGGTCCACACAGACTCTGATATTAAAAGGCTTGTTGATGCGCTGAAGGAGGTGAAATAAACATGTTCCATCAGGCTGTTTGGGATGAAAAATTAATTATTGAAATGAAGGGAAAAAGATCCTTAAGACTACCCTATGAGGACAGGGATTACAATGTGGAAATACCTGATATTCTAAAAAGAAGCGAATTAAATTTGAACGACAATGAAGAGCATGAGGTCCTCAGACACTACGTGAGATTATCCCAAATGAACTATGGCGTTGATCTTAATACCTATCCTCTTGGATCCTGCACAATGAAATTTAATCCAAAATTATCAGAGGAGATAGTTTCTATGGATCAGGTAAGGTATATTCACCCCTATCAGGATCAATCCACTGTGCAGGGGGCCTTACAGATAATGTATGAACTTCAAGAATATCTAAAGGTAATAGGTGGAATGGATGCTGTAACATTACAGCCTGTTGCAGGAGCGGATGGTGAATTTACAGGACTTCTTCTTGTAAGAGCATACCACGAAAACAGGAAGGATTATAAGAGAAGGGAGATCATAGTTCCTGACTCTGCCCATGGGACAAATCCTGCTAGCTCCACCATGGCTGGTTTTACGACGATTGAAATACCATCCGATAAAAACGGTCTTGTTGACCTTAATGCATTGAAAGAAGCACTTTCTGAAAAAACAGCGGCATTTATGATCACAAATCCAAACACACTTGGTATATTTGATGAAAATATATTGGAGATAGCAAGGCTTGTTCATGAAAAAGGTGCTCTTCTATACTATGATGGCGCAAATTTGAACGGTATTATGGGCATAACAACTCCAGGTAAGATGGGTTTTGACATCGTTCATTTCAATCTCCACAAGACGTTTGCAACTCCCCATGGTGGTGGTGGTCCAGGTGCAGGACCTGTAGGTGTAAAGAGACATTTGGAGGATTTTCTGCCTGTACCTGTTGTAAGATACGATGGAAAATACTATTATCTTGATTACAATGTCAAGAATACAATAGGCAAGGTAGCTGGATTTTATGGAAATTTTGCAGTGCTTGTAAGAGCATGGGCATACATTAAATTGCAGGGTGGAAATGGCTTAAGAAAAGTGACTGAAAGGGCAGTTCTCAATACAAACTACATCAGGAAAAAGCTTCAGGGGCATTACGATCTTCCATACAAGGAATTAAGAAAGCATGAGGTCGTATTCAGTGGTTCAAACCTCAAGAAATACGGAGTAAGGACACTTGATGTTGCAAAGAGGATGCTTGATTATGGTGTTCATGCACCAACCATATATTTCCCACTAATAGTAGAAGAGGCACTGATGATAGAGCCTACAGAAACAGAATCAAAGGAGAACATGGACCACCTTGCAGATATAATGATAAAAATTGCCCAGGAAGCAGAGAAGGATCCAGAGTTATTAAAAACTGCACCTCACAATACAGCAGTAAAAAGAATAGATGAGGTAGAGGCTGCTAGGAATCCTGTTCTAACCTGGAAAATGATAAAATGAGGATTGCAATAATAGGTGCAGGGGCGATAGGTAGTCTTTTTGGAGCCTACCTATCGCACAAAAATGAAATTATTTTTGTGGGAAGAAAGGATCACGTGGATGCTATAAATTCCAAAGGTTTGAGGATAGAGGGTATAAATAATTTCACATTGAAGGCACATGCATATACTGAATATAATGGAGGTGCAGAAATTATATTTCTTACTGTAAAATCATATGATACACAAAATGCAATGGATGGGATTATGGAAAAGTTAGAAAATGAATATATAGTTTCTTTACAGAATGGTATAGGTAACATAGACATTATAAAAAAATATACAAAAAGGGTGATTGGGGCAATCACCACTGAGGCATCAACCTTCGTTGGTCCTGGCATAATAAGACATACGGGAAGAGGAATTACTAAGGTGGGGAATATTTATAAAAAAGATGAAGAAATGGCAAAAAAAATTGTTAATATTTTAAAAGAATCAGGATTGAATAGTGAGTATTCAAAAAATATAAAAAATGAAATATGGATAAAAGGTGCTATAAACTCTTGCATAAATCCACTTACAGCAATACTTGAAATTAAAAATGGCCAGCTCCGCGATGAAAATATATCTCCTCTGATAGACTGCCTGATTGATGAGAATTCAATGGTTCTTTCATCCTTAGGGATTGATATTGATTTTAGAAGTTTGCTTCTTGATGTAATTGATAAGACCTCTGAGAATTATTCAAGTATGTTGCAGGATATAATGCATAAAAAAAGGACAGAAATTGATCAAATTACAGGCAAGATTATTGAATATGCATCTAAGAAAAATATTGAAATACCCTGCACAAGGGCAATTTACCATATATTAAAGGAGAAGGAGAAGATTCTACTATATTATAAAAAATAAAATTAAAAATCTTTACATTATTTTCTAAATTTTTTAAAAATTAAAATAATAGGTAAGAGATATATGGTTGATTCAATGGGACAGAATAACCTAGTAATAAAGCTTAGGCGTGACTTTAGATTCTGGGATGTTGTATTTATTGGAGTAGGTGCTATGACTGGGGCAACAATATATCTTATGGCAGGCCAGGCAATATCTATTGCAGGAACAGGAATACTTCTTGCCATATTATTCAATTACATAATAACAATGTTAACAGGCATGACTTATGCAGAACTTTCTACCATATATCCAGAGGCTGGTGGAGGTTATCTTTTTGTTGAGGAAAATCTACCCAAGCCCTTTGGTTTCATGAGTGGATGGATGTCCTGGTTTTCACATTCTATAGCCGATGCCTTTTATACTGTAGTTTTCGCAACAGGTATTGTTTGGCTCTTACAGATATATGGTGTTAGCATACCAATTTCACCTGATTTATTTAAAAAGTTGATTATTGTTGCCCTTCTAGCAATAATTCTCTTAATAAATTACTGGGGTACCTCAACAACAGGTAAATGGCAGACATATCTTACAACGGCACAAATATCTATTCTCGTAATTTTCCTTGTGGCTGGTTTTATAGGCATAATTTATCATCCAAATTTTAAAAACCTTTTACCATTAAACTTGAATATAACAAATATAGCACTTGCAATGGGCCTTCTTTTTGTAGGATTTGAGGGTTATGAAATCATAGCACAGAGTTCGGAGGAGATTGAGAATCCGGAAAAAAATATACCAAGGGCAATTTTTATGTCGATTGCGATTGTAACGATAATTTATGCCCTTCTTTTTTTAGTAATGTTAATAAACTCTGGCCCTAATATTCTTGGGGAGAGGGGAGAATTTGCAGTTATTTGGTTTGGAAATCAGATGATACCATATTACGGTTATGGTTTGATGATAATGGCCATGCTTATAGGCTCAGGTGCAACTTTAAATGCAACAGTTTTTTCATCCATTAGGGTTTCTTTTGCAATGGGTAGAAATGGATCTTTACCAAAGCTTTTTTCACATTTACACAAGAAGCATAATACACCATATATAGCCACTCTTATTTCAGGTATTATTATAGGTGCAATGGCACTCTTTCTTCCACTTGATACAATAGTAGCAGGTGCAAGCATAATGTTTCTTCTGCTATTCACACTTGTTAATATTGCAGTCATAGTCAACAGATATCAGAATCCTCAATTAAAAAGGGGGTATTCAATTCCACTTTTCCCTCTAGTACCAATTTTGGCAATTATAACTAAACTATTTGTTGCTGCTGTTCTTTGGTATTTTTCACCCGAGGCATGGTTTGTTGCAATTGCATGGATAGAGATAGGTCTACTCATATATTATTTCTGGGCGGGAAAGAAGGAGATAGAGAAGCCCTCAAGAATTGTTTCGCCCACTAAGTTAAAAATTGAAAAGAAGGAATACAATATCCTCGTACCTCTTTCGCAGGAGTTTCCTAATAGTGTAAAAATAGCCACATTAATAGCAAGGATGATGGATGCTAACCTTCACCTTTTCAGTGCAATAGAAGTGCCTATCAACATTTCACCACAATCAATAACATATTCGGATTCCTTAGATAAAATAAAAATGATGGAGAGAATGGAAAAGGTGGCAAAAAAATATGGAAAAACTCCAGAGGTGACTATTACTGTAGCGCACGATACATTCAGGGCTATAATAGATGAAGTAAATGAGAATGGAATAAATATATTATTTATGACCTGGAGACCAAAAAATGTAAGAAGAATAATATTCGGTTCAACTTTGGAAAAGGTTTACAAGAATCCACCTTGTGACATGCTTATTTTCAGAAATCACCTTGAAGAAAATATAAATAAAATATCGCTCATACTTTCAAAGAGAAAAAGCGGTGAATTTTCATTCCAGATTGCATCATATCTTGCAAAAGAACTTAATTGCTCACTTATAATATATGAATTCACCTATGACGGTAATATATCTATAAAGGGCGATCAATATCTGAAGCTTTCAAGGGAAATGGGTATTGAGGCAGAAATAATTCCAATGAAGAGCAATGGTATTATGGGTAAGATTTTTAACATATCTAAAGAGTCCAAGTTATTAATTATGGCACCACCCTCAGAATATATGGATGGAAGATTACCACCTTCAACAGAACCTAGGATTATAGGAAGATTAAATGGCCCTGTTCTGATTGTAAGAAAGGTTATTACAGAAAAGGAACAAGACCTATCAGGTATGTACCATGGATAATAATTTTTTAAAAATTTCAGTTTTTATTTGATCAGCCAACATAGGGTCTTCTATGTATAATTTTAGTACATATGATACTTTATCTTTAGAAACATCTTTTATAAATAACCTTGGTTTTTCTTCCTTAAGTATGCCTGGTATTTCATTAGATGCATTTATAAATATTTCCTCTAATTGATCGAAATCTATTGAAGAGTTGAGCGAAAATTCGAATATCAAAGGAAACATTTTACCTGGTGAACTCATTACCCTTATATTTCCTTCCAAAATCCTAGAATTTGGAACAAAGATAATCTTTCCATGCCTATCTTTTATTTCCGTATAAAGTAGATTAATATTTATTATAATTCCTTCCAGAGTTTCATCTATAACAACATAATCTTCTTCCAAGAATGGCTCTGTTAAAAGTATAATTATACCAGATATTGCATTTTTTATGGGTGAAAGGAATACTAAAAATACCCCTATAAAGACAACGGAAATAAAGAAAATGAAGACAAATATATCGGCATAACTGAAACCCAACATTGATAAAATTATCATTAGCATACCGAGGATAAGTAGTGTGGTAACTGTATTTCTAATAAATGAAGAAAGGTATTTAGAAAGTTTTTCCTTTTGATATTTAGATCTCAGCTTTATATCCCTTATATAGGCAACAAATAGTAGGTAAACTATGATCATTATAACAATGAATATTATTATTAAAACAATTCCCTCCATATTTTCAACAACAAAGGAATAAAAAGCCTTTTCAGCATCATGAAGCATGTTAAATCCTGCAAAAATTGTTATCAAAGAAGCCATTAAAGCAAAAAAGTATATTATATATTTTATCAACAATTCTAGGTAATATCCAAATTTTTCACTAATTACCTTTTCAGGCTTTATGTTCAATTCTCCCCTTAGGTATTTAAATGCACGACTATTGATGGCAAGAAGAAAGGAAGAGAACAAAATTATAAGAAATATTGAAAAGAAAATATTAAAAAATGGAAATATTATATTTGCTGTGTATAATTTTATCTCCTTATAAAGATAAGAATTTATTACAATAATAAGAACTGTAGCAAGAGTAAAAATAGTATAAAATATTAAAAGCTCTAACCATTGAATACTTTCTTTTCCTATTAGTTTTGTTTCCTTAATTTTGAGGTAATTAAAAAATCTATTAAGGTATGCAACAAGATAAAGTAAAATTACTATAATACCCACTGTAATTATTAAGGGAATTGTGATCATTTTTAATATTGAAAATATTTCCATAAAATAAGTATAGGAGTAAAGTTTTTAAATTTTCTTATTCCACTTAGCAAAATCAAGAGCATGATATGTTATAATTAAGTCCGCCCCTGCCCTTTTTATGGATGTAAGCAGTTCCCTAACTACAGATTCCTCATCAATGGCACCTTCCATGGATGCAAACTTGACCATTGAATATTCACCGCTAACATTGTAGGCTGCAATAGGCACCTGATACCTTTCCCTTGCCATTTTGATTATATCTAGGTATAAAATAGCAGGCTTTACCATAATTATATCAGCACCCTCCATTATATCAAGTTCAATCTCCCTAATTGCCTCCCTTGAATTTGCATAATTCATTTGGTATGTTTTCCTATCTCCAAACTTTGGAGCAGATTCTGCAGCCTCTCTAAAAGGTGAATATAAGGAGGATGCATATTTAGCACTGTATGCCATAATTGGAATATATTCAAATCCTTCACTATCTAGTATTGACCTGATGGCCCCCACCTGTCCATCCATCATACCGCTGGGGGCAACAATATCCACTCCCGCCTCGGCATAGCTTATGGCTATTTTTTTATATATTTCAAGGGTTTTATCATTATCTACCCTTCCATTTTCTACAATTCCACAGTGTCCATGTGATGTATATTCACACATACAAAGATCTGCAATAACCAACAAATCAGATTCATTTTTTATTGTCTTGATTGCCCTCTGGATGATACCATTTTTCTCATATGCTGAAGAGGCTAACTCATCTTTACAACTTGGTACACCAAAAAGGATTATGGATTTTATACCGAGAGACTGTATCTCCTTAGAGATCCCAGGCAGATCAATTAAAGGATACCTATAAATCCCAGGCATGGTTTTTATTGCAAGTTTTTCCTTTATATTTTCATCAACAAAAATAGGATAAATTAGATCCCCAGTATTTACTTCTGTCTCCTGTACCATTTCCCTTAGTTTTTGATTCATCCTTAGTCTCCTCATTCTAGTTACGGGAAACATATTAATCACCCTAATATCCTCCTTAATTCATTAATCATATTATCATCATATTTACCTTCCTTAATATTTTTTGTAATATTACCAAAAATTTTCTTTATAAAGGACTTTGAGAATTTTTCTACATATCTTCTGTTTTCTTCACCAATATACTTAATCAGCTCATTTACCTCTTCATCAGCTATATTTTTTGCCCTTTCATATATTGATGCAATAATCTCCTCCTTCTGATAATTCATTAATCTTTTCATTATAGCATTCATTTTTTCATCAATGATATTTCTTGCCTTTTCCATTTCCATCATTCTTATTGATATATTCTTGGATACATATTCCTTTAGGTAATCAAGATCTATAAAATACCTATCCCCAGGATTCTCAATGTTTCTGGGATTGCCGAGATCAACAACAACATATGGTTTTGTTTCTATAAAATCCTTCGATTTGAGTATATATCCATCCATTTTTATGGCCGAAAACAATGCATCATAATTATCAAGATTACTATTAAGATTATTTATATTAATACATTTAATGCCAAGGTTTTTACTCATTTCTTCCAATTTTTTATCATTTCTTCCAAAGACATCAATTTCATATTTTTTATTAAGATATTTAATTAATGTATTTGCCACCCTGCCTGTTCCAACAATTGCCACCTTACCCGATGGAATTAGGGCCTGTAATATTTTAACTGAAGCCTGGGGCAATGAGATAATGCCATTGCCTATCCTTGTCTTTGACCTTACCTCTTTTGATATGCTCAGCGCCCTCATAAATATATAATTAAGATATTTCCCTGATGTTTTTTCATTCATGGATTTTGTGATTGCTTCCTTTACCTGTCTTTGTATATCCTGTTCTCCTGGTATCATTGAATCCATTCCAGATGCGACCTCAACAAGATGTCTGATGGCATCCTCTCCTTCGATTATTTTTCCCTTGGGACCCATGCTCATTATTTTTTGAACAAATCTATCAATCTCATTATCCAGTATTGCATATATTTCAAATCTGTTGCATGTTTTTAAAATTACAAACTCCTTTGAAAAACCACTTAGAAAATCTTTAAGTCTATTTTCATTAATTGAGCTCCATATTTCAAGCTCTTTAAGACTCATTTGTTTATATGTGGCAATGAAACTAATTAATTTCATAATTCATCCTCCATTTTTCCATTGCATAAAGGAAGGCCCTATCCTTTTCTCCCCTTTCTATCAACATCCAAAAATTACAATCTCTGAATAAACTTGAAAAGAATTCACTTCTTTTATTTTCATCATGTTCAATATTCATTCTAATTTTTTCTATAACATCCAGTGATTTGATATAAGATGATGCAATTTCCTTAAGGAATTTGGAAAGTGCTGGAGCACGGCCTGATGTGGAGAAGGAGATTATTAAATCATCATCTCTTAAAAATGATGGGAATATTGCAAGACTATCTCTGTCATCAACAAGATTATAAATTATTCCCCTTTTCTCACATACATCCCTGATCTTTAAATTCAATTTTCTATCGTCTGTAGCAATTATTACAAAATTTGAATCTGAAATTAATCTTTCAATATCATCCTCCTCTCTTATTTTTTCGAGAATTATTCTTTTTGCATATTTTCTTATCTCTTCCTCAATTTTATCTGAAACCACCTTAACATATGCACCTTCAAGAATTTTTATTTTTCTCAATGCCACATCTCCTCCGCCGAAGATTGTTACCCTAAGTCTATCCTTTTCGATCATGATGGGAATGTACATTATTTCCTTCACCCTTTAGATTTCTTATTGTTCTCATTATAACGTGTGGTATATTTCTTTTCTCCAATTCTAAAGAGAACTCTTTAATACAATTTTCATCTGGGCAGTGTAACATTGCATAATAATTATATGGAAAATCCTTATCGGGCCTTCTTTTGTAAAAATGTGAAATGTATTGATTTTTAATAAAGATTTCACAATCGCAATCCTCCATCCTCATAGCAATTAGGGCATTTACTTTATAACCTAATAAATTTTGATCAACGAGTACTTTCAATCCAAGTATCATCTTTTCATCAATTAGCCTTTCTATTTCTTTTATAACCTCTTCTTTTTTAATACCCAACTCCCTTGCTAGATCCCCATATGGATCTTCTGTTATCTCCAGGCCTTGTCTCAATCTTTCAATGAGCTCCATTTTCATTCACCTTAAAATTCACATCAAGCTTATACAATTCCTCACTAAATAAGATTACAAATTTTTTGATTTCATTCCTTTTTAAAAATTCTTCCTTAAATTTTTCAATTCTATCTTCTCTTTTAGAGACAAATGTAAACCATATATTATATTCATTATCCCTCTGATATATGTGCGTTATTTCATTATACCCTTTTAGAATCTCTGCAATGCGGCCTATTGATTCTCCTTCTACAGAAATACCTATCAATGCCCTTTTTGTATTTGAAAAGTATTTCTCACCCAGTATTGGTGTTATCTTTTTTAAATATCCCCGATCTTTTAAATAAAATATTTTATTGATAAGAATATCTCTCTGTATATTCAATTCCTTGGAAAGATCAAGATAAGGGTCCAGGGAAATTGGGAAGCCTTCCTGTAATTTTTTCAATATTTTTATATCCATTTCATCCATATTTTACACCTCATAAGGGCATGCAGGATCCTCTTCCAGATAATCACCGGTTGTTGCATATGCCCTTGCTCTTGAGCCACCACATATTTCCTTATATGAACATTTTCCACATTTACCCTTTAAAAACTCCGGATTTTTCAATTTAATAAATATATCTGAATTTCTATAAACGTTAGCTATTCTGTCCTTTCTTACATTACCTGTATTCAATGGAAGAAATCCTGTTGGATATATTTCTCCAATATGGGAAATAAAGATTGTGCCCCTTCCATCTGTAACACCAAGACCATTGGAATCCCTTGTAACAGGCAATTTTTTTTCACCCTCAACCTTTTTTCTATTGTAAAAAGGTGCCTCTGTAGTCTTGATTCTCATTCCCCCTGATGAATGGATCTGATATAAAAAATTCAATGCATATAAAACTTCATTTTTTTCAAGTGAAAGTATATCTGTTGCTCTACCAGTTGGAACAAGGAAAAATAGATCCCAAGACTTTATATCCATTTTTTTTAACAGATCATAGATATTCTCAATATCTTTTATATTATGTTTCCCAATTGTAGAATTAATCTGTAACGATGTTTTACCCTTTACATAATTTATTATTTCAAGTGATTTTTCGAAGGTACCTTCTACATTCCTAAATCCGTCATGAATAGCCTTATTGCTCCCATCAAGGCTTATTGCTATGTTTTTCACCCTCATAGCAATATCGTCCATTTTTTCTTCAGTTGCAAGGGCGGTACCACTGAAAGAAATTGCAAGATTAAATCCTCTATCTTTGAATATGTCAAGTATCTCAATTATATCATCCCTCATTAGAGGATCTCCACCTGTAATAACCACAAGGGGCTTTACGTTGAATTCTAGAAGCTGATCTGCCAGTGATGATATCTCTTTTAGATTTAACTCCATAGGATTTCTTCTTGGAATTGCATTTGCCCTGCAATGCTTACAAGATAGAAGGCAAGCCCTTGTGACCTCATAAAAAACTATCACTGGATCCTCTAAAAAATTCATGTTATATTCAGCTCCCTTGATATCTCATCCTCATTCAGATAACAATCGGGATCCTCACCCCAAAGGTTACCTCCGTACCTTAGTGCCCTTAATCTGAATCCACCACATATATCCTTAAACTTACATCTTGAACATTTTCCTTGGAGGAGCTTAGTTTTCTCTCTCCTCAATTCTCTTATTATTCCATCCTCCTTTTCCCATATATTTTTAAAACTTTCATATTTAACATTGCCCATACTATAGTCCAACCAGAACTGATTTGGATGCACATTGCCCCAGGGGTCAATATTTCCTGCCTTTATTCCTGAGTTATCTCCACCTCTCCTTTTTAAGAGTCTGTAAACATCACCAGCCCTTCTATCATCCTCTTTGAGAAGTTTCAGTAAAAGGTATACTCCATCTGTTGGATTATCAACAGTTAATATCTCCATCTCCATACCCTTTTCATGAATTTCATAGGTTTTTTCAATTAGGTAATCAATAACCTGCCTTCTCTTTTTATTGTCTATATCCATCTCCCTAGAAGATCTTCCGGCTGGAACAAGATGATAAAGGCAAAATCTGTCAATACCAAGCTCTTCTCCAAGTTCAAATACGAGGGGGAGATCATCCACATTATATCTGGTTACTGTAAACCTGATACCGCTCATCATTCCTGCTTTTTTTACGTTTTTTAGACCGTTCAATGCATTTTCAAATGCGCCCTTAACCCCCCTAAATAGATCATTTTTTTCTCCATAACCGTCAAGGCTTATACCTACATATTTTACCCCTGATTCAGCGAGTTTAAATGCTGCCTTTTCATCTATGACTGTTCCATTGGATGAAAGGGTCACCCTAATGCCTGCATCATCTATATATTTTGATATTGAATATATGTCCTGATGCAGCATTGGTTCGCCGCCTGAGAGAATTACCACAGGCAAGCCCATCCTTTTTAGATCATCAACAGTTCTAAATATTTCCAATTCACTTAATTCACCCGGTGATCTTTCAAATCCTGCATTTGCATAACAGTGAACACATTTTAGGTTGCATTTTATTGTTAGATTCCAGAATAACACGGAGATATCTCTTTTTGTATACCTAATTATACTTGGATCTGTTTCATAATTGTATCTTTCTTCGTCAATCTTTTTACTCACCGTACCTGACTTAAAAAGAAGCTGATTAAGTGCAATCATCTAGGGAGGAGAGATAATTTCCGATATAAAAAATTCATGTAGTCAATTTTAAATTGTCATATCCTGAAATAATTTCCTATATATAGGAGGATATCATTTACATCCTGATAATTTCCATAATTTAATGGCCAAACTCACGCAAAAGAAGATTAACTGGATAATTAAACAAAAAGAGAATAGAGTAAGTTCCTCAGAAATTGCAAGGATCATGAACATAACACCCAGATATGTGAATATGATTTACAGAAAATACAGGTTAGAAGGAAATGTGGAATTGAAGAATCCAGGAAGGAAAAAGGATCCAATATATGAGGAAATGAAAACAATGGTCTATGAAACAAGAAAAGAGCATCCTGGAATTGGAGCACTTTCAATAGAGAAGAATCTTAAGGAAAGAGGTGTAAAGATTTCACATAATAAAATACACGAAATATTGAAAGAAGGAGGTATGGTAATGGAAAATATGAATAAGAAGAAACAGAGGAAATGGGTAAGATGGGAAAGGGAGCACAGCAACAGTCTATGGCACATGGACTGGTTTGAATATGAAGGGAAGAATTACATAGTTATAGAAGATGATGCATCAAGGTTTGTAATACAATTTGGAGAATATGAACATGCTACAGCAGAGAACTCGCTAGATGCGTTAAGAAAAGGTATAGAAAAGTATGGTAAGCCCAGGGAAGTAATGACAGATCACGGAACACAGTTTACATCATTGCCAAGAGATGAAAAAGAATCAGAACCAAATGAATTTCAGAAATATCTAGAAGAGAATGGAATAGTACACATAAAGGCAAGAGTAAAGCATCCGCAATCTAACGGTAAATTGGAGAGGTTCATTTTTACATTAAAATATTTAAAGAAATACTTTGGTACATGGGAAGAAGTGGTAAATTATTACAATTACAAAAGGATGCACATGAGCTTATATGAAGATAGAATAATAACACCAGGGATGGCATATGAAATGAAAAAATTAAAAGAAGGGGAGGTTTTAGAATGAAAAATAAGGAGTATAAAAAGGAAATAATTTCAGGATATCACATTTAAATTACCATTCTTTATTCCAAATACTTTCAATAAAATATTAAAAACTAACAATGCCTAAAATTCCGAGAGTTCAGGTTATATAGTCATATATTGCAGAAACTATATATACAATAGATGTAATATATTATTATCTATGATGTCAAATGAAGTTTTGAATTCATTCAATAGAGGTGGGTTATGAAAGTTAAAAGAACAGAACAGATTTACATCGGAGAGAATGAAACAATCTCAAAGCTATGCCATATTTCAAAGAATTTATACAATCAAACTAATTATGTATTGAAACAACAATTTATAAAAAAGGAAAAATTATCATCATATGAAGATCTTGTAAAATTGTTTCAAACACCATCTGAAAATGATGAGGAAAACAATTATCAAAAACTTCCAGCACAAACAGCTCAATGGACAATTAGAAAAGTAAGAGAAGCATGGAGCTCATTCTTTAAAGCATTGAAGGAGTGGAAGAAACACCCTGAAAAATTTACTGAAATGCCAAAGCCACCCAAATACAAGGACAAGCACGGTGAATTCCTTTTGATATTCACCAATCAGCAGTGCAAGATTGAAGAGGGGATATTAAAATTCCCTAAAATAATGAATTTGGAGGTGGAAACAAGATTAAATGATGTAGATTTGAGAGAGGTAAGGATAATACCTCAGGGTGTAGGATATATAATTGAAATTGTATATATGAAAGAGATAGAGGACATTGCTAAGGGAGAACCACACAGGATCATGGGCATTGATATTGGATTGAGGAACATCGTAACTATCGGAGACAGCATCTCTAGGGAAGGGATTGCTGTCAAGGGCGGTGTTCTCAAATCAATAAACCAGTACTATAACAAAGAGAATGCAAAATTAAAATCAATAAATGACAGGCAAAACAAAGATAAGAGATTAACAAAGAGACAAAAGAGATTGCTCGTGAAAAGGAACAGGAAGATAAAGGATATTATGCACAAACTGAGCAAGGCAATTGTTCAA
>WSBC01000020.1 GCA_009758405.1 Methanobacteriota archaeon
AGGGTTCATTTGTGAAAAAAGAAGAACTAGAATCCATGCTAGATGAATACTACCAGGCAAGGGGATGGAGCATGGATGGAATTCCAACAAAGGCAAAATTGCATGAGCTTGAACTTGATGAAATAGGAAATGAGATTGGTGCAGGTCACTGATCCCCTATCGTAGTGAAAGAAAGCTTTTCAAAATTAATTATTTTTTCCCATTTTTTCTTACATTCACACTCTGGCAAATTTTCAATTATTTCGGGGTCCTGTTCGAAGGAAAAATCCTCAATTGCTCTTATTATATAATCATCGCATCCCTTGCAGTTATGTGCACCCCTGAGACTTCCAGGTGCCGTCGGGAAAGAAACAACCTTTTTAAGGTTTGATGTTCTTTTCAATACCTCAACTACACTCCAAAGCCAGGGTGGTCTATAGTATCCTTCATTCCAAAGTCTTTCAACAAGTGTAAAATTTTGAACGTTAACAGGGTTAAGTGAGATTATATCTGATACATTTGAAGAAAATATTGCTGAATTTATGGAATCTTCTATGGCCTGATGTTCAGTTAGGAATGGGGGCTTTAAAAGTATGTATGTTTTGATGGAAAAACCCTTATTTTTTGCCATACTTGCCCTCTCCAGGTATAACAATGATGTAAAGCCCTTATTTATTGAGTATTTTAAAACATTATCATTTGAGCTTTCAAGACCTATTGCAATCATCAACCTTTCTTTAAAATCACCTAATCTATCAAGGTTATCTTCATTTATAAACTCAGGCCTGGTTTCAATTATTATTCTCTCAGCCTCTGGGAAAGACTCTATTATTTTTACCTGAGTATCTGGATCTATTTCATTTGGGTCCAGGAAGCTACCAGAATTATAAATCTTTACTACCTCCTCACCACTGTAGAATTTTCTTGCCTTTTCCACTTGGGTTATTATGTTTTTTCCACTAACGGGCGTTGGATTTGTATCAGAAAAATATCCACACATGGAGCATCCGGAATGGTAAAACCAGAAACATCCATGTGTTCTCAGGACAAGAACAAAAGACCTTTTTTTACCCTTGAATGGCTCGTATTCCTTCCATGTTGCAACATAATCCTCTGGTCTTTCTTCCCTTTTTGCCCTTGCCCTGATCTCCCTTATCTGATCTATCATTTCACCACTTTTTCATTTATTTCCATTATCTTTTTCCTCAGTTCATCAACCTCTTGCCTAAGATTCCTTATTTCTTCCCTTTCCCTTTTACCCTCTATGATATCATTAATAGTTTTTCTTATACTCCTTTTAATATGGGCATCCTGTTCAGAAATAAATGCATCCTCAAGCTCCCTAATGGATTCCATAAGACCTATATTTGCAATGGCCTGGACTGCCGCCCTCCTTACCTGTAGATAAGGATCCCTTAAATATTTGTAGAGCCAAGGAAGCAACTCCTTATTCCCTTCACCAATCTTTCCAAGAGCCAACACTGCTGAGGATCTTAACAATACATGTTTACCTAACTTTGAATTCTCAATCAAAATATCCTTGCCCCTGATGTCCCTAAGCTCTCCCAGGCCCCTCATTACACCCTGTCTTATAGTTTCGTTCCAAGAATCCTTTGAAAGACCATCTCTTAAGATTTCAAAACTCTTTTCATGTCTTATTTTTCCAACACTTTCATAGGCCTTTGAAATTGCCAGGTATTTTGTTTCATTTCTTATTATATCCTCAAGTGCTTTCAATGCCTCCTCACTACCAATAAAGTTTCCTAGGGCCTCAGATATCGCTGCTCTCACCCTTGAATCTACCAGTTTATTCCCTGAGAGACTTTCCTTTATTTTTATCAAGGCCCTTAGGGCGCCTTCTGTCTTCATTTTACCAAGGTTAATTATAGCCTCCCTTCTTACTGCCCAGAAATTTTCACCAAGTGCTTGTTCCATTAGGCATTCTATTGCATCACTTCCACCCATTTTTGAAAGAGCAGACATACCCTCTATCTTTTCCATTGTATTCCCATACCTTATCTGATGTATGAGCATTCTTTGTGTCCTTTCAAATTTAATTTCTTTCAGAATAGTATTTTCAGGATCTATTGATATTGCATCTGGCATATCCATCTGAAAATTAAAGTCCTGTTTTCTTTCGCTTACCCTTATTTCCTTCACTTCTCTTTTCTCACCATGATAAAAGGCAATTTTTAACTTAAAAATAAAAACATCAGGTATCTCTTTCCCACCCTGCTTTTGTTCAAAAGTTAGTTTCAAAATGCTTTTGGAATTATCATATGTATAGGAGACATCAAGCACAGGATGCCCAGCATGGAAAATCCATTGATCAAAGAAAAATTCCATTGATTTGCCTGTTTTTTCTTTAAGCAAATTTATGAAATCATAAGTATCAATGCTCTTCCCAGTAAATGTATTTAGGTATGAATTTATAAAACTCCAAAACTTTTCATCACCCAATTCATCCCTGAGCATATGCAGTACCCTAGATGCCTTTTCATAAAGGTGCCTATCAAAAAGTTCCCCGGGATATTGGTATATATTTGTCACTATGGGTCTGGCATAATCTGAAGAAAACTCATTTTTGTAGTTCAACTCATCCTGATATAGTTCGTAAAGAAAATCATCATAACCGAGAAAATGTTCAAAATAAACAGCATTCATATATGTAGCAAAACCCTCATTCAGCCATGCATGTGACCAATCTCTGCAGGTAATCATATCCCCGAACCACTGATGTGCAAGCTCATGTGAAACAAGGCCCTCACTCATATAGTCATTATGTGCCTTTTCATCATGTAATGTAAACTCTGTAAGTGTTGTTGCATTTATATTTTCCATTCCTCCAACTATGAAGTCATTAACCACCACCTGTGAATACTTTTGGTAGGGGTATGGAAATCTTATTATCCTTGAAAAATGTCTTATCATATCGGGGGTATTGATGAAGCTTCTTTTTATAAAATTCCTCATTTCTTCGGGAACTATGTAATGTAGTTTAATATTATCGATCTCGTCCTCATAAACAAAAAATTTTCCTGCTGCTATAGAGGTAAGGTAAATTGGATGGGGAAAGTTTTCCCTCCAGTGCATTATTCTTTTTCCATCCTTGTATTCGTCATTAACAAGAGTTCCATTTGAAATTGCATAAAATTCACTAGGGATTGTTATCCTTATCTCCGTGGTGCTCCTTTCATTTGGAAAATCGTAGCATACCAGCCAGTATCTTGTGTCCTCATCCTCACCCTGGCTCCATAGCTGTAAGGGCTTTTTTGGATAATATTCATCAGGGCCAATAAAGAAGATTCCCCTCTTTGGCTTTGCAGAATATTCAATCTCAAGGTCAATATTAGAATCTTTTTTAATCCTTTTAGGAAGAAAAATAACAATCTCCCTACCATCATAATTGAATTTGCATTCTATGGAATCATACTTTACATGGTTTATGTTCATCTCATATGCATCAAGTTCTACGGTCTCAAGATCATCATATATTGCCTTTAAAGTTATTTTTTCAAACCCCACTATTTTTCTTTCTTTAAAGTCGGGATAGAGATCAACAAATATATGAACCTGCTTGAAATTTCTGTCCCTTTCATATTTTTTCCTATAGTCTGGAAATGCAAATGGTTTGTATTCTTCCTCAAAATCGTATATCATAAAATAAAGAAAAGAAAAATGCTATTTATTCTTTATTGATTTTTTGAAGGGAATAATGCCTTGCATATATTATAAGGTCTGCAACATTTATTCCGGTAGGGCATTCCGCAAGACACCTCATACATGTATTGCAAGTAAAAAGAGAATCAATGGCATCATTAATATTAAAATTCTCTTCAAGCATAGATCTTATCAAAGTTACTCTTGCCCTTGGGCTATAATATTCCAGCTTTCCATGGGCATTCCAGCTAGGGCATACATAAACGCAAAATCCGCATCTTATGCATTTCTGACTTTCATTTCTAAGTATTTCCAAGACATCCATTTTAATCACCGCCATTCAGAACCTCAACAATGTCCATGATTTTTGCATCGCCCTTTGAGAAGTAATTCCCTACCCTGAAGAGCATGAGGCAAGCGGGACAGGAGGTAACAACATTTTTTTCACCTGTGGATATTAACTCATTAAGCCTTATCTGTGATTGTCTTACTGATCCAATTGGATCCTGATATTCAGTGGCGCCACCATCGCACCTTGTTTTATCCCTGTTGTTTGGGGGATCTATTACCTTGAAACCTGCACCTCTCATCAGATTTCTTGGTTCTTCTGTTAATTTCCAATGCCTTGCAAGGAAACAGGGATCATGGTAAACCACTTGGCCAACAATATCCATTCTTTCTTTTGGCTTTAAAACTTCTACAATATGCCTTACATCAAAATTGAAATCATTTACAAAGGTAGGATAGAATAATTTGAAAACTATCCCAGAAATAGGATCCATTGTTATTATCCTTTTTACCCCAAGGGATTTCAACTTCTCGCTCACCTTTAAAGCATGATCCTTAAATTCATCAAGAAAACCAAATGTATGGAGAACCACCCCTGAGTCTGGTTCATCCTCCCCTAGGTAAGCAAAATCAATATCACCATTCATCAGTACCTTTACACCCTTTCTTAAAACATTTTCATAAAGCGCTACCCTTTCCTCAACACCTCCAGCAATCTCCCTTAGAGTTTTTAGAACATCTGATGAAATACCTGCAATACTTCCCAGCCTTGCTACTGGAGATCTAATTATCCTTATTAGGTCCTTCATATTTTTTTCATATCCTAGATATTTAGCCTTATCAAGCCAATTCAATAAAGTTGAAAATTCAAGTCCATTTTTCTTTACAACATATTCCAGCATAAGGGCAGTCTCAGCATAACCCATATAAGGATACATTCCAGCGTAGAATATGGTCTCACCTCTCTTTTTTAGTCCTAGTCCTTTGCTCCATTCCGAGAGATCCTTTGGATCAATTCCTGCAGGATTTCCATATCTTATCTGAGTTTCCTTAACAAAATTTGCAATAGCTAATATATCTTCTGCTTTATTTATCATTTTTGTCACCCCAGTGCATATTTGTCTGGATTAAGTATATTCTTAGGGTCGAATATCTTTTTAATCTCCTTCATCAGCTTGTACATTGGCATCTGTCCTCTTACCTGAAACTGTTTTATGAGTACATCTTCTTTCAACTTTCCAATACCATGCTCTGCAGACACTGTACCACCAAGTTCAATTGCAAGAAGATTTATTTCCTCCGCAGCCTTTTCTGCCCTTTCCCATTCTTCTTTATTGTTTGGATCAGCACCAATGTTAGGGTGAAGGTTTCCATCACCCGCATGACCTACAGTTGCTATGAAAACATTGTACTTTTTCCTAATTTTATCAACACCTATAAGTGCCTCCTTTATCCTTGAAAGAGGAACTGCAATATCCCCATCTATAAACCCTGGATAAAGCCTACCTGGTGCTGTAAAGGCTACCCTTCTTACATCCATGATCCTCTCCATTTCAGAAGGTGTTTCTGGTCTTATTATCTGAGCAGCATGTGTCTCCTGCATTATTTTGATTACCCTATCGGCTATGGAATCAACACCGTTCTTCGGCCCATCTACATCTACAAGAACCATTCCACCTGGAAGTTCAGGATAACTAAAGCCCTTTACCTTGTTGGCTGCCTCGACACCCTCTTTATCAGCAAACTCAAGTATTAAGGGGTTGATTCCCTCCCTTCTAATCCTGAATATTGCCTCTCCAGCATCATCCAGGGTATTGAAAAATCCTGCAATTCTTACTATTTTCTCTGGTAAAGGCATGATCTTTAGCCAGGCCTTTGTAATTATTGCAAGTGTCCCTTCACTTCCTACTATCAATCCGAGAAGATCATAACCTGCCCTGTTTTTATAAGTACTTTCACCAAAGTAGGTAACAGTACCATCAGATAAAACCACTTCTATCTTTAGAACCCAGTCTCTCATAACACCATACCTTGCACCCCTCATTCCACCTGCATTTTCAGCAAGTGCTCCACCAATAGTTGCAACCCTTGCACTTGCAGGATCGGGAGGAAAGAAAAATCCATATTTCTTACATTCATTGTCAACATCAAGAACAGTTGCACCAACCTCTGCCTCAACTATACCATCATCAATATTTACCTTGATCTTATCAAGACCTCTTAGATCAAGAACAATCCCACCCTTTGTAGGTGCCACTGCCCCTGTTACGCTAGATCCACTCCCTCTTGTTACAACAGGTATTGAATAATTATATGCTATTTTCAATATCTTCGATACCTGTTCCCTTTCTGTAACATGTATAATTAAATCTGGTGTTCCCTTATGAGAATCAACAGCACCATATTCAAAAATCTTCATGCTTGCCTCATCCATAATTATGTTTTCCCGCCCCACTGCCCTAGCCAGTTCATCAACAATTTTTTTATCCATAAATATAGTAAAAAAATCTATCTATTTAATTCTTTTAAAAATAATTAAAATATTGGAAAAATTTCAAATTTATTAAATAAAAAAACAAAATTTTTTATATATCAATTTCCTTATTCGAAAAAGGTGGTTTAATGTTTGCACAACCTTTGAACCCGTTTGGAAATCTAGTGATTACAATGCTTGTGGCCTTGGTTCCAATAATTGTTGTCCTCGGCCTGCTTGCCGGTCTGAGACTTTCAGCCTGGATTACTGCAATAATTTCCTCAATTATTACATTTCTGGTAGCATTGCTCTGGGGTGTTCCTGCAGACAACCTTTTCCATGCTTATGTTTATGGCTTGGCCACAGGCTTCTGGGCTATAGATTGGATTGTTATATGGGGAATTATAATATTGAATACTTTGGTTGCGAGTGGTCATTTTGATAAGTTCAGGGATTGGCTAATTCATTCTGCCACTAGAGATGTTAGAATACAGGCAATATTGATAGCATGGTCATTCGGTGCACTCATTGAAGGGCTTGTGGGCTTTGGTTCTCCATGGGCCTACGTGGTACCTATATTGATAAGCCTTGGTGTGGCTGACCTTGAGGCGATAAGGGTAGCAGCCCTTGCCAATAATGCGCCAGTTTCTTATGGAGCACTTGGAGCGCCAATAATTATGCTCGCTGCAGTTACAGGATTGCCACTACTGAATCTTTCAGCAAGTGTGGGTAGAATTGTGGCACTTCTTGCACTATTTCCTCCATGGATCCTAATTTATCTAGTATCAGGAAAGGAGGGTCTTAAGGAGGCATGGCCTCTAGCAATAGTTGCATCCCTCAGCTATATACTCGGACAATTTCCCACATCCAATTACATTGGGCCTTATCTTCCAGATATAGTTGGTTCATTGACATCATTTGCAATAATCCTTGCATTTGTTCATTTCTGGAAACCAAAACATTTGAGGGGTTTTGGTGGAAAGATACTCGAAGAAAAGGAGTTAAGGAGCAGTGATGTAAAATACACAGCAGGTCAGGTGGCATGGCTATTCCTTCCATTCATAATTCTTATTATAGTGGTGGTATTGGGTACAGGCCCCTGGTCTCCACTACCAAAGATTGTTTTACAGGTATTTTCAGTAAAGGCAATATCATCGATTACACATAAAACTATGGCTGTGGCATTCACATTTTCACCCTTTGTAGGTGGAACATTCATATTAATTTCCTGGCTAATTATACTAGCAATACTCAGACCAAAATTTGATAAATTCAAGGAAAGCATGAAGAAATCGTTTAATCAGCTATGGGGTGCTATTATAACAGCCATGTTTATGGTAGCTCTAGCAAATACATTTAATTATTCAGGTATGGCTGGATCACTGGCTTATGCGTTTTCTCAGGTGGGATGGATATTCATTCTTCTAGCTCCAATACTCGGCTGGATAGGCGTCGCCCTTTCTGGCAGTAATACCTCAGCAAACGCAATGTTTGGATATCTGCAGGTTTCAGTTGGACGCATTCTTGGATTTCCTCCATATTTATTACCCTCACTCGGATCAGTGGGTGCAGAGATAGGTAAACCTGTTGCACCACAGACTGCCAGTGTTGGTGTTTCCACATCAAAATACCTCAGAAAAGAAGGGGATGTAATAAGGCACAACATGGGCTGGACACTGATAATTCTATTCTATCTTATCTTATTAGGTGTTCTATTTCTTGTCTTTATGCCCTGGGCTATGGAGTTCTAAAACCTTTCCCTTTTTATTTTTAATATTAAATTAGGTATATCTATTTTCATTGGGCAAACTTCTTTGCATCTACCGCACTGTAGACAAAAATAGGAAAGATCCCTTGCCACCGATATTTTTCCTGTTATTGCTGTCCAGGGTATACCTATTGCTGCCGTATATATTTCTCCCCATGCACCATCCACCTCCCTGAATATGGGACATGAAAGCTGGCAGGAACCGCATTTGATGCAATAGAGAGTCTCCTTTAGTGAAATATCTCCAATTCTACCATTGTCAACTATTATTAGATGCAACTCCTTTGGTCCATTTTTGGGTTCCTTAGGAACACCATTTATAATGTGTATATATGTTGTATTTTTAAAACCAGCATAGACTGTCTGGACAATGCTCGCCTTTATAGCATCCTTTAAAGAGGGATAAATCTTTTCTATTGATGTAATTACAACTAACTTTTCAGGTAGTGTGGATGATAGCGCACCGTTTCCCTCATTTGTAATGAATACTATGGATCCTGTATCAATTGAAAGTGCATTTGCACCGGTAATACCAACATCCGCACTAAGAAATTTTTCCCTCATAAAACCCCTTACCCCCAACACCATCGATACTACATCATCCATTCTTTCCTTTATAACAGGATAAAGTACATTTCTTGCCCTTCCTTCAGTCATATTTACAGCCGGAGTTACCATGTGTGCGGGTTTTCCATTTACAAGCTGAACAAGAAATTCACCTAAGTCAGTTTCGTAAACATTAATACCGTTCATTTCTAAAAATTGCCTCAATTCTATCTCTTCACCCACTAGGCTTTTACTTTTTACAACAGTAGATTTTTTTCCAATTATTTTTAAAATTATTTTTTTAGCCTCTTCACCATCCTTTGCAAAATAAATATATTTACCCTCCCCTTCAAATGATTTTTTAAAATCTTCAAAACTCTTTATAGGATCTAAAAGTAATTTTCTCTTAATTTCTTTTATTTCCTTAGCCCAATCCTCAGCATAGGGATGCCTTTTGATTGCATCCAATCTGTTTTTCATCTCCTCCCTTGTGGCCTCCCTAGAACCATTCCTTAGATCCTCATCCTTTAAAGAAATAATTATTTTTTTATGAACATCTTGAAACATGAAATCACCTTATCAAAAAAACATAAAGCTCCTTTGGTCCATGTGATGGCCTTACTATTTTCTTTTCTATATCCCCTGTTTTACTAGGTCCCTGAATTATTTGTATTGTTGCTGGCAATTCATTCATGGAATTTATTATATAATTTAGAGCTTCAATTAGACCCGGAAATATCTTTTCAGGATAGGCTATAGCTATATGTATTTCGGGTAGAAAGGCTGCAAAACTTTTCATATAATTGTAATCCACAAGTATTATTGACCCTGATTCTGCAGCCAAAGCGTCAGCATTTGTAATACCAATATTAATATTCTTTATTTTATTTTTGAGATCCCTATCATCTTTCATTTTATCGAGTGAAATTGATTTTATATCACTTTTAATAATCTCATTTTCAATTGATTCATCAAGACCTGCAAACATTATTTCATTACCTTTTGATATTTTTTTTATTTCATTTATCAATTCAATCCTATTAACAAATTTGAAAAAACCTCCGTTTTCTTCTATGGAATTTTTAAATAAAGTTATGGGATCTTCCATAAATTGAATAGAGAAAATTGTTATATAAAAATTTTAACACAATTGCATTCATTAATTAAATGATAAAATATTTAAAATGAAAATTTCGGATACCTAGTGAAATCCTTTTTAAAAAATTATTTATTATATTTTCCTTCAGTTTAATTATCCATTTGATCTTTTTTCCGTGAGTTTTGTCATTAAATGAAGGAAATTATCTTGATGATATCTCTATATATAGAAAATTATTTCAGGATATGATAACTAGGCTATTTCAGATAAAAATTTAAATATTGAAATATCATCAAAGCATTTATGAGAAAAATTTTGATGATTCCGGGACCAATAGAGTATGAACAAAATGTTTTGAGTACCCTTGCAATGCCAACAATCGCACATACTTCAAAGGAGTTCCTTGGAATTTTCAAGGAAACATTGGAAAAGACAATGAAGGTTTTTAATGCAAAGGAGGGTCTACCCTTTGCATTGTCAGGATCTGGAACTCTCGCCATGGAGATAGGTACTGTGAATTTTATAAAAAAGGATTCAAATGTGCTCGTTGTAAACACGGGATATTTTGGAGATAGGTTTGTAGATCTTTTCAGTAGATTTACTAAAAATGTAGATATATATAAACCACCATTGGGTGATGCTGCAGATCCTAAGGTAGTATACGAAAAGGTAAGTGGAAATAAATACGATCTTGTTACAGTTACTCATGTGGATACAAGCACTGGTGTAAGAAATAATGTTAAGGAGATAGCAAAATATTTCAAGGATCTTGATACAGTTCTCGTTGTTGATGGTGTTTGTTCAATAGGTGGTGAGGAATTCGACATGGGATGGGGTGCCGATGTTGCATTTACAGCAAGCCAAAAGGCATTGGGAGCACCACCAGGCCTTGCTGTGGGTGTAGTGGGTCCAAAGGCACTCAAGGTAATGGAAAAAAATCCACCTCTTTCATTCTTTTCAGATCTCCGAAAATGGCAGGGTGTTTTCAAAAACATGCTTGAACTAAAGCCTGGTTATTTTGGAACACCAAATGTTAATTTAATAACAGCCTTAAATGTTAGTCTAACAAACATAATGAATGAGGGAATGGAGAAAAGAATAAAAAGGCACGAGATTATAGCAGAAAGTTTCAGGGCAGGTATAAATGCCTTAGGCTTGAAGATGATTCCTAACGGTGCTTATGCCAACACACTATCGGTCCAATATCTTCCAGAGAATGTTAAACAGGCACAGTTTTTGCAAGATGCAGAGAGATATGGGGCAGTGTTTGCTGGTGGTCTTATTCCTGAAATAAAGGAAAAATATTTCAGGATAGGTCATATGGGATCAGTTAGTTCCTCAGAGGTAATGATATCAATAGGTGCAATAGAAAGAGCGCTTAAAAAGAATGGATACAGTGTTAAACTAGGTACTGGCCTGTCTGCTGCACAGGAAGTTCTGGCGAAATACGATTTTGGCATTCCATTTTAAATAAATTTAAATATTTCCATTACATTTTTTTTATATGCGCTTATTAGTTTTAGCTCTGGTCCTTTTACTTTTGGTACCATCCTTCCCAATGTCAAGTTCACAATCAAATAATTTACCAGTCTGGTTTTTTCAGGGTGCATATTTAAATTATACAAATGTGATTATTCAAAATTCATCAAAGGAAAGTTTTGTAAATGTATCATATAAGATTTTATCAATAAATGGAATCTATTTCACATATCAGGTTACTCCTGGAGAACTTAAAAAATCAAATTATACGGTTGATGCAAGCCTCAATGATCTTAATGGATTCCCTGCAATTAATTCCACGGAGTTATCAATGTTAAATAAAGGAAACGCATCGTTTCTGAGGATTATTAAGCTGCCATTTACTTATGTAAACGTGACAGTAAAAACAAATATAATGGCATATACTTCAGAGGGTGTGGTATCTTCTGATCTGGTGATTGTAAGGATAACATCAAGTCTTGTTAAAAATATTTATGAAGTTACATATACAAATTATTCTACATACTCAGGTGTTCTTCTTAATATGAAGATAATATTTGGAAATCAGACAAAATATGTAAGTAATCTTGTTTCTACCAACGTACCGCTTGGCATACTTACCTGGCCACAGATTATTGCAGAGATAGTTGGTTTTGTTCTCATCATTATTATTGTGATTTATTTTCTGAGAAGATATAGAAGACTAAGGGTTAGATAATCTCTAGAGCATCCCTCACCTCTGCCCTCTTTAACCTTGATAGATTTGAAAGGCATATTGGGCACCATACAAGGACATTATTTTTTCCAGTACTTAGAAGCTCATCCATTCTTGAATTTGCAATTGCAGTGGCCAGCCTTGGTGAAATTAGTTCTATTGGTCCTCCACAACATCCACTTTCTTTTCCTGAATGCTGAGGCTTTGACGCATTAGTTTCATATTTTATATCAAGGTACCTGTTCAGATAACAGGATTCATGGTCAACATAGTTTGATACATCACCAGGTTTAATAAATTCTGTATAATGATGTACATCAGGTTCAAATTTTGGATCCACTTCCTTATAAGCAACCTTTATGGCATAGGTGGTATGAGGATCTATGGTAATGAGTCTTCTATTACCTATTATTGAAATCATTTTTTTTGCATAATCTTCAAAAAATTTACTACCCATCTCATAAAAAATTATACCTGTGTAATAATCTATAGAAAAGTCATAACCAATATCCACCCTTTCACTTAATTTCTTATATGCATTTATCACTATTCTATTGTACCTTTCCTTTTCCTTAGGTTTTATCGTATGCCATATCAGTCCCTTTATGTAGGGATATAGATTGAAAAATTTTTCCTCTATGTTTTCAAGCCTTTCCATAATGTTTCTCAGGGATTCTAGATAGGGAGTGATCTGGTAGAGTTGTCCTGTAAAAAGAAAGTATTCGTGATTCAATGAATCATCTATTATTCTTTCCCTCTTTATTCCTAGGGGCATAAGATCATTCAATGATTCCTTGGCGATCAAATCTATGAAATCAGGTAGATCCATGTTTGATGTAAAAGAAATGGTAATAGATAAATCTTCCAAATTTTTAGAAAAAAATATTATTATAAGGAAAACATTGAGGAATATATGCAAAAGATTAAAGATCTATTCAGTGAAAAATTTGTGGACAATGAGATAGAAACTAGGGGCTGGATATATAGATGGAGGGAGAGCGGAAAGATTATTTTCATAATCCTGAGGGATTCCACAGGAATTATTCAGGTAACGGTATCAAAGGACATGGTAGGGGAAGAAGATTTTAATTCAGCAAAATCTGCAGGCATTGAAAGTTCTGTGATTGTCTCAGGAATTCTTAAAAGGGATGAGAGGGCCCCTGGAGGATTCGAGGTTCTTGCAAAAAAATTTGTTTTAGTTGGTAAAAGCCTAAATTTTCCAATTACTAAGGACAAGAGTGATGAGTTCCTGCTTGATATGAGACATCTTTGGCTCAGGTCGAGGGAGATGACTGCAATACTCAAGATCAGATCTACAGTTTTTGAATTTCTTCATGATTTTTTCAAGAGGGAAGGGTATTATGAGGTACAGGCTCCTATGTTTGTAAGTTCTGCTGTAGAGGGAGGATCCACTCTGTTTGAGGTTCCATATTTTGGAAGAAAAGCTTATCTCACCCAGAGCTCACAGTTTTATCTTGAAACATTTATATTTTCACTAGAGAATGTTTATACAGTTGCACCAAGTTTTAGGGCGGAAAAATCAAGGACAAGAAGGCATCTGACAGAATTTTGGCATTGTGAGGCAGAAGTAGCGTGGATTGGAAACGATGAGATGATGAAAATTGAAGAAAGAATGATAATGCATATTTTGGATGGTGTTTTAAAAAATAATAAAGAGGAGCTAATATTATTAAAAAGGGATATTTCTAAGCTTGAGGATATTACACTTCCATTTAACAGGATGGAATATGCAGACATAATAAAGCTTGGAAAGGATGTGGGGCTTGACCTGGATTATGGCTCAGATCTTGGAGCGGACGAGGAATATGCAATTACACAGAAATTTGAGAAACCAACATTTGTTATACATTTTCCGAAGGAAATAAAGCCATTCTACCACAGGCCAGATCCTCAAAATCCATCCGTTGTTCTTAACCATGACCTTCTAGCCCCTGAAGGTTATGGTGAGATAATTGGTGGTGGAGAAAGAATATTTGATTTGGATGAACTCCTACAGAGGATTAAGGAGGAAAGACTTAATCCAGAGGATTATTCCTGGTATATTGATTTAAGAAAATATGGATCTGTACCACATTCAGGTTTTGGTCTCGGTATAGATAGGCTCGTATGGTGGATTGCAGGCCTTGAGCATATTAAATATGCTGTTCCTTATCCAAGAAATGTAAGGAGGCTGGTACCATGAGGGAATATCCAATCAAAAAGAACCATCAGGTAGATGAAAAAAGGATATACGAACTTATGCTTGATCTCTTCGGAAAAGCCTCAAGAGATGGTGAATACATCGTTTCCTCATATGGGTCCTTGGATTTTATAAGGGTTAAATTTTCAAATAAAAGGCTGTACGTGGAAACAAAATCAAACTCCAGGAAAGACTTATATGAAGAAACAATCTCAAAATATAACAAATTCGTAGAGATGGCTACAGGTTATACAGCCGCAGAAAGAAAAAAGATGCTTACCAAATCATAGCCCGAGTGGGGTAGTATGGATTATCCTGGAGGCCTGCGGAGCCTCTGACCCGGGTTCAAATCCCGGCTCGGGCATATGCACAAAAATTGATGAAATAATTGACCACCCTGAGATAAAATTTTAAAGAATTCAAGCTTTTGCCATACCTAAAAGTGTAATTATACCTAATAATAAAATGATCAATCCTAAAATATATTTGAGTTTATTATTCTCTGAAATCCTCGTTATATGTGTTCCCAGGAATGGTGATATTATACTTGCCATTGCTCCAGTAATGAGCATATCGATTGGTGGGGGGGAATGTATAATAGACCATGTAATAAAACCAGCAAGTGTTATTAGTGAGACTGATGTTAATGTAATTCCTATAGAACTCTTACCATCTACTCCAATTATTGTCTGCCCTCCTGTAACGATTGGACCGTAACCACCCCCAGTCAGACCTTTATTAAATGCACTAATTATTCCTATTATTGAGGCCTTAAACCATGTAAATCTAACCCTAAATCTTATAATAATTAGAATGCCAATAACAGTCACCATTATTCCTATATAATATCTAACTATTATCGATGGTAAAGAGGCTCCCATAATACTAGCCGCAATTACACTTAACACTCCTGTTATTCCAAAAATCATAAATCTTTTAGAATCATGAGTTTTATAACTGCTTAAATCAATATTTTTAAGTCTATGATGTAAAAGTGTACTCTCAAAACCTAATATTGACTGAGAGAAAAGAATAGTTGGTACTGCAATTTTTGTTGAAATTCCTATTAAAATAAGTATAGGAGTACCTATTGTACCGTAACCCTGACCAAAAGCACTATCTATTATGCCTAACAAGAATAAAATAATAAACAATTCTATTAGAAAGTAAATATCCATTTTCGTCAAAGTAAATTAAAATTATATTATATATTTTTCTACTCCATTGTTTTGTTTCATTAAATTTTTATAATAATATTCTGTGTTTTGAATTTAAAAATTTTCATAAAAATTTAATTTTGAAAAGTTTATATAGAGAAAAAATATTACTACTTATAGTGGTAATTACCAAATGAGGTGATAAAATGTCTGACCCATTAGTAATAGGAAAGGCAATAGTTCCCCTGATGTTTGCTGGGGCCTTTGTTCTAACGGCATTCGGTGCACTCCATTTGAATCCAGAGAGAAATAGGGTATCTGCAATAGCTGCGGGTTTAGTAGCATTTATTGGTGGTGTATTTTTTATAATAAATGTGGTGATGTTCCAAGCACTATCTATGTTAGGACCTATATCTAACTATGTTGCCGGTCTAGCTACCATGTATGGTCTATTCTTCATTATGGTAGGTCTGATGAATATATTTGGAGTAAAGGCAAATATAATGGCGCCAATAGCAATATTAATAGGATGGATTACCCTTGCTTATGCCCTATTCTGGATATGGGGATTCCCGGACTATGGTCTAGGTTCTTGGTACTACCATGCTAGCATTGCTATTGTATGGTTTATAACAATGAATATGGCTGGCTTTTTCTTGGCGGGAAAATTACCAGAGAAATACCTTGGTGTGATGTGCCTTATTGCGGCGGTTTATACATTTGCCATACCTGGATTTTTGTGGGCGCTAGGACCAGGAGCTCAGGGGCCATTTTGAGGTGATAAATATGGATGCAGCGACGGCTGGAATGATTGGTGTGGCTGTTATTGTTATAGGCTTTGGACTTGCTTGCCTTGCCATTTATTATCTATTGACAAACAAGAACATTGACGCAAGCAATGAGACAGGGATTTTCAAATTTTCCAAAAAACAATAATTTTTTTTTTTTGAAAAAATGTAAATAAAAGTTTTTAATTAGAAATTATGATGAAATCTAAAAAATTAAAAGAGGATGAATTTCTTTTGAACCTATATACTTTTGATTTAAATAATTATGAAGCGAGAGTATATGAGACACTTCTTAATCTGGGAGAAACTACCGCCTGGCAGATAGCACTACAAAGTAACGTGCCTCAGGCAAAGATCTATGAAGTTCTTTCATCACTTGAAAGCAAGGGATTTGTTGAAAGATCTGTAGGAAGACCTTTGAAGTTTAGGCCTATTGAGCCAGAGATCTCTTTATCACAGGCAATTGAAAAGTTCAAATCTGAATATTCAAAGAAGCTAGAACTTATGGAAAGGGCCTTTAAGGAGATAAAGGAGAAATATAAATCAAGGAAGAATGAATCCATGTCCTTTATATGGACTATAAAGGGAAGGGATAAGGTTTTTGCAAAGGCAAAGGATATGATAGACAATGCAAAAAAAGAAGTATTAATTGCAGGACATAGACCCCTGAGGGCACTTAACTGCATGGATACACTAGGTAATCTTGCTTTAAACAAGGATGTAAAAATAAGGGTATTGGGTAATTTTTCACAGGATTGCATTGACTTCATGAAAATGGCTAATATTGAATATAAAGTAGTAAACTCATTTTATGAATATATGATAATTGTTGATGAAAGGGAACTTTTACTGGCCATATCCCAGCCGGATGGGGAGCTATATGGTATAGATGTTTTCGCAAAGGAATGCATAATGGCAAATAAAAATCATTTTGAATTCCTTTGGATGTCAGAAGGTAAATTATAATTTTTTTTTAAAAATTTTAAGTATTCTTTAGAGGGCTTCGTAAAAATTCTATCTAAGGATACTACTTACCATTATCTGCTCTTCTTCTTTTAACTGGATGATTGCTTCATTTGATGGTCTTTTTAGCCCTTTATAGGGCTGAAATTGTTTTAAGCCATGTCAGGCTCTTTTCTATATGATGTATTTATATCCCTGTCTATGGTTAGACCACATTTATCACAGTGAAAAATCCCCCAATGTTCTATTCGGGTCAATGACACACATACTCAGCATTTTTAGTATTCCTTGATAGCTCTATCATTGGTAAACCTTCTCAAGCTCCATTATATTTGATCCGAAGTCTAAATTATTAGAGGAATTTATTAAAAAAACTACATTAATTAAAATAAAATTTGGTAATTTGATCTGCTCTATTGATAAAATAATTTTCATAAATTTAAACTAATAATGAAATTTTTGGTATACAACATTCATAAAATAAAAAAAATTGAAATCACTTTTAAAAAGAATTTCCAATGAGACTTTTAGAGAAAAACTTTTTATATTTTTAATTTATTACTACTATTAGTGGTAAAGAAGGTGATATCATGGCAGAGGGAAATTATATTGAGGTAAAATTAAAGGATGGGACTACCAAAAAAATACAAATTGATGAGGATGGTTTTATAAAGGATCCTAAGGACTGGTGTGAAGAGTTTGTTATGGCCGTGGCTAGGGAGGAAGGAATAGATACCTTAACAGAAGAGCACTGGAAGGTAATTAGATATCTAAGGGATTATTATTTGCAATATGACAGTTGTCCACCAATAAGAATGCTTGTTAAAAATACAGGTTATGATCTTAAAAAGATTTATCAGCTTTTTCCAACCGGACCTGCAAAGGGTGCCTGCAGGTTAGCCGGAGCTCCAAAGCCAACGGGGTGCGTATAAATGATATATGCTGTATGTCCTAACTGTGGTTATGCCATAGACGTTTTTAAGGAAGAGGAATTAAAATCTCCCATCAGAGAAAAAAGACTTAAGTATTTACTTTCCAGGGATCAAGTATGCCCCAACTGTGTAACAACAATTGGAAAATGCCAAAGAGTGGATGCATCGGAGAATGAAATACCAATTTTGAAGGTCCAGATTAAAGAGGAGGAAAAGGACCCGTTGATTAAATTCGCCAGAGAGCGTGGTTATGTAATCATAACCGATTATACTTTGAAGGATTTCAGGGGTGAAAAGTAATGAATGATCCGGATGAGGTAGTAAAAGGTTTAGAAATTATAAAGGAATTAAAAAAGGGACCTTGGCCTAGCTATATAACAGAAACAGAAAAAACAAGGTATCCACTAAAATTGTACGCAGCCTCACTTTATTTAAAAAGGGATCTATGGACTACAGGGGGCTATGTTTCTGTACCTGGGGTTCCTACGGGTATATTGATGAGAGTTACTAGCAGACCCGATATTGGTGAAAGTGCAAATGTTGTGAGAGTATATTTACCCTCTGGAAATTTTGTTACAAGCAAAATGCTGAGAAATTTGGCAGATTTTGCCGATAAGTATGGTGTATCAATGGTTCATGCAATCACTACAAGTGAAGATTTTGAAATACCTGGAATACCTAAGGAAAAGATAAGAGATTTTGTAGCAGAATTCAGGGCTACAGGAATGGAGGTAGGATCCACAGGCGATGCATTCAGGAATACGACAACCTGTGTTGGTCCTGCATTGTGTGAATATGCAACATTCGATACACCAAAGTTTAGGGATGATTTTTATAATAGATTCAATGATTATGCAAAATATCCAACATTTCCACATAAGTTAAAGTTAAAGATTTCAGGATGTCCATTGGATTGTGCCAGGGCATCACAAAAAGGTGATATAGCAATAATAGGTAGCTGGGAAGGTGCACCATTAATTATCAGGGAAAAACTTAAACTTTTGAGTGAAAAGGAAATGCTTGAAATTGTGAACGGATGTCCCACGGGGGCCATAAGTTTAAAAAATGGTGAGTTAAACATTGAAGGAGATCTTTGCACGCAATGTATGAAATGTGTTAAATTATCTAAAGGTTCCATATTGCCAGGTGAGAAGAAAAAATATCTTTTATACGTTGGAGGAAAATTAAGGGGTAAAAAGGGTCCTTTCACAGCAAAGCTTGTTGAGAAAATGGATGATCCATACCAGGCATTTGATATAATTGAAAGAATCATAAATGTATACATTGAAAACGCTGCAAGAAAGGAAAGGCTTGGAGATATGATATTCCGCATAGGAATGAAGAATTTCCTTGATCTTATTGAAAAGGAAGAGAAGCCATATCACATAAAGGATCTCAGGACCAATATCTTCTATAAGGTTAGTGAGGAAGAAAAAACTAAAATGTTAGAAGAATTGAAAAAATCACTGGGGGGTGAATGAATCATGGAAGGACCGCCAAGACCATATACAGAATATATACATGATATGATTAAAAGGAACATAGGTAAGTGGAAGGAGCACAGGTTTGTGGAGCCGGGAATAATGGAGCATATATCGGATAATGATAAAATATATACAATCAGGGTGGCTTCTACATCCAATGCTAGGTATAGTACAGATACAATAAGAAAATTCGCAGATCTTGCAGATAAATATTTCGATGGATATATGAGATTTACGGGTGCATTTAATCCTGAATTTTTTGCAAAAACTCTAGAAGATGCTAAAAAACTAAAGAAAGATTTGGAGAGTATGGGATTTCCAGTAGGTGGCTGGGAAAATCATCTATGGAATATAACAAGCTGTGCAGGTTATTTTCACTGTGCTCTTGCCGCTACAGATGCACCCTCTATTGCAAAAAGCCTTGGTGATGCGGTAATAAAATACTTCAATAAAGATGAGCTTCCCGCAAAATTTACCCTTGCTGTATCAGGTTGCCCAAGCGCATGTGGTGGTGCATATCTGGCAGATATAAGTATTGTGGGCATACACACAGAGATACCTATTGTTACTGAGAATATAAAATCGTGTGATTTAATGGGCACTGCAATGATATGTCCAGTGGGGGCAATACAATTAAAGCAGGCAGAAAAAACCATAGAAATTAGGGAAAACCTATGTATAGGGTGCGGCCTATGTGTAGGTGCGTGCAGTGGAATAATATTCAGGACTCCAGAAAAAACTGATGGTCATGCAGTTATTGTGGGAGGGAAGGCATCATCTATTCCACCTGGAACACAGATTGGAAGAGTGGTAATTCCATTCATACCCAATGATCCTCCCAGGTATGAGCTCACTGTGAAATCTGTTTTGAGGATAATTGAGACCTGGAAGAAAGAGGCGAAAAAGGGTGAGAGATTAATAGCCTGGATAGAGAGGATAGGCTGGGAGAAATTTTTTGAAAAAACTGGCATTCCATTCTTCAAGCAATCAATGGACGATCTTGATCTAAGATCACTCATGTTACTTAGGGAGGGCGGTGGTAAATGAAACCTAAAGAGGTAGTTGCTATCAAGGGAGTTATAGGCGCAGGTATTTTTGATACAAATGGAAAACTTATCTCCTATAGCTCAAAGACACTTTCTTCAGAGCAGGCAGATTCAACAGCCATGCTATGTGGAACAATATATTCACTTATAGAATCAATAGCCTCACTTTACTCAAGGTTTTGTGGTATAAAAATGCATCCAGTAACAAGGATTGATGTAATTTCAATGGATTTTGGAATCTCTTTAATGTGTAGTTCCAGAGGATGTACAGGAATAATATTCAACCAGAACGAGTTAGAAAGATCAAAACTGGATGAATTGCTTCAAGGGATGGTAGAGGAGATTGAATGAAATTTCCTTAATCCTTGATGCTTATTTTTATATAGCAATCACAGTATTTTTATTAGGTAGCCTTTATTATATAATTTCATGGATATTCTCGAAAAAGGGAATCACAAACACCTACCTTGGCTTTCCCAATTTATTTACATATCCTGGTCAAGTGAGTAAATGGGATGCCATAAAAAATATACTTAAGAGAATTTTTTTGTTCTCAAGTATTAAATATGATAAATCTACAAGGATAATTTCCCTTCTTTTTCATTATTCACTATGGATCATTATTTTTGCACATTTTGATCTTTTCCTTGAACCCTATCTTGTTTCCATTGGAATAGGCATTCAAACAATAGAAACTATCTCCTTTTTTGCAGGCAATACTCTTGCAATAATATTCATATTTTCAGGTTTATATCTTCTATATAGAAGGTTATCAAATGTTTATTTAAGAAAAATAAGCAATATTGACGACTATTTATCCCTGATTTTATTACTTCTCTTTGGCTTTACAGGTCTCTTGATGAGACTTCTTCTACCCTCATTTTATGCTTATAATGTTGTAGGACCATTTATTTCATCACTTTTTTCATTTCATCCCACCGATATACCAATTGCTCCAATCTTCATAACACATTTTATTCTTGCATGCACACTTGTTATATACATGCCACTCAGCAAGTTGCTGCATATGTTCTCATTCTTCACAAACCCTACACTTTACTCAATATTTCATGAGAGGTGAAATTAATGAAGTACAGTATAAGGGATATTATTCTCGAATCACCAAGCGGAAAGGGTGAGGAATGGCTAAAAAGACAGAAATCCTTAGAATGGAGTTATGAGATAAATGAAAGACTGGCAAAGGATGAGCAATTAGAAAAGATATTCCTAAAAAGGGAGGGTAAAGAAAAGGATTTTCTAGATGCCTTTTTGAAATTAGGAAATACAAAGGCACTTAGAAATTTTATGGAAACTTGTATGCACTGCGGAATCTGTATAGATAAATGTCATATGTTTATATCCACGGGTGATATTAATAATTCACCTGTTGGCAGGGCTGAACTAGTTAGAAGGATATATAAAGATCCAAGGGTGAAGAATGTGGATCTTTCAAAAATTTATTCCTATTATTACCAGTGTACTGAATGCAGAAGATGTGCGGTATTTTGTCCTAATGGAATTGATCAATCTGAAATAACCAGGAACGTGAGGAATGTCCTTACCTCCATGGGGATCATACCTGAATATGTGGTTACCACACTGGCACAGGTTTATAGGGTAGGGAATAACCTTGGATTGAATGAAAAGGCTATTGCCAGTGTGGTAAATTTTTTAGAAGATGATTTAAAGGAAGAAACTGGAAAGGAATTAAGGATCCCATTGAATTCTAAAGCGGATTTTCTACTAATACCTTCTTCCACTGACCTTTTTGTCAATACAGATACAATGAAGGGATATACGAAGGTCTTGAATGCTTTGAATAAAAAGTGGACAATATCCTCAAGGGCAACGGAGGCCGCCAACTTTGGTTTATTTGCAAGTGAGAAATATTTAAGGGATTTTGGGAATTTTGTTGTTGATGAGGCCATTTCTCTTGGTGTGAAAACAGTGGTATGGGGTGAATGTGGTCATGGATGGAGGAGTGCAAGCAACTATGTTAGATATGAACTTGCAAAAAATGGTATAGAACTAATGCACATACATCAGTTTACATTAAAGGCTCTTGAAAGAGGGCAATTAAAGGTAGATAAAAATAAAAATGATGATCTATTCAATTACCACGATCCATGTAATTATGCAAGGGGAGGAAATCTTGTCAATGAACCTAGAGAAATATTGAAAATGGTGGTAAGGGAGACTGTGGAGGCAAAGTATACAAAGGAAGAGACCTTCTGTTGCGGTGCTGGAGGGGGACTTCTGGCTGATGAAAAGAACTGGAATGAATTCAGGGCATGGGCTGGTTGGCCAGCTGTATATTATTCATGGAAAACGGGGGCTAGTTATATGATATCACCATGCGCAATAGATAAGGCACAGTTCCCATACGTAATTGATTACCATAAAGTGCCTCTAAAGATGAAGGGTCTTATGGATCTTGTTGGGTATGCATTAGAAATTTAAATTTTAAACCTCTCCAAATAATTATCTATTATCCAGTTATGCCTCATTAAATAGTAATAAAATATATCAAGAAATCTCCTTGCAATATAATATGATCTTTTTGGATATATCCTCAATGCCTCATGGTGGTAATTGCTTACCACAAAGGTGGCCTTTTTATCACCAACATAAACGGGACAGTTGGTCCTTCCATCATATACGGTGTTCTCACCATTGAGTCTTCTCAACAATGCCTTTGCTTCAAGATATGCTGTAGCGCCAGATTTTGCGGAAGGTATTGATGTAACATCCCCAAGAGCAAAAGCATCATCATAGCCCTTTATATTCAATTTTTCCTTATCTGTATTAATGAATCCATCTTCATTAATGCACTCCTTCAATATATTAGTTCCACTGAAAGGTGGTACAAGATAGGCAAAATCATATTCCAATTTTTCACCTTCAAGGGAATAAATCTCCCTTTTATTATTGTCTATCTTGTCAACATTGAAGGGTGAAATTATCTCTATGCCTTTCTCCCTCATTATAGGAGAAAGAACTTCGTCCATGATCTTTGCAGGATATGCACCAAGAAATGGAGAAACGAATTTTATTTTGAAATTTTTTCTCACTCCTTTCTTCCTTAATATTTCTTCAAGAAGTAGTGAGAACTCAACTGCGCAGGGTGGAAATTTGTATATGGGATAGGTAATTCCTATAATTATAGTTCCTTTTTTCATTGATTTTATCTTTGAATTTAATTTCAATGCTTCGTTGTATGATATGGAAAAACTACCAAATTCATCAATAACTTCCTTGAGTCCATCAATAAGCGCTGTATTTGGTAATGCACCAGTACATATTATAACCCTTTCATAGGCATATTCATTTTTATCAGTTATTATCCTTCTTTCCCCAAGGTCAATCTCTTTTACCTTTTCTCTTATCAGGTTACCAATATAAATATCCCTAATCCTTTTTTTCTTTTCTACTTTTCCATATAATGATGTATAAAGCCATGAAGGCTGGTAAATATTATATTCATTTTCTTCAATTAATGTCACATCCTTCAATTTTCTTGATATTGTTAAACCTGCTACACCACCACCTATGACAGCATTTTTTAATACTTTACTCATATAGGTGGTAAAGAATTCCTTTATTAAAAAATTTATGATTTTATGGATTTTATATAATTAATTATGAAATCTTCTAATTTTTTAATACATAAGTTTCCATTTTCACTTAGTTTGTCTGAGAAAAATTTTTCATATTTACCTATTTCACAAAGAAGAAATTTTATTTTTACCCCTCTTTTCGAAATATCATCTAAAAGGCTATTGTCAGGGAAAAGATGGGAGGACATAAAGCCTTTATTTATATTTCTAAGTTCAAGGAAATGGATGTTACCAGGATTCTTTCCCTCCATTATGTCTATTATTATTATCTCCCTTGGTAGTTCATCCTCTAAAGTGAGTGATGAAAGAAATTTGTAAAGAGAAGTGCCTACATCTATTATATCAATGAAATCGTTTGAATATTTTTCAAACCTTTCTGCAATTATAGAACCTATACCATCATCTCCAAGTATTCTGTTTCCAACGCCAAGTATCAGAATACTCTTCAATTACCTATCACCGATGTTTTAATTATCTCCCCCTTATTATTTCTTATGTTTAAATCGAATATGTGCATTCCAGTCAGCTCATGTGTAGCGCAGGCCAGGCATGGATCGTATGCCCTGTAAGCCATTTCCACCATATTCAGGAGACCTTCTTCTACTTGATCACCCTTTATGAAATATTTAGCTGCCCTTTCTATTGATAGGGACATTCTGGCTGCATTGTTCTGAGTTGCAACTATAAGATCTAGATCCTTCATTATTCCTCTTTCATCCGTTACATATTTATGTATTAAGGTTCCCCTTGGGGCCTCCACTACACCATAACCTGTCCTCTTCTCATTTACCTTCTCAGGAATATTCCTGATGTTTTTACCGTAAAGTTCTTCATTTTTAACTATTTCCTCTATTCTTTCTGCAGCATATAGTATCTCTATTACCCTTGCCCAATGATTCATTAATGTGTAATGTGCAGGCTTTTCACCAACAGTATCATAGAATTCGCCGAATGCTTGGTTAGCAAGAGGTGTGGCCATTGAATCGCTTACATTGAGCCTAGCGAGTGGTGCTACACTTATAATTCCACTATCTTTACCATCTACAAATCCCTTCCATCCAACATTCCTTAGATAAGTAAATCTAACAAAGGTCCAGGGTTCCACATGCTCAGCAAGATGTTTTTCATATTCCTCCACTGGGAATTTTGCATATTCGTTCCCTTTAGGATCGACCACCCTTATTGGGCCATCATAAAATTCATCCTGATTCTTCGAATTCACAAGACCCATGTAGTATGTCTCATGTCTATAGGCTTCATTCATAAATAGATCAAAGATATCCTTATTTTTTAAAACAACATTTTTGAATGTTTCCAATGTTTTAATTGAGAACTCCTTTGCCACCTTTGCAAGTTCTTGAAGTTTTTCCTTATCCTCAGGCTTAAGTGCCTTTGCCACTCCACCAGGCAATCCGAAAACTGGATGGACAGTCTTTCCACCGATATACTGCATCATATCCCTAACACTTTTTCTTGTTTTTATTATGTATGATGCAGTTTCAATCCCCACCTTTTTAATTATGCCAACCACATTTCTTTCCTCTCTGGGAGCCTTAGGACCTACGATTATATCTGGGCCTGCAAGTATGTAAAAATGTAACGCATGATCCTCCACCATGAAGAGATTATACATTAGTTCTCTGATCAACCTTGCAGTGGGTGTGGGCTTTACATCATAAAGACTATCCAATGCCTTAACAGAAGCAGTATGATGGGCTGTGGGACAAACACCACAAATCCTCTGTGTTATTTGAGGCATATCCTCTGAAGGTCTTCCCCTACAGAAATTCTCAAATCCTCTTAACTCATCTATAACAAGATATGCCTTATCAACATTCCCAGAGTCGTTAAGAAATATCTCTATTTTTCCATGCCCCTCTAATCTTGTGAGGGGTGAAATAGTAATCTCCTTCATTTTTTATCACCTACCCTCTTCTTGTAGAATAATGAACGTGGCAATGAATATCTATAAAATGTTCCCAGGGGATCGGGTATTTTTTCCAATGTTTTCCTTATTTCATCTAGGTCCTTTGAATCCAATATACTTGCTATGTAGGAAATTGCCTTTGCCCCATAATCCTTAATACCTTCAAGCGGACCAAAACAACCGGTGCAAGGCATTCCACCCTTAATACAGAGTGAATCGCATCCACCTCTTGTGACTGGGCCAAGGCATATTACACCCTGGGCAAGATAGCATTTTTCAGGATCAAGTATTACCTCATGCGGTCTCTTAAATTCCTTCACCAGTACCTTTTCAGGTTTTGTCTTATTTAATGGACACTCATTACAAAGTGATTTTCTGCTTCCAAACACATAACCCTTTTCTGGTATCTTACCCGATAAAAGTGTATTTACGGCATCAAGGAAAACGTTGGGTGTGGGCGGGCATCCTGGAACATAGAAATCTACATCTATTACTTCATCAAGAGAATAGGGTCTTTCATAGATTTCAGGGATCTCAATCCTTACCCCATCCTCCTTGAATTCCTGTACCGGTACTACCTTATCAGGGTTAACAACAATATCACCCTTTAGGTAAACCCTTTCTATCAAGGTTTCCTTATCCTTGGACACCTCAAGCCCGGGTATGCCGCCCATATAGGAACAAGCACCATATGCAATTACATACTTGCTCTTTTTTCTAAAAAGTTCTGCAATCTTTCTATGCTCAGAATTTGTTATTGCTCCATTCAGGAAACATGCAACAAGTTCTCCATCTTCAAGTTTTTCAAGGTCAGAATCCTTGAAATCCAACGCAACTGGCCATATTGCAATATCAACAGCGTTAACCACATCAATTAATTTATCTGCTATATCCACCTGCGACTCCTCACAACCTCCGCAGGAGGCAAACCAGTAGAATCCTACCTTTGGCTTTCCCATTCTAATCACCCCCTTCCCTGATTGGATGTTTCAATGGACCAAGGGCCCTAATCTCCTCTGTAAATTCTGTTATTACTTTCTTGAGCTTGTCTGCTTCAGATGCAGAAATCCATTCCTGTCTCAATCTTTTAGGATCTATACCCGCCTGCTCTAGTGTTTTGCTCAAAAGTACATATTTTCTGAACCACTTGAAATTGCCATCTTCATAATGGCAATCACTGGGTGGGTGACAGCCAGAAACTATCACACCATCTGCACCATTCCTGAATGCCCACAGAATGAACTGTGGATCTACCCTTCCAGTGCACATGGTCTTTACTATCTTGACATTTGGTGCATATGTCATCCTGCTAGTTCCAGCGAGCTCGGCTGCCTGAGTAGTGCACCAGTAACAGAATATTGCAACTATTTTTGGCTCAAAATTATCATTCATTCCCTTAACACCCCCATGATTTCAGCAAATAGTTCATCATCCGTGTAATTATTTTGGGATATTGCACCTGATGGGCATACAGCATTACATGCTCCGCAGCCCTTACATAGGCCAATATTAACCTCAGCAATGTTCTTCTCCTCGTTATACGTTATTGCATTAAATGGGCATACGGAGATGCACATCTTGCATCCCGAGCATTTATTTTCATCAATTGAAATAACGTTTGGTTCACTTTCAACAACCCCCCTATCCACAAGGGACATGGCTTCAGCAGCCGCAGCCTCTGCCTGTGCAACGGTATCAGGTATATCCTTTGGGAATTGTGCTGCCCCTGCTATAAACCTACCATCACTCAATGATGTAACTGGTGCAAGCTTGGGATGCTTTTCCATCAGCCATCCCTCTTTGGTACAGGTAAGATTAAGCACCTTCCTTACATCCTCCCAATCATCGTGGGGCTCTAGCCCTACGTTCAAAATTACCATGTCCACTTCCTTTTTCCTTACTCTAGATAATAATGTATCTTCAAAAATAATGGTAAGCCTGTTGTTTTCTGAGGGGATTATCGATGCCACCTCACCCCTCACAAAATTTACACCCTCAAGCATTATCTTTCTGTAGAATTCTTCATAACCCTTACCATTTGCCCTAATGTCTGTATAAAAGATCGTTACATCAGCACCAATTCTGTCCTTTATCATATGTGCATGTTTAAGACCTATCATACAACATACCCTTGAACAGTAGGCATTGAAGTTCTCATTCCTTGATCCAACACAGTTTATTATTGCCACCTCCTTTGGCACACTACCATCCTGCAGCCTTATCTCACCCCCTGTTGGCCCGGCCGAGTTTAGCATTCTTTCCATCTGTATTGTTGTGAATACGTTTGGCAATTTTCCATAACCATACTTACTGTCCCTAGAAGCATCAAAAACCTTGAAACCTGTTGCCGCTATTATTGCACCCACCTTTACATTCACTTTTTCCTCCTTCATAGAAAAATCTATTGCCTTGGTGGGGCATCCCTTAAGGCAAGTCTGAACACATTTTCCTGTCCTGAACTGAATGCAAGTTTCAGGATCTATTACTGGAACAAGGGGTATTGCCTGTGGGAATGATACATAAACAGGCTTCCTCTTCCCTATCCCCTCATCAAACTCACTAATAAACTTTGGTTCTTTGTACACACAATTTTCTATGCAGGAAAGGCAGCCAATACAAAGGTCCTCCCTCACATACCTTGGTCTTCTATTTATTGTTACGTCAAAGTTGCCAACAAAACCATCAATTTTCTCCACATCGGAATAGGTATAAAGGGTGATGTTTGGATTATTTTTAACCGCGGACATTTTTGGAGTCAATATACATGAGGCACAGTCCAGAGTGGGGAATGTTTTGTCGAACTTTGCCATGTTTCCACCTATAAAACCCTGTCTTTCTACAAGATAAACATGCTTTCCTGCATCTGCAAGAACAAGGGCTGCGGTAATCCCCGCAATACCTGCTCCAACAATTAATACATTTGAATTAACAGGATATGTTGTTGTCTCAACTGGCCTGTGATAATTTACCCTGTAAACCCCTGCCCTTATCAATGATTTTGCCTTTTCGGTAGCCTCCTCTTTATTCTCTGTTACCCAGGAATCGAATTCCCTTATACTTACCATTTGCACAAGATAGGGATTGAGTCCGCCCTTTTTTGCCGCTTCCCTGAAAGTATGTCCATGTAGTGTTTCTGTGCAGGCCGCAACAACTATCCTGTTTAAACCATATTCCTTTATATCCTTTATTATCATCTCCTGCCCTGGCTCTGAACACATAAACATATAGGTCCTTGCTATTACAACATTTTTTAGATGTGATGCATACTCCCTAACCTTTTCCACATCTACCTTCCCGGCTATGTTTGTTCCACAATGACAAATATATACACCAATCCTGTTCTCCATACTCATACCCCCTTACCAATTGATTCTAGTAATAGCTCGGATATGTCCATCACCTTCAATTTACCCTCAAGCCCCGTTACCTTTATTGCATCCTCAAACATTATTGCATCTATCGGACATGTAACTAAAAGTACATTCGCACCCGTTTTACTTGCCTCAAGAACCCTTTCCTCTGCAGGTCTCACCTTTACATACTTTTTAATATAACTGTCATACCATATGCCTCCTCCACCACCGCCGCAGCAAAAACTATTTTCCCTGTTTCTGTACATTTCAACGAATTTAATGCCAGGTATTGATTCTATTATTCTTCTCGGAGCATCATAAATTCCATTTTTTCTTCCAAGGTAGCATGGGTCATGGTACGTGACAGTATAATTCAATGGATGCAGAATCTTCTTTATATCATTTAATCTTTCATCAATCAGCTGGGTATAATGTATTACATCTTTTGAAAAATTGAATTTGGGATATTCATTTTTCAGTGAATTGAAGGCATGTGGATCCATTGTAATTATCTTTTCAAAGGAGTAATTTTTTAACTCATTTATGTTGGATTTTGCAATTTCCTCAAAAAGTCCAAATTCTCCAGCAAGCCTAACATGGTCTCCTATAGATTTCTCCTTTTCCCCAAGTATACCGAAATCTATACCCAGGATCCTGAATAATTTTGCTATGGCCTTTGTTATCTCCTGCCCTCTTAAGTCAAAGGATCCAAAGTCATCCACAATGAAGAGGTATTCAACATGCTCTCCCTTTTTCAGTACTTTCACTGGGAAACCAATGCCCTCTGACCATTTAGTTCTCTTCTTATTGCTCTCTCCGAAAGAATTCCCCATCCTATGAATGTTTGTTAATGCCTGCCCAAGTTCATCAGGTGGGTGGGAATAATTCATTGCCAGTTCCCTGAGGACTGGAATAAGCGCATCAGTAATGGGAATCTTACTCGGGCATCTTGAGGTGCAAAGGTTACACGATGTGCATAACCAGGGTGCATTGCTCTCTATTACTTCATTAACAATCTCCGCCCTAGTTGCCGTGATAATCTTCCTTGGTGTAAAATCCGTGTAAAATCCGAATGGACAAGAACCACCACAAATGCCGCATTGAATGCATTTTTTGAAATTTTCTCCATCAATAAACTCCCTCATCCTTCCCTCGAAGGATTCTAAAATCTCCCTTGAGTTTATCATCAATACCTAGAATTACATAAACATATATAATAATTTCCAATTTTTATCATTTTTTTATTTTAAAGAGTAAAATTATGTATTTAATTGAAATAAATAAAAAAGAAAATTTTATTTAGTTATATAATTTCGTCTTTTTGTGTATTAATTTCGATATTCTTAAATATAATCTCTGAAATGTCTTTTATGGAGATATCTTCTCTGTGGAGTGATTTCATTGCATCCTCAAGCATTAACATGCAAATGGGACAGGCAACCGCCACAAGGTTGACACCCTTTTCCACAATCTGTCTTCCTCTCTCTTCATTAATCCTTTTACCTTTTTCCTCCATCAGGAATCTCCCGCTTCCACCTCCGCAGCAAAAACTCTCTGTCCTGCTCTTTTCAAGTTCCAGAAGATATGTGCATTTTTCAAGAATTTCCCTTGGTGCATCATATATGCCATTGTATCTGCCCAGATAACAAGGATCATGATAAACCGCCCTTTCACCTGAGCTTTTTAACCTTATTTTACCATCCCTCAAAAGCATCTGGAGTATCTCGGTATAGTGATAAACCTTGAAATTACCTCCGAGCTGTGGGTATTCATTTTTTATCGTGTTATAGCCATGGGGGCACATGGTGATGATCTTTTCTACACCATACTTTTTCATTGCATCAATATTTTTCTTTGCAAGTGTCTGAAATAGATATTCATTACCGGATCTTCTTGCCATATCACCGCAGCATGTTTCCTCGTTGCCAAGAGTAGCAAAGCTTATTCCGCATTTGTTCAAAATTTCTATAAATGCCTCGACTGCACTCCTGTATCTTGAATCATATGCCCCCATACATCCCATAAAAAGTAAATATTCCGCCTTCTGCTCCTTGAAGGTTTTTATATTCTTTGACTTTGCAAGGGAACCCCTTTTAACCGATGGAAAACCCCAAGGATTTCCAGTTCTTTCAAGGTTTTTAAATGCATCTGCGAGCTCATTTGGCATGCTCCCCTCATTCATTACAAGGTACCTTCTCATATCAACAATCTTTTGAAGGTGTTCATTATAAACAGGACAGTGTTCTATGCATGAGCCGCATGTGGTGCAAGCCCAAAGCTCTTCTGGGGTAATGGAAAGATGGTCCTGTTTTTCTGAGATTAGTGGTACTGTATCATTTTTACCTTCAAGAATAAGAGGTGCATTGTGGAATAATGAATATTTAACAGTATGTATCACATTTTTTGGATTAAGAGGTTTCTCGGTCTGATATGCTGGACAATTCTGTGTACATCTACCACACTCTGTACATGAAATACCATCTAGGTAGTCCTTCCATGTTAAATCCCTGATATCATTGACTCCAATCTTTTCAGATTTTTCAAGATCAACGTATGAAAGTTCCCCCCTAGGTCCATTATTCTTGAAGAATATGTTTGGAAATGATGCTATAAGGTGCATATGTTTTGAATATGGTATATATACAAGGAAGAATAAAATTGTACCAAGATGGAACCAATAGAAGAAATATAACCAGAATGTCTTGTCAGGCACATTCCTTACAAGGTTGGCAAAAAAAAGTGAAAGGGGCATATATGCAGGGTAAGTTCCGGCTATTGCTATCTGGAATGCCTTATAGCCCGTAATTGTTATAACAATAATTGTTACAAGTATTAAAATAAGAAGAGCATCAAATGAGTTCTCTATATAATAGGGCCTTATAACATACCTTCTGTAAAATGCCATTGCAAGTGCTATTACTATAAGGACAACAATTGCATCCTGTGCAAAGAATAATGCCTGATAAAGAGGAGTACCAAGGAACTCCCAACTAAATCCTATAATGGGTCCTAGTATGAGTTCCATTATTGAGGGAAATAGTAATATAAAGCCCCAGAAAAAAATAAAATGTGTGAAACCAGGGTAATAATTTTTATGCCTTCTGCTACAGGCCTGTGAAAGTGTATCGTAAAGCATGAAAAGGAATCTTTTCCCTGCTTGATCAAACCTGTTTATATTCCTTCCAATTCTGAAATATTTATAGAGAGTATATATCCGGAGGAAAAAAAGTATAAGGGCAATGGCAAAGACTATTATTAGAGCCAGGGTAAAAATATCCATAAAAATCACTTTTTGAGTTCCTCCAGAAGAAGGGGAAGTAGGTCATTTATATCAGCTACAATTCCATAATGGGAAATCTCGAATATTGGAGCAAAGGGATCTTTATTTATTGAGATTATTGTATTGCTGTTCTTCATTCCATTTATATGGTTTGTGGCACCACTTATTCCAAGTGCTATGTAAACCTTAGGCTTTACTGTTTTTGCTGATGATCCCACTTGCCTTGTTTTTGGCAGCCATCCCATATCCACAATGGGCCTGGAACAGGATAAGGCACCATTTAACATTTTTGCAAGTTCTTCTGCAATCTCTAAATTCTCCTTACTTCCAATCCCCCTTCCAACAGAAACAAGGACATCAAACTTTGTAATATCTATGTCCTCAAGGGCTGGCTTTATTATCTCAATTGGTTTTATCCTCCCCCTTGAAATTGATACATTTTTCTTTATTATGTTAGTCTGTGCCTCTTCCCTCAAGGGTGGGAAGTCCCCTGGTCTTATTGTAATAAGTACCTTGTTTCCCTCTACCTCCACCTCTTCCCTTAGCTTTCCCCCATATATCACCCTTGTGGCGAGCCATCCATTGCCTGAAAATTTGATACTTTCACAGTATGTAATTATTGGAAAGCCCAATAAATGTGCTATGGAAGGTGCAAGGTCCATGCCCTGGGAGGTATAGGGAACTATAATAACATCTGGCGAAATTTCCTTTATCTCATTCGAAACTGCAGAGGAGTATGATTCATTATCGTAGATTTCCAGGGAAGGATCGGAAAGAAGTATCAGGTTGTCCAGACCCTTTATTGAAAGCTTTTTTGAAAACTGTTCAGGATCCTTTCCAGCAAGTATAAGTGTGAGTTTTCCTCCATTCTCCATCTTAATCTTGTTTCCTAAATAAAGCGCCTCATAAGTGGATCCACTCACATCACCATTAAAGATTTCACCCACACATACAATCTCCATCTTTATCACCTCGGCACAACACTCTTTATTATTTCAGCTACCTTTGGTGCAATCTCCTCAGGCTCACCCTTTATTATGTTTGCTGCACCCTTTGAAGGTGGAATATACAACCTCACCCTTTTCAGCTTTACATATTGCCCAGGATCGTTCACGATACTTTCAACGGGCACCTTTTTTATTGGTCTTGTTTTTGCATTCCTTATCTTTACAAATGGCGGATACCTGGGAGTGTTTATGCCACTCTGTATTGTCAATATGGAGGGAGTAGGTATCTCCAGTACCTCCTGCAATCCCTCCTCCAATTCCCTCACCACCCTTAAGACATTTCCCGATGGCTCTATTGAGGATACCAATGTAGTATAGGGTAAATCAAGTGATTTAGCAAGTAGCTGTCCTAGTAAGGAATATGAAGTGTCCGTGGACTGCGCACCAAGCAATATTAAATCAAATTTCAATTTTTTAAGAAAATCCGATAAAATCTTTGCCTTTGCATATGGATCAAGATAAACATTAGAATACTCTATAAAAATGCCATCATCTGCTCCCTTTGCATATGATTCCCAGATCATTTCATTAACATCATTCTCTATAGATGAGTCTGCAATTGTTACCACTGTTACCTTTCCACCATATTTTTCCTTTTTTAGTATTGCCTCCTCAAGTGCATATGTATCTGTTTCATTAATAAAAAATTTTAATTCTGAGGTATCCAGGCTTTTTCCATCCTCACTTATTTTAGCCTCCTCCAAAACAGGCGTTGCTTTTATCAAAACTATAATTTCCATTCTCAACACCTCAAAGGGTAAATTGATTATGAATATTTAACTATTTTGTAAAAAATTTCCATTTTTAATGATTTTAATTATTGAATTCGAAATTTTTTGTTCGAAAAAATTAAATTAAAATTTTTATAATTATAAAAAAAGATAATAATTTAACAAACTATTTAAAATAATTAACAAATTCTTGGTACAGGATCACCTATGGGTCTTTCCATTATTCTCCTCCCTCCCACCTTTGTTTCCAGAACAACATATTCAAGGTCCTTTTTTACAACTCCTATGATCTCCGCATCCTTTCCCTCCCTTGTTCCCTTAAGTGCCTTCAGGATATCTTCCGCCATCTCAGGAACAACGGCAATGACAGCCTTTCCTTCATTCCCTATCTCATATGGATCAATCCCTAGCATTTCACATGCGGATCGGACACCTTCTCTGACAGGTATTTTATCCTCCTCTACAAGTATTCCCACACCACTCTTCTCTGCCATTTCATTTAATGCATTTGAAAGTCCTCCCCTGGTAGGATCCTTTGCAGCAACCACACCACCCACCTTTAATATTTCCTCAAACATTCTATTCAGGGGTTGAACATCGCTCTTTACATCAGTTTCAAAGGAAATACCTTCCCTGGATGAAAGTACACTTATTCCATGGTCGCCAATGTACCCCGTTACCAGGATTACATCACCATCCCTCAGATTTCTGTCTAAAAGCCATCTTTCCCTATGTAGGGAATAGGAATTTGCCACCTCTAAATTATGATCCAAGTATGGAGATCGTCTTCCAATGCCAGAGGTGTTTATAATTATCCCATCTAGTTTATCATGCTCCATTACCTTAAAATCACCAGTAATTATCTTTGTACCGCTATAATCAAGAGTTTCTTTCATACTTTTTATTATTCTTTTTAGGTCCTCAAGTTCGAATCCCTCCTGAAGGATTATCCCTGATGAAAGTGCAACAGGCACAGCCCCAATAACACTTAGATCATTAACAGTTCCTGAAACCGCAAGCCTTCCTATATCACCGCCTGGAAAGAAGTAAGGCCTAACGGTATAAGAGTCTGTTGTAAATGCTATTCCATCAACCACTGAGGAATCATCCATATAGGATAGAGGCACCTCGATACCATCTGTGGAGAGGTTGGAAATTATAACATCCCTTAGGAGTTTTTCCATTGAAGAACCTCCAGCGCCATGTTTCATTTCAATTTTCATTTTTATCACCCTCTGAGGTCAAATTTTTAAAGGAGCATTACTATTTAAAGTTCAGGATTCCTAATGGTATATTCTATTTATCCTTATATACCTTGGTTTTGCATAATTTAAACATATTTATACATATTCTGACATTTTTTCTCATTGATTTAATTTTTAAATTTTAATGTTGTTTATTTTAAATTAAAGAAGATTGAGAGGGTGCCTTTATGTGAAAAAATTCATAATAGAAAAATTTTATAGTTACTAAAAAATATAATTATACTTATTTAATGAAGCTAACTATTAAATTTGGGGTGTAAAATCAAGGGAATATGAGTGAATCTTGATAATCTTTCTTCTCTAAGGTCATAATAAAAAGATACATTCCATGGGAACTAAGTTAAGAAAAAGGAATCAAGTTTGCTCTGAGAATAATGAATACCTTGCTTTAATATGAATATATATCTTTGTGATGGCTTTTTAAGAACATTTATATCTTTTTTCCCTTTTTTCTTTTCTTGTGAAAATACTTGTCAAGGGTGTTGTTCAGGGAGTTGGCTTTAGACCGACAGTTGCAAGGGTGGCAAAGAGTTTAGGACTCAAGGGTTATGTAAGAAATATTGGTTCATATGTAGAAATATATGTGAATGAAAGGGAGAATGAATTTCTTGAGGAGTTGAGGAAAAGCCTGCCATCAAATGCGAGGATAGATGAAATAATAGTAGAAAATGGTATAGGGGAGTATGATGATTTTTATATTCTTGACAGTGCAAAGGGTTATAAAAATTATGAATTTCCACCAGATACAGCTATATGTAACGATTGTTTAAGGGATCTTTTTGAACCGGGAAATAGAAGATACATGTATCCATTTACTAACTGTGCTGTTTGCGGTCCAAGATTTTCCATTACTATTGACCTCCCATATGATAGGTCAAATACATCAATGTCAAGTTTCCCCATGTGTGAAAAATGTCTTTTTGAATATAACAACATCAATGACAGGAGGTTCAATGCACAGACCATCTCCTGTCCTGATTGCGGACCATCTTATAGACTATATGATTCTAAAGGTAATGTAATTGAAACAGATAATCCAATAATGGCTTATGCAGAAAAAATTGACAATGGTTACTTCGGTGTTTCAAAGGGCTGGGGGGGAATGCACATAAACTGTATATTATCAAAAATTAATGAATTCAGAAAATGGTACGGAAGGCCTTTCAAGCCTTTCGCAATTATGGTAAGGGATGTTGAAGTGGCGATGAAATACGCTGAAATAAATGAGGATGAAAAAAAGGTACTTGAGTCCTCAGCAAGGCCAATTGTTTTACTTAAAAAAAAGGAAGCTACACCTGAGGAGATTGCCCCAGGGCTTCCATATGTTGGTATTTACCTACCATATTCTGCATTTCATCATATATTATTTAAATATTTAAAAAATGATGCAATAGTAAGCACTTCCGCAAATTTTCCTGGAGAACCAATGATAATTAAAAATGAGGATATATTTTCATTGAATGCACATTACTATATATTACACAACCTGGATATAATAAACAGAATTGATGACTCTCTTTTAAAAATTAAATCTGGAAGGACCCTTTTTATAAGAAAATCAAGAGGATACGTACCCGAAATAATAAAGGTGGGACATGGGTACAAAATAGTATCCATGGGTGCACATATGAATGCAAGGATATCAGTAAGCAGAGACGGGAAACTTTTCCTTTCACAGTACCTGGGAGATCTTTCAAGTTATTCATACCTTAAATTCCATAGGGAGATGGTAAAAAAATATATGAAAATGCTTGATATTGAAGAACCTGATCTTGTGGTAATAGATAAACATCCCTCCTATGGATACAGGAAATATGTATTCGAAAATTTTCAAAATATACATGAGGTACAGCATCACCATGCGCACGCAATATCACTTGCTATGGATAATTCTATTGATGAAATAGTTGCATTAACATTTGATGGTACTGGCTATGGCGATGATGGTACAATATGGGGAGGCGAGGTTCTCGTAGCGAACCCTGAATCCTATAAAAGAATAGGATCAATGGAGTATTTTCCTCTTCCTGGAAATGATATGGCAATAAGGGAGCCTGATAGAATAGTGGCATATTTTCTATCCCTTAAAGGTATTAATTATGGAAGATGGAATCCAGATTTTATTAAGAAAATTTCTAAAAGTGGAATCAGGACATCGAGTATGGGACGCGTTTTTGATGCGCTTTCAAATTTTCTTGGATTCTCAGAAAAGATGACCTATGATGGTGAGCCCGCAATGAGGCTTGAGTTACCCCTTTTAAAAGGTAGGAAATTATACGATTTTCCAAGGGTAATTAAAAAAGAGGATTGCACTAGAATAGATGTAGGTGAGATGTTTATTGCATTATCAGAGATGAGGGGTAAGGAGGAGGATCTTGCATTCTCCTTTGTATACGATCTTATGGATTTCTATACGGATATCGCTATAGAGGCTGCTGATAGAAATGGTATGAATATAGGAATTACCGGTGGAGTTTCCTACAGCATTCCTTTGTTAAATATGCTGGAGGAAATGATTTTTAAAAAATCTGGAAGAATGCTTTTGATGCACAGATCCTTTCCCCCAGGTGATGCAGGTATACCCGTTGGCCAGGATGCCATAGGATCACATTATTTATAGGTATAGTTAGTAAGTAAAAGCTTTACACTCGATACCCCCTCTATAGTCCTCAGTCTCTGTGCTAATGCGGATATTTCACTATTTTTTCCCTTTACAACTATATTTTCAATACAGTTCCTTCTGTCTACGTGAATGTGAGTGGTAAATATAATCAATCCAGTATATTCATGCTGCAAATCGACAAGCCTATCATTTATATCCCCCACCTCATGGTCATATACTATTACAATTGTGCCGAAACTTTCCCCTCCTCCCTCCTTCACTGTTTCATCTATGAGCCTCTCCCTTATTATTTCCCTGATTGCTTCAGACCTGTTTTTATAGCCATATTTTTTAATAAAAGAATCAAATTTATCAAGGAGTTCAGGCTCCATTGATACCCCAAACCTTTTGATCATGAATAATAATGGTATTACGTTTTAATAAATTTATTCCAGATCATTACTTTGTAGAAAATCCCTGTCCTCCAGTATCTTCTTGGGATCCCCCTCTCTTATAATCCTTCCAGAGTTAATCACCACCATTCTCTCCACCATGCTGTTTATTATTGATAGCTCGTGTGTTGTTATTATTATGGTCTTACCATTTTTCCACATATTCTCCAGAATGGACATTATCTCCCTTCTTGATCTTGGATCAAGGTTTGCGGTCGGTTCATCAACCATTAGAACCTCTGGGTCCATAGTAAGGACTGACGCTATAGCCGCCTTCTTTTTTTCCCCATCGCTAAGGTAAAAAGGTGGTTTATTTATCAAATGATCAATCCTCAACATTCTTGAAACACTCTTTATCCTTTTTTCTATTTCATCATCATCAATTCCCATATGAAGTGGGCCAAAGGCAAGATCTTCATATACCGTTGGTGAAAAAAGCTCTACATCAGGATCCTGGAATACGAGGCCCACCCTCCTCCTGTACGGTGATATCTTCTTTAGATTTGAAATATCTTCCACCTTTTTTCCATCGAAGTATATCTCTCCCCTGCTTGGAGGTATCAGAAAATCAAGTAATTTGAGCAGTGTTGATTTCCCGGCCCCGTTTGGCCCCACTATGACCAGATACTCCCCCCTGGATATATTCAAATTTATATCACTTAAAACCATATTATCGTTGTATTTGAATGATACATTCTTTAGAACATAAAGATCCATGGTATCACCCGTGAACAAATGCAATAATTATGATCAAAATGAAAAAAGCAAGGAAAAAAATGTCATTGTATTGCATACTTTTATTCTTTTTCATGGGAACAATTTCACCCGTATATCCCCTGGATACCATGGAGTTGTACATATTTTCACCAAGTACGCTAGACCTCACAAAAATATGACCCAGAAGGTAGCTTTGCCATTTCCTGCCAATCTTTTTATTACTTTTGCACATCTTTGACTTTCTCGATAGGAATATATCGTAGACCTGGGAGACTATCAAAAAAATATACCTGTAGGTGAAGGAGATCATATTTAGAAATATATCTGGTATTTTTAGAAACTTAAGTGATCCTATTAACCTCTGAAATCCTATGCCATAATAGATGATGATCATAAAAGAAACGGCAATTGTCACCCTTAAAATAAGGATGGATGAATACCTTAATCCCTGGTAGGTAATACCAATAAATGAAAATTTATAGATGAATGGTGGCTGGCTAAAGGGATAAAAAATATAGGGCAAGGCAATTATAGCTGTAAAAAGAGGAATGAATGCAATTGATTTTATGTAGTAAGAAAGGGGTATCCTCGAGAGAACTATTAAGGATATTGAAATAGTATAAAGAATTATTAATATAAAAATATCATGAACAAGTATTGAAAGAAAAATGAATGAAATAAGCACAAGGAATGCAATAGGGGGATTGACCTTCTGTATAAATCCATTCCTTGATGAAAAATCCTCTGAGAAATAGACAGCCCTGAAATATTTCGAAAGGTCCATCAAAGTCTTTTCAATGTAATCGATCATTCTTAATTAACCTCATAAGTCCATAGGTGATTGAAATTATGATTGCAACACCAACAAGTGCTGAGATTATGTATCCAACACTGGCCAGGATTGGAGAATCCCAGCCTGGAACGTCATAATCCTGAAGAGGTGCAAGATTCCAGAAATGATGTGGGTACCAGGATCCAATATGATCCCATTCAGCATATGCAGGTCCATAATTCCATACAAGCAGTATACCTAGGGGTGAAATTATTATAAATAGAATAAGTAATAAAATTGCCCTTTTCATAATCATCCCTCCAGGAAATTCAGCTTTGGAAGTCTAAGATATTCAGGATGTGATCTCTGGAGGTAAAGAATTACAGAAAATGAAACAACAAACTCCACAGGTCCGGCTATCAACAAATGTGCAAGGAGCATTGCAGGAACTGACAAATAAAATGTATAGGGGAAGTATCCAGGATTAATATATGGCTGAATTCCAAGCTCCATTCCACAGGCGAATGCTGCAAGATTTATACCCACATACGAAGCAATGCCCGCTGCTATGGGCATCATCTTTTCATTTTCCTTAAACAATTTCATTATTCCCCTGTAAAAAAGTATACCTGAATATGGCATTACAATTGCCATATTAAATACGTTGGCCCCATATGTGGTAATGCCTCCATCACCGAACATCAGGGCCTGAATTAGAAGAGCTATGCTTACCGCTATTGTTGCCGCATAAGGACCTAAAATTATTGCAATTAATACCGCCCCCACCATGTGAACAGTAGTTCCATCTGGGACTGGCCAGTTAAACATCATTGAGATGAATGAAAATGCAGAAAGAAGGGAGATTATAGGAATTTCCTTTGCCTCAAGCTTTCTTGAGGCTTTTTTAAAGGACAAATAGAGTGCAAATATGGCAATTAAATAAAAGATTATACAAGTAGTAGGTCCCAAATAGCCATCAGGTATGTGCATTTTTTCACCTCGTGCTACCTTTTTTCATATACGTGTTACCATAATCAAAAATAATATTAATAATTTTCGTTAAAAAATTTCAGTTTTTGAAAATTAATTTTTCAATTATTTGCTCGATATTAATTCTTTCCATAATTCTATTGTTTTTTCTGCCTCTTCTTTATCCAAAATTTCTATTGCAAATCCTGCATGGACTATAACATAATCCCCCTCCTTTGCATCAACAAGGGAAATGTTTGCCTCCCTTGTTACACCCCCATAATCTATGAGTGCATGATCACCCTTAATTGATACCACTTTTCCAGGTATGCCTAGGCACATAATTGAAGAAATTAGTTAAAATATTTAAATATTGGGAACATAATCAGTAAATTTAAAATATTGATATTTTTTCTTTTTCCCATATGGAGATATTCAGGGATAGGGAGCTTGCTTCGAGAATAATTAAATACTTAAAAGAAAAATCCCTGAATATCAGGGTAATGCACGTTTGTGGCACACACCAGGATACCCTTGTGAGAAATGGTCTTGATGAAATATTTTTTAATATGGGTATAGATGTAAGGGAGGGACCTGGATGTCCAGTCTGTGTCACCACAACAAGGGAGATAGAATACGCAAAATATCTTGTGAGGAATGGTAAAACAGTTGCAGTTTTCGGTGATATGCTGAGGGCTCCAGGCCAGAAGGGATCTCTTGAAACAGAAAGGGGTAATGGAGGTAAGGTGATTATAGTTTATAGCATCGAGGATGCTTTAAAATATGCCAAGGGACATTCAGATGAGGATGTTGTCTTTATTGGTGTGGGCTTTGAGACAACCATGCCATCGACAGCAGTAACATTATTAAACGGGCCTCCAGAGAATTTTTTTGTTCTCAGCACGCACAGGCTTACACCTCCTGCTGTAAGGGGGATTGCAGAGATGGGTAGGGTAATGCTTGATGGTATAATACTTCCCGGACACGTTTCAGCGATCATTGGATCTGAGCCATGGGAGTTCATATCAAGGGATTATAAAATTCCACAAGTGATTGCGGGATTTGAACCGCTTGATCTTATTATGGGTATTCTTATGCTTGTTAAACAGATTGAAAAAAAGGAAAGTAAAGTGGAGATAGAATATTCTAGGGTAGTTAAAAAAGAAGGAAATTTGAAGGCAAAAAAGATAATAGAAGATGTTTTTGAACCTGTCGATATTGAATGGAGGGGATTTCCAGTCCTTGAAAAGAGCGGTATGAAGATAAGAGAAAAATTTTCCTCACATGATGCAGAAAAATTTTTCCAGGATATATTATCTGATCTTGTCAATATAGAATTTAGGGATCCTCCAGGCTGCAGGTGCGGTGAACTAATCAGGGGAGAAATATATCCCTGGGATTGCCCTCTCTTTGGGAAAATTTGTAGACCTGAAAGTCCTGTGGGTCCTTGTATGGTATCAAGCGAAGGTGCATGTGCTATTGAATATAAATATGGAAAAATGAAGAGATTAAAGGGGGTAAATAAATATGCATGAGTGGAGCCTTGCAAATGGTATAGTGAGAACAGTCCTGCAAGAAAAGGAGAAGAATGGTGCATCTGCAATCAAGATTGTAGAGATTTCAGTGGGAGAGATATCCCAAATTGATATTGAAACACTTAGATATGCATTAGAAAATATCGCAAGGGGCACACCATTGGAAAATTCAGAAATAAGAATTGATATGGAAAGGACAGAGTTAAAATGCAGAACCTGCGGTCATATTTGGAATTTTGAAGAGAGTAAAAAATATCTTGAACCTGTGGGTGAAGAGGGAGACAATGCACTGCATTATCTTCCTGAGAGTGTATCAATTTTTGTTAAATGCCCTGTATGTCACGGACAGGATATTGAGATACTCGGAGGAAGTGGAGTAAGGGTAAAGAAGATTATAATGGAGGTAGAGGACTGATGGAGATACTTGAAACAGGAATAGATACAAGGGATTCTCTAATATCTGTTAGACTTGATTCAATAAAGAGAATAATTGTATTTGCAAGCGGTAAGGGAGGTGTTGGTAAGAGTACTCTTTCTGCACATACATCATATATCCTTTCTAAAAATTATACCACAGGAATACTTGATCTTGATTTACATGGACCTTCAATACCCCTTATACTTGGTCTCAATCAATATATGGTAAAGGAAAGCCAGGAGGGAATCATACCTCCAGAAAAGAATGGATTGAAGATAATGTCCCTTGAAATTTTTATGAGGGGCAGGGGATCCCCACTTAGGGGAAATAGTAAATATGATATAATAAAGGAGCTTTTTTCAATTACAAACTTTGGACAGCTTGACTATCTTGTTGTTGACATGCCGCCAGGTACGGGTGATGAATTCCTAGCTGCCTTAGAAATATTCGGCAATAAGGGGGAGATGATATTTATAACAGCCCCGAGTATTGTAAGCTGGCAAGTAACGAGGAGAGCAATAGAGATTGCAAGGGGTAAAATTAAGGAAAGTGGTGTAATAATTAACATGGGAAAATCAGAAACAATTCATGAGGAGTGTAAAAAACTTAGGATAAAATGCCTTGGGAACATAGATTATTATCCTTATGTTATCGATGGATCCATTGAAAATCTTGAAAAAACCGAATACCTTAAAAAATTAAATGATATTTTGATGAACTCTAGCATTATTCATTAACGAGTATTATTGGAACAGGTGAGAGTTCAATTACCTCCCTCTCAAGTTTTCCAAGGGCAAGCTCAGGTGAAAAATACCTGAATTTGTATGCGAATCCTGGCCTACCCCTTGATGCAATCATAATATCATGGGCCTTGGATTCCTCTATTATCCTGTGCACAAGGTTCTCGTCCCTTACCTCCTCTATTTCAAAGGGTACATTCATTTTTGTTGCATAATCCCTAAGGATGTTTATTGTCTTTTCATCCTTTATTTTACCAAGGTGTAATATTTTTACGCTGCCTTCGAACTGCTTTGCAAAGTTTATTGAGAGCATACTTGCCCTGAATGAATACTTGCTTCCACTCGTAGGATTAAGAATCTTTTTTGTCCCAGTAAACTTTGAAAATGGTGTAATTAGCATTGTTGGAATCCTGCTCCTTTCAATAATTAATTTTGCAGTTGATCCAAGTTTTATTTGTTCAGTACCCAATTTGGAACTTGTTGTGAGAAGTATCATATTTATTTCATTTTTTGATGCATAGTTTAATATTGTTTTAGAAGGATAGCCTTTGAGAAGAACGGAATCCACCACCTTTGCATTCTTCTCCTTCAATATCTTTATCGATTCATCTATGGCCTCCTTTTCAAGGCTTTCAAGAACATCAAAGTATTCAGCAGAATAACTGGAATAAAGAAGTAATGACTCACCACTTATATCTACTACACCTATTAAATAGTATTCAGCATTTGGAAATATGGAAGTAACGAATTCAATTGCCTTACCCATCAGCGGATTTTTGTTTGTTGGTATTAAAATCCTCCTAATTTTGTTATATTCTAAAATTTCGCTCATCATTATTTATATTAATTTCTTGGATTTAATATTTTCTGAATTTTTTTACTCAAAAATTCAATTCATTAAATAAATTTTGAAACCTTGATTATCATGGTAATTACAAATAATTTACCAGGTTATTATTAAAATATATACGATCCTTCCTTTGTTTATCTTATTTATCTTTATCTTGTAGTTTTTAAATTTAATCTTGTCCTTTATCTTCGATACATCCTCCTCGGAGATATTTCCATTGAAAAGAATGAGTGCATTATTATGGTCCTTGGAAATCCATGGGGAATCCATTGCATCATTGAGGCTTTCACCTAGAAGATCCATTCTTTCATTCAATCCAATGCCAAATCCAAGTTCACCTTTTTTTAAATAAGAAAGATCCTCCAGTTGAAGTCCCTCAGAAAAATTTTCTACAAGGTTGTACAATAGTATCCCCTTCATCCTTGGTAGAGATTTCATTGGTATGTTTGGAAAAACCTTGAATAGGAAATCATTTCTAAGAATGAAATAGTGAGGAATATAAGAGCCAATTTGGGGGATAAAAGAATTAGCATTATTAATTCTGTTTCCACCTTCAAAGTTAAAAGGATAGATAAATACTCCTGTGCATTTATCACCGTAAAGCTTTCCTATTGATTTTGATGCAGAGGTACTGAATTCATCACCAATATCAGAAAGTATGAAATAATGATCATAGAACATAAAATTCTCCATTATGTCCCTGAATTTATCATCATATTCTGTGGTAATTTTCTCAGACTCTATTATATATATTAAATTTGTGGGAAGATTGAAAATGTTCTCTCCCCTTTTGTCGCTTAGAAATATTCTGGGCATTTTTATTTCATCGTTAAGGTCCCTTATCAACGTGATTGCAGGATCTCCTATTACAACAAGTAATGAATTTATCATGACTCCTCCTTCTCGCTGAAGAGCCTTTCATATAACTTTCTTACATCCTCTACATCTATTATTTCCTTTGACTCGATTATATCCTTTATCCTCTCCTTCCTAAAGGTCCAGAGATGGATTCTCCACTGCCTCCCCTTGAGTAGATTTACCTCCATTGATTCAGTTTTTAATATGCCGCATTCCTCAAGATAATAAAATATATCCCTATCAATTGGTGTAAGAATGTTGTCAACAAGATAATCTTCAAATCCAAAGAAACCAAGGATATAATCTGTGATCTCATATATTTCAGATTCATTCATCCCTTTTTTCATCAATATTTTTGATAATGCGGCATAAAGAATGTCCCTCGTCACAATTTCAATATTAACTTCCACTTTTTGAAGATAATATATACAATATTAAAAATTTTTTCACAGAATTCATTTTTTTCAGAAAAAATATAAATATTCAATTTTACATTTAATTTTATGGATACTAAAAGGTGGGAATTTTATCTAGGTCTTGTGGCTCCAGTATTTTCACTGGTTTTCGTGTTTCTATCTACAGTAATTTCTTCAGGTTTTTCATGGACCAATAATTATTTGAGTGATATAGGTGGAGGAAAATTTGGACCGATTTCACAGGATTTATTTAATTATACATTGATCATAGGAGGCATCCTGTTAATACTATTCACCATCTTCCTTATAATAAATGTGAGGGGCAAGGGAGCACTTTTTGCATCTTCATTCATAATACTTATTGCATCAATTTCATTCACTTTAATAGGAATATTCACAGAGGGATCACCATTGCACTATTATGTTTCCATGGGCTTTTTCCTTCTTATGCCTGTTGGAATAATTGTTGCATCTTTGTATTATTACAAAAAGAACAATATATTTATGGCCTTTTCAATATTTCTGGCATTGATATCAATTCTTGTGATCCTAGAACTTCCACTTGGAATGGGAAAGGCAATCCCTGAATATGTTGAGGCAACCCTGTTGTCAATTTGGATAATATTATTCGTTTTGCTCAGGAAAATGAGACCTGAAATAAAATCAAAAAATTTGGAAGCGGCTTTGTAGAAATCCTATCTAAGGATCCTACTTACCATCATCTGCTTCCCATCTTTTGACTGGATCATTGCTTCACTTGATGGTCCTTTTAGCCCTTCATTGGGCTGGGATCGTTTCAGCCATGTCCGACCCCTTTTTGATATGTTTATTGATGCGTTTATATCCCTGTCTATGGTTAGACCACATTTATCACAATGAAGGATCCTCCCATGTTCTATTCGGGTCAGTGACCCACATACCGAACATGTCCTGCTTGTATTCCTTGTATCTTTCCTTGATAGCTCTATCACTGGTAAACCTTCCCACGCACACTTATATTTGATCTGGAACTCTAATTTGCCATATGGGAATGCATTGTTGAAAAGGAATCTATAATCCTTACCCTTGTAATCCCCCTTCTTCGTTATATTCCTTATTCCCTTAATGTTTTCAAGGACGATTGCCTCATTGTTTTTTATTGCATCTTTTACAATATCCTTGCTTATTTTATGCAATATCTGATTTACCCTGCTACTTGACCTCCTACCATACTTCTCCTCTA
>WSBC01000023.1 GCA_009758405.1 Methanobacteriota archaeon
CTCAATGTCCTCGATTGAGGACATTTCAACAGTTGTATGCGTGTACCTTATTGGGAAACAGAGTGCAATGGAGGGAATGCCAAGATCGAAGGTACCTGCAGCATCTGTGCTACCACCAGTGAATACCTCCTGTATGTTAATCTTGTTCCTTGATGCAATCTCCTCTACCTTTCTTTTTAGTGAGATGGAGTTTGCACCCCTTGCATCTATGAACCTTATAACCGGACCCTTACCTAGAGATACGGGGCTGAGATAATAATCCACCTTTGGTATGTCACCTGAGGATACGCTGTCTATTGCATAAAGCTCATCAATATCCCTTTCAGTGATAGCCTTTGCACCCCTAAGGCCAGTCTCCTCCTGTAATGTGAATATGAAAGTTACCTTCTTCTTCAATTTCTTACCCTTTAGTCTTTCAATTAGATTTATTAAAATTGCACAACCTGCCCTGTCATCAAGGCCTCTTGTCACAATATATCTTCCATTTAAAACATGGAATTGCTTCATCCACCTAACAGGGTCAAGGATGGAGATTCCCATTGATATTACCTCCTCCCTTGAGGAGGCTCCTACGTCTAAATAGAGGTCCTCTATGGGCGGGGCATTCTTCATCTCACTCTCCGTTGATATGTGTGGTGGCTTGAGACCTATTACACCTGGTATCCTCTTCCCATCCTTTGTGAATACTTCAAAGTACTGGCCATATAGCATCCTTACATCAACACCGCCTAGCCTTTTCAGCCTTATGAAGCCATTCTCTTCAATGTGTGCCACAACTAGGCCTATCTCGTCCATGTGCGCCATGAAGGCAATATGCTCATCCCCATCACCAAGTGTAAGGTAAACATTCCCAAGCTTGTCCACCTTAGGCTCACCGAATTTCTTTAGGTATTCTATTACCCTTGACCTTATATCATCCTCATAACCGCTTATGCCCTGAACAAACACTAGGTCCCTAACAACATCCAAAAGATCCATAAAAATAGGAATACTAAATACAATAAATCTTTTTCCTAGAACTTGAGCTTTTCATTAAGTATATCTGGGTAAATAACATCAAGGTAGATCTCAAAGGCTGTTATAGGATTGCCTAGGTTGTATTTCTCGATTATTGAGGGATGGACCTCGCCAAAGAATCCCACCTCTTTACCATTCAGAATTATTGAAGACTGCCTTCCCTGAATAAGGAATGGAAGGTTCTTTTCTTCAATCTCAAGCCTTTGGCCAAGGGAATTGATTATTTTTTCCACAGTCCCCTTCACCTTCGTAAATGATGCATCAGATTCCTCTGAGAGAGCCCCAAGATCCAGCCCTTCACCGTTCCTGTAAACCCTTCCTACCTCAAATATCCTCTGTGGAAGTGACCTGTGCCTGTTGTTTTCAAGTGTCTCCATAAGCATTGGAATGAGCCAGGTCCTGTAAATGGTCTGGTCTTCAACAACAGGGTTTGTTATCCTTGGGGAATAGGTCTCATCAATTCCGAACCTTTTAAAATTCCTCTCAGGCGATGTGAAGGTGAGGCTTACCACCTCTATATAACCAAGGCCCACCATTATCTTCCTTACCCTCTCCTTTATTATTTCAGAATATGCCTCAGAGCCCATTGAAAATTTATTTGGCAGGGATAATCTTAAATTGCCATAGCCATAGCTCTTTATTATATCCTCAATAACATCAACAGGATGCATTATGTCGAGCCTGTAGGGAGGAATTCCAACGTTGAAGCCATTCCCTGATTTTGACACAGTGTAGCCCATTGATATGAGCGAGTTTTTTATATCATTAGCATTTATATCCTCCCCCACCATCTCCTTCAATTCCCTTTTTGATACATAAATCCTCTCTCTTCCTAGATCAGGAAGGAATAAGGAATAATCCCCATAGTCAATAAGAACCCTGTATAAATAACCGCCAAGCTCCGCAAGGTTTGATGAAATCAGGTTGACCGCATTTATTACCGTGAATAAATCATTCCCTGTAACATCAATGAATATGTTTTTTGTATTCTCCCTTATTTGTGTTAAAGTTCCATTTATTATTGGGGGCATTGAGAGAACATTTCCATCCGAATCAATTATTATTGGGTAAAGGGAAGAGTGTGAAAGTAGATGACCATACTCAACCCCCTTAGGGTGATTCCTTAATATCTCCTCAGGTGTCATGGGCGAATACATTCCAAGGGGGACAAAGGAGATTGAGCTACCACCTACAGCCATGTATTTGAATGGTGGCCTTACCCTATCAAGATCATGTATACCTATGGCAATCTTCTTCCTATCCCTACCTATGGATAGGTGAAGCTTTTCCTGCATGTCCATTATGTAGGCAATGAGAGAATCATTTAATTCAATGGATTTTACAACAGCTCCCCCTATGTATGGCCTCACATCCTTTACACTAGAATCAACGTTTAATTTAATATCCGAATCCAAAACCTTGTAAAATCTCTTCTCCTTGAAATAGTATGTCTTGAGAGACCTAGAAAGACCAAATATTGAGTAAAGATCTGGCCTGTCAGGATAAAGCTCGAGATCCCAGTTTTCATCATCCTCTCTTTTTATCTCAATCCCCACTACATCAAAGAACTGCTCTATTTTATCCCTTTTAACACCAGACATTGATTCAAGGTCAGACTTGCCCACCCTTACTACCACCATATATGGGGGAAATATCTTATGTGACTATTTTAAACTTGCCATCTCCCAGAATGAGCTTATCTCCTTCTCTATGTCCCTGCTTTTCTCCATGCTTATGTATTCGCTGAACCTAGGGGCCCTGCTATCAAGTATTACAGCCACGCCTTTGTCTTTCTCAGACCTTATCATCCTACCTATTGCCTGAACAATCTTCCTTCCCGCAGGGCCATGTACAAGGAACCTGTAAGCGTTCTCCCTTGACATCTCCTGAAGGTAATACCTCTCCAGGAGCCTTTGCCTGGTGTCAGGCTTAGGGTATGGTATTCCAACTATTACAATCATCTGTATCTCCCCACCCGGAAAATCCATTCCCTCGCTTATTCTGCTTCCAAATACTGAGAAGAATACGCCCCCACTGCGCTTGAATAGATGTAGAGACCTTATGAAATCCGATTGCGACATCTCCTGATTTTCAATGTAGAAGTGGCCATTGTATGTAAGGTCCTGTTCCATCACCCTCTTGAGAACCCTGTAGGAAGGGAAAAGTACAAGTGTGTTGTAACCAAGGCGTATTATCCTGTCAACAATATCAGCAATCTTCTTTACCTCCTCATCCCCCAGCTCCATTGTCTCGTATTTAGTCGTTACAGAATCTATGTAGTAAACCTTTAGGTTCTCCTTAGGGAATATGGAGGGATAGCTCTTCTTTTCTGGCTTGACATCCCTGAATACCATAGCCTCATATTCCTCAAGGGGCTTCATAGTGCCTGACATGTGAATCGATGAATGTACATTCTCAACAATGGATGTTATGGGCCTGGCATCAAGCGAGTAAATCTCAAGGGAAAGCCTGTTTGTCTTAGATATTATTCTCCCAATATCATTCTCTTCAGAATAAAGGAACCTCTTCAGAAATTCACCCAAATGGCCTATGTGCGATCTTGGTATCTCATCCCTCTTAACCTTTTCAACCTTAACAATTTCACCAAACTCAGAGGATTTTTCAATAAAAGCCTCTATGTCCCTTTCCAAAAGGCCAGTGTTTTCAAGGAGAACATCTGAAAAAACCCCAGGAGAGATCATTGAATCATCAGCATCCTTTAACAAATCTTTCCCCAATTTTATCATTGATTCCCTTAAAAATTCAACAAAATCTGAAAAATTCATACCTGATTGGTTGAAATCGCCGTAGTCCCTTATCTCCCTGTCAACAAGAGAAAGGGATTGAAGGGATAGCCTCTCAGACCTTAGCTCCCTTGCAAAGTTTGGCAGGTTGTGCGCCTCATCAACAATGAGTATTATGTTTTCAGGTGATGCGGAACTCCACTCAAGTAACCCTGACCTGATGAAGGGGTCAAAAAAATAAACGTATGGCATTACAAGGACATCCGCAATTGATGCAAGCGATTTCATTGACTCATATGCGCATACCTCATTTTCAAGACAAAGGTCAATGAAATCCTGAGATGTCATGATTTCCCTTCTTGCCTCGTAAATAAAACTATTCCCCTTCTTTAATAAATTTGCAAAATAATGGCATGATTCGTATTTTCCATTCTTCACATCCTCCTTTCTCTTCCTGCAGGCCTGTGCAAGCTCCTCTGCCGTGTAGTTCTCATTCATTCTTTTTATCATGAAGCAGTAGTTGTTCCTGCCCTGAACAGGTGCAAGTGTAAAATCGTAGTATTTCCTTAATGCCCTGGATTCCTTTATCACCTGCTCCTGCTGGGAGTTAGTCCTTGTAAGATAAAATACCCTCATTCCATTGTTTATGGCATATTCTAGGGAAGGGCCAAGGACCGATATGGTTTTACCTATGCCTGTTGGTGCCTCAAGCAATAGATGCCCACCATTTTCCAATACACCCTCTACATCCTTAATTATCTCGAGCTGATACTTCCTTGGCTCATATGGAAAATTCCTCATTACATGCTTTAAAAGAATGAATAATTATTTCAATATTTCTGAACTTTCAAGAAAATTTTAAATATATATTTAATGATATGCAAATCGATGGGGAGTGAAAATCTCATAATACAGACATATGGAAGAAACAATTATGATGAGGTGGAGTACGAGATCAATGGTAAAAAATTTAAAACAAAATTAACATCCGAGATTCCGAAGTACTAAGTAGTATGGCAGCTCGTCTGTAAGTTCATCCTTAGGCATAATTAATCAAGATTCCGAAGTACTAAGTAATATGGCAGCGAGAGGATATATGAGAGGGGCTGATCTATATTGTAGAGTATCTCAATGTTCTATCTATATACACTTTCAGATGAGCTTTGACCATGTTTCAAAAAATGAGACTTGCAAGTTACGAAAGCCAGTTAGTATATGAAAATTAACTACGCTAAAATATTTAGAGATAAGATTTTAGAAATTCCTTTTTAATAATTGCAAAATCACAAAGAATGCCAAAGAAAATAGCCATTAATCTTGAATAAAAAATATTTTTGTATAAGAACCCCATAAATTCTATTATGGATATATTAGAGATTGCCGATGACAATGTTCATGGCTCTGAAACATTAACAATTGAACTTTTAAATGCATGTTATGAAAGTTTTTTAAAAAATGAAAATATATCAGATAAAATAGAATACCTGAAAATGAAAAAATACGAAATGGTTCAACTGATGAACATTTTGGATATTATTAAAAAATTCAGACATGATTATGAATTCAAGAAACTAATTGATGAACTGAATAAATCCTTCAGTCTTTCTGTAAAAAATTCATTCCATATATTTGATAGAAGAAAAATAGTAACCATAAGCTGGAGCAAACTGGTGGAGGAGGCTATAAAGGAAAACAGAGACAAGATAGATGAAATAAACATACTCGAATCAAGGCCAATGAATGAGGGTGCAAAATTTGCAGAAAAACTATCCAATGAGGGCTTTAAGGTTAAAATGTATTTTGATGCTGCAGTTTACCATGCATTAGATGAAAAATCCATTGTTCTTGTGGGAATGGATGCAATTCTTCCAAATCTTGAGCTTGTAAATAAAGTTGGAACATATTCACTTGCCATTGCATCAAGGGAGAAGAATTCAAAATTCTATGCAATCGGCACAAAATTCAAGATTTCAAGGGGTTACTATGAATTCATAAACCACCCATTCAATGATTATAAAAACAAGGGATTCAGTCTCATAAACTACTATTTTGACATAACGCATCCAGATTTTATAGATGGCTACATATTCGATTTTGGTTTTTTCCAAAGGTCATCATATAGGGATCTTAAAATTGCCATTGATGCAATTAAGGCAAATATTTTTCAATGAAAATTAATTAATATACATAGTGTAAAAAGCGCTTGAGCGCCGCGGGGGAGATTTGAACTCCCGCTCCCTTTCGGGAACCAGCTCTCAAGGCTGGCGCCGTAGTCCGCTTGGCTACCGCGGCTAAAAAAAGAATATAAAAAAGTAATATAATACCTTTTTTAGATTAGGTCCTCAAATTCCTTTACAAGCTCTGGATATTTTTTCTGAACAGCGTCTAGAAGGCTTTTTACTGAGATTGATGTTAGCTCCACAGATGAAATTGCATCAACGAGCTTGTTAAGTGTTTCATCAGAAAGCACTGATAGTTTCTCCTTTGCAAACCAGTTCCTAAGGTGCTTCCTTTCAAGCTTCTCCCTTACCTTTTTTTCGTATATCTCCTTCAGGAATTCCTTGCTTGTATTTTTGGACCTAATTGCTTCGTATGCTGCCTCTCCTGCAAGTCTTCCAGATATGCATGCGTTTGCCACACCGCCCCCAGTTATTGGATCAATGAGTCTTGCAGCATCACCAACGAGCATTACATTGTCAGTAACTATGCTTTGTGGTACAGGGCATGTTGAAACTGCACCAGTTATTATCTCTATTGTCTTTCCCTTTTTCAGGCCAGGGTGCCTTTCTATGAAATCGTCAAGGTACTTCTTTACCTCTCCACTTTTCTTTAGCTTGTTTAATGCAACGCCTATGCCAACGTTTGCCTCATCCTTCCCCTTAGGAAACACCCACACATAGCCTCCCGGGGCACAGCTTCCTAGATAGAAATCTGTGAAATTTTTATCAATGTCAATGCCCACCATTCTATATTCTATGCATGATACTATGTCCCTGTCCTTTACCATTGTGTTTATCTTTGCCCATCTTCCCACCTGGCTCTCAAAACCGTCTGCGCCTATGATTATCTTTGCAAAAACATCAACAACCTCCCCCTGCCTCCTTATCCTTGCCCCCACCACCTTTTTATCCTCAAATATGAGGGATATTGCCGGGCTCTTTACCCATATATCAGCACCCTCCCTTGCGGCTAGTGCTGCCAAGTATTTATCAAACTTATCCCTCTCTATTATGTAACCGACCTCATTCCCAGCCTTGTTTGCTGAGAGCTTTATGAATGTTTTCTCATCTGGTGGGAATATCCTCGCACCCTCTACCTCGTTTGAAACCCAGATTGGCTGTGGCTCCAACTCCACCTCAGGTAGCCAGCTCTTTGATATCCCCTCACCGCACCTCACTGGAGATCCAATGTCGGGCCTTTTCTCCACCATCAGCACCTTCAGTCCCTTCCTTGCTGCATACCTTGCCGCCATGCTGCCGCCGGGTCCGGCGCCTATCACAAGAACATCATATTCATATCTCATTCAAACCACTCCGCACTTATTGCCCCCATTGGGCATACCCTTATGCAGAAGCCACATTTTGTACATGAATTCTCATCAATAACTATCCTTGTCTCATCCAGGAATATGCAATTAACTGGGCATGATCCAACGCATGCACCGCAGTAATTGCACTTTGATGTATCCACCTTCATTAATTCACGCCCCTTCCGTTCCTACTGCATTTCCATACCTTTTCCTGTACTCCTCAAGGGACATTGAAAACTTCTTCTCCACCTCAGTCCTATATACAGGTCCTGAGTTGTATGCACAGAAAGGTATTACCCTTCCATCTGGAGTAGCATAATGTATCACGCACCTCTTAAGTCTTTCAAGATCGTAGTTGTATTCATCCTGGAAATGCATTGCTCCAATGAATAGTGAATCCCAGTGAAGTTTTCCAAGAGAATCCTTTGTACCCTCCTTGAATACGTCTAGGATCTCCTTTATCTTGAAATGGGATGGTGCCTGGTTTTCATCATAATATTTCTTGAATACCCTGTAAAGGTATGGTACAGTGAATATCTTTGACCTGTTGTCAAACTTTGCCTCAAGTATCTTTGGCCTGAGTTCCTCCAGTAGACCCTCAACATCAATAAATCTTGTAATTGGTATTACCTTATTCCTATCATAGTCCTTGAATACATATGTTGCAGTTCCACAATGTGGATGTGATGTGAATGCAACATAGGGTTGTTTGAATATCTGGGATGCAAGCTCTGAAAATAGTGCAGCTACTGGTATAGGGAAAAAGTCCCTCTTTTCAAAATAGTTTGTCTGTTTTATAAGGTCATTAATAAGATCACCCTGAGTATATCTTCCCACTATGAGCTCATCCTGTGGTATCCTTCCAGCAAAGGATACTGGCTGGAAGTTTACAGATCTTACAACATCCAGGTTCTCTAAACCAAAGTCTATTAGCTTCCCCACCTCATCATCGTTTACTCCCTTTACTATCACAGGCACAAGAACAGTTGCAAGTGGTTTTGGCTTTGTATGCCTCAGGTATTCGAGTGCCTGTAGCTTCTCCTTAAGGAACCCGGGTCTCCCCCTAGTCTTAACATATGTGCTTTCCTTGAAACCATCAAATTGAAGATAGACAGTGTGCAGTCCTGCATCTAGCATCTTTTGTGCAAAATCGGGCTCGTGTGCTATCCTTACCCCGTTTGTTGCCACCTGTATCTGTGCAAATCCTAGCTCCTTTGCCTTTTTAACCACCTCAAGGAAGTATGGATATATTGTTGGCTCGCCACCTGCAAACTGTACAGCAGGTGTTGGTACGGGCTTTTCATTTCTTAGTGTTTCCATCATCTTTACTACCTGTTCAAATGTTGGCTCATAAACATAGCCAGCAGCATTAGCGTTTGCAAAGCATATCGGGCACTTCAGGTTGCACCTGTTTGTAAGATCAATGTTTGCAAGGGATGTATGGCTATAGTGCAGGGCACAAAGACCGCAGTCAAGAGGGCAGTTTGTTCCATTTATCTGTGGATTCTTTACACCAACACCGTCAAATGCCCATTTCTCATACCTTAGATATGTTTCAACATCCCCAAAATATATGTCCTTGAACTCACCATGTTCAGGACATGTTTTCTTATACATTACCTTTCCATTCTCCTCATATATTGTAGCAGGGATAACCTTTTTACAAACAGGGCAAATAGATTGTGTTTCCTTTGGCAATCCCTTTTTTAATTTAGATTCCTGGATTACATACATTGTATTTTCACCTTTTTCTCTTATATTTTAAAATTTAATATAAGTATTTTGTCAATTTTTATGCTACATAATTTGAAGAGGGGCATATCTCCCTGAGGGGGCATTCATTACACCTTGGATTGACCGGCCTGCATATTTTTTTACCGAATTCTACGAGCAGTGAATTCAATTCCTTCCAGTATTTTTTATCTATTATCTTCATCAGTTTTTTTTCTGTCTCCTCTGGGCTCCTTGTATTAACAAGACCAAGCCTGTTTGATATCCTATGAACATGCGTGTCAACAGCTATGTAGTCTTTTCCGAAGCAAACAGACAAAACAATGTTTGCTGTCTTTGTTCCCACCCCTGGAAGCTTCATAAGCTCCTCCTTATTTTCAGGTACAATTCCATTGTATTCCCTTATCAATATTCTTGCAATATCCCTAATCCTTTTTGCCTTCTCCCTGTAAAATCCAATAGGCCTTAATATATCTTCGAGGTCCTTTAATTCTGCCTTCGACAATTTTTCAAGGTCAGGGTATTTCTGAAAAAGCCTTTTTGATATTTCACCCGTGGTTTCATCCCTTGTCCTCTGTGAAAGCACTGTTGAGATTAGTACCTTCCATGGATCATCAAATGGTATTCTATGTGGCTCCACTGTCTTCTTAATTCTTTTTATAATATCATCCATGTCCATTGGAATCACCTGAAGACATAAGCTGGGCATGGCCCTAGACATTTTGTACACCTTATGCATTTATTCTCATCCACCCAAACCCTTCCTTCATTGATATAAAGGGCATTGTAGTTGCACCTTCCTGTACAAATACCACATCCCACACACTCCTCAGATTGATAAATCACCTGCATTGCCTTGTCAATAAAGTTCCTGTGCACCTCAAGGTCCTCATTCAATGCAGCCCTAGGAAGAATGTGCATCATGTTTTTGAGCCTATTCATATCTATGTTTTTATTCGGTACTATTTTTAATTTATCCCCCTCATCTTTTATGTAAAGCTTTAGTGATTCTCTCACCTTGTCATTAACATTATATTTTTTCTTCAGGTAATCTGGTATTTTATTCCATCTCCAGAGCGCATACCTCACCCATTTCTCCCCTAGATTGTTCTTTTTTGAATATTCATCAATAAAGGATCTCCATTTATCATATACAGGGAATTTTGAAACAATCTCAAGGTCAGCAAGATCCTGGGAAGGGCACATAAAACATCCAATTCTCCATAGACCCCTATCATACCACTTGTTGTATTCAAGATCATGTCTGAATATGTAGAGCCAAACCATTAGAGAATTCCATTTTTGAATAGCACTTATACCTATCTGATTCGGTACCCACTCATTTTCCCATATGTTTCCTGATAATGCCCTTGACCTGCTCTCATAGGCCCTCTGACCTATTATCATGTATATCTTCTCATTTCCCAAGGATTTTATGTACCTTGTTGTTGGACCTAGCTTACAAACCTTGCAGCACCACCTATAATCCCTGCCAGGGGGACCAAAGTGTTCAAGGTGCTTAAAGAATGCATCACCAGCATCAATTATGTCAAGGTCTAGGGAATAATGGTCTGAGATTCTTTTTACATATTCTATTGTCTCATCAAACTCAAGGCCCGTGTTTAGAAAAACTGTTTTGAATTTCAATCCTGCCCTCATTGAAAGATGCAATGAGACAAGGCTATCCTTTCCACCGCTGAATGAAACGAGCAAATTTTTTTCCCTGAACCTCTTAAGGAATTCAATTGCCCTATTCTCCTCTCTTTCCATATAACTTCTATTTGCCTCAATTGCCTCCCTTAAGCTTGAATGTTTTTTATTAACATTATCCCCAGAAAATATGAATTTAATTTTAACAGCCATGCCCCTCTCAAAAAAATTGTTTA
>WSBC01000034.1 GCA_009758405.1 Methanobacteriota archaeon
ATAACAAATTTTCACACCTTCATTATTGGTAAATGGGAGGGGAAATTCAAATTGCCATATATGAGGAATTTTAAACTGCCGAAAATGGGGAAAATTAAATAGCCATTTACATTTGTAATTCCGTGTTTACCCTATGATGAGAATATTGAGGGCATCCAATATAGGAAATTTGTTGATTACAAAACTGATACATTATCAAATAAATTACCCTTACCTTCTGATGCTTACTAGTATACTCTTGACGATATTCTAACTAAATACGTAAGGCATAACGATAACAAATTTGATTATGATAATGAAGGAATTGCACATAGGAAACATATCATTGCTGATAGAATTAGATACAGAGGTAAGGAGTCTAATAACCTTGAAGATAACCTCACAGGTCTAGAAGACCTTGATTATTTGGAATTCTCAAATGATCATGAAATTGTTAAAAGTAATGAATTTACTGAATAGATTTTATCCTTGAAGCCCAAGGATGACAAAAATAAGGGAATATCTGAAAGGACTTTATACAAAATTAAGCATAAGATAAAACAAAGAAAGATACTTAATCCTAAGACTAAGATTGTTAAAATTTTAATACAATTATTTAAGGAAACAAAATTGAATGATGTCAATTAATATTTTTAGATGTAAATTTTAATAGCTGCTTTTTTCTCTTATCTATATCCCCCCATAATTATTTACCAAGAATCATCTCTCTCATTTTTAACCTCTGATTCTTTCTATCAAGTGCCTGTTGAAATCTTAATTTTTCCTCTTCAGTCTTTAAAATTAATCTTGGTACGGGTGTAGGTTTTCCATTCTCATCTATTGCAACATAGGTAAGGTATGCCCTGCAGGCGAGTAGAGGCTTGCCATTTGATCTTCTTTCATTATAAACATCAACCTGTACCTCCATAGAGGTATTCCCTACATAATTTATCCAGGCTTTTAGAATGACAATATCACCAAGTTTTATTGGTTCTAGGAAACTTAAGTTATCTATGTTTGCAGTAACAACATTTTTTCTTGAATGTCTCACAGCTACTATTGCAGCTGTTCTATCTATCCATTCAACAAGCTTGCCACCAAATAGATTTCCATAAATGTTTGTATCCTCTGGAAGTACAGAAAAAACCGCATCCACTCTTGATTCATCAACACCTTTTTCATCCATCAAATTTTAATTGGAAAATATATATTTGAACATTTTGTTTAAAGTATCACCATAGGATTTTTATTCTTATCTAAAAAATATCTTTGTATATTTTTATTTAAACATTTTAATGAATCTTAATTGGCAGTAAATATTATAAATTTTTAATAAAATTAAGTTAATTATAATAAATTAAATCTTGGATTAAAAATATCATTAGGTTAAATTTATTAAATGATTTATCATTTTATTCAAAGATGGAAAAAAAGATAAATCTTTCAATGGTGATCGAAACGGATATCCTTTATGGGGGTGGTACAGAAAAGACCATACTTTTTTATAACAAATATTTAAACAGGAAGGATTTTAATTTAACCATCTTTGATACTAATATAATTGATAAGAAAAGGCTTGAACCAGAAGAAGTTAAAAAAATTTTTGATCTTGAAAAAACAGAGAAAATATATTTTCCAAGTATTTTGAAATCTCTTCTTACAGAAAAAAAATGGGGTGTATCTTCTCAGAAGAGGTCAATTTCCAAGGATCTATTTCTTTTATATTCAATTTTACTAAAATTTTTTTCACTTCATTTATTCAATAGAAAAAAATTAAATATATTAAAAAAAAGTGATATTATTTATGTAGTTTCTGATTATCAAATATTTTATCTTGTTATACCACTTAAAATATGTTCCAGAGGTAAGATAAAGGTAATATTTGGTACACATAATTATCTACCAATAGAAAGAAGAGTTTTAAACAGAATTGAAAATAAACTTATAGAAAAATTTACAGATTCAATACATTATACCTCACCAGCAATTTTTTCCATTTCAAAAATTAAAAGAAAAAATGATTTTATTGTCCCAAGTGGTGTAGATACTGAAAAATTTTATCCGGCAGAAAAGAAAAATAAAAAAATATGTTATCTTTTTGTTGGAAGACTTGTAGAATATAAGGGTATATTAGAATTGCTTGAGGCTTGGAAAATATTTCCATATAAAAATAATGCTGAACTTCATATTGTAGGAACTGGAGAGCTGGAAAGTATTATAAGTGATTATTCACAAAAACTTGAGGGAATAAAATACCATGGTTTTGTAAGGGAGCAGGATCTACCTGAAATATATAGAAATTGTGATATTCTTGTTTTTCCCACATATGGAATAAAACATGATGAATATTTCGGTTTAGTAGTAATAGAGGCACTTTCTTCTGGCAACTATGTGATAGTTGGTGAAGGTATGAGGGGTGTTTTTGATTATTTTGAAAAAGAGGGTGTACTAGAATACACTCCTTTAAGTCCTGAAGAGATTAATAAAAGAATGGTAAATGCCTATAAAAATTTGGAAGTTCTTAAAGAAAGGGTTATTAAAATGAGGAATTATATAATTGAAAATTACGACTGGAGAAGCATATCCTTGAAATTTTCTGAAAAGATCAGGGGTTTGTAAAAATCCTATATAGGGATCCTACTTACCATCATCTGCTCTTCATTTTTTGATTGGATCATTGCCTCACTTGATGGTTCTCTTATCCCTACATTGTGCTGGGATCGTTTCAGGCATGTCCAATCTCTTTTCAATATGATGCATTTATATCTCTGTCTATGGTTAGACCACATTTATCACAGTGAAGGATCCCCCTATGTTCTATTCAGCTCAGTGACTCACATACTCAGCATTTTTTCTTTTATTCTTTGTATCTTTCCTTGATAGTTCTCTTATTGATTCATCTTTCCACGCAAACTTATATTTGATTTGAAACTCTAAATTAAATAAGGGATTAATAGAAGTAAAGTTCGATATCCGATCAAAAGATGAATAAGATCAATTCTAAAAAGGAAGTAATAATAAAAAACCAATAATATAATATTCATAAAATAATTAATGAAAATAAAAATATAATAAATTACTTTTTAAAAAGGATTTTTACTAGCTAAAAATTCTAAAGAATTAAATATGTATTTATATTTTCAATCCGCAATGACTCAGGAAATTAGGATAGAGGGAGGATTATCCCTAAATGCAAAAGTGGCAATAGCAAAGATAGTGATTAACGATGCAATTGATAGATTCAAGAGACCATTTGTGGTTTGGTCAGCGGGAAAGGATAGCATGGTGGTCCTGCATCTCGTGAGGAATGTTGCTGAAGAAAGGCACATGGACATGCTACCTGCACTTTTCATAGATCATGGCCAGCACTATGAAGAAACAATTGAAATGCTTGATAAAATCAGTAAAGAATGGAACTTCAAGGTAATTTATGCCAGAAATGAGGATGCACTTTCTGCCGTAAAGGGGAATAAGATATATCTCAAGGATCTTAATAAGGAAAACCAGGAAGAGGCAAAAAAGATTGCACAACCAGGTGAAATTTTAAAAGATGAAAATGGAGAATATTTTGAATATTCACTTGAAACAAGTGTAGGAAACCATATATTAAAAACAATTGCAATGAACAATGCAATAAAGAGATACAGGATAGATGCATTGTTCACAGGTATAAGATGGGATGAGAACCCAGCAAGGTCTTGGGAGGTATTTATATCTCCAAGGGAAAATCCACCACATGTTAGGGTACACCCAATTCTTCCCTTTACAGAAAGGAACATATGGGAATATACATTCAAGAACAATTTACCAATTCATCCACTTTACTATCAAGGATATAGATCAATAGATGGCAAATATGATTCAAAGAAAACAAGCGACAAGCCTGCATGGGAACAGGACCTGGAGCATACAAAGGAAAGGGCAGGGAGATCACAGGATAAGGAAGGAATGATGGAAAAGTTAAGAAGATTCGGTTATATGTAAAATGAATCCCCCAAACATTATTTTTATTGTTTTCGATACATTAAGAAGGGATATTTGTTCCATCTACGGTGGAGATGTTAAAACTCCAAACATTGAAGAATTTTTAAAGGATTCAAATATTTTTCCAAGGGCAGTATCATCATCCCCATGGACAGTTCCTTCACATATGTCATTCTTTACAGGTCTTTATGCAAGGGAGCATGGAGTGCACGAGGATCTAGAGCATGGAGATGGAAGGGTTCTTGATAAAATCTATGAGTATAATGGTGATAACATTATTTCATATCTTAAACAGAAGGGCTATTTAACAATAGGATATTCCACAAATCCTTGGCTCTCACCAGGAACTGGATTTGATAGAAACTTCAGTTCATTTACATTCTTTTCATCTGAATATATGAATCTTGAGGAGATGAATGCAGTTAATGAGTACAAAAGATATGGTAAAAATAGGTATGAGGCAGCAAAAAACCTAATACTTTCAGGTAATTTTCAAGAATTTTTAAAATATTACAGGATACATAAAAGAATTATTAAAAGGAAAAGGGAGGTGGGTTATCCATTTATTAAAGGATCCGACTTAATATTTGATCATATTATGAATTCTTCCTATGAAGAACCATTCTTTATTTTTATTAATCTTATGGAATCACATGAGCCAAGCGCATTATGGGAACTAGACATTGATGATAGAAAAATAAAATATCTCGACCTATCTGGCAGAGAAATAATAAGTGAGAAGAAAATGGAAAGAACAAGGAATGGATATAAAAGGTCTTTAGAAATACTCGACTTTCAGTTCGGAAGGCTTATAAAATATCTTAAAAAGATGAAGCTTTATGACAATACAATGATAATTGTTACATCAGACCATGGACAGGCTTTAAAGGAGAAAAGAAAGATCCCTTATTATGGTCATGGAAATTTCCTTTATGATGAGATAATCGAGGTTCCTTTGATAATAAAATTTAATAACAATGTAAAAATAAATATAAAAAATTGGAATCAAAGCCTTGTTAACATTCCAGAACAGATTAAGAATTCCATAGAGGGAAGCATGGATGATTATATGACAAGTGAATATGTGTTCAGTGAATCCTTTGGCCCAGTTCATGATTTTGAGACCCTTATAAAGGAAGGAATATTGCCTTCGGATATCAACTTTTCATTAATGAATGAGAAAATGTTTTATCCCAAGAAGGCGGTTTATTGGAAAAATTACAAGCTTGTTTTGAATGGTTTGACAGGGGAATTAGATGAATTTACTGAAAATGGAAAGTCTCAGGATCCAAATGAAAAAAAAGAAATTGTTGAAAACCTTAAGGAGCAGATTTATATTTTTAAGGGGCAGGAAAGTTTCAGGGTTTGATCATCATGGCTGTGATAAAAATACTTCAGCTGGCACATGGCAGAATAATACCTCCCTTTTATAGTGGATACTCAAGAAGATGTCATGACCTCTTTAGAGGCGAAAATAGAAAAATAATATCAATTGGAGGGCCATTTATTATTGATAGAAAAGAGGATGATGTGGAGCAGTATAGTTCCCTAAGCCTTCTAATTAGCTCCATCTTAAAGGGTAATAGATCCTTTGAGATACTCATATCCAGGGGAAGGTTAAGAAAAAAATTCATTAGGAGGGCAGAAGAATTGATCAAAGAAAGTGATGTGATTGTCTTTGAAGGACCATGGCTCTACAGGCCGTTAAAAAATATTCTAGGAAAAAAATTTATAGTATATGATGCACACAATGTGGAATATATCTTGAGAAAAAATAATCCATATCAGGAAGAGGTAAAGGAAATTGAAGGAGATCTTGTTAAAAATGCTGATTTAATTTTTTTGGTAACATCAGAAGATATGGAAATTATGAAAAAAACTTATGAATTGAATGAAGAAAAATTATATCTAATTCCAATTCAACTAGAAATCAAGGAATATAAATGGAGGGGGGAAAATTCAAAGGACATTGTTTTTATTGGATCTCTTTATGAAGCAAATATACTTGCATTGAAGGAAATAGAGAAAATTGCTGAAAAATTGGATGATTTTACATTTCATATAATTGGCAGTCTTAAGAACTATCCAAAGAAAAAGAAACTAAAGAACATTGTTTATCATGGCACCTTGGAGGAAGAAAAAAAGGATGAAATACTCAACAGTTCATTTCTAGCATTGAACCCTGTAACTATGGGATCTGGAAGGAATGTGAAGATGGTGGATTATATAATTCATGGACTGCCAGTTTTAACAACTCCATTGGGAGCAAGAGGTTTTAATATTCAAGAAATAAAGGACATAATTTTTATTGAAAACCTTGAAAATTTCCCTGACAGAATTATTGAAATTTCAAAAAAAAGGGAAGTTCTACCAGTGATATCAAAAAGACTTTATGATTACGGTAAAATATTATTTGAAAGTGAGACATCAAGAAAACCATTGAAAATAATAGAAGAAAAATTGAAGGTTCGAAGGGAATCTTTAGCTTGAATAATACAAATTTTATTCTTAATTAAGAAATTTAACTTTTTTATAAAATAAAATGTTTCACAAAAATATTCTTATAATTTCACCAAAAAAATTCTTTGATTTAGTTAAAATTAATTCTCTTGTTTAAACTGTTCCTTCCATATAAAGTATCCTTGAGCCAAAAGGCTCGAACTTAAATGGCTCTTCCTGGAGCTCAGGTATTGCCTTTTTTACAAGCATCCTCTTCTCTGGGGGTACAAAGAAAAGGAGAAATCCACCCCCACCGGCACCCATCAACTTACCACCTATTGCCCCTGCCCTTTTTGCTTTTTCATACCATTTGTCTATTTCATCATCGCTTATACCATTGCTCAGCTCCTTTTTCAAGCTCCAGTTCTCATCAAGTAAATATCCAAGATCCTCCCATCTACTATTGCTCAATATATCATATGTTCTATAGGCAAGTTCCTTCATCCTATTGTAATTATCAATATGATCATCAACGGAGTTCATCTGTTCCATGTGTATTTTTGTTGAGTCCCTTTCCCTCCCTGTATAAAGCATCAAAAGATGGTCGTTAAGGTTCCTCCTTTCCTCCAATTTTAGCAATGTCTGTCTCAAGGAAACACTCTCATCGGGGAAGAACTCCATAAGGTTAATCCCCCCAAAGGCTGCCATATACTGGTCCTGTTTACCACCAGGCTCCTTAAGTATTTCCCTTTCTATCTTAACCGCCTCTTCAGCAAGCTGTTTGGGTGAGACTGCCTCACCCCTCCAGGCATGAAGGGCATTCAAAAGACCAACAAGAAATGAACTGCTGGATCCTAGTCCAGTACCTCTAGAGGGTATCTCGGTAATGCTAATTATCTGTATCCCTGATCTTATATCAAGAAGTTTTAGTGATTCCCTCACTGTGGGATGCTGAATATCCTCAACATTCTTAATAGCATTCTCAGTCTTGGAATAACTAACCCTGATTTCGTCCCTGTAAAAATTTTTTGCAACAGTAACATAAATATATTTGTTGATGGTGGCTGAAACAACCGCACCAGGACCATATTTTCTGTAGTATGATGGTATGTCAGTTCCACCACCTGTGAATGTTATCCTCAGCGGTGTTTTTGTTATAACAAGCCTGAAATCGTTCATGATACCCTCAATAGTAATAAGGAAAAACTGAAATATATATTTTTACATCAGTAGTGACTCAACTATATATGATATTATATGTCCTATGGTTATCGTTGCCTCCTGAATAAGGGATGTTCTTTCACTATCTATCCTAATAAGATATCTTTCATCTATTAAGGAGGCCATGGCGCCACCTTTCTTACCAGTGATACCAACTATAATCGCGCCCTTTTCTCTTGCCTTTTCAATACCCTTTATAATATTTTTTGAATTACCACTTGTGCTGAGTGCTATGACAATATCCCCCTCCTGTGCAAAGGCTTCAATTTGTCTTTCAAAAATGTGTTCATAACCATAATCATTACCTATTGCTGTAATAGTAGAGGTATTTCCATGGAGTATCAAGGCTGGAAAAGGCCTTCTTTCCTTTTCAAATCTGCCTACAAGTTCTGCGGCAATATGCTGGGCATCCGCTGCACTCCCGCCGTTTCCCATGAGTATTATCTTTTTCCCCCTTTCTATTGCACTGGAGATTTCCCTGGCAATAAATAAAATCTTATTGGTGTCTAGTGAGAGTCTTATCCTGCACCCCTCTTTAAGGTATTCCTCTATTTCCCCATTTTCCATATTTTCAACATGGTAATAAAATAAATTAATTTTTTTATACCTGAACGCATGCAAATAAAGATGGAAAAAAGAAAGGCTCTTTTCATTGATAGGGACGGTACAATAAACAGAGATTGCCCATACTGCCATAAATTGGAGGATCTTTATATATATGATGATGCAGTTGAATTAATGAAGGAATACCAAAAAAATGGTTATATCATAATAATATTAACAAATCAATCTGGTATTGGTAGGGGCTATTTCACAATAGATGAATTTTGGAGATTTCACAACCATCTTTTAAAAGAACTTGAAAAAAGGGGTGTTAAGATTTATGCTACATATTTTTGTCCCCATCGACCTGAAGAAAATTGTCCCTGCAGAAAACCAAATACGGGGATGATTGAAAAGGCCGTAAGGGAACATAATATAGATGTAGAAAATTCAATTGTTGTAGGTGACAGGGACGATATAGACGGTGAAATGGCAAGGAGATTCGGTATAAAATATATGATTATAAAGAGGTAAGCTTAATAATTGTATTTTCCCTTGCCTCAAAATGCCAGGGATTTTTGATCTCCTTAACCTGCCCTTGAAAAATCTCTATTCCATTTAAAAGTCCACTTCCCTTAATTATCTCTATTTTACCAACCCTTTTTATATATGCCTTATAAAGTGCTTTTATGTAAATCTCTTGTATATCTTCATTTTTTTTAATATATCCAAAATCCTTGTCAATTCTTCCCTTATATTCCTTTCTCAGTTCCTCCAGATCCTTAAAATTGTCCACAGGAAACCAGCCTGAATCGTCAAAGAAAGATCCAACAATACCCATTGAAACAAGCTCTGGAATAAATGTCTTTTCAATCTCCTTATTTTTGTAATCTTTAAAAATATATTTAAATACATCCTTTTTAATATAATAAGTACCAGCATTAACATAATGGTTCAGAAATGGTTTTTCTACAAAACTTTTAATCCTATCACCATATGTTTCCACTACTGCATATGGACTTTTCATTTTTGTCAATGCTATTAGTAATCCATAATCTTTTTTTAAAGCATCGTTTATTAGCATTTTAAGGTTGATATCAGATACGGTATCACCATTTCTCACTATGGCATCATCATCCAGATATTTTATACAATTTCTCAATGCCCATAGAGTTCCCATCGGTTTTTTTTCTACAAGATAATTTATATTAATACCATTCCAAAAGTCTCCATACCTCTTTTTTATCAATTTCCATTTATATCCAACAAGGAGATAAATATTATTTATTCCTGAATATTTAAAATCTAAGAGCTGTTTATCAAGAATCGTATAATTTCTTTTTATTTCGAGCAATACCTTTGGTATTTTATCAGTCAAAGGTCTTAGTCTCTTTCCATAACCCCCTGCAAAGATTATACCATAAACCATAATCTATCATCTCTATTAAACATTTAATTTCCTTTTTCTTTATAAACTATTTTGCTACCATTGTTTATTAGTTTAATATCGGTTAATATGTAATTTGAGAGTGATTTTTTTACACTCTCTCTTTTTTCAGGAGGTACTATAAAAAGGAAAAATCCACCACCTCCTGCCCCTTGAAGTTTTCCACCTATTGCACCAGAAACTATCGCGTTTTTATAAATATCATCTATTATTTCATTTGTAATTTCAGGACTGAACCTTTTCTTTAATTGCCAGTTTTTTCCCATTAATTTCCCAAGTTCCTTGAACTTTCCCTTTTTAATAAATGAAAAGGCTAGATATGCCAAATCCCTGGCCTCGTTATATCCATCAATATTTTCATCCACTAAATTTCTTTGCACTCTATGTATCTGTGTACCATCCCTTTCTATTCCAGTAAAAAACATCATTAAATACTCATTAATTTCATTCGGTATTTTTGCCTTTTTAATATTCACACTCTCATCGGGGAAGAACTCCATAAGGTTAATCCCCCCAAAGGCTGCCATATACTGGTCCTGTTTACCACCAGGCTCCTTAAGTATTTCCCTTTCTATCTTAACCGCCTCTTCAGCAAGCTGTT
>WSBC01000012.1 GCA_009758405.1 Methanobacteriota archaeon
TAGTGCTAACAGGTGTAAAGAGCCCTTACATACTGGATGGAAAGGCATCACTCACAGACATGAAGAAGGCTGCAAAAATATCATCACTGGATTCAACCATAGACACAATCCAGTGATATTTTAATTTAAATCCTCTCTAATTTTTTTTATAAAATTTAATATTCTTTTTGCATGATCCAATTCTTCAAAAACCATTTCCTCTAGAACTGAATAGAACTCCTTATCTGGATCTTCAAAGTATTTCTCAATTTCTTTCCTATTTACCTTAATGAGTAGCTCAAGGTAATTGTTCATTGCAAGTATCTCATTTTTTACCATCTGTATTAAAATTTCTTTAAAATCCATATTATTAAGGGTTTCCCTTGAATAACCATAGTCTACACTATTCTTAAGATGTTTGGAAAGACCCATTTTCCTCAGTATATTCTTCATATTCTCTTCGTGTTCCTTACTTTCAAGAACAAGCTTGGCAGATAATTTCCTTAATTCCAGGTCCTGGTGCTTCAAAAATAACATTAAAAGAGATATCTCCGCGTATTTCTCAACATTGTATGCATTAATTATATTCTCCTCTAGAGCTTCATTCATTTGATTATGATAATACAAATAAATAGTAATAAATTTTATGATAACTCCTTTTCGGCAAGTTTTGTACCCTCAACAAGTGACCTCAATTTTTTATAAGCCACCTCCCTGCTCCTTGTTCTTAGTCCGCAATCTGGATTTATAATAATCTTTTCAATATCGTAGAATTTTGCCACGTAAAGGATCCGGTCCCTTACAAGCTCCGGAGGCTCTATAAAATCCGTATGTACATCAATGACACCTATACCGATCTCCCTATTTTCACCCATGTCCATTAGATCCTTAATCACCCTGAATCCCCTTCTTGAGTCATCATCAATCCCAAGGTTTGTGGTGTCCCTGTTTGAAAATTCTAGGGCGAGTTGTGTTGTTTTCATTTCAAGTATATATGGATATAGTGACCTATAGTCCTTGCTATAACATATGTGTGAACTAATTTTTACATTATTTAGATTTTTTACTGTTTCATTAAATATCTCAACGAATGTAGACACCTCCCATGGATGTGTGGATGCAGCAGGTTCGTCAATCTGCACCCTGAGAGGACCTTTACCCTTCCAGTGTTCCTCCAATTCAATTATTTCTTCTCTGACAGCCCTAGCAAAATCCAGGCCTAGCTCAAGCCTTGAGGGATAATAATCGTTGAAAGACCAATCCATAAGTGTATATGGACCCGTTATTGGCACCTTTATATCCTTCTTTGCAATCTCCTGAACATCAATGAACTCCTCTAAATATGCTGATGATTTTCTTTTAATTTTTCCAACAACGCTTGCCTTTTTGTAATACCTATTATCGAATGATCTTACCCTCCCATAATATACAAGACCATCAAGGTGGTCAACTGGATTTTCATACATCTCCCATCTGTACATCTCACCACCTATACCAATATTGTCAAGGCCAGCAGATTCCATCAGTTCAACGGTCTCCTTCAATGCCCTCTTTTTCAAAGTATGGAACTCTTCCTTTCCATATGCACTAATAAGATAATCCGGTTTTTTCATACTTCCTATTTCCTGTTTATAAAACATCCTATTTCACCCCTAACAATTTCCTAATTGCAAGGACCTTTTCTTTTGCAATCCTGAAGGGTAGAAATTCAAGACTCTCATTTGTTGTTATTGTCACATTATCTTCAATGTTTTGAAAATCCTCAATCTTTGTTGAAAATACATCTATTATACCAAGGATTATATTTTCTGGAGGGTTTTCAATATATGTGCTAATTGTATATGGCAATGAGAAATCTAAGTAAGACTTTTGCCTTATTCCTGTTGAAATGTATCCATTACCCGAGAATGTTGAGTATATATCCTCCAGGCCCTTTAGTATGTTTAGATCCTGTACCAATGGTTCTTTAAATTCAATGTATTTGAAATTTGAAGATTCATCAAATACTATCTCAGCCATCTTTTCAACAAGCCTCCTTTCATCAAGATTTGAGGGGTATTCACCAGATTTTACAAACGTATAGGGTCCAGGAAGAATTACCTTTGAGTCACTTCTTATATAGAATGGCAGCCCGTACTCATTTTTTTGTTCAAGAACACTATTCTCCTTTACAGGATAGTCTGAAAAAATAGGTCTCCTGTAGAATGTGTTTGTTTCAAGATACCTTGTCAGTGGACCTGCCTCCAGGTTTTTAATGTTTAGGGTAAATGGCCTGAAGATATCGTTCCATCCCAGGGAAGGTTCTGAAACTATTGTTAGACCTTTCTGTAAATCTAGCCATTCCTCTTCGCATCTCCTGAAAATTTTTTCCAGCTCTTCAAAGGAGATCCTCTTCTTCTCAAACCTATTTATAGCGCCAATCAACTCATCCTGTCTGGGGAATATCCCAGAAACAAAAGCCTTCAGCATATTTTTATCACCCTTGATATTTTTTCCAAGAATTTCTCATTTCCCAATGGCATGATGTGATATCCCTCCACATGGTCACAGGTGTTTTTAACAATTTTTATAAAAAGTGATGCATTATCCTCAATTAGGTTGTATGAATCCATTAACTTTTTTACCATCCCTTCATCTATTGAAAAACTTTTTGAGTAAAATGTGATTATCTTCTTTGAAAGCAAGGGCATAAATCCTGCATACACTGGCACTGATAGGTGCCTTATCCATTTGTTCTTAAGTATTATATCTTCATTATATATTGACTGGGTTATGAAAAAGTCTGCTCCATTTTCCATCTTTTTCCTAACTATTCTTAGCTCATTCTCCCTGGAGGGATTTATAGTCGCACCAATCTGTATGTCAGATCCATAATCATACCTGTATTTTTTTATTAGTGATATTAACTGGAATACATCTATCTCCCTTACCTCCCTTCCCTTCTTTATCTTGTCACCTGAAACAACAAAGATTCCATAAAGTTCTAGTTCAATTGCTGCAAGTATTTCTGATATTATGCCCACCTTGTTCCTGTCTCTGGTGTTTATTGTGGCAACTGTTTTCTTTCCATACCTTTCCTTAAGAAGATATGCCATTGGCACTGAACCAGGACCTGCCTTACCGAAAGGGTTGTCAGGAACTGTTATAAATTCAACTCCCCCTAAATAATTTGAATGATTTTTTCTGATATGATCCTGGGTAATCTCGAGGGAGTATTTCACAAGATAATGAACATTTAATAATATAAAAAGTTTTTATAATATTTAATTACTAATAGTAATAAAAATCTTATAAAACAGTTTTTAAATACATCAATGATGAGGATTGAAGAACTGGCCAAGGAAATAAAAAAAGGAAGGGTGGTGGCCTTGACAGGAGCAGGTATTTCCTCAAATGCAGGGCTACCTACCTTTAGGGGTAAGAATGGCCTATGGACATATATTGACCCTGAAAAATTCACAATGGAATTCTTCAGAAAAAACCCAGAAGAATGGTGGTCCATTGCTAAGGATCTTTTTTTACCATTTTTTAATGCTAGACCCACCAGGGCACATTATGCCTTGGCAGAGCTTGAAAACAAAGGATTCCTTGAGGCAATAATCACACAAAATATTGATGGTCTCCATCAAATGGCAGGGAGCAAAAATGTAATTGAGATCCATGGGAATGTAAATAAACTAAAGTGCATACTTTGCAATGAATATTATCCATTGAAGGATTATATTGAAGAGATTAAAAAAGGTGGTTTGCCAAGATGTCCTAGATGTGGTAGTATTTTGAAAACAGGTGCTGTACTCTTCGGAGAACAGATTCCCAGGAATGAATATTTGCTTTCAATTTATTATTCCTCAAAATGCAATCTCATGCTTGTAATAGGTACTTCGCTTGAGGTGGAGCCTGCCGCTACATTGCCAAGATATGCAAGGGAAAATGGTGCAAAAATAATTTACATTAACAAGGATGTCTCAGAGATTGTGGGTAAGGAAATGGAATATCTGCAGGGTGATTCTGATGAAATTCTTGAAGAAATAGTAAAAGCTATTAAATGATCTTTCAATACATTTTTATGAACAATTTTAAGGGAAAGGTAGCTGTTGTTACAGGATCCGGAAGGGGAATAGGAAGGGAGATTGCACTTGCATTTTCAAAAGAGGGAGCAAATGTAATAGTAAATGTAAAGAAAAGGGTTGATGATGGAAATGAGACCCTGAGGATGGTGAACGAAAAATCCAGAGGGATTATGGTACAGGCAGATGTTTCCACAAGGGAGGGTTGTAAAAGGCTCGTTGAAGCAACCATAGGTGAGTTTGGAACAGTTGACATTCTTGTTAACAATGCAGGGACGAGCATTGCAATGCCATTTTTGGAGAGTGATGATTTACTCATAGAAAAAACAATAAAAACAAACCTCTTAGGCCCAATTTATTGTTCTCAGGAATTTTGTAAATTTATGAAGAGAGGGGCATCAATAATTAACATATCCTCCTTGGCAGGTATAAAACCAATGAAATACCTTTCAATCTATGGCATTACCAAGTTTGGAATAGTTGGATTAACAAAATACCTTGCGCTCGAATTATCTTCCCTAGGTATAAGGGTAAATGCAGTGGCACCTTCTGTGGTAAAAACAAAGATGGGTGATAGCCTTCTCTCCATGCTTAACATAAGTGATGAGGAGTATGGAAAAAAGTACACATTAACAGGAAAGATTATAGAACCAAGGGAAGTGGCGGATGCTGTTCTATTTCTTGCAAAGAATGAGAGTATCACAGGTGAGGTTATTGTTATTGATTCAGGTCAGATGTTAATTGACCCATTTACAGGGGAGCTTTTATGAAAATACCTGATTATATGGATATTTTAGTGGGGGAATTTGAATCCGATACGCTTGGATCTGGCTTGACGGCTATAATAACGGAGAGAGATAACATAACTGGTATTTCTCAAAGAGGTGGCGCTCCAGGTACAATGGGAACTGAGGTCCTTCATCCATTGCATAGAAAGTTTACATCTGTTGATGGGATAGTTCTTACGGGAAGAAGCATTTTTGGGATTATTTCTGCAATGGGTGTTATAAAATCGCTCAGGGATGATGGTAGAGGTTTGAAAATAAGAGGAAAAATAGTGCCAGTAGTGCCTGTTGCGGTAATATTTGATTTTATAGAAAATGATACTCTTCCAGAGGAATCCTGGGGTAGGTTTGCATACAGTAATAGGAAAAAATCGATTAATATAGGAAGGCATGGGGCTGGAAGAGGCGCCACGGTAGGGAAGGTATTGGGTATTGAGAATTCCATGCCATCGGGACAGGGGTTTGCATACGTTGAAAAATCTGGAATATATGTAGGGGCAATATCTGTTGTTAATGCATTTGGAGATATTTATGGCACTGATGGAGAAATTATTGCAGGGGCTAGGAGAGGGGGCAAATTCATAAATACAATAAAATATATAATTAATGGAAATGTTTCACCTGAGTATGAAAACACCACTCTCGGGGTGATAATAACAAACGCAAGGCTCGACAGGGAGGAGGCTTGCATTGTTGCGGAGGCTGCAAACAATTCCCTTTCAGGAATAATAAAACCATTTAATACCACCTTTGATGGTGATACATTTTTTACAATAGCTTTCAATGAAAAGGAGGAGGATATTGAGAGAATAAAGTTAATGGCACAGGAGGCAATAAGAAATTCTGTTTACTCTATATTCAAGAAGCCATAATAATAAAAGAATATTTAATTTTATAATTTTTATTCTTCTAATTTAATTTGTATCTTTCCACCTTCAAAAATGAATTCATAGATTTTGCCAACATCGAAATTTATACCAAGATCAATGTATTCATCGTTGTAGATTATTAGGGTAAAGTTGTATTTTTGCTGCATACCCTGCAATTGCTGGATTGTATTAAAAAGAGCCATAAGTGATTCCTGACTGAGTCCAGCCATTTGTGCAATATTTCTTAGCTCTGGACCTAGGGCAATATGTGATTCCCCCTGTTGTGCTGAAACAATCTCAAACACAAGATGTCTTGCCTCTTTACCCATTATATTTAGCATTGAGATTCCAACAAGTTTAGCCTTCATTTATCCATGAAAATATACTCACCCATAAATCCTTTTTGGTATGATTGAAATATGCGTATGCATTTACCATCATGTGTATGATATTATATTAATCCATGCCCCATCAGTATTCAATTTCAGGGAAAAGGAGAGAAGATTTGGGCCTGTAAGTGATATGGTTCCTTCAACACCAATTTTTGAGATGTTTCCCATAGGCTTCCTGAGCATGGTAAGCTATCTCTGTCCCAAGGGATACAGAATAAAGGTAGAAAATATAGCCATGGAGATGCTTAAAGGAAAGAACTTTGATGTTGAAAAAAGAATCTCCTCACTCAACACACACATATTCGGCATTGACCTGCACTGGTTGCCACATGTACATGGTGCAATATCTATTGCTAGGATTATAAAAAAGATATGGCCTGATACTCCTGTTATTCTTGGTGGCCTTTCAGCCACATATTATAGGGATGAAATAATGAGGGAGCTACCCTTCATAGATGCTGTTATGATTGGTGATACAACAGAACCTTTCATTGAAAATTATATAGATGCTGTTGAGGGAAAAGGAACTTTGGAGAATGTACCAAACTTGGTGTGGCGTGAAAATGGAAGAATAAGGTATAACAAGGTCTTGCCACCTGAATCGTATATAGATACTGTGAGGCTTGACTATAATGCATTTATAAGGAATTGCGTGAAGGACCTTGAGCTTTTGCCCAGCATCCCCTATAGTGACTGGGTAAAGTCACCCACCGCCATGACCTTCATACAGAAGGGATGCCATAATAATTGTCTTATGTGTGGTGGTTCATGCTTTTCTTATAAGAATTTTCTGGGCAGAAGGAATGTATCCCTGAGGCCTGTAAGAAATGTTGTTGATGATCTAATTTCAATAAAGGAGAACCTTGGTATACCTGTTTATATATCTGGTGATATTTACCAGGCAGGCTGGAAGTACAGAGAGGACCTTTTTAAGGAAATAAAGGAAAATGGAATAGATTTACCAATTCTCTTTGAGATTTTTTATCCTGCCCCTGAGGATTTCTATGCTTTAATTGAAAAAAGTGTCAATTTCTATGCAATGGAAATATCACCTGAATCATCAAGTCAGGAGATAAGGATTGCTAATAACAAATTCTATACCAATTATGCCCTTGAAAAGAATATGGAATATGCATTAAAACATGGTGCAAAAAAGATGGATGTTTTCTTTTCAATAGGCTTATCTCACCAGGATAAATCAAGCGTTTATAATGATTATCTCTATGCTAAAAGATTCCAGGAAAAACATGGATCAAGGCTACATTTCTTTATTTCTCCAATTGCACCATTCCTGGATCCTGGATCAATTGCATTCGAGATGAATGAAAAATATGGATTTAAGATATTTGCAAGAACACTTATGGAACATTATTTACTTTTAGAAAATTCAAGCTCATGGGTAGATTCTCTAAATTATGAAACTGTATGGTTGAGCAGGGAGGAGATTGGAAATTTAAGCATTGAGATGTCATCTCTTTTTTCAACACTTAGAGAAGAATATGGTAAGACTGATCTCTACTGGGTAAAGGAGTTTAAGGTAAAGTTTCCATTTAACATACTTTTAAAAATTTATGGAATGCTAACTTGATCAAATCTTAATTTCCCCACAAGTATAAGCAATGTTAATGCCAGAGAAACACCATTTGCACCTATGATTGGCATTGATTTTATTTCTATGCCATATATAAGCCACAGGAATATGCCTGTTGAAATTATTATGTACATGAATAGGGATATGTCCCTTGCAGACTTATGTGTATATATCTTTATCAATTGGGGTAGGAATGAGGATGTGGTGAGTATTCCCGCTATGAAGCCTATGATCTCAACTGGATCCATGTGGGCAATGAAATAAAATTGTGTTAATTAATTTGATGTCTTTGTTTCTGGTAGTATGAAAATTGCCACCATACTAGCAATCAATCCTATTATTGCTAGAACAAGCATACTGAACTGCAATCCACCAAGATATGGAGATAGCAATACAACCATAGTGGCAGAAAGTGCGCCACCAATACCCCTTCCAGCCATGTATGATATGTTTGATGCTGTTGATTTAATTTTTAAGGCAAATATTTCAGAGAACCATATGCCAAAAACTCCAATGTAAAGGCTCACAGCCTGATAGAAAATATATCCATCCATAACAGGCCAAGTCCATATATTTCCAAGATTGATTTTATATAAATGAATGAAAATCAGCCATGTTATAAGGGAAATTAGGGTAAGTAATGCAAAAAGTATTGATGTTTTTTTCCTTCCAATTCTGTCTGAAACATACCCAACAAGAAATATTACTGGTACCTGTATAATGGAACCTACCATCAGAGGTGCGGAGAATTCATTAGGAGAAATATTATAGATTGTTATTAATATCTTTGGCCACCAGGTAATTATTGCATAGGCCATAAAAAAGAATCCTGATGTGAGTAGAAGAGTAGATAGTAAATACCTAAGAGTTTCAATTTTAAAGAATACCTTTAGCCTTTCCATCTTTACCCTTATTCTGGAGGACTCAAGCCAGGATTTACTCTCAGGTATGTAAAACCTTATGATTGCAACTAGGACTGCCGGGATTCCACCTGTAATATACACATATCTCCAACCCTCCTGAGGGTATAAAACTAGGAAAACTGAAGATACATAGACAGCCAGAACCATACCTACAGAAAATGCTGACTGTAAAATACCTCCTGCCAGGCCTCTATTTTTACTCCATGCCTCGCTCAAAAGTGAGAAGCCTATACCCCATTCACCACCTATACCCAATCCTGATACCACCCTTGTTATTGAAAATTGAACAATGTTCTGGGTGAATGCGGAAATAAAAGTGGCAATACCATATGTGGCAATAGTAAGCATGAGACCCCTTTTCCTACCATACCTGTCGCTAACCCAACCAAATATAATTGCACCTACAAGGGTTGAAAATAATGTTAATGATGCCACAAGTCCCATGGTAAAATCTGTAGAGTAGAATGATTTTTCAATTGGGACAATGGTAAATGAATAGATCAAAAGATCGTATCCATCGAAAAGGAATCCTAAGAACGTTAGTAATAGTATCCAGTATCTTTCACTAGGGGTATATTCCTCCATAGATTGGAATAATATATTCTTATGAAAAAATTATATGTTAAGATGTTAACATTATAAAAATAAATTATTAGCTAATTTTATTTTCATTTG
>WSBC01000026.1 GCA_009758405.1 Methanobacteriota archaeon
GGAATACTGATGCATGCAGATCTCAATGCTGTATATAACATAATAAGGAAGGCATTCCCTGAAGCGTTTGCGGACGGGATAGAGGGTATAGGGTTATACCCACGAAGTTTAAGCATCCCCGAATTCATGGGGATGATAACTTCCAAAGGTGAATGTTAACATGGTTAACAGAAACCATAACCTGCTATCTGAGAAACTATTTGATAGGTCAAAGGAACTTTTCCCTGGAGGGGTTAATTCCCCAGTAAGATTCTATGAGCCATATCCAATCTTTATTAGGAGTGGCAAGGGGATTAATATATTCAGTGTAGATGGCATAAAATACATCGATTTCTGTCTTGCATATGGACCTCTTATCCTGGGTCATTCACCCCCTGAGGTTAAAAGGAAGATCGTTGAGCAGCTTGAAAGAGGATGGCTATTTGGTGCCCCCACGGAACTCGAGATAAAGTATGCTGAAATACTATCAAAACTAACAGGAATGGAGATGATGAGATTCACAAATTCTGGCACGGAGGCAACGATGCACGCTATAAGGCTAGGGAGGGCTTACAAAAAAAGGAAAAAGATAGTGAAGATGAGAAGTGGTTATCATGGATCGCATGATTATGTACTTGTCTCCCCAGGTAGTGGTGCAACAGGTATACCTTCTTCTCCTGGTATTCCCGATGAAACCTCCAAAAACACTCTTGTTGCAGAATTCAATAATTTTAATTCTCTTGAAAGAATATTCAAAGAAAATGGTACAGAGATTGCTCTTCTTATTACAGAACCTATTCTGGGGAATATTGGAGTAATACCGCCAGAGGAGGGTTTTATAAAATTTTTGAGGGAAATTACAGAGAGATATGATTCACTCTTAATAATGGATGAGGTGATAACAGGTTTTAGGATAAATTATGGCACTGCCTCACAATTTTACAACATAAAACCCGATTTGATTATTCTAGGAAAGATTGTAGGCGGAGGCCTTCCATTTGCAATATTTGGAGGTGATAAGGAAATAATGGAAAATATTGCACCTGCTGGTAAAGTATACCAGGCTGGAACATTTTCTGGAAATCCTCTTTCTGTTGCTGCGGGTATTGCAACAATAAAATCATTAAAGGAAAGGGATTATGGAATATTTAATGATTACTTGGATACACTTAGAAAATTCGTAAGGGATTCTATTGAGGATTTTTCGCAGGAAATTACAATGAATGGTATTGGCAGCATGTTTCAATTCTTCTTTAACAATTCTGTGAAGAGCGTTAATGATGCGATTAAGAGTGATACAAAAAAATACTTTAGATTTTTCAAATTTCTCCTTAATAAAAATATATATATACCTCATTCACAGTTCGAATCACTTTTTTTAAGTTTTAAACATAGAAAAAGAGAAGTGGAAAAGCTTGGAAGTGCTTTATATGAATTTTTCAGGGAAAATAAGGATTGGAAGTAGGGGTAGTCCACTGGCAATTGCTCAGGCTAAGATTGTTGAGGATATTTTAAAAAATAGGGGATACAATACTGAGATAATAGAAATAAAGAGCAGGGGGGATCAAACAGATATACCATTGAGGATGTCAAAGGAATTTGGCCTTTTTACAAAAGAAATAAATTCAGCTTTGCTTGAAAAAAGAATAGATATCGCAGTACATTCAATGAAGGATATACCAACCAATCTTGAGAAGGGTCTTGAGATTTCTGCTGTTGTAAAAAGGGGTCCTGTAGAGGATTTTTTAGTATCAAAAAAAGGTCTCTTCGATTTACCAGAGGGTTCGAAGATTGGTACATCAAGTCAGAGGAGAAGGGAGTTTCTAAAATTTCTTAGACCCGATATAGAGATTGTAGATATAAGGGGTAATCTTGATACCAGGATCAAAAAATACAAAGATGGTGCATTTGATGGCATAATTGTTGCCAGGGCGGGACTGGTAAGGCTAGATGTAAATATTGAGGGGGAAACATTGAACAGGGATCTTTTTTTACCACAGGCAAATCAGGGGGCAATAGCTGTGGTTACAAGGGGTGACATATTTTCAAAAATATCATCCCTTGTTGATGATTGGGAAACACACATTGAAACATTTATTGAAAGGGAGGCATTAAGAAAGGTGGGTGCAGGATGTCATTCCACCCTTGGTCTTTATGCAAAATTTTATGGTGATAAAATTATGTTTCATGCCTCACACATAAAGGATATGAAAAGGTTTGATTTTTACAGGTTTGTTGATGCATGGAATATTGACGAACTTTTGAATGATTTTATGAGGTGGTACAATGAATAGGGTCTATCTAGTTGGAGCAGGGCCGGGGGATCCTGAACTTATTTCAGTGAAAGCATTAAAGATTTTAAGGAATGCTGAGGTTGTGCTTTACGATAGACTTGTGGACAGAAGGATTCTCAGGTTAATACCTAAAAAGGCAAAAAAAATATCTGTTGGAAAAAGCAAAGGGGAAGATTCTGATGAAAAACAGAGAGAAATACATGAACTTATCTTGGAGTACTATTCTAAGGGAAAAAATGTGGTAAGACTGAAGGGAGGGGATCCCTTTATATTTGGAAGGGGAGGGGAGGAGGTAGAGTTCATGAAAAGTAAGGGAATAAGATACACTGTGGTTCCTGGAATCACTTCTGCACTGGGGATTCCCACAAATATAGGGCTTCCCTTGACACACAGAAACTACTCCTCATCCCTAATGATTATCCCGGGTCACTTAAAAAAAGGTAAAGAACCGAACTGGAAGGTTGTAGCTGATTTCGATGGAACCATCGTAATACTAATGGGTGCAAGCAAGATTGGTGAGATCTCAAAAAAATTAATAGAACTAGGCAAGGATTCATCTACACCCGTCTGTGTGATAATCAATGGAACCACAAAAAGGGAGAGAATAATAGTTTCGACCCTTAGAGATATAAAAAATGTGGAGTCACCTGCTGTAATAGTAATCGGAAAGGTGGTGAGTCTAATTGAAAAAAATATTATTACTGAGGCCGGAAGAAAAATTCGAAGAGTTGAACATTGACTTTGCTGAGGTTATAAATTTTCCTTTAATAAGATTGGTTGAGGATGATTTTTCTCTTGATGATATCAAATTTGATACTATTGTATTCACAAGTTCTTTTGCATACATTTCCTTTAAAAAGAGATTGGGGGAATCAATAAAGGAGGTACTTAATGGCAAAAGAATAATTGCAATAGGTGATAAAACATCTTCTGTAATTGATTTTAAAAGTATAGTACCAGAGAGGCAATCCTGGAGAGGCATTGTTGAATTAATTGAAAAAGGAGAGAATGTTTTAATTGTAAGGAGCAGAGATGGTAATAAAAAATTACCTGAGGAACTAAGAGGAAAGGGGGCCGTAGTAAAAACATTGGATATTTACCATTCAGAGGTAATAGATAGAGATTTTGAAATTTTATGTAAAATGTTTAATTCAAAGGAGATTGATGCAATTATTTTTTCTTCCGGAATGATAGTTAACACATTTTTCAAACTTTTTGATAAATATTGCATTAATAGGAGAATTCTACCAAAAATCATTGTTTCTATAGGAGAAGAAACATCAATTATATTAAAAAATAATAATATCAATTTTATTGAATTGGAAAAACCGGATATTTTATATGCAATAAAAAAAATATGTGGAAAAATTTAATAATATCTAATAAATTCATATAATGGTGATTAAAATGATGAATGCGCAGCCAACCGGTACATATATACCTCCCGATGTATCAACTGTGAAGACTCTGAATAAAGTGACAAAAATAATTGCATTGATATTCGGTATAATATTAATTATAGTAGGTGCTATATCACTAATTGCACTCGTTGGCATAGTTCCATTGATTTTCGGTGTTGTTGATCTTATAATATATTATGAGATTAAACAGATAGATTCACTTATAGACCAGCAGAGGTACAATGAGGCTAAAAGTAAAACATTTGTATGGATGATAATTGGCTTTATACTTTCAGGAATTCTAGTAGGAATACTTCTTCTAATTGCGTGGCTAAAATACGATGATATAATAAGGGCTGTACAGCAATCCTATACGCAACAAGGACCTGTTCCACCTCAACCACCGGTACAATAAAATTATTTAAATAATTTTATATTTTTTAAGTGCCTCTATTACACCATAACCGTAATTTCTTTTTGTAACATAATCTGCATTCTCTTTTACAACATTCCAAGCATTGGAAACCGCAACACCTATTCCAACATTTTTTAGCATCTCTAGATCATTTTCGCTATCTCCAAAGGCCATTATTTCTTCTAAATCGATCGATAGCATCTCCGATACCTTTTTCAGACCAAACAGCTTATTTTGTTCTTTGTGCATAATATGTATACCAAATCCTGTTGCCTGTACATTGTAGCCCAGGGGCACAAAAAATTCCCTAGCACTTTTTATATCCATGGATGGAATTAATGTAATAGATGTTTCCCTCCACCTGTCTGTAATTATCCTTTCAGCCTCAGGATATTTTTCTTTAAATCTGAGATATTCTTTTTCGATGTCAGCCTTATCAAAGTATTTATATATTTTATCATGCAATACCATTCCACCATTTTCAGATATTATTGGTCCCGTTGTACCAATAAATATTTTAAAGCCCATTGTAACTGGGAGAACATTACCGCTCACAAGGATTACCTTGATCCCTTTTTTTTCAATCTTTCTAAATGCATAAATTACGTCTACTGTGATCTGCCTTTTTTCATTTGTTATGGTCCCATCTATATCTGTTGCCACTGCTTTTATCATGCAATGGGATAAATTATAATAAATATTAAAACATTAACAGTTACGTTTGAAATGACAAGAAATTATATTAAGAAAAGGGCTGAGGCATGGATAAGGGAACTTATCGAACTTGCAAGGGAAATGGAATATAAGGGAAGGTATGACCTTGAAAGGAGGTATGTGTCCCTTGCATTGGAAATCTCAAGGCATTATAAGGTAAAGATTCAAAACAAGAGATACATATGTAAAAATTGCAAGATTATACTAATACCTGGCAGGAATGCTGAAGTAAGAATAAAAAAGGGTAGAGTAAATTTAAAGTGTCTTAGATGCGGGAATATTAAAAGATTTGTTATCTAATTACTCCCTTTCTTCATTCTCTTTACTCTCTGTTGTTTCAATCTGAAAATATACCTTCATCCCATGAAGTGTTTCATAAATCTTGTCTGCAAACCATATTGCATCTTCAACAGTTGCATTATTTCCCCAATCGTAAACAAAATCGTACCAGCCTGTAATTGGTCTAAAACCCAATCCTTCCAAAGCCGATACAATTTCGGATGGCTTAGATCCCTCGCTGTTAAATGTCACCTTTAGGTACGTTTTCATAAGCTTCAAATCAGCGAATACTTAACCATATATAAAAATTTCTTTCTAATGCTGAAGAATTTCCATAAAAAGCTTTACATTTTCTTCAATCCCCAATGATTCAACAAACTTTATCCCCTTTTTAACATTTAACATTTCTTCAAGATTATTGTGCATATCAGAGCCTATTGAAACAGGAATTGACCTACCCTTAATAGATTTAAAGACTTCTTCTGAAATTGAATAATAATATTCCCCAAGAATTGAATAATTTATGTTTGTATTAATTTCAAGAAATATATTATGTGTTTCAAGTAAATCAAGAAAATCCTCCCTATTTATTGAATTGAAATTTTTTTGTATATTGTTATGGGCTAGTCCTATAGGTTTACCGATGTCCTCATAAATCTCAAGGAGCCTCCATAGAGGGTAGCCCATCATTGAGCTATCGTTAACATATTCAAATAGGATATAATCAATGGATTCAAAGATCGTCTTTCTTAATAGTGATAAATCGGTCCTTGGTGAAAAATCAATCTCTATTCCTTTGTAAATCTTTATTGGAAGATCTAATGATTCTATTTCTTCTATGTAATTTTTTATCTTATCGGGTTCAATTGATCTTACCTTTCTCGTATTAAAATGGTCTGATATACCTATTACTTTAAATTCTTTCTTGAGAGCATAAGCAGCAATGTCCATTATATCATATAGCCCATCGGAAAATGTTGAATGTATATGGAAATCTATCAGAGGAATCATCTTATCCTACCTTTTCCCATTCCTCCAACTTCATCACTGCTGATAAGGTGGATCCTCTCTTTATCTCCTCCCTGATTCTATTTTCTTTTTCCATCACATCAATAGCCCTGTTGGCTATTTCAACCGCAATTTCCTTAGGTATTACCACTAGTCCTGATTCATCCCCCACTATCCAGTCCCCAGTTCTAATCCTTTGACCACCAAACTCCAGTTCTACCCCAATTTCACCATAACCCTTTGGCTCTCCCGCATTTGGTACAATATATTTTGCAAATACGGGAAAATCAATTTCCTTTATTGTATCAATATCCCTAACAGCTCCATTGATCACCACCCCTGATACCCCTTTTACCTTTGCACTCCATGATGCAAGTTCTCCCCATACTGCAGTTTCACCGCCGTTAACATCAATCACAATTACAGTACCCGGTTCTGCCCTGTCTATCGCCTCCACAGGCTTTGACCAATCACCATCCATTGCTCTCACAGTAAGGGCCTTTCCTACCATCTTTTTACCCTTGGAGATTATTGGGAAAAGACCATGTATTGCCCCTTTCCTGTGAAGAGCATCAGATATATTTGGGGTAGATACCTTTGAAAATGCCTCATATAATTCCTCCTGCCTGTATTTTTTAAATAGCTCTGTTTTAATTGGCACTTTTTTTTCAATACTTTCCTTTATCCTTCTTGTTGCCTCTGTAACATTTTCAGCTTTGATTATTGACCCACCACATATTATTATGGATGCACCATTTTCAACCATCAATGGTGCAGTTTCTGAATTTAAACCTCCTGCAACTGCGACCGGTAGATTAGTTGCCTTCACCACCTCCCTCAAAATCTCCAGAGGATCCCTGCCTACCATTTGCTGGTCAACACCCACGTGTACACATAAATATTCTGCCCCCATCTTTTCAGCCTCCTTAGCCCTCTGGACAGGATCTGGAACATTCAGAAGATCGACCATTATTTTAGAACCGTACTTATTTGCAGCCTTAACCGCCTCAGTTATTGTACCATCATCAGCAACTCCAAGTATCACAATTACATCTGCGCCGCTCTTTGCAGCTATTTCCGCTTCTGCACCACCCACATCCATAGTTTTCATATCGGCTACTATCACCTTACTCGGGAATGTTTTCTTCATTATCCTAACAGCGTTCATTCCCTCACTCTTTATTAATGGAGTTCCCACCTCTATCCAGTCAACACCACCCTCAACCGATTCCTTAGCGATCTGAACTGCCCTATCAAGTATTGTTAAATCTAAAGCCACCTGTAAAATTGCCATAAAATCTAATAACAATACAAAATAATTAATCTTTTCATAGTGCGGAGGGCCGGATTTGAACCGGCGAATCCCTATGGAAGCAGATCTTGAGTCTGCCGCCTTTAGCCAGGCTCGGCAACCTCCGCCTAAAAATTTATTTCTGAACCTTTTTCTTTTTTGTGTCTTTTTCAATGTTATTGGCCTTCATTTGAATCTGGTTTGTTAAATCAATAAGGTAATCCTTAATCTCGCTTAAAAAATTTTTGAACTTATCATCTATATCATAGGTGATATGATAATATGTGGTATTTATCTTTGCGGATAAAACATTCAAAAATGATATTTTTTCTTCCAATTCCTCTAGATATTTTGAGATCTCATCCTGTCTTTTCTTCAACTCCTCAATCTGCCTGGCCAAATTTTCAATTTGAGAAGACAGCCTCTCAAGATCCTCTGTTAATTTATTTTTTGAAAGCATTGACAATAAGAAAACATCATCTTTATTATTAAATTTTTCATACATTTCGAAATTATATTCCTTTCACAAACTTTATATTTACAAAATATATGTGGAGTAAGAGGGCCCGTAGCTCAGCTAGGTAGAGCATCTGGCTTTTAACCAGGTGGCCGGGGGTTCGAATCCCCCCGGGCCCGTTGGGGATAGAAAAGGATATATAGGATAATATAATGATGGGATAGAACATTTAAAATAATGGTGAGCAAAATGAGAAAAATTAATGTTATGGAGCATGAACTTGTTCCAGAACACCATTTAATTTCAGAGGAGGAGGAAAAAAAATTACTTCAGGATCTTGGTACTGAAAAGGAATCTTTACCAAAAATAAAAAGGAATGATCCGGCGATAAAAATGCTTGAGAGGATTTACGGGCCAATAAGGCCCGGAAGAGTTATTAAAATTATCAGGAAAAGTCCCACATCTGGGAAGTATATTGCCTATAGAGTGGTTACAGAGGAATGAAAAAATTTTTATATATAAAAGTTTAAGGAGATGTAAGAATGAATGAGATTATAGATGCTTTTTTTAGGCAAAGGAGTATAGTTGGTCACCATATAGCCAGTTACAATGCTTTCATTCCCACAGAGGATAATTTAAACAGCATACTACAGCAAATTGTAGATTCTACTAGGGTAACAGATGACGATATGCCAGGAGAAATGACTCTGGATAAGTCTAAGACACAGGGTAGGGTAATAAAAATTAGGTATGGGAGAAAAAAGGACAAGGATGGTCTGGGTGGGCCCACTGTTTACGTATCAACATCCAGAGGCAGGGGAGGTACAGATTCAAATAAGATAAATACACCTATGGAGGCAAGATTAAAGGATTTCACTTATTCTGCCGAGCTGGGTCTTAGATTTACTGTCATTGAATGTGATGAGAATGGAGAGAGATGTAAGGAGTACGAACCTGAGGAGGTAAAGATAGGGGATCTTCCAATCATGGTAAAGAGTAAGATATGTGTTCTTCATCCTGATAATATAGACCAGTACATAAGTGAAAATCTTGGAAGGAATGTAAATGCACCTGGTAAGAATGCACCATATTCTGAAAAATTGAAGTTTCTGGGTGAAGACCCTGAAGATCCTGGTGGATATTTCATAATATCAGGTACGGAAAGGGTACTTATTACGCTGGAGGATCTTGCACCAAACAGAATCCTGGTAGAATATGAGGAAAAGTATGATACAAAGGTTGAGACTGCAAAGGTATTTTCAGAAAGGGAGGGATATAGGGCACTTACCACTGTTGAAAAAAGGGCAGACGGAATCCTGGGCGTATCTATTCCTGTAATAAATGGTACAATATCACTTGTAATACTTTTGAAGGCTTTGGGTTTAGAAAAAGATGAGGACATATTCAGGCTCATAGTATCTGACAAAAGGATGGAACCTATAGTTCTTGCTAACATTGAGGATTGTGAAAAGGAAAATAACTATTCGGAAGAAGGGATAAGGACAAGGGATGATGCTATCGAATATTTAGAAAAAAGGTTTGCCGCAGGCCAGGCCAAGGAATATAGAGAGAGAAGGATATCACAGATATTGGATAAAAATCTACTTCCCCATCTTGGTGATAAGCCAGAGGATAGGACAAAAAAGGCATTTTACCTTGCTAGGATGGCTAGATCTGTTCTAGAACTTCATTTCGGAATAAGAAAAGAGGATGATAAGGATCATCTTGCAAATAAAAGAATGAAACTTTCTGGTGATTTGCTGGAAGAAATATTCAGGCAATCCTTCGAGGCACTTTTAAAAGACCTAAAATACCATCTGGAAAGAACATACAGTAGGAAGAAGGGAATAAAGCTGAGGGCAGCTGTAAGACAGGATGTGTTAACCCAAAAGATATTACATGCAATGTCCACAGGTAACTGGGTAGGGGGAAGGACTGGTGTTTCACAGCTTCTAGACAGAACATCACACATGAGCATGTTAAGCCATCTTAGGAGGATCTCTTCACCTCTTACAAGATCACAGCCACATTTCGAGGCAAGGGATCTTCATCCTACTCACTGGGGAAGAATGTGTCCAAACGAAACCCCTGAAGGGCAAAACTGTGGCCTGGTAAAGAATGCAGCCCTAATTATAGACATATCAAGTGATGTGCCTGTTGATGATGTACTTGCTCAATTGAAGAATATGGGAGTAAAGCACTTTGATTATGATCCAGGAAATATGAGCAGGGTATATGTTAATGGAGATCTTGTTGGTTTCCATCCGAATGGTGAGGAATTAACGCGAAAGATAAGGGAAAGGAGAAGGAAGGGTGAAATAAACAATAACGTGAATGTAAAATATGATGAGAATACAAATGAGGTAATTGTTAACTGTGACAGGGGTAGATTGAGGAGACCTTTACTTGTGGTAGATAAGGGTAATATTAAATATACATCAAAGATGAGGGAGGGGATAGTAAAGGGCGAGTTGTCAATAGATAATCTAATATCAAATGGTGTTATAGAATGGCTAGATGCGGATGAGGAGGAAAATACCTATATAGCTGTTTATGCCTATGATGTACCTGAAAGGTGTCCTGCATGCAATTCAATACTTGGAAGAAATGATGTTACATGGGTTAATCTTGATAAGAGCGATACACAGGTTGAATTAAGATGCAGGCATTGTGGAAAAACATTCAAAGTACCAAAACTGATCACAAATGAGCATACACATCTGGAGATTGATCCTAGTGTAATTCTTGGCCCAATTGCTGGATCCATTCCATTCCCAGACCATAACTCATCAAGCAGAATCACCATGGGGGCTGCAATGATGAAGCAATCCCTTGGATTGCCAGAGTCAAACTATAGGAGAAGACCCGATACAAGGCAGCATCTTTTACATTATCCACAGGTGCCAATAGTAAAGACTAGGAGCATAGATTTTGCAGGTTATAATGTTAGGCCTGCAGGTCAGAATATGGTTGTTGCTATACTTTCATACCATGGATACAATATAGAAGATGCCCTGGTGATGAACAAGGCAAGTATAGAAAGGGGACTTGGAAGGTCCACATTCTTCAGGACATACCAGACAGAGGAGAGAAGATACCCTGGTGGTGAGGAGGATAGGATAGAGGTCCCCAGTCCAGATGTGAGGGGTGCGAGAAGTGAGGAGGCATATAGATTCCTTGAGGATGACGGAATGATTCCACCAGAAACTTTTGTTAAGGGCGGGGATGTTCTTGTGGGAAAGACCTCGCCACCAAGATTTCTCGAGGAACAGCCGGGATTGTTAGGACCACAGAAGAGGAGGGAATCATCAATAAGCATGAGACCTGAGGAGACTGGGATTGTTGACAGTGTTATGTTAACCACATCAGAAAATAACAACAGACTTGTAAAAATTAAGGTAAGGGATCAGAGGATACCGGAGCTTGGTGACAAGTTTGCCTCAAGACATGGACAGAAGGGCGTGCTCGGTGCAATAGTTCCACAGGAAGATATGCCCTTTACAGAGGATGGTATTATACCAGATTTGATTATAAATCCACATGCAATTCCTTCAAGGCTTACCGTGGGGCATCTATTGGAGATGATAGGGGGCAAGGCTGGTGCCCTAGAGGGTAGGTTTGTGGATGGGACGGTATTCTCAGGTGAACCTGAGGAATCATTAAGGGAGACACTCTTGAAATATGGATTTAAACATAATGGTAGGGAAACAATGTATGACGGAATTACTGGTAAAAAATTTGAGGCGGATATATATATTGGTGTAATCTATTATCAGAAACTCCATCATATGGTGGGCGGAAAATTCCATGCAAGATCAAGGGGGCCAGTACAGATATTAACAAGACAGCCTACGGAGGGTAGATCAAGGCTTGGCGGTCTCAGGTTTGGTGAAATGGAGAGGGATACGCTTATTGGCCATGGGGCAGCACTTGTTATTAAGGACAGGCTCCTTGATCAATCCGACGGTACAATACTATGGGTCTGTGGTAATCCAGAGTGTGGGCATGTTGCAATTTACGATTGGAAGAAACACACTTATAGATGCCCAGTTTGTGGAAACACAACAAACATTTATCCAATAGAGACAAGTTATGCATTTAAACTAATGAGGGATGAGCTGATGAGCCTTGGAGTTATTATGAGAATTCAGTTGGGTGATCTAAAATGATGGGTGATGAAATTAAGAAAAGAATTAATTCGCTTAACTTTGCACTACTTTCACCGGATGAAATTAGGAAGATGAGTGCAGTTAAGGTTACCACTGCTGATACCTATGATGAAGACGGCTTCCCCCTTGATAGGGGTCTTATGGATCTTCACATGGGTGTTATTGAACCTGGTTTAAGGTGCAAGACATGCAATGGGAAAGTGGATGAATGTCCAGGGCATTTCGGCCATATTGAGCTTGCAATGCCTGTTATACATGTTGGTTTTGTGAAGGAGATTAAGGATATATTGGACGCAACATGCAATAGCTGTGGAAGAATAAAAATGAAGGATGAGGAGCTTGAGGTTTATAGGCCCATACTTGAAAAAACAATACTTAATGGTGAGGAAACACTGGAATCCACCTCAATTGTAAATAGAATAATAGATGAGGCTGCGCAGAGGACTGTTTGCCCGCATTGCGGTGCAGAACAGTACAAGATTACTTTGGACAAGCCTACTACATTCAGGGAGAATGGGAGAAAACTCTCTGCAAAGGAGATAAGGGAAAGGTTTGAAAGAATTCCTGATAAGGACCTTATATTTTTAGGTATTAATCCAAATTCTGCAAGACCTGAGTGGATGATATTGACTGTGCTCCCAGTACCTCCTGTGAATGTGAGACCTACAATAACACTTGAGACAGGTGAAAGGAGCGAGGATGATCTAACGCACAAACTCGTGGATATTATAAGAATAAACCAGAGGTTAAGGGACAGCAAGGATAGTGGTGCACCTCAGCTCATAATTGAGGATCTCTGGGAACTCCTTCAATACCATATTACTACCTATTTTGATAATCAAACCTCAGGTCTACCACCTGCAAGGCATAGATCGGGTAGACCATTAAAAACTCTTGTACAAAGGCTTAAAGGAAAGGAGGGCCGATTCAGGTCGAACCTATCTGGAAAAAGGGTCAATTTTTCAGCTAGGACTGTTATAAGCCCTGAACCATTCTTGTCAATAAATGAGGTGGGTGTTCCTGAGGAGGCTGCAAGGGAATTAACAGTGCCAATTCCCGTTACCCCATTCAACATAGAGAAGCTTAGGGAAATTGTAAGAAGGGGACCAAACCCGAAGGGAGAAAAATACCTACCTGGAGCCAACTATGTAATAAAACAGAATGAAAAAGGTATGAGGCAGAGAATACTAATTATGGAAAAGAATGCTGAAGAGATAGCTAATAAACTAGAACCAGGCTGGATTGTAGAGAGACAGTTGATGGATGGCGATGTTGTACTTTTCAACAGACAACCAAGTCTCCACAGGATGTCCATGATGGCTCACAGAGTGAGGGTAATGAAACATAGGACATTCAGATTTAACCTTGCTGTTTGCCCACCCTACAATGCGGACTTTGATGGAGATGAGATGAACCTTCATGTTCTCCAGAGTGAAGAGGCAAAGGCCGAGGCAAGGATACTTATGGCGGTACAGGAACACATCAGGTCGCCAAGATTTGGAGGACCTATAATAGGAGGTGTTCACGATCACATTACTGGTATGTTTATGCTCACTTATATGAATCCAAAATTCACTAAAGAAGAGACTCTTCACATACTTTCTTATGTAAAATATGATAAGCTCCCTGATCCTGTGATTGAGAATGGTAAGGAGTATTATAGAGGAAAGGACATATTCAGCCTAATTCTGCCCAAGGATCTTAATATAGAATATAAATCTAAGATATGTGATGGTACAGGATGCAAGGAGTGCGTATTTGAAAAATGCCCATATGATGCGTATGTTATGATAAAGGAAGGTAGGCTTATAACTGGCACAATTGATGAAAAGTCTATAGGTGCCTTTAAGGGTATACTTTTAGATAAGATTTCAAGAGACTATCCACCGGATGTTGCAGCTCAGTTCATAGACAATTTTACAAGGCTTGCAGTGGGTGTAATCTCATTCAGGGGATTTACCACGGGAATAGATGATACAGATATACCGGAGGAGACCAAAATTCAGGTTGATCTTATACTGAATGATGCAATAGAGGCAACAAAAACATACATTGATGCCTATCAGAGGGGTATACTACAGCCATCGCCTGGGAAATCGCCAGAGGAGACCCTTGAGGACAACATAATGAGAGTTTTGTCTGATGCACAAAAAAAGGCAGGTGAGATTGCAAGTAAACATCTGGGTTTAGAGAATCCATCTGTAATTATGGCAAGATCTGGTGCAAGAGCATCAATGCTTAACCTTTCACAGGTGGCAGCGAACATAGGCCAGCAGGCAGTAAGGGGAAGGAGAATAAACAGGGGCTACCTTGGTAGAACATTACCCCATTTCAGGAAGGGGGATCTTGGTGCATATGCTCATGGATATGTGAGAAGCTCATATAAGAAGGGACTTACGCCCCTTGAATACTTTTTCCATGCCATGGGTGGAAGAGAAGGGCTTGTGGATACTGCAGTAAGAACATCTAGAAGCGGTTATATGCAGAGAAGGCTAATAAATGCCCTTGAGGATCTCAAGGTCACTGATAATGATGGTATTGTGATAGATACTACTGATAACATAATACAGTTCAAATATGGTGAAGATGGTATAGATCCAACTAGATCTAAGGGTGGAAAGCCTGTTGATTTTGATTCCATATTCCAGAAAGTACTTGGGGAGAGATATTTGAGCGCAAAAAGGGGTGGTAAGTGATGCTTAGTTTTATTTGGAAGGATAATGAAAAAAAATTCAGAGAAATGATTGAAAAATTACCTGTAAAATACGGTGTTGATTTCAATATACCGGATGAGATTAAAACACCCTTGAGGGCATATGTTACATTTGATGGAAGTATCATTGAGTATGAGGTATACATAAAGGAGATACTACCAAAGGATGTAAAAAGTGATTATAACAGGACTACAAAAGGGGTTCAGGCAATTCTGGTTATTGAAAGGGCGGACAAGGTAAACCTGAATGTTAAGGATATTGAGCCTGTCGGTAAGAAGCAGGGATCCAAGGTACAAAAATTTATGCTCATTAATATTGAGGAGGAGGCACCAAAGATTCCTGAAAAATTCAGAAAGCTCAATAAAATGGAAGAAAAGATACATGAGCTTCTTGCTTCTATGAAAAAATCACTCCCTGACAATATAGTTGAGGAACTTTCCTCAAGGATAATAAAATTTAATTTAAATGATGATGAGATTAGGGCAGTTCTTGAGGAAACTGTCAAGGATTTTGAAAAGTCCATGGTGGATCCTCATGAGGCTGTAGGCATTGTTGCGGCACAATCAATAGGTGAGCCAGGAACACAGCTAACCCTGAGAACATTCCACTATGCAGGTGTAGCAGAGGTGAATATAACAAAAGGTCTTCCTAGGCTTATTGAGATTGTTGATGCTAGGACAAAACCTAGTACACCTACTATGACAATTTATCTTGAGGATTCTATTAAAAATGATCAGGAGAAGGTAGAAATTATTGCAAAAAAGATAGAGAGCATAGAGATGATTGACATTGCTGATGTTGAAATTAATGTCTCTGAGATGACAATAACAATCGTTCTTGACAGGGAAAAGATGGCGAAAAGAAGGATTACAAAAACACAGGTGATGGATGCGCTTAAGAGAATAAAGCATCAGGGTCTTTCAATAAATGAGGAAGACGATAATATTATTATTTCCCTTGAAGAGCCTTCATACAAAAGGCTGTACAACCTATCGGAGGAGGTTAAAAATCTACTTGTTTCTGGAATTAAGGGTATAGAAAGAGCCATAGTTAAGTATGAGGAGGCACAAAAAGAATACAGGATTTATACCCAGGGATCTAATCTTAAGGCAGTCCTGGAAATGGATGGAGTTGACCCAAGAAAAACCACAACAAACGACATAATGGAAATATACGAGGTCCTTGGTGTAGAGGCAGCTAGGAATGCAATAATAGATGAGAGTATAAGAACCCTTGAGGAACAAGGGCTTAATGTAGATATAAGGCACATTATGCTTGTTGCAGATATGATGACCTTTGAGGGTACCGTTGAGGCAATAGGAAGGCATGGGGTGGCAGGAAAAAAGGCTAGCGTTCTTGCAAGGGCAGCCTTTGAAATTACTTCTAAGCATTTGTTACAGGCAGGATTACTTGGAGAAAGTGATGGTCTTAGGGGTGTAGCAGAAAATATTATAGTGGGACAGCCCATTACCCTTGGTACAGGTGCTGTAAATCTAGTTTACAAATATCCTGAGAAAAAAAGGTGATTTGGTATGGATCTAGTTAAGGAAATTAAAAAGGCGATTTCAACTGGAAAGGTATATTTTGGTATTGAACAGGCAAAAAAGGCAATTAAAAAGGGAGAGGCAAAGATCCTTATTGTTGCAAAAAATTGCCCTGATAAAAATTTTTTAGGTGAGACCCTTGAAAATGTGAAAATAATCCATTTTGACGGCACAGCTTCGGATCTCGGATCTGTTTGTGGAAAGATGTTTGATATTTCAGTTGTTACAGTGGTTGATCCTGGTGAATCCTCCATAATTAAAGAGCAGTGAAAAAATGGGAACCATAAAGATTGATGAAAAACTCCTTGGATATATGTCACAATTTTATGCACTCACAAATGTAGAGGCAAAGGATGTGGCAGAGGATGATGAAAATATATTTTTCCTTGTTTATCCAAGGACATTGAGAAAGGCCATAATTAACAATGGGGAGAATGTTAAAAGGCTAAAGGAAAGACTAGGAAAAAATATAATAATAGTTGAATATAGTGAAGATTTACAGAAGTTTGTATATAACCTTTTCTATAGATTTGGTGTTAAGGAAATAAACATAGAAAGAAATGGAGATGAGATAAGAATTTCTGTTGGCGTAGATCCTTCAAACAAGGCAAGGGCAATAGGTAAAAATGGGAGAAACTTAAGGACCTCTAAGGAAATATTATCAAGGTATTTCAATGTATCAAGTCTTGTGGTTAAGTAATTTTATATAATCATTAATTATTTTATTATGATCAAATGCTAAATCAGGAATTTTTTTGATTTCAAAAAATTTTAGATCTTCAGCATCATCCCCAGCCCTAGGGTGTCCAGAGATCTTATCAAGAATGTATACAATACTTATTGTATGTCCACGTGGATCTCTATCGGGGGATGAATAAACACCAAGTATATTTAAAATCTTTACTTCAAGACCCGTTTCCTCAAAAATTTCTCTTTTTATTGCCTCCTCCACTGTTTCACCATATTCTACAAATCCTCCGGGTAAAGCATAATAGCCCTTATAGGGCTCATTCTTTCTTTTAATTAAAAGTATACTCCTTCCTTCGTTAATTATCCCATCTACTGTAAGTGAAGGTATTTTATAGGGTCTTTTTGAGTAATAATCAAAAACCTCTAAGTATCTTTCATATTCAGTTATTAGTTTTTTCCCATATTCTGTAAGTGTTGTCTCTCCGGAAATACTTCCACCCCTCTTTGTTTCAACAATTTTTTTACCCAACCTTTCCTCCACCTCTTTGATCCTCCCCCAGCCATTCCTGTAGGACATTTTCATCATTTTAACAGCTTTTGAGAGGTTATGAGTTTCATCAACATATTTAAGGAGAAGATATAATCCTTCTCCAAAGAGATATTTACCATCTTGATCTTCAAACCAGAATCTATATTTTAATTCCATGATAGATTATTACACTTCATATTAAAAAGATTTATTGTACATAAAAAGTGCACAAATAAATGGGTAAAAAATCAACCTTTATAGAAAAATAAAGTTAAAGAAATAGAGATTATTTCCATTTTTAAAAAGAAAGTGTTTAATCTAAATATTTATTATGAGTTTAAAAAATATCAAATTGATAAAAATCACTGGAGTGATTTAAGGAATGGCTAACATTGAAGATCAAATAAGGGAGATCGAAGAAGAAATAAGGAAGACAAAATACAACAAGGCCACTGAACATCATATAGGTTTGCTTAAGGCAAAGCTTGCAAGATTAAAGGAGGCTAAGGAATCTACAAAAAGGGGTGGAGGACAGGCTGGAGTTAAAAAAACTGGTAATGCTATGGTTTCTTTGGTTGGTTTTCCAAGCGTTGGTAAAAGTACCCTATTTAATAAACTTACAAATGCAAAGAGTGAGGTGGGTGACTATGACTTTACCACGGTCAACATTATCCCCGGAATGATGGTTTACAGGGGTGCAAAAATACAGATACTCGATCTTCCTGGTCTAATAGAGGGTGCAGCAACTGGAAAGGGTAGGGGTAAAGGTGTTTTGAGTGTGGTGAGAAATTCAGACCTGATAATAATTGTAACTGACATAAACTTCCCTGACCCAGAGCCACTTATAAAAATACTCCATGATGCAGGTATAAGGTTGAATAGAAGAAGGCCAAGGATATTTCTTGTAAAAAAGGATAGAGGAGGCATAAATATACAGAAAACAGTGAATATAGATCTTGATGACAACATTATCTCATCAATAATGAGGGAATTTAAGATAGTTAATGCTGACCTAATTATAAGGGACAAGATAGATATTGATGACTTGATAGACTTTCTTTCTGGTAACAGGGTATACATACCGGGAATCTTTGTTTTAAACAAGATAGATCAAGGAATTGAGAAAAATGTTCTTGATATTGCAGAAAAATACTCAATGGTGAAAGTATCTGCAATCAATGGAGAGGGGCTAGATTCATTGAAGGATGCAATTTTTGATGCTCTAGACTTTATCACTGTTTATCTTAAACCCCCTAATGGAAAATTGGAGCAAATGGTGGTAAAGAGGTATTCAAACATTGAAATGATTTGCAGGGCAATACATAAGGATTTCATTAAAAATTTTAGATATGCTGTAATAAATGGCCCCAGTGCCAAATATCCAAATCAAAAGGTAGGCCTTGAACATGTTGTGGAGGAGGGGGATACAATTACCATTTACCTGAAAAAATAATCTATCTTGAAAATTTCATAGAATAATTTTAATTATTAAGAGTTTTTCAATATTTTATTTCAAAACCAATAATGTGCTCAGGTTCTTCCCAGCTAATCCTTGTATTTCTAACTATAGCCCTTGGATGCTCAGTAGAACATCTTTCAATTACCTTTTCCACAATATCCTTCTCCCCCTCGAAAACCGCCTCCACATTTCCATCGGATAGGTTTTTAACCCAACCATTTATTCCCATCTCATCAGAAATCTTTTTAACAAACGCCCTGAAATATACACCCTGTACTTTTCCCTCAAATATCACGTGAGCGCGTATCATGATTTTCCATTAAAATTACAGTTTTAAAAATTTTTATGGAAATCTTTCTTTAGATGTTAAGAAATAAATAAAACATCATATCAAAATTTCAAGGCTTAATTTTTTAAGCCTTTGTTTATTTACATTAATTATGGAAGTAAAAACAGTATGCCCATATTGCGGCGTAGGCTGTAATATAATAGTTGTTTCGGATGGAAATAAGATTCTGAATATTATTCCTTCTAAATATGATGCAATTAATTATGGCACAATTTGCATAAAGGGATGGAAAGGCCTGAGTTTTGCAGAATCTAATAAAAGGTTAAAAAAACCACTTTTAAAAAAAGGGGACGGGTTTATTGAAATAACCTGGGAGGAGGCAATAAAAATTGCGGTCAAGAGATTAAAGGAAATATTTGAAAAGTATGGACCTGACTCCATTGGTTTCCAATCAAGTGCAAAATGTACAAATGAAGATAATTATCTCATGCAGAAGCTTGCAAGACAGGTTTTCAAAACAAACAATGTTGATCATTGCGCTAGGAGCTGTCATGCCAGTACGATTGAGGGCCTAATTTCCACAATAGGAAGTGGTGCGATGACAACATCTATTCGTGACATTGATAACTCGGAATTATATTTTATAATAGGCTCAAATACAACAGAACAGCACCCAATAATAGGTGCTAGGATAATAAATAATGTATTGATTGGAAAAAAATTGATTCTTGCAGATCCGCGAAAAATTCAGATCTCAAATTTTGCAACAATTCATATGAGACAATATCCAGGGACGGATCTTGCCCTTTTAAATACAATGGCAAATGTTATAGTTGAAAAGGGGCTGTATGATAAAAAATTCATAGAGGAAAGAACAGAAAATTTTGAAGAGTACTTAAAAGTAATAGATTTTTATGATGTTGACAGGGGATCTAGGATAACAGGCGTAGAGCCAGAACTTATAGAGAAGGCTGCAATAATGTATGCAAAATCTAGGAGTATAATATTCTATGCCATGGGCATCACCCAGCATACCCAAGGTACAGAAAATGTCCAGGCCATTGCAAATCTTGCAATGCTTACGGGAAATATTGGAAAAAAGGGAACTGGAATTGCACCCCTCCGTGGTCATAACAATGTCCAAGGTGCCAGTGATATGGGTGCCCTTGCAGATTTTCTACCAGGATATAAGAGAGTATATGATGATGAGGGAAGAAAAATATTTGAAAAAGCCTGGAATACCCAACTTCCATCAAAGCCTGGAGCGGCTTTAAATGAGATGTTCGATTTGTCAAGAAAAGGAAAAATAAAGGGTCTTTACATTATGGGTGAAAATCCAGTGATTTCAGAACCTGAAAGTGACTTAATCATAGAGTCATTTAAAAATCTTGAATTTCTTATTGTACAGGATATATTCCTTACTGAAACTGCCATATATGCTGATCTTGTTTTGCCATCATTAAGTTTTGCTGAAAAATTGGGTACATTTACAAACACTGAAAGAAGGATACAGATGGTAAGGCCATTCCTTTCACCTCCTGGTGAGGCAAAGGCCGATTGGGAAATAATCACAATGATTGCCAGGGAGATGGGTTATGATTGGAGATATTCCTCACCAGAGGATATCATGAATGAAATTTCATCTCTTGTGCCACAGTACAGTGGTCTTACATATTCCTGCATAGAGTATAATGGTGTACAGTGGCCTGTGAATGGATGTAAAGGAACAGAGATTATGCATACACAAAATTTTACAAGGGGGAAGGGTAAATTTATTCCATCATACTGGAAGAGGCCTGATGAATATACAGATAAGGAATATCCCTTCATACTTACCACAGGTAGACTTTATTATCAATTCCATACTGGAACCATGACAAGAAAATCAAATATACTGGAAAGAGAGGCCCCAGAACCTTTTGCTGAGATAAATCCTGATGATGCAAAGACCATGGGCATAAGGGATGGTGACTGTATTAAAATCACATCCAAATATGGAAGTGTAAATATAAGAGCAAGGTTAACAGATATGGTGCCGAAGGGGATTCTATTTGCCCCATTCCACTACTTTGAATCTCCTATAAACAGGATTACAAATCCTAAAACAGACCCTGTTGCAAAAATTCCTGAACTAAAGGTAACAGCAGTTAGAATAGAGAGGTGTTATCCATGATATATAAATTGAAAAAGGAATTTTTGCAGGAGTATATAGATGATCTAATAAAGAATTATGAAGTTTGGGGCCCCAAAAAAATTGGTAATGATGTAATATTTTCAAAGCTTGAAAAAGGAAGTGAATTCACTGATGAAAGAACTATATTAGGCCCTAAGAATTTTATTTATCCCCCTCGGGAAAAAATTGGAGAAATAGATGATAAGGAAGTGATTGTAATTGGGGTTAAATCGTGCGATTTACTTGGTTACAGAATGCTTGATGATGTACTTGGCATAGATCCCTCTTATGCAGAAAGGAGAAAAAGAGTACATTTTCTAAATTTTGTTTGTACTGAACCCTGTCAATATGGTTTTTGTACAACATTTTCAGGCCCCAGACTTATGGAATATGAGATGCAATTCACGGATATTGGAAATTATTATGTCATAGAATGTAACAACAAAAATCTAATAGGAAAAAGGTTTGAAGAGGGAGGAGAAAATGAAATTAAAGCCCTAGAGATAATCATGTCAGATTTTTACAAAAAAATGCCACCTTTGGATGTAAAGGATCTCGATAAAAAAATTTCATGGAACGATCCAAAATATGCCGAATTTGCAAAAAGATGCATATCTTGTGGCGCCTGCAACTTTGCTTGTCCAACATGCTTCTGCTTTGACACATATGATGATAATGGTCTTTACAGAGAATGGGATTCATGTATACTTTCTGGCTTTACTAGGATGGCTGGGAACATAAATCCAAGACCAACACTTGATCTTCGTTTAAGGCAAAGATTTATGCACAAACTAAAATTCCATTATGAAAACTTTTCATATTATCTATGTACTGGCTGTGGAAGATGCATCGAGACCTGCCCAGTAAGGATAGATATTAGAGATTTTATTAGGGGTGTTTAAAAATGAGATCTATGATACCTGTAAAATCAAGGATTATAGATATATATAAAGAGACTGATGATATAAAAACATTTATTGTAGAGAAGACAATTGATGAAGATCCTGTCCCTGGTCAATTCTATGAGATATATGTACGTGATGCTGGGGAAATCCCTATATCCATTGCATCATGGAATGATGGTTTGATTTTTAGTGTAAAGCGTGTTGGGGCGGTGACTGAAAAACTTCATAAGTTGGTCAAGGGTGACTATATAGGTTTGAGGGGCCCCTATGGTAATGGATTTCCTGAACACAGGAGATTTACAGTACTTATAGCGGGAGGTATAGGGTTACCCCCTGCAAGATCATATATAGAATATTGGCTTTCTAAGGGTGCAAAGGATATGCAGTTGCTATATGGCGCCAGAACTCCATCGGACATTGTCTACAAAAAATTACTTGATTATTGGTCAAATTATATTGATGTTCAAATTACAGTGGATAGGGGTGATTCAACTTGGGATGGAAATGTAGGAGTTGTAACTACAATCTTCAATAGAATTAAGAATAAAGATGCGGACTTTTTAATAATTGGTCCTGAAATAATGATGAAATTTTCAATTATAGAGCTAAAGAAGATGGGAGTAAGTGATGATAACATTTACCTTTCAATGGAGAGAAGAATGAAGTGCGGTTTCGGAATATGTGGGCACTGCAACATAGGAAGATATTATGTGTGCAAAGATGGCCCTGTTTTCAGGTATTCAACAATAAAGGATATCCCTGAGGCAATACATTAAAAAATTATTTATATTGTATATTTGATTCAATCTTATATGGATATCAAGGAGTTTATTGAAATCTTAGGTAAGGATTATGTTCTGACGGAAAAGGTGGATATCCTGCCATACACCAAGGATGCATCATTTTTTACTGGAAAATTGCCTTATGCGGTTCTTATGCCAGGGAATGTAAATGAGGTCTCATCCATCATGAAAATATGTCAGAGGGATGGTATTCCAGTTACCGTAAGGGGTGGGGGCTCTTCACTTACTGGATCTTCAATACTTGTAAATGAGGGTGTTATACTTAGCATGGCTAGGTTTGACAAAATCCTTGAGACGAGCATAGAAGATAGGTATGTTATAGCTGAGGCTGGCGTAAAACTTGATTATCTTAATTCACATCTGTTAAATTTTAAACATTTTTATCCACCAGATCCTGCAAGTTCTATCGCCGCCACAGTTGGTGGTTCAATATCAACAAATGCTGGTGGTCTCAGGGCAGCAATGTACGGTGCTACGAAGGAATGGGTATTGGGCCTTGAGGTTGTTTTACCTGATGGTACAATTATTCAAACTGGAGGTAAGGTTTTGAAAAGATCCATTGGTTACGATTTAACTGCATTGATGGTTGGAAGTGAAGGAACCCTGGGGGTAATTACAAAGGCAATTCTAAAGATTTCACCAATCCCAGAAAAATATGGAAGAATAATGGTTTATTATAGGTCTATAGAGGAGGCAGGCAAGGCAATATCAAGTTTAAAGAAAAATGGTATCACACCACTTATCGCGGAATTCATGGATAAAATTTCTATGGATTCAATTACACATACAAAGGGATTAAAATTTCCAGAACAGGCACAATACCTACTTTTAATAGATATTTCCTCAACTGAAGAATCCTTGGATAAAAAATTGAATGAAGCTGCAGAAATTCTAAAATCTACTGAAATACTGGAAATAAAGATAACGAAGGATCCAGATGAAATGGCGGCAATGTACCAGGCAAGAAAGGGTCTATATTCATCCCAGCTAAACGAAAGGGAAAAGCCTGGGGAATATGTTATAATTGGTGATATAGTTGTTCCGGCATCAAAACTACCAAAAACATTGATAGAAATAAAGGAAAGTATTGAGAGATATAAATTAAAGGTAGCATTATTTGGACATATTGGTGATGGAAATATTCATGCTAACATATTTGCAGATATAAATGACAGGGAAAAAATGAAAATTGTAAACGATTTTATGATGGAACTTGGCAGAATTGCCCTTAAAAACGATGGTTCAGTTTCTTCAGAACATGGTATAGGTATTGAAAAGATTGAACTCCTAAGGGAGGAGTATATGTATAAAAATTCATTGAAAAATATTGAAATCATGAAGAGTATAAAAAACATCTTTGATCCAAAAAACATACTAAACAGGGGGAAAATGTTCTAATGAGCGTAATTGAAGATCTTGTTCAGGAGACTGAAAAATGTATTAATTGTGGATTCTGTGAGAGTGTATGCCCTACCCTTCCATCAAAAAATTATAGGGCAATATATGGTGCCAGGGGGAGGGTTTTTATTTCAAAAGAATCACTTAAGGAGGTAAAATCACATGGTAGAATTACATTAAACATTGAAGACTCTATATTTTCGTGTCTAGAATGCTATTCATGCTACTATGTATGTCCTGCAGGTGTAAACCCTGGAAGGGTAAGTCAGATGATGAGGAATGTTATAAACAGGGATCCATCTAGGAGAAAACCTGTAGCCGAAATGATAGTTTCGTTGATAATGAAATATGGTAATCCACTTGGTATAAGGGAGAAAATGTGTTCCTGGGCTAGGGAAATAGACTTCGATGATTCTTCAGACACAATTCTATATACTGGAAATATGTATCAGCTGATGCCCTACAGCTCTTTTCTTTCTAAAATTGAGGCAAAGTTGAATGAAAAAACAATAGAAAATATGGCCAGACTTATAAAGAGAAAGCCTGGTATTTTGAAGATTATAGCAATTCCTGATAAAATTATGATGGAAAGAATGGAAAAAATTTTACTTGATATAGCATTCCTTTTAAAGAGCTCTGGTATTAAATTCAGGTATTTGGGTAAGGATGAACCATACTCTGGGGCTTTCCTATACGAACTTGGTTATTTGGAAGAATTTATCGAGTATGGTAAATATATTAGGGATCTTTTTATTTCAAAAAATGTTAAAAACATAATTACTATTGATCCTCATACCCATGAGGCCTTTAAAGTTCTTTATCCAATGTACGTTGATAATTTTAATTTCCGAGTTTTTTACTATTTGGAACTTGTTAATATACCATTAAAAAAAATGGATGAAAATTTGGTATACCATCAACCTTGCCATTTTACTATGCATGAGGATTTTGATATTCCAAGTAAATTTATAGGATCAATTGGCAATGTAATACTCCCAGAGAGGAATGGAAAATCCAATTTTTGCTGTGGTGGTCCTGCTGAACTCCTTTATCCGAAGCTTGCAAATTCAATTTCTATGGTGAGGTTCAAACAGCTAAAGGAAAAAAATGGTAACAGGATCGTAACAGCCTGCCCTATATGCTTTACAAATCTTTCAAAGGATTCAACAGTATTTGATATAGCAGAATTAATTTACCAAAATTACAGTAAAAAATATTAAATATTTTAAGATTATATAGATATATCTATGATTGATAAAAGGGAACACTTTAAAAGGGGGACATTAAGGAATATAATACTTTATGTTCTTAACAATGGACCCAAGGGTGTATATGAAATAAAAAAATCCATAAAAGAGATTAGTATGGGTTTCTACACACCAAGCACAGGAGTTATTTATCCAAATTTGAGGAGCCTTATCAGGGAAGGGATGATTGAAGAAAGGTCATTGGAAGGAAAGAAAAAATATTATATTACGGAAAATGGTGAAAAATATCTTAAAGAAAATATGCAAAAATGGAAGAATTCCATTGAACTAAAAAGAAAAAAATTTGAAAAGATAGAGGAGATTGGAGCTATTTTAAGGAAGATTACTGATCAAATAATCTCAATGGATGATGAATCACTGGAAAAAAATAGAAAGAAAATAATAGAAATCTTAGAGGATGCATTTAAAAAAATAAGGGAGATTTGATTATTCCTCAAAACCGTATCTGGAAACAAGAAATACTGCCAAAAACATCACCAAATCAAATATTATTAGATATATTATATAGTTAAAAAGTGTGCTATTCCAGGATCCCTGGATTATCAAGTACCTGAGGGAGTTTGCTGCCCAAGAGACAGGGTTATAAGAGGCTATATTCTTCAACCAGTCAGGCATAATATCTAGTGGAAACATTGCTGTACTAGCAAACATAAGTGGAAGGTTTAATAGATTTACAATTGCCATTAATGTCTCCATCTTCTTTACCCTGATCACTATGATTGAAAATAGACTTGAAAAGCCAATTGAGAGCAATGAAATTATAATAAAGATGCCGATTAAATCGTAAGCGTTAAAGGAACTTGACACATAAAGACCATTCGGGATTATAAGGGCAATGGAAAATAATATTACAGATTGAACAAGTGCCTTTATTGTGGATGAAAATACCTTTGAAAGAACAATTGAATCTCTAGGGATAGGTGAAACGAGTAGTCTAGTTAAATATCCAAACCTTCTATCCCATATTATTGTCATTCCAGAAAACATCGCAGAAAAAAGGGCCATAATGGCGAGCATTCCAGGTGTAAGAAATGATATGTAATTTTTTGCACCCATAAAAAATGTACCCATTACTAATGAAGATCCTCCAGGGATTGTGGGGGGAATTATCTTAGTTATATCAAATGCACTTCCAAAAAGGATAATCCAGAATAATGGCTGTATAAGAGTAATGAAAAGGTTAGCTGGATTCCTTATCCATTTTTTAAGCTCTCTTACAGTTAAAGAATATCTTGCTCCCATTTATCGCGCCCTCCTTATTGCTCTCATTGTCCTAATAATATCCTCTCTGCTTTCATCCTCACGCATTTCTCTGCCTGTATACTTCAAAAATACTGTGTCAAGACTAGGCTTCTGTATACTGAGCCTCTTTATCTTTATACCTGCCTGATAGATCTTCTGGAGCAACAGTGGGATGTACTCTTCACTATTATGTACGCTGAACCTTATGGTTCCATCTTCAAGAATCTCAATATTAATAGCATTATCAAGATATTTTTTAATTTCCTCAGGCCTTTCAGAAAGGATATAAATTAAATCAAAACCTACGCTATTCTTTAGCTCTTCAGGCCTTCCCTCCACCATAATTCTCCCCTTGTCTATTATACCAATTCTATCACATAGTCTGTCAGCCTCTTCCAGATAGTGCGTCGTGATGAATATTGTTATGCCAAGGTTTTTTCTTAAATTTTCAATGTATTCCCACATCTTTGTTCTGGTTTGAACATCTAGACCAAGGGTAGGTTCGTCCAAAAATAATACCTCTGGTTCATGTATTAGACCGGATACAAGATCTAATCTTTTCCTCATACCCCCAGAATAGGTTGAAACATACCTATCCCTTGCGTGATATAGATCAACAAGTTCAAGTAATTCTTTTGCCTTTTTTCTTGCCTCTTCTTTCCCTATACCATAAAAACTTGCCTGCAATTCAAGATTTTCAATTCCCTTTAGATCATCATCCACAGAAAGATCCTGTGGTACAAGACCAATTATTTTTCTTACCTTTTCCTGTTCCTTAACAACATCCAAGCCGTTTATACTTGCATAACCTGAAGTTGGTTTTAATAATGTTGTAAGCATCTTTACAGTGGTTGTTTTGCCTGCACCATTTGGACCAAGAAATCCATATATTTCCCCCTTTTCTATAGAGAGGTCTATGCCATCAACTGCCTTAATATTTCCATTGTAGATCTTAACCAGTTTTTTTGCCTCTATCATCATAGTTCAATAGATATATCTAATTATTATTTAAATATTTTCTAAATTTAAATTTTTTTAATTATTACCAATTTTAAATTATTTTATTGATAGTAAAACTGCTTAATAATCATGAAAAATTTTGTTAGTATTGTACAAGAAAACGTTAAGATTTCTTAAATATAATGGCATTAGCTTTGTTATTTTATATTTCTTTTAAAAAATGAACTGAAAATTTAAAATTCCAAGTAAATCTAATTTTCTTCACCAGGTTAAAATAATTAAATGCATACATTTAACCATGGATAATTATATATCCTTTGGACCAGTACCTTCAAGAAGGCTTGGGAGAAGCCTTGGTGTAAATAATATTCCAGGGAAAACCTGCACCTACGGTTGTATCTACTGTCAAATAGGTAAAACAATTAAAATGGAGTGTGAAAGAAGGAATTTTTATAGCCCTGATAAAATATTAAAGAGCGTAATGCAAAAGCTGAATTTAATAAAAGATAAAAAAGAGGTTGTGAATTATATTACATTTGTTCCTGATGGGGAACCCACACTTGATATTAATCTTGGAAAAGAGATTTCCCTTTTAAAGGAAACTGGTGAAAAAATTGCAATAATAACAAACTCCTCATTAATATGGGATGAGGATGTAAGGAATGAACTTTTTTTGGCTGATTTAGTCTCTTTAAAGGTTGATTCTGTGGAATTAAACACATGGAAAAGGATAAATAGACCACATAAGTGTCTCGATCTAAATAAAATACTTGACGGTATTAAGTATTTCTCTTCAGAATACAAAGGAAAATTGATTACTGAGACAATGGTAGTAGGAAATATTGATTATGATTTTGAAAAAATAGGAATTTTTCTCTCAGGGTTGAATAATCTACATAAGGCTTATTTATCAATACCAACCAGACCTCCGGCAGAAGAATGGGTTAAAAAACCGGAGGAAAATGTTTTAAATACTGGTTACCAAGTATTCGAAAAATTTTTAGGTGAAGGTAGGGTAGAGTATTTGATAGGCTATGAAGGTGAAGATTTCTCAATAACGGATAATCCAGAAATCAATCTTTTATCAATATTGTCCGTGCATCCAATGAGGGAGGATGCTGTTGAAAAGTTTTTGGAGAGGTCAGGAAATGATTATTCCCTAATAGAAAAACTTTTGAATGATGGAAAAATAAAGGTAATGGAATATTATGGTAAAAGGTATTTTATGAGGAGGATTTTATGACCTCTGCAAGTCTTTTACCCACCTCATAGGATTTTTGTAGGTCCTCCTCTGTCGGTACCATCTGTGCTCTAAGGAAAGGCTCAGGAACCTTCATTTTAAGATCCTTCATCCTATTTTCTATCATCTTTGCTGCCTCTCCGCTCCAGGCATATGTACCAAAGGCAAATCCAATTTTATTTCTTAGGCTTATTGTGGCAAGGCTAGCCAGAAGTATCCATACAGGCTTTATCGCATCCCCATTTATTGTACTTGAACCAACAATAAGTGCATCGCTTTCTTCAATTATATCTATTATTGTTTCATCTATTCCTGTCCCAGATAGATCAAATATTTCAGTTACTATTCCATTATCCATAAGCCCCTTTGCAATATTTTGCGCCATTGCCGCTGTTCCACCGTAGGGAGATGCATAAAATATTACAGCCTTTTTATAATCCTTCTTTTTAGGTGTGGACCATTCCCTGTACAAATTTATATATTTCCATGGATCATTTCTCAATATAGGCCCATGACTAGGCGCAACTATCTCAATCTTTTTATTTTCAATCTTTTTTATTGCCTGTAGGGAGTATTCCTTAAATGGTCTCATTATTGTGAAGAAGTAATGTTTAAATGAGAATGAAAAATCAAGTGTTTCATCGTTGAATATTGAATTTTCATCGCAGTAATGACAACCAAGGAAATCGCATGGGAAAAGAATTGAATCCTCAACCAGATATGTAAACATTGTATCAGGCCAATGCAAAAATGGTGCCTGTATGAATTCGAGTGTCTTATCCCCCAAGGATATACTATTACCATCACCCACCAGCATAGGATTAATATCCCTATGCAAAAGTTCTTTGAGTATTACCTGGGCGTTTTTAGAAATAACTACTCTAGCTTTTGTTTTTTCCAGAATATAAGGTAGGGCACCTGAATGATCTGGTTCCAGGTGATTTAGTATAATATAATCTATTTTTTCAATGGGTATTATTTCTTCAATTTTCTTGAAAAATTCATCCCTGAAACTTGCCTTTACAGTATCTACAAGGGCTACCTTTTCATTCCCTAAAATTAAGTAACTATTGTATGTTGTTCCTGCCTCTGCCTGCATTATAACATCAAATATCCTAAGTTTTGGGTCCTTTACACCTACCCAATAAACTCCTTCCTTGATTTTCATAAAATTTCACCTTCAAAAATTTCCTTTATTACATTAAGGTCCTGGGGATATAATTCTTCCCCTCCTGGTGTTTCAAGTATAAATGGTACATCCTGGAATCTTTTATCCAATAGTATATTTTTAAATCCCTGTCTTCCTATGTAACCATAGCCAATCTGTGCATGTCTGTCTACCCTACTACCAAGGGCCTTTTCTGAATCATTTAAATGTACAGCAACAAGCTTCTCAAAGCCTATTTTATTCTGGAATTCATTCATTGTATTTTCGTAACCTTTTTCACTTCTAAGTTCATAACCAGCGGCAAATATATGGCATGTATCCATACAAACATTCACCCTCTTTTCATCAGAGACTTTTTCTATAATGTAATTAAGATGCTCAAATTTGTAGCCAAGATTGGTACCCTGACCGGCTGTTGTCTCTAATGTTATATTAACATCCTTAACCTCTGATAATTCAATAATTTTGTCAATGGCATCCACTATTCTGTTTAAGCCAAAATCCTCGCCTTTACCCATATGAGCCCCAGGATGAAATATTAAATATGGTATTTTAAGCTGCGAGCATCTTTCCATTTCATGTACCATTGATTTTATGGACTTTTCCCAATTTTCGTTATCGGGTGCAGCAAGATTTACAAGATATGATGCGTGAGCCACTGTAATTAAAAGACCGTACTTTTTACTATTCTCTTGAAATAAAATTACATCATCCATATTAAGGGGTTTTGAAATCCATTGCCTTTGGTTCTTTGTAAAAACCTGGGCACAGTTCAGTCCAATAGATTTCGCCCTTTCTGGTATTCCTGAAAAACCACCTGATATTGACATATGCCCTCCAATCTTCATTTGGATCACCTGAATTCATCATATATTTTTTCTATTGATAAATCCACATCAATGGGTTTCAATGGCGAATGAACAAATTTTCTGAATACCTTTTCTTCAAATGTTTTTTCCTCCTTTTTATAAATTATGCCCAGTGCAAATTTTTCATCAAGAAGGATCTCAAATGCCTTCTTTTTATCAGTTGGATCATGATCCTTAAGCTGATATGAATTCTCTTTATACCAATCGTATGTATTTATTTTATTCCACGTGACACAAGGTGAAAGTACATCCACCAAAGCAAAGCCCTTATGTTTTATTGCCTCCTCTATTATGTTTGAAAGCTGTAATGGATCACCAGAAAAACCCCTTGCAACAAAAGTGGCTCCTGAAGCAAGTGCAAGTAAAGGACCATTTACCGGTTTCTCGTAGGAACCATAGGGTGTTGTGATTGTAATAAAACCTTCATCGCTAGTTGGTGATACTTGGCCCTTGGTAAGGCCATAAATCTGGTTGTTCATCACAATGTATGCAACATCAAGATTTCTCCTTGCGATGTGTACAAGATGTTCAGTTCCTATTGCATATGCATCTCCATCCCCTCCCGCTATGATTACCTCCAGCTCAGGGTTGGAGAGTTTTATTCCTGTTGCAACTGCTGCAGCCCTGCCATGGATAGTATGTATGCCATAGGAATAAAAATAACTATTAATCTTGCTTGAGCAGCCTATGCCTGTAACAAGAACTGTTTTTGTGGGATCAAGACCAAGATTTGAAGCTGCTCTTTTTAATGCTGTAAGAACACCATAGTCACCGCAGCCAGGACACCATGTTGGAGTATCCCTATCATAGAGGTTAATATTCACCATCCCATCACCTCCCTTATCTTCCTTTCTATAATTCCTGGCCTGAATGATCTGCCATCGTACTTTCTTATTCCAACTGTATTTCTGAATCCTGTGTTAAGTTTCACCAGATCCTCCAGCTGGCCAAGGTAATTCTGCTCTACAACAAAGGCAATTTTAACATCCTTTAGATTCTCCTTAACATCATCCAGAAAAGGAAACAGGGTCCTTACCCTGATGAATTTAATATTTTTTGGTAGTCTTTCCATTGCCTCAATTATTGGACCCATTGTTGAACCCATACTGATTATTGCTACCTCCCCTTCACCCTCAACAATGGAAGGGAATAATTCCTTTTTCATCAATTCTATTTTTTTCATTCTCTTTTCCATCATTTTTACCCTATTTACAGGGTTCTCAGTAATATGCCCATAGATGTCGTGTTCATCACCTGTCTCAAGATGTATGCCTTTTTCAATACCAGGTATAGTTCTGTATGATATACCATCATCTTCCAGGCTGTATCTTGGAAATTCTTTACCTTTATCTGAAGGGTTTAATTCCAATTTACCCCTTTCTATTTTTAATGATTTTAGATCAAATTTTTTTACCACCTGTTTATTCCAGCTAATTAATTCATCACTGAGGATTATTACAGGTACTTGAAATTTCTCTGAAAGGTTGAATGCTTGGAAGGAAAAATAAAATGCCTCCTCCACATTTCCAGGGGCTATTACTATTCTAGCCTTATCACCATGACCACCATAGATAGCATGGTTTATATCACTCTGCTCAGTTTTTGTAGGTAAACCTGTACTAGGTCCTGCCCTCTGTGCATCAAGTATAACCACAGGCTGTTCTATCATGCTGGCCAATCCTATCCCCTCAGTTTTTAAATCAAAGCCTGGACCTGATGTCACTGCCATTGCCCTCAATCCTGCATATGCAGCCCCTACGGCCATATTTATGGCTGCTATCTCCGATTCTGCCTGAATAGCTACACCACCTCTTTCAGGCAAATGCTTTGAAAGGAATTCCAATACATCACTTGCGGGTGTAATTGGATATGCAGCTATAAATCTGCAGCCTGCTGCAAGTGCGCCTAGGCCTATCGCCTCGTTTCCCATTAGTAAAAGGGTATCATCCTCTCCTCTTAAAATTTGTAAAGAGTAATTTTCCATTAATGGTAGACCCTTCGATTTCTCAACTCCTATATCAAAGGCCCTTAAATTTTCTTCAATAATTTTTTCACTTTTATTTTTATATGTATCCTTTATCGTTTCCTTCATTATAACTTCATCAAAATGAAATAGATGTGAGATCACGCCAAGTGCCATGGTATTTTTTATCAATTCAATTCCAAGCTCCTTCCTTGCAATATTGGCAAGAGGTATCTTTATCTTCTTAATATCTTCCCTATTTATTTCAATGTCTTTTCTACTGTTATCGTAAATTACAACACCTCCTGGCTCGATTTCATCAATATGGAGAGATATTGAATCCTCATCAAAGGATAGTAGTGCATCAATCCTGTCCCCAATTGAATATATCTTTTTTTGAGCACCCCTGATTGCATAGCTTGTATGCCCTCCCCTTATCCTTGATGGAAAATCCTTGTCAGTAGCCACATAAAAGCCAATTCGCCTGAAATATCTTGATAGTATTTCACCTGTGGCAAGCGATCCATCACCAGCCTGCCCGCCTATCCTAACCGCCAAATCATTTATTTTCATAGTCTCATAAACAACTCCTTACTTGCACCACAAACGGGACATGTATAATCATCAGGCAATTCATCAAAGGGTGTACCAGGAGCAATCCCCCTATCTGGTTCTCCAATATCTGGATCATAAATATATCCACATACGCTACATTGGTATTTTATTCCCATTTTTTTACCTCCTTTAATTTTTCAATTATTTCATCAGCGTGAATATCAATATTTACCCTCCCCCAAACACTAACAATATTCCTCTCCGGATTTATTAAAAATGTGGATCTTCTAGCCTTCCCCATATTTTCTACTCCAAATTTTTTAACCAATGTTCTAGATTTATCACTGTATAAATTAAATGGAAGATTCAATTTTTCTTTGAATTTCTTATGGGTTTCAGCGTCATCTACACTAACACCTATAATTTCAACGCCCATTTCTTTAAATTTTTCATATTTATCTCTAAATGAAATTGCCTCTCTTGTGCATCCAGATGTAAAATCCTTTGGATAAAAATAAAGAATTATCCATTTGCCTTTTAAATCTGGAAATATTTCATCAATAAATGATACATTATCTCCTTCCTTTAGCATTTTACCACTCTCCCTCATGTAAAATTTCTCTTAAACTTTTTCTTTCCCTTTCCCTAATCTCTTTTCCTTCAGGATATCCAATAACAATTATTACTGGAACCCTGTAATTTTCAGGAATATTCAGTGATTTCTTTACGCCTATTTCATCAAATCCTGCAATGGAATGGGCTATGAGACCATGATAATATGCATTCAAAAGCATATTTTCCACTGCCAAACCACAGTCTAGAAGAAAATAATTCATCCCATGAACAACACAGGCAGAATCTGGATCGCAGGCCATTACTACATATGCATAGGCGTTTTTAGCCCATGAATTGCCCTTGTTTATGAATGGGAAAATCTTTTCATTCTTTGGTTTTTTCAAAAGTATAAAATGGCAGGGCTGCTTATTAAAACAGGATGGTGCTAACCTACCTGCCTCTATTATATCTTTAATTATTTCATCAACTATCTCTTTGTCTGAAAAGTTTCTGTAACTTTTTCTCAATTCTATCTCTTTTAGCATTCAAAATTCCCCGTAAATGAGCTCATCGTAAAAATTTTCAAGCTTTGCCTTATGGTTCATCTCCTGATTTTTTAGGAAATCAAGTATATTTTTTATATTCTCATCAAGTATATGATTCTCCATTTCATTGTAAAAATTGAACTCTTTTTCTTCCCTACCGATCGCATATAATAAAATATCTTTAAGGTCAGAGTGCTCATCTATTTTCTCTTTTTTTGGAAGGTGATCTGCTATTTTCAAAAGAGGATAATTATCTATTTTTACATCCTTTTCAGAGAAGTATTTTAAGAGTATATTTTTATGATTCTTTTCCTCCTCAGCTAATTCTTTGAGCATCTCCCTTGCAGATGGATTCACAACAATATTTGAAAATTTCAAATAAAATTGATATGCATCCTCTTCTGCTTGATATGCCATCTCTATCAATTCTTTTACTTCCATTTTTCTCACCTAAAAAAATTAAAAAAATTTATTCTACATCAATATCAATAGAGTTTTCCCATACACCATGTACATTGCAATATGCCAGAGCATAGATTGTGGATTTCTTTTCAAGCTTCATTTTAAATGTAACAGAAGGGTCTGCAAATGTGGGGCCAAGATCAAATGTTGCAACGTGAACAGGATTGTAAGGTCTTCCATCTACCTGGGCAAATATCTGTACCCATTTTATATGGTGCTCCACAAGATTCGGATGCGGCACATCCTTCCCAACAACCACAGTCACCGTAAACCACTGGCCTGCCTTCACCTTCTTGGGCGCATCTATTACTGGCACATGCTTCTCTTTCCCTTCCTTCTCAGGCGAAATCACTACATCTCCAAACTTTTTCATTTTTACACCTCCTTACATAATTGATTCCAATATTTCTTCATCTTCAATTTCTTCCTTAATTATTTCCTGCACAATTCCATAGGTGATAAAGTCCTTTCCGTGCGTCTTTTTTATGAGTCTGTTAAATACTTCAATGAGGCAGCGCTTAAAGCTTAGTAATGATTCGATCATCTCCTTTTCATTCTTAGAATTTATAGATTCAGGATATTTACAATTACCAATCCTAATCATCTCTGAAGGGTTGTATATTATTGAACCACCTAGAGTCTTTATTCTTGAAGATAACAATTCAGCATGTTTAAGATCCCTTAAATATATTTTTTCAAAGATTAATTTTAAATTGGAGTTTATTGTTGTTCTGGATGAATACCAGAATAAATAAAGGGATAGCCACTCATCGGCATATGCCCTGTTAAGATCACTGATTATCTCAGGTACGCTTATTTCAACAATTTCTCTTGCCTTCTTTCCCATAGGAGATCAGAACTTCTTAAATGCGGAAGCAGGAGCTCCGCAAACTGGGCATTTCTCTGGAGCCTTGCCCACGGCTGTATAACCGCACACGGTACAAATGTAAATATCCCCTATATCAATATCCTTCTTCCCCTTCACACTTTCTTTTGCCTTTTTGTACAATTCAGCATGTATCTTTTCTGCCTCTAAAGCATAGTGAGTTGATTGCTCTGCACTCTTTTCACCTTGAAATTTTGCTACCTCATTGAATACTGGATACATCTCTTCCACTTCATAGGTTTCACCGTCTATGGCAACTTGAAGATTATTCTCAGTATCTTTTATAAGTCCCAAAGCCCTATAATGATTTGTTGCATGGACCTGTTCTGCATAGGAAATTGCCCTAAATAATCTTGCAACATTCTTATAACCTGCCTTTTCAGCAACATCGGCAAAAATTTGATACCTCATATGTGCCTGACTTTCACCTGCAAAAGCATCCCCCAAATTCTTTTCTGTCATTTTTTTCATTCTATCACCAGTATTATTATGATTTTTTCATATTTTAAAATTTTGTATTTTCTATTAATAATCAATCCCAGACCTGGCTCTTATTCCCCTTTGGTAAGGATGCTTGATCTCCATCATTTCAGTAACATAGTCTGCAATATCTAAAAGCTCTCTAGGTGCATACCTTCCAGT
>WSBC01000015.1 GCA_009758405.1 Methanobacteriota archaeon
AGGAAATAAAGCCCGAGGATAATAAAGATGTTTTAGAGGATCTTCTCAATGAACTTGAGATATTTAAAGGTAAGGAAAATTTTGTTGTAAGAAAAAATTAATGTTGTATAACAGAAGTTATACGACATTCAATGGGGTTAAAAAGAGATTTTATTTAAATAAACCTTTTTTATTTATTAGTGTTGAATTAAAAACTATTATCAATTAAATATTTTATTTAATTTGATATCTCTAATATCTTAATTTAATTTATTATGTTAATGTAAATTGTTAATAAAAAAATTAATAAGGAAATATAACATTTACACACTGTGTAAACAAATGATTAGTGAATTAAATCAAGATTTAAACAAATTAATTGGTGTAGATGCAGGATACTCTTTAATAATTAAAGGCCCACCAGGAAGCGGAAAAACAACATTTGCACTTTCATTACTGGAATCCCTAATGAATACTCATAAAGCATTATATTTTTCAACACGTGTTGGTGATGCAAGTTTATATCAACAGTTTCCATGGCTCAAAAAAATTGAAAAAAATATGAAAATACTTGTGGCTACAGAACAATTTCTTTCAGAGATCTATAAAGAAGAGCCGGAAGAAGAATATAAGGAAGCAGCAAAACAGTTCCTGAAGGAGCTAAATAAAAAAAGGGAAGTTGGAAGGATATATATCAATCAGCTTTTGAAGGATAAAGGAGCACCTGAAATAAAGCACCTCTACAGGGAAATAAATTCTGCACTACCTGAAAAATCAATCATTGTAATAGATTCCCTGGAGGGTATCACAGGGAAATATAACATTAATGAGGCCATGTTTGCATACATGATACAGAAGGATCTTGTTGAAAGTGCTGACGCAACAGTCATATTTGTTTCTGAGAAGGATTCAGGATCTATGGAGGATTATGTTGTTGATGGTATTATAAACATTTCATATAGTATAGAGGATGGTAGAAGGATAAGGAAATTAACATTAAAAAAATTGAGGGGTGGTGAGATAAATACATCAAGCTATGCCTTCACATTAAATTCAGGTAGATTCTCTGTTTTTCAGCCCCTAGAAATAAGGGGTAAAATAAATAAAAGTTGGAGACCAATACCAGAAAAGGATGGTATGTACAGCACAGGAATTGAAGATCTTGACAAATTGCTTGGCGGTGGCATTAGATACGGATCCTTCTTTAATATTCAGGTTGAGGGAAATGTTTTGCTTGAAGCCTGGAGAATCTTTGAAACACCCATTATAATCAACTTTTTCTCCCTTAATTACGGTGTATTTGCAATACCAACTCCAGGATATTCTTATGATGCAAACAGGAGACATTTCAGCCATTGGATACCTGGTGAGATACTTGATAAGAATACCTACTACATTGATTATTCAATCGCAGAATCGAAAAGAGAGAATGTCATTGCACTTGGAGGTATGGATCCTAAAAAAGCAGCAGAAATACACAGGGAAAAGGTTGAAGAATTTATAAAAAAATATGAAAAAACACTTTTTATATTTCATCATGATTTTCTAGAGTATTCAATAGGTCCAGATGAGACCCTAAAAAATATATTTGCCAATTTAACTAGACTAAAAAGTTCAAAATCTATTGCATTGTCAATAACGAAGCCTGGCCAGGAAATTAATAAGGAAATAAAGAATATTGCAGATTATGTAATGATTCTCACGACGATTAATGGTGTTTCATTTATCTATGGTATAAAGCCTAGGACTATCTACTATGGAATAGAAGTTGATGAAAAAATGGGTTTTCCATATCTTAAGCTTGTTCCAATGGTATAAAAGAATAAACATCTCTTAAATAAGGCCCTGAAATTAAATTTATTATTGAAAAACATATTATGAAATTATTTAATGAAAAAAATCGATCTATTGATTTTTAAATGAGTGCAGAATAAAAATAATTTGTTAAGGTAATTCAATATACCATATAATTAATTAAGATACTACATTAATAAAATAATAACAAAATATTAACTGGTAATTTATAAGGAATATTTTTAAACAATTTTACTATTCAATAAGCAATGGATAAGGATGAATTATATGAGAGAATCAAGGATATTATGACAAGGGAGAGGTTTGAATATGAAATCTCTGAAAGAAGGAGAAAATATGGTGACTTGCTTGATGATGATGCAATTGCACTTTTAATTCTTGACGAGCTTGGTAGATCTCCCATAAATATTTTAAAGATCGGTGATCTAATTGATGGTGTGAACGCATCCCTTGAGGTTATTGTTGAATCCCTAGAGGATAACATTGTAAAAAAGAATGATAGGGAACTAAGGATGAGGAAGATAAGGGTGAGGGATGAAACAGGGGAATGCACCCTTGTTTTATGGAATGAGGAAATAGACAACTATTCATTCATAAGCCCAGGGGATAGAATTAAGATAATAAACTGTTTCACAAGATTGAACAGCTTCGGTCTACAGCTTTCCCTTGGAAAATGGGGACATATATTAAAAATCTAATAGTTCTCCTCTTCCTCAGGCACTTCCTGCTTGGGCCTTTTTGTGTGTATGTTCCTGTAATATCTTGTTACATATCCAGCCAGTAAATTTCTTACTTTTTTAGTCTGTACATTCGTATATTTCGCTACAAGCTCCTTATTCGTATTAAAGTCGGATGTGAACTTGTCAGGATATTTTTCGACAAGCTCCCTGGCAACCCTTTTAATAACTGCTGGTCTAATGGCTCCCATGCAAATCACTTTTACCTTATATCATAATCCTATTTATAATGTTTTCTTTTCAATGATTATCATATTTTTTATGTGGTAAAATTAGTTAATTAATTTTATTTATAATATAACTAATCTATCTACTTTTATTAAAATCATCAACAATTTTAATAATAAATCATAATAAAATATTTATTGTTAATTAATTCTATTAACAGAATAATTAATCTATTATTTTTTATATATCTGCAATGTTCCTAAGAACAAGGAAAAGTGCAAGGAACTCCGGTACCTCCTGTTCACCTTCATTAAGATCATATCTTTCGCCCATCATCTTTATTGAAAAATTCTTTGACAAATTAATTTTAACATTCTTTGAAAATCTTGAATACACTGCATCTTCCAATGGATTAAAATTATCAATTTCATCAATTTTGAGGGGTTTAACAATCAGACCTGTTTTTCCGTGAAGTGTGCCAGGGAGCCTTATGAGCCTGTGTACATCTGTTGTGACAGGTTCGTCTGTTTTTCCAGCTACCTCATCGGAGATATAGTTTTTTACAATATCTAGGAACTGCAATATGAGTTCCTCATCACCAAGGTAGTTCAATTTTCTTCTGTTCCCCTTTTCAGCCAAAATCTCCACTACCTTTTTTGTCACCTGTGATCCTTCAGAAAATAATTTCTTCTCAGAAAAAAGTGCATTCATCAATCTTCTTCTATTTTTTACATTTGAACTCTTCATCATTTCATCTATTGCCCTTGTATCGCCCTTTTCATAAAGATATAAAATTTTTTTAGATACGTTTATTATCGCTTTAGAAATCTTTCCATACCAGCCAGGGTCCTCTTCATCGGGCACTATAAAATTCCCCTCAGTGTCCCTTTTTATGAATGAATTGAAGTTTGCATTCTCACCTGTGATGTAATTCACTATCTCCCTCCTCTCGTCACTGCCAAGGTTGTATACGTTCCCCTGCCTAACATGTATATGGTATCCCCTGCCGCCTGAGAATACTATGCTTATATTCCTTGGATCTATTCCAAGGTCTGGGATTAGATAATCATCTATTATCCTTTTCACCCCGGCCTTGACAATATCAAGCATTTCCTCGTAGGAAACACTACCCTTTACAATATGGTCTGCGTCAAGGTCAAATATAAGGTCCGCCCCAAGCCATTCCTTCTCCTCCATTCTCTGTCTCTCAGGGTATCTGTAGTATGCGGATGAATAGTAGGAATGTGCAGGTATATTTTCAACAAGGAATCTCTTCAAATCACCCTCGCTGTTAAATTTTATGTGCCTAATCATCCCCTCCCTATCAAAGCTCATGAATCCATATTCCCTGCTGGAGAACCTTGGTGGAAGGACAGGATTGTTATCCCTGTAGTATTCCTGAAACTTCCTAATTACAAAATCATTTTTTCCCATCTCAATCCTCAATCTTGTGATCTATGTTCTCCTTTTTAAGAAACTCATCAATCTCCCTTATGCTCTCATTCCCAAGGGTATTCACCCAGAGTATTATCCTTGCCATTCCAGCAGGTATATCCTTTGAGGTCCTTTCAACAAATATATCATGTACATTGACCTGCCTTTCTGAAAGGTATGTCAATATCTTCTTTAGGGAACCTGGCTTGTCAGGTATTAGAAGTATCACCTTTGTCATCATCCTCTCCTCTATCAATCCCTTTTCAAGCACCTGGCCAAGCAGGCCATAGTCAACATTGCCTCCACTAATCAAAGCAACTACATTTTTACCCCTTAAACCTATTTTTCCAGAGATTATTGCCGCGAGGGAAACTGCTCCGGCAGGCTCTGCAACTATCTTACCCCTTGTCAAGAGAAGATACATTGCCCTGGATATTTCTTCATCGGTCACTGTAACTAGGCGGTCCACATAAACCTTGACAAGCTCGAATGTAAGTGGGCCTGGTATCTTTACTGCAATGCCGTCTGCTATTGTGTTCAAATTAACAAGGGGAACAATCTCATTCCTTTCAACAGAAAGTTTCATTGACTGTGCCCCCTCCGCCTCAACGCCTATTATCTTTACATCTTTCTTAAGATGCTTTAATGCAATTGCAATTCCTGATATAAGGCCACCACCGCCTATGGGAACAACAACAGCATCAACATCCTTTAGCTGTTCATATATCTCAATGCCTATCGTGCCCTGGCCAGCAATCACATAAGGGTCGTTGAAGGGATGAATGAATGTTTTTTTATTTTTATCTGTAAACTCCATTGCTTTTTTGAATGCCTCGTCATAGCTTTCTCCGTATAGAACAACATTTGCACCATAATTCCTTGTTGCAACAATCTTTGATGGTGGTGTGAATATAGGCATAAATATTGTTGAATCAATGTTCATTAGTGAGGATGCGTATGCCACGCCCTGGGCATGGTTTCCTGCGCTTGATGCCACCACACCCTTCCTTTTTTCCTCCTCAGTAAGATGGTGTATCTTGTTGTATGCTCCCCTTATTTTGAAGGAGCCAGTGGTCTGCATGTTTTCAAGCTTAAGAAACACATTGTTCCCAGACATCTCTGATAGTGTCCTTGAATGTTCAAGTGGAGTTACCTTTGCCACACCCTTTATTATTTCCCTTGCCTCAACTATATCATCATAAGTGACCATAAATTCATTGGTCATTTATATCACCCAGCCTTTCCAGAAACTCCCTCCCTGTTATTCCAGGCATAAGACCAAGCTTCCTTGCACCCTCTGTTACCTCCGCCACCTTTCCATCAAGCAAATCTTTGAAATCCTTCACGCCCCTGATCCTCCCTGCAATGTCACCAAGAGAGCTTGCGGCCTCAATATTAAGGTATCCACACATAATAAATCCCTTTCTCACCTTAATTAGAATTAGAGGTGCATTGTTCATCTCCACCTTTATCCCAAGCGCAGTTTCACCTTTTAAATTTATCTGTTCAATTATCATGCTTAGGGTTATGCATTTCAGGTATAAAAATGATGAAACCTTTTTATCATTATTGCAATTTACTGCTCGATGCTTGATGAAAAATCAATAAGGAGATCAAGGCTCGCCATGTATCTGAATCAATTAATAGGCAGTTTTGGTTCTGGGCTTGCATCTCCATTCCTCCCATACTATGCTGCTGCCCTGAAATTTAACAGCATGGAGATGGGTGAGCTCCAGGCATCATCAAACCTTTTCCCCAACATAATGCAATACCTATGGGGAATCATATCAGATAGGATGGGAAGAAGGCTAATTTTCATTATACTTGGCGGATTTGTATCATCCTTTATGTTCATACTATACATATTTTCACATTCACCAGAATTGTTGATTGCAGTGGTAATAGTACAGTCGATCTTTGGTGCAATGGTTGTCCCAGCATGGAATGCACTGGTGGGTGATCTCACCTCATTAAGTAAAAGGGCATCGTTCATAGGAAACCTTTCTTTCTATTCAAACCTCTCAATGCTATTTGCAGGTGTTTTCTTTATTATCTATGCATACATCTACGGCCAGGCAATATCCGTTTATTACATACCATTCTACCTTGCAGGAATACTAGGTGTACTTTCTTCCCTTATCATGCTCTATGCCGTGGAGGATAAACGTAAATTTGTTCCTGTGAGAAAGGTAAACTTCATTAAGACCTTAAGAAATGATAGGGATTTTTCATACTTCCTATTTTCACAGGCTGTTTATAACTTTTCAATGGCAATATCATGGCCACTTTTCTACATAACAACGGTTGACGTACTTAAGGCATCATTCTTCCAAGTTGGATTAATAAATTTAATAGGCATTCTTTTCACAGTCCTTTTCATACCTGTTTTTGGAAGGATGATAGACAGGTACGGTCCAAGAAATTTTATGATAATTACAAGGTTCCTTTTTGTGCCAGTGCCACTTGTTTATGGAATATCAAATTCAATCATATGGATATACCTATTAAACGCACTCACTGGCTTTACAACAGCAATAACAAACGTCGCATTTCTTGCATATCTACTTGATGTTGCACCAAGGGAGGACAGGGGCAAATATATAGGTGTTTATAATGCAATCCTCGGCCTTGTTACATTCTTTGGATCACTGATTGGAGGTGCACTTGCACAGTTCCTCGAGATATATTATCCCCTTGTTCTCTCATTACTCATTGTTTACATGATATCCTTCACGGGCAGACTTTCAGGTGCAATACTATTCCTTAGGATAAAAGAAAAGAGAAAATACCCTGAACATATGAGGTTCAGGCTAAACCCCTTCCGCTGATTTTTTTAATATAATTAAATATTGTTATCTTCATTGCCTCAGATGATCCAAGGCCCAAGGTTGATGCATGTGAATCCCTGTAGATTCTATCAACAGCCGTTCCGAATATATAGCCATAGCCACCCATTATCTCTGCAGCATGCATTGCATTTTTCTTTAATGATTCTGTTGTATAAAGCTTTGCCATTGCACTTTCCATAGAGAACTGCCTGTTGTTTTTTGCAAGAAATGCTGCATTGTAGATGAGCAATGATGATATTTCAATATCCATAGCCATGGAAACTATGTAATCCTGTATGTACTGGTATTCAGATATTGGCCTGTTCCCACTCTTCCTCTCCATGGAAAATTTAATGGATTCCTCATAAAGCCTCCTCATCATGCCAAGGGCACCTGCGGAAAGAACTAGCCTTGACCTGTCCATGACATCAAAAAACACCTTAAGCCCGTTTCCCTCCTTACCTATGAGTGATCCATCATCCAACTCAAGGTTTTCAATCCTTATTGAAGATATCAATGCACCCCTGGTCCCTGTTGTCCTTATTCTTGGCCCTGGCCTTATATTTTCATTCCTTTCTGATATGAATGCAGAAATCCTTTCACCTGTTCTTGCAAATATTATGAGGTGTGTTGCTATGGGCGCATTTGTAATAAACATCTTTGTACCATTAAGAATATATCTTCCATTCTCCCTTTTTGCCTCAGTTCTTATACCTAAAACATCCGTACCCCCTGATGGCTCTGTAAAGGCAAAGGCTGGAATTATCTTCCCCTTTGCTAAATCTGCCAAGAGTGCCTTATGTTTATCATTCCCATGGAGCAACAATGTGTTCTCAAAAAGGCTCTTTATCTCCATCTGTATTGAAAGGTTCTGGTCCACCCTTGCTATCTCCTCTGTTGCAACAAGCTCCCTTATGAAATCACCGCTCCCTCCAAAGGCATCAGGGATCCCAAGTGATAGTATACCCTTCTCTGCAATTTTCTTATAGGACTCCTCTGGAAACTTCTCCCATAGATCGTAAAAGCTCGAAAAATCCCTGAGATCCCTTTCACAGAATTTTCTTATATCCTTCCTGAATTCCTCTATCTCCCCATCAATAAAACTCAACATAAAAGATGTTATCTATAAACATGGTTAATTATTTTTCCATAACATTAGTTAAATCTTTAAATAATAAGATCGATTTTTAATATGGTGGTATAATGCCAATAGTTCATGTATTCGTATGGAGCAATTTTTCTAATGAGGCAAAGAAAAAAACAATATATGGTAT
>WSBC01000032.1 GCA_009758405.1 Methanobacteriota archaeon
CTTCGGATGAGAATGGGAGCGTGCAGACAGCGATTGTAAGGGCACCTAGTTCCTTTGCTATCCTAGCAACAACAGGTGCAGATCCTGTGCCTGTTCCACCTCCCAGGCCACAGGTAATGAAAACAATATGCGATCCCTGGAGTACCTCCTTAATCTTATCCTCAGCTTCTTTTGCGGATTCTTCACCTACCTTTGGTTCTGCTCCTGCACCAAGCCCCCTCGTAGTTCTCTTTCCAAGGAGTATCTTCTTCTGTGCCTTTATTATAAGTAAATGTTGTGCGTCAGTATTAGCTGCAATTAAATCTGCTCCTATCACGCCTTCTTCCATCAACCTATTTATGGTATTTGATCCCCCACCACCACAACCTATTATTCTAATTACAGTTTTAAGACTTTTTAGAAGTTCCTCCAATTCCTTGTCCTCTTCAGTTTTCTGACCTTCATCTGTAAAATTTTTATTTACATTAGTTCCTGGATATTTTGATAATGCATCCTTGAGAAATGATTTCATAATATCACCTTATGGATGTTAATGTGAATTGTAATATATAATTTTTACTAAATTTTATGCAAAAATATGAAATTTCCTAAAAAATATAATTTATATTATTTAAATATTTATAGTTAATTTAGAAAGTAAATATGCCTTTAGAGAAAATAATTCATCTAAGAGAAAAAGTAAAATATAACTAAATAACTTTAATGTACGGGTGGAAAAATGTGGAATGGTCCTCTAGAAAGATTGGATAATTACAGGTGGAAGATCCCTAGGTCATATAAAAAAGGAATGAAGGTAGATGGAATAATTATAGCATCAGAACATATGATAGAGGATATTAAAAAGGACAATGCACCTGAGCAGGTAGCAAATGTAGCTACATTACCTGGTATAATCAGGGCATCTTATGCAATGCCCGATATTCACTGGGGTTATGGATTTCCCATAGGTGGTGTAGCGGCCTTTGATTATGAAGAGGGAATAATTTCTCCTGGTGGTGTAGGTTATGATATAAATTGCGGAGTTAAAATGCTTAGAACAGATTTAACAATAAAGGATGTACAACCAAAAATAAAGGAACTCATTGATGCTATATTTGTGGAGGTACCTAGTGGTGTGGGCTCTGAAGGAAAGATCAAATTAAATAGGAATGAGTTGAATAATGTTTTAAATGAAGGAGCAAAATGGGCTATAGAAAATGGGTATGGCTGGGAGGAGGATTTAGAAAGGATTGAGGAAAATGGGAGGATAAGGTTTGCAGACTCATCAAAGGTTTCTGAAAAGGCAAAATCTAGGGGGGCACCGCAACTTGGTTCACTTGGAGCAGGTAACCATTTTCTGGAGGTTCAGGTTGTGGACAAAATTTACATACCAGATGTAGCCAAGAAATTTGGAATATTTTCTGAAGGACAAATAACCGTAATGATACATACAGGTTCTAGGGGTTTGGGTCACCAGGTGGCAACAGACTATATTGAAGTAATGGAATCAGCATCTAAAAAATATGGTATAGAGCTTGTTGATAAACAATTGGCAGCCGCACCAATAAATACTAAGGAGAGCCAGGATTATATTGCAGCAATGGGTGCTGCAGCTAACTTTGGTTTTGTTAATAGACAGATGATAAATCACTGGACAAGAACAGCCTTCGAAAAGATTTTTAAAATGAGTGCAGAGGACCTTGGTATGCATGTTATATATAGCCTTGCGCATAACATTGCAAAAATAGAGGAGTATGATATAGATGGAAGGAAAAGGAAGGTAGTAGTACATAGGAAAGGGGCAACAAGAGCATTTCCAGCAGGACATCCAGATCTTCCTGAAATATATAAGGAAATTGGACAGCCTGTGCTCATTCCTGGAGACATGGGAAGGGCATCATACCTTCTTGTTGGAACAAGACAGGCCATGGAGGAGACCTTTGGATCAACATGCCATGGAGCAGGGAGGATATTGTCAAGGAATGAGGCCCTAAGAAGATACAGGGGGGAGGCAGTAAAAAAAGAACTTCTTCAAAGGGGAATATATGTGAGATCAGCCACATCAGATGTGGCTGCCGAAGAGGCACCAGGCGCGTATAAAAATGTAGATGATGTGGTAGAAGCTGTCCAAGGAGCAAACATTTCAAAGATTGTTGTAAAGATGAGGCCTATAGGGGTAATGAAGGGTTAAGTCCCCAATTTACATATTTTATGAGTTTCATGCAAATTTTACTAAATAAATTATTATATTTTTATTTCGTCACATTAAATCGTGTTTTTTATTATGCATTATATTGAAAAATATTAAAAAATATAAAAAAGTGAAAAATTGTAGGAGATAATGAAGGAGAGGGTAATTGAAAAAATAAAAGGAGTTTCATATTTTACCCATTTACCATTCTTAAAGATCCCTGTTAGCATTTCTGGCATTTTTATAAATCCATTTTTTTTGTTAAAATGGTACAAATAAGGCATATAAATTAATGCATTTAGTATTACTGAATAAAAAAGAACCTCGATGGGATATGGAAAAATTATTGATACTATCTGTGTTCTTATATCTAGGCCTGTAAATGTTACTGGATAATATGGAATAAGGAGTGTAATTGCCATCATAGCCTTAGTATCTGCTCCACCCATCAATAGACCTGAATAATAGAGATATTTAAAAATCAATAGAAGAATTGAATCAACAAATATTATTTTATTTCCACCATAGTAAAGATAAAGAATTAATATAATTAGTAAAAATATGTTTAAAATATGGTCCATTTTTTTAATGTTAAAAAATGAAATAATAAATATAATTAGTGCAATAAAAATTCCAATATCCAGCCTAAATTCTAAAAACATAAGGAAAACACCAAGTAAACCCATTAAAAGGAATATTATTGTATTTACTTCTCTTTTCTTTATATCCTGATATGAAGCTATTGAAAGAAATAAAATGCCAATTAAAAATCTTAATAATGAATTTGGATCCATAGTTAAAATATACAATTGGATTGTTTAAATTTTTTTGTTGAAATATCCCAGAACAAATTGAAAAATTTAAAATTAATGAAAGATTTATGGCACCTATGGAAGATGCAATTTCAAAGGCCGATAAATTCTATGAGAAGGAGATGTTTGATCAAGCTCTTCAGATCTATCTCGATGCCCTAAATGGGCTGGAGGGAGAGAAGAGGGTAGAGGTTTTAAGAAAGATTGCCGAATGTTATTTCTATAGGGATAATCCAGATATTAATAACTCACTAAGGTATATAGAAGAGGCAATAAAGAATGGAAATAACTTTAAGGACAGGATATTACATTTTATGATACTTTCTGAAAAGGATCCACAGGCCGCTTTAGCAGAGGCTAAACAACTTTTAGATGAGGCAGAAAAGAATAAAATGGATGAAGTTTTGCCAGAGCTTTACAATAATATCGGGCTCTTATTATGGGGTGATGAATCCGAATCCTATTTTAAAAAGGCGCTTGAAACTTCAAAGAAGATGAATGATCTTGAAAACTATGTTCTCTCATTACAAAATCTATCATATCTGGAAAAGGAGAAGGGCAACAATGGAAGAGCGATGGAATATCTTGAAGAGGCTATGAATGCAGTTGAAGAGGTAATGAAAAAATTACCAAAATCTAAGAAAAAGGAGTTCATATCATCATATTCCGATCTTTATGACCAGGCAGTTTCACTGGCAATGGATATGGAGGATTATGATCTGGCAATGAAAATTGCAAACAGGGGAAGGGTTACATAATTCCTAGGTTCTCCTTAATAATTATCAATAATCTCTCTATAACATAATTGTTAATCTTTTCACCAAGATCCTTAGACGATCCTTCAGGGTTACTAAATGTACCCTCTGGGTATACTGTTGAATAATTGTCTATCACAAGAAAACTTCCCTTCTCACCCTTCTTAAACCTAAAATTTCCCTTTACAAGATCAGGCCTTATTGCCATCATCCTGGAGGTTTCTATTATGCCCGCATGGGAATCCTCGTAGGGTACAAGTTTACCCCTCAATTCATAGGCAATATCATAATCTGATAGAAGAATAATCTTCACAAAATAATCCCTTACAGTTTCATTTGCAGCCCTTTTGATAGCAGCCATATGAATTCCACTTGCATGTCCAGAAATTATGAGTATTTTTTTAACACCATTTTTTATCAATCCCCTAAGAATATCCCTTACAAGTAAATAGAGGGCATCGAACCCTATGGACACAGTCCCCCTAAAATCATCCAGTTCTGTAAATCCATAGTATATTGGTGGTAAAACTAGCGCATTAATCCTTTTTGAAATTTCCTGGGCCACATAAATTGCCTGATATGAATCAGATCCAAGAGGCAGGTGATTTCCATGCTCCTCAACAGATCCTATTGGAAGGATAACAAGAGGTTCCTCTTTCAAAATTTTTTCAATTTCCCTAAATGTCAACTCGTTCCAATCCATGTATATTTGATAAGAAATAAAGTAGAAAATTTTTGTGGAAGATTTTTAATACTGATTGTAAATACTAGATTTATGACAAATAAGGATGATGCAATCAGGATTAGGGAACTTGCAAAGCAGCATAATATACTTTTTGGTGAATCCATACCCCTAATAGCAAGTGAAAATGTTCTTTCACCCCTTGCTAAAGAGCTACTGCTTAGCGATCTTGGCTCTAGATATGCGGAAGGTTTACCAGGTAAAAGATATTATCAAGGAAACTTTTATGTGGATCAGATTGAAATACTAACAACAGAACTTGCAAAAAAACTTTTCAGGACAGATTATGTTGATGTAAGGCCTATTTCTGGAACAAATGCCAATCAAGCAGTTGTATTTGCACTTTCTCACCCAGGTGATATAATTACTACAGTACCACTTGCAAGTGGTGCACATATTTCAAGTGCAAAATTCGGGACGGTAGGTTTTAGAGGTTTAAACCCCGTAAATTATCCATTTGATGTTGAAACAATGAATATTGATGTAGATCTTGCCTCAAAGCTAATAAGGCTTATAAAACCAAAGATCGCACTTTTTGGACAATCTGTCTTTCTCTTTCCAACACCATTGAGGGAGTTATCAGATGCTCTACAGGAGGCGGATTCATATGTCTGGTATGATGGTGCTCATGTACTTGGCCTTATTGCAGGCAAAAGATTCCAGGACCCCCTTAGAGAGGGTGCCCATGTAATAAGTGGAAGTACACACAAAACATTGCCAGGTCCTCAGAGGGGTATTATACTTGGTAACCCTAAGGATGAGGAGATGTGGGAAAAGATACAGAGAGCTGTCTTCCCCGGTGTAATAAGCAACCATCATCTCAATACAATGGCCGCACTGGGTGTTACCCTTGCTGAACATCTTGAATTTGGTGAAAGCTATGCTGATCAGGTTATAAGAAATGCTAAGAGACTTGCGCAGGAATTACATACTTTAGGTTTCAAGGTTCTTGGGGAGAAGGTAGGTTTCACAGAAAGTCATACTATTTTAGTGGATGTAAAGGATCAGGGAGGCGGAAGAAAGGTTGCTGAGGACTTAGAAAAGGCTAACATTATACTAAATATGAACCTCCTACCCTATGATGACCAGAGTAAACCAAGGAACCCTAGTGGAATCAGGATAGGAACACAGGAGGTAACAAGAATAGGAATGAAGGAGTCAGAGATGGTAGAAATTGCAGGATTGATTAAAGAAGTGGCAATGGACAAAAAGGATCCAGTAAAGGTAAAGGAAAAGGTCAAGGAATTGAAAAGGCAATTTATGGGTGTTAAATATTGTTTCCACGAAAATTTTGATCCATACAGGTACATTGAACTTGTATAAGATTATTCTCTTATTTTTATATTTTTAATATTTTACTAAATATCTTTAAACACTAAAATTTTTATAATTGAAATAATTGTGCCTCGTATGCAGTATAAGTATACAGTTCTCACAAATACAATGTTAGGTGCCCTAATGGCATCAATTAATATGAACATAGTGATGGTAACATTACCAACTATATTTAGAGGTCTAGGTATAGATCCATTTGCAGCTGGAGAATTTACATACCTCTTATGGATTTTAATGGGATATTCTATTGTTCTCGCTACAATCCTTGTTACCTTTGGAAGAATAAGTGATATGTTTGGTAGGGTAAGAATGTACACCTTGGGTTTTATAATATTCACCATTGCATCCATACTTCTATCGATAGTTCCAGGTAATTCTGGAAATATGGGGGCGCTTATTTTAATAATTTTTAGAATGGTGCAGGCCGTTGGTGGAGGATTTTTGATGGTTAATAGCACAGCCCTTATAACTGATGCATTTCCTGTTAATGAAAGGGGAAAGGCACTGGGGATTAATCAAATTGCATTTATTGTTGGATCATTGCTAGGTCTGATCCTGGGTGGTATTCTTGCAGGTTATGATTGGCATCTTGTTTTTATTGTGAATATTCCATTTGCACTTGCAGGTACATTTTGGTCAATCTTCAAGCTTAAGGAAAAAGCTGAAACACAAAAGGTACCAATGGATATATGGGGCAATGTTTCACTTGCTCTTTCACTTATACTTATTTCTCTAGGTTTCACATATGCACTTGAACCATATGGAAATTCGCAGATGGGATGGAGTAATCCTTGGGTTATTGCATCATTTATTTTTGGATCGATATCTCTCATCATTTTCATATTTATTGAAAGGAGGGTAAAATATCCACTCTTCAATCTTTCACTTTTCAAAATTAGACCTTTTGCATTCGGTAATATTAGTTTATTTCTTTCTGGACTTGGAAGGGGTGCTGTAATGTTCCTTGTTATAATTTGGCTACAGGGTATATATTTGCCATTACATGGATATTCATATACAGAGACACCATTTTGGGCAGGCATTTATATGCTTCCAATGATGTTGGGTATGGTTATTTTTGGACCAATAGGAGGTGCACTTACAGATAAATATGGGGCAAGAATATTTGCCACAACAGGTATGGGTATAATAGCAATAAGTCTTTTTTTACTCACATTACTTCCATACAATTTCAATCTACTAGAATTTGAAATAATAATATTTATTAACGGAGTGGGCGGTGGACTATTCGCCTCGCCTAACACCACAGCGATAATGAATGCTGTATCCTCTAGGGATAGGGCCTCTGCTAATGGTATGAGGATGACAATAAACAATATATCATCCACAATAAGCATGGCAATTTTCTTTTCAATAGCGATTACAATATTTTCAAATGATTTGCCATCAGCAATGGCTACAAAATTAGCCTCACTAAATGCACCACCTCAGCTTATTTCAATGCTTTCTCAGATACCTGCCTCCGGAATACTTTTTGGTGCATTTCTAGGTATGAATCCACTTTCTGGTCTACCAGCAACAGTTGTAAATTCTCTACCAATCTCATTGAGGGAGGCTCTTCAGTCTAGCACATTCCTGCCAAATGTGATCGGTCCATCATTTATGAAGGGTCTTACATATTCAATCTATATAGCCTTGATATTAACAGTTGCAGGCTTAATATTCTCTGCCTTAATGGGTGGAAGGTATGTGCATGAAGAACACTATATTTCAAAGGAGATGAAAGAAAATGAGAACAAATGAAATTGTTGAAAAATTCCTTACATTAAAAAAGACAATGGGTGCAATCCTTAGAAAGGTAGAATTGGGTGAAGGTATAGGAATTACAGAAATGGCAATCCTAATAAAATTGGCGGATGAGAAAAATGTTACATTATCAAAACTCTCAGAAATAACAGGATATTCAAATTCACTTATCACCTTTGCAGTTGATTCCCTTGAAAAGAAGGGACTTGTTAAAAGGATAAAGGGAATTGATAGGAGAATATTTTATGTGGAATTGACTGATGAGGGTAGGGAAAAATGCATTGAAATGAGAAAAAAGATAAATGAGAAATTAATGGATCTTCTTTCATCACTTACCAATGATGAAATAAAAGAACTTTTGGATTGTATGGAAAGAGTTATAGAAGAACTAAAAAGGGCTGAGTTAAAGTCCAAAAATAAACTTCAAGGTAAGGATTCCTGAAATAACAATAAGTAGCAGGTATATAGGTATATTCCATTTAATTACCTTTGATCCATCAAGTGGTGGTATTGGCCATAGATTAAAGAATGCCAGCCAAATGTTAATAGTCCCAATAAATGTTAATATGTTTGAAAAAGGAATATTAAGAAATGAGATTGAAATGAAAAATATACCAAGGATGATATTATAAATAGGACCGCTGGCAGCTATTTTTCCATTTGTTTTATTATCCAGATATCCATAAATATTCGTTGCACCTGGTGCGGCAAAGACTATGTGAAAAAAGCTTGTTATAAAAGCTATCAATAACCCTAAATTCCATCTTCTAAACTCTGCAAAGTAATTGTATCTGAAGGCTGTAATTTTATGTGTCATCTCATGACCAACAAAGCCAGTAATTACTGCGAGAAGGGAAATAAAATACATGAAAATAAATGAAATAGGTGAAGTTTCTATACCAAAAAACGCTATCTCAAAGGCTAGGCTAAGAATTAAGGTGGCGATAATTATATCCTCTATCTCAACCCTTCTAAATATTACCTTCAATCTTAATCACCTAAAATTAGCTTAGCGGCCTTTATTGGAACAACACATATTATATTCATTGTTTTTTCTGCCCTTATCCTATGAAATATGTTTGAAGGTATGAAAATGAAATCACCCTCCCTTAGCTTTAACTCTCTTTCACCTAACCTAACACTGCCCTCACCTTGCATTACAAAAATCTCATGTTCATAGTCGTGGGAGTGCGAAGGAGTTTCCTTTCCTTCAGGTATGTTTATTAGCCTCATTGAAAAATTTTGTGCACCGTTCTTATGTGTAATCAACCACCTTATTTTAGCTCCACCATCCATCTCCATCTCTTCCACTTCATTATAATGCTTAACAAAACCATCCATAGTGTGTAAAATGTAACTACATTTTAAATATTTTCCCTTATTTTTTTAATTTTAAATAAAAGTTTTTTAGGAAACATATCTATTGATTCGATCTTATTAATAATCTCCTCACTAGAATATTTGTTAGATGCAATAATTACCATATTGTTTTCAAGTGCAGTGGGACCTATTCCATAAACCTTAAAATATTTTCTCAATATCTTTAGGAAATTTTTTAATTTTGTTCTCCCGACAATTGTTAATGCGTAATTTATTAAAAATAGGCCATTATCATTTAGTATTCTTTTAACTTGAAAAATAAAATCATCAGTAAGGAATTGATCGGGTATAAAATAATCATCATACGCATCTAAAATTATTACATCATACCTATTTTTACAATTTTTTACAAAATCATTTCCATCCATAATATATATTTTTTCATTTTTTACATCTATGAACCTAGAAGACATTTCAATAGATTTTTTATTAATATCCACAGCTTCTATATTTACATTTTTAAAGAGTGCCCTTGCCTGGAATATTGTGGTACCTCCACCCAGACCAATTATTAATACCCTTCCCTCTTTATAAATTGATATAAATGGAAGGAAAATATCCCAGTATGAATTTGTAAAAATTTTTTTGGTGTTTATTATTGAAAATACCTTTCCATTATATTTCAAATAATACTTACCCAGAAATTTTTTCCATTCCCAGGATCCTTCCTTCATTGTAATAAAAATGTATTATTCCAATAAATATTTAACTAGGATGTGATTCTCCATACAATGGACCTTATAGGCCTCTCAATATTCCTTCTCACCTATGCATTAATCTCCATAAGAAGAAAAAAGGGATACAGGATAACTAGGCCCACTGCGGCACTTTTAGGAGCATCATTAATGATGATATTTGGTGTTATAACAATAGATGAGGCAATATCAGCCATAGACCTGAATATAATATTTCTTTTAATAGGAATGATGTCAATAGTATCAATATTTCAGTTCACAGGCTTTTTTGAATGGATAATCTCAAGGATAGTTAAATTTAGCAAAACATCAGGAAGGCTATTTATTCTAATTTCAATATCAACAGCATTTTTTTCTGCATTGTTTGTTAATGATGCTGTAGTTCTTTTCTTTACCCCTATAATACTTGCAATAAGCAGGGATAATGAAATAAATCCCGAGCCATTCCTTCTTTCAGAAATATTTTCTGCCAATATAGGTAGTGTTGCAACTGAGATAGGCAATCCACAAAATGCATATATTGCAATAAAAAGCTCTATTCCTTTTTTTTATTACTTCATTGTAATGCTTCCGGTAGCTATTATATCCCTTATTATCTCTATCCTAATTATTTATATTTTTTACAAGGATACCATGAATAAAAAACTTAAGTCTTATTCATTAGAAAAAGGAATTAAAAATAAAAAATTATTTTATTCAGCAACAATCACATTGGTCCTTATTTTATTTTCTTTCATTTTTGAAAGAAATATAGCCATAGTCCCATTTATTGGTGCCTCAATACTTTTATTTGTTTCACCCTTTATTTCCGATGCTGATCCTAGAAAGATAATAAAAGAAATTGACTGGGGCATAATTCTATTTTTTGTGGGATTATTCATAGTTCTAGAAGGCGTTCTTGTATCTGGGATACTTTCAGAAATGATCAATGTATTCAATTCATACGGTTTGAATCTCAATCACCCATTATGGTATGTAACATTTGTAGCTGTTGTATCAAATCTTGTGAGCAATGTACCAGCCGTTATGCTAATATCACCAATAACTACTGGGAAATTCTGGCTTCTTCTTGCCATGTCATCCACACTTGCAGGAAATGCTACAATTATAGGTGCAGCTGCAAATATCATAGTTTTAGAAATCTCATCAGTATGGGGTATAGAGATATCCTGGGGGAGATTCTCTAAAGTAGGAATACCAGTTACAATAATAACAATATTATTAGGAACCTTGATTCTCGTCTTCTAAACCTGGTATCTCCTTACCAAATTGCTTTTTAAGTAATCTCATCATCTTTCTATTTCCTTTCATATTTTTCATTGCCTTCACCATATTGTTAAATTCCTTTAACAATTCCCTTACATCCTCTGGCCTAGTGCCTGAACCCCTAGCGATCCTTTCTATTCTTGTTCCTTTAATTATTTCTGGATTTTCAAGCTCCTCATAGGTCATCGAGTCAAGAATTACCCTGTATTTTTTCAGTTTTTCTTCAGATTTTTCCATAAAGGAATCATCTATTTTTTCACTCCCAGGCAATGAGAATGTTGGTATTGAATTGAATATTTTTTGAAGAATACCAGGTCTCGAAATTTGTTCCCATATTTCATACATATCCTTTAGATTAAATTTGCCAGAGAGGAGTTTTTCTGCAGTTTTTTCTGCCTTCTCCTCATCTATTTCTAAATCTTTAGCTGTCTCAAGAAGTGTCTGTAAATCACCTAAACCAAGTAGTCTTGAAATGAACCTTTTTGGATCAAATATCTCAATATCATCTAGGTGTTCTCCCGTTCCTATGAATGCTATTGGTGCTCCTGTCTCGGCAACTGCACTTAATGCACCCCCACCCTTTGCAGTACCATCCATCTTTGTAAGAATTACACCAGTAATGCCAACGGCATCATTAAAAGACTTTGCCTGCTTTCCTGCCATTTGTCCAATAGTTGAGTCAAGAACAAGGAATATTTCATCAGGTTGAATTATCTCCTTAAGGACCTTTAGCTCATCTATCAGAGACTCCTCCAGATCATGTCTTCCTGAAGTATCAAATATCGCCACTTCATTGCCTTTGTGGATTTTAAGATATTCTGAAACAATCTTTTTTGCATCATTTTCCCCCTTAATTGAAAAAACAGGAATATTGAGTTGCATACCTATTTGCTCAAGCTGTTCCATGGCTGCAGGCCTGTGAACATCACACGCAATTAAATTTACAGGCAAACCCTTTCTCATAAAAAATCTTGCAAGCTTACCTGCAGTTGTTGTTTTTCCATGGCCATAAAGGCCAACAAGCATAATCTTCTGTGGTTTTAACTTTATCTCCTTTCCTTTTCCCAATATTGAAACAAGCTCCTCATAAATTATCCTGATCATATAGTTTCTGGGGCTCATGCCCTCTGGTGGTTTTTCATTCATAGCCCTTTCCTGAACCTTTTTGCTTATTTTGAGTGCAAGCTGAACATTCACATCACTTTTCAACAGGGCCCTTTGAATGTCCCTAACTACATCTTCAACAATCTCCTTGTCTATATAGGATGCCTTTGTAATTTTCCTTATTGTTTCCCTTAGGGATTGCCCCAAGCCTTCAAGCATAATTTTCAAAAGGAGAATTATTAATTAAATTTTTCTAAAAAATTTTTTGGCATTTTCATAGGATATTTTATTTAATATTATTTTATCAACACCTTTCGATCTTAAAAATTTTAGAGTTTTTGGGAGAGAAAGTGGATCGCTAGGTCCTAGGTTAATCAAATCACTGTTAAGCATTCCATCCTCAAATTCCTTAAGATTTTCATATATATTCTCAGGCCTTAGCCTTCCCTCCCTCACGGTTAATCCAATATGGTAATTTTTTTCCTTTACCATTTTTAGAATATCGATGTTTATATGATCTATAACTACTAGATCTTCAGAAATTCCAACCTTCTCAATTACCCTTATCTCTTTTTTTACTATTTCCTCCCTATTTATATAAGGGGTATGTACAACAACTGGTAAATCATATTTCTTTGCCATATTAACCATTTCTATGAAAACATCCTCCTCAAGAGGCCTTTCAGAATTTATTCCTACTTCTCCTATTCCAACAACGCCATCGTAGGAGAGATATTCCTCGATCTTTGGTAATCCATATTTCCAGTCTGGAGGTATATTTGATGGATGTATTCCAACCGCCACATAAAGTTCAATACCATTATTTTTTGCATTATTCTTGTAAATGTTTAGGAGATTATTTACCTCATCAAAAAGACCCTGTATGGTTGAGGGAGAACCAACCGTGCAAGATACTACCTTTTCCACACCCGACATTGCCATTAATTCCAAGTCGTTGTACCCAGCAAGCTGGATATGAGTATGTGAATCAATCATAATGAGTCATTTCATTACATATTGATAAATCTTCCCTTTAACATTAAAATATAATGGGAATAAAAAATCATCAAATTGATTAGGGACCGAAATTCATAAAGAAAAATTTATTTTCTATACACCATCAAGGTCTTTGTTATGTTTAATAAAAATCCTAACCTAAATAGAAAATTTATTTTACTCACAACATCCATTGCATCATTTATCACCCCCTTTACATCAACAGTTATTACATTTGCAGTCCCGGGCATAGGTAACGAATTTCATGCTAATTTTTACCTGGTTACCTGGATACCAATATCCTTCCTTGTTTCACTTACATCCCTTATGATCACAATAGGGAGGTTATCAGACATATTCGGAAGAGCACTATTCTTCCGTATAGGTTTTGTTATATTTGTAATTTCATCATTATTAATTTATTTATCTAATAACATATATGAGTTAATAATATTTACCTTTATTGCCGGAATAGGAGCGGCCTTTGTAGGCACAAACTCAACCGCAATAGTCTCACACGTTTATCCAGATAAAAAAAGAGGTGGTGCTTTAGGAATTAATGCCATGTCTGTTTATCTTGGTCTTACACTTGCACCATTTTTAGGTGGAATGATCATACAACTATATGGATGGAGGACTATCTTTATTTTAATAATAATTCTTTCAATATTAGCATTTTTGTTATCATTCATTACACTTAAAGGAATGAACTCAGGTAAAAAGTTGAAATTGGACAAGATAGGCATTATTACCTTCTCATCTTCTCTGTTTTTCATTACAACATATTTCTCAATGTCTGAGTTTATAGATTTTTATTTTTCAATAATGTTAATATTATCAGGATTAATATTATTTTTTATTTTTATATGGCATGAATTTAGGATAGATTATCCCCTCATAGATTTTAAAATTTTTAAAAAAAGCAGAACATTTACATTCTCAAATATATCTGCTTTCCTTAATTATCTTAGCACATTCTCTATAGTATTCATATTTTCTCTTTACCTTCAGGTTTTAAAGGGTATTAGCCCATTTCAAGCAGGGCTAATACTTTCAGTTGAGCCTATTCTTATGGTGGCCATTTCGCCTATTTCAGGTAGGCTTTCAGACCGTTATGGATCCAGGGAAATTGCGGCAATTGGAACTAGTGTGATAGGTATAGGTTTTATAATGCTTTATATTTTTAATTTATCAAATACTTTAAACATAATTATGTCACTTTCCATAATTGGAATAGGCTTTGGTCTTTTTACAGCACCAAACACAAACTCTGTAATGGGATCTGTTGAAAAGAAGGATCTTTCCCTTGCATCCGGGATTCTTGGCACTGTAAGGTTCACTGGACAGATTTTCAGCATAGTTATCTCAAGCATTATAATTTCAAGAGCGGTTCCCAGGAAAGAGCTTATATTAATGTTTGCCGGGTATATGGGGAGTTTTGGATATATTAATCCCTTGGATTTTACGTCAGCCGTTAAATCGGTGGTACTAATTTCATCGATATTGAGTTTTCTTGCATCTTTCACCTCTCTAATGAAAAATAGAGGGGAATAATTTTTATTTAAAAAACCATGGAGGTAAAGGAATGAAAATAAATGCAATTAAACTCACAAAGAATTACGAAGGAAGAAATCTGGCTCTTGACAATGTATCCTTTGAGGTATCAATGAACGGTATGCTTGCAATCATAGGAAAAAATGGTGCAGGAAAGACTACACTTGTAAGAATTCTTGCCACAGAGCTTTTACCTACAAGTGGTACGGCCTATATAAACGATATTGACGTTATTCATAATGCCAAGGATGTTAGAGAGCTAATAGCAGTTGTCCCTCAAGAGGCGAGGGCAGTTCCTTGGTTAACACCGCTTCAGACTGTTTCCTCCTATTTAATGTGGCGCGGTTTATCATATAGAGAATCAAGGGAAAGAGGGAAGGAGGTGTTAAGGACACTCGGTTTAGAAAATGTGGAAAATGAAAAAAACAGGAAATTGTCGGGTGGAATGAAAAGGAAGGTTCTTGTTGCAACAGTCATATCAAGTGATGCACCTATAATTTTCTTAGATGAACCTACCACGGGATTGGACTATATTTCAAGGAAGGAGCTATGGGAAATACTTAATTCAATGAAATACAATAGACTTATAATTCTTACTACACATTACCTTGAAGAGGCAGAGGTACTTGGAGATAAAATAGGCATACTTGATAAAGGAAAGCTTCTAGCGTTTGGATCTATGGATGAGCTAAGAAGAATCGTAAAGTATCCATTTATAATTAAGATCTCTGGAGATGTTAAGATCAATTCAATAGATGGTTATATTAAAAGGCTTTCTAATGGAGACGTACAGATATTTTCAACGGAAAGGGAGATATTCAAACTAGCTCAGGAGCTGCTTGAGGGAAAGATAAAATTTACAGTTCAGGAGGTATCTCTAAACAATATATTTGAATTTCTTGTAGAAGGGGGTGTTGAAGATTAGCAGAATATTTAATCAATTAATGGCATCAATACTTGTTAATTCAATATATGCAATGGTGAATTATCCAGTTGTTATGATAAATACATTGCTTGCACCTTTGTCAATATTGGCAGTTGTAACATTTGCCAGTCATGGATCACTTTTGCCAATAGGGGCGCTTGGTGCATTAATTATGAACATGGTTCAGAGTGGTATATCAATACAGGGTGACCTTTCGCACCTTAAAAATGATATGAAGTTACAGGATATGGTGGTGAGCTCCCCCACCAGTGCTGGCATTTACATATTTGGAATGGCGATTTCAGAGATAGTATATTCAATACCTACACTAACGTTACTCCTTATTCTAAACTTTCTTTTTGTTAAAGCCTCTTTATTTGCCTGGTTTTTAATATTCATTGATATGGCCACAATATTTACATTTTCAATTGCCCTTGGTTTCCTTCTTTCCACATTCTCTTCAGATATTGTACAGAGCTGGGCATTTGCAGGGATACTTTCACCACTGCTCTCTACGATACCCCCTGTATATTATCCAATAACATTCATACCTTTACCATACAGGTATATTTCATATCTTTCACCCACTACATATGCTGCTGAGATAGCCCAAAGTCTGGCGGGTTATGTACCTGTTAATATTTATGAATTTATAATGCTCTGGATTGTTTTGATTGGTATTACCGTCCTGATATTCTTTCTTGCATTGAAAAAATCAAGATGGAGGGAGGTTTAGAGGAAAAGCTTCTGTACGCTTCTGTCTATATCAATTACCAACACCTTTGCAATATTTCCCTCTACAAGCCAGTCTAGTTCCTTCAAATCACCTGTTGCAGTCTCACTCTCTATCCCAAAGGAGGAGGCAATCTTCTCAATATCAAGGTGAAATAGAAATCCAGGAAAATCCTCCATTTCAGGATAGTAGCTTTTTGCATAGCTCCTAAGGATACTGTATGCATCGTTCCTAAGAACTATAAACTTTGCCGGTAGGTTATATCTTTTTGCAGTCCAAAGTGCTTGAACTGTATACATGAATGATCCATCTCCCTCAACCGCAAGTACATTATTACTCTCCATGGATATACCTAGGGCAGCAGGTGTTGCCCAACCAAGCTGGCCACTTCTTGCAGTAAAATATCTCCTTCTTGAATATCCAAATATATACCTCAGGGTGGTGGAGGCTGATATTGATTCATCAACAATAATATGTTCAGGAAAACGCCTCTTTACATTATAAAGAACAAAGTTTAGTCCCATGCTTGCTCTTTCCCTTGCTATCTTGCCTGCCAATGAAAGGTCCTTTTCTCTTTTGAAGTTGCATTTTTTGTTTATCTTCCTTAAAATTTCACTTAGAAATGCCTTTGGATTCATAAAGTAAAAATCACCTATCTTTGGATTAATATTCAATCCAACAAAAATAAGCTCCTTGCCTGGTAAGATGGGTGATGGAAGATATGGATAAAGTGTAATATCAGCACCCACAAAAAGGATTAGATCGTGCTGTAATAATTTCATGTTTATGAGAGTGCTTCCAGGCAAAAGATCACCAGCATAGTGTGGATCCTCAGATATGAATGGTGCCCTGGATGAAAGGGGCTCGCCATAAACGGGGCATCCAAGAGCTGAAGCAAATTGCTCTGCCTCCTTGAATGCATCATATATGTCTATTTCAAAGCCAAATACAATTGCTGGATTTTTTGCATTCATTATCCTTTCTGCTATTTGTTCTATTGAATCAATGTCCACAAGGGAAGAGGGTACAATATGATCTTTGAATTCATAATAGTTTACATCATAATCCATAAAGTTTTCAGGAATTGAAATAAATACAGGACCCATAGGCGGTGTTAATGCTTGCATTTTAGCCTTTTTAAGTGCTATTGGTATATCATCCGGATTTTTTATTTCATACTTAAATTTGACGGAATCGGCTACCACAGATGTTAAATCCCAATAGAGTAATGGATCGTAAACCATATGCCTAGTATCCTGTTGCCCTGCAGTTATTATAATTGGCGATCTGTTTATTTTTGCAGTATAAATAAAGGCCATAGAATTTGCAAGCCCTGGAAGATCATGGAGATTAACCATTCTCGGTATACCTGAATACTGGGTTAGACCATCTGCCATTCCTACGGAGATTGAGTCATGAAGTGTAAGTATGTATTTTTCAATACCCCTGAGTAAACCCACTTCAGTGCTACCTGGGTTACCAAAAACAGGAAAAAGCCCAAGTTTTTCAATGGATTTCCTAAATACCTCATTACCCTTCATTTATAACACCCTATAAAGTGGCTCAAGACCCTGTATATATCTTAAAACATTTGCTATTGTTTCTGTAAGGAACCTTTGCTGGCTTTCTATTGTAACACCTGCAATGTGAGGTGAAAATATTGTATTTTCAAGCTTGAATAGTTCTGAGGTGAAATCTGGGGGTTCTTTGGGATAAACATCTATCCCTGCTCTCAAACCCTTCCTTTTTATTGCATTTATCAATGCATTTTCATCTACGATCTCAGCCCTGGATGTATTAATAAAGATTGCACCATCCTTCATTAAAGAAAACTCTCTCTCTTTAAACATTTTTCTCGTGTTTTCATTTAAAGGAAGATGCAGGGAGATTATATCAGATATTTTTAATAATTCATCAAATTCCATAAAAGTAACACCCAATTTTTCTTCCTCTTCCCTTGATAGTCTTTTTACATCATAATAAACTATATTGGGATTAAAAGAGAGAAGACGGATTGCAAGCTGTTTTCCGATCATTCCCATACCAACAATGCCGAATGTTTTCCCTTCAAGATCCCTTGAACCAGTCAATACAGGCCAATGACCACTTCTTAGTATCTGGTCCATAGTAAATAGATCTTTTAAAAAGGCAAGAACCATTGCTATAACATGCTCAGCAACACTTTGTTTATTTGCAACAGGTATGTTTGAAAGTATTATCCCCTTTTCCTTCAAATATTCAACATCAACATTATCATATCCGGTGCTTGCTACTTGAACAAACTTTAAGTTAGGTAGCCTTTGTACCAATGATCTGTCTACAGGGGTAAATGTTGTTACTATTAGCACATCCGCATCATCCCTTTCAAATGAGGCATCTGTTCTTACCTCAGTCCCTGGTAAAATCTGAGAAACAGTATTCTTAACATCCTCCAAAGGTATAAATTCTGGTAAAATAGCTAAAACCCTCATAAATTATGATTCAATAAATGATATTTAATCTTTTCTAGATGCGGGTGCCGGGATTTGAACCCGGGGCGGAGCCGTGGCAGGGCTCAGTGTTACCAAACTACACCACACCCGCTCAAATCTTTAATACAAAAGGTATTTAAATAATTTTTTAAAGAAATCAGAATAAGAATAAAAATTTTTACGTAGGCTTTGTAGAAATCCTATCTAAGGATCCTACTTACCATCATCTGCTCCCCATCTTTTGACTGGATCATTGCTTCACTTGATGGTCCTTTTAGCCCTTCATTGGGCTGGGATCGTTTCAGCCATGTCCGACCCCTTTTCGATATATTTATTGATGCATTTATATCCCTGTCTATGGTTAGACCACATTTATCACAGTGAAGGATCCTCCCATGTTCTATTTAGACAATGACACACATACCGAACAGGTCCTGCTTGTATTCCTTGTATCTTTCCTTGATAGCTCTATCACTGGTAAACCTTCCCACGCACATTTATATTTGATCTGGAACTCTAATTTGCCATATGGGAATGCATTGTTGAAAAGGAATCTATAATCCTTACCCTTGTAATCCCCCTTCTTTGTTATATTCCTAATTCCCTTAATGTTTTCAAGGACTATTGCCTCATTGTTTTTTATTGCATCTTTTACAATATCCTTGCTTATTTTATGCAATATCTGATTTACCCTGCTACTTGACCTCCTACCATACTTCTCCTCTATCTTCTTCCTTATTCTATTGTCATTCCTCTTGAAATGTGATACCTTTTTCCTGTACCTATTCTTTATCTTTACCACCTCAGATACATCATATCTTTTGTAGTGATACTCATTTCCCACAGTTATATTTCTTATGTTTCTATCAACACCAACTGTATTATTGCACTCAATTAATGATACCTCCTTTCCTATTGTTAATGATAATCTACCTTCACTTATTGTAAATGATCTAACTTCAACATTAGATATTTTCCCTCGCACATAATTGTTCAATTCTATTTTTTCATAGGATCTTCTATATTTTTCATTGGAGGTGGGTATAATGAGATATTCTCCATCTATTTTGAATCCATAATAGGATGAAAGTGTCAATTTACCTACCCTGGGTTTCGAGACCTTTTGTCCCTTCCTCAACCTCTTCCTGTAGTTTTTAACAAGGGCAATGGCTTTGTTTATGATTTCCACATAATAATATGATGGAAGGTTATATCTTGAGATTATTTTATATGCTTCATTTGATAAAGAATTTCTTGAGGTTATATTCTTTTCAATTGCTATATCAATGCATAAATTGATGGCATCAATATACCTTTTCATAAGATCCTTGATAAGAGGGGAAGGTGAATATGGCTGTGTAACAGATTTAAATGCGAGCATTACAAGAATATTATTTAAAACACAAATATAAGGATTTTTACCAGGCTTTTACGTAAAAAATTTATTATAGCAGAGACTAAGGGTAAAATAATGGATATAGAGGGACGAATAGCAGATACACTTACAAAGATATATGAGAAAAAGCTTTTAGACATAGTTAAAAATGGAAAGATGCCAGAGCATGTGGCAGTAATAATGGATGGTAATAGGAGATATGCGATGGATCTCGGACTTGATCCAATACAGGGCCATTATATGGGAAAGGAGAAGCTTTATGAATTTCTTAATTGGTGCATTGAATTAAAGATAAAAGTGGTTACTGTATATGCATTTTCAACTGAGAATTTTAAAAGGTCATCAAGGGAAGTCGAGGCCTTAATGAAGCTTTTTGAAGAATCAATTGATAGGGAGATGAGGGAGGGAAGAATACACAGGGAAATGGTAAAGGTAAGAATAATAGGAAGAAGGGATCTACTCCCTGAAAATTTGAAGAAGAAGGTAGAGGAGATTGAGGAAGCGACAAAGAACTATAATAGATACATCCTTAACCTAGCCATAGGATACGGTGGAAGGGAGGAGATACTTAAGGCCATAAGGGACATATCAAGGGAAGTCCTTGAAGGCAGGATTACGCCAGAGAAGATTGATGAAGAGGTGGTAAGGAAACATCTTTATACCGGTGATATACCGGATCCGGATCTAATTTTAAGGACATCTGGAGAGGAAAGAATATCAAATTTTTTACTATGGCAGATGGCATATTCGGAGCTTTATTTCGCAGATGTTTATTGGCCATCATTTTCAAAGATTGACTTCCTTAGGGCAATACTTTCATATCAAAGAAGGTCAAGGAGATATGGAACGTGAAAAGTATTTAATAAGGAAAATGCAATAATAGATATAAATGAAGCCTACATATTATTTTAATGTCTTCGAACATAGGGGAAGCCTTTATACAAAAAATCTTGTTAATGTATCTCATTTTGGTGAAAAGATATTAAGAATTGGCGGTATTGAATACAGACATTGGGATCCATATAGAAGCAAACTATCCGCATCAATTAAAAAGGGGCTGAAAAATTTCCCATTTGAAGAAAATTCAAGGATCCTTTATCTGGGGGCTTCCTTTGGAAATACCGTTTCTTTCCTTTCAGATATATGTACATCAGGAAAAATATTTGCCATAGAAATATCATACAGGCCCTTTTCTTCACTTCTTGAGATTTCAAAGATTAGAAAAAACATATTTCCAATATTTGATGATGCCTCATATCCTGAAAATTATGCCTACCTTTTAGAAGAAATAGATATATTATATCAGGATATTGCTCAAAAAAATCAGGTTGATATTTTTTTAAAAAATGTGAGATTTTTTAAGCCAAAAATATCTTTTCTTGCATTAAAGACAAGAGCTATAGATGCATTTTCACAACCTGAAGATGTTATGAGGAGGGAAAGAAAAAAGATAGATGGTGTTATTGAAACAATAAAACTCGATCCATATTCCATAGGGCATTATATGATGGTGGTGAAACATTGAAAAATCTGAAAATATTAATAACAGGAGGAGCAGGCTTTATAGGTTCGCACGCTGTAGAAAGACTTTACAGGGAAAATCAGGTTACGGTATTTGATAATCTCTCATCCGGAAAGATTGAACATATAAAAAATTTCAATATAAAGTTTGTAAAGGGGGACGTAAGGAATAAAGAGGAAATACTCAAGGTAATGGAGGATAAGGATATTGTATTACACCTGGCCGCAAACCCCGATGTGAGAAGGGGTGAGGTGGATAATTTTATTGATATGGAGGTAAATTTTATTGGTACATACAATGTCCTTGAATCCATGAGGTTAAGAGATGTAAAGGGTATAATATTTTCATCCTCATCAACTATTTACGGTGAGGCCCCTATACCGACAAAAGAGGATTATGGACCTTTAGAACCCATATCCTTCTATGGTGCATCAAAACTTGCCGCTGAATCATATATATCGGCTTTTTCGCATATGTACGGTATAAAGGGAATTTCACTCAGGTTTGCAAATGTTGTTGGCGCTAGAGGTACCCATGGGGTGATATACGACTTCATTAGAAAGTTAATGAAGGATAAAAGTAAACTGGAGATACTTGGAGACGGTACCCAAACAAAATCTTATCTCCATGTGAGTGACTGTATTGATGGATTAATTTTCGCTTTTGAAAATTCTGTAAAGATTTACGATGAATATAATCTTGGAACAGAGGATACCACCAATGTTCTTGAAATAGCAAGGATAGTTGTAGAGGAAATGAATTTAGAAAACGTAAGACTTTTTACCACAGGTGGCGAGGGTGGAAGGGGTTGGAAGGGTGATGTAAAGAATATGCATCTCTCAATAGATAAGATAAAATCTCTTGGATGGAGACCAAGGATGGGATCCACGGAAGCAGTTAGGTTAGCAGCAAGGGAGCTGATAGGTGAGATATATGGTAAGGAAAATACCAACAGCGGTAGCGGCCTTTGATAGTATTATAAAGGGTGGTGTTCCAGAAGGATCACTTATCATGTTAATGGGTGAACCAGGGGCAGGGGGTTTAGAGTTTGCAATCACATCAGCGAGCAAGCTATCAATAGCAAGAAAAAACCCTGAAAGAAGATCAACAATAATAGGTGGATATAATGATGATACCTACATACCATCTAGTACTACATATGTAAGTATTACAAAGAATGAATGGGAGGTAAAAAGGCTAGTCTCTCTAACAGTAAATACCGACCTCTACAACTCATTTTTTGAAAACTTTAAAATGCGTGATCTCTCAGGTTTATATTTCAGGAATAGCTCTGTACCGAAGAGCTGGGTTTCTACTGGATCACTATTTGGACAGATTGAGGGTAGGGACATACTTGAAGAGATGGTGAAATTTTTGAATGAAAACGGGAATGATAGTGTTGTTATTATTGACTCACTTACTGATCTAATTACATCGCCACAGATCAACCAAAATATTCTTATAGATGTAATAAAGGGCCTTGAGAAGGCTGCAAAGAAATGGTCAAGCATAATATATCTAATATTAACTGAAGGAATTGCAGAAAAAAGGCTTGAACAGCTTATCTCAGATATAGTTGATGGCATACTTGTTTTCAGATGGTATTCAAGCGAGAAGTACACAATCAGGTTCAGATATCTTTATGTGCCAAAATTTATTGGGGTGCTTGCACATATAGAAGAGGAAAGGGTACTCAGGTTTCAGACAAAGGTGGACTACAATGATGGATTTATAGTTACATATACTGAAAGGATAAGGTGATAAAAATGGAAAGGGTAAAGACTGGTATATATGGTCTTGACGAACTTATTGGAGGAGGAATTCCAAAGGGGCATACGGTGGCGGTAATTGGTCCCTTCGGAACTGGAAAGACCACGTTTGGGATGCAATTTTTAAACTATGGTCTTCAAAATGGTGAAAGATGCATATTTATAAGCCTTGAAGAAGAAAAAGAATCCATAATTAGGACATCAGAGGCCTTTGGATGGAGATTTGGAGAATATGTTAAGAATGGAATGCTGACAATAATAAGGCTTGATCCACAGGATGCAAAGGCAACAATGACAAGGATAGAGGGGGATATTTCACAGGAGATAATGGCTACGGGTGCACAAAGACTGGTTTTTGATTCTGCAACACTCTTAACTATGATGTTCAGGGAAGAGCATGAGAAGAGGGGAATACTTTTCTCTCTTTCAAGGGCTGTGAAAATGGCAGGCGTAACCTCAATATTCACGGGTGAGGTAAATCCAGCAAATCATCTTATTTCAAGGGATGGTCTACTGGAGTATGTGGTTGATGGAGTAATATCCCTTGATTTAATGAAGGAGGAGTACAAGCTAAGGCTAGTCCTTCAAATATTGAAAATGAGGATGACATCGCATTCCAGAGATGTACATCCCTTTTATATAAAAGAAAATGGTATAGAGGTTTTACCTAGCTTTTAGTTACTCCGAAAATGATTCGCCCTTCGGAAAATTTTTTGTAACATAATCTATTATTACATTCCTGTCCTTTCTAAGATGTGATTCATACCACTTTGTAATTAGGTTAAATAGTATATCATGTATCTCGTCAAGTGAGGCGGATTGTACTGGCTTATCATATAGAATGTACTGTGTATATACCCTCTTCCAGCCAGAATACTTGTAATATTTCTCACCCTCACAAAATTCGAAGAGCATCCTTATCCTTTCACCATCACCAGGATTATAATAATTGATCTTTAATGAATCCCCAGTTCTTCCCTGCTCCCTTGTTGTATCAATAAGTGCCAAACTATCTAAAGCACCGAAGTTAAAATCATCCTTAAGCTTCCACACTGTAGGAAAATCTGTAAATGTAGCCCACTGAGTGTAGGGTGGTTCCATATTAAAATGAATGTTTATATCACCAAACTTTAGGTAGATCCTCCAAAGATCCTGCACCAAATTTTCATTTATCTCCTTCTTTTTTCCAGACTCAACATTTATTGACTTTAAAATCTCTTCCGTCTTTTTATTGAGCTCATTTTCAAGCTTCTTGAACCAATCCTCATTGCCCTTTCCTTCAGATGTCTTAGCTACCATATGTGATCCCTAAATATGTAAAGGTTTTATATTTATATAAATGTTATGTTAAAGAGACCAATTTTCGTATTATTAATATATACATAATACTTTTACCCTAAAGGTGAAAACATGAGGAAGGTAATTATAATGGGAGCGGCTGGAAGAGACTTTCATAACTTCAACTTTTTTTTCAGGGATAACAGAGATTATAAGGTTGTTGCATTTACTGCCACCCAGATACCTAACATAGAGAATCGAAAATACCCCAAGGAACTAGCTGGATCACTTTATCCTGAAGGTATTCCAATTTATCCTGAAGAAGAACTTCCCGAGTTAATTAAGAAGTTCAATGTGGATGAGGTTGTTTTTGCATACAGTGATGTTAGCCATGAATATGTTATGCACAAGGCAAGTATTGCAATTTCTGCTGGGGCAGATTTCAGGCTAATGGGTGCAGGCTCAACCATGCTAAAGAGTAAAAAGCCTGTAATATCCATTTGTGCAGTAAGAACAGGATCTGGAAAGAGCCAGACAACTAGAAAGGTATCGGAGATATTGAAAAAGAAAGGAAAGAAGGTAGTGGTAGTGCGGCATCCAATGCCATATGGGGACCTTGTCAAACAAAAGGTTCAGAGGTTTGCAACAATGGATGATCTTGATAAGTATGATTGCACAATAGAGGAAAGAGAGGAATATGAGCCACACATTAGGAATGGCACTGTTGTTTATGCAGGGGTAGATTATGAAGAAATCTTGAGGGAGGCAGAGAAGGAGGCAGATATTATACTTTGGGATGGGGGCAACAATGACATCCCATTCTATAAACCAGATTTACATATAGTTGTAGCAGATCCTCACAGGGCAGGTCACGAAATGACCTACCATCCAGGTGAGGCAAATTTCAGAATGGCAGATGTTATTATTATTAACAAAGAAGAAACTGCACCTAAGGAGGGTATTGATCTTATAAGGGAGCATATTGCCCAGGTAAATCCAAGGGCAATAGTTATTGATGCTGCTTCTCCGTTCTTTATCGATAATCCAGAGATTATCAGGGGCAAGAAGGTACTTGCCATTGAGGATGGACCAACACTTACCCATGGGGAGATGAGTTATGGGGCAGCAGTTCTTGCATCAAAGAAGTATGGAGCCTCAGAGCTTGTTGATGCAAAACCCTATGCAGTAGGAACAATACTGGAAACATTTAATAAATACAGGCAGATAAGGAATTATCTTCCAGCAATGGGATATGGAGAGAAACAGGTGAAGGATCTCCAGGAAACAATAAACAATACACCGTGTGATCTCGTTGTTTCTGCAACACCAATAGACCTCACAAGGATAATGAAAATTAACAAGCCAATTGTCAGGGTAAGATATGAACTTGATGAAATAGGGAAACCAGATCTTGAGGAAGTGTTAACAAAATTTTTATCTAAATTTTAATTTTTATGTATTTTCTAAATCCATTTCAGGCGGCAGTTGCATCTTCCCTTGTTGTGGTATTATATGGTATATTTTATGAAAGAAGGACACCTTCTTCCACAAGTATCCTGTTTAACCTGATGAGTTTTCTTGTAATACTTGCATCTATAGACCTCCCTCCCCTAGTCTTTCTTTTCCTTTTACTTTACGTGCTTCTTGGTTATATAATTGTAAAGATTAAAATAAAGTCACTTTATTTTATCTTTGGATCTAAGTCATTCGGCTCACTCATGCTCGTTTTGATACTGGGCTCCCATAGTTACTTCTTTGGTATATATACACCTCTCTCGGTCACTATATCTTGGCTTGTTGTAGGTATTATAGTTCATCTTATTTCTTACTTGGTGAAATAATGTGAAAAAGAATCCACTACAGGATTTAATTAATAAAATAGTCTGGAAAAATATAGAGGCAAATATTGAGTACATTGATAGGTATGAAGGAATAAGGATAAAAAGATTGGATCCCAGACAAATATTAAAAGCAGGGACCTCCTTTATTATATTGAAGGATGGATCTATGATTCCATATCACAGAATTACAACTATAGAATTTGAGGGAAAAATATTTTACAGTAAAAGGGATGATTATAAGAAATGGACAGGGAAAAATACTTCCTAGATCTGAGAAACAGTCTGTTTAGATCACCTAATGTTTATGTTAGTCTAGGTACTGTGCTTCTTATACTTGCCATATATGAAATTATTGTAAGGATAGCACTTCAAACATATTTCCTTCTATTTATAATTCCCTATCTATTATTGATAGCAATTGATTCCATTAGCTTTAAGATTACAAATCAATATTTCCCTCCGGAGAGGTTGTTTCTTTTAGAAGAGATAGTTTTTATTTTTGTTTTCATTGTCTATTTATTATTTTCATTGGTATTTTCACAGAAAATAGTTGTGGCTTTGCTTCTTTCAATTTCACTTTCTTCCTTCCTTAGGTATCTTTTCTTAAAACCATTCCTGAATGTGGGAGAAAAAACTTTAGCAATTCTTTCAATGAACTATGGTATAGCTATAACAGTAACATTCATATTTTCAAATAATTCTTTAATTTATCTCATACCTTTTTACATCTCCCTAATAATGTTTTATTTTTCTTCAAGGTTCTTTATTTTTTATCTTTCAAGGGAATTCAAGAGGGAATATGACCTTGATCCTGTAAAGTATGTGGGATATTTTATAAACTATTTATCAACACAGAAACCAGAGGAAATGCTTTCACTTAATAACTTCCTTAATGTGATGTATTCTGTCAAGGAGCTTCCTCTGCAGGTAATAGCCCTTAGGAAAAAAAACAATGATTTGAAGGCACTTCTTATTTTTCCCTATGTACATCCCGGACCTTTTGGTGAAATAGGTTGTAGCAATCTACCATTAAGAATCGCAAATGATCTTGAAGGATTAACAAAAAATGTAATGGTATTCCATACATCCTGTACACACGATGAGAATTGCTCAGGAGGGGAAGATTTTGTAAAGATTTCGGAGGCAATCAAGAAATCCATTAGGGTAATGAAATTTTATAAAGAGGGGGGACCAGTCTTAAGATACTCAGGAAAAATAAATGCAAGATGCCAGATTCTTGGAGATACATTAGTACTTTCTTTAATTCCTGTTTCAGAGGGTTTTGATGATGTTTCAATAGACACAGGTATGAAGATTATGAGAAAAATGAAATCATCAAACATAAGGAATGTTGTTGTAATAGACTCACACAATAGCTTTGATCCAAACTACAGAATACTTAAGGAAATAGATAATGACACTATTAAAGGAATAAAAGAATGTATTTCCAAAGGATATAGAGGAAAAATTTATGCAGGTATTTCCAAAATAGACTATAAGTCAGGGAGTGTAGGTCCTATGGGCATAGAGACACTGGTGATAAGGACAGAGGGATCCTATGCCTACATTCTAATAGATGGAAATAATATTAAAAAGGGACTGAGGGAAAAAATATTAGAAAATATTAGTGATCTTGTAGATGATGCTGAGGTATATTCCACGGACAACCACATTGTGAATATGGATCCAAAGGATCTAAATCCCATTGGAAATAAGGATGATGAGTCCATATTATTGAAGGAAATTAGGAAATCCGTTATTGATGCTATAAATGATCTTGAAGAGGTAGAATCTGGTACTCATACAACAAAGGTGATGGTAAAGGTGGGTGGAAAAGGATATGTTGAAAGGATGTCAGAAATAGTAAACAGAATGGTGAAGAGGCTTAAGGTATCAATAATCATTGCAATATTAAGTTTCTTAATTTCTGTTCTTATATTCTCTGTTACATTTATATTAATAAAATAATTGTTTATTGAACCTCATCAGTTTTTGAAATCTCTTTAATCCTGTTTACACCATCTATTTCTTTTATTATCTCTGCAACTTCTGGTGGAACAAGCTCCTCCCAATTTTCGTCCATGAGCATTCTCCTCCTTACTTCTTTCCCAGAATAAACCTCACGTTTATACATAGGTGGTGTTATAACATGATAGCCCCTTTCCTGAAAAAGTCTTCTAGTTAATGGATTAGCTGCATATACTTGGTTAAATGGTGGTGCTATTGCCTCTATGTGTGCTACCCAGAGTGCATTCCTGTATATATCCTCTATTGGTACAAGATAAAAATTGTATATCTTTTTACTTTCAAGAGAATTTGAAATCATTAGATGCCTTTCACCAGCTGTAAATGGATTTTCCTTTGTATGTGATTCCTGTGCACTTCCAATACCTATTATAACTGAATCATATTCCTTTGTAAGTTTTTCCACCAGTTCCATGTGGCCCAGATGGAAGGGCTGAAACCTTCCTATTATAAAAGCCCTCATTGAAACTGAATTTAATATATACTATTTTAAACTTATCTTAAAAGTAATACATTAGAAATTTTTCAATTATCCATCATCAAATTTTAAAATACGAATTTATATTTTTAAAAATTTTTTTAGCAAAAATAATAACCTTTTTTAACAAATTTTAATGTTCAAATACTCATTTAAAAACTCCTTTATTAATAATTGGTTTAAAGCTTATTTTTATATTTTTCAAGCCTTCCTTCGAGAAAATTAAACAAGTAATTTTCATATATGATACATTATAATAATAAAAATTTATCATTATTTTCATTTTGAAAAATTTAAATAGTCATTTATCTTAACAATCCAGGAGTGATTTTAAATGATGGGCAGTGAAGATGAAGAACAGGTAATGGGGCAAGTTTTCGGGGGATTCATCACTGCAGTCATAGGCCTGAAGGTTGATACTGCACATATAGAAAATATTGCAAGGCTCCTTAGAGAGAGCCCCAATGTTGAAGATCTTTTTCTTGTTACAGGTGATCTAGACTTGATTTTAAAGGTAAAGTTTCTAAACTATAAGGATCTTAAGGAGTTCATACTTGAAAAGGTGGGGAAATTGGAGGGAATTCAAGATACTTCAACAATGATAGTAGTGGCCCCCTACAAAGAAAGGGGTGTAATGTTAAGCGAGAAATGAGGTGATGTAATATGTCAAAGACTGATGAAGAATTAAAGGCAGTATTGGATATGCTCGATGATTTAATAGGGGATCAATCAATACCAAGAAATCTTAGAAAGGTGATAACTGAAACAAAAGAGAAACTTTTAAACAAGAAGGAAAGCCTAGATCTAAAAATTGCGAGTGCAATATTTGCGCTTGAAGATCTTGTAAATGATCCTAGCCTTCCTATACATGCTAGGAGCTCAATATTTACAATAATAGGGAGACTTGAATCTATTTCAAGTTCAATTTCCTGAAATTATTTTAAAGAAATCTTTTAAGGAAAGTATAAAGATTATTATTAAAAAAACAGCATAGACGGCACCAAGCACAATATCTGTAAAGGTTGAAAGTGAAAGTAATGAAAATGTAAACATAATTAATACTGTTATTAAAATAACATATATTGCAAGAAACATCCTGTTCATTACATCCATTAATGATTCTTCCTTCTCAGTCCCATTAATATATGAAAGCATTATTCCCAAAAAGAAAATAAGGGCTAATATACCAATTAAATAGATGTTTATTGAAAAAAAGCCTAGGTACAATGACAAAAAATAAATTGAAAAGAATGAAATCGAGTCAAATATTGGTGTGTATTTTCTTTTCATAATTCAGACATTCCTTCAAACTCCTCCTCCAACTCAAGCATTACCTGGGAAAGAAGGTCATCGAAGGTATCTCCCCTGTATTCCCTTAAACCACCAATGTCACTATTGATCTTTGCCACATACTTTTTTCCATCCATAAAAAACTCAATTGTACAGAGCAGCTCCTCCATACTTTATCACCGCAATAAGCCTTATTAACTAGAGATATTTAATTTTTTGTATTAATTTTTATCATTGATGCTTTATATTAAATAAAAATTTTTAAATACAAATTAAATATATCAATAGTATGCCTAAAGAAAAATTATTTACACGAATACATATAAAATGCCCAATATTCAGATTTTTTAACGAAAGATACCTAAAAAAAGTAAGATTAAAAATTAAAAAATGATATCTCTATTTTTCCCTTAAGTCAGGTATAATCTTTATTTTTAATTCCATATTTTTTCTGATTAAGCTAATTTCTGAACTACCTTTATCCATTGATGTTTCAAGCTTATACCTAAGGTCTTCAATGCCAATAATTTCCTTTCCATCAAGTTTAATGATTATGTCTCCCATTTTTAATCCAGCTCTTTCAGCGGCACTTCCTGGTAAAATATTGACAATCAATACTCCATAATTTACAGGGAGATTATAATAACTTGCCAGATTATCATTAATTGTGACTCCATTGATTCCAAGTGTAGGTCTTACTATCTTTCCATATTTTTGAAGAGAATTGAGTAGTATTTTTAAAGTATTTATGGGTATTGCAAATCCAATACCCTGAACATTTGCAATTATGGCTGAAGTAATTCCAACAATCTCACCTCTCATATTTACCAGAGGTCCCCCACTGTTACCCGGGTTTATAGCTGCATCTGTCTGAATTAGATCCTCATAAATTGTTTCACCTGCATATATCATTCTTCTTAAGGCACTAACAATTCCGAATGTGACTGTAGGTGTTCCAAGAACACCAAGGGGATTACCAATTGCAAGTACCATTTCTCCTACCTTTAGCTTATCAGAATCCCCAAGTGGTAATGGATCTATATCAAGTCCTTCAACCTTAATAAATGAAAGATCAAGTGTTTTATCATAGTCATAAATTTTACCCTGAAAATTCTTTCCCTTTGTCGTGGTAATAAAAACAACTTCGCTATCCTGTACAACATGATAATTCGTGGCTATTGTATCCTTGCAGATTACAAATCCTGATCCTGAACCCTGAAGCTCCTCCATTCTCATATATCTGTCAATGACTATTTTTTGTACATTTATGTTAACAACTCCATCAATTACCTTTTCGACAACTTCCTCTGTGTTCATATTTAAAGTACAGCAAAATTTTTATTTAAACTTATTTTTACATATTGGATAAATATGGGAACATTAAAATTATATCTGGATGATCCATATTTGATAGAATTTGAATCTAATGTAATGGAATATAATGGAAAAATTCTTGTTCTGGAAAGGACAGCCTTTTATCCGGAGGGCGGAGGTCAGCCTTGTGATACAGGTAAGATATTAGGAAATAGGGAATACAATGTAATTAAGGTATTTAAAGAGGGAGATATTGTTTATCATGAACTTGATTCTGAATTTTTGGGCGAAAAAAATGTAAGGGGAGTAATTGACTGGGAAAAAAGATACCTTCACATGAGACATCATACAGCAATCCATATTTTAAGTGGAATACTATTCAAGGATTATGGCGCAAGGATCACTGGATCACAGATATATACAGACAAAGCAAGAATGGATATAAATTATGAGCTCAGTAAAGATAAGCTTCCTGAGATAGAGGCAAAGGCAAATGATATAGTAAAAAAAGGACTTGATGTAGTATGGTATTACATAGATAGAAAGGATTTTAAGGAAGATATGGTGAGAATAAGGGAGGATCTTTTGCCAGGTGATGAAAAGTTAAGAATAGTTGAAATAAAAGGTTTTGATCTTCAGGCTGATGGAGGAACGCACGTTAAAAACACCGCAGAGGTGGGTACAATTAAAATATCAAAATATGAGAATAAGGGAAAAATGAACAAAAGGATCTACATAAACCTATTGTGAAAAAACCCCTTCCTTTCTGGCTCATTGTCAAGCTGCATTAAGAGTTCTCTTTGTCTCTGTGTGAGGTTTTTTGGTATTGTCACATTAATCCTTACAAATAAATCCCCATATCCGTGGGAATTTAACCTGGGCATACCCTTTCCCCTTATCTTTATCATTTCACCTGGTTGTGTTCCAGGTGAAATCTTTACGTTCAGTCTCTCCCCTGATATATGCTCTAGGGGTATTTCAGTACCTAGAGCTGCCTTTGTAAAGGGTATGCTTACTTCAGTATAAAGGTCGTCCCCCTCCCTTCTAAATCTGCTATCCTCCCTTATTCTTACTAAAATAATAAGATCACCATCGTTTCCTGTACCTTTCCCCCTCACCCTTAATCTAGTACCATTTTCAACTCCCTTAGGAACTTTTACTTCTATGTTTTCCTTTATTATAATCCTTCCCTTTCCCTTGCACCTTGGGCACTTTTCTTCAATTATATAGCCCTTTCCATTACAGGTGGGACATGGCTGAACAGTGACATACTGCATAAACCCCATATTCCTTACATTCCTTACCTGGCCCGTTCCATTACAGGTTGGACATTTCTTAGTTTTACCATCCTTCGCACCCGTCCCCTTGCATTCAGGGCATGTTGTTTCCCTTTCATAAACAACATTTTTTTCACCACCAAAGTATGCATCCTTCAAATCAAGATCCATTGTAATGTATATGTTCCTGTCCCTTTCTTCCCTGAAGAATGATCCAAAACCCATATCTTTGAAAAATTGGTTAAAAAGATCCTGTAGATCATCGAAGTGCGTAAAATTGCTCCAATCAAACCCTTGGGGCCCAAATTTTACACCTTCAGCACCATATTGATCATAAATCCTCCTTTTTTCATCATCCATTAAGACTTCATAGGCCTCACTTATTTCCTTGAATTTCTCTTCATATTCTTTCCTGTTTTCAGGATGTAGATCCGGGTGATACTTTTTGGCAAGTTCTCTGTATGCCCTCTTAATTTCCTCCTTAGTTGCGTTTCTGCTTACGCCAAGAATGCTATAATAATCCTTATCCATTCCCTTTATTCACCGCTCATTCCTTTTTTTCCTTGTAGTCCGTATCAACAAAGTCTTTACCCTGCTCCTTTTGACCTACATTTTTATACATTGAGGCCCCAAGGCTCTGTATTATGTTTTCAAGTTCCTTCATCTTTTCCTTTATTTTATCAATCTCCTTTGAGGAGATCAATTGCCTTAATTCCCCTATAACACCCTGAGCCTTTTCCACCTCCTCCTTTGGCAGTTTTTCCCTGTACTCATTAATGAATTTTTCAGAGCTATAAACAAGGCTTTCCGCGTTATTGAGAGTTTCTATCTCCTCCTTTTTCTTTCTGTCCTGCTCTGCAAACTGTTCTGCCTCCTTTTTCATCTTTTCTATCTGCTCCTTTGAAAGCTTTGTAGATGATGTTATAGTTATGCTATTCTGTTTACCTGTTGCAAGGTCTTTTGCAGTTACATTAAGAATGCCGTTTGCATCAATGTCAAATGTTACTTCTATTTGGGGCACACCCCTCGGGGCTGGAGGAATTCCTTCGAGGTTGAACATTCCAAGAGAGACATTATCCTTTGCAAGGGGTCTTTCACCCTGAACAACATGGATTGTAACTACTGTCTGAAAATCCGCAGCAGTGGTGAAAATCTGCGATTTTCTTGTTGGAATTGTAGTATTGGCAGGAATGATTGGTGTTGCAATGCCTCCCAGTGTTTCTACACTCAGTGTGAGTGGTGTAACATCTAGAAGCACAATATCTTTTATTTCCCCTGCAAGTACAGCACCCTCTATTGCTGCCCCTATGGCAACACATTCCATGGGATCAACGCCCCTTTCAATCTTTTTTCCAAAGTAATTCTCAACATATCTCTGAACTATTGGCATTCTAGTTGGACCACCTACAAGTATTATTTTATCAATATCTTCCTTTGATAATTTTGCTGCCTCAAGAGCCTTTTTTATAGATTCCCCTGTCCTCTCAACAAGAGGAGAAACGAGCTCTTCCAGCTTTGCTCTAGTGATAGTCATTACGAGGTGTTTTGGACCTTCAGGTGTTGAGGTAATATATGGTAAATTTATCTCTGTCTGAAGTGAAGTGGATAGCTCAATTTTTGCCTTTTCTGCAGCATCCCTGAGTCTAATGTATGCATTCTTATCATTCCTTAGATCTATACCCTCCTGTTTCTTAAATTCATCAGCTATGTAATTTATTAGGGCGTTGTCCATATCAGTTCCGCCAAGTTGAGTATCGCCCGATGTGGAAAGTACCTGGAAAACGCCGTTTCCAAATTCCATTACAGTAACATCAAGAGTACCTCCGCCAAAATCGTAAACTAAAATCTTCTGCTCCTTCTCCGATTTATCAATACCATATGCAAGAGAAGCAGCTGTAGGCTCATTAATTATCCTTACCACCTCTAAACCAGCAATTGTTCCTGCATCTTTTGTAGCCTGTCTTTGATTATCATTAAAATATGCAGGAACAGTAATAACAGCCTTAGTAATCTTTTCACCGAGAAATGCCTCTGCATCTCTCTTTATCTTTTGAAGTATGAATGCAGAAATCTGTTGAGGCGTGTATTCTTTTCCAAATATTTTATATTTGTAATCAGTACCCATCTTTCTCTTAGCAGCGTAAACAGTGCCCTCTGGATTCAACAATGCCTGTCTTCTTGCAGGTTCTCCCACCAGTAATTGCCCATCCTTTGTAAATGCAACATAGCTGGGAAATGCCTTTCCTCCCAATGTAGTTCCCTCTGCACTGGGGATTACAACAGGTTTACCCGATATTACTACTGCTGCAGCCGAATTGCTTGTCCCAAGATCGATACCAATTATTTTTTCCATATTTTATCACCTCTTTCTTACCACCTTTACCCTTGAAGGTCTTATTACCTTACCATTAAGCATATATCCCCTTGCAAATTCCTCCACCACTATATTTTCCTTATCCCCATCCTCCACCACTATAGCCTCATGAAGATATGGATCAAATTTTTTACCCACAGAGTCTATTATCTCAAGACCATACTTTTGCATTGTTGAAAGGAAATGATCATGTATTATTTTAAGTGATTCATAAAGGGCCTTGTCCTTTTTTATCGCATCATTCATTGCCCTTTCAATGTTTTCTAAATCCTCGAGCAGGTCCTTTATAATCCTTTCATTCAATAGCTTCTCATATTCCTTCATATTTTTTTCCATATTTTTTTGATAGTTCTCGAAATCTGCCTGCATTCTAAGTATTCTATCCCAGTATGATTTATTCTTCTCATTCTCTTCCTTTAATTTTTTTTCGAGATCCTCTACCTTCCTTTTCTCTTCTTCCAACATAGACTCAAGTTCCTTTTTAGTAATATTCTTTTTTGTCATTTGGCACCTTCAACAGGTATTTTATCTCTTCTATATAAGTGTTTCTAAACACCTGCAAAGTATTTTAACCAAAAAAATATTATTATGATGAAAATGGTAAACTGGACAAAGTTGTTACCCTATCTGATTGTATCTATTGGCCTGTATCAGATTACGGCAGGATTGATATTTATAAATTTTCATTATGGATATACTTCCCCTGTACTTAAGAATATATCAGGCTATGGCAATGTTGTATCATTTTTCATAATAGTTTATGGAATCTTTCTTCTATTTTTATTTAGGGGCCTAAAGAAAAAGACATGGACAAGCTGGTATATGGCAATTACATTTATATTTCTTTATTTCTTTACTTATTCTTTAAAAATAAGTAAATTCCTGCCAATGGATATTATAGGTATAGTAATTAGTGCACTAGCCTTAGTTATACTTTTAAAATACAGGAAAAAATACGTTTTTCCTCCAATAACTAAAATACCCAGGGAAAGCCTTGCCTCACTTGGTGTAATAGTTTTTACAATGCTATATGGGATTATAGGAACACTCATTCTCGGAACACAATTCAATCCTCCTATAAAGAATGTAAATGATGCAATTTATTATACTGTTGAAGTAATGACCACCCTGGGCTTCGGTGATATACTTCCAGTAACAGATCTGAGTAGATTGTTCACATCATCTTTGGTAATTCTTGGTGTAGCATCATTTTTTGGTGCCGTTGCAACATTTTTTGGTCCAGTTATACAAAAAAGGGTAGAAAATGTGGTGAATATTATGGAGACTGCTGAATTTTCCGGAATGAAGGATCATATAATTTTTTGCGGATATAATCCCATGATATCTTCTCTTATTAGGGAAATGAAGAAGAAGGAGATACCATTTATTTTGATTGTAAGGGATCAGGACAACGCAACATTCCTGAGAAATGATGGTTACATAGTTTTGAGGGAGAGGGCGGACAATCCAGAGGCTCTAAAAAAGGCCGGAATTAAAAGGGCTAAAAAAGTATACATCTCTTCCTCTGATGATGGTTATAATTTAATGGTGGCACTAACATTAAATAAGTTGAAAAAAGAACTAGGCTTAAGCTTAAAAATTTCAATTTTCCTAAATTCTTCGGCAAATATGGAAACTGTAAAGGATTTCGTTGATGAAATTATTGATATTTCTGATATGATTAGGGAAAGAGTGATGGGAAATATTTAAAATTCTATACCTTCTCTTGCCCCTACCCCTATATCAAAATAATGCTTTAATGGACACATCTCTGTAACAAGATCTGAAATTTTAATAAGATCATCTTTGGCATATCTACCAGTGACAACAATCTCAAAATCATTCTTTAATCTCATCAGTGTTTCAATTACATTGTTTAAATCAAGAAGGTTATAATAAAGTACAATATTTAACTCATCCAATATTATTAAATCGTAACCATCCTTTGACATCTCAATAAACTTTTCCCAGGCCTTCATTGCCTCTGTATAATCGCCTTCCCTGGGGCTCTTAATTATAAATCCTGGATACCCAAAATGAAATATATCTATTCCAATATCCCTTGCTATTTTGAATTCCCCCGATTCTTCTGGCTTTGCAAATTGTACAATGCCCACCTTTTTTCCCCTTCCCTTTGCCCTCATAGCCAAACCAAATGCTGCAGTGGTTTTACCTTTTCCATTTCCAGTATATACCTGTAACATAAAGATAGAAAAGGAAATTTATTTATAAAGATTGGTAATAATGAAATGAAATGAGTATTATTGATCTTTTAGTTAGCTTTGCTGTAGTTTTCATAGCATCAATTTTATTTACAAACAGTATTGAATATATTTCCTCAAGATTAAAGTTTACAAAATCATTTACAGGTACAATTATTTCACCATTTTTTAGCTCATTTCCTGAACTAATAGTGTTCATAATAGCGATTGCCTTCGTGGGTGGTAAAAGTGGTAATGAGGTAGCAATTGGTACAGTGTTAGGGGAACCATTCATTGTATCAACTGTTTCCTATTCCTTTATATTCGCTGTGATTATATTATCAATGTTTTTACATAAAAATTTTAATTTTAAAATAAATGTAGAAAAAAATTTATTTTTACCCTATCTCTTTATTACCATTCTTTTTTCTTCCCTTTTGATCCCGGCATATTTTGGTTCATTCCATTTTGAAATAGGATTGATATTAATTTTATTTTATTTAATATACTTCTATTTAATTAGAAAATTGGAAGGTGAAGGTTTTGAAGAAGAGTTTGAAAAACCATACCTTTCTTATTTCATGAATATAAATCTGTCCGTGATTATACAGCTCATAGTCTCATTCTCAATGCTATATTTTGGTTCAAAATTGCTTGTATCCTCTATAATAGATATTTCTAATTCCTTGGGGATCAGCGCACTTACACTTTCAATAGTTATAGTACCTATAGCCACTGCCCTTCCTGAGACAATGATCTCTATGATATGGGCATATAAAGGCAAATACTCCCTTGCAATATACTCTTTGATAGGTGAGATTATTCTTTGCTCCTCAATTTATCCTGGTATAGCACTTATATTCATACCTTGGTCATTGAATACAGGTGCTGTTGTGAGCATCATATCCACGGTTATTGTTTCATTTACATACCTAATCTCCTCAATAAGGGGAAAAATCCATGTTCTTACATTTATCCTTGGTCTCATATTCTTTTTTATTTATATATTTATTATTTTTTAAAAAAAGGTAAAATATATTATAAGAATAGTGCATAACATAAAATATGGAAGAAATGGAAAAAATAGGCATAGTATTTGGAGATGTAAGTTCAAAGGAAATTCAGGTAACAATTACGGGCATTGTTGAGGAGGGGGAATTTGTCCAGGTATTTCATCAAACCTCCGGATGGATACTGGGAAGACTTGAAAGAATAGAAAGAAAAACCGATCTCTCCGTAGAAAAGGCATTACTTCTAAACGCTGGCGAGAATATTCAGATTCAGGAGGTGATGGTAGGTACAGTAAACATAGTTGGTTATAGAGATTCAAAGGGAATACTTCAGGTACCCAAGACTCCATTTAAGGCGGGTGAGCCAGTATATAGGGCAAAGGATTCTCTTATAAAGGATGTGATTGGAATTATTTCCTCTAAAAATAATGGAGCATATATTGGAATGTTATACAATCACCAGATTCCAATATATCTGGACATAAATTATCTTGTCCAGAAACATGTTAGTATATTGGCCAAGACAGGTGGCGGTAAAAGCTATTTAACTGGAGTTTTAATAGAGGAATTTATAAAGAATGGTGTTACCACAGTTGTAATAGATCCACATGGTGAATATATATCACTGAAATATCCTGCACAATTTAGTAAACAAATGGAGAAATTTTCGGTAACACCAAAAGGATATTCTGATAAAATTGTAGAATTTTCTCCAGACACTAAGGCAAATCCCGGAGCCAAACCCATAAAGTTCACACTTTCACAGCTTACACCAAGAGAAATATTGAATTTAGTAGGGCTCACTGATTATAGACCTTATTTAGTTCCACTTCGGAAGGCCATAGATATATTAAAATCAACCAAGGGTAACTACAGCATAAAGGATCTTATCTCCCAGCTTGATAAGTCAGAGGATTCTGCAACCGTATCCGCACTCATTAATGCACTTATGACCCTTGATGAGGTGGGGATTTTTTCTGAAATAGGAACAAAAATAGATGAAATAGTTCAAAAGGGTAAGGTATCCATAATAAATATGAAGGGTGTTTCCCCCGACATTCAAGAAATGGTTGTTCAAAGACTTTCATTTGCCCTTTTTGAACTTAGAAAAAGGGATGCAGTGCCACCAATGATGCTAATAATTGAAGAGGCACATAATTTCATACCACAGCAGGGTAAGGCACTTTCTTCCAGGATACTAAGAACAATAGCCTCTGAGGGGAGGAAGTTTGGCCTTGGTTTATGTATCATAAGTCAAAGGCCAGCTAAGGTTGATAAAAATGTTCTAAGTCAGTGCAATACGCAAATTATACTTAAGGTAACTAACCCGAATGACCTTAAAACAATTGGTGATTCTGTTGAGGGTCTTACAAGATCATCCCTGGAGGAGATACAAAGGTTACCAGTAGGTGTTGCACTTGTAACTGGCGCAAATATTTCTTTTCCTCTATTTGTAGAAATAAGGCCTAGGGAAACAGTCCATGGAGGTGAAGGAGTGAGGGTAGCATGAGAGAAATAACAGAAGAAAAGTTGAAAAAATATTTTGAAATAACCTCCAAGGCACTTGGAGAAATAAAAATATCTGTTCCTGAAAATTCACATTTAAGGAGGATTGCAGAGGATTTCCTTTCCATGGCCAAAAATTATTTTAAAGATGCAAATTATTTTTACGAAAATGGTGATTATGTCAATGCTTTTGGTGCAATAAACTATTCACATGCCTGGCTGGATGCAGGTGCAAGAATGGGCCTTTTTGATGTTAAAAATCATGACCTTTTTACCCTTTTTCAATAATATTTACTGTATTCAAAAATTAAGTCTATCAATCTTTTTGCCATTTCTTCATTTATTATACCCTCATTCTTTATTTTAATTATGTAGTCCCTTGCCTCCCTTATATCCCTCTTGCTTGCCCTTGAATAAATGGCTCCAAAGATTGCACCCCTTGTATTCTCAGGAAGTGAGTTCAATGCCTCCTTCAATAAATATCTAAATTCTGTATTTCTTGACATATCAAGTTTCCTTTTTTTTGCTGGCTGTTTTTCCATTGAGACTTGTATCTTCAGTGAATGCTTAAACTTTTCGAATTCTAAGGTCTATGTTTACGTGCATAATATTTGGAGCATAATTTTTAACAATATGGAATCTCATAACATAGTATTGTAGATCTCCAAATAGGTTTTTTATTACCTCCTCTCTATTCCATACCTCCTCCTTTCTCCAAGTATCATGATAATGAATTATACCCTTATGTTTTAGCATTTTTATTGCATAGGGAATGAATTCCCTTGAATGTACATAGCCCATTATTACCCTGTCAGCATAATCTTTCAATTCTACATCCCTGTTATCTGAGAGCATGGGATCAATGGAAACATTGTTTAATTTAATATTTTCAATTAAAAAATTGTAGGATTCTTCATTTTTCTCTATTGCAATGAGCCTAGCTGGGTATGAATATTTGGCCAAGGGTATAGAAAAATATCCAATCCCAGCAAACATATCCACTATCTTTTCACCAGTGGCATCCATTTTTGACATTCTTATTCTTTCATCAACATTCCCGGAGGAAAACATTATCCTTGATGCATCAAACTTATAATATATTCCATTCTCTATATGAATAGTTAATGCATCATCTCCGTATATGAATTCTACCCTTGGCCTCCTGAATTCACCTTCAATTCCTTTGTATAAAAGAACAGATTTAGCCCTGAGAACCTTGGCAAAAGTGGCACCAATTTCTAGCCTATAATTATAAAGTACCTCTGGAAGCTGAATTAGAACAACATTTCCATATTTCTCCCAATGATTCGGTATGAATTTTTTCAAATCATTATCAATTTTGACATTCTCAATTATTTCATCATAAGGTTTTTTCTTCCTTATCCTTATTTTTCCATCAATATCCACAAAATCATTACTATTGTCAAACTTAAATTTTACAGGAAAATAAACAAAATTTTCATCACTGAATATGCTAAACTCGGGATGAAGAAGCTTTCTATCAAGAAGATATTTCCTTTTTTCCTCAGCATCTCTTTTATTTATCCTTAAATAAAGCATTTCGTCCGAATATTAACAAAACCTTTATATCAAATTTTTCAATATAGGTATAAGGTGATTTGAATGCCACAGAAACCAGTAGTGGATGAAGCAACGTGTATTGCATGCGGTATTTGTGCTTCGGTATGTCCCGCGAATCCTGTAGTTTTTACCATAGAAAATGTTAGTAAGGTTGTTCATCCTGAAGCCTGTATAGATGGATGCACAGAATGTGTTAATAACTGTCCAACGGGCTCAATAACAATTCAGAAGCTTTAAATTTTGTTAAAGAGCCTTCTTATAGCCTTATCGAGACCGGGCACAGTATCAAAATTTTTAATTTTTTCAGCATCAATCCATCTGTATTCCGTATGTTCCCAATCTATCTTGATATTTTCATTATCAACTTCCCATAGGAATAGGTATATCTTCCACAATCTTTTACCATCCCTCAAAAACATATGACCTCCTGTTCTAATTAGTCTTGGATTAACTATTCCTGTTTCTTCTATTATCTCTCTCTTAGCTGCAGGCTCTGGATCAAGATCCTCTTTATAGCCTGATACGCCAGCCCATTTTCCCTTATATGTGGAAACTTTATCACTTCTTTTTAAAATGAGTATTTTCCCATTATGATAAAGTATTGAAGTAACTACCTCCACAGGTTCCAAATTAATCTCTATTAGATCATTATTTATCTTTATTTTATCACCATCAATAAAAATATCAGTATCTACGTTGCTCAGTGTAGGTATTTGTGCCATTACTGAGCCTGTAACAAGTGTTTCATCCGCCAAATTACATACAATTGCTAGAGGGCTATGCCCATAATATCTTAATCCATAAATTATATATGAACCAACAGTACTGCCTGAGCTTGAATCAAAGATAAAAATCTTACCTCCAATGTATCTTCCATCATCCTTCAGGATACCCTTTTTTGGATCAACACCGCCCAAAAAAGAGAAATTTCCATTATATTTGATCACCTCTCCCTCAACAATACCTGGGTAAACAATCTTTCCATTAACTTTCATATGTCACCATCCCCAATACAGTCTCCATATCAGAGAAAAATACTTTTATTTTTTCTCTGCCTATATAGTAAGTTGCCTTACCTGATGAAAGGCCCAAAATTTTATATCTATTGGAAATGGGTGAAACCACCATACAGGTATCTGAGAATACCTTTGCACCACTTTTTTCTATTTTAGAAACAACATTCATCAACTTATTTTTCAAATGTCTTGAAGTGAAAAGAAATAGATTCTTTCCCTCCCTCAATTTTCTATTTCTTAAGTATGCCTCAATGGCATATAGCTCTCCTTCGGATAGATGTGGACATCCTATCATAACACTTTCAGGCTCTATGTCAACACTAAATTTCTCCTTTGTAGCCCTTAGGTCATCCTTATCCACGTGTATAATCTCTTCTGCATTGTCTGCAATCTTCCATTCTGGTGTTATACCCTCTGCATGAAACATTGGTATACTTCCTGTAGAATTCATTGCAGCGCCAAGGGATTTCAGTGCATCAAGATCATTTTTAAGTCCTACAATATATGGAATACCATTTCTTATGTTTAAGCCGATGAATAGACCAAGAACTGCGTAATCAAAAAATTCTGGACTAAAATCTAAGATCACCTTATGTGTGGCCTTTCTCCCCTCATCTGTATGAAGTCCATAATATGCTGACCTGCCAATTATTGCGGATGCAAGTGCTGAAATGCCACTTTCCCTATTGGTCCTAGCCCCTATAATTGAATTGGCATAGACAATTGCAGATGATTCGGCCCAGGATATGTGTTCCCCACTTTTTATATCCACAATATAATAAGGGGTACAGGTAAGAGAAGGAATAACTCCAATCCTATGAAAAATATCGACTATCTTCATTTGTTTTTTCAAAAAATCATCATCATCTGTGAAAAATTCTGGGAAATCAAGATCGAATCCTATAGGATTTATTGTAGTCTTAACAGCAACTTTTTCATTTACAAATTTTTCCAAAAAATCTATACCAGCATCACCAATGTTCTTATAAGAGATTCCTGAAATATGTGCATTATTTATCTTTACTGTTTTTTCAGCCCCATAAAAATCCCCTAGCCTCAATATTATTTCCATTGCTATTTTCTTAGCTTCTCCCTCTTCACCATTAAGCATCCTTTCTTCTTCATTATCCAGGTACATAGAAGATAGATAAACAAACAAAATTTAATAATTTTTTTAAGCAAGTTTTTCTTTAACTTATTGAGGCTAGAGAATTTGAGTTTAACTATAACCCATACAGATTCAGATGGTGTTATTACGGCATACCTAATTAATAAATATGTAGAGAGAAGTAAAAGAATAATGTTTTCAAACCCATCAAGAATAAAGGATACAATTTTGAGGTCATTAATTGAGGAATGGGAGATCAAAAGGTTATATGTGCTAGATATTAGTGGCAATGAGAGGGCATTGAGGGTGGCTTCAATTTATGATTATGTTGTGTGGATAGATCATCATGAATGGATTCCAGAAAATAAATATAAAAATATTGAAATTACTATTGAAAATGAACCAAGTGCAGCAAGGGTAGTTTCAAAAAAATATGGAATAGAAGATCCCATTGTAGATTTTGCTGATCATCTCGATCAAAATTCACCACAAAATGATTTGGAGGTGGATTTCAGAGACCTTATATCATCTATAAGAAATTCATATCAAAGGGAGAGGGATCATATTTTGGAAAAAATAGTTTTTGATATGATGGACAATGATTTAAAAACTATAATAGATTTAAATAAAAAAAATATAGAGAACTTCAGAATTGAAATGGAAAGGTTGAAATCAAGGATTAGGGAAAATATTAAAAATATTAAGGTTAATGATAAAAATGTTTATATTGTAGAAACGGATAAAAATATACCTGTTTATAAAATACAGGAAATAGTTCCTAAAGATTGGGATCTTATTGTGGTAATATATAAAAGGATAAGGGGCTCTTATACATCTTGGAAAATAGAGTTTAGGTCAAGAGAACTTGATATTTTGCCTGTGGCAAAACTTTTTGGTGGTGGTGGCCATAAAAGGGCTGCAGGTGCCAGTATAATTTACAATTTTGAAATTGATCAACTTTTAAGGGCAATATCAATTTTTTATAAGTAATAATATTCACTACCCTTTTGAAGGAGAGCCAGTAGTACTGCATCCTCTATTATTTTACTCCTTGTCACCTTCCCATTTGTAAGGAAACCTATGGCACCATCGCCCTGCCCGATGTTATCCAATCCATAAGTAGTCTTGAATGAATCACTTATTGTGCCTCCTTTTAGATTTGAAATCACCCTTTCTGGATAAGTAAAACCAACACTCGAGGAATAATTCATGTTTCCAAGACTGTCTATTATTACCACATAATGGAAATCCATGTATTTCTCTATTGATGGGTAATAAAAAAGGCCAGCCTCCACACCTACACCATAGTCCGCATCCCCAAGTGCATTCTTTGCCCTTTCAATTGCACAGAGAAGTGTTTGGTGACCATAGGGCTGCTTAATCCTTCCATGATATTCTATTCCCTCAACAATAACTTTCCCCATCAATTTTTTGAAGGCATTTTCAATTGCCCTTAACTTTTGAACATTTTTCGTGGACGCATTCACCCTAACTGTGGATAATCTGCGCCCTTCACCATCAATCCTACCATCCATTATCCTCGAGGACGATATTGGAATTAGATCATCTGCAAGAACCCTTCCTATATTGTGTATTTTTAATGGTTTCATACCCTTTTTTAATCTTATCGCATTTATTTCCATAGCATATACATAAGTTTCATGGGATACAACTATTAAATCAAAATCCTCCTCAATGGTAGGACCATAATGGTCATCTATCCTTCTTATTTCAAAACTTTTACCAAAATTTTTTACATAATTTTCAATATCCATTTTTCTTTCATCATAGGGCCTTACTTTATATCTTCTGGACCTTGAGGCAAATTCATTGCTTGTGAGACCTATTAATATATGGTCTCCAATTGAAAATGCACTTTCAAGCAATTTTCTATGTCCTCTGTGTAAAAATTGAAATGTACCACCAACTGCTACCTTCATGGATCATATGTAATATTATTATGTATTAAGTATTTTCACTCTTTTCCATTTCTTCAAGCTCTTTCTTAATTTTATTAATTGTCTCATCCGGATCCCTATAATAATCAGTGATTATTTTCCATATATCACGAAAATCTGTAATATTCTTCTTATCTAGGTATTTTATTACAGTTACCCTTTTTTCAAACTCCCTGTCCATCTCTTCATGAGTCCAATTCTTAAGATTTAATATTTTGTCAAAAAGATAACTATGTCCCCTGAATATGAACCTGTCCTTTTTTGGATCCCATTCAAATACAACGTTTGTTATTAATTCGTTCGTTTCTGGCTCAAATCCCACTATCTCAACAATCTCCTTTATCCTTCTTACAATTTCATCTTTAACCTTAACCTGTGTTTGAATTATTACATTATTAAGCGCAGTCATTAAAATTCTTGGCGTTCCAATTGGTGGATTTTCTAATCTGTTTACCATTGCCTTTACACTCTCAGCATGCATAGTGGAATATGTGGTATGGCCTGTTGCCATTGCCTGGAACATTGTATATGTTTCCCTACCCCTTACCTCACCAACTATTATGTACCTTGGTCTCTGTCTCAGGGCAGCTCTTACTAGATCATACATATCTATTTCACCTGATGCCTTTCCAGTGATGCTTTTCTCCCCAATACCACTTCTCGTTGTACCAGGTATCCAGTTTTGATGGGGTAGGTTTATTTCCCTTGTATCTTCTATGCTAACAATTTTTGCAGCAGGAGGTATGAATATTGCAATTGCATTAAGCGTTGATGTTTTACCTGTGGCAGGTCCTCCAACTATTATCATTGATTCCCCAAGCTCAACACCAAGCCATAGATATGCTACCATCTCAGGACTGGCTGTTCCATTCTTTATAAGATCTGTTGGGGTAAATGGTTTTTCCTTGAATCTTCTTATTGTAAATGTACCCCCTCTAGTGGTTACCTCCCTACTGTAGGTAGCCTGGACCCTGTGTCCCTCAGGTGTTGTGCCATCAAGTATAGGATCTGAAACAGATATCTGTTTCATACATTTCTGGGCAATGTATACTATAAAGCTATTCAATTCATTATCGTCTGAAAAAACTATGTTGGTTTTTATGGATCCATAAAGCCTATGGTAAACATATATTGGTACATTAACACCGTCACATGAAATATCTTCAATGTATTCATCATTGATGAGAGGATCAATCTTCTGGTATTTTATAAAATCCCTTTTAAGATAATAATATATCCTTTCCAGGTCCAGGTCAGAAAGCTCTATACCCCTAGATTCAAGGAATTTTTTAACAGAATGTGTTAGGTAGGTCTCTTTCTCATTCTGTGTCTTCAAATACCATTCGAATTTGAGTGTTTGGTTTAGGGAAGAATATACCTCCTTCAATATTTCTGAAAGTTTATGGCTAAGCGGAGGCTCTATTGCCTCATAATAATACTCATAATTTTTCTTATCAAAAAGGATCCTTGCAAAGGTATATGGGTAATTTATTCTGTAGATTTTATCTATTTTATAATCAGGATTCTCTACCTTTGGAATTGGTGTAATTGCACTAGATATTGTCTCACCCTGAACTACCTTTATCTTTAATGCTCTATCATTTCTCTTAAGCTTTAAGAACATCTTGAATAAGTATCCATTTATAGCATTTGGCTCCTTTTCAACCACCTGTCACACCTCATTATAATATTAAAGATTCATTATTTAAAGTTTTTTAATATATTTTTTAAAAAATATGAAAATTAAGTTCTTTAAATCAACATATCCATTCATTATCAAGTATCGAATCCTGCAATATTTTTGCAAATTCTTCAGGTTTCTCTAGGTGTGGTAAATGACCAGCTCCTTCAATTATCTTCAGTCTTGAACATTGTATGAATTTTTTGAACTTGAAGGCAAATTCAATTGGTATTACATTATCATTATCTCCCCATATTATCAATGTTTTTGATCTTATTTTTTTTAGATCGTCCTCATTTATTCTATATTTCATTTCTGCATTGTTTTTAATCATATTTTCCATTACATATCTGCAATTTCCAGAAGAAACAAGAGATTCTATAAAGGAATTTTTAATCTCCATATCCATTTTTCCAATCGGTGTATTTAAACCGGCTGAATCTTCTAGAACAATATATTCAGGTTTTTTAAATTTTAGAGAGTACAGTAATGTTACCCATCCACCATAGGAATTACCAGCGATTCCAAAATTTTCAATACCTAAGGATATAATAAATTCATTTAGAATTTCTGAATTTAAATCCACAGTATATTCAATATGAGGCTTGTCTGATGAGCCGTGGCCTAGGAGATCTATCAAATAAAGTGAAAAATAATCTCCAATGAATTTTACAGTTTTCATCCAGGTCTTTGAATTACCGCCAATTCCATGTATAAATAGAATTGGATATTTTCCCTCTCTATAGTAATAATGTATTCTTCCAAGGCTTGAATTAAAAAATAAGTCCTGCATATGGGGGAAAAGGGAAAATGTTTTAAAACCTTTGCCCATACTTAAATATGTGAAAAAAAGGGAACATATTGTAGAAAGTGCGCCAGAATCTATGGGGAAGATCTGCGCAATATGTAAGGGTGATAAATTATTATGCGGTAAGAGCGAATGCCCTATACTTGCAAAATATAAAAGTCTACTTAGAATAAGATCCTCAATTAAGGAGGAGATTGAAGGATCCTCTCCACCATCAATATTTGTTGGTAGAATGGGTTATCCAAAGGTGAAGGTAGGGCCCCTTGCACCTCCATTCCATGGTGATACAGAGATAATGGACAGCCCTGAAGAATGGATATCCATGGATATACATGAATTCATAGACATGAGAATCTCATTAATAAGGGGTAAAAGACAGGTGAACATTTATGATATTCAAGATCCTTATGTCGAATCATTGCAAGAAATGCTATTATCCGAAAGGCATGTTGAACTTGAGGAAAAATTCATTAAAAGACCGGGATTTTCCATTCCTCTAGGGGATGAAATTCCTCCCTACGGTCCTTCAGGTGAATTAAAGAGCATAAAAATATTTCCAGGGAGAACAAACTTTAGGATTCAAAAAATTTATGATGATACGGATATAAATGCTTCAGATGCTTTAATTGAACTTTATTCAATGGGCGAAAGTTTATCTAGGATTCAGAGGGCCCTATCAGCTGGGATGCTGGGACAATGGAAGTATAGGAAGCTTGTTCCAACAAGGTGGTCAATAACTGCCGTAGATTCCACAATCTCTGAAAGACTATTACAAAAGGTAAAAAATAATGAGACAATAGATAAGATAGAGATATATGAATCTAGAAAAATGGAAAATATTTTCATAGTAATTCTTCTTCCCTACAACTGGTCCTATGAACTTGTAGAAGGATGGTATCCGGGTACCCTATGGAACCCATACAGCCAAGAAACATTTATAATATCAGATTATGAATTTTACTATGGGAGAAAGGATTACGCAAGTATAGGTGGATGTTATTATTCTGCCAGGCTTGCAGTTGCAGAACACTTAGTTAGAAGGGGAAGGCAGGCAACGGCTATTGTTCTGAGGGAGGCACTTCCATCATACATTTTGCCAGTTGGTGTCTGGAATGTTAGGGAGAATGTCAGGAATGCATTGAATTCGAGGCCTATCGAATTTGATGATGAAAATAGTGCTTTAAATTACGTATTTTCAAGGTTTCATATACCAAAGGAAGTATGGATTAGAAATAGTAAACTTCTTGATTTTATGTTGCATCAGGTAAAGTTCCATGGATTGTACTGAGATTATTGTTAAAAGGGCACTTACGAAATCTGGACTCGAAAATGTAAATTATGCTCTCAATCCATATATAGGATGTTCCCACAGATGTATTTATTGCTATTCGCCATATGTTCTTAGAATGGATCCTCGGGATTTCTGGAGTAATGTGAAGGCTAAGATAAACGTTCCATTTCTATTACAGGGTGAAATAAAGAAAATAAAGGGAAATGTGTTTATTGGCAGCGTTACAGATCCGTATCAACCCTGTGAAAAGAAATATGAAATTACTAGGAAATCAATTAAACTACTAATTAATAAAAAAATTTATTTCAGTATTTTAACAAAATCTGATTTAATTTTAAGAGATCTTGATTTAATAAACAATTATAAAAATGTAGAGGTAGGTTTTACCCTTAACACACTTGATGAAAATAGCAAAATTAAATTGGAGATAAATTCTCCTCCTCCAGAAAAAATCCTCTATGCAATTTCTAAAATAAGGGTGAAAAAATATGTAATGATAGCCCCTCTTTATTTAAACATAGATAAAGAGCTCGATGTTATGCTGGAAACATTATCAAAAATGAATGTTGATTATGTCCTTCTTGATAAGTTCAGGTTTAGAGAGGGAATGCCTGAAAACCTTAAGGAATATTTTTTTAAGGATGAAAACAAAATAAAAGATCTTGCAAGGAGATTGTCCGCAGAAAAAAATATAAAGGTATATTTTTCTTTTTAAATCACCACCTGCTTATTACCACCTTACTATCGGTGAAAAATAATATATGGTCCAAGCCACCCTGTGGATGAAGATCACCAAAGAAAGAATCCTTCATTCCAGCAAATGGATAAAATGCAATTGGTGCAGCTACTCCTATGTTCACTCCCACATTCCCAGCCTTTATTCTTTTCACATATTCCCTTGCATAATAGCCTGAAGAGGTGTATATTGATGAGGCATTCCCATATCTACTCCTGTTGATCATTTCTATTGCATGATCAAAATTATCTACCTTTATTACGCTCGCAACTGGACCAAAAATTTCCTCCCTTGCAATTCTCATATCCTCTGTAACATAATCAAAAACAGTGGGCCCAAGGAAAAATCCATTTGGGTACCTTTCATTTCTGTACTTTCTACCATCTAGCAATATTTTTGCGCCCTCATTTATACCACTTTCAATGTACTCTTTTACCTTGGATCTATGCTCCTCCCTTATTAATGGTCCCATGTCCACATCCTTTTCCATTCCATAACCTATCCTTAGTTCCCGTGCAGCATCTACAAATTTTTTAACCACAGAATCATGGTTTTCCTCAAATGTAACTAGTACTGCTCCTGCAAGACATCTTTCACCTGCATTTCCAAAGAATGAACCAATAATATTTTTTATATTTTTTTCAAGATCAGCATCAGGCATCACAAGGATAAAATTTTTAGCTGATGCACCTGCCTGTACCCTCTTTTTTAGGGAAGTACCCTTTTTGTATACATATTCTGCAACAGGTGTAGAACCAACAAAACTTATCCCCGCAATTTTTTTATTTTCCAGGATATATTCAACTGCCTCTTTTCCTCCATTTAAAAGCTGTATTACATTATCAGGGAATCCGGCCTTTTTTATTAACTCCATAGACTTCTCCATACTCAGGGGCGTTTTTTCTGAGGGTTTAACAACAACCGTATTTCCCAAGGCAACTGCATATGGTAAGAACCAGAAGGGTATCATTAAGGGAAAATTGAATGGTGATATTATTGCAAATACACCCAATGGCTCCCTTATGAGTTCTTCATCAACACCGGAGGCAATATCCTTATTACTGCTTCCCATTATATGATATGTTGCAGCCGCTGCAGATTCGACATTCTGTATTGCCCTGATTGCATCACCCCTTGCCTCCTCAAATGTTTTTCCATGCTCAATAGTGGTAATTTCTGCAATCTCTTCTATGGAATCCCACATCAATGTTTCAAGTTTAAAAAGTATCTTTACCCTATCAGGTATAGGAATCTCTGACCATTTTTTTTGTGCATCAAATGCAAGATCCACAGCCCTATCCACCTCATCTCTTTTTGCTTCAGCTACCATAGCTATCTTTTCGCCAAATGCAGGATTATATACAGGGTATTTCACTTCACCAGTTGGCTCTTCATAAGCACCATTCACAAAATTCTTCACAATTCTCATTTTTTCACCTCCATATCAGAAATTTTTAATGATTCATCAATTATATCCAAACCATGAAGCAACTCATCCCTAGAAATTATCAAGGGGGGTGCTATTATGAAATGGTTTATCCATGCGCTTATGTAAACACCATTTTCCATAGCATTTTTAGCTACTTTATCCGTCATTAAAATATTTCCATAGATTTTATCTTGGTAAGAATTGAATGGAGTTTTTTTATCCCTGTCCTTGACTATTTCAACTGCACCGAATAATCCTATGCTCCTTACATCACCTACTGAAATATGGGATTCTTTAATCTCCTCAAGTCTTTTTTTCAAAACCTTACCCAGTTCCCTTGAATTTTCTATTAAATTCCTTTCTTTATATTCCCTGATCGCAGCATAGGCTGCTGCCAATGGAACAGGATGCGCCTCATATGTCATACCATGGGCAAAATAATTATCCTGGAAAAATTCAGATATTTCGTTGTTCGTGGCCACAAGAGAAAGTGGAATATGGGCACCGGTGATACCCTTAGCAGTCGTCAGTATATCTGGCCTAATTCCCCAGTTATCCACAGCAAACCATTCACCCGTTCTTCCCCAACCTGACATTACCTCATCCGCAACGAATACTACTCCATTTTCAGATGCAATTTCTCTCACCCTCCTCAAGTATCCATCTGGTGGTATTATAACACCATTTGTACCCGTGACAGGTTCAAGGAATATTCCTCCAACATTCCCTTCATTCTTTATAATATATTCAAGATAATCAGCGCAGGCCAGATTACAATCTGGATACTTCAACTTAAATGGACATCTGTAACAATAGGGTGGTGGTCCATGAATAATATGTGCCGATGAATAAACATTATCCACAGCAATTCTTCTGAAATCGCCTGTGAGAGAAATGCTTCCCATCGTGCTTCCATGATATGAGTTGTAGTTTGAGATTATCTTAACCTTTCCTTCTTTTTTCTTAAAAAGTCTTATAATCTTTATTGCGGCTTCATTAGCATCTGTTCCTGAGCTTCCAAAAAAATATTTAATAAGGTTATTCGGTAATATCGATTTAAGCTCCATTGCCACCTTAGCTCTTATTTCAGTTGCAAAAGATGGCTGAATATATTCAACCATTTTCATCTGTTCATTTACTGCCTCTATGATCCTCTTGTTGGCATGTCCAAGATTGGAGCACATAAGCTGTGATGAAAAATCAAGATATTTCCTTCCTCTCGAGTCTTCAAAATAGCAGTCATATGCACGAGTAATTAGGAGCGGTTTCCAACCCATTTGTTTTCTCCAAGTCCCATAGGTGAGGCTGGTTGTAATCTCTGAGAAATCATTATTTTCATATACCTTTTTTTCCATGGTTAATGTGAATGAAATAAAGTATATCAATTTTCCTAAAAATGGGAAAATTTAGTTTTAAAATTAAAAAATATGGTATTTTATTTATTTTTAATTCTCATTATTGTACTCTTTTATGGATTCCCTGAGTGCAACGATGAATTTATCCACGTCCTCTTCAGTATGTGCTGTTGATGGAGGTAAGCGTTCTGCTGCATCGGGGTGATAGTAAATCCCCTTTTCAAGCATTTTTCTTTGAACTCCCTTGTACTTATCCCAGTCCATATTAATGCTATCCCTGTAATTTCTTATATTCTTAAGTTCTGTAAATGAAAAGGAGAGTATTCCGGTTTCATAATTCACATATATATTTTCGTTGAGCTCTTCTGCCACTTCTTCAATACCCCTTGCAAGCCTTCTGGTTATCCTTGCAAGATGGCTGTATAATTCAAAATCGTTGGCTTCGAGTATTTTAAGATTTGCAATCGATGCTGCAAGTGAAAGAGGATTTGAAAAGTATGTACCCCCATAGCCAACACCATTTCCTATAAGCTCCATGTATTCTTTTTTTCCTGCAATAGCTGCTATGGGATACCCATTACCCAGGGCCTTTGCCCATGTTGAAAGATCTGGGATGACACCGTATAGTTTTTGTGCACCCCCCTCATTCACCCTGAAGCCTGTTATCACCTCATCGAATATTAGAAGTATATTGTATTCGTCTGCGAGTTCCCTTACACCTTTTAAATAATCCTTTTCTGGCGTAATTACGGTCGAATTTGCCATTATTGGTTCCATAATAATGGCTGCTATTTCATTTCCCCTTATCTTTAAGATTTTGCTCAGACTCTCAAGATCGTTCCATGATGCAACTACAACAGTATCCATTACTGCTGAAGGTATGCCCGCAGAGTATGGTAAGGATTTAGGGAACCATTTTAGCCCTGCCACCGGTGGTGGTGCTTCAACAGATATTGCTGCATAATCATGGAGTCCGTGATAATGTCCCTCAAATTTCAGTATTTTATCCTTTCCTGTTGCTGCTCTTGCAATTCTTAGTGCATAAAAAGTGGCATCGGATCCGCTCAGCGCAAATATCACCTTGTCCTGTGTGGTTACAAACTTTTTAAATTTTTTAGCAAGTTTATATTCAAGTTCGTGCGGTGCACCAAAAACACTTCCATCCCTTAAAAATTTTCTTACTGCAGCGTTTATTTTATCGTTGGCATGGCCATTTATTACAGGGCCAAAGGCCATCAGGAAATCTATATATTCATTTCCATCTACATCCCATATCCTGCTCCCTTTACCTCCTTTAATGAATATGGGATATGGTTCCCAGGAGCTTGTTCTCATAAGTGAACTTGCTCCTGTGGGTATCAATTTTTTAGATTTTTCATAAAGATACTCAGATCTCTTTGTTTCATATTTCTTTCTCGATTCCTGTATCTTTTCTATATTAGTATTTCCATCAGATTCCATAATCACACTTCCTTTACCCATATATGTATCCCTATTGTTATTTGGGTATATTATTTTTTCTCATTTTTAAAAAATAATATGGAAAAATTTATTCTTAATTAAAATTTAATGGGAATTTTTTTAATGTAAAGTTCTAATTCAACAAAATATTTATAAATGAATATTCTTATATCAATTCTATGAAGGTTTCAGTTTTAGGTGGAACGGGAATGACAGGTAGATGTGCAGTTTATGATCTTATGGAGAATCCAAAGATCGATGAAATAGTCGTAGGTGATATAGTCAAGAATGTAGAATTCAAAGATCCTAGGGTAAAGTACATTAAACTCGACGTAAACAACCATGAGGAGATGGTAAGGGCAATAAAAGGTTCTGAGGTAGTAATAAATGGTGTTCAGTATTACCATAATTTAAAGGTAATGAGGGCCGCACTGGAGGCAAAAACAAACTACATAGATTTTGGAGGTCTATACTACATTACCCTTGAACAATTAAAGATGGACCAGCAATTCAAGGAGGCGGGTCTCCTTGCAATTATAGGTATGGGGGCACAGCCTGGTATATCAAATATAATGGCCAGCTACGCTGCAAGCAAGCTGGATAAGATTGACTCAATAATCATTAGGGATGGATGGGTGGACAGGACAAACTATCCGAAGCTATTCTTTACATGGTCTCCAAGTACACTTTTTGATGAATTTACATTAAAGGCAGTTCATTATGATGGTGATTTTGTTGAGTCCGACCCTTTTTCTGTATCAGAAGAATATGACTTTGGCGGTGAGGTGGGGAAAATAAGGATCTTCAGGACAGTACATTCCGAAATTGCAACAATACCTGTTAGCTTTTCTGAAAAGGGTATAAGGTATGTTGAATGGAGGGAGGGAAGTGCAGACATAGAGAAGTTAAAATTTTTAGCGGACATAGGCTTTGGAAAGACAGAAAAAATGAAAATTAATGGTATGGATATAGTTCCAAGAGAATTTTTGTTTCAATTGTTGAAGTCGCAGGGTATGCTTTATCCACCTGAAGATCTTCAGATAAAGGATTATGAAATAACAGTAGTTGAGGCCACAGGTATAGATGAAGGAAGATATAAAAATGTTAAAATATCTTCATATTTCAAATATGATGAAAAATGGAAGGTATCTGCTTCACAAAAGGAGGTGGGAGTTCCAGGTTCCATAGTGGCACAGATGATAATAAGTGGCCAGTTAAGGGGAAAAGGTGTTAAACCACCTGAACAAATAGTACCACCAAAGCAATTCTTCTCAGAATTGGGAAAAAGGGATATAAAGATAAAAGTAGAAGAAAGGTATGATCTAAACTGAATCTATATGCTAATTTCAATGACAAATGAAATTGAAAGGTCGAAGAACGAAAATCTTCTTGAGGTAAGGAATCTCTCTATTTATTTCGAAACAATAGATAAAAAAATAAAAATTTTAAGGGAAATAGATTTATATGTAAAAAGGGGTGAAGTTGTTGGAATAGTGGGTGAAAGTGGATCAGGAAAATCAACGCTCGCCCAGGCCATTGTGGGTGTTTTAGATTCACCACCTGCCTTTGTTGAAAATGGTGAAATAATCTTTGAAGGTGAGAGAGTTTTTCCAACAAACAAAAAATTCAATTACAGAGGTAAAGGGATTAATATGGTGTTTCAGGAGCCTATAGTTTCGCTTAACCCCGTTTATACAGTGAGGAGGCAGATAGAAGAGGCAATGGATATAGCCGGGATTGAAAAGGATAAAAAAAATAGGGACGAGATTATTAAAAACGTTTTGAAGGAATTGATGATAAGGGATGTTGAAAAGGTTTTAGAAAGCTATCCTCATCAGCTCTCGGGTGGAATGAGGCAGAGGGTGGCAATAGCAATTTCAGTCATACAAAGGCCTAAGCTTATAATACTAGATGAACCTACCACAGGCCTTGATCTTATTGTCCAGAGGCAGATAATGAAGCTATTATTAAATCTAAAAAATGAAATAAATACAAGCATGATACTAATTACTCATGATCTAACAGTTGCAGCAAATATGTGTGATAGAATATATATTATGTATACAGGAAGGATTGTTGAATCTGGACCCAGGACCAATATAATTAAAGATCCTCTCCATCCATACACATGGATGCTATTGAACTCCGTACCAAGAGGTTACAGTGATTCAGGCCCGTTGAAGGTAACTGAAGGATCACCCCCAGACATATCAAATTTACCTCCAGGCTGTACTTTTCATCCCAGGTGTCCGAGGGTAATGGAAAAATGTAGGAAAGAGGTGCCAAAAATAAGGAAAATGGAAGGTGAAAGGGAGGTAGCTTGTTGGATTTATGAATAACAAAATATTAGAGGTAAGAAGTATTAGCGTTAGATTTAAAACAAAAACAAAGTTCAAAATAATTCTAAAGGAAGTAGAAAGGTATAAGATAGCTGTAGATAATGTATCCTTCGATGTGATGGAGGGGGATACCTTTGGACTCGTTGGTGAAACAGGTTCTGGTAAATCAACAATAGCAAGGACCCTTGTTGGTATATATAAACCGTTCACAGGAGAGATATACTTTATGGGGAAAAAAATAGATTTTAAAAGAAAAAATGATCTCCTTTATTTAAGAAAAAACATTGGTATTGTTTTTCAAGATCCTGTGGGTAGCCTAAATCCCAAATTAAAGGTGAGGGAAATAATAAGGGAGGGATTTTCCATTGAAGAAAAATATTCCAAAAGTGAGCAGGATAAACTAATCGTTGATATTACTAGAAAGGTGGGCCTGGGTGAGAGTAAACTTGATTCATATCCATCTGAGCTAAGTGGTGGTGAAAAACAGAGAGTAAGTCTCGCAAGGGCCTTGGTAACTCAGAAAAAGATTCTAATTCTTGACGAGCCCACTAGCTCACTGGATGTATCAATACAGGCACAAATATTAAATCTTCTTAGAAAATTAAAAAGTGATTTCAATCTTACCTATATATTTATTACCCATGATCTCAATGTAATAAGATATATGTGCAATAGAATGGGTGTATTATACTATGGGCAGCTTCTTGAAACAGGGAATGTGAAGGAAATTTATGAATCACCCCTTCATCCATATACTGCTGATTTAATGAATGCAAATCTAACATTAGACTCATCACTTGATTTTACCTCCCAGTATGATATTGGTGAACCATCAAGGAAAGGATGCATTTATAAGAATTCTTGCAAGAAAAGGTTCGAACTATGTGAAAATCCCCCAAACGATGTAGAATTGGGCGAAAGAAAAGTAAAATGCTGGCTTTACAAAAATATTATTGAAACTCAGAGAATGTGAGCCTTAGAGAATCTGGAAGATCCTCCTTAAGTATTTTTATTACCATTATTGTATCACTTCTTTCGACACCCTCGGTCTTTGTCAATTCATTCACAACATATTCAAGTTCATCCTTATTTTTAGCCCTGATTAGGGCCACAAAATCATTGCTACCCAGAACAAAGTAAACAGCCCATATACCCCTAATGTTTGCAATTCTTTTTCCCACCTCCTCTGCATATTCTGGACCGTATTTTGCCTTAATAAGTGAGATTGCAGTAATTTGCTTCTGAATAAATTCCTGGTTTATCAAGGGCATAATGCCTATGAAAAAATTAGACATCTTTAGCCTTTTAATCCTGTTATGTACAGTTGATTTAGATAATCCAATCTTTTTTGAAATTAGATTTAGATTTGTATCCTTTAAATCAAACATTGCATTCAAAATCTTTTTATCTATTGGAGTTAACTCTATTTGTTTCTTCTTTTTTGAGGGCATATTTTGGATAATAAAATACTTATTAATAAATTATTGGGAAAAAAAATTCTAAAATCATCCCTGAACAGGATATTTTTTCATTTTTGCCATCTCTTCAATCCTTTTTCTCCTTGAGATAAGGTGTGTCCTTATGTTTGGATCTATGATCTCTGCAAGGCCTTCACCAAGGAGGCTGAATCCCATTACAATTAAAAATATAAAAAGTGAGGGTATAAGACCTTCGAGCGGATATACAAAGAAGTTTGTTGATAGTATTGAGGCCATCATACCAAGTTCTGGCGTTGTAACGGGAATCCCAATTCCAAGGAAGCCAAGGGTGGATAGTTCCAGCATTGCAGTTCCAACGTCCATTGTTGCATAAATTAAAAGGGTAGTGATTATATTTGGCAAGATACCTTTAATGAGTATTCTAATGAAGGGCGTATTAAGTACCTTAGACATTGTAATAAAATCCTGTGCAGAAATCTGAAGAGTATTCCCCCTTACCAGTCTAACATAAGGGGGCCACCATACCACCACAAGTGAGATGAGTGCATTTGTCAAACTGGGGCCAAGTGTTGCAGCTATAGCCATTGGTAATATTAAGGGTGGAAAGGCGAGAAAAAGATCCGTTGCCCTCATAATTATTTCTTCAATAAATCCTCTGAAATATCCCGCTATTACTCCCAAAAATAGGCCAATAAGGGCCGAAATTGCCACAATTAAGAGTGACATACCAATATCTATGGGCAATGCGGCTATAATCCTGGAAAAAATATCCCTTCCTAGGTTATCTGTGCCAAATATGTGTGTAGGAGATGGTGGCATATTTGTTTCATAAAGATTTACCTCGTATGGATTGTAGGGCAGCATTGAATTACCAATTACAGAATAGGCAATTGTTATAACTATGAAGGATATTACTATTATAAAACCTGCTGCAGAAAGACCGTTGGAAAAAATTATACCTAATGCCTTTTTTAGTGGGTTCAAATCATTCACCACCCATCCTTATCCTAGGATCGAGTATTGCATAGAGAATGTCTGCTATTAGATTTGCAACGATTACAAAGACTGTAAAAAGTATCACTATATATATTAAAACAGGATAGTTATCCGATGTAATGGCCTCGTAGGCGAACCTTCCTACTCCTGGCCATGAAAAGATTTCTTCCGTTACCACAGTACCAGTTATGAGCCATCCAAACATGACAGCTATCATTGTGTTTGACTCTATTAGTCCATTCCTCAATATATGATATCTGTTTACGTACTTTTCATCTAAACCCTTTGCCTTGGCCAGCTTAACATGTGGGAGCCATTTTACACTAAGTATTCCATTTCTGCTTATCCTTGTAATTATGCCAAAGTTCAAGAAGGCAAGGGAAACAGAAGGCAAAACTAGATGATAAAGCCCATCCAGAAAGGCTGAAAAATCTAGGTTCAATAATGAATCAAGTACAAATATACCTGTAATTGTTCTTGGGGGTATTATTGTAGAGGAGTACATTCCTCCAGATGGAAATAATGGAATCCATGAGCTGAATGCAAGAATAAAAAATACCGAAATCAAATATATTGGTGAAGCCCAGGCAGCTGTATAAAAAATCCTTATTGCAGCATCAATCTTTGATCCAAATTTTATGGCAGCTATATAACCTAAGCCTACACCAACGATGATTATAATCAAAAGTGCCGACAATACCAACTCAAGTGTATTTGGAAAATAGAAAAGTATCTCGGAGGCTATTGGCTTTCCCGTAACAGGATCAAGACCAAGGTTGCCGGTTAAAAGATTTAAGGTGAAGTATTCGAATTGAATATAAAGGGGATCCTTTAGATGATATCTTTCTATAATATAGTTTATGGTGGATGGTTTTGCCTTTGGTCCTGCCCATAGTGCGGCAGGATTGCTTGTCAAAACATGGGAGATTAGAAAAACTATAATTACTGCTGCAAAAATTACAAGAATGGAGGTAAGTACCCTCCTGCCAATGTAAATGGCTAGTTCCCTAATTCCCTCCATTTAATCACCTAAGTGGTGTAGTATATGGTATTGTAATACATGAAATAACCTGCACCCGATCCTGCGGGGTTTGGAATAATACCTGCAACATCATTCTCTGTTATGCTTAGGATATACGGAACATAAAGCCAAGTCATCACATATTGTTCATACATTGCGTGGGTAATAAGTGAAAAATTCTGTATTATTGCATTCTCATCAAATGTTGTGCTTGCATTTACTGTCCAGTTGAAAACCGTGCTATTTGTATATCCAGATGTTCCTACATAGCCCCCTGTTGCAAGAGCTGAAACATAATCTATGGATGCGGTATAATCTTCAGTATAGAAATTAAGACCCATTGGGTAAGAGGTGTTTGAAACATCATATGACCATACCACGGCTTCAAAGGCACTAAATGTTAAAGGCCTCAAATTAATATTAATACCGATCTTTGCAAGATTTTGTTGTATTATTTGTGCGGCTGCCGTTTCTGATGGTGAATCACCATCATATAGAAAGTTAACTTGAGGGAAATCCTTTCCATTTTTATTTATCAATGTACCGTTAGGAAGATAGGCCTTATAACCAGCATCCGCAAGAAATTCTGCTGCAAGAGTAAGATTTTGTTGGTATGGTACTAGACCAGCAGTGCTTTCATTATAATATGGGAAGCCTGGTGGTATTGGACCTATCCATTGAGAAGCAAAACCCTTAAAAACACCATTTATTATACCCTGGTAATCAATTGCATAGGTGATTGCCTTCCTTACACTAAGATTCTCAAAGGGAGGAAAGGCATAGGGATCCATGTATATATAATAGGCCCCTTGTGATGATCCAAAGACTATGGGCAACACCTTCACATTTATATTTGAAATGTTCTTTAATGTGGAATAATATTGAACTGGTGCCTCTATTATTTGCGCATTACCCGATTTTATATCTGTGAGTCTTGCATCAAGTGATTTATAATTAAGAATAATGTATTTTATATGAGGTGGCTCTATTGCATAATTTAATTCATTCTGAGGAAGATTCTTGGCCCAGTAATTTTCAGAGGCCATCAAAGTTATGCTTTGTCCAGGTATATTTGAGTATAGGGTATAAAAACCGGTACCAATTGCATTACTTTCCATCCAAGAATTTGGTGAACCCGCCACAACACCCCCATGATTTTGAATAACAATAGGATCTACAGCTGCAGCCATTGGGGTAATCAATGTGGCAAGAAATGCATTGTATGGTTTATGCCCATTGTAACCATACCCCAAGTGAATTATAAGTTCATTTGGATTTACCACCTGAACTGATTGATTTGGATATTCCATATAATAAAGATCCCTCTGACTCGGATGTGTATAATTTATGCTATTCAGTATTTCCGCAGTTATGTTAAAATCAATCCCATTACCAGCAGCAAGATTTTGTGTAAGTATCCATGCAGGGGCCTGATCCATTATAATTGTTCTGTATATTGAAAACCAAATTGTATAGGCATTGCAGGGATCTCCATTACTGAAGGTGATATTATTCCTAAGATAGAATGTGTAATTCATTCCATCTGGACTTATAGTCCAGTTCTTTGCAAGTACACCAATATAAGTAGTATAACTCGTACCATTTGGTGCAACAAGTCCCTGATAGATCTGATTCATTATTTCCCATCCAGGTGTACTGTATGTAACTGCTGGGTCCAGACTATCTGGGTATTCACCCTCTTCAACAACAAGTGTGTCCTTTACCTTTTTTGGAGAATATTGCATTACCCCTATTACGGATACAACAACCAATACAACAACTACTATTGCTATAATAGCAATCAGCAATCCCCTTTTCATAATTTCATCGCCTTCTATATATCCTAATACAAAATCTTAATAATAAACTTTTTGGTAATAAAATTTCCATAAAAATAATAAAAATAAAAGATTTTTTCCATTATTCAGTGACCTGCACCAATCTCATTACCTATTTCATCAAGTTCAAGCTCATGCAATTTTGCCTTTGTTGGAATTCCATCCATGCTCCATCCCCTTGCCTGGTAGTATTCATCTAGCATGGATTCTAGTTCCTCTTTTTTCACAAATGAACCCTTTGATACACCCTTGGGTATTGGATCCCTCATTACCCTCTCGGGAAGATAATCATCCTTTCTTGTAAATCCTTCCCTTACATTGAATGACTTTGCAATATTATATGTTCTTTCACCAACCATCATAAGCTCGGAAAGGGAGATGTTGTATCCTGTGAAGGACCTTATTGCATCTAGAAGATCTTCTGCATAAAATATATTGCTTGTAAATTGACATATACCAAGATCATCATAAATCATCATTAGATCTTCGTGCATCTTCACCTCAAAACCCTTCCCCTTTGCGCTAAACCTGTCTACATTCTCAAATTTCCACCAATTTCCAACAAGCTCTGTGGTGTAAATGCTTGCAGTGTTATGGCATGCACCTCTGAATGCAACTGCCTCTGCAAGTGCCATTCCCTTTATTCCCCTTATATCGTAAGCAGGAGGCTCGAGACCCTTTACCTCAAGTGCAAATTCTTTCCCCTTACCAAGCCTTGTATATGCTGCCCTCACACCATCAGCAAGAAGCTTCCCTAACTCACCCTCCCTGTATGCCATCTCCTTAAGAGCCCTTGCCACACCATCAGGGTCTCCAAACCTTAGATAACCCTTAAGCAATCCCTTCTCTATAGCCTCCATCGCCCAGGATATTGTTACACCTGCAGATATTGCATCAAGACCATAAAGATCACTCAAAAGGCTCAGGTATGCTACAGCCTCTGGGTCATCTATCTCCAGGTTTCCTCCAAGTGAATACATAATCTCATATTCAAGCCCATCCAACCTTGTTCCAGCATATTTACCCTCCTTTACTTCAAATATATGACCACAGGGCTTTGTGCATCCTGGACAGGGATGGTATCCAGTAACATATTTGGGTGCCCAATAATAAGGATCTATCTTTGATAATTCGCCCTCCTTGAGATTATCATAGGCCTTCTGAAAATAACCCTGCTGCCAGTTCCTCGATGGAAACGTTCCCATTTGTGTATTCATCCAAGCATAAAATTCACCTGTTCCATACTTCATATCAAGCTGAGTGTTGGGATGATCCTTGATTATGTTTACCCATTTCTTTATTACCTCCTTAAAACCACTTTCATCGTATGGTTTAATCTTTTTTGTACCTTTTACGGCTATTGCCTTTAATTTTTTTGATCCCATTACAGCCCCAAGGCCTGTCCTTGCTGCCTGCCTCTCTTCACTATCTATGATTGCAATTTTCGATAAGTTTTCACCTGCGGGACCTATTGCTGCAGTTGCAAAGCCAGGATATTTTTCTTTTAATTTTAACTGTGTTTCCCTTGTATCTTTTCCCCATAATTCCGTCCTTTCAATCTTTACATCATCATCTTCAATAACCACATGCACAGGATCCTTTGATCTTCCCTTAATTATTACCATATTATAACCGGATTTTCTTATTTCAGGGCCTATAGCAGCACCTGCAACAGCCTTGCCAACTCCACGAGTTAATGGTGACTTGGAAACAAAAATAGTCTTTGATGCTGTTGGCAATCCACTTGAGACAAAAAGGCCTGGTGAAATTATCAATGGATTGTCTTCATCAAAGGGATCCACTCCTTTCTTTGTCTCTCTATATAGATAATAGGAGGCAAGTCCTAGGCCACCAAAAAGCCTTCTCATTAAATATTCATCAATCTCATTTTTTTCTGATTTTCCATTTTTTAGATCTATAAGCAGATATGAACCCTTAAATCCCATGAATAATGCTATGCAAAAACATATATATATATCTTGCTTTTAAATCTCTTTGTGATAGTATGAAAGAAACAAACTTCAAGATACCAATTGATTTTCAGACCTATTCCTCCAGTAATACTATATTTGGTGTAGAATATTCTAAGGAAATAACCGATGCAGATGTAGTATTTATTGGTATCCCTTTTGACCTTTCAACGTCATACAGGAGTGGAGCAAGATTTGCACCATCAAAAATAAGGGAAGTTTCTAGAATAATATCAGGGGTAGATTTTTTTATAAGAAGGGAAATATTTAAAGAGATTACATTAAAAGATTTTGGGGACATTGAAGTTTATTATGATATTGAAAAAAGTATCAAAAAAATAGAAAATGATATTTATGGTATATTGGGGAAAAATAGAATAATTATAGCTGGCGGTGATCATCTTATTACCTATTCAGTTTTGAAGGCATTAAATAAAAAATTTGGAAAGATCAATTTATTGGATTTGGATGCTCATATTGATTCTTGGAATACTGTAAACCATAATTCACTCAACCACGGTACCTGGTTGAGGAGGACAATTGAAGAGGGGATTTTGAAAAATGTTTATCAGGTGGGTATAAGGGGTTCCATTTATTCATCAAAGGATTTGGAGTTCTTAAAAAATAATAATATAAATATCATTGATATCAGAAAATTTAAAAATAATGGTATTGAGAATATTGCGAGGGAAATTAATAAAAATTTATGCGATGAGAGATTCTACTTAACGATAGATATAGATGTTGTAGACCCTGCCTATGCACCAGCTACAGGGATTCCAGAACCAGGGGGATTAAGCTCCTTTGAAATTATGGAATTTCTAAGGCATTTAGATTTCAACAATTTTATAGGCGGTGATATAGTGGAGGTTTCACCACCCTATGATGTTTCAGACATAACATCAATACTTGCTGCCAATCTTTTCTTTATTATGTTGTCTAAGTTACCGTAAAATAAATATACATTGATTCTCTTTAAACTTTTTATGGTATCCAAAAAGGTATTGGAAGAACTTGAAAAGAAAACAAAAAAATCCAAAGAAATATTTGAAAATGCAAAAGAATTAACACCCTACGGGGTGCATAGTAATTACAGGGCCTTGGACCCATATCCCATATATTTTAGAAGTGGAAAAGGCTCCAGACTCTATGATGCAGATGGGAACGAATACCTTGATTTTAATATGGCATTCGGGGCATTGACAATAGGTCATTCTCATCCAGTTCTTGTTAAAAAGTTAAAGGAAAGGCTTGAAAATGGTACAATTTTGGGTTTTGAGTACGAGAATTCCTATAGGCTAGCAAAACTTATTACCAAAATTTATAATGTTGATATGGTCAGGTTTTCAATGAATGGTGCGGATGCCACTCAAACTGCAGTAAGGATGGCAAGGGCATACACAGGAAGGCCAAAGATTTTAAAGTTTGAAGGTTGTTACCACGGATCCCATGATGCACTTGCAGTAAGTATCAAGCCTGCTAAGGGTAAGGGTGGTTATTACAGGAGCCCTATGCCAGTCCTGGCAGGACCTGGTATAAGTCCTTCCATTGTAAATGACGTTGTTATAGCACCATTCAATGATCTGGAGGCTGTTGAAAAAATTTTATCAAAAAACCCAAATGATATTGCCGCAATAATTCTAGAGCCAGTGCCTATGAACATGGGACTGGTAGAACCGGAAAAGGGATTCCTTGAGGGTCTAAGGAAGATGGCAGATGAATATGGTAGTGTTCTTATTTTTGATGAAGTAAAAACAGGGTCTAAGTATTATGGCGGTGCATCAGCATATTATGGTGTAAGACCCGATTTAATGACCCTTGGAAAGGCAATAGCAGGTGGTTTACCCATATCTGTAGTTGCCGGAAAGAAAGAAATATTCTCTGTCCTTGGTCCTGGAAAAACATCCCATGCAGGTACCTTTAATTCAAACCCTGTTTCTGTAGATGCTGCAATAATTGTACTTGAAGAAATATTCTACGAGAGTGAGATTAAAAAGGCAATAAAAATGAGCAAGGATCTTGCAAAAGGTTATTCAGATATAATCTCAGATTTCAAGATACCAATGAATGTTAAAAGCTGGGCTCTTAGCGGATCTCTATACTTTGGTGTAAAGGAAGTAAAGAACTGGCGTGATTTCCTAAATACTAATGTAAGTCTATGGTATGAATTTCTATTTGCAATGATGCTCAAGGGTGTTATTCCGGCTGCTCCTGGACCGGATGAGCAGTGGACTGTTTCCATAGTTCATACAAAAGAGGAAATAGAACAGCATATTGAGGCATTCAAAGAGATATCCAAATCTCTAAAAAATATAAAATCAGAGATTGCCGTTGAAGAAGCAATCTAAATTTTTTTATATTTATATATTATTATAATTAAAAATTTAAAAATTCGATAAAAAATTTTATAAATAAAATCCATAAAATTATAAAAAAATTGTAAGATTTCTAGAATCTATCCAGTGGTCAGAACGTAACCCTTCACCTTTTTTCCGTCTAAATTTATTAGAGCACCATGGAGTATTCCTTCCTGATATTCGCTTCCTGGATTTACGCATATTGTGGACTTAATCTTCTCTACTCCCCTGCTCTCATGTATATGCCCATGGAGGCCAAGAAGAGGTTGATACTCCTCAATAGCCTTTCTTACACTTTTGCTACCTACATTAATAAAGTCGGGTTGACCGCCCACCTTTGCATATGTAAAATTTTCAAGTACTCTAGGGGCCAGATCTATGTTTGTACCGTAGGGAGGTGGATGGAATGCAAAAATTAAATCCTTATTATCTCTTCCAGCAGCATCAAGGCCCTTTGATCTCAACGTATTTTTTATTATTTCCTCAATTTTTTCCTCTGGAGCATCCCTAGGTAGATTCCAAGGAGTTGTGTTTGCATAGCTTAGACCAATTACATTGAATCCATTTATTTCAACTACCTTCTCAGCTATGCTTATTACATTATCGGTATCGTGGAATCTTGCATCTATTTCAAGGGGATCATCGTTTCCTGGTTCCCATAGAAGTTTTACTCCCGTGCCCTTTAGCCTTTCTTCAGCGAGTTCTAGCCACTGTCCAAGCCTCTCAAGCATTAACTCCTTGAATTTTTCATCTCTCATCTTTTCATTCTTTTGCATCTCTGAATAATCCTCCTTTCCCAAGAGAATTGGATAAAATCCCTTGTTTTTCTGCAGCTGTATGAAATCCCTCAACTCAGAATCATTCTTAATTTTTGTTTCATTCCCATAGATTGTGGAAAGGTATCCATTATCAGTTTTAACTATGGGCACAATCGCTTTACCTGTTATGTCACCTCCAAAAATTAAAAGATGTGCATTGTATACCTTTATTGAGTTGAGAAACTTTTTCCATACTATCTCTGACCCATGTATATCTGTTGCAAAGAAAATCCTAAAAGTGTTATCTTTAAATAAACCCATAATACATCACCCCAATTAAAAATAAGGAGGGATAAAAATTTTACTCTGGAGGGACCTCTTTGAAGGCATACAAGACATTGATCCCTTTTCTTTTGTTTATAAAGTACATTGCAATGAAAATTGCAGCTCCTAGGGCATAGATACCAATTATAGCAACTGCAGTTACTAGGTTTATTGGCATTAGATAGGAGTTCCAAAGACCAATGATGCCATATATTATGCCTGCAAATGCGATTGCGCCAAGCCATGTTATTACAGGTATACCTAGTACTTTTCTTTTTACCACAAAGGCGTTATTATACATATCCTTCTTTACGAATGGGATTAGGATCGCTGTTAGGGCAGGAATAAGATAGCCGAACTCGAATAGTGGAACTATATCCAAAATAGCCACCTGAGGTATGTAAACATAGGCAAAGAGACCTGCCATGGAAAGTATACCTACAGTAATTGTTGAAATCACGGGTACCTTTGTTCTTGGGTTAACCGTGGTAAATATTTCTGGTGCCATCCTGTCAAATGACCAAGCGAAAAGGTATCTTGTTGCAGCTACCATTGTTGGTATGAAAAATAGAACATCTGGAAGCCAGAATACAAGCAATGCTAGGAATGGTATAATAGGATTTGGATACACAAGTGAAACAAAGAAAGGTGTATAGGTACCTATATATGAAAATGGTAGTGATAATCCATTAGCATAATTGTATGACCATGCTGTTAGAAACTTTTCTCCAAAGGAGTAGAAGCTAACATTATAAAATACTAGATAATAAATAAGTATCATTACAAGAGATCCAATTATACCAATGGGTAGACTCTTTTTAACCTGCCTCATCTCTCCCGACCAATTTGCGGGCAATGTATACCAGGTAAATGCATACCAAGCTATTGGTAGTGCAAGCATCATTCCTGACCATCCATATGAAAATGTTAGACCATTTGAAACTGCTGAATTTATCACACCCTGATACGCACCACTTCCTGCATATTTATCAAATGCTGATGAAAATGCCTGTGGTGTAATTGTTGCATTTATTGCAAAGTAAATTATTGTTGATGCCAGTATTACTATACCAGACCAGAATATAACCTTGAACGCAGTTCTTGTGTTTGTAAATGTTAAGAGCAGGAGAAATATTACTATTATTATAGTGCCGCTTATCAAAAGAGCTGTTGATGAGGAAAGCGCAGAGGCAAGATCCATCAGGGACGATGAATTAAAAATGAATGCCCATGTACTAATTGCATAAACTATATACTGCGCACCCATATATGCATAGACACCTATTGAAAATACAAATGCAAAGAATAGAACAAATGAATTCACAAATCCTAGGAATGGATGCAATCCCCTGCTTACAAAAACATAGTCTCCACCAGATCTAGGCATTGATATTCCAAAGAGGGTATAAACGGATGCAAGGCTCAGGGATGGTATAAACATTAAAAGATATGCTAGGTTCCAGTTTGCTCCAGGTGCAAGGTAAAGAAGGCTAATGAGAAATATTGGTACGCCTCCGGTCACTAGCATAAAGGTTGCAAAAAATGTGTCCCAGCCACCGACAGGTCTTACGAGCCCAGAAGATTTTCGCACAAAAACTTGCACTTTTTGTTCTTCATTATTTGTAGGATTTTGTTCAGAACTCATATCAGATTTAAGGAAAATGAATTATTTAAAGATATCGATTTTAAAATTTTTCTTATTTATTACCCCAGATTTGTACTTCGATACATTTTTATAAAGAAAAAATGTTAACGTATAAGGCGATAGAATGGTAGGGAAAAGATTGAGTTTTGAAAAAGCCCCGGTAATTAAAGAGACACCACCTGGAAAAAGGTCCAGCGAGATATTGAAAAGGCAGGATGAGATAGAAACACAAGCAAGAACATATACAAAGATTTTTAAATTTGCAATTAAGGAAGCAAGGGGAGCAACTATAATGGATGTCGATGATAACATATTTATTGACTGGTTTGCAGGTGTTGCAGTTATGAACATGGGCCACAATCATCCGGAGATTAGAAAGGCCTTACTTGAACAGGTAGATAAAATTGTTCATGTTCCTGAGATACCAACAGAGATAAGGATCGAGTTCCTTGAAAATCTTTTAAAAACTCTACCTGGAAATATGAAAAATAATGCTAAGGTTCTTTTCACCACTACAGGTGCAGATGCATGTGAGGCATCAACGAGCCTTGCAAGATATATTACAGGTAAAAAAACGATTGTTGCATTTGGAGGTGCTTATCACGGAATTTCAGGTGGAATTTCAGCCACCACAGGAAATTATCATTACAGAGAATTTGGTGGTTTTAGGTATGAAAATGTACACCATCTTCCTTATCCATATGCCTACAGATTTCCTTTCAAGGTGAAAGAGGATGATATGAGTAAGTTTATTGTGGATAACCTTGAATATCTTATCAAGGACCCATATGCTGGTACAGGGCCTATTGCTGGAGTACTTGTTGAACCAGTACAGGGTGAAGGAGGATACGTTGTCCCACCAGATGATTTTCTACCTATGCTGAGGGAAATAACAGAAAAATATTCTATACCCCTTATAGTGGATGAGGTTCAAACTGGTGTGGGTAGAACAGGAAAGGTATGGGCAAGCGAACATTATAATGTTACACCAGATATAATGTGCATATCTAAGGGAATTGGAAATGGGATTCCAGTATCTATGGTGGCATTTAAAAAGGAGTATGATGAAAATCTACCCCAGGGTTTTAGACTGGGTACATACAGGGGAAACCCACTGGGTCTCGCCGCAGGTAATGCTGTATTAAAAATCCTAATGAAAGGAGAGATACTCGAAAGGGTAGAGAAAAATGGAAAATACATACTAAAGAGATTTAGTGAGATACAGGAAAAAAGTGAAGTTATAGGCGATGTAAGAGGAAAGGGCTATATGATTGGAGTGGAGATAGTAAAGAGTAAGAAGACAAAGGAACCATGGCAGGAGATGGCAAATTCCATAAAAGAAAGAATGTTCAAAAAAGGTGTTTTAATGCATACTTGTGGCCATTATTCAAATGTGCTAAGATTCATGGCACCACTAATTATAGAGGATGACCTAATAGAAAAGGGTATTGAAATATTTGAGGAATCCCTTAAGGAATCAAAGGCGAAATAGTATGCAATATCTGGAGATAAACGGGGAAGATGTTAAAAAGATAGATGTAGACAAGAGCACAATAGAGAAATATCTAGGTGGAACAGGGATTGGTATAAAAATACTCTATGAAAATAAGGTATGGGAAAAGGATCCACTCTCAGAGGAAAATATCTTAGTTATTTCCCCTGGACTTCTTACAGGTACAGGATACCCAACTGCAAGCAAAACAATATTTATGGCCAGATCACCAATAACAAAAGGTGTGGGGAGGGCTGCTGCAGGCGCCACCATAGGTCCAGCACTGAAATCGAGGAATATTGTTTCAATTATTTTAAGGGGTAGGTATAATAAACTTAAAGGCATAATAATAGACGAGGATGTAAACATAGTTGATGCATCAAAATATAGTTTAAAGAATACAAAGGAGACATCAGATAAAATATTGGAAGAGTTTGGCAATTATAGTACCGCAATCATAGGTCCTGCTGGTGAAAAACTTAGCCTTATTTCTTCCATAGAATGTGATGGCAGGCAGGCAGCAAGGACAGGCCTTGGGGCTGTGATGGGATCTAAGAACATTAAGTTTATAGCTGTGAAAGGAAAGAATATTGTGGAAATAGAGAAAAAACAAAGTTTTAGGGAGGAGATTAAAAAGGCAATGGAATATATAAAAAAGGATCCAAGAACAAACAGTGATATGAAATTTGGTACAGGCGCCTCCTTCGATCAAGTAAATAGATTTCATGGTGTATTTCCAGCAAAAAATTTTCAGCAGTCTTACTTTCAGGATGTCTACGATAAATTAAAAGAAGGCGAAGTTCCACAGCTGGATCCATCATATTGGACTACAAATTACGAATGGAAATACCATCCATGTCCCGGTTGTACAAAGCCTTGTAGCAGGTACGTTCATGTTAATTCTAAGAAATATGGTGAATTCTATGTTGAAGGTTTGGAATATGAAACACTTTACTCGCTCGGTTCAAATTTAAACATATCCAATTTTGAGGATGTGGCATATCTTCATTATCAGGCGGATCTTCTTGGACTGGATGCTATTTCTGCAGGTGCTACCATAGGGTGGGCAATGGAGGCATATGAAAGGGGTATAATACCTGAAAAGTACTTGGAAGGTATGAAGATAAATTTTGGTGATGCAAATATTGCGATAGAATTAATGAAAAAGATGGCCTACAGGGAAGGTGAAATTGGAAATCTTTTAGCTGATGGAGTAAAAAAGGCAAGCAGTATAATAGGAGGGAAAGAGTTTGCAGTATATTCGAAGGGGATGGAACCTCCTGCATACGATGTAAGGGGCATGTACGGCATGGCCCTTGCCGTGGCCACAAGCGTAAGGGGATGGGACCATCTTGATGCAATGGCATATGTTCCAGAATTATCAGGGAAATTCTGGTTTTTTGAAAATGTAAATAGGAGATCACCTGTGAACAAGGGATATCTTGTCAAGGAAATGCAGGATTTTTCAACATTTTATGATCTTACGGGTATTTGCAAGTTCTCCAGAGCATCCCTGACGCCTGAAAGGGTGGTTGATGCAATCTCAATCTTTCTTGATAGTAAATTATCCTTTAGAGAATTAATGGAGGCAAGTGAAAGGGTTTACAATTTACAGAAGCTTTTCAATTTAAAATGTGGTCTTTCAAGGGATGACGATTCACTTCCACCAAGAATACACTATGAAAGAATAAAAAAGGGGCCAAGTGAGGGAATGGTAATAGAAAAAATAGAGTTTGAAAGGATGTTAGACGAATATTACCAGGCGAGGGGATGGGATAACCATGGAATTCCTACAAGGCTTAAACTTAAATTATTGGGGCTGGAAGATCTTAAATAATACTTTTTTATATAAAAAATAAAATTATAAATTTTTAATTTATTTTTAAAATATTGTTAAAAATTTAGGGCAAAGTTTAATTATTACCTGAATTTATTCCTTCACCTTAATGGATGGATTCCTTCTAACAGAAGATGGACAGGTTTACAGGGGAAAAATAATAGGAAAGGAAAAACCCTCTTTTGGTGAAACTGTTTTTACAACTTCTATGACTGGTTATACAGAAAGTATCACAGATCCTTCATATGCAGGACAAATTCTTGTTTTTTCATTTCCACTGTTAGGTAATTACGGTATAAGCTGGAGCCATAGAGAAAGTGAAAAAATTTGGGTAAGGGGTATAGTAGCATCTGAGATCTATGATACACCTAGAAACAGGTACACAATATCGAATCTAGAGGATTTTCTAAGGCTTGGAAATGTTCCAGGTATTGTTAATGTGGACACAAGAAAATTAATTAGAAGAATAAGGCAAAACGGTACACTTTTGGGAATTATCTATCCGGGTGATCCAGATAAGATGCTTAGGGAGGCTAAGATTACCCTTGAGGAAATGCATCACCCTATGGAAGACCCACTTTTTAAGGAAACTGCTTCAAAGGAGATAAAATTTCTGAAGGGTGCAGGTAATTTGAAAATTGCCCTTATAGATTTTGGCGTAAAGAATGGAATTCTAGACAATCTACTCACAATTGGTGATGTCACTATAATACCCTATTTTATGAGAGTATTTATTGATAATTTTGATGCGGTTGTAATATCCAATGGACCTGGTGATCCTACACACAAATCTCTAGAAGATACAGTAGATTTTATAAGATCAATTAAAAAACCTATATTGGGTATCTGTCTAGGTCATCAGTTATTGGCTAGGGTTTTTGGGGCAAAAATATACAAGATGAAATTCGGTCATAGAGGGGTTAACCATCCCGTCAGGTACAATGATAGATTTTATATCACTACACATAACCATGGATACGCTGTATCGAGGAATGCCCCAGATAATATTATTATTAACCAATACGATATTAACGATGGAACAGTAGAGGGTTTTGTTCACAGAGATCTTCCAATTATGGCAGTTCAATATCATCCTGAATCAAGGCCCGGCACGCATGATGCTAAGTTTATATTCAGTGAATTTGAAAGGATGGTGAAGGAGAATGAAAGACCCTAAAATCAAAAATGTTTTGGTTATAGGGTCAGGGCCAATACAGATAGGACAGGCAGCAGAGTTTGATTATTCTGGAACACAGGCCTGCAGGACTTTTAAGGAAGAAGGTCTGAGAGTTATTGTATTAAATTCAAATCCTGCAACTATACAGACTGAACTTGAATTTGCAGACGTAGTATATATTGAGCCTATAAATTCATTTACTGTAGAAAAAATAATTTTAAATGAGAAGATAGACTCAATTGCCCCTGGTTTTGGGGGTCAGACTGCACTAAACCTTGTTTTTGAATTACATAAAAATGGTATTCTAGACAAATATGGTGTAAAAATCATTGGAACCGGAATAGATTCAATAGAAATCGCCGAGGATAGGGAGAAGTTCAGGGATTTTCTTTTATCACTTGGTGAGCCTGTACCTATAGGTATAAGGTGTAGATCAATTGAGGAGGTGAAGGAGGCCGCAAGAAAAATAGGTAGATTTCCAATAATAATAAGGTCATCCTTTACCCTGGGGGGAACGGGAAGCGGAATTGTCAGGGACATGGATTCTTTATTCAAGATTGCAGAGGAGTCCATTAATCTATCCCCAATCCATGAGATTATTGTGGAGGAATCACTTTTGAATTTACAAGAATTTGAGCTTGAGCTGATTAGGGACAATAAGGGTAACAAGATAGTTGTTTGTTCTATGGAAAATGTGGACCCCATGGGCATACATACAGGTGAGAGTATTGTGGTAACACCTTCACTTACATTATCGGATGAGGATTATCAGACACTTAGAGATTCAGCATTTAAGATTATTGAAGGCCTAAAAATAGTAGGATCATGTAATATACAATTTTCATTGGATCCTGAGAGTGGAAGATACTATGTTATAGAGGTAAATCCAAGGACATCGAGATCTAGTGCGCTTGCCTCAAAGGCAACAGGTTTTCCAATAGCAAGGATAGCTGCAAAACTTGCACTTGGTTATACGCTGGACGAAATAATAAATCCTGTTACAGGTGTAACATATTCATCATTCGAACCCTCAATCGATTATATAACAGTTAAGATACCAAGATGGCCTTTTGACAGGTTCAGGGATGCAGAAAGGAAGATAGGTATGTCAATGAAATCCACAGGTGAGGTAATGGGGATAGGGCGTTCCTTTGAGGAGGCATTTATGAAGGCACTGCTTTCTCTTGATCAAAATTATTACAGCCTTGAAAGGTTAATATTGAACAATGAAGAGCTTTTAAAAAATATTGAAGAGGCTACTGATGTTCGTATATTCTGTATTGCTGAAGCACTGAGAAGAAATATCAGTCCAGAGGAGATTTCAAGGATTTCTGGATGGAATTTATTTTTTATCAAGAAGATCCAAAACATTGTAAAAATGGAGGATTCTTGTAATTCAATTGATTGTATAAAGAATGCCAAGAGGATGGGATTGAGTGATAGATATATTGCAAAGTGCCTGAATATGGACGAGATAGAGCTAAGAAGGAAAAGAATAGAAATGGGGATTCTTCCGGTATTTAAAGCAATAGACACCTGCGCAGGTGAGTTCGAAGCATCTACACCTTATTATTACAGTACATATCTGGGGGAGGAAAATGAATCAAATATAATTGGAAATAGCATAATTATAGTTGGAAGTGGACCAATAAGAATAGGTCAGGGGATAGAGTTTGATTATTCTTCAGTTGAGGCGGTTCTTGGGATTAAAGGAGAGGGGAAAAATGCAATAATAATAAATAATAATCCTGAAACTGTATCAACAGATTTTGATATTTCTAACAAACTCTATTTTGAACCAATTACATTCGAGCATGTTGCCAACATTATAGAACTTGAAAAACCATTAGGTGTGATGGTACAGTTTGGGGGACAAACATCAATAAACATTGTAAAGGAAATTACAGAATATTTTGGTAGATCCATAATTATTGGAACATCATATGAAACAATTGATATTCTTGAGGATAGGGGGAAATTCTCCGCCTATCTTGAAACTTATGGATTAGAAAAGGCCCCTAGCTTCTATTTGCAAATGGAGGAGGCAAAAAAATATGCAGAAAGACTAGGTTATCCTATACTTATCAGGCCCTCATATATTATTGGGGGAGAGGGTGTGGCTATATTGTACAGTGAAGAGGATCTAAATAATTATATTAAATCAACGAAAATTAAAAGGGATACCATGGTTCTTATTGAGAAGTATATTGAGAATGCAATAGAAATTGACATTGATGCCATATCAAATGGTAAAGAGGTATGGATAATGGGTATGCTGGAGCACATTGAGGAGGCAGGGATTCATTCAGGGGACAGTACTATGTTATTCCCGCCGGTTTCAATAGATAATAAAAAGATGAGGGAGATAGAGGACATAATAAAAAGGATCACCCTTGATCTTGGAATAGTGGGTTTAGTTAATTATCAAATAATGCTTAAGGGAGGAAAAATAATATTTATAGAAGGGAACCCAAGGGCAAGTAGGACAGTACCTTTCCTCTCAAAGGCAAGGAGTGAACAATATCCAAAAAAGGCAGCACTATTTATGATTGGTGCAAATGCAGGAATCAAAGAAATAAACAGGGGACTTTTTTATTCTAAGTTATCTGTATTTCCATTCAGTAAAATTAAGGGTAGTGATGTTATACTTGGTCCTGAGATGAAATCCACCGGAGAGATAATGGGTATAGGGAGGGATCCATATGAGGCTCTCCATAAATCATTTCTTTCCGCCTATGGAAATAGGAAAAAATCAATATTACTAAGCCTTAACGATGATGATAAGAGAAGTCTAGACGAGATATCTGAAGAAATTTCCTCAGGTTTTGAGATTTATGCCACTGAAGGAACAGCCAGATACCTTAGAAATCTAGGCGTAGATGCAATAGTTGCCTACAGGCTTAAAGAAAGAAAAATGCCAACCATATATTCTCTAATAGATAAGGGAATGATAGGGTATATTGTAAACACACCATCAAAAAGTTATACCTCCCAAAGGGACGGTTATATGATCAGGAGATATGCTGTGGATCATGGTGTTCCTGTAATAACCAATATGCGCCTTGCAAAATTTCTTATAAGGAGTCTTTCATTGTATCACAATAATTATAATTTATATCCCTTTTCCAGATAAAGATTTAAATATTGTTTGAAATTTATGCCATTGTAATGGTGAAAAAAGATGTCAAGACTACATTCAAGTAAACATGGAAGGTCAGGTTCAAAAATACCTGTCAGGGAAGGTATCCCCCAGTGGGCATTATATAAGGGTAAGGATGCTGAGCAAAAGTTAATTGAGTTAATAAAACAGGGCAATACAATGAGCAGGGCAGGGATACTTCTGAGGGATGTCTATGGCGTTCCAAGGATAAGGGCGGTCACAGGTAAAAAAATGTTAAAAATATTGAAGGAGAACAACCTTGAACCAAAAATACCTGAGGATCTCCTTGCACTTATGAGAAAGGCAGTGAATTTAAACAACCACCTTAAGAAAAATCCTAAGGATTTATCAAACCTGAGGGGACTCCACCTTATTGAATCAAAGATAATGCGTCTGGTAAGGTACTATAAAAGGACGGGTAGACTTCCCCAGAACTGGAAGTACAGCCTAGAAACAGCTGAACTTCTAACTAAATAAATATGAATGGAATGGAGTGTTTTGAAAACAAATTTGAAAAGCTCAAAAGGGCAATTGAGGATGCAAAGGATATCAGGGTTCTTGCACATTATGATGCTGATGGAGTATCTTCTGCTGCAATAATATTTAAGGTAATAAAAAATAAAAAATTGCACATCTCATTTATAAAGGATCTTTCAAGGGATAATATAAAAAAATTTTTAGATGAAAAGAAGGATTTTTACATCTTTCTTGACATGGGATCATCACTGATTTCATTTCTAGAAAATAAGGTAAATGGGGCAGTTCTTGACCACCACCCACCTGAAAAGGATTCTGAAAATATTATTCACATAAACCCTTACTTCTGCGGAATATCCGGTTCGAGGGATGCCTGTGGATCTACCTTAGCTTATCTTTTTTCTCTCTATCTTGATGAAAATAATTACATATTATATCCTATTTTTCTTACAGGCTTAATAGGTGATAAACAAAACCTAGGCGGCTATTCAGGATTAAATAAGGATTTGATAGAAAAATTAAGAGAAAAAAATATAAATACAAAAATCACGCTGAGGATCCAGGGTAAAAATATACTTGAATCTCTGTTATATTCTACAGAGCCCTTCATTGAGGGTTATACAGGAAAACCAGATGTACTCTCATCATACCTTAAATCAATAAATATAGATCCACAGGCAAATTTTGATTCTCTGGAAGAGGAAAAGAAAATTAAGATTACCTCATGGATCGCCCTTCAGCTCATAAAAAGAAGGGTGGAGAGAGATATTATTGAAAGTATTGTGGTAGAAAACTTTGATTACAATGGATTCAACGTCTTCTTTTTATCTGATCTTGTTGATGCATGTGCAAGACAGGAAAAACAGGGTTTGGCTCTTGCCTATCTAGCGGGTGATAAATCAAGGGAACAGGAGGTATTGCAGGCATTCATCGACCATAAAAAAGTGCTGATAGAAGAGATATACGAAGCAATTAGAAATAAGAAAGATATGCAAAATCTTCAATACTTTTATGTTTCTGAAGACTCAATGGCCGGTGCAGTATCAGGAACATTAATGATGTATTATCTTGATAGGGAAAAGGTGACTGTAGCATTGCATGAAAAGGATGGTGAGGTAAGGGTTTCAGGAAGGGCCACAAGACATCTTGTTTCAAAGGGCGTTAATCTTGGTAAGTCTATGGGTGAATGTGCAGAATCTTTGGGTGGATTTGGAGGAGGCCATGATATAGCCGCGGGTGCTAATATTCCAAAGGAAAAGGTTAATGAATTTTTAAACTGCCTTGATTTAAAACTGGGTGAAATGATTAATGATACCAAAATCGCATCCAAGGTATGAATCCTTAAAAAAGAGGGAAAAAATTATTAGATATTATAAAAAAGGAATTGTAGCAGAGGCTGGTTTAATAGCACATGGAAGGGGGGAGGCATTCGATTATCTCATAGGTGAAAAAACTCAACCCTTTGCCCTTAAGGCTGAAAGGGCTGCAGTTTCACAGATGAAATTATCCCTTTCACCTGTGATATCCGTTAATGGTAATGTAACGGCACTATGTGCCAAGGAGATCGTGGAACTTTCAAAGCTATTGAATGCAAAGATAGAGGTGAATCTTTTCTACAGAACAAAAAAAAGAATTAATCTAATAGCAAGAGAGTTTAAAAAGTATGGAGTTGAAATATTAGGCACCGAACCAGATGCAAGGATTCCAGGCCTAGAACATAATAGATCACTTGTATTTTCTGGCGGTATATATAAAGCTGATACTGTTCTTGTTCCACTCGAGGATGGGGACAGAACAATGGCGCTAAAAAAAATGGGAAAAAGGGTAATAGCCATAGATTTAAACCCCTTATCAAGGACAGCTCAAACTGCAGATATAACAATAGTTGATGAACTCACAAGGGCCATAAAGGAGATGATAAACCTATCTAAAGAAATAGGTATAGAGGAAGCAAAAAGAATTTTAGAGGATTATAATAATAAAAGAATTATTTCTGAATCCATTGAATTTATAAATAAAAGGTTAAAGGAAATGTCACTTCTTTTTTGATTCCTCATCCAGGAGCTCTGGATGTAAAACATACCCGCAGGCATAGCACATTATTGCATCCTTTGAAATGAGAGTACCACAGTTCGGGCATGGTATAAGTTCCTCTGACTCGGGTTTTTTGGGAAGCTCTATCTCCTTTTCTTCTATTGAAACTGGTGTTACACTTGTTTCCTTTATCTCTATTTTTTCCCCTTCTACACCCGTTGTCTTTATGCCTCCAAATGTTTCAAGTATATTTCTTATTGCTAAAGAGACGTTCTCAATCTCACTTTTTCTTGCGCTATATTCAGTTAATAAATTTTTTAAGAAATCCTCATTCTTCTTAATTGTATTAAGATAGTCTTCAAGTGTTTTTAAATGTGAATTGAATTTCTCCTCATAACCACTGATCCTATCCAGAGATTCTTTCAATTTTGTTTGCAATTCATCAATGGACTTTGCCTTTGCCTTAAGTTCTTCCTCCATTGATTTTAATTTTTTTGCATTTTCTTCAATTTCCTTCTCTTTACTAATTAAATAACTCTCCTTTTCCTTTAGTGATTTTTCTGTTTCTGATAACTTTGATTCCCATTGACCGAGATTCTTCTCTCTTTCATTGAGTTCATTTTCCTTTCTTTTTATTTCATCAGCTTGTACCTTTATTTTCTTGAGATATTGCTGCACCTGCTCCAAAATTGACTCATCACCATTTGGCAAAATGATCACCTCTCACGAAATGATATTGTTTATACACAATTTAAATTTTTCCATGATGCATGAATTTTCTAAACTATATACAATTTTTATGATGTCTTTTGTATCATTATAGTTTACAGATAACATTTTATTGATCATTTTATCTGTATGTATAAAAGCTTTGAAATTCATTTTTTCAATTGTATATAATCTAAATACATATGAAAAAATGTTTCAAGAAATATATTTATGACTATTTGCATAAAACATTTTTAAGCGTGTATTTATTACTTTCAATATGGATCTTGAAGAGAAAATAGCAGGGGAGATAGTAATTTCTGATGATCCTGGATCCACAATGAGAAAATGGCGCGAGGAGTTTAAGATCACACAACAGGAACTTGGGAAATATATGGGTATATCCCCTTCAGTAATAAGCGATTATGAACTTGGGAGAAGGAAATCCCCTGGATTGAAAATGATAAGGAAATTTGTCCTTGCCCTTATAGCTATAGACATTGGAAGAGGTGGAGAGATAGTTAAAAAATTTAAAAAGAATTATGGAAGTGATGCCATAATAGACATTAGGGAGTTCTGGAAAATGGTAACTAGAGAAGAATTAACAAAAATTATAGATGGTAATAATCTTAATCCAAAGGCGGACATGAAAAAGCCCGTTTATGGATACACAATGATTGATAGTATAAAGGCAATAATTGAATTTAATTCCAATGACTACATAAAAATATATGGATGGAGCAATGAAAGGGCTTTAATTTTCACTGGTGTAAAGTATGGAAGATCTCCAATGGTAGCAATTAGAGCACATCCATTAAAACCTGGAATGGTGGTTTTTGCAAGACCTGAAAATGTTGATTCATTAAGTATAAAACTTGCTGAACTCGAAGGCCTTCCACTAATTATAACAAAACTTGAAGATAGGGATATTATAAAAAGACTAAGGGATCTATAAATCTATAATTTTCCCTATTGAATTTTCCACATTTTTTATTATATCTCCGCTTTTTATCATTCCCGTAAGCTTTTCAATATCCAAATGCAAAGGCCTGTCATTATCAAGTGGCCGTATATTTTTTCTTATGGTAGCATATGCGGCAGATGTTCCCCTTCCCATATTGAATTTCCTGAATTCCAGGGCCTGTGAGGAAACTAGGAATTCAATCGCCACAACGTATGTAGTGTTATCTATTATTCTCCTTGCCTTTATTGATGATATCATACCCATACTTACGTGGTCTTCCTGGTTAGCACTTGTTGGAATTGAATCAACGCTTGCGGGATGACTTAAAACCTTATTTTCAGAAACAAGTGAGGCAGCAGTATATTGTGGGATCATCATTCCAGAACTCAATCCTGGATCCTTAGATAGAAAGGGAGGCAATCCACTTAATTTTGCATCTACCATTCTTGCAATCCTCCTTTCCGCTATGTCTGCTATCTCTGATACTGCAATACCCAGAAAATCCATTGAAAATGCAAGATATTCTCCATGAAAATTCCCACCAGAATATGATCTTTCCAATACTATTGGATTATCCGTAACAGAGTTTATCTCTCTCTCAACAATACCCTTCACGAACATTATGGTCTCATATATAGGACCAAGGACCTGTGGTATGCATCTCAAAGAATATGCATCCTGTACCTTTTTACCCCTAGAGTTCCCAATGATTTCACTTCCATCTACAATTTTAATTATAGACCTTCCCACATTTATCTGTCCTGGATGTGGTCTTAAGGAAAGTATCTCCTCCCTAAATGCATCATCAGTACCAGATAAAGCCTCAAGTGATAAAGCTGAGGCAATGATTGAATTTTTAAGTAGATTAATTGAATCATATATTGCAAGGGATGAAATGGAGGCCATAAAAGAAGTACCATTTATAAGTGCTACACCCTCCTTTTCTGCGGGGTCTAATCTTTCAAGTCCCTCAATTTTAAATGCATCATTAGAGTTCAAAATCTTTCCCTTGTAGGATACATTCCATTCCCCCATCATTGCAAGGGCTATATGTGCCAGGGGCGCTAGATCACCACTTGCACCCACACTTCCTCTGCTTGGCACTAGGGGTGTAATCCCACTGTTTAGCATAGATACAAGGAGTTCTATAACCTCTGGTCTTACCCCTGAATAACCCTTTAAAAGGGTATTTGCCCTGATAAGCATTGCACCTCTGACTATCTCCTCATCGAAGTATTCCATTGCCCCAGAGGAATGGGACCTGATAAGATTCCTCTGAAGATCCTTTGCCTTTTCTCTACCTATTGAAAAATTTAATAAATCGCCGAACCCTGTGTTAACGCCATAAATTCTTTCACCATTTTCAATTAAATTTTCAAGTTTTATTCTATTTTCTTTTACTTGTTCAATAGATTTACTATCTATTTCAACACGCTTATAAAACCTTGAAACATTTACCACATCATCAATTTTTAAATTTTTGCCGTCTATCTTAACCATGAATATAAAATTTCTTGAAACTATATAATCGCTTCGTTGTACAATAATTTTTTAATTTTTTCCCTGTCTGTTAATTCCTTTAACGTTAGATTATTACTTTTTGCAATCTTTCTTAGTAATTTCATCACACCTGTTCCATATTGCATTGCAATCTTTTCCCTTTCCATTACATCCCTGGGTAATCCTAGCCTTGAGGCAAGTTTTCTCAGTATTATCTTTCTCTCCTCCCCCACCTTTTCATCAAGTGGTATGTCCATTGCAAATTTTAGTATTCCAGGACTTATAAAGGGCATGTGAAGTGATTTATTGAATGAACGTGCAATTTCCATCTCTCTAGGAACTGTTCTACCTATAAGTAGTATTATATCCCTCTCCATGAGTGAAGGATTTTTTAAATATTTATTGTATCCTCCAAAAAGTTCATCAGCACCCTGCCCAGTAAATATATTCCTCTCCCTTACTCTTGAAACTCCTATGTAGAATGGAATTTCAAAGGAGAGTTCAACAACCGAAAGGTCAGTATACTTGTTTATAAGGCGCCAAAGGGCATTTAATACCATATCCCTTCCTATGATTATTGGCTGATGTTCAACATCAAGTTTTTTAGCAACTTCCCTTGCATTATTAATATCCTTAGACCCTTCTATTCCAGTGGTATATGCAATAACATCGTAGTGTTCCTTTACAAGCGCAAGAATTATTGTGCTATCAAGGCCCCCCGAAAGAAGTACAGAGACCTTTTTTTCCCTTATTCTTGGTATGTTATTCATTAATAAATTGTGAAGGATGTCCTCATAATGTATATCGGCTATATCGAAGTAAGGCATTTTAAAATCAACCTCCTCAATTTTTCTGGAAGTTCATCTTTTCCCAATCTTTCCTGCTGGGTTGTATCACGTTCCCTTAATGTTACAGTGCCATCCTTCAGAGTCTGGTAATCAATAGTAACACAGTAAGGTATACCTATTTCATCTGCTCTTGCATATCTTTTTCCTATTGATCCTGATTCATCATAATAAACATTGAAATTTTCAGTTCTCAAGATCCTTTCAATATCTCTTGCCTCTTTGTCGAGACCATCCTTAGGCATTAATGGGAATACGGCCACCTTATATGGAGAAATGTGAGGTTTTAGTCTTAGTACCTTGTATCCTGTATTTTCCCTTGTATATAGTGAATGCTCCAGCAAGGAAAGTAGAATCCTGTCTATGCCAAAGGATGGCTCAATTACCCAGGGAATCTCCTTTGTATATTCCTCCTTTTCATCATATTCTATTATAGAATATGCATCCTCAGGTATCCTTTTACCCTGGAAAATTATCTGATTGTTCGTTACCTCAAGTGATTCCAGGTACTTCTTTGCTCTCTCCCATTCATTTCCAAAAATTGATTTAAGTTTTTCTTCATTTCCCTTAAATCTTTTCACCTTTATATTTTTTGGAGTCTCAAGTTTTTTAAGTATATAAAGATCAGCACCCGAATGTTCTATATGCTGTTTTAGGTCGTATTGATTTCTGTCCGCAATACCTGTCACCTCTATCCATCCATTCGATGTCTCTACTTCACAGTCCCAGCAATCCTTTGAATAGTGGGCAAGCTCTTCTGGATGGTGCTGCCTAAACCTTATCCTTTCAGTATCAATACCTATATTTTTTAGGAACCTGAATGTTAAGCCTATAAAGTATGCAATTGGCTGTTGTTTTATGATACCTTTTTTAAGAGCATCACCCAGCCTTAATTCAACATCCTCACCCCTATTTGTTAAAAGTCTCACCCTTTGATCCATCATGTCCTGGAAAAAGCCCTTCCATTCTAGGTATTCAGGGTCAAAAAAAACCTCCGCCTCGGCCATATTAAATTCTCTTAACCTCAGCAGGCTCTGTCTTGGAGAAATCTCATTTCTGAAACCCTTGCCTACCTGCACCACTCCAAATGGAAGCTTTTCCCTGAAATATCTTAAATAAGGTAAAAAGTTAATAAATATTCCTTGAGCGGTTTCCGGCCTAAGATATGATGTTTTACCCTTTCCAGGGCCGATCTTTGTAGAAAGCATTAGGTTGAATTTTTCCGGTCTAGATAAATTCCCTCCACATTTCTCACATTTTATACCCAATTCTTCAATCTTCTTCACCATGTCATCGTATGTGGTGAATTCATAGTCTGGCATCTTTTTCTTTATCAGTTCATCAGCCCTATATGCCTCACCGCATCTTTCACAGTAAGTTATATAATCAGTAAAAACCTTTGTATGCCCGGAGGCATCAAGCACCTCCTCTGGATTAATATTTGGAGAATCTATTAGTGCCATCTGTTCAAGCTCAACGAATATATATTTCCAGGTGTTAATTATGTTATCCTTTATGAGAGCACCCACAGGTCCATAATCGTAAAAGCCTGAAAGGCCATTGTAAATCTCAAAGGAAGGCCAAAATATCCCCCTTCTTTTTGCAAGTTCAACAACATCCTGGTACTGCATTTCAATCACTTAAAAATCTCAAGAAGATCTATGTCGTACAACATTGCTACTAGATTATCATATGAGTCCCTTACTGGTAGCTGTGAAAAATTGTTGTCTATCATAAGCTTAGCTGCCTTGTATACTGGAGATTTGTTAAGTATTGAGACAGGATTCTTTACCATTGCCTCCGCCACAGGCGTTTTTGGAAGCTCAAGTCTTTCCTCAACATAGAGTATTTTTAATACGTTTCTAATACCCTCCCATGTCCACGCATCCTCGTCCTCGCCAATACCAAGCTGGCTACTTTCCTCGTTAGCCTCCACCTTAATGTTTTCAAATATATCCCTGTCTGTTATCATACCCTTAAGGTTTGCATCATCATCCACAACAGGAAATGCATTAATCTTCGTAAGTGTAATCATTCTAAATACTACCTTAAGAGGTGTTTTTTCATATACAAGTATGCAGGGATGTTTTATAAAGTTCTCAACAGGATCCTGTACCTTCTTTTCATATATTAACTTAAGATAATCATAGGGTGTGACAATGCCCACAACATTTTTTTTATCGTTTACAACTGCAATGTGCCTTCTTTTCGTGGAAAGAAATATCTCAACACCCTTTGAAACTGGAGAATCTGGAGTTAATGTTGGCATGTTCTCCCTCATTATAAGAGCCACCTGATCCTCCTTTGGATGTTCAAATATATCCCTCCTTGTGATCATACCCAGATATCTTTTGTTCTCATCCACTACAGGAAGGCCCGTAATATTGTGTTTTATCATAAGCTTGAGTGCCTCATTCCTTGAGGCAGGTGCCTTCAGTATAACGGGATTTTTTGTCATAATCCCTGATATCTTTTCTACCATTGATATTTTCACCTCTTGTTTTCAATCTAAATTTTAAGCTGTTATATTAAATTATTCTTTCCTATTACCAAGATTTAAATAAAATGATATATTTAAGAAAAACGATGAAGGAATACACATCGTTCAAGGTAATATCAAAGGGGAAGGATTATATCTGGGTAGAGGTGATAAATTCAGACAACACAATATTGAGGCCACTTGTTGAAGAGATTGCCAATGATCCCATGGTTTTGGAGAGCAAATATAACATAGAGCACCCCACACTTGACAACCCTAAATTGTACATTAAGGTAAAGGAAGGCAAGCCTCAGGCTGCAATTAAAAGGGCACTGAGAAAGCTTGAAAAAACATTTGAGGATATTGAAAATGAAGTAAAAAAGAGTATATAATTTTTGAAAATTGAAGTAATAAAAGGTTAAATCATTTTATTTAATCCTTAAAAATTTTTATCAAATAGCATAAAGAATTTAAAAACTAATACTTGCCAGGGGAATTAGTTAAAAATGAAAAATAGATAATTAATTAAGTTTTACCTTGCACAATCTCTACCTTAGGAGGTGACACAAATTCTATTTTTCTGAGCTCTTTTGGTATTAAAACATGAACAAAAATATCTGCAAAGGGTTTGTCCTGGTAAAGTTCCAATTTTCCACTAGATTCAAGGAAAAGTAATGAAACCAAGGTCTTAATTGAATCCTCTTTTGTACCATCCTCAATATTCTTTTTTGGGAAATCATCATCCATTTCTGCAATTCTGGACCAAATCTCTTTAATATCATCCTCCAGGCTATCCTTATGGAGTCTTTCACCTATTATTATTCTGTATTTATCCTCTATGACCTTTTTTTCTTCAATTTCCCTCTTCCTTGTTTCGGATTCTTCAATTGCCTCTTTCAATGCTCCTAAAAGCTCAGTAAGTGTTATCTGCCTTTTTTCACTGTGCCTCACAGGCTCTTCAATCACATTACTATTTACTATAGTATCCGTTACGTCATAATTATATTCATCAATTGGGTATAATTCGTATGGTTCCCATTCACCATAGAAATCATCCTGTACAGGTGAGAATTTTTCCAATACCCTTTTACTTTTCATATAAAGTATCTCCCAAGCCATAAGTATCAATTTTCCAGCAGTAATGAAATCCAATATATTTTCCTCCTTCACCTTTTTAAGGAAGAGTTCTGTAAACTTAACCAGATCTATATCAAGAGGATTTAAATTTTCTTCTATTACAAGCTCGAATGCCATGGCAATGGCCTTTAATTTTGGATCCTCGATGGATAAATAATAATTTTCCCTATTCTTTTTCATCTCCTCTATATATATTTTAAGGGCCTCATCACTTATCTCTGAATTTATAATTTGTTTTATCGTATTACTGTCCATAGGATTTCGCCTCCTCAAGATAGGTTTCTTCTAGTACCTTTGATATACCCTCTGGGGTTATTGTTACACCTATCATATGATCGGCGTACTTTAATACAGTTTTTCTTAATGAGACAACAATAAACTGTGCATTTTTTGAATTCTCCTTCATTATTCTTGCAATATTCTCGGCATTCAATGCATCAAGGAACATATCAGATTCATCAAAAAGATAGAAGGGCGATGGATCATACTGCTGTATAGCAAGTATGAATGTTAAAGCTGTCAGACTCTTTTCACCACCGCTCAAAGCCTCAAGTCTTATCATTTTCTTTCCCTTTGGTTTTGCCTTTATTACAAGACCACCAGCAAATGGATCTTCCTCATTCTCAAGGTACATAATTGCTTCACCACCATTTGTTATTTCTGAATAAATCCTGGAGAAGTTTTCCTTAATTGCCCTGTATACTCCTATTAAACCCTCCTTTTTCTTTGTTGATAGTTCATTCATAAGATTGATCAAATCTTTCTTTTCCTCCATAAGGCGTGAATAGTCATTTTTCAATTCATCAAGTCTCTTGCTTTCAATGTCGTATTCCTCTATACTCTTCATGTTTACAGGTTCCAGTGAAAGCATAGTGGTTTCGCAGTATTCTATTTTCTTTTTCAATTCCCCAGGCGATTCTACAGGTTCCTTTACCTCTATTCCATACAAAGAAAACTCCCTTTCAGATTCTTCAAGAAGCCTGGTATTCTCATTTATCCTTGTCCTAAGAGTTATTATAAAATCATTCTTTCTATTTATTTCCATACCTAGCTTTTGTATAGAATTTTCAATCTCAACAATTTCAGAATTTAATTTATCCCTTTCCTCAAGCTTTTTCTTTATTGATTCCTCAAAGGAAGAGTTCATCTCCTGGAACTTTTTTAGCCTCATTTCATTTTCCTGAAGCTTTATATTATATTCTTCTAGTTCCGATTCCTTTTGTTCCCTTTCCTTTTTTAGCCTTTCAATGGAATTCTCCAGGGATTGAAGTGTCTTTGAGCCTGAATCAACTTCATGTTCTAGATCTTTAAGAAGCATTTTTAATGTTTCGTACTCTTTGTTTTTGTTTTCAAGATCATTCTTCAAAAATCTAAGCCTGTTTTGCAACTCTTCAGGTGCCTGTTCACTGATCCTTATTGTCGCAGAGTTGTAATCCTTCTCTATGAACTCAAGTCTTTCCATTTCTGCCTTCAATTTATCCTCAAGAGCCTTTATTCTGTTTAAAATAGAGTCCCTTTCATCATATTTTCTTTTTAAGTTCTCCTTTAGCCTCTGTAATTTTTCTGTATTTTCCTTGATTACCCTTTCATAAACCTGAGGATCCTCTAAGCTCTTTGAGGAGAAATCCTGGAGCATTTTACTAATATCATCAATCTTTTTCAGTATTTCTTTATATTCTTGGCTCAAGGAATCCTTCTTCTCCATTGATGTCCTGAGTTCAGCACTTATTTTATCCATGTCACCCATCATCATGAACTTTTCATTCCTTTGTACAAGGCCTCCTGTTATAGCACCACTAGCCTCTATTAGCTGGCCATCTACTGTAACGAGCCTTACACCTCCCATTAACTTCCTGGCGGTACCTAAATCCTGAACTATTACAGTATCTCCAAAAACATACCACAAAGGTCCTTCTAATTCCTTATTATATTCTATCTTCTCAAGCACAAGACCGACGCATTTTTCATCCTTTGTAGCCAGAAGCGCCTTACCCCTAGGTCTACCAGGTACCATCTTATTTATAGGTAGAAAAGTAGCTATACCCTTTCTGTTCTGTTTTAGATAGTCTATGCAAACCTCTGCCACATCATCACTCTCAACAACTATTGAATCAAGCCTGTTACCACCTGCCACCTCCACCGCCAATGCAAGTTCCTCTGGATATTTAATAAGTTCCCTTACAGTACCCCTTATACCCCTTATTATCCCTTTGTCCCTTGCCTCCATAAGGAAATATATTGCCTCCATGTTCTTGTTTGATTCCATTTTTGCCCTAGATTTCTCATAAACCCTGGTTAATGAAAGTATTTTTGTTTCAAGCCTCTGTATTTCCTCCCTCAACTGCACCTCCCTGTTTTTTAATGAATAATAAAGATCCTGTAGATCCTTAGATTTTTTCCTCTGCTCAGAATCATTCTTCTTTATCTCTGAAATCCTCCATTCAGCATCCTTTATGTTTAGTTCTATACTTTTTATTTCTTCCTCAAGCGAGGCAATGTCCTCATCCACCTTTCTTGAAGAATCATTTTTAGCATCAAGTTCTGTCTTTAGGGATGCAATTATCTCCTTTTCCTTTGTGAGATCCTTCTGTCTTTCAATTATATAATTTTGGAGTTCCCTCATCTCCTTTGATGAATTTGATATGCTTTCCTCAAGCTTCCTTAATTCATTCTTCCTGGTATTTATTTCATTCTCAAGGTTGTTCAATCTTTTTGAATCATCATTCTTTTTCTTTATTTTTTCATCAATCTCCCTTGATAATGATTTTCTTTGTGTTTCAAGCGATTTTAATTCCTGACCTATTTCATCTAGTCTTGCTTGCAGATCCTCAATCTTCATTTTTTGTCTTCCTATCTCAAGTCTCAGATCGTCCATGCTTGCCTTTAGCTTTATTTGTTCCTCGTTACCCATTTTTGTTATTTCTGTATTTATTATTTGAAGGTTTTTTTCCATCTCCTCTCTTTTTCTTTCCATTTCATTTATGTTTGTTTTAATTTCCTCTATCTGTTTCATTATATTTTCTATCTCTTTACCATCTCCCTCAATCTCATTTTTTAATTCCTTAATCCTTCTGAATTCAAGTTTTGCCTTTGCTTCCTGTAGTTCCTTCTTAAGCTCAATATATCTGAGGGCCACCTTACGGTCATTTTCAAGGTTTTTTAGCCTCTCTTCAATTTCTTTAATTAAAACCTCTATTTTCCCTATATTTTCTTCAGTCTCTTCCTTCTTTTTTTGTGCGTCCAGTATCTGTTCATCATATTTTGTTATTCCAGATATTTCTTCGAGTATCCTCCTTCTTTCAAAAGGGGACATTTCAACAATCCTAGTGACATCACCCTGCTGAACAATATTATAACCATCCGCAAATATTTTTGCCTTTGAAAGAAGTGCTGTGAAATCCTGGAGTTTTGTCTTTTCCCCATTTATATAAAAATAGCTGTTGTATTCCTCATTTTCCCCTCTCCTTACTACCCTTGTAAAGCTTACCTCATTGGAATCAATGGGAATTTCATGATCAGAATTGTCGAATGTAAGTGTTACCTTGCAATAATCGGCAGGCCTCCTTTCCTTCCCTCCATTGAATATCAAATCAGTCAGTTTTTGAGCGCGTAATACCTTAGAACTTTTGGGTCCTAAGACAAATAAAATTGCATCAGAAATATTGCTTTTACCTGCACCGTTTGGTCCACTTACTGCTGTGAACCCTTTTTTAAATTCTATCAAAGTTTTTCTCCCAAAACTTTTGAAATTCTCCATTTCAAGTGATTTAAGGAACATTTTATCACCCTGTCATATTTTTGTCATCTATATGTATGATATAGATATGCCATTATATAAACTTTATGCATATTTTTACAAAATTAGCTACCATAAAATTAAATATTATGTAGTTATTGTTTAAAATATGGTAAATGAGAGCGATGTAATTGAAGCGCTCAAAACTGTAATAGATCCTGAGATAGGCCTTGATGTAATAAATCTCGGACTTGTATATGAACTCAAGATTCAAGATGATGTAATATATATTAAAATGACAATGACAACACCAGGATGCCCCCTTACCGCCTGGATACTTGCTGATGCCGAAAATAAGCTCAGAAAGATACCTGGTGTGAAGGATGTAAGAATTGACCTTGTTTGGGATCCACCCTGGAGTGTTGATAGGATAAGCGAGGAGGCAAGGAGGCTTTTAGGACTTTAGATATCAAATATTACCCTAATCTTACCTGCTGGATCTACTTTTAGCATATGATATGTTACTGCTTTCACATTCAATTTTGATCCATGTCTTTCCCTTGAATATTTTTCACCACATAATTTAGCTGTAAGCACCTTGCCAGTTATTTTAACATCAGCCTCAGAAAAAACCAGTGATTCTGCATCAAAAAGATAAAGTATCTCAGATAGAAATTTAACAAGGAGTGATTCAAGGTCTTCTGATTCAAGCTTTAAAATAATCTTCTTCTTGCATTTTACATTTTCAACATCAACCATAAGAGAGGTAAGACCCTTGGCCGCCTCAGAAAAGGCAAGATCCAAATTTTCGCTATCTATCTCCAGTCCTATATCTGCAGTGTGTTCAATTATTTTTATCATCTTTAGCGGGCGCAGGGGGATTTGAACCCCCGACCTACAGCTTAGGAGGCTGCCGCCCTATCCATGCTAGGCCATGCGCCCTTACATCATCATTAGATTTTATTACTAAAATTTTACGATTTAATCTAAAAGAAATGTTTAAGGATTTTGCCTTTTTTTACATTTCATCATAATTTTTTTGAAAAAAGATTAATAGCCTTAATCAATGATCCATTGATGGAAAGGTACCATTTAGGGATTGATATAGGCGGTACTTTTACTGACATAGTAATTTATGACGCATATACAGGAAATATTGATGTATTAAAGGTACCAAGCACTTTAAATCCTGAAGAGGCAGTTATAGATGCCTTGGCAAATCTAAATATCAATAAAAAGGAGATGGGTATAATAAACCATGCAACAACTGTTGCAACAAATGCATTGCTTACCAGAAAAGATCTTCCAAAGGGTGCATTGATAACAAACAGGGGATTCAGGGATGTACTCGAGATTGGTAGACAAAGGAGGCCTGAAATCTATAATCTTGATTTTAAAAGACCAATACCACTAATACCAAGAAGGTATAGATTCACGGTAAAGGGGAGGATTCTCCACGATGGAACTATTTATCAGGAAATGGATTATGAGGAATTAAAGGCTTTAAAAAAGAAAATATTATCTGAGAAGATTGAAACTATAGCGGTTTCTATGATAAATTCTTATGTTAATCCTGTCCATGAGAAAAATATCAAGGATTTCTTCTCAGATTTTCCTGGACCAGTTTTTATATCCTCAGAGGTGGATCCTCAATATAGGGAATATGAGAGGACAAGTACTACAGTAGTTAATGCCATACTTTATCCTATAGTTAGTAGATATCTGAAGAGGCTTAGTGAGGGTATATCTTCCCTGGGCATAAAATCGCAGGTATATGTTATGGGATCAAATGGGGGTCTAAATACAATAAATTATGCTGTAAAAATGCCAATATCCATAATAGAATCTGGTCCTGGTGCAGGAGTAATGGCATCATTGCATCTATCAAGGGTAATTGGAAGAGAGAACGTAATTACATTCGACATGGGGGGAACAACTGCAAAGGCAGGAGCAATAGTTAATGGTAAAGTAGAGATAACAAACGAATTTGAGGCGGCTGGAAAAACACACAGTGGCAGATCTATAAAGGGTAGTGGTTATCCGGTAAGGTATCCATTTATAGATCTTGCAGAGGTGAGTGCAGGTGGAGGTACAATAGCATGGGTGGACATGGGCGGTGCGCTTCATGTGGGTCCCCAAAGTGCAGGATCTGTACCAGGACCTGCAGCCTATAATAGGGGTGGAAAAGATCCAACAGTTACAGATGCAAACATACTCCTTGGAAGGCTAAATCAGGAATATCTTCTCGGAGGGAGTATGAAAATCTTTTCAAACCTCTCAAGGATTGCAATGGAAGAAATGGTGGCCAAAAGGCTATCCATAGATTTTATTGAGGCCTCAAAGGGTATTATTAAATTAGTAAACAATATGATGTCAAGGGCAATTTCAATAGTTAGTCTAGAAAGGGGTAGGGATCCAAGGGATTTTACAATGTTCTCATTTGGTGGTGCTGGACCGTTACATTCAATTGACCTTGCTGAGGATATTGGTATAAGAGAAATAGTTGTTCCCAAGAATCCAGGTCTTTTTTCTGCATTTGGCTTACTCACTGTTGATGTAACGAGGGTCTTTATTTCTCCTTTCATAAAGGGCGATATAAGTGAGGGATTTAGGAATCTTGAAGAAATGGCTATAAAATCCCTTAAGGAGGAAAATTTTGAGGAGATTAATTTTTTAAGGTTTGTTGATATGAGATACAGGGGACAGTCATATGAAATTACAATTGAATATACCACAAACATATTCGAGAGTTTCCAGAAAGAGCATAGTAGACTCTACGGTTATTCCTCAGACGACCCTATTGAAATAGTAAATTTGAGGCTTGTTGCGGTAGGTAAAGTAGCAAAGGCAAGTATACCAAAAATAAATAAAAGGACTATAGAACCTATTATAAATAAAAGGAGAGCGAACTTTAATGATGAATTTTACGATACTCCAGTATTTCTCAGGGAATCCTTGTCACCGGGTATTAATGGTACAGGACCCGCAATAGTTGAAGGATATGATTCTACAGTGTTAATAAATCCAAACTGGAAGTGGGTTGTGGATGAATATGAAAACATAATTATTTGGAGGTGAAAAAATGAATTTCAACTGGCAGATAATAAGGAATTCACTCTATTATACCAGTGAAGAAATGGGTATTGCACTAAGGAACTCTGCATATTCACCAAACATAAAGGAAAGGATGGATCACTCCGCAGCGATATTTGACTGGGAGGGTAGATTACTTGCTCAGGCAGAACATATACCTGTACATCTCGGATCACTGCCCATTGGATTGAGTAATACTTTAAAATACATGGAAAAAGAAGGTATGGAGTTCAGAGAGGGTGATATGGTAGTTCTCAATAATCCATACATTGCAGGTACGCATCTCAACGATGTTACTCTAATAAGACCAATATTCTTCAATGGAAAAATAATAGCATATGTTGCCAACAAGGCTCATCATTCAGATGTGGGAGGAAAGGTTCCGGGAAGCATCTCCATGGATGCAAGATCATTATTTGAAGAGGGTATAATAATTGACCCTGTTTTTATAATGCATAATAATGAGTTCTCAGAGGATATTATATCAATATTTTCGAGGAATTCGAGGAACCCCTATGAAAGAAAAGGAGATATAAGGGCTCAGGCTGCTGCAAATTTTACAGGAGAAAGGAGGTTAATTGAACTACTAAAAAAGTACGGTGAAGTTGATTTTATGGAATCTGCTGAGGATTTTTTAAATTATTCAAGAAATTTGTTTGAGAAAAATATTAGTGCCCTGAATGAAGGTTCTTACTATGCCAATGAATATTTAGAATTGGATGAAAGGGATATTGAACTGAAGGTAAAAATAGATATTTATGGGAACAGAGTGAAGGTTGACTATACAGGTACGGATGCTCAGGTAATAGCACCATTGAACGCTGTCCTTGGAGTAACTGTGTCAGGTGTTCACTATGTCTTCAAAACAATCTTGGGGGAATGGATACCAGTTAACCATGGTACATTCATAAATATAGATATTAATGTACCCTCAGGGACAGTACTTAATCCAGAATTTCCATACCCTGTAGCTGGTGGAAATGTTGAGACTAGTCAGAGGAACGCAGATCTACTTTATCTAGCCCTAAGCAATGCTGCTCCAAAAATAATTCCTGCAGCAAGTGGTGGTTCAATGAACAATGTAATGGTAGGTGGTGTTCATAAAGGAAATACATGGGCATTCTACGAAACAATAGGTGTTGGCACAGGAGGTAAAATGGGCAGGGATGGAACTGATGGTATTCATGCAAATATGACAAACACAATGAATACGCCTGTGGAAGAAATAGAAAGGAATTTTCCAATTCTCATATTGAGATATGAGTTCAGGGAGAATAGTTGTGGAATTGGTGAGTTCAGGGGAGGAACTGGCCTGATTAGATCATATATGGCCCTTGATAACCTCATATTCACTGTACTCTCTGATAGGATAAGGCATAGACCTTACGGGCTTTTCGGTGGTGAACCGGGGAAGTCCACTGAAATCATTGTTAAAAGGAAAGGTAAAAGAATAAGATGTGGAAGTAAATTTACCTTGGACCTCTCTCCAGGCGACTCAGTAGAGATAAGGACGGCTGGGGGAGGTGGTTATGGGGATCCTTCTAAAAGAACTGAGGAAAAAATCATTGAGGATATTAAAAATGGTATTATTAAAGGTAGATTGAAATGAAGGAAAAATACCTCATAGCCCATGTATTTCTTTTTGCCTTTGGTTATAGTATGGTAAGTTTCGAGTTACCTCCATTCCTAACACTCTTGGGTGCAGATCAATTATATCTAGGGGAAATGGGATTTTTATTAATGTTACCAAATATATTTTTGCCCATATTCTTCGTTAATATGAAAAATCAATCATTGGTATATAAGTTCATAATTATATCTGTATTAATAACAGATCTGTCAGTATTGGCAATATATTTTATAAAATCCCTTGAAACAATGTTATTACTTATTCTTACAATAGGTATAGGGCAGTTTATATGGTGGATTACCACCGAGATCTATTTTTCAAATCTATCAAGGGATTCTAGACTAATAAACATTTACAGCTTTGTATGGGGCATGGCATACTTTATTTCACCCATTACAGGATCATATCTTATATCTTTTATAGGATATCTTAACAATTTAATACTTTCATTTTTAATAATTCTATTAGCTCTAATTCTACTATTTTTATTTAAAGAAAAAGCTGAGGGTGGAGAAAATACCATTGAAATTGGAGGTAAAAAGGTTTATTATGAATCATTTTTTCCTAGTTTTGCTTCCGGCCTTGCATTTTCAATTTTTTACTCAATATTTCCTGGCTTTCTTTTTAAAAATGGATATAGTATAATACTTTTAGGTTATGTAATTACGACCTCCTCATTATTAAGACTCATTGGATTCTTTTTAGTAATAAATTTGAGAGATACAAGAACAATGGAGATAATAATGAAAATATCAATGGTTCTTCTTTTGGTAATAATACTCCCATATTTCACAATTAATTTTTATGCAATGATTTTAATGGCGGCGTTAATTGGCCTTGGCAGTTCTGCAGGTATATCCGTTCCCCTTATATATATCTCAAGAATGAAGGATTCTAATATAAGCAGGAACATTGCAATTTATGAATTATCCTTTGGTGCAAGTGTTTCCATATTTTCACTTCTTTTTGGTACAATATCCCAGTATTTGGGTATAAGAATGCCTTATTTAATTAATTCAATTTTAATATTATTTATTTTAATAATATATGTATCTCTTAAAAATAGGAAATAGAATACCCCTTTTATATTCTTCTCAAATAAAAGATATGTTATTTTTAACTAAGTTTTTATTAATGTCATTAAGATATAATTTTTAATTTTATTAAGAGTTAAATTGAATCTTGGAAAAATACTATTTCTACCATTTTTTGGATTTTTTCATATTCATAAAGTCCATCAAAAAAGAATATTTAAATAATAGAATCATGATACAAACCCCATGAATGAAAATAAGGAATGTGACGTTCAGGGATGCAAAAATCCTGCCTTCAAGAGTGTATCAAGGGAAAAGGCAAAGGAAATTTTTTCTTTAAAAAGTGAAGGAAGAAGGGTACATCTCTGTAAGGAGCACTATAAAGAATTTAAGAAAAAAACAAAAAAAGAAAGGGAAATTGAAAGGCTGGGCTGGGTAAGATAATGGATTTATCATCCTTCCTCCACGTATTCGTTCCAATGTTTGTAATAGTAGATCCCTTTGCCTCGCTTGCACTATTTATTTCACTCACATCCAACATGAACAAGGTTCAAATAAAGAGGACCATGGAGGAAAGTGTTTTTTATGGATTTCTAATTTTACTATTTTTTGCTTTTGCAGGCATTTATGTTCTCGAATTTTTTGGCATTTCTATACAGGCCCTTGAAATAGCAGGAGGTTTATTGATGCTTTTTGTTGGTATAGAGATGGTAAGGGAAGGTGATAAACCAAGGGTAACAAAGAAGGGAGAGGAGGTGGTTGAAGAGATAGGAGATGTTGGTGTAGTACCTCTTGCAACACCTATGCTTGCTGGACCAGGGGCAATATCCTTAATGATAATATTAATGGAAACCTATGACTGGATAACTGTCATAATCTCTTTAATGCTAGTTTTTGGAATAGTTTATCTATTTTTTTATTTTTCATCTAGGATATATAAATATCTGGGGAAGAAGGGTTCGAGGGCATTTACCAGGATACTTGGTCTACTTGTTGCAGCCTTTGCAATTCAGTATATCCTCAATGGGTTTGGAGGATGGATAATTAATGTCATATGAAAAGGAATTTGTTATTCATCCCCTCATAAGAGAGAATACACTTGAAAAGAGAGAATATCAGATTAGGATTTACGAAGAAATACTTTCAAAGATGGAAAATACTCTTGTTGTATTACCAACTGGGGTAGGTAAAACGGAGATTGCAGTTCTATTAATGGCAGAAATGCTACATAAACATGGACCAAAGGTGCTATTTCTTGCACCAACAAGACCTCTTGTTCTTCAACATAGGGAAAGGCTCTTGAAATATATCAAGGACGATAAGATTGTTGCACTTACGGGAAATGTAGATCCAGAGGAAAGGAAGTTACTTTGGAAGGAAAATAACATAATAGTTAGTACCCCCCAGGTAATAAGGAATGATATATTATCAGGTTATATTGATCCAGATGAGGTAAAATTACTTATTGTTGATGAGGCACACAGATCTGTAGGGAAATATGCCTACACATTTGTCACAGAAAAATGTTCAAATGCACTTATCATAGGTCTTACTGCCTCACCTGGCTCGAAGATGGAAAGGATTGAAGAAATAATGAAACACCTCAATATTAAAAGGTTCCAGGTTAAGAGTGAAAAGGATGAGGATGTAAAGCCATACGTTCATGAGATCAAGCTGGAAACAATAATGCTCGATTTTCCAGATGAATTTGAACCATTAAGGGAAAAGATTAAGGAAATCATAAATGCTCTTGTAAAAGAGCTTATTAGTAAATATCCTGATATAAATATTAGGGGGAGACTTACAAAAAAAAGGATACTTGATATGCAGAAATCTTTTTCTGATTATATCTCAAAAGGTATGAAATCCTATTATGAAGGCCTTTCCTTACTTTCAATGATTCTTAAAATGCAGATAGCCCTAGAATATTTAGAAACTCAGGGCATTACCACCTGTCATGAATATTTGGAGCAGCTTGTGCATCTCGCCAGGGTAGAGGATGCAAAGAGAACAGATATAAGGCTAAATAAGTTGAGGGGATTTCAGGAGGCGGTTATAATGGCAAGAGAGATATCAAAGATGGATGTAAAATCCCCAAAACTCAGGAAAATTGAAAATCTTGTCAGGGAACAAATAACAAAAAATATGCAATCAAGGATAATAATATTTACAAACTACAGGAATATTAATCAGGATATTTATGAAATGCTTCTCAGGGTAGAAGGAGTGAGGCCTTCACGTTTTCTAGGGCAGGCAACAAGGGGTGAGGATAAAGGGATGAGCCAAGAAGAACAGGAGGAGGTATTAAAAAAATTCAGGAACAATGAGATAAATGTTCTTGTTTCAACACAAATAGGTGAAGAGGGTCTGGATATCCCTGAAACGGATCTCGTGATATTCCATGAGCCTGTAAGCTCTGAAATAAGGAATATACAGAGAAGGGGTAGAACGGGAAGGGCAAGGCCTGGAAGGGTGGTAATTCTGGTCTATAAGAACACAATTGATGAAATAATGTTCTATGCAGGACTAAAAAAAGAAAAAAAGATGAAACAGAGAATAAACCAGTTGGAAACCAAGAAAAAAAAGGGACAATATTCATTGCTTGATTTTCAATGAATCAATCTTTTTAAAATTATATTTTATAAATCTATTCCTAATTTTCGAAATATATACCCTTAGGGTTCTTACTCTATCGTCACCAATAACAATTCTTTCAGCATCTTCACCTAGACCGGTATCCAATATTATTTTCCTAACTGCCCTTTCAAGGTCAGGATAATTTTTATAATAGTCAGAATAATCCCTGAGTGCATTTGCAATCCTCTTCGATGTAGTGACAAGAACGTCTTCATCCACACAGGAAAGTATTCCACCTAAGTCCATAAGAAGCTTAGGATTTGCATCGATTGATAGGAACTCCTCTATTGAATAGCATTCCTCACAATCCTTTTTTTCACCTGAAAATATCTTTACACCATCAAAATTTCCCTCAGGATCAAGGTAAACATAAAAATCTGAATCCTTTATATTTGGAACAATTGGAATGCATCTAATTATAAGAGGATTTTCATTTTCTATTCTAACAATGTTCCCAATTAGGAGAAGCTTATTTATTATTTTTCCCTTTGTACCTTTTAATATTTTGTCATTTATATTTATTTTATTATTATCATCAATATAAATATATCCAGACTTTTTCAATTTTTCAATTGAATGAAAAATATCCCTTTCTTCGCCAATCCTTTCATAGATACTCTTAAGGTTTTGTATATTGACCTCAAGATGCATATGTTCTAAGAGCAACATATCATAAAATATTTCCTCAAAATCATCATTCTGATCAATATATCTCTTTGATTCCTTAATGAAATAATCCTTTACCATTGATTTAGTCTCATTAAAATCTATTCTAATAAACTCTGAAAATATTCTTGATTTAAAGAATGCAACGCCACCACCAAGAAACATTAGTCTTTCCCTATCAATAGAAAATTTTAAACTAAAATCAATAGCATCCCCGGGGGAAAGTTTGAAAAGTGCATAATTTTTTGCGTTTGCCATTATTGTATCCTTTAAATTATTCTGTATTGTTGATAGATGTGTTGTGGCCATGAAAAGGTTAAGGTTTTCCTTTCTTCCAAGTATCAACATGTCCTGAAATGATGAGTTTGCATATTCCTGAAATTCATCACAGAAAAGGAATGCAGGTAATTTCTCCTTCCTTGATTGAAGGGAAATCCAGAACATGGAAAGTATTGTGGAAAGTATGAAAGTCGAGACCTTTTCACTTACCTTCCCCCTATCACCACTTACAAGTATAATATTATTATTTTTAATCGCATCATAGATTGAAAAGGCGGGATTCCTGTTTGCCACCATTGATTTAAGTATTCTGTTTGCCTTAATGAAAGACAGGGTCCTTCTCGTACTGGATATATCTTCCTGAGTAAAATTTTCAAGGTTGGATAAAAACTCCTTAAAATCTTCATTTTCAGAGATTTTCATAAAATTTTTTCTTGAATCCTCTCTAGTTATTATGTCATATATATCCATAATTGTTGAACCCTTCAGCTCAACCAGCCCATTAATTGAATGCCTCAATATTTCTTCTATCCTACTACCAACAAGTCCACCCTGTATACCAGATTCTGCCTCTGTTACATTTCTTAGCACCTGAATAATATCTTCTGCAAGCCTGGTAACTGCAATTTCCCTATCTATATAACCAGGTATTTCCAGAAGATTCATTGAAACAGGTGAATCCACGGGACTTATGTAAACTACCCTATTTGCAATCTTTTCATCCATTGATCCCATAATTCTTTCAACAGTATCTCCTGTAGGGTCTAATACTAGAATCGGAAAATTTAGCTCAGAAAGGCTTTTGAAAACTGAAACCATAAGAGTACTCTTACCTGATCCTGTTTCACCCAATAGAAGGGTGCTTTGTCCTTCATTTCTAAGGAATTCCATATGGCAGGGTTTCGAATTACTTACAGATCTACCTATATATACAGATTTCAAAATATTCACTGGGGTAGAGAATCCTTGAGCTCTAATAGCTATACCTGACCTCTCCAGTGCCTCACCCGGAAAGGGTAAAATGAATGAAGATCCCCTTGAATCTATTAAACCAGTTTTACCCCTTATTGTTTTCTTTTTTACTGCGTAGAGATTATTTTTATCTGACCAATAACTTGAAATTAGAGAAATTAGATCCTCATTTTTTTCATTCTTTTTAAATGCAGTTAATATCCTAATACCAAAAAAATCAGTATTGAATAAAAGATGAATTAATTCAACTGAGATGACAAAGGAGGGCTTGGTAAGAGAATTGGAATACTTCAATATATGTTCAAAAAAGTCAACAATCCTTCCATTCGCTATAATTGGTTCTTTCCTTCTTATGGATTTAAAGATATAAAGATCTTCAAAATCTGCAATATTTATATTATCTATCTTATTAAAAACTATACCACTGTATACTGTGTTGAGTGTTTCTATCCCACCATCCATTACAATATAAAGGGAAGCATTTCCTTCATTCAATAAAAGAATAATTTTAAAGTCTTTACCAGATTTTTTAAGAAATGATAAAAATAGTTCTGAAAGTGCATTATGTTTCTCCCTCTCCCTTGATGGATCGAGTGGTATCCATACCCTGTAAATTTCAAGGTCTTTTAGATATTCATGGATTTTCCACCCCATCTCCCCTCCCCCTCACACAGGAAATTATTTGTTTTAGCCTCTCCCTATAATCAGTATATTTTTCAATAAGTGTACCAGTAACAATTATGTCAGCCCCGGAGTTAATAAGCTCACAGGCAGAATTTTTTTCCCTGATCCCTCCTCCCACGATAAGTGGTATGGAAATCTCTTTTTTCACAGCCCTTACCATCTCATATGGTACAGGCTGGGGCGCCCCTGAGCCAGCCTCGAGATAAACAAGCCTCATTCCAAGAAGCTGGGCTGCAAGGGCATAACCCACAGCATCTGCAGTGTTTTCTCTTTTTACAAGAATAGCCTTTCCCACCCTACCAACAGTCATTCCTGGCTCTACAACTATGTATCCCATTGAAATAGCTTCAATACCGAGTCTTTTTATTATCAAAGCGCCTCTTGCCTGATTACCAATTATGAAATCCCTGTCATTGGAGTTGAGCATACTCATAAAATATATAGCATCTGCATACCTTGATATACTCTGCACACCATTTGGAAAAATGATAACAGGTAATTTTGACCTGAGTTTAATGTTCTTGATTGTTTCATCCATCAAATCTGTTGTTATATTTGTTGAGCCACCTACCATTATTGCATCCGTTCCAATACTTTGAAGTTCGAAAGCAAGATTCCCTGCATCCTCAGGGGTTTGCTTGGCTGGATCAATAAGAGTAAAATGCATTTTTCTTTTTTCTAAGGTCTTAATTATGTATTCATATACACTCATGTTACACCACCTACTACAAATGATATCAGGGCCAAAATCATAGCGTATTTAGAGTAAACCTCTCCTCTATGTGGATCCCTAAACTGTATTGATATTGAAATTATGAAAATGATGTCCGATATTGCAACTGCGATTAAATAAAAAAATCCATAATAATTCTCTATGAAGGGTATGGGAGAGATAAGTATTGCTATTATATAGAAAAGAGATGATAAATAAAGTGAATTATTCTTTCCAATCTTTTTAGGTAATGTAACCCTGTTAAAATCGCCGGCCATATCCTCAACATCCTTTGTAATTTCCCTTCCTAGAGTGGAAAAAAAGGCCATTGTACCCAGGATTGCCGGAAGTAAATAAACCCCGAATATTGCACCTGAAAATATAAATAGAAGTAGGAGAAGTAAACTAATGTTAAAATTTCCTATAAAACCCTTATTCTTGGTGTAGGATTCATAGGTATATAAAAGGATTATTGCAAATGCATTTATTAGAAATGCTATTATACCTATAAAAATTGAAATGAATAGGCTGACGGAAAATAGGAATGCCGAGTATGTAAGAGCTACCTGCCTTTTCATCCTTCCAGAAGGAATAGGCCTTTCTGGATGGTTTATTCTATCCACCTCAGCATCATAATAATCATTTAGTACATTTCCCCCAGAGGTAGTGAGAAAGGTGACAAGAATACCTAATATTATTAAATATAAATTATAATTTTTAATTGCAATAGCTACAATTATTACAGTAAGACTTGACATAAGTCCATTCAATGGTCTTATTATCTCTATCCATTCCTTCATTTTAAAAAGGTAATAAAATATTAAAGATTAAGGTTTCGCTAATTTCAAATTTTTATTCTCCTCCCTGATGGTAACCTGCCTACTATGCCAAGGTCATTCATATTAATCAAATCGCCCTTTTCAAATACAGGACCATCTACACATACCCTGTAGCCATTTATGGTGCAAGAGTCACATATGCCTATGCCGCATTTCATGATCCTTTCTAAACTTGCCTGTAATTCTATATTTTTAAATCTGTAAAAATCTACTATTTTTCTTATCATCTTTTCGGGACCACATGCATAAACAGAATCGAAATTGTCAGAGAGTGCATCGGTGACAACCCCCTTTAAACCGTAAGATCCATCTTCTGTGAATATTATAAGTTCATCAGCATTCTTTGAAATTCTTTCAATAAAGTAAAGATCATTCCTTGATCTAGCACCAATAACAACTACCTTTCTTTTAAAATGGGATGATTCAATAAACGGCGCTAGAGATGATATGCCAGTTCCACCGGCTATATAAAGGGCACTATTCCCTTTTTCTTTATACCCACTGCCATAGGGACCCCTTATAAAGAATTGATCACCTTTTTCTAGGTGTGATAATTTTTCTGTCCCTTCACCAATTACCTTAAATGTAAATCCCTTGAAATTCCCTATGTATGAGAAGCTCATTGGAAATTCATCAATATTTGGTAACCATACCATAGCAAACTGGCCTGGAAGAACATTTAATTCGTAATCAAACAGTAATGTAAATGTTTTATCATTCTCTCTGATCTTCTCCTTAACATTTACCCTTCTATAGATCATTTTATCACCGCCAATCCAGAAAAATCTTCTATTCTCTCAAACCCTTCATTTTTCATATAGGTTTCTAGACCTTTTACAATCTCCTTGAATATGGAAAAACCTTTGTAATAAATGGCGCTTCCTACCTGTACAGCATTTGCCCCTGAGAGTATATATTCCACTGCATCCTCCCATCCATTGATACCTCCTACACCTATAATTGGTATTTTCATCTCTTTCCTTACATCATAAACAGCTCTTACACCAATAGGTTTTATTCCGGGTCCTGAATAACCTCCATATATATTGGAGAGCACAGGTCTTTTTGCATAGATGTCAATTACCATACCCTTTACTGTATTTATTAATACAAGTGCATCTGCACTCGATGCAGCCTTGGCAATCTCTACAATATTTGTTATATTTGGTGTAAGCTTTGCAAAAACAGGTATTGATACCTTTTTCTTTACTTCCTTTACAATCTCCTCAACAGCATCTGGATCCTGACCTATTTCTGAACCAAAACCCTTTACGTGTGGACAAGAAAGGTTAAGTTCTACTCCATCGGCCCCAAACTTCTCCATTTTTTTAGCCAAAAAAGGAAAATCCTCATTCTTGCCAAATATTGAGCCTATAACAGGTATTTTCTCCTTTTTTACCAAATCAATCTCTTCCTTAAAATTTTCTATTCCTGGATTAGATAATCCAATTGCATTCATGAGGCCGGTAGGTAAAACGACTACTGTAGGATTTGAATAACCCTCCCTTTCTTCAATACCAATTGATTTTGTTACTACACCTCCCGCGCCTTCCCTTGCTGCCCTGAGCATAGAATCCCCTTGTTCATCCATTATACCGCTTGCAAGTAAAACAGGATTCCTAAATCTTATTCCAGATATTGTAACCTCAAGCATATATTTCATAAACTAATACATTTAATTTAATGTTTTCTTTCACTCTTAATTTTTTATAATAGCTTATAAAATAAATTTATTTTTTAAAGTTTAAAATACATTTTATTAATGGTTTAAAATCCTCTTGAAGGGAATAATATGTAAATTTCCAATCCTCTCTTTTTTTCAGTATTCCAGAATGATAAAGTTTGAGAAGATGCGTTGTAACTGTAGATTGCCGCATATGTAATGCGGATTCTAGCTCACACGCACATACCTCATCATATTTCATCAAAATTAATAGTATTGAAAGTCTTGTTTTATTTGATATTATTTTTAATATTTCCTCTAATTTTTCAAAATTTTTTGGGTTTATAGTTTCAATATTTTTTATATTACAATAATTGTTTTTCATATTTCTTTATTGTAGAAAAATGTCTTTCCCTATTTAATTGTATCCAAACCAATAAAAGCATAAGTGGTATCTCCAATAAAGGACCTATTGCAGTGGTAATTATTACAAAGGGATATACTGAAAATGCACTCAGGGCAATTGCAATACTTATTTCAAAATCTCTTGCTGAAACAGAGTAACCAATTGATGTGGAATCTGAATAGTTTAAACCTATTCTCCTAGAGATGAGATAACCCATGTTAAAGAGAAGAAAATAAAATGAAAGCATTATAATTCCAATCATCCATACCAGACTAGGATACTCTATTATTCCATTTCCCTCACCCCAAAATATTATAAATATTGTGAACAGCAATGCAAGTGTTTGGATATTATTTAAAATTTTTATTATATTATCAAAATATTTTTTTCTTTGAAAAATATTTCTTGTTAATATTCCTGCAATTAATGGAGTGAGAAGATATAGAATAACGCTTTTCAATATTAGTATTGGATCTATTATAATGCTTGTTCTTGCTAAAAAATAGACTAAAAATGGAGTAGTAATAATCTGAATAATAGAATTCCACGCAACAAAAGAGATTCCTAAAGCTAGATTTCCATGAGAAAGATCAGTCCAAACAATCACCATTGCTATACATGGTGCTACACCTAAAAGAATAACACCTACTATAATTTGCCTTGAAATGTCAATGTTCAACAAACCTAAATTATTATAAATATATACGAATAAATAACCTAAACCTGACACGACAAATGGCGCAACAGCATAATTCAATAGTATCATTAAGGAGATTATTTTGCTTTTTTTAATACTTGAAATTATCTCTTCCAATTTTACCTTTGTCATCGCTGGATAAATCATAAAAAATAGGCCTATTGGTATACCAAAATCTGCAATACTGTTACCATAAAGTTTAAAATTTTGGGAGAATATCAGTCCCAAAATTATACTGATAAAAACAAAGAACGGAAAAAGTATTGTTTTAATCCCAATTTTATTTAACATTGAAGGTCCTGCTGTTTAATTTTTTCAAATATCTCTTTTATTATTAATTCTCTATTGTTTTCCAAGACATACATGGATAATTTTTTTACCTCTGCGAAATCAGGAAATGAAATTGCATTCCACATACATGAAACTTGACAATTATTGCAACCAACCATGCAATTATATGGGAATAATACAAATGCTTTCTTTTTTTCCTTGTCATACCCAAAGACATTCCTTTTCTCAGAACATGTCACAACACAAAGACCACAGCCTGTGCATTTATCAATATTTATATCAGGATACCAATGAATTTCAGCTCTTTTTATCCCGTGCCAGTTAGAAAATTCATCTTTAGGATCTTTACTTACAGTTGTATTATTTATGCTAACATTATGATCTTTAAATTTTTCTAATCTTACATTTAATTCATCTTTTACCTTTGGATAAATTTTATACTTCATTAGTAGAGATGTAATAAATTTTTTAGGATCTTCAGGAAATGTAATTGCATCAGTAGGGCATAGTTTTGAGCAAGTTGTACAGCCGAGAACACAGTTTGATGGATTTCCTACAATATATCTATTTTCTTTATTGGACCAAAGAAAAACCTTATTTCCACATGCAAGCAAACACATTCCACAGCTATTGCATTTATCATAATTTATTGTAGGAAACCAGCTCTCATTAAGTACCTCAGCACCATGCCAATTTTTTTTATTCATTTTTATCGCCAAGAGGTATAATGATTTTTGATATATAAAATTATCAAATTTTGATATTATGATTTCAGAATATAATTTTAAATTTTTAATATCTTATAAAAAAATTTAACATAGCTATTTAATATATATGTTCTTTAAATATTTTATTTTTTAAATTTAAAAAACTATTTAATTTATTTTTTTATACTTTTTCATATGAATAAAGTGAAACTTGATAAATTAAATTTAGATATTATTGAACTTCTTGAAAATGATTGTAGTTTAACCTATCGTGATATTGCAAAAATTTTAGATAAAAATCTATGGACAGTCAGAGAAAGGATAGACAATTTAAAAAGAAAAGGAGTTATAAAGGGTTGTAAGGCAAAAATCGATTATACATTAATAAATTTAAATTGCAAGGCCTATTTATTTTTTAATTTACCTCCAGATAGGATTGATGATTTTATAAATTTTGCAAAAACACAGAAAATGGTAAAAAAATTAACAATTATAAGCGGTGAAAAGAGATTTATAGCAGAGATAGTTGGGGAGACATGTTCATTTATAAGGGATTACATAAAAGATAATTTTGTAAAATATGGTATTTACAATACCTCTTTAGAGATAGTATTGGATGAACCCATAAATTAAATATATACAATTTTTGTACATTCTTTTAATTTTTTTTGAAATATTTGTGAAGAATAAATAAATATCATAACCATATTTTACCTGGTTATGGAACAAAGATCTAGACTAGTAATATTAAGAGAACACTTAGACAAGATGTTAGCAGTATACGTTGTAATTTCAATAGTAATAGGCTATATACTAGGAATTAACTATTCAAAATGGGTAATGGCAAATAGTGGCTTGATTAACGAATTGATGATGGCATCAATATTCATTATGATTTTTCCAATGATGTTAATGTTAAATTTAAGTGGACTCGTTAAGGCCTTTAAATCTTGGAAGATGCTCGTGATAGTATTATTAATGAACTTTGGATGGGGCCCCTTAATGGCTGTATTACTTGGTAATCTTTTCCTCTCAGATCCACTTTTAAGGCTTGGTGTTTTCCTCGCCTGGCTAGTTCCCTGTTCATCGATGAGTATTGGATATGTCGGATTAATGCGTGGTAATATTGAAGCGGCAACTGCCTTGGTAGCAATAACTTTCATTGTTGGTATACCAATTATTCCACTTTTTGCAGGATGGTATGGGTCTGTTTATCATTTAAGTGTTTCAATGAGCCTTTTAATAATTACAATTGTAGAAATTATAATAATACCTTTGATCATAGGAGTAGCATTGCATCAATATATGATTAAAAAAATGGGAGTAGAAAAATTTAAGAGAATATCACCATTGTTTCCAAGCATCACTACAATAGGAATGTTCCTGATTGTATTTTTAATATTTCTAGGCCATGCAGTTCTTGTATCAACACATTTTACACAGGTAATAGGGATATTTTATACAGCAATGATATACGGTACAATCTCCCTGATATTTATGACATTTCTATTAAAATATCTTAAATTTGATTACTGGGATTCAATGGCTATGATATTTCCGAGCATTGGAAAAAATGAGGCCACAGCTATTGCCATTGCATCAACTGCATTTTCACCATTTGTAGCAATTCCGCCAGCTATATTCCCCATATTTCAGATTATATTTCTGGTTACTTATATAAAATTAAGACCCAGGATAGCACACTTTTATGGTATAAAGACTAGGGATGTTGAATTTAAAGAAATACACATACAAAATATAACAGGAGGGAAATAAAATGAAGAACGTATTGTTTCCAATAGATTTTTCTTGCAATACAGAAAGTGTCATTAAAAAATCTATTGAGATAATTCCAGAATTGGAAAATATTTATTTCCTTTATGTCGTTCCATTATCAGTTAAGGAGCTAGAGGATTTTGTAACTGAGGATTATATAAAATCCTCCAAGGAAATAGCAGAAAACAAAATGAAATCATTCATAAGAAATTTGAATTTACCAAATAAATTCAAAATAGATTATGCAATTACAGATGGTGATCCAGCAAGGGTTATAATAGATCTTGCAAATAGTGGTAAATTTGATGCCATAGTTCTTGGACATAGGGGATATTCATATATTGAGGATTTCTTCATTGGTAGTGTTACACTAAAGGTAATTTCTAAGGTAAATATACCAGTTGTGGTAATTAAAAAAACAAAAAAGAAGGGAGAATGTGAATAAAAATATTTGAAAGCTTTAAATTAATAGCATTTAAGAAAGCAAAATATCATTTCTTTGAGTGAATATATAGTCATTTATAGATAAATCTTTATAATTACTAAAAACTATAATCAAACCTTGATTAAGAGGGCTGTGGATTAGGGACCTAAAGCAAGTGAAGAGTGAATCCTCGTAAGCCTCTTTTTTTTAGCTCATTATAGAAAGAATTACTTCCTGTAGAAACTCCTCCAATAGAAAAGGATCCTTTTCATTCTGAAAACCCTTTTATTATTTTTTAAAAATAAGGTTTTAAAAAATAATTAACAAATTTTTATGAAAAGAATTATAGAATTACCTTTGTTGATTATTGATTTAATAATTTTAATACCTCCAATGCATTAACAAAGGCTCTATTTCCTGTTATAAATCTAACAATATTTATTGCATCTTCAACCTCTTCGATGCTTCCATTATTTTTTATGAATTGATTGAGGTAAACATTTTCACATTCCCTGTCATGAATTGAAACACTTACTGAATAGGCGATCAAGAATACATATTTTTTATCCAATTTTCTTGGTGTAAGAAGTTCTTTCTTTTCTCTTAAATGCTCTTTTAACATTTCTTTTGAAAATTTAGAAAGTGATATTATTCTTTCAGGAATAACCCCAGATTCCTTTTTGATCATCTCTAAAATTCTTTGAATTTCTTCATCTAATTCATAATGTTCATTGTCTACTAAATTAAGAATAGCTGTAATTGTTGAAGACATAAGGGCCATTTTTGCAGCTTTTAAGGCGTCTAATATTTCTATATTATCCGCCCCAAATTTTTTTGCAAGTTTAAAATGTATCATAACCGATTCTTTAGGACCGTTTGCTGCAGCTATAGCCATCGCTATTAAAGAAGCCACCTTTTTTGGTAAATTTTTTCCTCCTAAATATAGATTTATGTTTTCATTGAACTGTTCAATAGCTGTATTTTCATCTAATTTGTTCAGTAATTTAATTACCTCAGGAAGTTCACCTAATGTAGACTCAGCAAATTTTTTTATTTCATCAAATTTTGTTGTCATAAAATTTTCTAAATATAATTTAATATTTTATTATTTTTAACAATTTTTTGTAGAATTATAAAAAAAATATACAATTATTGCTCTATTTTAAATGAATATCTTAGATCTACACCTGCTTTTTTTAACATTACAGCAGAAGGTGAGTATTTTTCAAATGTTAATTCAATTGCCCTTTTTAAATTATCTTGATTAACATTACCTTTAACTTTGTAAATCAATTCTATTGTTTTAAAAGTTCTAGGTGGATCAGGATATTGCTCCCCTTTTACATGAACTTCTAATTTTTCAAAATTTACCTGCATTCTTTTTAAAATTGTTGAAATGCTAATTATTGTGCATGCCGAAAGCGCAGAAATCAATGTATCCATTGGTGCTATTCCATCAATTCTCTCTGCATCAATTACAAAGGTTCTATTGTTAATTTCAATTTTTACTTTCATTTTGTCAATATAAATTGCATCACATTCCATATAAGTTCATTAATTTTTGACATAAAAATTTTTGTGATAAAGGATATAAAAGAAATTTCATAGGTATTTTATCATCTTACACTTTATTTAAAATTTATAGAAAAATTTATTAATATATATCGTTTTTTTAATAAATAATGTTTAGAACTAGACTGAGCATAGAAATACCATGTAAGTGTATGAATTTCACTATATCGAATATGGGCAAAATGCGGCCTTTGAATAAGTCCCAATCGTTTATGGACTTGAAAATAAAAGATTTCTATGTTGGGTCTAATATGGCAAAAAAGGTGATTTAATATGAAGGTGGTAATAGGTGTAACGGGGGCTTCTGGAACTATATATGCAATAAGGCTCATTGAAAGGCTTGAAGGTGAATTGAATCTTATTGTATCTGAAAATGGAAAAAAGATTATGAAATTTGAAAATAATTTGGATCCAAGTGTATTTTCTAATAGATTGAAAATATATGAGGATTATGATCTTTTTGCTCCCATTGCCTCAGGCAGTTATGTGTTTGACGCAATGATTATAGTCCCTGCATCAATGAATACCGTTGCAAAAATAGCCTCAGGAATATCCGATACCCTAATAACCAGAGTAGCATTTGTGGCCTTAAAGGAAAGAAGAAAACTTATTTTAGTTCCTAGGGAGACTCCACTTTCCTCCATTGCCCTTGAAAATATGAAAAAACTATCAGATCTCGGCGCAATAATCCTTCCAGCATGCCCTGGTTTCTATCTAAAGCCAAAGACGATTGAGGATCTTGTAGATTTCATAGTTAACCGTATTTTGGATGAATTGGGTATAAGGGGTGATTACCCTAGATGGGGAAAAAATACATCCTAGATACTTCAGCAATAATATCCGGAAAGGATCTACCATCAGATATAGAAACAATAATTCCAGAGAGCGTGCTTAACGAGATTTTAGACTATGAAAAATATCAAATATTGATCGGCAGGTCCATAGTTTTAAAACCTTCTGAAAATTTTATAAAGATGGCTAAGAAAGCAGCTTCTGAAACAGGTGATATTTATAAACTTTCAAATGTTGATATTGATGTAATAGCCCTTACCCTTGAATATGGCGGTATAGCTATCACTGACGATTATGCAATACAGAATGTTTTAAGTTATTTATCTGCTGATTTTGTTGGACTAAACGAAAAGGGAATAAAGGAGAGATATACATGGATTTATAGGTGCAAGGGGTGTAGAAGATATTTTAAGGAATATCACAAAAGTTGTCCCTATTGTGGCTCAGAACTTAAACTTGTGAGAAAGAAAATTTAAATCAAAGGAAATGATTACAAAAATAAGGGTAGGTGGCAGAGTGGCGATGCGCGAGACTGCAGATCTCGTTTATTGGGGTTCGATTCCCCACCTACCCTCTGAAATTCTTCTCAGACTCTCATAAAGGAAATTTCTTGTTCCTATTTCCTGGTAAATAATGTCTAATTTCTTTTTATATATTTCTAACCTCGTGAAAGAGAAATTGTAAGAAACGTCCATAAGAATGAGACCTGCCGGTGGTACATTGTATTTTCCCCCCTCCACAAATGGATCTCCCTTCCCATAGAGTAGGTATCCAACAACTCTTCTCACCATATTCCAAAGAAAGCTTTCACCCTTTATATCAAATACAAGGAAATCATTTTGAATCTTTACTTCTATTGAGTTAATCCTTCTCAATGTATTTCTGCCATCTCTTCTTGAAAATAATGAAAAATCGTGCTCACCTATGAAAATATTCGCCTTTTCTCTTATTTTTTCTATTTCCTGATATTCGTATGGAGTCATATATCTGTACCACCTTTCATTTGCATGTCTAGGATTAAAAGAATCATCAACTTCTGCATATGCATAAAAATATAAATTTCTTGCATTTTTTAATATTCCTATAATGTCTTTTAAATTTCTTTCACTTTTTATTCCTATAACATTTCCAAGTGCGCTCACACTCCTATCTGTTCTGCTGGAGCTTTTAAGTAAAGCCTTTAATCCAAATCTCTCCATAGTATTAATTATCTCTCCTTCAACAGTGATTTTTCCTTCTTGTCTTGAATATCCTTGAAAAAGTGATCCATCATATGCAAATTTTAACAAGTGCATAGTTTAAAATTTATGAGAGGTTATTTATACTTTTTTAATAGTCAGCCTAGTTGTGATATCCTGAAATTATTTCCTTTTTATACTCCTTATTTTTCATTCTAAAACCTCCCCTTCTTTTAATTTTTTCATTTCATATGCCATCGCTGGTGTTATTATTCTATCTTCATATAAGCTCATGTGCATCCTTTTGTAATTGTAATAATTTACCACTTCTTCCCATGTACCAAAGTATTTCTTTAAATATTTTAATGTAAAAATCAACCTCTCCAATTTACCGTTAGATTGCGGATGCTTTACTCTTGCCTTTATGTGTACTATTCCATTCTCTTCTAGATATTTCTGAAATTCATTTGGTTCTGATTCTTTTTCATCTCTTGGCAATGATGTAAACTGTGTTCCGTGATCTGTCATTACTTCCCTGGGCTTACCATACTTTTCTATACCTTTTCTTAACGCATCTAGCGAGTTCTCTGCTGTAGCATGTTCATATTCTCCAAATTGTATTACAAACCTTGATGCATCATCTTCTATAACTATGTAATTCTTCCCTTCATATTCAAACCAGTCCATGTGCCATAGACTGTTGCTGTGCTCCCTTTCCCATCTTACCCATTTCCTCTGTTTCTTCTTATTCATATTCTCCATTACCATCCCTCCTTCTTTCAATATTTCGTGTATTTTATTATGTGAAATCTTTACACCTATTTCCTTAAGATTCTTCTCTATTGAAAGTGCTCCAATTCCAGGATGCTCTTTTCTTGTTTCATAGACCATAGTTTTCATTTCCTCAGATATTGGATCCTTTTTCCTTCCTGGATTCTTCAATTCCACATTTCCTTCTAACCTGTATTTTCTGTAAATCATATTCACGTATCTGGGTGTTATGTTCATGATCCTTGAAATTTCTGAGGAACTTACTCTATTCTCTTTTTGTTTAATTATCCAGTTGATCTTCTTTTGCGTGAGTTTGGCCATTAAATTATGGAAATTATCAGGATGTAAATGATATCCTCCTATATATAGGAAATTATTTCGGGATATGACAAATAGTCAGCCTAGTAGAAATCCTTTTTAAAAAGAATGATTTATTATTTTTTATTTATTTTGTGAGTGTTGGATAACAAAAATTTCATAATTAAATTCTTTCTGGAATTGATTCTATTAATCGAGCTAATCAAATACCGAGATTTATTTTAATTAATGTACCTTTTTTATTAATTTCATCTATAATCCCTTAATTTTGATAGAAATCCTTATATTTATGTCTTAAATAATATTGTTGTAATGCTTGCACTTAAATCCATTAACTAGCCCAATGTAGGGATAAAAGGATCATCAAGTGAAACAATGATCCAGTCAAAAGATGGGGAGCAGATGATAATAAGAGGATCCCAAGATAGGATTTCTACAAAGCCTAATAGTCTATATTTATTAATTCAATTGTTTTATTAATTAAATATACATTTTCCATAAGGTTTATTATCATCTTTTATTTTATTTTAAATATTGGCTAAGAGCATTAAATTAAAAATGCCTTACGATAAATTGTATTTTAATAAAGCTAGAGAATTTAATGAAAACATACATTTAATTTATAATTTCATAATAAATAAAAATAATAATGGAGAACCAAGAATAATAAAAATTGAATTTTATGGAAAATATAATTATTTCTTTCCTCTTCAAGTTAGCCAATTTTTATGTTTTAAAGAAATTTCAAATAAAGCTATTAAATATAATTACAATAATATAAAATCATTTGGGCGAGGTAGACCTTAATGAACTATAAGGTACCTGATGAAAGGTTGATAGTATTCATCATAAAGAAAGTAATAAAGGAAAAAGGGATAATAAATTCCCAAAGGGAATTTCTTTCCCTTGTATTAAGGGAACTGAAACAATCGGGAATTGATTACAGGCTAAATGGTACCAGGCTGAGAAAGATAGCAATCAACAAGGCAGGTGTAAAGGTAGAGATTGAGTACAGGGAGACTGATGCAAATTCAAAAGATTTAAAAATATGTCCGGTATGTGGTAATAAATTATTGGAGATTCATAATCTCACCCTGGAAGGTAATAAGGTACCTGTGGGAAAAAGATGCACAAGGTGCCCTTACTGGACAGGGCTAACAAAAAGAGTCCCAAGAAGATATATATTCATGAGGTGATGAATATGATGCATAGAATTGAGGGAAATTTGATATTTGCGAAATTGGACAAGGGAGAGGATGTTTTTTCCTCTATTGAGAGATTGATCGAAATCTATGGGATAAAGGGAGGAACAGTGCTTTCAGGCATAGGCATGCTGAGGGAATTTGAGATAGGCTATTTTAACGGGAAGGAGTATGAAAAGAAATTTGTGGAAAAGAACCACGAACTTGTTGCACTACATGGAAGTATTTCCCAGGATGAGCCAAGGCTCCACCTTCATGCTGGACTGGCAGGGCCAGATCATATGATCATTGGTGGCCATCTCTTCAGGGGAAAGGTTGATCCTCTTCTGGAGCTCACCATTGCAGTTACATCTTTCCCAATGAAAAGGGTTTATAATGAAAAAACAAACCTAAAAGAGTTAAGCCTATAATGCTACAGGATATAATTTTTATTGCGATTATACTAATTTTATTTTATATTTCAATAAGGATTGGGATTCTGGACATATGGGGATCAATATTATCATTATTTCTTGGTATTTTTGTTTACTATTTTGGAGGTCCTGAATATCTTATATTACTAATTTCATTTGTAGCAGTTTCTTATTTAGCCACAGTATACAAGAGCAAATATAAAAGGGACATTTATGGTATGAGCACAAAAAGAATGGCAGGTAGCGTTATATCCAAAGGTATAATACCTTTCATTTTAATAATTATACCTTTTTTACCTCAGGTTAGATTCTATCTTTTTTCAGCATCCGTTGCGGTTGCAACAGCAGATACAGTTTCAGGAGAGATAGGTATATTTTCAGAAAATACTTACACTCCCATCGGATTTAAAAAGACAAAACCAGGTGAGGAGGGTGCAGTCTCTATTCTGGGGGAAATTTCTGCTCTAGTTTCATCATCTACTATAGCATTAATATATTTCATATTCTCTAAAAATTTAATATATTCTTTCTTTGTGATTATCATTGGCTTTGTAGGGGCTAATATTGACAGTATACTTGGAGCTACACTTGAAAGGAGGGGAATTATTGGTAAACATGCAGTAAACATCCTTGCAATAATTATAAGTATAATCTTTGCATATACATTAATATGAAAAAGATCATTCTCTTGATTCTGGATGGTCTTGGTGACAGACCCCTGGATTATTTGGGTGGAAAGACACCACTTCAGGCTGCAAAAAAGAAAAATATCAACAGGCTTGCCTCAATGGGGATGGTAGGTTTATTTGATCCAATTTCTCCAGGAATAAGGCCGGGTAGTGACACAGCACATCTTTCAATACTAGGATATGATCCTTTTAAGGTTTATACAGGAAGGGGACCCTTTGAGGCCCTTGGTCTGGGTATGGATTTGAGACCCGGTGATATTGCCTTCAGAGGGAATTTTGCTACAGTTGACAGTAATATGGTTGTTCTTGATAGAAGGGCAGGAAGAATAGATAAAGGTACAGATGAGTTGGCAAAAGCACTTAATATTGTGATTGATGGTGTTGAGATTATGGTAAAGGAAGGTGTTGAGCACAGGGCAGGAGTAGTATTCAGGGGTGCGGGGCTTTCACCAAATGTCACAGACGTGGATCCGCATGAGGAGGGAAAGAGTATTTTAAAGGCAAGAGCATTAACAGAAGATGGTAAAAAAACAGCCGATATAATAAATAAATTCATTTCTAAGAGCTACGAGATACTTGAGAACCATCCTGTAAACAAGCAAAGGAAAAAGGAAGGTAAAATGCCTGCCAATATAATTATGCTGAGAGGTGCTGGTATAGTTCCAGAGCTTGAAGGATTTAATAAAAAATATGGTATGAAAGGAGCCTGCATAGTGGGTGTTCCTCTTTTATCAGGCCTTTGTAAACTTGCAGGAATGGATGTGATAAAGGTACCTGGGGTAACTGGAACTGTTAATACTAATATGGAAAACAAGATTAGATACGCTATTGAGGCAACGAGGGATTATGATTTTATTCTTGTCAACATAAAGGCCACGGATGTTGCCGGACATGATGGAAATGGAAAGTTGAAGAAGGAGATAATAGAAAGGGTAGATTCTGCAATAGAACCCTTCTTAGATAATCTTGACAAAATCACACTAATGATAACAGGGGATCATTCCACGCCATGCAGTGTTAAGGATCATACAGGTGATCCTTTACCAGTTCTTGTGGTTACCGAAGGAATTAGAAGGGATGGAATAGATGAATTTGATGAGGTCTCAGTTTCGCGTGGCAGTCTTAGAATAAGGGGGCATGATGTAATAAATATACTTTTAAACTATAGTGATAGGGCGGAGAAATTCGGTGCATGATTGAATATATAATATTCTTTTCGCTTTTAATTATAATCACCTTTATTTTTATTATAAACAGAGAAGGTTTATTCTTAATAGTTTTATCGAATGTAATAATTTTTTCAATTGAACTCATATACCCTCAAAGCATCTATTTACTTGCATACAATACATCAAATCCTTTATCTATCAACCTTTTAACTGGAATTTTTGCCCATTACAATTATATGCACATTTTATTTAATATGGTAGTTCTTCTCTTCATAGGTTTTCCATTGGAGGTAAGGATAGGAACAAGGAGGTTCCTTATAATATATCTTTTTACAGGTATATTATCAGAAATCATTTTCTCTCTTATTTATATTGGAAGTGAAACCCTTCTTATTGGTGCTTCTGGTGCAATATTTGGGGTAATGGGTGCATTGTTAAGACTTTACCCCGATGACGAGATACCCATGTTTCTTGGTTTCATATTTTTGCCTAGAATAAAGGTAAAATATGCAGTACTGTTTGCCGCAATAATTGAATTTCTTGCCATTTTCCTCTCATATGAAAATGATATTGCCCATATTGTACATGTTTCTGCATTAGTAATTGGAATATTGATAGCACCTTTTATTTCTGGCATGCATGGATTGAGCTCCCTACAGGCTATTGCAAGTGATGAAGAATCAAGAAAATTGCTTAGGGAAATAATGAAAGAAAGAATACCTGAGATGAAAAAAATACTTTTAGAAGAATTTTTGAAAAAGAAATGTAAGAAATATGAAATTAATAAAAATTATGTTTTATGTGATGGTAAAAAGTACAGGTTATGACCTCCAATACTTCTTGGTCCTTGCAAAGTTTAGTTCTGCCTCAGCAATATCCTTCACAAGAGATAAAATGTCAGAGTGAGGAGTCCTTAATATCCTCAGTGCAGTATCATAGCCTATTCCCCTTCCTGCTAGGGCAATGATCGCCTCTTTCCTATAAGTCCTTACAAGGTTTGAAATATTCAATGCCTTTTCATAAAAATCCTTCTCTTCTTTAGTCCTGGGACCATTTTTAATTATTGATATTTTTTCCCTCTCATACTTCCTTAGAACTGTTACCCTTACGGATCCGCAATAAATACATCTTGTATCATTTACCTCCTCTACCTTCCTTGTCCAGGAGCTCCTGCAATCCATACATACAAATATCATCTCCTGGTTCATCAGCCTTGTTTTTATAGAATTCAATACAGTGGGAGTTAATTTAGTCCTCCCGGATTTATTATCTATATAATTAAGATATGACTCCATGGTCCTGTCAAAATTAACGATCTCTATATCTATCTCATTTTTTCTCATACTCTCGAGAATTTTTTCTGTATTCTGAAGGTCAAGAAAATCCCACTTTGATTTTTCCAGTGCCTCTTTATAGATATATGTATCCCTGTAGAGATCAATCACCTTTTCAAGCTTAATTTTTGCAAGATCTGCCTCCTTAGAAATAACACCGAATTTCTTTGCAACGTAAACAAATATCCTGGGAAAGAACCTAGAGTAGGAAATGTATTTTTCTATTTTTTCAGAAATATTATTTTCATTCATCAATATATTCTTTATAAACTTTTCATCCACAGGAAGATCATTTGAAGAAATTATAATGGTATAGGGGGAAATACTAATCATTGTATCAGTGCCATTTTCTCTTAATATGCCAGATATTAAAAGTGCAATCGTTTCGTTAACCTTTGTTCCAAATGTATCCTCTATAATGGTGTCCGGGCCGTTTCTGGAAATCCTAATCTTTCTATGATTGGAATGTGGAAGGGACCACCAATCTTTTAACTTCAAAGAACAGCTCTCATTTGTAAAATCTGGGATTTTGCCATATTCCCTCAGATTTGCAACATTCATGGCAATCTCAAACGGGACAGGAATATCCTCACCCATCCATTTTGGCGGATTTCCAATCTCTTCAACGAATTCAACCAGTATAACATCATCCTTTATATCAAGCACCCTCCATGTAATGCCCTTAATCACAAAGGTCTGGCCTATTGCCACCTCTGTGGATACAAAGGTTTCATCAAGTATCCCTATAAATTTGTTGGATGAGATATCTATTACTCTATAGTTTTTCTCATCAGGAATCATTGATATATTGTCATAAAAGTATTCAAGGGATCTTGAACCCCTATGGATATATTTACCATCAAATCTTACAAGCCTTATGGATTCAAGGAACTTAATAAAATCAATAAGTTCTTCCTCAGTAATATCTATGAATGGATATGAATTCTTAAGAGTTTTTAAAAGTAATTCATATTCAAGTGACCCCTCAGAATATACCCATGCACTTATCTGATTGGCCAGAACCACAAGTGGCTTTTTCCTTACCCTAAGTTCCTCCACCCATCCCTTTTTCATCAGATCAACAACAGATACTGCCTCTTCAAGTTCTACAGGATCCCCTGAAACTATAGTGCCCCTTGCAACATGTCCCAATCTATGCCCAGATCTTCCAATCCTCTGTATCAGTCTGTAAACCTGTCTTGGAGAATTAAATTGTACAATAAAATCAGTTTTTCCAACATCTATTCCAAGCTCCAGGGAGGACGTGCATATGAGTGCCTTAAGTTTTCCCTCCTTCAAAAGGTTTTCATTTTCCATTCTTACCTCCCTTGAAAGTGAACCGTGGTGAACACCTATCTCAAGGTCCTTATTCAATTTCTTTAATCTCATTGCAATATCCTCAGCAGTAAATCTAGTATTTACAAATATAAGGGAAGAGTTCCTGTCCTGAACTAGGTTCAAAACATGCATGATGGCGGAACCATAGTCAGGATCGCACATCATTATGTCACTTTCCTCCCTGTATATTCTTGGAGGTGCTTCAACATTCACAACAAACTCTTTCAAAAGAGAACTTTTGAATACATGAACATCATTTTTTGTTGAAAGGAACTTTGATATCTCCTCATGGTTTCCTACAGTTGCAGAAAGGCCAATTCTTTGTATATTACCTGATATAACTTGAAGTCTTTCGATAGCAAGGGAAAGCTGCCATCCCCTCTCATCCTGAACAAGCTCGTGAACTTCATCAATAATTACAGTTTTCACATTTTTAAGATATTCCTTTATTTTTTTTCCAGAAAATAAAATTTGCAAAGTTTCAGGAGTAGTTATTAAAAGTTGAGGGATGTTTTCAAGCATCATCTTCCTTTCATATTGAGTTGAATCGCCATGTCGTATGTTAACAGTAACGTCCATCAGGGAAGCATACTTCATAATTCTTTCAAAAAGATCCCTGTTCAATGCCCTCAGTGGAGTCACATAGATAGCATGTATACCCTTAGGCTTTGTGTCATGTATCCTGGCCAAAATTGGAATTATTGCAGCCTCAGTTTTTCCGCTTCCAGTAGGTGCTATCAAAAGCATATTTTTTCCAGAATATACAGTTTCATAGACATTTACCTGATCTTCCGTAAGATTATCTATTCCCGCCTGCCTCAATTTTTCAATAACACTCTGATCAATCACAGATAGGGAAAATTATGGTATTATAAAAAGTTAGATGTTTTTTTGTTCATTAAGGGATAAAGTTCTAGGATTGTTATTAAAATTATCGAATATATTAAAATTGATAGTATTGGCATAAAAATTAAGAATCTGTAGGTTATTGAATTAAATAATAAAAATATTAAAAATAAAAATATTATTGTATCAATTACCATAAGTATCCCTTTACCATTTTTATTTGTTAATGAGATTGTTCTAATTACATTGGAAATGTGGTTGTTTATCATATAAAAATAGAGTATAAAAGTTCCAAGAGTAATGATTATTAAATAAATATTTAAAGTTAAAAAATTCAAAATTATTAAAATGGGAAGTATAAATGAAATTATGAACACCCAAGGATTCCTTTTTATTATTGGTATATTTTTTGAAAAAAATATTGCATGCATTATCCTTGAGATAGTTGATGCAGTATAGGCGATATTTCTTGGTACTATCTTTGAAAGTGCCCTGGATATTTTGATAGACATCCTTAATAAAAATGGCGTAATTATGCTTGTGACAATTACAACCGCACCTGTAATACTAAAAAGTGGTGCTGAGAGGGGTAAGAGTGTGCCGGATTCGGTGGAAATACTTTTTGCCAGGTTTGCAAATATCAATGAATCCTCGCTTCTTGGTATTAAACCCACTCCTATAAATATTGCACCCTTGGCAGAAAAACCTGCCAAATATGCAATTGAAGATATTATTATCATTTCACCAAGGATTATTGATAATATGATTATGACAATTAGATAAAGGTAATTAATGAATGCGGAGAAGTCAACACCAATTCCGTAGGTAACAAAAAATATTGCGGCAAATGCATATTTAAAAGAGATTAGTCTTGATTCTATCTCCTTGGCAATATCGGTTTGTGAGAAAAGCATACCGGCAAAAAATGCTCCAATAGCGGGGCTAATGTTGAATATTTCTAGAACAGAACTTATGAGGAAAATCATAGATAGTACAAAGAGGATAAAAATCTCTTCATTCTTTTTTGTAAAGAATCTCCTTTTTATTGTTGGTAAAAATATCATTGAAAGAAATATTATAAATGTAATGAAGGCCGATATCCCAACATATTCTATATTTAATAGATTTGGCCAGAAGGCATTTGTCATTATGCTTCCCATGAATATTACTACCATTACGATTGATATAATGTCTTCCATTATTAGCATTGAAATAAGAGCATCACTTTCATCAAATGATAATTTCTTCAGGTCATCCATTGTTTTGGCAGAAACTACTACACTGCTTGCAGAAACTATAAATCCGAGAAAAATTGAATCATAAAGATCCCAGGAGAATGCAAGACCTATAAGAAGGCCAATTGAAAAGAGTATGGATAGATCAAATGATGCAAGCATTAAAGATACTGTACCCGTTTTCCTGAATTTTTGAGGATTTATATTCAGCCCTATAAAGAAAAGTATCATTACAAGACCAAGTTGTGAAAATGTATTAATAACTACATTATTTACCATAAAACCAGTATAATGAAAATTAAATATTGTAAACGATATGGAGGGACTTAGAATTAGACCTATAACAAGATATCCAATCATGGTAGATTGCCTAATTCTCGATGCTAAAAGACCACCGACCAGGGCAAGAAAGAAAAGAATACCTATCTGAAGGAAGAGTATGTCCATTTTTCATTCTCCTGCAACTATTATATCTCCCTTTTTTGGCTTTATTTCCATGTTTCTTTCAATTTTTCCTTCCCTGATCAGAAATAATGCATTATTCATATAATCTCTGAGAGGCATATCAATGTCATTATAAACAGGTATCCATTTCAATATTGATTTACCCAAGTTTATTTCATTTTTACCCTCCTTTTTCTGGTAGTAGGTTTCAAGGAGAAGCATTGCAAGAATCCTTGCCTCCTCTTCCTGAAGGGGGAGCACAACTATATTTTCATTGTGAACAAAATATATTTCCTTTGATCCATCAAATTTTGAGATTACAGAAAATTCTCCACTTTGACCCTTAAATGTAACCTTTGTTCCTAAACCTGGAAGTGGAGTCTCAAATATTTCCATGAAGGGATTGAATGTAAACTATTTATTTTATCTTTTTGATCATTATTTTTTATTATTCATATAACATTTTGTAAATAGGGAAAAATGTCACTCAAGAACATTATTTTTAAAAAGCCCATATAAAATTAAAAAGGGTGAATATAACAATGAATATTATCATAAAGAATGTGGTCCAAAGAATTCCTTTCCTGTATTTATCATTCTTATATTTACCAAGTATGTTCTCCCTTGAAGATAACCTTATAAGAAAATACAGAGGTATGGGTAAAAGTACTGTATTTAAAACCATTGAATTTATCATCAGATTTATTAGGTCTGGGAAAAATGCAGTTATCATTGCCGCTGGTATTATTTCAACCATATAGAATATGTAAAACACCCTGGCCTTCGATAATTTCAAATTAAGGCTGTTTGGTATGCCAAAATAATCTCCAATAGACCAGGATGATGATAGAGATATAACTATTCCAGAAAGCAAACCTGCACCTATTATACCAACTGCAAATAGATAGGGTGAGAGCGTACCAGCATATGGGGAAAATATCCCAGAAAGTGACAATATATCAGTTTTTTTATCAATCTTTCCAAAGAAAAGTGAAGCGGATGTAAACATAATTGCAATCATAATTATCTCGCTCATCACTGATCCTATTAACGTCTCTTTTCTCTCATCACCCATTTTCTCGATTTGAATATTTGAATCAACAATTGCATTCCCCTGGTAAAATATCATCCAGGGCATAATTACTGCTCCAATATTACCTAAAATCAATATAAGATATTCCTTGTTGAATATTGGTATGTTAACCATAGTTTTTAATACCTCTAACGAAGGTCTTGAAAACATTGCACTTATAAGAAAAGTAAGTATTATTGCAGAGATATATATTAGGATACTTTCTACCTTTTTATAACTACCCCTTAAAACAACAAAGGTGTGCAATATTGCAGCAAGGGTTACGGATACCCAAATTGGTATATGAAAAATAAGGCCCCCAGAGGCTATACCTGCAAATTCTCCAACAAAACCTATTGAATTTATTATTACCATGGTTCCTATGGAAACAAAGGATGAAAAATTACCATAATTTTCCTTTATCAACCTTCCAAGACCTTTACCTGTAACGATTGATAACCTTGCGGATGTTTCTTGAACAAAATAAAGGGGAATTATTAGTAATAATAGTAGCCAAAATAGTGAAAGGCCAAAAATTGAACCAGATACTATGGCGGTGAAGACGCTTGGGGCATCAATGTCTGCCATCATTACTATCCAGCCCGGTCCAAGAATTGACAAAATCTTAAATATCTTATTCATTCAATCTCACTGATAGTGCATAAATTCCTTCAAGAGGAAAAATTCCGTTCTCGTTTTCAATTGTTACTGTGTCCATTGTTTTTGAAATTATCTTTATTTTTTTTCCTGGCATTATTCCATAGATCTTCATAAGCATTAGTGTGGTGGATTCTTCATAGCTTATTCTTTTCACTAAATAGTTCTTATTAGGTTCAGCGTCCAATGCACGTATGTCGTCCTTATCTTCCTCAATGTTAAAGCTGTTTCCATGGGGACATGTGCCCTTTTCACCAATCTTCTTCATAAAATACATCTCTAGTTCACCACTTATAGAATGTTCTATTTCGGAGGATAAAAGATGACATTTTTCCCATGGGACATCGAGTATTTTAAAAAGGAAGGCCTCAGAAATTCTATGTTTTTTAACAGTTATTTTTGCAGCATCAAAACCAATAGATGTAAGCCTGAGGCCACTATAGGGAATTCTCTCGATGTATCCCTTTCCCTCAAGCCTTTTTAACTCATCGTTTATGGCTCCGGGTGAATATTTAAGAATTTTTGAAAGAAGTACAATCTTCGCAATTCCAAATGTGTCCTGCAATTCGTAAATTGCATTAATGTAATCTTCTTGCTGTCTTGTTAATTTAATGCTAACCATAAAAAAAAGTAATGTATACAATAATTTAAAACTTTTGAATAAATTTTTTAATCTGAAAATCATTTATTATTTTATGCAAATTCCAATACAGTTACCCCATTCGTTATTATCAATTGTTTCATTTCTTGAGTTTAATGGCATTTTAAATGGATTAATTCTTCTTCTAATTTCATTTCTATTAATAATTTTTTCAAGATACTTTAAATGGATTTTCCTAGTCATTTTTTTTATTATTGAATTCTATCTTTACATTACACTTAAGGCATATTTTAATGATACTAGGCTAATATTAATTGGAATTTTATCATCTATGATCTTCTTTCCTTTTCTATACCTTTCGCTTAAAAATGGATATTCAATAACAATAATTAACATAATAGTTATTGGATATGTATTAATATTTCATAATATTTTATTTTCTTCTTGGATCATATTTTCTATATTATTTATTTTTCTTTTTATATTTTCATTAATTACTTTTTATTTATTTTTAAAAATAAAAAGAAGGCTATTCGCACCTAGAGGTGAAAATGTATGAATTACCAGAGTATATTAACCTTGATTGAATCTAACCCCGGGATGCTTTTATTATTTACAATTATTGTTTCTATAGTTGCCCTTGAGGCAATGGTTTACATAAGATCAATAAGATATATATTGTTTGGTATATTGATATCAGGGCTCCTATTTATTGCACTTTCCTATTATTTTTTTGGTTTTAGTCTGCTAAGCCTTAGCCCCGCTCTTTATTTTATTATTGGCACATCTATACTACTTTCCCTAACATTTGTATTGGCCTTATTTATATTCATTTTATTGCTCATTGACCTTCTTCTTGTACTTCATACTTTCTTTCTCATGGATTTAAACAGTATATATACATGGATAGTTGGTATAATTCTTGCTATTATTTTCTATTTAATTTTACACTATTATGGGAAAAAATTAAATAAACTAGTTTTTGAAATCGATGATGAATTAAAAAGGGGTGCAACGAAGTTTGAAAAATAACCTTGAAATAGAAATAAAGGCAAGGGTACAAAGCCTACAGGATGTTGAAAAGAAGATAATTGAAATGGGTGGAATATTTGTTAGAGAGGAGTTGCAGGATGATGAATATTTTTCACACCCCTGTAAGGACTTTGCAAATACAGATGAGGCACTCAGGCTAAGGAAAAATGGGAGTAATATAATTCTTACATACAAAGGTAAAAGAATTGACAATATAACAAAAACAAGGGAGGAATATGAGGCAATTGTTAATGGTGAGATAAGGGAAATCCTAATAAAGCTTGGTTTTTCACCATTTGCAAGTATAAGTAAAACAAGAAAGATTTATATTTTGGGGGATATAGAGATATCACTTGATAATGTCAAGGAACTTGGTAGTTTTGTGGAGATAGAAACACATGGAGATTATAAGGATGGAAAGGAAAGGATAATGGATCTTGCGAAAAAATTATCCCTTGGGAATCTCGAAAAAAGATCATATCTTGAAATGGTGGTGAACAAGGATGGATAAATTTCAATCAATTACCTACAAGTATTACCTCGGTGAGATGAAGGATTACATATTCTATTCAAGGCTATCCGAGATCGAGAAGGATGAAAATCTGAGATCCTCGCTAAAGAAACTATCATTAATGGAAAGGGAGCATGCAAAGTTCTTTCTTTCAATGCTAGGTAAAAGTGAGGAAAGGTTACCTAGATGGAGCATATATTTTTCGCTTCTCCTTAGATATATATTGGGGCTTTCAATCACATTAAAAATTCTTGAAAGGGGTGAAAAAAAGGCGATTGAATCATACATAAAAATGCTTGATGAAGGGGAAATACCTGAACAGTATAAAAGTAAACTAAGGGCAATCATAATTGATGAAATATACCATGAGAATTTTTTTGAACAGAGTGAAGAATTTGTTGCTAAAAGAACAGAAAAAATAAGGGATGCGGTCTATGGTATGTCTGATGGACTGGTAGAGGTACTGGCCTCCGTGTCAGGCCTTGCGCCGGTCATTCTTGTTCCTATATATGTTGCTATTGGTGGTCTTGTTGTTGGAATTTCAGGTAGTCTTTCTATGGCGATAGGTGCTTACCTCTCAGTGAAGGCAGAAAGCGATTATAGAGAATCCAAGGTAAGGATTGAAGAATTAAAATCCAGGGTAACAGGTGAAGAATTGAAAGAGGAAAAGAAAATTTATTCTAATCCTCTTAGGTCTGCATTGAATACAGGTTTATTTTATATCCTAGGGGCATTATTTCCAATAATACCATTCATTTTCCTTGGCGGTGTTTATGCAATTTTTCTATCTTTTACACTTGTTGTTATTGCACAGTCAATTACAAGCATAATTATATCCATATTATCCGATACGCCTATATTAAAAAGCCTTTTAAGAACAATATCATTAACGATCCTCGCTGCACTAGGTACATATGCCATAGGCAATATTATTCATTCAATTCTTGGAATATCCATATAGTTTATTAATTTCTTTTAAATATTCCGGAGTATGAAATTTTATATAAAAATAAATAATAATTTTGATCTTGAAGCACATTTAAGGATTATTTCAATAAAAGGAATTTATTTGAAGATTAATTTTAATTTATTTTTTAATATTTGATTAGAGAACATTAAAGATATGCAGGATTTAAATCCTTTAAAAAATAAACAGAGATTCAGAAAATTAAATGAAATTTCATTTTTCTGTATATCTTCTCCTTGATGCAAAGGGTGTAAAAGGTTTACCATTCCCATGGAAGAATTTTGAAAAGAACTCCACATAATGTAACCTAGCACCTTGGATTCCAGGCTCAAATATGGCTATGAGAATATTTACAGCATGTCCTATGATGAGAACAAGGAAGGCTATTACTATATGAGATATAACACCATAATGATAGGCATGAAGGAAAATATTATCAAGAACAGAAGCAAGTATAACGGCAGCTAGCAAAACACCCATTATCCTCGTAAAAGATAGTACGTGGCTTATTATTGATGCCATTTCCATTACTGAGAATATTCCCTCACCATATAATATGAGGCCTGTACCAGCAACAAGGAGTGAGATGCCACCATATACGCCAAGTATATTTCCAAGGCTATATACGGGGGACCATTTCAATAGCCATAAACCAAAGAGAGTAAAGCCCCAGGTAATAAGTATCCATCCAATCCTACCCCACATCTCCCTCTTATACTTCTTCCCATTTTCTCCATAGTATCTATACATTGAATATTGGTTCAATGCACCCAATATAAGACCATAGGTGACATATATTACACCTATCCATGCTGTAATTAATAGAAGCTTTGAAACACCCTTTACAGGATCAAGAATAGGTTCATATCCAAGCTGAATTCCAAAGTATTCATTAAACATTATTCCAAATATTATCCCCCATATTGAACCGAATATCATTGCCCTGGCAAGCATACCCCAACTATAGTTAGACATCATTGTTCTGGCAAAACTTCTTAAGGATTTCGGTAATAGGCTCTTCTTTGGTGGATGGGTTACCCTTCTCAGTAGCCATACAGAGAAACCAAGTATGATCAATGCATAACCAACATCACCAAGCATAAAACCGAAGAATATTGGAAATACAATTGAAAATATGAGTGTAGGATCAAACTCAAGTGAATTTGGAAGTGAATAGAATTTTACAAAAAACTCGAAGAATTTTATTCTTCTTGGATTTTCAAGTAGTGTAGGAGGTTCCTCATCCGTTTTGATTACATCAAGTAAAATCCTTCCTTCAGTAATTCTATCAAGATCTTCCCTTATTTTTTGCAACTCCCTCTCTGGGACCCATCCCGTTATTGCAAAGGCGTTCTTGCTATATGCAAGCCTTGCTTTTACCTCGTTCTTTTTCATGTATATTTCTAATTCCTCTGAAATCGCACAAACAATGTCATAGTATTCTTCGGAAATTTTTTCAAGTTTTTTTCTGAGTTCCATCTCAGTATTTTCAATTGATTTTATCTCCTCTTTTATTTTTAAAATAAGTTCTTCTGTTTTACCATCAAATCTTGTCAATTGAAGTATTGATGCATGGTATTTGTTGAGTATTTCAAGAGTCTTTCCCTCCAAGCTCCTTGGTCCAGAAACAAAGAAATTCAGGTAATGATCTCCCTTAAATCTAAAGATCAAATCAAGACCCTTTAGTTCCTCTTCTATTCTTTCCTTTTCCTCGATCTCCATCCTACCTATGAAAAAGAAAATACTTGAAGAATCCAGATAACTTGCATCTATTCCAAGGTCCCTGAGTATTTCAAGTGTTTCAAGATCATTCGTAAGGGCCTTCTTTTTTGCCTTTAGTTCTTCAAGCTGATTTCTTATTGAGGCAAGATCATTGTCAATGTTAATTTTTTCAATTTCTGAGAATAGGTGATTCTTATCATTAAATTTATATTTTTTACTTATCTGGTGAGGTATAAGGTATTTTTCAATTCCTTTGAACCTTACATACTGTTCAGATATTTCCTTGAAATCCTCTTGTAAATTTTCACCCAATAATTTAGATATCTCCTTGTCAACATTTTCCACCTGTATTATGCCCTTTTCATGGAGATAATCCAGTATTGACTCCCTTTTATCAATTGTTGAAATTAGGTAAATCTTTACCATTTTAACGGGCCTTAGCACCATCTTCACCTACCAGCAATTTTTTTGAAATATTTAAAAGGGTATTATTATCAAGGTTTATTTCCTTCAACCTATTTATTTTAATGCTCCATTCCTCCCTTATTTTTTCTTCCATTTCCTTAATTTCAATTTTAAACTTCTCCATCATTTCCTTTTTCATTTTTTCTATTTCTTCATTTGCATTCTTAATTATTTCATCTGCCTTTTTTTTGGCGGATTCTATTTCTTCAAGGGATCTTCTATTTTCCTCTTCAATGAGCCTTGAAACGTATTCCTCCTTCTCCTTTATTTTTTTCAATTCTTCATTTATATTTTCCATTTAGATCACCATTATTATAATAATCATTAAGAATATAATGGCAACAACCATGTTAATAAGCCATATATTTTTAATAAGCCACATTTTCCACATTTTCTCTCCTCTCTAAATTTTTCTTAATCTTTTTTAGGGTAACAAAGGTATCCCTCTCCATTTCATCAAATTTCATTTTTAAATATGTGGCCTGTCTCTCGAGTTCCGGAATAAGCACATTTTCTATCGCATTTGACCTCCTGTTAGTCTTTTCTATTTCAGCTAAAAGCCTACGGACAGAATTTTCCACCTCTGCAATTTCAAGTATTGTCTCATGGTATTTCTCGAAGTCCTTTATAACCTGGTCTATTTTTGCTGAAAATATTATCATTCTGTATTTTGGATCTATAAGTCCTTCAAGTGATTTTTTACCTAGTTCAGGTATCCTTATTCCCATGACGTTCCTTGTTTTTATAGAAATACCTTGCATTTTTCTTATCATTACAGATGCATTTTCCAGGCCCGTGAGCCCATGGTATATCTCAGCTATTTTTACTGTTTCATAAGCCCTTTTAGATATTTCCTCCAAGTTTGATCTCAGGTTCCTTGACCTCTGGATTAGCTTGAAGAATTCCATTACAAGAGCGGCCCTTTTAAGCTTTAGCAATTCAAGTCCCCTTCTGGCAAGCACTATCCTCTTTTTCAGCCTAAGCAGCTCCATCCTTGTAGGCTTAACATTACTGATTGGCATCTTCTTTCCTGTACCTCCTTCCATATTTTTCTATATATTCCTTCTTTACCCTCTTTAATTCACTCTCAGGTATTTCTGCAAGTAGTTCCCAACCAAGATTAAGTGTAGTTTCAATTGACCTGTCCTCATCCCTCCCCTGCCCGATGAACCTTTTTTCAAATATATCAGCGAAATGCAGGAATTTTCTATCTTCAGGGGTGAGGGCACCTTCTCCAACTATGGCACTCAGGCTTCTAAGATCCCTTCCCCTAGCATATGATGAATAGAGCTGATCCGCCACACCCCTATGATCCTCCCTAGTCTTACCCTTTCCTATACCTTGATTCATAAGCCTTGAAAGGCTTAATAATACATCAATGGGAGGATAAATTCCCTTGTGGAAAAGATCCCTGGAAAGGACCACCTGCCCCTCAGTTATATAGCCTGTCAAATCAGGTATAGGATGTGTAATATCATCGCCAGGCATTGTTAAAATTGGAAACTGAGTCACAGATCCCTTTTTACCCTTTATTCTCCCGGCCCTCTCATATATGGTGGCAAGATCTGTATACATATATCCAGGATAACCCCTTCTTCCAGGTACTTCCTCCCTTGCAGCCGATATTTCTCTTAGTGCCTCGCAGTAGTTCGTCATATCAGTTAGTACAACAAGGACATGCATATCCCTTTCAAAAGCAAGGTATTCAGCAGCAGTTAATGCCATCCTGGGGGTAATAATCCTCTCCATACTAGGATCAGAGGCAAGGTTAAGAAACATAACTGCCCTTTCAAAGGCTCCTGTGGATCTGAAATTTTCAATGAAGAAGTTTGCCTCTTCACTTGTTATTCCCATGGCAGCAAATATAACTGCAAAATTTTCCCCCTCACCGAGTACCTTTGCCTGGCGTGCAATCTGTGCAGCTATATCATTATGTGGTAACCCTGAACCAGAAAAAATTGGAAGTTTTTGACCCCTAACAAGGGTGTTCATTCCATCTATTGCAGAGATGCCTGTTTGTATGAATTCAGATGGTTCATCCCTTGCATATGGATTTATAGCATAGCCTACTATCTCCATTTTTTCCTTTGAAAGTAATGGGCCTCCCCCATCCCTGGGGTTACCAAGGCCATCAAATACCCTGCCTAGCATTTCATCACTCACAGGCAATCTTACTATATCCCCGAGAAATTTTACAGTAGTATTAGGTACATCTAGGCCAGTTGTAGGTCCAAAAACCTGAACTATTGCAAGCCCTTTTCTAGTATCTAGGACCTGACCACTCTTCTTTTCACCATTAGGTAAAGTAATTTCAACAATTTCATTGTATCCTGCATTCTCAACGTTCTCAACAAAAAGAAGTGGCCCGGCTATCTGGGAAACTGTCCTGTATTCTAGCATCCTATTTACCCCCTTTTAAAGACTGGAATTCATTTTTTATATTATCCATAATATTAACAATTTTTTCTAGATGTTTTTCATCTATCTCCTTCATCCTTGTTATCTCATCCCTCACCTTCATTGACATTATTTGTTTGAGTGTAATTCCCTCTCCTAGTGCCCTCATCGCCTCATCATGGAAAAGAAGAATTGTTTTTAGCATTAGGTTTTGTTTCTTCAATGAACAGTAAGTATCTACATCATCAAATGCACTCTGCTGTAGATAATCCTCCCTTATCATTTTTGCAGTATCAAGTATTACCCTTTCCCTATCAGGAAGCGCATCTGGACCAACAAGCTGAACGATCTCCTGAAGCTCCTCTTCCTGCTGCAAAATTGTCATTGCCCTATCTCTATAAATATTCCAATCATTGCTCACATTTTGAGAAAACCAGTTTCCTACGGTAGAATGATACTGGGAATAGCTTGTTAGCCAGTTTACAGATGGGAAATGTCTCCTGTTTGCAAGGGATGCATCAAGAGCCCAGAAAACCTTTGTAAGTCTTAAAGTCCCTTGCGAAACAGGCTCACTTGTATCACCTCCTGGAGGTGAAACCGCTCCAACAACAGTTACTGAGCCCTGTGTACCGTTAATATTGATCACCCTGCCCGCTCTTTCATAAAATTCGGCAAGTCTCCTGCTTAGATATGCAGGGTATCCTTCTTCTCCTGGCATCTCTTCAAGCCTTCCTGAGATTTCCCTCATTGCCTCTGCCCATCTGCTTGTACTATCTGCCATCAAGGATACATCATAACCCATATCCCTGTAAAACTCGGCTATGGTTATTGCAGTGTATACGCTTGCCTCCCTAGCTGCCACAGGCATATTGCTTGTGTTTGCTATTAAAACAGTCCTATCCATTAGGGGTCCTCCGGTCCTGGGATCAATAAGCTCTGGAAATGTCACAAGCACCTCTGTCATTTCATTTCCCCTTTCACCACAGCCAACATATACTACAATATCTGTATCGGACCATTTTGCAAGCTGGTGCTGTATAACTGTCTTACCACTTCCAAAAGGACCAATTACACATGCCGTTCCACCCTTTGCAACTGTAAAGAATGTATCTATTACCCTCTGCCCTGTAATTAATGGTAAATGTGGTGGAAGCTTTTCTTTGAAGGGTCTCGGAAACCTTACGTTGGATTTTTGTGTCAAACCAAGATCAAGGGTTTTACCATCCATCTCCAAAGAATAAACATTATCCCTTATGTTGAATTTCCCCTCTGATATATCAATGATCTTTCCCCTTATGCCCCAGGGAACCATAATTTTTGTATCTATTGTCTTAGATTCCTTAACATATCCAACAATTGTTCCTGGAGCCACAATATCTCCTTTTTTCAATATAGGAATAAAGTCCCATGTCTTTTTCTCATCAAGTGGAGGTGCCATAATACCCCTTTTAATGAAATCACCACTCTTATCTTTTAGGATTGGTAAGGGCCTCTGGATACCGTCATATATGTTTCCCAAAAGACCAGGACCCAGTTCAACAGAAAGGGGTGATCCTGTATTCCTCACCCTTTCACCCGGTCTAAGTCCACTTGTATCTTCATAAACCTGAATTATTGATGTGTTCCCAGTTATCCTTATTACCTCACCTACAAGGCCCTCTTCTCCTACAAGAACTACATCGTACATCTTTGCCTCCTCAACATCCTTTGCCATTACTACAGGTCCAGAAACCCTATAAATTACTCCCATCTATAATTCACACTCCTATATCTATTCCTAGTACGCGTTTAACATATTCACGCAATACCTCCTCCTCAGATTTTTTAACACTAACAGAGGAGGGTACAAATATTACAAGTGGCTGAATTGTTGACTCTATTTTCTCAATATCCTGTTGGGACATACTATCCCTGATAATATCCGATGCAATTATCATCCCTATATCATTCCTTTTTAATAAAGATATTACTCTTCTTGCCCCTTCCTCGCCAGTTTCTTCATAACATTCAGTACAGCCTAGCAACCTGTACCCCAATACAAGAGGTTTTTCTCCTACAACAATAATTTTATAAACATCTACCATTTTAAATCACCCTTATCAACATTGATCTTATTGTATCCTGGGAAAGGCCATAATATTTTCCATAGGATATCTTTCTTATGTTCTCCCTTTCCGTCTCATACATTAATAACATTCCAATAATTGATGATAGACCAGGAGATGAAAGCCTAAATGAAGTAATGTTTTTCTCAACTATGTATTTCTCAAGCATTATCTCGAATTCCTTAAGATCATGGTTTATATGGAATTTCTCAAGCGCCTTTGTTAAATCATAAAAATCCTTAATCTTTTCAACAATTTCATCAACACTTGTGGTTTGGGAAAGGTCATCAAGCCTTGACTTTGTTAAGTAACCTCCCTCTATCAAGTAGTTTCTTAGATCCATTGGTGGTATGCCAAGCTCTATCCCTCTAATTAATGTCATAATATTTTTTGAATCAATTTGGCTTGCAATGAGATGAAGGAATGGAAGTTCATTTCCTAGGAATATTTTTACCTTCTCCTTTAGATTTTTAAAATAAAATAGTTCCAATTGAATAAGCATTTCCCCTATATCACCATTTTTTCTATACGCCTCGAGACCTTCTACCAAAACCTTTCCATATGGAAATTTTAGAAGATATTTTATAATTGATTCTATATCATTCTCCTCCACCATCAGCCTATAATCCTCAGGCATAAGCATTCCTGCAAAAAGTCCAGCCGGCATATCTCTTTCACTTATTAAAAATGTCTCTGTTTCCTTTACAGGCTTGCCAATAATTTTTGATGATAATATAATTTTTATATTATTAATATCCCATTTTGAAATATATGCCCTGAGTGCATCTAGGCCAATCCTCGGAGTTATATTCAATGCCACCCTTGAGATCCTAACAAGTGCTGAGTTTAAAGATACTTCAATAAGGTCAGTACCGGAATATCTTGTTGAAAAAAATGATATGAATTCCCTATAATTCGTTTCAAGAAGCTGGTTTATTATCTGTTGAATATCCTGAGAAGATATAAGATTCTCATATTTTTCCATGGTCAAAAGGTTACTTTCAATGGCCTTTGATCGAGCATAGGCATAAGCATAGGAAATTAATCCCTGCAATTCACAATTCCCCCTTTATCTTATCGTAAATTTCCTGTTTTATCTGTAAAATTTTTTCATTTAAAATTGTATTTATTGAATAGTCTGCCCTCTTTTTACCATCTCTGGCTTCTATTATAACACCACCTAGAGGCTCCAGATCTTTGGATATTTTTATGTTTTTTTCCTCTTTTATCAAATCCCTGTCCTTCTCTGAAATTATTATTATTGCATCCTCTCCAAGATCCTCCTTTCCCTTCTTTATTGACATTTTTATATATTCACTGTAATATTCTGTATTTCTAAGTGAGATGAGTATCCTCTTTATTTCTTCCACACTTTTATCTATTATGTCATTCAAAGTTCTATGGTATTGGATCTTCATCTCCATGTTTACGGTAGATATTACTCTTCTCCTTTCATACTCAAGTTGTTTTGTAATGTTCTTCTTTGCTTCTTCAAGCAAATTTTTTGCCCTTTCCATTGCATCATTAATAATCCTCGTTACCTTTTCTTCAGTGTCCTTTCTTATGTTATCTATCTGTATCCTGCCCTTCTCCTCAATGTCCCTTAATATCTCTTCAATTGCCATTTTTTCAACCGAGGATGTGCATCAGGATTATTAACCCGAAAACAAAACCAAATATGAACAGGGTCTCTGGGATCACAAGGAAGAATAATACCTGACCCATTTTTTCAGGTTTTTCTGCAACAACACCCATACCTGCTGCTCCAATACCCTGCTGCGCAAGACCTGTACCTATCAACCCACCAGCCATCGAAACCGCGGCTGCAAGAGCATAAATAGCAGTAGTAATATCCATACGCTAACCTCCTGCAGGGTTATTGTTTTGCTAAATATAAAGTTTTGTGAGCTAATTTTAGATCAATTTTATCTTAAAAAAAATTTACACCATTGTTACAAAAATAATAAATAGTGAAATAATCTATTTTAGCACAGGAGAATTCATCAATGTATTATCATTAAAAAAGAAAATTTTTATTTGGTAGTTAAAAATCTGGGTTTCTGTGATAAATAAAGAAATAAATTTAAAAATTAATGGAATAGAATATAGAATATTTGGTACGGTAAGGGGATTGGTGAGTGAGGGCGATCATATTGAAAAGATTTTTAATGAATTTATGCCAGATACTATAATGCTAGGAATATCAAAGGAGGACCTTGATGGCCTCATTCATTACATCAAAGATCCCTTCATGGTAGATATATCAGATTATGAAATTATATGGGGACTTAACCTTCAGAGGTTTGGTAAGGTAAAATTACCTGTTCCATCATACCTTAAGGCAGTGGAGATTTCACAGAAGCTTAATTTAAAAATATTGTCCATAGACCTTGACGAAAAGGAATACTCAGATCTTTATACCAAAAAGATAAGCATATTTATGCTGTTAAGACATTCACTAAGGAAAAAGAGGTTATATAGAAAAAAATTTAATGCAAATAATCCGGAGGAATTTTCAATTATGTGGGATAATGAAATAAATAAAATATCCGGATTTAGGGAAATAGAGGAACAGAGAGAAATGAATATGGCCAAAAAAATTAATGAAAATAATGAAGGAAAAAGGATTCTTGTAATAGTTGATTATGAAAGGATGGAAGGCATACTAAAAAGGTTAAAATTTTAAATATTGTTTTCCATAACAATAATGATGATTAAACTATTAAGAAACATAACTGGAATAGTACTTTCCCTAGCAGCAGGATTCGTACTATTGTACTTTTTGGGTTATTTTGTCTCACATAATATAATTCCAAATGTTTTTTATGAGATATTTTTAATAATAATTATACTTGGTATATCTTATCTAGTCACAAGATTTATTGGTTCAATTATATACAATTCCTTTATTGGTAGAGGTGAATCCTTTGCCAAACATATAAGGTCAACATTTGAATTAATATTTTTTTTGATAATTCTTTTTATTGTGCTTTTAAGTCTAGGTGAGAATATCACCGCAGGCCTTGTAGGTGCAGGTATAGTTGGTATAATTCTGGGCGTTGCAGCACAGGCATCTTTATCAAATTTTTTTGCAGGTCTTTATATACTGCTTTCAAAACCATTTGAAGTAGGACAAAGGATTAATGTTGTTACCTCCCAATATTCTGGATTTGGTCCAACATATCACCATGATTTTATACCTCCAAAGTTTACAGGAACTGTTGATGAAGTAGGCTTCCTTTACACAAAGATAATTAATGACGAAAACCATATTATGACAATTCCCAACAGCGTATTTCTGCAGGCAATGATTATAAATTATCAAAAAAATGAATATATAAAAATAAAGGTAATGGTTGAAATTCCTTTAAAAATGGATCCCGAAAAAATAAAAGATTCCTTAAATGAAATTGTAAAGAGGGATGGTAAAATAAATGGAGAAATAGAAATGAAACTTATTTCCATGGACAGGGATTATTATAATGCTGCTATTTATGTTAAGGAAAGGCATGAAAAAATGGATGAGGTGAATGATTATATTTTGAGATGTTTGAGGGAAATAATATATTGAAAATACTCTTTATTAAATTAATTGTTTAAATGTTTCATCTTCCTGGCATTTCACCTGGATAAATGCGCAAAATTTTTATTATCCTATATGCTTACCTAATAATAGGTGATAGTAAAATGCCAACATTCTTCAGGAGAAGGCCTATCAAACCTCTTGATAAACCTGCCTCCAATGTAGAGCCAAGAAAGTATTTAGATTTAAATGATTACGAAGGTGGAATTGAATTGGGCGGTAGCGGACCAATGGTGAGGATAGGGGAGATTTACAGATTTGAAGAGGTGAAGGATCTCTCGGAATATGTATATAATGGTGATATACTAATAATTGATTATACACCAGTGGCTGAGGATGAGCTTACACTCAGGAGGATAATCAGTGAACTAAAAAATGTGGCAAAGGACGTTGACGGGGATGTGGTTGCAATAGGTAAAAACTATCTATTTGTGACTCCAAGCGGAATTAAGATAGACAGGAACAAAATAAGAGTGAAGTAATACTATGGTAGGAATAAAGTTTGTCGGAAGTGGGGGCCAGGGGGTAATACTAGCAGGTCTAATTTTAGGCAAGGCTGCAGCCATATATGAAAAGAAAGAGGCTGTTTTCACTGAAAGTTATGGTGCAGAGACGAGGGGAGGTTTTTCAAGCTCTTCAGTGGTTATTTCCGATGAGAAGATTGATTATCCATATGTTTTACAACCTGACATACTCGTGGCCTTTTCTCAGCAGGGCTATGATTCTGCATCCGATACCTTGAAATCATCAGGGATACTTATTTATGAAAATGATCTCGTAAATCCAAAGAAGGTTGAAAAGATGTATGGAATTCCTGCAACAAGGCTTGCAAGGGAAAAATTCAATAAAACCACCTCTGTAAATATGATCATGTTAGGATTTCTTGTTGCAAGAACAGGAATTGTTTCAAAGGAATCGTTGATAAGGGCTGTTGAGGAATCTGTACCTAGGGGAACAGAAAAAGAGAATCTTGATGCAGTCAGGCTGGGATATAACTATTCCAGCCAATAATGAATGTGATGAAAAGAGGGTCAGCTGAGCAAATGCTGTGATGAACCCTATGAGTCACTGATTCACCCAAACATATGGCCAGGGGCGGTTTCTTCCCCCCCTGCTGATTTTTTCACTTTTTCAATAGCCTTAATAAAATCTATCATTGTGACATAATCCCTCATTTCCCTTATTGCATTCATCCCTGCTTCTGTACATATTGCCTTTATGTCAGCACCGGACAAGCCATTTGTTTCCTTTGCCAATGCTGAAATCTCCACATCCCTTATGTTCATTTTTCTAGTGTGTATCCTGAATATCTTTTCCCTAGCATTCTCATCGGGAAGAGGAATTTCAATTATTCTATCAAATCTACCTGGTCTAATGAGTGCCTCATCAAGTATGTCTGGCCTATTTGTAGCTGCTATTATTTTTACATTCCCCAGTGGATCAAAACCATCAATCTCTGCCAGTAATTGCATAAGAGTACGCTGTACCTCCCTGTCGCCTGATGTGGAGAGGTCCATCCTTCTTGCACCTATTGCATCAATTTCATCTATGAAAAGAATGCTTGGTGACTTCTCCCTTGCAAGATCAAATAGTTCCCTCACTAGTCTCGCCCCCTCTCCTATATATTTTCTCACCAGTTCTGATCCGACTGTTCTAATAAAGGTAGCATTGGTATGATGCGCAACTGCCTTTGCAACAAGTGTCTTCCCTGTACCAGGTGGTCCAATCAAAAGTATGCCCTTTGGTGGTTCTATACCCACCTTCTTGAAGAGTTCTGGATGTAAAAGTGGAAGTTCAACTGTCTCCCTTACCTCTCTCAGCTGAGAATCCAGGCCTCCGATATCATCATATGTAACATCAGGCTTTGTTATTATCTCACTCGCAACTACAGAAGGATCATAACTTTCTGGAAGCACTCCGATTACAGCCAGTGTTGTCTTATTTAGGGCTACCCTTACCCCAGATTTTAATTTATCATGAGGTACATTCTCTGAAACATTTACCACAAAGGAAGGTCCTGTGGAGCTCCTTACCACCACCTTCTTGTCTGAAAGTACATCCTCAACATTTCCAAGAAGGAGTGGAGGTGCCCTTAGCCTGTTCAATTCCCTTTTCATCTGGTCAAGTTCAAACTGGAGCCTTCTTATTTCATTTTCAAGATACCTCTTTTCACTTTCAAGCATCCTCAAATGCTTTAGAAATTCTTCCTTTTCAAGATCAAAGGAAATTCCGGGCTCCACATCATCTTTTGCCATTTACTCACCTTAACTTAATTATTTAAAACTTATATATTTATTTTTCCTAAAAAATTTAGAAAAGATTTTATAAAAAGTTAGTTTACAATTTTCTGTGAAATGGGATGATATGTGAAGTATGTGGTAAAAATGTACCAAGGCTAAGAAAGGTAATAATTGAGGGAGCAGTAATGAATGTTTGTGACGACTGTGCACGTCTTGGAGTACCACTGGAAGAAAAGAAAGCGATAAAACAAACATCTATTCACAGGGTTCCTCAGGTGAAGGAATCAAAAAAACAGAATGATGTTCTAGATGAAAACGAGGTACTTGTTGATGATTATGGGGAAAGGATTAGAAGAGCAAGGGAATCCAGAAATCTTTCACTTGAGGATGCTGCAAAGAAACTTCTTGAAAAAAAGAATGTATTATCTAAGATAGAAAGGGGGGAAATGAAACCTGACAAAGATTTAATTAAAAAATTGGAAAAATTTTATTCAATAAAATTGACAGAAAAGATTTCATCTGTTCAGGAAACAACAAAATATAAAAAAGAATCACTTACACTGGGTGATATAATAAAAAAGGAATAAATTATTCAATTAGTCTAGTCCTTATTAAAGATCTTAGAACAACACCATCTATTTCATCGCTTATCTGTTTGTTAACTATGCATACGGCCAGGACAGGTGTACCTCCATTCTTTTTGATATCCCTTATTGCCTTTGACATTGTTTCACCAGTGCTTACAACATCATCAACTATCACTACATTTTTTCCAGCTACAGATGCATAATTTGAACTGAATGTACCCTCCTTATCTGTCGGGCTAGGTCTATAAATTATTAGTTCAGAATCAAGTTCCTCGGCTATAAAAGTTGCAATTGGAATACCATTGATTGCAATTCCAACTATTGAGTCTATAGAAAAATTTCTTGAATTCATCTCTTCGAGTATAATATCTGAAAATATTTCCGCAAGTTTAGATATCCTGTATGGATAAACACCTATTGATCTCCAGCCAATTCTTACATCCTTTGGTGCTGAAACCTTCTTTTCAAAACCCCTAGATAGTAACCATTGTACAGTTTGAGTTGATAAATGTAACTCCGTTGCAATCTCCTTTTCAGGGATACCCTTGTTTTTTAATTCAAGGGCTCTTTTTGCCAGTTCATCTATGTCCTTCATAATTGATCACCTACATGTTCTGTATTTTTTTCACTTAAATTAATATTTTGGTGAAATGCCTCAAAATGAGTAAACAGTCTTATTCCATATTTTTTATAAAAGTTTTTCTCTATGGAATCAGAAATCTTTTCAATGTCCTCAAGTTTTATTTGCGGATCAAAAAATATAAAAACATCGGCGTGAGATCCCTTGGTGGATGAATAGATTTCAAAATCTTTGTAACCCTTTATTTCGTGGAAGTTTTTTATCATTTCTCTGAAATCATTTTCCAATTTTTCCGTCATATCAAAATCATATGTATCTACATGAACTGTAGCCTCCATCCCAAGAAAATTTTTAATTTCATTTTCTATGTTGCTTGCTATATTGTGAGCCTCTCCAGCGCTTGTGGATGCATTAATATCTATATGAAGTGTAATTATTTTTTTGTTTCCATAGTCATGCAAAATTATATCATGTGCCTTTACCCCGTACTTTTTAACTATTTCCCTAATTGAATCAATTTTATCATCAGGAAGTTTTTCTCCAAGAAGTTTGCTAATTCCCCTTCTTGAAAAAACAATTGCCTCATAGGCTATGAGTAGACCTACAAATATAGAAAAAAGTCCATCAAGATAGATAAAATAAGAATTTAGAAAAATCACAGCAATTACTCCTACTGAGAGGAGTGCATCACTCCTGTGATGCCATGCATCTACCTTGAGAGCATCCCCCTCTATCTTTTTTCCATAATAAAAAGCCAACCTTGCCATACCCTCCTTAATAAAAATAGTAATAACAATTACAAATATGAAGAAAATGTTTAAGATTACCTCCTCAGGTTTTATAAGCCTTAAAGCACCCTCATAAATTATAAAACTACCTGTAAGAAAAAGAACTATTGCACCTAATAATGTTGTAATGTGCTCTACCCTGCCATGGCCCATGGGATGCATGGTATCCGGGGGTCTGCTTGCAAAATAAAAACCTACAACAATTATTGCTGAACCTATTATATCTGTCAATGTATGGTAGGCATCAGAGATAAGCGAAAGGCTATTTATCATAATACCTATGTAAAGCTTAATAACAAATATGATAATATTGCCAAAGATGCTTACAATTCCTTCTATGTATGCATATTTCTCCCTTTTCATTTAATTTGAAAATTATTGTAAGTATTTAAGGTTAATTTTTATAATTCATATCAATTTTATAAGAAAAATTATTTAAACTGGTTTAATTTTCTTTTTTTTAATATGCTGAAAATTAATGATCTCTTGCTACATATTAAAAAAATGATGCAATTTCTAGGTCTGGGTGAGGCAGAGAGTACTATATATGCATTTTTAGCCCTTTCTGAGAGTCCAATGACTATTGGTGAGATTGCTGAAAGAACCTATTATTCAATCCCAAGGATATATTCATCTTTAAGTTATCTTATGAAAGAAGGTTTGGTAGAGAAAAGAAGGGATAATGGAACAACTAAATACTTTTCAAATATAAATTTTATAGATTTTTTTGAAAAAAGAAGGCAGGAAATTATGGAAAGATTCATTGAGCCTATGACAAAGATTGAAGATGGAGATGAAAAAATTAAAAAAATAGTGGAATATTCAAGGCAAGTATACAATTACTTTGAGAAACTAAATGAAATTAAAAAAAATCTTTTTTGATGGGCCGGTAGATCAGCTGGTAGATCGTTTGCTTCGCAAGCAAAAGGCCCCGGGTTCAAATCCCGGCCGGTCCATTTTTGCGAAATACTCATATATAACTTTAGTATTGGGCATTCCATAGTATTAAGGTCGATAAAAATGGTAACTGTGTATGATGTGGATCCGGATAAATTCCTTAAAGAATTAGCTGAAAGGCTGAAAAAGGAGAATATCAAGCCCCCAGAGTGGGCAAACTGGGTAAAGACAGGAATACATAGGGAAAAGGGACCTGTAAATGATGATTGGTGGTATTTGAGGCTGGCAAGCGTATTTAGAAAAATATATATCAAGGGACCAATAGGTACATCAAGGCTTTCGGCAGAGTATGGTGGAAAGGTTGACAGGGGAACAAAACCATACCATGCATGGAAAGGAAGCAGGTCTATTGTTAGGAAATGTTTGCAGCAGCTTGAATCATTAGGATATGTAGAAAAGAATAGGAAGGGAAGGGTGGTATCCTCAAAGGGAAGATCCTATCTAGATAAGCTTGCTGAAGAAATAATAAAAAAAGGTAGTTAAGGGTGATGATTATGGCTGAGGAGGACAGGGAGCTCGAGGAAATAAGGCGAAGGAAATTGGCACAGCTCCTTGCCCAGCAGTCAGTAGAGGAACAGGAAATTGAAAAGGAGAAGGAGGTTCAGGAGGAAAGATTGAAGATTCTGAGGAAATATCTTTCAAGCGAGGCAAGGGAAAGGCTAAACAGGGTAAAACTCGTCAAGCCTGAACTTGCAGAGGCTGTTGAAAACCAGATAATATACCTTGCCCAGACAGGAAGGTTAAACAGGGTGATTTCGGATGAAGAAATTAAGACACTCCTGGCAAGGTTAAGTGAAGGGCAAAGGGATATAAAGATTGAAAGGAGATGAATTAAAATGGCAAGAAATAAGCATGTTGCAAGAAAATTTAGATTGATCGGTCATATGAGGACGAACAGAAGGGTTCCAGGATGGGTAATGATAAGAACTGACAGGAAATTTATTACTCATCCTCATAGGAGGAACTGGAGAAGAAATTCACTGAAGGTGTGAGGTGATTTTATGGCAGATAATGAAATTATAATAAACATTCCCATGAGAAGGCTAAAGCTTATATCCAGGAGAAGGAGGTCCAATGTTGCAATAAGAATAATAGAATTGCATGTTTCAAAACATTTAAAGATACCATTAGAGAATGTATGGATAGATCCAAAGCTCAATGAGATCATATGGAAAAGGGGAATAGAAAAACCACCCTCAAGGATATCTGTAAAGGTTGTTAAATATCCAGAGGAAAATACCGCGGAGGTATATGCGGCGTAGGTAGAAAGAGAATGCTTGTTAAGGGAAGGTTGCACAGTAGTCCTTACGTGGGTGTATTTTCAGTCTGTAATGAGAATTTAGTTATAATCCCAAAGGATTCTACACCAGATGAAGAGGAGATGGTAAAGAAAGCATTGGGTACTGATGTTTATAGAGCATTCATAGGCGGATCTCCCCTAATTGGTAGTTTGATGGTGATAAATTCGAAGGGGGCAGTTGTTGCCGATTTTGGGGATATTGAAGATCTTTCGTTCCTTAAGGATAGTTATAATATACTTTTTGTAAACGATAAAATAAATGCGGTTGGTAATGATATACTTGCAAGTGATAGGGTAGCCCTAGTACACCCTGATTTCGAGAGAGAAACATTAAAATATATAGAAGATGCACTTGATGTTGAAGTAGTAAAGGGTGAGATATCTGGAATAAAGACTGTTGGTTCAGTCGCCCTTGTTACAAAAAATTCTCTTCTTGTAAATCCTCAGGTAGATGAAAAGGAGATTAAATATCTTGAAGATCTTTTCAGGTTACCAGTACATCTTACAACAGCAAATTTTGGATCAATTTACATAGGTAAATCTATTATTGCGAATTCAAGGGGGGCAATTGTAGGGGATTTAAGTACACCAATTGAGATTTTTGAAATAGAGGACGCAATTTCTTCAAAGTGAAAATACCCATACCTCCTTTTCTTTTGGCAGATCCTCCTTTGTAAATCTCTTCTCCCTTCCAACTTTTTTTATTCTATCTTTTTCAAAATATTGGAGGAAATTCTCTACAGGCTCGAGTTTAATTTTCAGTCCTTTGGTATAGAAATGCATAGGTACTGTTATCCTTGGCGATACCTCCTTTATGATCTCATATGCCCTTTTCGAATCTATTGTATAAACTGATCCCACAGGAATGAAAATAAAATCTGTTCCCCTTAGAAAATCTATTGTTTCCTTTTCTGGATAATGACCCAGATCACCTAGATGGGCAAAACTAATTCCATCTAGTTCCACCTTAAAAACCCTAATCTCTCCTCTTTCCGCTCCGTGGCTTTCATCATGGTATTCCTTTATGCACTGGTACTTCATGTTTTTAAAGCTACCGCTGCAATCATCCCTAATTACCTTTGGCAATCCCCTTACCACATGGACAGCATTATGGTCAAAGTGTTCGTGTGAAACAAAGATAAAATCTGCTTTTGCATCCGGTACCGGTAAGCCTAAGCTTTTTCCATCATGGGGATCGAAGATGAACACAAGCGAGCCACCAATTTCGAAACACGAATGTCCATGATACTTTATATAGTTCACAAATATTAAATAGAAGCCACATTTATATAAAGTTTATGTATTACAGGGTGGAAGAGGATACTTTACTTCTCCTTGATAACATCAGTCCCAGGGGAAAGGTCCTTGAGGTAGGAGCAGGATCTGGTTATATATCCCTTGAGCTTGCAAAGAGGGGATTTGACGTAACAGCTACAGATATAGATGAAGATGCAATAAGCCACATGGAATACGTATCAAAAATGGAGAAATTGAATATAAGAATAGTAAAATCGGATCTTTTTGAAAATATTGAGGGTGAATTTGATACTATTATATTCAATCCACCTTATTTACCTGGGAATATTACCCAGGATATTGCGATTTACGGTGGTATGATGGGACAGGAGATAGTTGAACGTTTTTTGGAACAGGCATATGATCATCTAAGTAAAAATGGCACAATATACGTTATTTTTAGCTCTTACAATGATATTGAAAAATTAAGAAAAAAATTTTATTTTTATTCATTTAAGGAGATTGCAAGAAAAAATTTTTTCTTTCATAGTATATATGTTTACAGGTTGGAGAAAAAATGAGATCTTTAAAGGATCTTGTGGAGGAGCTTGAGAGGGAGGGATTTATCAGGTCAAGGGAAGTAAAGGAGGCGATGTTAAACATAGATAGGAGAAATTTTGTTCCCTATATTCATAGGGAAGAGGCATATCTTGATGAGCCTCTACCAATAGGCGAGGACCAGACAATATCCGCCCCTCATATGGTTGCTATAATGCTTGAACTTTTAGAAATTAAAAAGGGAATGAAGGTTCTCGAGATCGGTGCAGGATCAGGATATAATGCATGCCTAATTGAATTCCTTGCATATCCTGGTAAGGTAATAAGCATAGAAAGGCAGAAGTCCCTTTATTATATAGCACAAGAAAATGTAAAAAGATGCCCCTATTCAGAAAACATAAAAATAATATTTGGGGACGGATCCATGGGATATCCAGAAGAGGCCCCGTTTGATAGGATAGTTGTTACTTGCGGTGCCCCTGATATTCCAAACGTTCTTCTTGAACAGTTATCAATAGATGGTATAATGTTGATACCAGTAGGCGGGCATTATTTTCAAGAGCTTTACAGGGTGATTAAAAGGAAGGAGGGGATTACAAAAGAAAATCATGGCTCTGTTGCCTTTGTTCCCATGATTGGTAAATATGGATTTAAAGAAGAATTTTATATTTAAATGTAATATCTTAATTTGGGTGCAAAAATATGGTAAGAGTGGCTATTAATGGTTTTGGAAGAATTGGGAGGCTTACGTACAGGATAGCTCTGGAGAGGAAGGACATAGAGATTGTGGCCGTAAATGACCTTGTTGATGCAAAATCCCTTGCGCATCTTTTGAAGTATGATAGTAACTACGGTACCCTTAATGCAGATGTAAAGGCCGGTGAAAATTATTTTGAGGTAAATGGTAAAAAAACACTTACATTCAGTGAAAAGGACCCTTCAAAACTTCCCTGGAAAGATCTCAATGTGGACATTGTTGTTGAATCCACCGGCCAGTTCACTGATGCCCAGAAGGCGGTAGCCCATATAAACGCGGGTGCAAAGAAGGTAATAATTTCTGCCCCTGCAAAGAATGAGGATTTTACTGTGGTATTAGGTGTAAACGAAGAGAAATACGATCCAAAGAAGCATAAAATAATCTCAAACGGATCTTGCACTACCAACTGCATTACTCCCATAGTCAAGGTAATAAATGATGAGTTTGGTATTGAAAAATCCTTCATGAATACTGTCCATTCAGTTACCATGGACCAGAGACTTCAGGATGCTCCCCATAAGGACTTCAGAAGAATGAGGGCAGCTTCACAGTCAATCATTCCCACCTCTACGGGAGCAGCCAAGTCTGTAGCAGTGGTAATACCTGAGATGAAGGGTAAGTTTGAGGCACTTTCAATGAGGGTTCCCACCAGTACAGTAAGTGTTGTTGATTTTGTAGCCCTTGTAAAAAAGAATACCACAAGGGAGGAGATACTGAAGGCATTCGAAAAATATGCAAATGGTAGGATGAAGGGGATCCTGGGAATTTCATACGAACCCCTAGTATCCATAGACTTTAAGGGAACTACCTACTCAGCAGTGGTAGACGCTGAGCTAATCCAGGTGAATGGAGAAAACTTAATAAAAGTGGTGGCATGGTATGATAATGAGTATGGATATGCCTGCAGGTTAGTGGACCTGATAGAATATATCCAGCAAAAAGGAATCTAGTGGTGTTTGAAGGTGGCAAAGGAAAAAAAGGTAGAAAGTATTGAGGATCTTCCAGGTGTAGGCCCTGCAATAGCCGAAAAGCTGAGGGATGCGGGATTTACAGATCTCATTACACTTGCAGTTACACCTCCCGCAGACATAGCGGTAGCTGCAGAAATAGGGGAGGCACAGGCAAAGAAAATAGTTGAGGCTGCAAGGAAGTTTGCGGATGTAGGAAATTTTGTAACAGGGGATGTGGTACTTGAAAGAAGGCAGCACATTTCAAAGCTTACAACAGGATCCCAGGCCCTTGACAACCTTCTTGGTGGTGGATTAGAAACACAGGCAATAACAGAACTTTTTGGTCCCTTTGGTTCAGGAAAGACACAGATTATACATCAGTTATTGGTGAATGTCACTATGCCTGAGGAAAGAAAGGGGCTCAACGGTGAGGCAATCCTTATAGACACTGAAAATACATTTAGGCCTGAGAGGATAGAGCAGATGTCCCTTGCTCTTAACCTAGACCCAAAAGAGGTACTTAAAAAAATACATGTGGCAAGGGCATATAACTCTAGCCATCAGATGCTTCTTGTTGAAAAGGCATTTGAGACAGCAAAGCAGAATCCAATTAGGCTCATTGCTGTTGATTCACTTACGGCACATTTCAGGGTGGAGTATACAGGTAGGGGTGCCCTTGCTGAAAGGCAGCAGATGCTTAACAGGCATATGCATGATCTTCTCAGGTTTGCGGACATATATAATGCAGTTGTGGCTGTTACAAACCAGGTATCAGCCAGACCAGATGTATTCTTTGGTGATCCAAATCAGCCAATTGGTGGGAATATTGTTGGCCATACTGCCACATTCAGAATCTCCCTCAGGAGATCTAAGGGGGATAAGAGAATAGCAAGGCTAATCGATTCACCCTCATTACCTGAGGGTGAGGTGGTAATTGTAATAAATTCTGAAGGTGTCAGGGACGGCTAGACCTTGTATCTCAGTATTGCCCCTATCCCTCCAAAGTTTTTTAATATTTTTCCATATTCATGATGAGAGCTGATTATTTTCACACTTCCACCATTTTCCTCAACAATATTCATAACCCTTCGGAAATCATCATCCTTTATTTTTGTATCAAGGATCAATAATGTATCTACTGCACCCATTTCTGCATATTTTTTAGTCTCTTCAATACCGTATGCATACTTTCCCTCTTTTCCAATCTCTTCAAGAAATAATGAAACAAGCTTCACCTCTTCACCCACCCTAAAGTCCTTCATTATCTTTTCCAATGCTCCGGACCTCAGGGCCTCATAAATACCCTTTTCACCCGCATAGGAGGTATCCAGAGTGATAATGCTCTTTTTTATTCTTTGGTCTTCTATCCTTTTAATAAAATTCTCCTTGAAAAAACCAGGACCAATAACAAAAATGGGAATGTTTTCATTCCAATATTGCAATACCTTTTTTATTACCTCATCATAGTTTGTTTCTTCACCCTCCATTTCTTTTGATTGTCTAGAAAGCCTTATTTCAGCAAGAACCTGAATACCATAGTCCCTCAAAAGAGCTAGAGTGGCAGATTCATCATCAATGGAAATAAAAAGAGCCTGTGAACTCCTTTTTTCAGATCTTTCAAGTTCCTCAATCATTTTCTTGGATATTTCCTTCTTTATTATTTCTATCTCATCCCCTGGGGAAAAATTGAGACTTTGGTAATGACCTATATATTCCTCAGGTCCAATTTTTATTTTACCCCTTATCCTTAATCTATCTGTAAACTCCTGAAATTCCAAATCTTCTACCTCTATACCCACCTCTATCCTAATTCTCTCACCCTTCTTTGATCTTATAGAATCTGATCTATCCTCACTCTTTCTAAAGGTGGTCCCAAGAACTATATCATCCTTTTCAATAAAATTTGATAGGAACCATAAATCATCAATGTTTGTTATCAATAATCTCAGGTATTTTTCATCCTCCCTGATCTCCTCTATCTTCAATTCCAAGCACCTCCCTAAACGTTTCCATTATCTTTTTTGTATGAGTACCCATCCAGTATACCCTTTTGCATTTTGGGCAGATAAAGAATACATCATGCGTATTAAAGACATTTTCAGGGACCTTTCCCCTGACATTTTCCTTATCAATTTTTTCCAGTGGGACATTGCATACACTACATCTACTTAGCATATTTTCAGTTTTCAGGCCAATCTTATTATTTACCTCCCTTAGCTGCTCCATATAATTTTCAGATTTTATCAATATTGAATCCCTATACTTTGAATAAAGTAGCTTGTCACGTGTTATTAGTATTCTACCCTCACTTTTTGCCATATCAATTATTGAATTGTCATCCATTGAATAATCTGGATAGAGCGTATCATAGCCGAGTAACCTTAAGTATTTTGCAAGTCTCCCAAGCATGTGATCCGTTATGAATTTCATTGATTCAATATAAATAATGGATGATGAAAAATTTTCCCATGTAACTCCTTAATTTTCATCAAGTCTTAAATAGTAAAAAAATTTTCACCGTATTATATGAAAATTTACGATACTCTCTCTAGGGAAAAAAAGGAATTCATTCCTCTTGAAGGAAGGAGGGTTAAACTCTTTGTGTGCGGTCCTACAGTCTACGACTATTCCCATATAGGTCATGCAAGGACATATGTATTTTTTGATACCATGGCATCTTATTTGAGATACAGGGGATACCATGTATTCTATCTGCAGAACATTACAGATATAGACGATAAAATAATAAACAGGGGAAGGAATGAGGGAAGGGATCCTCTGGATATATCGATGGAATATACCATCAGATATTTTGAAGACATGGCATCTCTTAGGATCGATTCTGTAAACATTTATGCCCCTGCCACCTATTATATGGACAGGATAATAGATCAGATACTTAGATTAGAAAAAATGGGATTTGCCTACGAAACAGAAGATGGTGTTTATTTTAATGTATTAATGTTCAAGGATTATGGAAAATTATCCCATCAATCTCTTGACACTATAAGGGCGGGGGCTAGGGTGGAGGTGAATGAAAATAAGAGACATCCAGCGGATTTTGCCCTTTGGAAGAAAAGGAAGGAGGGGGAGCCATATTGGGAATCACCTTGGGGTGACGGTAGACCAGGCTGGCATATAGAGGATACAGCAATTACAGAATACTACTTTGGTCCACAATATGATATTCATGGTGGTGGCTCTGACCTTATATTCCCCCATCATGAGTGCGAGATTGCACAGATGGAATCGGTTAGTGGTAAAAAACCAATGGTAAATTACTGGATGCATACAGGTCTCCTCACAATTAAACAGGAAAGGATGGGGAAATCCATGGGTAATGTGATTAATATAAGGGATATTTTGGAGAAGTTTGAACCTGAATTGCTAAGGTTTTTCCTTTTATCAAGCCATTATAGATCTCCTGTAGACTTTAGCTATGAGAAAATGGAGGAAATAAGGCAGAGCTGGGAAAAGATAGTAATTGCATTCAGGAAGATTTCTAAAATGGAAAAAGAATCCAATGGAAGATTTATAAATGAAATTAGGAGGTTTAAAGGCATGTTAATAGATTCTATGGATGACGATTTCAATACCCCTGAGGCAATATCTTCAATACAAGCATTTGTTAATTTTGTAAACAAAAACATGGAGGAAATGGGGGGAGAGGACATAATTGAGTCCATAAAATTCTTTAACGAAATTGATTCAATCTTCAAAATCATACCACCAGAAAGGGTGGCAGAGGAAAAGATAATAGATATATTATTAAAGGTAAGGCAGATGGCAAGGGAAAAGAAGATGTATGATATCTCCGATTACATAAGGGAAAAATTGAGAGAAAATAATATCAATATAGAGGATATTCAAGAAGGACAAATATGGTACAAGAAATAAATTACCTTTATTCACTTTCAAGATTCGGAATAAGACTAGGATTAGATGCAATGCTTGAATTTTCACATCTTATAGGTGATCCACATAATAATTTCAGGAGTGCACATATAACTGGGACAAATGGTAAGGGATCAACGAGCGCAATGCTTTATACAATTCTTAAACAAAAATATTCTACAGGCCTTTATACAAGTCCGCATATTAGGAGATTTAACGAGAGAATTATAGTAAATGACAGGGAAATAGATGATGAATTCATTGTTAAATGGGTGGGGGAAAAAAGAAAGATAATAGAGGATATGGCTTCAAGGGGAAGGCAGCCAACATTCTTCGAGGTAACAACTGCAATGGCATTTGATTATTTCAGGAAAATGGGCGTGGATGCGGCTGTGGTAGAGGTAGGAATGGGTGGCAGACTTGATTCTACAAACATAATTAATCCAGATGTAACAGGTATTGTTACAGTATCCCTTGAACATACAGATAAGCTAGGGGATACACCAGAAAAAATTGCCTACGAGAAGGCAGGTATAATAAAAAAGGGTGTTCCCGTGGTGGTGGGTGTTGAGCATCAGGGTGCATTAAATGTTATAAAGGATATTGCGGAAAAAAATAATGCTATCCTTTACAATATAAATGAAATTTTTAATGTTAAAAATGCATCAATCTCCCTCGATGGCACATATTTTCATGCTGAGGATGAAAATAATGATTATAGGGTGAAAATCCCCCTTATAGGAAGGCATCAGATTAAGAATGCCCTCATAGCAATTAAAATGGCTAATATTTTTGATCCATCTCTGGATTACAGAAAAATATCCGATGTAAAATTTCCTGGCAGGTTTGAGATAAAGTCAAGGAGTCCACTTGTCATCACAGATGCTGCACACAATCCAGAGGCGGCCAAAAATCTTTCAAATACCGTGGAGGAACTCTTTCTTAGGAAGCCCGTAGTAGTGGCAACACAACTTAAGGATAAGAACTATTCACAATTCTTCAAGGAAATATCAAGGATTTCGGATCATCTGATTGTTACAGAGGTAAAGGATGAAAGGAGGAAGGAGGCTGAACTGCTTGCGGAGGAGGCTAAAAAGTATGTTAAGGGTGTTGAATATTTTAAAGACTCCAGCCTTGCCTTTGAAAGGGCATATGAGGTTTCAGATTTTATCCTGATTACAGGATCACTATACCTTTTGGGGGAATTTGAGGAATGGCTGGAAAAAAGGTAATAGTTATTACACCAGAGGAGGACAATGAATTTATCCAGCTTGCAAATTCACTTGATTTTGAAGTAATAAGGGTATTTACATTTAAGCATTATTCAACAGAATTCTTTATAGGAAAGGGTAAGTTAGAAGAAATAAAGGAATTTTTAAGGTACAATAATGTTGATAAAATTTTAATCAATGGTAAACTGAAATCAAGCCAGTGGTATAATCTTGAACGTGATCTTGGTTTAGAGGTGCTTGACAGGATAAATTTAATTATAGAGATATTTGCGGACAGGGCAAAGAGCAAGGAGGCAAGGCTCCAGGTTGAGCTTGCTAGACTAAAATATCAGATACCTGTGTTAAAGGAGTGGATACATAGGGCAAAAAAGGGTGAACATCCAGGCTTCATGGCCGGGGGTGAATATGAGGTCGACCAATACTATTTACTTGTTCAAAGAAGAATAAAAAAGATCAAGGAGGAACTGGAAAAGGTAAGAAAAGAGAGGGATGAAAGAAGAAAAAATAGGGGAAGAAGAGGATATTTTACAGTTGCAATAGCTGGTTATACAAATAGTGGAAAAAGCCAGCTTATGAAACTATTATCGGGGGAAAATGTAATTGTAGAGAACAGGATGTTTTCTACACTTGTTTCAAAAACATCTAGAATAAACGATATTAAAAAAAGAATACTGATTACCGATACAGTTGGCTTCATAAAAAATTTGCCACCCTGGCTCATAGAGGCATTCAATGCTACCCTGGAGGAGATTTTTAAGGCGGATATTATAATACTTCTTGTTGATGGAACAGATGATCTTGATACATATATGGAAAAAATTGAAACAGACTTAGAAATTCTTAATGGTGTAGATAAATCAAAGATATTACCAGTGATAAACAAGCTTGATGCAGGAATAGATAATCTAGATGAAAAGATCAGGATATTAAGTGAAAGGCTCTCTACACCTGTAATAATTTCTGCCAAAACTGGCGAAAATATTGAATTATTAATAGAGAGGATAATTGATATGCTTGACTATAACACTGAGTATACTGTGAGAATAAAAGGGGACAGGAATTATATGGGTTTACTATCATTCATATATGATTACGGGGATATTATTCAATTGAAGGTTGATGATGAAATTTATATTAAATTCAAAATAAATTCCAGATTCTCAGGTTATATTGAAAAATTGATCAAATATCTAGAGGAATAAGATTGAAATCATTTTTGGATTCTAAATAAATTTTTTGATAAAAAATCTGTTAAAGAAACATTTTTCTAATCCAATGGCAATAAACCTTTTTGCAGGGACCGATGATGGACAATATATTTAAGAAATATCTTGAGGGTAAATCTGTAAGGAATATTGATTTCAAGGTATTCGAACCCTCCTTTGTTCCAAACAAGATGCCGCACAGGGAGAGTGAAATAGGCATCCTTGTTGACAACTTTGGAAAAATACTTATGGGCGGGATGCCAAAGAATGTATTAATATTCGGAAAATCTGGAACAGGTAAAACCGCAGTAATGAAATATATTGGTAGGGAACTCGAGGATGCTTCAAAAAACAGGGTCAATATTAGGTCAATATTTGTCAACTGTCAGATAAAGGACAATTCATATTCAATCTTTGAAACAATGGGAAACTCAATAGAGGGTGAGAAGATACCATTTACAGGTTGGTCCTTTGATAGACTTTATGCTGCAGTAAAAAAGAATATTGATATGTACAATGGAAATATTATACTAGTTCTTGATGAAATAGATAGATTTGTCAAGAAGAACGGCGACGATATACTTTACCAGGTACTTCTACTTGACTCTGAACTAGAAAAATCAAGAATTACTCTTGTTGGAATTACAAATGACCTTAAGTTTATGGATTACCTTGATTCAAGGGTGAAAAGTAGGCTAAATGAGGAGAAGATTGTTTTCCCTCCATATACTTCGGAGCAGATTTATGATATACTTATGGACAGGGTAAATATAGCAGGAATAAATGATTTTGTTTCTGAAGGTGCCCTGAGATTGATATCTTCACTTGCATCCCAGGAGAATGGTGATGCTAGAAAGGCTATAGAGATGCTGAAGGCATCAATTCAGCTTGCAATTTCATCTGGAGAAAATAAGGTAGAAGAGGCACATGTATTTTCTGCAAAAAATAGAATGGAATACGATGCAATAATGGAAACAATCAAGACCCTTCCAGTTCAGACAAAGGCACTTTTGCTTGGGATATTACTTCTTAGGGAATCAGGCACGATCCAGTTCACCACTGGTGAGGTCTTTGAAGCCTACAGAAATGTTGCAAATGGCGCAAACCTGCCTGTTCTCACCCCAAGAAGGATATCTGATATGCTTTCTGACCTCGATTCCCTTGGTCTAATATCAGCAAATGTTACATCCCTTGGTAGATATGGGAGGACAAAGATGATAGAAATAAATGTATCTTTTACAGATGCCAAGAGGGTAATTCTTGAGGATGAAAATTTCAGGGGATTAAAGGCAACACCAACTATGAAACAATTAAGATTTAATATAGATCATTAAAAATAATAAAATCATAATTTTTTGAATAATGTAATATATGAATAGTTAAGCATAATGAAATTTATTATATTGTATGTAATTACAAAAAATATGAAAGGATATTCTGATTCTATAGTATTTGTTGATTTATCTAGCGGTGAGATAAAGAAACAGCCCATAGATCCATATATGGCAAGGAGGTTTTTGGGTGGAATAGGCTTTGCGGCATACCTGCTTTACAAGAATGTTCCAAAGGGTGCAGATCCCTTAGGTGAGGAGAATGCATTAATAATATCGCCCGGTCTGCTTGTTTCAAGTGGAATACCTACCGCATCAAAAACTGTTTTTGTTTCAAAATCCCCCCTTACTGGAGGTTTTGGAAGAGCTGTGGCGGGTGCCACCATAGGTCCTGAGATAAGAAAGGCTGGATATGAATCGATTGTGATTAAAGGAAGGGCGAAAAAGCCTTCAATTCTGGTAATAGATGATGGAGTTAGGATAGAGGAAACGGACCTGTGGGGAAAAGATACAAGGGAAACACAAGAAAAACTAAAGAAAAAATATACTGGATATGCAACTGCGGCAATAGGTCCCGCAGGTGAAAATCTATCGAAAATTGCTATGATAGATTGTGAAGAGAGGCAGGCAGCCAGAACAGGCCTTGGGGCTGTGATGGGCTCTAAAAATTTAAAGGCAATAGTTGTAAAAGGGAAGGGGAATGTAGAACCTAGGGATAAGGAAAGGATGAAGGAATTGATTAAGAAATGGGTAAATATTATGAAGGATCATCCTGCATCAAGGGATGATATGAAGTATGGAACAGGTGAATTTTATGCATGGATGAACACACAGAAAGGTACATTCCCATCGAGGAACTGGCAGCAGGGTTATTTTCAGAAGGCCTATGATAATCTCAAGGAGGGCGAATTATCAAAGATAGATCCTTATTATTGGGCACCCAAATATGTTACTGGATACCATCCCTGTCCAGGATGCACAAAGCCCTGTGGTCATATATTTGAAGTAAAGGAGGGTAAATATGCTGGAACAAGGTTGGATGGGCTTGAATATGAGATTATGTATTCACTTGGAGGAAACCTGGAGATAGATGACCCAGAGGCTGTAGCATACCTGAGCCTTTTGAGTGATCTTTATGGTCTTGATGCAATATCTGCAGGTGTAACAATATCCTGGGCGATGGAGGCTATAGAGAAGGGATTGCTTAAGGGTTATCTAAGGTTTGGAGACCCTGATGGTGTGGCAAGGGCTCTTAAGGAGATGGCATACAGGGAGGGTGAGTTAGGGAAGCTTCTTGCTGATGGTGTGAGGGCAGCATATACAAGGCTTGGTAAGGGGAAAGAATTTGCACTTGAGGTAAAGGGTCTCGAGCCTCCTGCTTACGATATAAGGGGAATAAAGGGAATGGCACTTGCAGAGGCAGTTGCATTCAGAGGTGCATGCCATAACACTGCAAGCATTTACACCACAGAGCTTGTTGGAAATTGGTGGAAATTTGAGAATGTAGACAGGTTTAGCGCAAAGGGGAAGGGTTTTGAGGTGAAGATGCACGAAGATCTAATGATGATTTATGATGATCTTGGTATATGTCAATTTACAAGCAATATATTTTATGCAGAAGATCTTCTAGATGCAATAAGGTCCTTCACAGGATACAACATCTCCCTTTCCGAGCTTATGATGGTTGGTGAAAGAACATATAATATTGCAAAGTCATTCAATGTAAGGGAAGGATTTACAAGAAAGGATGATTATCTTCCCGAGAGGGTAATGAGGGATCCAATACCCAAGGGTGTATCAAAGGGTTCATTTGTGAAAAAAGAGGAACTAGAATCCATGCTAGATGAATACTACCAGGCAAGGGGATGGAGCATGGATGGAATTCCAACAAAGGCAAAATTGCATGAGCTTGAACTTGATGAAATAGG
>WSBC01000021.1 GCA_009758405.1 Methanobacteriota archaeon
TCAAACATAGTTATAAAGGATGAGAAAAACAGGTATCAGCTTTCACCCGTTGGAAAAATAATTATGCTTTATTTGAAGGGCCTAAATCTACTTGAAAAATATGACTTTGTATTTAGGAACCATGATATATCATTTCTGCCGAGGGAGTTTCAGCTCTCACTGGGGGATATGGAAGGTGTGGAGGTGATTGAAGGGACTATAGAGGGGTTTAACCTCACTGTTGAGAGGCTAAAAAATGCAAGGTCTTATGAGAATATAATGACAAGGGAGATTCTTCTCCCTTTTATAGAACCGGTAAGTGCTCTATTAGAAAGGAATGCTAAGGTAAGGATAATAGCCCCATACAGCACAAGAAAGGATTTTTTCAAACTTATTGAAAAAATAAGAACAAGGGACCTGAAGATAAAGCTTGTTGAAAAAGTGGACCTTGTTATCCTTGTTGATGAGAAAAGTGGAGAATTCAATCTTCCGTACCTAAACGGTGATATTGATTATGGTATCACCTTCTACATAAGGGAGGAAAATGGAATAAAATGGATTAACAGGCTTTTTGAATACTACTGGGAAACGCTGCCGGGTGAGTTCATTTTCTGAGTTTCCTTTACCCTTAATATAAATGGTACAAGTATAACAAATAGTATTCCTGATAATAGCATGGCATAAAGGTAAGTGTTATCTGGAGAAATTGGTCCTAGAACCCCCATCAGAAGGGGTATTATGAAGCCACCTATCTGTCCCATGAACCAGAGGAATGATGTTGCAGAACCTGCAAGTGAAATTCCAGATACAATAGTGCCCCAGTCAATAAGTACGGGAAAGCTTCCTAGCATGAAGAATCCGAGGATTGTGGTCACTGCCACCATTGCAACAAAATTGCCTATGAAAGGGATCAGGAAAAGTATGGGCACTGAAATAAAGAATGCAATTAAGATGAAGATCCTTCTTTTTCCATATACAGTAACAAGCCAAGGTATTACAATGCTTCCCACCATTCCACCAAAGACGAACATGAGGCCATCTATGCCCACATCAATATCACTTATATTGAGGTGTGAAAGCATAGGCTGTATCCATGTAAGAATACCATTGAACACACCCATTCCAACAAATGTTACCATTGAAAATATTAATAGCTCCCTTAGGCCTAGGAGATGCCTAAATTTTACCCTCTCCTCTCTTTTCAGATTTTCCTTCATTCCAGAAAGAAGGAGTGATATTAGGAAAATTATGAGTATTATGATTGATGAGACCGTGATCCAGAGCATCATTGATGAAAAGCCCATGTAGCTTAACATTATTGATGGTAATGCCATTCCAGCCCCTACCCCAATGAATATTGCAAGGGATCCCAGGCCAATTATTAGAGGCACCTTATTCTCTGGGAATTCCTCGTTTGCAAGCTTTGAAACACTATTGTTTATAAAGGGCTGGGCAAATGCAATTCCTAACTGACCTATGAAAAGGAAGGTATAGCTCTGCTGCAGATCCCTTATCACAGTGAATATCGTCATCACTATAGCACCTATTAGAAGGCTAAGTTTATAACCACGCCTATCAATGAAAATTCCTGAGGGGATTGAAACAATAACATAAACAATTGGGAAAACAATTGCAAGCAAACCAACAAAAAATGTATCAATATTGTATATCTTTGAAACAACATCTGATATTGTAACAAAGTTTATCCAAAGAAGCTGGTTTAATGCAACTAGAAGAATATAGGAGAAGAATATCATCCATTTTGCAATTTTATCTCTCATTGTACATTGTCCTGTATTGAGAATGATAGCTCCCCGAACTCCTTGCTTCCTGCCCTAATATCTATTTTATGCTGTCCCTGCTGGAGAGGCTTATCCTTCACCTCTATGAATATTGAACTTCCCACAACAAACTTCACAGGTTTAGATTGTGATATCTCACCTGAGGTTATTTTTTCCTTACCGTTGTCCACTGTAATCATCTTTGGATCTATCTCCCTTCCATCAACATTCAGCTTAACTGGCGAAATCACCGTGGCCTCTGCAAGAGTGTTTTTTAGTTCTAGCCTATAACCTCCCTCAATGTTCTTGAGGCTATTCTTTACATAAAGTTTCTTCAATATAAATGAAGGTACACTCACCATATATTATCACCTCCTATTCACCAACGATTTTCCTCAATTCCCTTATGGATCTCATCATATCCTCTATCGCCACCCTTACCTCCTCACTCTCTTCCTCCATCTGGTCTAGACTCTTCCCCTGCAATACACCATCTATTATGTATCTGAATGCCCTGGCACCCGCTGCAGGCCCCTTTGAAAAGCCATGGATTGCACCACCCGCTGCTATTATAACATCCCTTCCAAAGTCCTGTATAATATCTGGCACCATTGGATGTGCTATACCTCCACTTGGTGCAGGGAATGTGGGCCTTATATGGTAGAATATGTCAGTGAGTACCCTGCCTGTACCTATTGCCTTCTCCTTTAGATAGAATGCCTTGCCATATGGGGCCGGGAATATCATCATATCCGCTCCGGAGATCCTTGTGAGTTTGCCAAGAATTATGGGTGAGGTAATTCCATATTCAGGGGCCTGGTACATGGTTCCCGCAAAGTCCATATGTGCAAGGATTGGTACCTTTATACTCTCATCCTCTGCAAGCTGCTGTAATGCGGAGAAACCTGCAGTAAAAACATTTACCATTAATGCATTAACCCCTAGATCTATTGCCTTCTGCGCATTTTCTATTATCTTAGGGTACTTGTCAGTTATGTTCACAGTATAGAGTGTTTTTTCACCCTTCTCCGAGTTTGCCCTGTCCGCAGCCTCCATGTATTTTACCACCCTTTCCTCTATCCTGTTGAAGGGTGCATCGGCCAGGAGCTCATCATCCTTTATTATATCAACACCACCCCTAGCAGCCTCATAGAAATATTGTGCACCTATATCAGGGGGAAATCCCGTGCAGGGCTTAATCATGTTTAGAAGCAATGGCCTGTTCCACACATTTAAAATATTCCTTACACCATTTATACCAAACTTAGGTCCTTTGAATCCCTTTACATAATCCTCCGGAAATTCAATGTCGAGAACCTTTATTTTTCCAGCAAGTGAAATATTCCCCACTACAGTGGAAAGCATCATGGGAAGCTGTTTGTCAAAGTTAATAAATGGAAATGCGATCCTCACCACATAGCTCCTCTCCTTTACATCCTCTGGTACCTCCACTTCATAATCCGGGATTTCATATATTCCCACCACCTTTGCAACTGATCTCATTCTTACCTCTGGTGTCTCACCTGGAACGGGAAGCCACGTGCCTGTGGATTGCTCTATTGCAAGTGCCCTTGTAAGCTCCCTAATCCTCCAGTTCCTCTTTGTTATTAGTAGGTATGTGCCTATCACATAATCTTCCCTGTTAATTCCCTCTGGCATAGATTCTGGATCCGACAATTTCTTCACTAGCTCCTCTTTTCCATAAATCTTTTCAAGTTTTTCCAAATCCATATATCATTCACCTCCTGTAGAGTTAAGAGACTCAAAAATCCCCCTTAATGATTCATAAAGCCCCTTAAATTTATCAAAAAGTTCATCATAAATACCCCTGTTATTTTCATCAGGACTAAATTTGTTTTTAATCCTTACATATTTTTCTGCCTCAACAAAATTTCTAATTTTATTTAATGATATCAATGAGATTAATGCAATACCCTTCATTGTTGCGTTCTGAGGATCCTCCATAACATTTACATTCATTCCAGTAACATCTGAGAGTATCTGCATCCATACATTGCTCTTTGCCCCACCACCCACTGCATTTATCTCCTTGAATTTAATTCCAGATTCACCTATACCCTCCAGCATCCATCTTGTATTGAATGATACACCTTCAAAAATTGACCTTAACAGGTCCTCAAGCTTGTGGGATAAGCTTAGATTGATGAAACCTCCCCTGACATAAACATCCAAAATAGGTGACCTTTCACCATAAAGCCAGGGCAGGAATATTAGCCTCCCTGAACCGGGAGTGGATTTTGAAGAGAGTGAGTCAACCATTTTATAGTTATTCTTTAACCCCGTGTTCTCCATAAACCAATCAAGGCATGATCCAGCGCTTTCCGATTCACTAATGAACAGCCATTTACCGGGTATTGCTGATGGTACACTTCCAATGCCCCTCTCCTCATTTAATAAATAACTATCTGAATGTGTGCTTGCCCATCCTGATGTCCCAAGGTAATAATGAACCTTTCCATCAATTACAGCACCTGCACCAAAGGGTGTAACAAATGCGTCACCGCTGCCATTAACCACCTCTATTTTACCATATTTTTCTTTCCATTCACCAACTACATTGGATGCATCTGTTATCTCAGGCAATCTATCCCTATCTATCTTGAGAAAATTTAGAATATCATCAGAATAATCCCTTTTCCTTATATCTACCAGACCCCTAACTGATGCGGTGCTAATGTCAGTAACAGCCCTTCCAGTTAGCCTGGCTATTAAAAAGTCCTTTACATCGAGGAAGTAGAATGTCTTTTCAAATACCTCCCCCATGTTATTCCTAAGCCAGAGTATCTTGGAAATCACATCCTTCCCTGAAGGTATGCCCCCAGTGATCTCTAGAAAATCCATCAGAGGTATATTTTGCATTATCTCTTCTGCCTCTGCATTTGCCCTTGAATCAAGCCATATTATTGCATTTCCTAAGGGATTAAAATTCTTATCCACAGGAACAAGGCCTATCATCTGGCCCGTAATTCCAATTGCCTCTATCTTCTCTGATTTTTTTATCAGTAATGATGCCATTTCATTTATAGATTCAAGCCAGAAGTTTGGATCCTGTTCCGCCCATCCATTCCTTGGAAATATTATTTTATTGTCCTTTACTGCCTCACTCATTTTTTTACCATCATCCGTGTAAATACCAGCCTTGATCTTACTTGTTCCAATATCATAAACAAGAATGCTCATATACCTGCCTCTACCTCCCTAAGGCATTCTTCAAATACATCCAGGGCAAAATCTGCCTCTTCCTTAGTTATTATGAGTGGAGGCTTTATTTTTAAAACATTCCTGAATGTAAACTCATCCTTCAATATCTGAGGCATTGATACATCAAATATTACCCCCTTTTCAAAGGCGCTCTGTATTATGTACTCAGTCTCCTCTGTGGCAGGCTTCTTATTGTCCCTCACGAGCTCAACACCTATAAAAAGACCCACTCCCCTCACATCACCTATAATTGAATGCCTTTCCTTCATTTCAAAGAGCCTTTTGTTGATATAATCACCCATTATCTTGGCATTCTCCATCAGTTTCATTCTTTTTGTTACTTCAATACTTGCCAGAGCCGCTGCAAAAAGCACTGGATCACTTCCAAATGTTGTATGCTCCTCGCCCTCTGTAAAACCACTCAGATCACCCCTTGCCAGTAATGCCCCAACTGGAAAACCTCCCCCAAGGGCCTTCGTAAGCGTAATCATATCAGGCTTTACATTGTAGTACTCGGATGCTGACCATTTGCCAATCCTACCAAAGGCTGTCTGTGCCTCATCAAAAATCAGTAGTATGTCATTTTCATGCAAGATCTTTTTTAGCCTCTCCAGATATCCAGGGGGTGATGGTATCTGGCCTCCTGGACCCTGCATGGGCTCGATTATCATCCCTGCAATGTCATTGTTATTATCGTATTTAATTAAATTTTCAACAGGCATGAGACATTCAAAGTTGCATTCGCCGTAACTCTTGTTAAATGGGCACCTATAGCAGTATGGATAAGGGACCCTCCTGAAATGCTCCTTTCCAAAGCCCTCAAACCTTATCACTGAAGGCAGAGGACTACTGGCTGCAATTGTCGCAAGTGATGCACCATGATAGCCCCTGTATGTTACAATGAATGTGCTTTTCCCAGGCCTGTTCACCATTGCAAGCTTCATTGCCGCCTCAACTGCCATCCCGCCACCCTCATTGTTCAATGAGACCTTTTCAAATCCAAAAAGCTCTGAAAGTGTATTGATCAACTTTATCCTGGGTATTGTTGGAAAGCCATACCTTACATGGGTTAAAAGATGCATCTGTTCATAAACAGTGTACATAATGTCAGGATTTACATACCCATGGTTGAGCGTCCATGCCTGTGCTGTCATATCAAGGTACCTTTTACCATTTATATCTTGAACGTACGCTCCTTCACCCTTGAAAAGAACTGTGGATTTTAGAGGAGTAAGGGACCTTTCCCTTGCCTTTAAAAATTCTTCCTCTGTTATTTTTGTTATTAGATCAATTACCTCCTCCTTCTTCAAATATTTAGGTTCAAAACTCATGATTAAACATTTTCTCAATGTTATTTATACTTTTTTGATTTTTATTCTAAATTGTTATAATCAATTAAAATTATTATGATCAATCATAATGGAATATTTCATTTATTATTGATTTGAGGTGCTGTGGATCCCTGGCAATATAATCTGGTGACTCCTTTTCTAGTAGATCAATCCTGCTTATCCCGTATGAAACAGCTATTGATATTACCCCTGCTGCCTTTGCCTCAATAATATCCTTTGGCTGATCACCTATGAATGCTATCTTACCTTTATCAATATCATACAATCTTGAGAATTCATTTATACCATTCCTCTTTTTACCATCTATCTCCTCATAGCCCCTAATAAACTTGAAATATCTGTCAAGGGAAAAATGCCTAACCTGTTCCTGGAGTATGAACGTGGGATTGTAGGATATTATGCCCATGGTAAAATGAAACGAGAGATCATGGATCAAATCAATTATACCCGGGAAGGGATGCATTATTGTTTTTATTGACTCAATAAAATAATTTACATACTGTGATGATAGTTCTGCCATTGATTCACTATCTACATTGTATTTTTCCATCAAAAACCTTATTATCTCCATAAATGACATATAGTCCATTAAGGATCTTAGCTCCTCCCTTGAGAAATCGAGAAC
>WSBC01000003.1 GCA_009758405.1 Methanobacteriota archaeon
AACAACATCTATCGCTGTACAGCTTCCAATGCCCACAAGTAGAAAGTCCATGGCTGATGGGGCAACGGACCTTTCTCCATCAACTACTACGGAATGTTTACCATCAACCACGGATAAAAATTTATCACCTTCTATTTGATTTATTATCACTTTCATATCCATTTTCAAATTTATCCTATATAAAATAATTTTGTTATTCTTTATTTAAAAAATAATTATATATATTGTAAATAAAATTGATTTTCTAAAAAAATTGGAAATTTCAAAAGCCCATTTTCAATGCTACACTGCTGGTTGGTCAATACTAAAAGAAATTCACCGTTCTTGTATTTGGTTAGCTTTGGCATTTCAATAAAATTATTAGGGTGTTTCTTCCATGCCTTCATGACTTTGAAGAATGAATTACATTATTCTTTTACATTTTTAATTATGCACTGTGCTGTTTGAGCATGAAGTTTCTGATAATTATTTTCCTCATCATTATTAGATGGTGTTTGAAATAATTTTACAAGGTCTACATATGATGATAATTTTTCATTCTCTAAAAATTGCCGTCTTAAAATATAATTTGTTTTTTTGTAAAGTTTCTTCGAAATATGGCTAGCTTTGAGATTGTTTCATTCTCTCCAATATAAATCTATTCTGTTTTTTTAACTTTCATAACCCATCTTAATAGAATGATCTCTTCTCTTTGAATACATTTTCATTAAAGAAATTCAAACTTCATTTGCCATCATATATAATAACCTATTATATTTATTTTATATAAAGTTTCTACAATATATAACTATATATTGAAATAGCCTTTCTTCTGTTTAAAGAAAAAGCATTTCAAAATATATATTTTCGTATAATTAATTTTTATTTTCTAAAACATATTTTTTAATTATTTCTCCTGCAATTCCTAAAGAATCCTAAAAAAATTCTTTTAATGATTAAATGTATGATGAAAGGTGTTCATCCTGGGGTCTGCCCTTAATTATTTCATCCAGAAGTTTTCTTGCATTATCCTCGTCCAGGCCCACCTTGTTAATAAGGAAAGACATCAGATCATCCCTTGTTGCACCCATGTTCATTCTCTCCTTCACCATCAGCACTACCCTCTCTGCCAACTGTTTATTGAATTCCTCCTCAAGCTTGAATTCCTTGATCATCATATAAAGGGCAGTAATCAGGCCCGTCAATGCATCGCTGAACTCCTCTTTGTTTATTGAAGCAAGGTCAAGGTCAGAGCTGAGGACTATCTCTTCATTTATACCCCTTATTGTGAATTTCACAAGGGCAGTTCTATCATTCAGGAACAGGAGTTTTCTGGAAATATCAAGCCTCTGTATAGGATCAAGCAATGCTGTTTCTAGACCCGTATAAACATCCATTTTTATAATCCTGTTTACAAAAGTTATGTGTAGTATGAATGGTACCTTAGGATGTTCCGCTATTATCAAATTATCCTGAACCTTCACATCCCAAATAAGGTTTGCAGGATCCTCTGACTTATCGGAACCTGATGTAAGCCACTTCAAAATCTCAGATTTCCAGTCTGTCACCATCTGGCATACAAGTGACATTAGGTAAGGGGATATCCTAATAATATCATCCTCTGTTACTATACCCACGATATTGCCATTTTCCATAACGGGTAATTTCCTGATTTTTCTATCTATCATCATCCTTGCCGCATTTTCAAGCAATTCATCTGGTGAAACTGTAATGAGTGGCGAGCTCATTATATTCCCTATCTTTTCCACTTTAGGATCTATCTTCTTTGAAAGAACCTTGACTGTTAGATCCCTTTCTGTTACAATCCCCTTTGGTTTAGCCTCATCCAAAACAATTATTGCATATGTATTTTTATCAATCATTTCCTTAACAGCATCCGATATAGGTGTTTCCTTATCAAGGAATATGATATTTGCGGACATTGCATCCTTTACTTTTAATACCTTCATATTTTAACATTACACTTACATTTACTTAAAAATTTCCAGAATTGATTATATAAGAGACACCATTATCTTTTCTAATCCTTATTGTATAATCTGCCAGCCTTGAAATATCAGCCTCGTGTGAAACAATTATCACCTGGTCACTCCTTGTCTGATTCAGTATCTCTGGAAATCTCTGTATCTGTTCGCTGCTAAATCCATCGGTGGGTTCATCAAGTATGAGGAGATTTTCACCATCGTTTAATGAAACCTCCCTTACAACCGAATTAAGTGAAAGCCTGTAGGAGAGTGCAACTGCACTCCTTTCACCACCACTTAGATACTCCATTTCCTGCACATAGCCATCCTGCTCCACTATTGGTGTAAAGTCCTCATCAATCCTCGCTGTCTTTGTTGGATCATCCACTAGCATATAGAACCATCTCTGGAATGATTCATTAAATTCCATTCTCCTCATTTCTAGTATAGTTTTCTCTATGCTTTCCAGTGCAGGGAGAAATACCTCAATTATCCAGTTATAGTATTCCATATACCGCTGGGCGAGCCTCAATGACCTCTCCTTTTCCCTAATCTCGTTCAATTTCGATTCCTTCAGTTTAATTTTTTCATTCTTCCTTGTGTTAAGTGTAATTATATTATTATTAATCCTTTCCCTTTCTTTATCCATTTTTTCCTTATTATCCTTCAATTCATCGTGTTCTGATTTCTTCTTTTCCATCATATTTTCATATTGTTCAAGGTCCATTATCTCTTTTTTAATGCTTTCAATCCTTGCAAAAGTTTTCTCAAGTTCTTTTTTCTTAGATTCAATCTCTCTTTTCATTAATTCAATTTTATTCTCCTCCTTTTCATATTCCTCAATCTTTAATCTAATTTTTCTAAGTTCTTCCTTTTTTGATTCCATTAATCTTAAATTGTTCTCAATTAGAGATATTTCCCTTAATTTTTCCTCGATCTCCTCCTCCATTCCCTGATACTCTTTCAATTTTTCCTCTTTTTCAACCATATCCTGTCTCTTTTCCTTCAATTCATTCTCCTTGGCCTGAAGGATATCTAACTTTGCGGCATAAATCTCGTAATTTGATATATTTTCCTTTTCCTTTTTTATCTCATCCTTTCTTTTCTCAAGTTCTTCCAATTTCTTATCAATGGATAGCTTTTCCATTCTTTTGTTTTCAAGCCTTGATATAAAATCCTCAGGTTTTGCCTCCCTGTCACATGTGGGGCATATGCCATTCTTGAGAATGGCCTCATAATCACTTATCTTTGAATTAATATTCTCGCTTTTTTTAATCATTGATCTTATCTCTTTCTCAATCTCCTTCTCCATCCGGTCCAGTTCCTCTTTACTTTTTTCAGGCTTGTTTATTGAAATTTTTAAGATTTCTGACCTTAGGTTTTCCACCTCACTTTCCAATTTTTTTATATAATTTATATCAATTTTCTTTTTTAATTCCTCCTTATTTTTTCTTATTTCCCTCAAACTCCCCTCATATGATTTTAACTCTCCCCTTTTTTCGTTCAATTCTCTTATTTTTTTATCAATCTCATTCAATTCATTGTCTATTTCATCCTTTCTGTATTCTCTTATGATTAAGTTTTTTTCATGCCCCTCATAAAGTTTCTTAAGATCCTTTTCCGCCTTTTCAATCTCCTTATTCAAATCCTCATATTGTGAATTAAGTTCATCAAGGTCCTTTTTTCTTAAGGTCAGTCTTCCAATTTTTTCAGATATCTCCTTCATTTCTTCATTTATCCTTTCAATTTTAACATTTAATTCGTTTATTTCAATGTTCAATTTATTAAAAATCTCCAGTTCATTCCCTATCTCCTTGTCAATCTCATATATCTCCTTATCAATTTGTTCTATTTCTCCCTTAATTTCTTCAATACCCACCCCCTTTCCCGAATAATAATCATGCTTTTCTTTTAGGTAATCAATAACAATTTTAGAATTCTCCCTTGCTATGCTGTAATCCTCTATCCTGAACGCCTTTCTTATTGTTTTCTTCCTTTCCTCTGGATTTGCATTAAGTATCTTTTTCATCTCCTCTTGGGGTGTGTATATTGCATACCTGAATATTGTGCTCCTTGCCCTTGGGTTTAATGGTTCATTGTAATTCAATATTTTCATTATGTATGCCTTTGCCTCTGTTGGCGTAAAAGATTCTGCCCTTCCATTTTCCTCAATTATCACCTTATCCTGGGTTACCCTGCCATTTTTCCTCTTCAATGCCCTTTTAATTTTATAGATCCTGTTATCAATTTCCATCTCAAGTATAACATGGCCTGAATTTTCATTCACCCTAAGTAGTGATGATCCATCCTGATCCCCAAGACCAAACAATGCAAATTCTATTGACATTAAAATAGTGGATTTACCCGCCCCTATGTCTCCAAGAAGGACTACCCTCCCCCTTGGGAATTCTATGATCCCTTCCCTATAGCTCCTTATATTTTTGAGTTCCACAGACCTTATTATCATTTCCATTCCTCCTCCCCGATTATTTTTCCTGTGGCATTTATTATTTTATTTTTAAAGTCAGGACCAGATTCATTATCATTTTTTTCTATCCTAAGCAAATTTAGAAGGGAAATTGCAATATTTTTACCCCTTTCTCCAATTAAGGATTCATTTTTTCCACCATACTGCTTTAAAAATTTTTCAAATATTTCTAATTCTATGTTCCCTTGATTCCTGTTAGTTATTTCAATTCCCTTGAATTCCCTGCTTGTAAGCTGGCTTACATTTATGTTTATACCCGCAGCATTTTTCTTTTTAACAATTTCAATTAATTTCTTCCTATCCACCTCGGATGTCCTGCCAGAAGAGAGTTCACCCCATATTTTTAAAAGAAGGTATCTTCCATCAAGCTGCAGAGCCTCTATCCTACTTATTGCTTCTCTCATTATTTCTTCTGGTATTTTTCCGTTTGCATTTATCTCTACCAACTCAGGCCTGATTATTTCATTCTCTATGAATTCAATTTTATTAATCCCCTTTGAAAAATCTACAATATAAAAGCCACAGCTCCCTCCCTTTGCAATCTTTTCCAGGTCAACAAAGGTGGATGCAAAAAGGGGCCCAGGATATACCATCTTTCCATATTCTGGCAAATCCATCTCTATCCTTTCGTGTATATGGCCGCCTGCATAGTAATCCATGTTTTTGGGTATATAGGAAATTGGTATCTCTGGCATATTGAACTGCATATCCTTTGATATGCCTGAAATGGCGCTGTGAAAAGCAAATATCTTAAATACATCTGAAGGGGGATTTATTGTTATTTTTTCAAAGATTTCTGATTCCATTGCACCTTTTCTTGCGTACATACCGTAAATATAAGCACCAGTTTTATCATCAACAACAGGTTCAAGAACTATTTTTCCATTATCTTCTCTGGACCTGTGAAGATCTGAAATTATTCCTGCAGCTACAAGTATGCTATAAATTGAGGATCCTGTAACACTATAGTCGTGGCTACCATAAATTGCATAGATCCTTATATCCCTTTCAACAATTTCCCTCATCTTTTTTATTGCATTTGTTATCTGGGGCACATCCGGTATAGGGGTATTGAAAAGATCACCGCTTATAATTATGAAATCAACATTTTCCTCAAGGCTCTTTTCCAGTGCCCATATGAATGAATCTATATTCCTTTTTCTCAAATATGGATCGTTGAATGCACCTAAATGAACATCTGAGATGTGGGAAAATCTTCCCATAAAAAATAAAAAAGAATAAAAACTTATTAAATTTTTTATTTTCTAATTTTATTTCTATCTATCTTTATGCCATCGGAGGTAACAAGTAAATAGTTTCCCCCTAGGGAAACAACATCTCCGTCTACATCCTTTGCAGTCTCCTTTAGTTCACTTATTACCCTTCTTAACGTTAGCTCATCATCCGCAAGTGGTGTATAATCAAGAACAACTATATCCCCGTTGTAGACAAACTCTGTAAAGTTCCTCAAATCCTCATATCTATAAATCTCACCAAACCTTACGTTTTTCTTATTATCCTTCAATTCATCAGTGTTTTCGTAAATGGACAGATCAATGTAATTCATTGCCTTTTCAGATGTGCCTCTCCTTAAAAAATCAACCATTTGTTTCATCCCCTCTATTTAAGCTCCAGTACCACCACATCCCTGACAGACTTCATGCTCTTGAACGGTAGTATCATTCTACCCTGTGCATCACTTTCAAACTTGCTCGCCTCTAGGTCCTTGGCAGGGTTCACAAGGAGATGCTTTATCTCTCCTGTATCAAGATCAATAACGAAGTTGTCTATGGTACCAAGTATAGCACCATCAGTGGTCATTACTGTTTTACCTTTCAATTCGCTAATAAACTTCTTCATTTTACCACCTCAGTCATCAATTTGTATGATATCATATAATGTATTGTGAATTAGTATATAAAAATATTCCTTCTTTTTCAAAAATAATTTTATGGTAAAATAGTAGTAATATTTAAATATGACAAATAAATTAATATTGTATGACAATAATATGAAAAGAGGTGTAAAAATATGAAAAGCTTAATAAAAAACGCACTCGGATACGATCCCGACAACGTTGCACCAAAACAGGTAGCACAGGCACCGCAGACAACACCGACAAACGAGGCGGCACAGGTTGTCTCGCCAGATGAGGAAGAACTGAGGAAGCTTGTTGAGCAGCTAAAGGTAAATATAAAGATTGTTGGGTGCGGTGGGGGTGGTTCAAACACTATAACGAGGCTATATAACGAGGGGGTAATGGGCGCAACATTGATAGCCGCAAACACAGATGCCCCACATCTACTGCATGTAAAGGCAAACAGGAAGATACTTCTAGGTAAAAGGTTAACCAGGGGTCTTGGTGCAGGGGCTGATCCTAGGATAGGAGAGGAGGCAGCAAAGGAGGCGGATGAGGATCTCAGGAACGTTTTGCAGAGGTCGGATATTGTATTTGTCACTGCAG
>WSBC01000018.1 GCA_009758405.1 Methanobacteriota archaeon
CTTCGGATGAGAATGGGAGCGTGCAGACAGCGATTGTAAGGGCACCTAGTTCCTTTGCTATCCTAGCAACAACAGGTGCAGATCCTGTGCCTGTTCCACCTCCCAGGCCACAGGTAATGAAAACAATGTGAGATCCCTGTAAAAGGCTCCTTATAGTTTCTTCAGCCTCTCTGGCAGCCTGCTCACCCACCTGTGGTTGTGCACCTGCACCAAGACCCCTTGTAGTCCTCTTCCCGAGAAGGATCTTCCTCTGTGCCTTTGTTATAAGCAGATGGGGTGCATCGGTGTTAGCTGCTATAAGATCTGCACCAACTATTCCCTCCTCCATAATCCTAGTTATTGTATTTGATCCTCCACCACCACAACCTATTATTCTAATTACAGTCTTAAGACCTTTTAGTATTTCTTCTAGTTCCCTGTCCTCATCTGTCTTATTCAAATCCATTTCATCCATGATTTTACCAATTAACTTAAACTATTTTATTCTTTTGATTGACCATCATTTTTATTAAAAAATATTAAAGCAAATTCTTATGATATTTTTGAAAAATAAAATAAAAAATTTTATGTTATGAAAAACATTATAGATAATATGTACGAATATTTCAGCGAAGTAGAATGGATTGATGATAGGAGGACAAGGGTAAAGGTAAAAAATTTTGAAATAGAGGTAGATTCACCGCCAGAGTTTAAGGGACCCGAAGGAATGATGACACCTGAAGAGCTATTTCCAGGCATTCTCGCTTCATGTGTTTTAACCACATTTCTAGAGTTCAGGGAAAAGATGGGAATAACATTGCATAAATGGAATGCAAAGGTAAAGGCAGTTCTAGGACCTTCTCCTGAGAAGGGTTATAGGTTCGAATCAATACATATACACATATTATTGAAGGTAAACCCCGAAGACAGGGAAAAGATACCTAGGGCATTGGAACTTTCTCAAAAGTATTGTTTCATCTCAAGGGCTATAAGAGGAAATGTGGAGGAAAAGATAGATTTTGAATTTATAGAATGATTATTTTTCCTTCTCTAATTTTTTCTTCAATTCCTCGAGCTCTTCCTTTATTTTTTTATCCAACGGATTCTTCCTGGCCTTTTCCTCAAGCTCCTTTATCCTATTTTCTAGATTCTTTCTTTTTCTTGCCAGGTCTTTTTTACTGAGTCCCATAAAAAAGATAATTACATTTACATATAAATTTTTATTTATTGGAAAATTTTTAATATTACAAAATTATTTATTTTAAATATTTTAGCATAAAGAAAATTTTCTAAAATTAGTAAAATAGATAAGATTCAAAATTTGGAATATATTTAAATAAAAGAAAATAATACCTTAAAACATGGAAACTGAAGGTGGAGAAGGATCAGCTAGAGGACAAATTTATTCACAGATGGCCGTAGGCTACTCAAAAAGGTACAGGGGTAAAATACAAACAATACCCAAGGTGCCAATAAAGGAGCTTGGAGATTTCTCAATATGGTATACTCCTGGCGTAGCTGCCGTATCCATGGAGATCGCAAAAAATTCAGATCTATCATATGAGATGACCTGGAGATGGAATTCTGCAGCAATTATTACAGATGGAACAAGGGTATTGGGGCTGGGTAATATAGGACCTTATGGTGCAATGCCTGTTATGGAGGGCAAGGCATTAATCTTTAAATACCTTGGTGGTGTGGATGCTGTACCTATACCAATAAATGTTCACGAAAAAGATGAGATTGTAAGGGTGGTAAAGGCACTTGAACCTGCATTTGGTGGAATAAATCTTGAGGATATTGAATCACCAAAATGTTTCTATCTTCTTGAAAAACTTTCAAGTGAGATGAGCATACCTGTATGGCATGATGATCAGCTCGGTACTGCAGGGGCTACACTTGCAGGAGTTTTCAATGCAATGAAGCTGACTGGAAGAACGCCTGAAAAGTCGAAGGTGGTATTTATAGGATCTGGTGCAGCTAATATAGCAACTGTGAAGCTATTCAAGGCAGCAGGTTTCAATCTGAAAAATATAATTATGGTTGATTCAAAGGGTATATTGCATCCAGAAAGGATGGATATAGATCAGCTTATGAAAAACAATCCCTGGAAATATGATCTTGCAATAGAAACAAATGGTGAGAGGAGAAAAGGTGGAATACCTGAGGCAATGGAGGGTGCAGATATTATTGTGGCTGCGTCAACTCCTGGACCTGGGACGATAAAGGGGGAATGGATAAGGAAGATGGAGAAAAGGGCCATTGTTTTTGCACTTGCAAACCCTGTTCCAGAGATATGGCCTGATGAGGCAAAAAAGTATGGTGCGGAGATTGTTGCAACAGGTAGGTCGGACTTTCCAAATCAAATTAACAACAGTCTTGTATTTCCTGGGGTTTTCAGAGGTGCACTAGATTCAAGGACTAGAAGGATTAGCGAATCAATGATAATAGAGGCCTCAAAGGAGCTTGCAAGGTTTGCAGAGGAGAAGGGGATTAACAGTGATTATATTATACCTACCATGGAGGAATGGGAGGTGTTCCCTAGGGTGGCAGCAGCTATTGCAAACAAGGCTGTAGAAGAGGGGCTTGCAAGAATAAGGCTATCAAAGGAGGATTTCTATAGGCATGCCAAAGAGATAATAGGGAAAAATAGGGAGCTGATTGAAAAACTTATTAGTTTGGGATATATAGAGGATATAAAGAGGTGATTTATTATGGGTGATATTAAAATTAGGAAAATTGAGGAAAAGGATCTCAGGGAAACGGGGGAACTAATAGTTAGGCTAAAAAGGTTCAATGCAGAGCACGATCCCCTTTTTACAATCACGGACGATATCGAAAGGAATGTAATGGAATATCTTAAGAACTCAATTAAGGGAGAGGACAGGGAGGTACTTATAGCAGAGGATAATGGCAAGATAATAGGTGTAATTCTTGGAGAAATTAGGGACAGACTTTTCTACGAGCCAAGGAGGGAAATCAGGGTAAGGGACATATATATACTTCCACATTACAGGAAAAAGGGACTTGGTAAAATGATGATAGATGAGCTTGAGAAAAGGGTGAAGGGAAAGGGAGTTGATATAATTACCGTTGAGTTTCCCAACGAAAATCTCCTTGCACATAAGTTCTATACAGCACTTGGAATGAGAAGCCTTATATGCGTATATGGAAAATCATTGAAATAAATTAGAAAAATTTCTCCTCAAAATATTTTATTAGATAGTCTGGATTATAACCTTCGTTGAAGGAAAGCCTTAGGAGTTCCTTGGGTGAATAGATGGAGCCATATCTGTGAACCTTTTGTCTCAGATAATCCCTTATTTCAACCAAGTTACCTTCCCTGATTAATTCATTAAGGTTCTTGAATGAATACCTTATTATTGAAGAGATTATATTTCCTAGGGTATATGTGGGGAAATAACCTATGGATCCCTGTGACCAATGTATGTCTTGGAGAACACCCTCTGCATCATTTTTTGGCTCAATACCCAGGTACTTTTCCATAAAGGAGTTCCATAATGAAGGAAGGTCCTTGGCATCTATCCTTCCATCTAGGAGACCCTTCTCAATCTCATACCTAAGTGCAATATGCAAATTATATGTTATCTCATCAGCATCCACCCTTATTGGGCTAGGATGTACGTTGTTGAAATAATAATAAATATCCTCTTCATTGTAGGATTCAAGGGGAAGATTATCCCTAAGTATTGGGTATATTAGATGCACAAAATCCCTGCTCCTTCCAACTATGTTCTCAAAGAACCTTGATTGTGACTCATGAAACCCTAGCGAAGGTGCCCTAGAAACTGGTGTCCATGCTAGCGATGGATCCTTTTGAAGTTCATATATTGCATGGCCACTTTCATGTATTGTTGAAAAAAGTGTTGACTTGAAATTTTTTCCCTCATACCTAGTTGTTATCCTTACATCATCAATTGAAATCCCTATTGTGAATGGATGTGCCGAGACATCCATCCTGAACCTTTTTTCAGGCATACCTAATATTCTAATCATCTCCCTGTTTACCTTCTCCATGGCTTTTTTACTGTACCTCTTTTTCTCAAGTGGATGATTTCCAGAAAAATTACTTCCCTCAATTCTCCTCATTATCCTTGATGTCTCACTCAAAATTTTTGAAAATACCAAATCTGCATCATCAACAGTGAATCCCTCTTCATAAAGGTCCATTAATGCATTGTATGGATGCTTATCATAACCCAGCTTTTCCGCTACCTCCTTTGATAATGAAATAATCTCCCTCAGGGATGGCTCAAAAATGGAAAAATCCGACTTTTTCCTAGCCTCACGCCATATTACAGGGGATTTTGTTGTCACCTTTTCAATCCTTTTTATTAGATCCTCAGGTAGTGAATAATATCTTATTGTTCTTTTTAAATTTCTTATAATACCTTTTTCAATATCATCAAGTGAATCATTTACAGAATTTACCTTTTCAGAAAGCCTAAGATAAAGATCCCTCTGCATTATCTCTAATGTTGCAAGTGATTCACTCCTGTGATCTATTCCACCCTCAGGCATCATTACCTCAAGGTCCCAGTGCAATACCCTTTGTGCATGTGATAATGATTCTATCTTTCTGTATTCCCTTAAAATCTCCTCAATTTTTTCATTCATAAGGGTAAATAGTTTTTAACTATTATTAATTTATTATTCTATTGTATTTTAAACAAATTAGTAAATACCTAGAAATGTTTATATATTGATATTAAGTATAAATCTCCGATGAAGATCTTTATTAAAAGGGAGAAAGGAGTATCTGAGGTAATAGGTACACTTTTAATATTAACAATAACTGTTGTATTATTTAGTAGTGTATTTTATTATGTTGCCACAATGCCACCCCCTCAGTCGAGGGTTTATGCATCATTCCAGGCATCATACTTCATAGATAATGAAGGATTTGCAAACATAACCATAAAGAATGTGGGGGGAGAATCACTTAATGCCGCAAGTACAAACATTATTTTTGTATTTACAAATAATACTGGTACCTTTACCGCGATACATCCTTTAACAGATTTTGTTTTGCAGTTGAAATCCACAACTTGGAATGTTGGAAGCTCAATTGTTTACAATTCAAGCATTGATAAGGTACATGTTACTTACCTTTCAGGTATAACATTATATATAATTGATAAGAATTCCAACAGCCTTGTGTGGCAGGATGTATTGTCGGGTGCAGGAGTACAGGGAATAAAGATAACAGGTTTTTCATACTCACCAGTTCCAATAAAAAATTCTGGTATGGCCACATTCAATGCCTTTGTAATATATAATCCACAGGGCAAGATACCATCAGTAATCATAGACCTGCGTTCTCTTGGCCTAGGAACTTACCAGATGTCATATATTGGGCCATTCCAGTTTACCTATAGTATGGTTGCTCAGAATTTGAGGGCAGGTTCATATCCTGTATGGATAAATGCTTCACAGGTAATAAACAGCACAGCAATAATAAATGCACAGCCATATAAAGCCTTTATAAATGTTGGCCTAACAACCTTTCAGGCACTGAATATAACATTAATTAAATTAAGCTCTCAAGTTCCAATGTACTCGAGTTCTATAAAAATAACTGTAAATGTTTTCAGTTCAGCATTGCAGGTAGAAAATTTTCAATTATTATTTAAAGATATTTATAAAGGTACTACCACAGTAATAAATTCTTCAAATATTCAGGGTAATCCAACACCAGTATTATCAATATATCCTTATACAGTATATTCGTTTACAACAACATGGTCAAATGTTGGTAGTGGAGCATACCCAGAATTCGGTCCGCATCAGCTAAAGGTCGAAATTATCAACCCTTATCCATCTGTGTCAAATGGTTCATTAACAATAAATTTCACTGTTCTTCCAAGGATATTATTGGTGGATGGTGAAAACAATCCAAGTGGTAATTTAATTTCATATTATTCATTTGATATGATCGCAGATGATTTTCAATATACGGTAATGCAGGCACAAAGTGTTAATTCACTATCTTCTTATGATATTGTAATATGGACTGAACAGGATTATACTATAACTACCCAACAATTGAATATGTTAAATGCCTTTGTTAATAATGGTAATAAATTAATATTCATAGATCCAAATGGTACTTATTCTTCAAATTTTGGAATTACGACCGTCAGTTCCTCTAAATATAATGTTGTGACTGCAGAGGGGAATGGAATATACCTTAAACTTCCAAATGGGACAATATTTACCTCATCATTATATGGATCTTACAATTATATTATAAGTAATTACGGAAATCTTAATCCTTTGCTAATAAATTCTAATGGTCAAACTGTTGCAGTATTTGGAAATTATGGAAATGGGAAACTCATTTATTTCTCATTTGAACTTTCTTCAATAAGGCCAATATATCTCCAAGATTTTCTAACATATCATCTAATTACTTGGCTCGTAGGGATCAATAGCCTCAATGTAAACGACCTTGCTATTGCTGATATTATAGTTTCAAATTATCATCCACTTTATCATAAACCAGTGAATATAACTGTAGCAGTGAGGAACAATGGACCAGGTTCATTGAGTGGCATTCCTGTATCTGTATATATAGATAACCAACTTTTAATTGAAGCTAAAGATAATTCAATTATTTCCTGGTCATTAAATGGAGGGGGTAATTACACCCTCCTTATGAACTATACATGGATTGCCAATACCCCAGGAGTTCATACCCTATATGTCGTTGTTGACCAGAATAACATTTTTAACGAACCAAATATGAATAATAACATAGTCACAGAAAGTTATCTTTTCCCAGGCTCTATAAATGTTCAATTTTCAACACTTATAGTTGGAAATGATACTAAC
>WSBC01000013.1 GCA_009758405.1 Methanobacteriota archaeon
GGATGCTGAATATCTTCAACATTCTTAATAGCATTCTCAGTCTTGGAATAACTAACCCTGATTTCGTCCCTGTAAAAATTTTTTGCAACAGTAACATAAATATATTTGTTGATAGTGGCTGAAACAACCGCACCAGGACCATATTTTCTGTAGTATGATGGTATGTCAGTTCCACCACCTGCAAATGTTATCCTCAAGGGTGTTTTTGATGTAACTATCTTTAGTTCATTTTCCATCATTTAAACCTATTCAAATAATAATTTAATGTTTTCTGTATCCCTTCCTCAATATTTTCCTTTGCCTCAAAGCCAAGTATTTTTCTAGATTTTGATGTATCTGCAAGCGTTACCATTACATAATTTTTTACAGGATTTTCAATATACCTTGGATTAATTTCCTTTCCCATTTTTTTCTTTATAATTGAAATAACATCATTAAGTGAATAGGACTTCCCTGTACCAACGTTGAATATTCCATTAACCTCCTTATCCATGGCAAGTAAAAGGGCATTAACAACATCATTTACAAAAATAAAGTCCCTCTTTTGAGATCCATCCCCATAAATCAAAGGTGGCTCATTCTTCATATAAGACCAAATGAACTGTGAGATTAAATTTGCATAATTTTTCTTGTATTCTTCTCTAGGCCCATACACAGAAAAGAATCTCATTGCAGCCCACTTAAGGCCATATAGATCCTGATAAACCTTTGCAAGTCTTTCTTCCACAAGTCTGGCCTCAGTGTAAAAATCAGTTGGTTTAATTATCATATCCTCCCTGTGTGGCGGATCCAAACCATTGTAAAGTGAACTTGATGATGCAGTGACAAGTTTAACACCGAGTTCCTTGGCAATTTCTAATACTGCCAAAGTTCCATTGATGCTTTCAAGGAATTTTTCCCTGTTTTCTTTATACATTGGAGATGATGAAGGTTTTCCCAGGTGGAAAATCCCATCAATCCCTCTCCATTCACCATTCCTATAGAATTCATCAACTTTCATATGATAGAACTTAACATCAAGATCTGAGATTAAATTCTTTGAGCCTGTATGTAGGCTATCAACAACTATTACTTCCTCTCCCTTTTCCACTAGTTTATGAACAAGATTTGACCCGATAAAACCTGCGCCGCCTGTAACTAGATATTTTGCCATAAAGGGATAAATGAAAATATAGTATATAAAATCATTTTTAGATAAATTTACTGTGATATCCAAAATAATGAAAAATTATTTATTCACGAGGGCATGGGCATATAGATGATTGATCCCTATGGAAGACCTGTTACAAGTATAAGGGTTTCTGTTACAAAAAAATGCAATTTAAACTGTTTCTATTGTCATAGAGAAGGTATTAAAGGCGAAAGGGATGAAATTACACCTGAAGACTTTGAAAATCTATTCAGGGTAGCATCTTCCCTAGGAATAAGTAAGATAAAATTCACTGGTGGAGAGCCACTTGAAAGAGAAGATCTTGAAGATATAATATCAAGGTCAAAAAAATATTTCTCGGACATTAGCCTAACAACAAATGGAACAAGGCTTGCAGGTAGGGCCAGGTCCCTTTATGAAGCCGGCCTAAACAGGATAAATATAAGTTTGCATACCCTAAAAAGGGAAACATACAGAAAAATCACAGGAATGGATATGCTGGATAATGTTTTAGATGGGATCAAGGATGCGCTGAAAACACCATTAAACCCTATAAAAATTAATATGGTGTTAATGAGGGGCCTTAATGATAGTGAAATAAAGGAAATGATGGAATTTGTTAGGGATAGTAAGATGATACTTCAGATAATAGAGCTTGAAGTACCTGTAGAAGGGATAGAATCCACAATGTATAAGATGTACCATTTATCATTAGATGGTGTAGAAGATTATCTTAAGAGTATGCCACACACATTAAAAAAGAATCCCTTACATAACAGGGACAGATACATCATAAACAATGGCGGGAGATATGAGGTGGAAGTCGTAAAACCAATGCACAATACTGAATTTTGCATGAATTGCAATAGAATAAGACTTACCTATGATGGAAAATTAAAGCCATGCATATTCAGAAATGATAATCTAGTATCAATAATTGATGAGATGAAGTCCGGGGACTTTGAAGAAATGAAAAGAAAATTCTTCATAGCTGTAGAAATGAGAGAACCATATTGGAAACCATGATACCCGTATTTGATAATCATGTTCATCTGCAGAAGAAAGGTGAAAATGTAAATGCAGCGAAAAGATATGAGAGGAAAGGGGGAAAAATTCTAAACATATGCAATATTCCTGGTGAATTTAGGCCATCTATCGATTATTTTGAAGAGATTTATAATGAGACACTTTCCATTGCAGATAGGGTAAGGAAAGAAACATCCCTTACAGTTCTTGTTACAATTGGACCCTACCCAGTAGATGCATTAAAATCCGTTGAGATAATAGGAAAAGAAAAAACTGAGGATCTTTTTTTAAGGGCCACGGATTATGCTGGAAAACTAGTACAGAATGGTATGGCGCATGCTATAGGGGAGATAGGAAGGCCACATTTTAATGTGGATGAGGATCTGTGGGAATTTTCAAATTCCCTTCTTGAGAAACAGATAGCAATTGCAAAGGATTATGATTCTCCAGTAATACTTCATACAGAATCTGCCACAAAAGAAACGTTTATGGAGATATCAAGAATGGGGGAGAAGGTGGGTTTTAAAAGATGGAAAATGATAAAACATTACAGTCCTCCATTCATTTTAGAAGAAGAAAATTATGGAATCTTCCCATCTATAATATCAAGCAGGGATAATATAAGGCAGGCAATAATGAAGGGTACTACCTTCTTTATGGAGACAGATTTTTTGGATGATCCAATGAGAAGGGGTGCAGTAATGGACATTGAGACAGTTCCTAAAAGATATATTATGCTTCAGCAGGAGTTTCCAGAACTTTTTGAAAAATATGTACAAGATTCCAAGATTAATATTCTCAGGATATACGGTGTTGAGATCTAACTCCAAGCTTTTTTGCATAATATGCGCAACCAATTGCACCGTTAGCCTGGGGATCCTCAGGTACCACTACCTCCTTACCCAACTCCTCCCTGATTATCTCCACTATTGCTTTATTTTTAGCCACGCCACCCGTAAATACTATTGTATTTGATTTAAATCTCATAAGGAATGGTTTTATTCTTTCAAAAACACTGTAATTAACACCTGCAATCAATGATTCTTTTGGATGTCCTTCCATAATCCTTGAAATAAGCTCAGTCTCTGCAAAAACAGTACACGTTGAATTTAGTTTTACAGGATCCCTATAATGTTTAGAGATTTCTTCCATTGTTACATCAAGAACCTGTGCCATTTTCTCCAAAAATCTTCCAGTACCGGCTGCGCATTTATCATTTGTAAGGAAATCCTGTATAACACCGTTTACTACATACACTATCTTGTAGTCCTGACCACCTATATCCAGGAGAGTGAAGTTCCTTACATCCGTCTGGAAAAGTGCACCCAAAACATGTGCCCGTATCTCCGGTATTACCTTCATGGACTTTACTGTGAATCTTCCATATCCTGTAGATACTGCATTAAAATATTCCCTCTCATTTGAATAAATAAATTTTATTGTGGGGAGTATATGCTTTTCCAGATTCTCCCCATCCATATAAACTATTTTTGTTGTTGTACTTCCTATATCAATACCCTGGAACATATCATTTGAGATAGGACTCAGGCACCTGCTTAAGATTATTCTTTATTGCCTCTATGCTTTTCTTGAATTTTTCTTTCTGTTCCTCTGTTAAGTCCACTTCAATAATCTTCTCTACACCATTTTTTCCAAGTATTACAGGCACTTCTGCAAAGGTTCCCTTTATACCATACTCACCATCAAGAAGAACGCTCGCCTCCATTGCAGTCTTCCTGTCCTTCTTTATTGCCTCCACCATTAATGTAAGTCCTGCACCTGGACCCCAGTTGCTGCTAAATTTCCTAAGGTTTGTAATTACTGCACCTGCCTCTATGGTATCCTTGACCACCTTTGAATACTGTTCTTCTGTCAGGAATGATTTAAGACTTTTTCCATATACCATGGAAAGCTCTGGAACAGGGTACATATTCTCCCCATGCTGACCAAGTACAAGGGGTGTTATAGCGGAGGTTGATATTCCAATATATTGACTTGCATAGAATGCCATTCTCCTTGAATCGAGCACCCCACTAAAACCAATTACCCTATTTCTCGGGAACTTCAGTTTGTTATACAGCACTGCTACCATTACATCAAGGGGATTAGTTGTAATAAGGACGATTGAATTTGGCGCATATTTTTTCACATTTTCAGCAATTCCTGATACAATTTCCGCATTCTTTGCTGCGAGCTCCTCTCTAGTCATTCCTGGTTTTCTAGGTAACCCTGCAGTTATGACAACGATGTCACTACCCTTTATATCCTCATAGTTATTTGATCCCTTAATCTTTACATCTTTACCAAGTATTGCAGCGGCATGGCTGAGGTCAAGCGCCTCACCCTGTGGTAATCCCTCAACTATATCAACAATCGTAATCTCCTTATCCACTTCATAAACCATCATCATTGCAGCGGCGGATGAGCCCACCCTTCCTGCACCTATAATAGATATCATAATTTCTTAAATGATTGAAATTATTTAATTATTTCGTGATTTAATTTTTACATAATTATATAAGTTACATTTCTTTATATTTTCTTACTCTGTGGGATAACTTTATTTTCCAAAATCCCTATTTTTTCAATCTCTATCTTCACATTATCATATGCTTTGAGTAGCATGGGGGGCTTCCTTGCAAAACCTACACCACCAGGAGTACCAGTTGAAATCACATCTCCAGGCTCAAGAGTAAGTGCCTGTGATATGAAGCTAATTAATTCCTGCACCTTGAATATCAGATTGTTTGTGTTAGAATCCTGTCTTAGTTCACCATTTACCCATGTTCTAATTTTTAGGGAATGTGGATCGTTTAGTGTAAATTTATCAACAATCCATGGCCCCATGGGTGCAAATGTATCAAAACTTTTACCCAGGAACCACTGTCTTTCATACTTGAATTGATGGTCTCTTGCACTTACATCGTTCATAATAGTGTAGCCAGCCACATATTCCATGGATTCATCCCTATCTATATATTTCCCCCTTTTTCCAATAACCACAGCTAGTTCCCCTTCATAATCCAGTTCCTTTACTATATCGGGATATATTATGGGATGATTATGTCCTGTAACTGATGTAGAGGCCTTCTGGAAAAATACAGGTGCCTCTGGCATCCTTTGTCCTGTCTCTCTTGCATGATCTGCATAATTTAAACCAACACCTAGAAGTTTTTTTGGTAAAACAGGGGGATCAAGCCTTTTTGGTATATTTATGGCAATATCGCTATTTTCAATGCAAAATTTTTCAATTTCTTTTATCTTTTCCCTGCTGTTTAGATCTTCTATGTAAAAGGGCTCTATTGGAAACATTCTATCTTCCATAACACAGTAATGGGATCCATTATATCTAGAAAGTTTCATATTCTAAAAAAGGGCAAATGGTATATAAGGTCTATAGATAAATTATTTATACATAAAAACCATGTATAATTATGAAGGAAAGGTTAATGAAGGGTATAATATCAATACTAATAACTAAAGAACTTGTTGAAGGTCCCCTCCATGGTTATGCCCTAGAGAAAAGAATTGAAGAAAAGACAGGCATCGATCTTCCCACAGGGATGATATACGTTATTTTAAAATCTCTAGAAAAAAAGGGATGCATAAAAAAGGAGGAGATAATTGGAGAATCTAAAAAAATTGTAAAAAAGTATTCAATCACTGATAAGGGTAGGGATTTTCTTTTTAGTCATAAAAATCAGCTAATAAAAATGAAAGAAATTATTGACGATATACTTAAAACGATTGAGAGGGAAAAACCTTAAATATATAAGTTTATTATGGATAAATGATATATAGGTGATAAAAATGTTTAGGGAAAGAATGCATCATGGAATGATGAGGGAAAGGGCTTACAATCTTAAGGAAATAGTTGATTTTTTGGGAATAAATAAGGATTGGGATGTTGCGGACCTTGGGGCAGGGGATGGATATTTCTCAAAGGAATTTTTAAAGTATGCAAGGTCAGTCACAGCTATAGATATAGACATAGATTGCTGCTCTGATGAATTGAAGGAAATGGGAATAAAAACAATAAAGGCAGATCTATGCAAATATTCTGAGGGAAAGTATCATCTCCTTTTTATGGCCAATGTATACCATGGCCTCAGAAGATCCTGTAGAGAAAGTATTCTTAATAATATGGCAAAAATGTCTTTAAAATATATTGCCATACTTGATTTCAATGAAAAAAGGCTATTTGGACCGCCCTTCAGAGTAAAGAAAGAGGAGGTAATCGATGATTTCCTAAGTGTTGGATTCAAGGTGGTGAAAATAAAGGACCTAGAATTCCACTATCTAATACTCTTTGAAAAATCATAATCTTCAATATCCCCCATATAGTCTTTTTGCTAGGAATTCTGGGAGCCCTTCCTTTTTTATTGATTCCTCAACTTTATCTATGTCATATTCAACCCTTTCAATAACAATATCCCAGTTATCCCTGATCCTAACAAAAGAGGCCCTAGGATCCCCATCTCTTGGCTGACCAACACTCCCTGGATTTAAAATTATTCTATTTCCAAATTTTTTAATAAATGGTATATGTGTATGACCCAGTATGAGAACGTCAATGCCCTCAGGTATTATACCCTCCCTTGCTTCATATTCCATAAGGTAATAGTCGTTGTCCCAGGGTGCTCCATGGTATACAGCTACCCTTTTCCCCATTAAATTTAATCTTAATGTATCTTTCATTTTTAAAATGTAAAAAAGGGAATCCTTGGAAATTTTCCTAGAAGTCCAATTAAGTGAAGCGGCCGCATATTCATTAAAATTGAAAACATTCCCATTTATAAGTGCCCTATCATGGTTGCCCCTTATGGAAATTATGTTCCATTTTTTGAACAAAGATATTACCTCATTTGGGAAAGTGTAATATCCAACCACGTCCCCTGCATGTACAATGGTGGTACCCTCCCTTATCCTAGATAGAACAGCCTCTAATGCAAAAAGATTTGAATGCACATCTGAAATAATTATAACTTCAGATCCATTCCTCATCTATCCTTCTATAGGAAATTATTTCTTCCTTATTAAAAAGTACAGGGAATTCTCTATTGAAAGATTCCTCAGAATCGCTTCCATGAACAAGGTTCTTCTCTACTCCTGTCGAAAAGTCACCCCTAATTGTACCTGGTTCTGCCTCTGCCCCATTTGTTTTACCCATCAATTTTCTTACAACATTTATTGCGTCTCTTCCCTCCACCACCATCGCAACTATTGGCCCTGAGGTGATGTAATCAATAAGAGATTCATAAAATGATTTTCCCTTATGTACCTCATAAAGTCTTTCAGCAGTCTTCCTATCAAGTTGTACCATTTTCATTGCAACTATTTTAAGCCCCTTCTCCTCTATTCTTGTTATTATTCTTCCTGCAAAAGCCCTTTGAACAGCATCAGGCTTGATTATTACCAGTGTTCTGTTCAACCTGCCTCACCACGTGGAGCCTTACCTTTTTTGCCTCTTTGAATGCATTCGTCCATCTTACATTCTTTGGATCCCTTCCAAGCTCAAGCATATTCTTTTGACATTTGCTACTACAAAAATATAGGACACTACCATCTCTTCTTACATACATCTTTCCGGTACCGGGCTCAATTTCCCTTCCGCAAAATGAACAGGTCCTTCTAACGGGCATATGATCACCTTGCCACAAGCTTCCTTGCTTCCCTGGCTGTCTCCCTCAACATTACAATGTCCCCTACCTGAACGGGGCCAATGAGATTTCTCATAATTATTCTTCCCTTGTCGTTACCATCAAGTATCTTTACCTTCACCTGTATTACTTCGCCCGTCATTCCCGTTCTACCTACTATTTCCACCACCTCAGCTGGTGTTGCTTCATCAGGCATCTTTTTTCACCTTATTTCTTTAATTTTGTGATCTCCTCAATTATCTTTTTGAAATCCTCTTCACTCTTTCCAAATTCAATTACTGCAACACTTGCAGCAGATTTTATTCCTATCCTAGAGCCAAGATCTGCCTTTGTTCCTGCATATGCATATGGTACATTCTTTTCATCGCATAGGTACGGAAGGTGGGCCACCACCTCGGGCGGAGACACATCTGTGGCAATCACCACGAACTTGGCCTCCATCCTTTCCACAGCCTTTGTAACCTCATTTGTTCCCTTCTTTACCTTCCCAGATTCCTTTGCAATCTCAACCGCTGATAGTATCTTATCTTGAAGATCCTTAGGCACTTCGAACCTAATATATGTTGCATCTGCCATATACTTTACACCTCTTTCATTAATTCAATCACAGGTAAAAATGGAAAAGTTCCATCATTATTTATACTTTATGGTGTCACGGTCCATGAGGATCCATCACCATAGAACTCCTTTTTCCATATAGGTACCCTGGCCTTTATTTCATCTATTATAAATTTACAGGCTGAAAATGCCTCCTCTCTGTGTGCAGATGAAACAACTATAAACACTACTAAATCACCAGGTTTAAATTCACCTATCCTATGGTGAACACCCAAATCTATGAGTTTAAATTTTTCTTTTGCCTCCTTGCATAAATTTTCTAGCTCCATAAGTGCCATAGGCATATATGCATCATAAATTATCCTTTTTACATCCTTTCCCATGTTTTCATTCCTAACAGTACCAAGGAATGTAACAATTGCACCATTTTTTTCATTGTGCACCTCTTTTATCATCCCTTCAATATCTATATCCTCATTGTCAATCCTTATTTTCATTATCCCTTCCTCCATACCTGTCAAATTCACTGAAAATGCATCCACAGTAACCCTGCCTATAAAGACCATACCTTTTTGCTATCTCATCTCCCTTTGGATAAAGGTCCCTAAAATCCCTGTAATAAAAATTAATATCGAACTTTTTTGACAAAGATTCTCCAATCTCTTTTATTAGTTCATGTTTTTGATAGGGTGAGTAAAGGAGGGAAGATGTGAATGAATCATATCCATGCTCTTTTGCATATCTTGCTGTTTTTTCAAGCCTATCAGCATAACAAAACCTGCACCTTAAAACATCATTCTTTTTGTTAAGCACTATGACTTTCTCAAGCCATTTTTGAATGTCATATTCGTGATCAATGATTAATTCAAATCCCTTTTCATCCCTTAGTTTTTTTAATGTATCAAGCCTTCTCAAATATTCCCTGTATGGATGTATGTTTGGATTATACCAAAAAACATGGTAGTCATTCAACTCATCAAGTATAGGTGAAACGCAAGGAGCGCAGCAGGCATGTATCAATATCATTTGAAATTAGGCACCCTCTTCTCAAAGAATGCATTAATTGCCTCTTTTCCGTTCTGTGAAGATACTATTTTTCCAAAATAGATTGATTCGAGGTCAAAGGAAATTATGTTGAGCATATGTTTGTATGCCCTCAATGCATCTGGGTTTTTCTTAGAAAGATCCTGTGATATTTTTACCGCATCATCAAATGGATTATCAGATATTTTATGTATTATTCCAAATTTATATGCGGATTCAGCGTCCAAAACTGCTCCGGTCAACAAAAGATAAGATGCAATACTTTTTCCAACATACTTTATTAACCTCTCTGCACCGCCCCACCCAGTAACAAGTCCTACGTTGATCTCGGTCTGTCCCATCTTTACATCCCTAGAGGCTATCCTTATATCACAAGCAAGGGCAAGTTCCATTCCACCTCCATATGCGGGTCCATTCAGGGCTGCGATGTATATTTTTTCAGATCCCTCTATACTATCCATTAATTTTTGGCCCTTTAATGAGAATATTCTACCAGAATTTTCATCCAGTTTAAGCATTTCACTGAGATCACCACCAGCCGAAAAGAATTTACCGGATCCTGTTATTATTACAGATATTATATTCTTCTTTTTTTCTATAGAATCAACAGCGGCAGAAATTTCATCTATAAGGTCAAGATTCATCGCATTTGCCTTTTCCTCCCTCATTATCCTTATTGTTGCATAATTATCAAATTCCTTCAGCTCTATCATAATATTCATTATGTATTCTCTGTTTTTATTTTTTTGCTTTTAACAAATATTAAAACAATTAAAAGACCTATTGTAATAAATATAAAAGAAAAAATTATATTAATTGAAAAACCAAAGAATGTGATAATTGGAACTGCCACAGCAGGACCTAATACCCATCCCATACTCTGGGCTATGTTAAGCATTGCCTGTGACCTTGACTCCTTTCCCTTTGGGGATACAACTCCTACATATGTACTTGCAGAAACAATGAAGGCAGACCACTTCATTCCAGATATTATCTCCGCAAAAATCATCTCTTGGGGAGTGTTAAAAATAAAATACAATATGAATGTGATAAAATAACCTATGATGCCTGTAATTATCAAATATTTTATGTTTATCCTATCGGAAAGATATCCAAAAATAGGAGTAAAGGCTACAACAGAGATGGATTCAACGCCATAAAGAAAACCTATCCATGATTCTGAAAATTTTTCATTCAGGTAAACAGGTAGAACAGAATAAACTTCCCCCGATGCACTCATTACAAAAAATACAGCTATTGCAAGGAATAAAATGTCCTTGTTTTCAAAAATTATTTTAACCCCGTCCTTTAAATTCATTGGAAACCTACCAGGTTTACCCTCATGCCTGAATGTTGGGAATGGAATTTTGCTCCTGTCTATCTTTGTCCTTTCCTCCCTTAAACCCAACTGTGTTATAAATGCTGAAATTATAAAAAGTATCATTGATATTATGAAAATTGTGGTAATATTTCCTGTTAAAACATATATCATACTTCCGAAGAAACTACCTATGGTATACCCAAGCTCTATGAAGGAGTTAAAAATGCCAAAATAGAGGCCCATATTTTCTTTTCCAAGTTCTACAATAAGCGCGCTTGAAGTAGGTGTGGCCATTGATGAAAATATTCCCTGAAGTATCCTGTACTCTATTATTACTATTGGTATTGTACTGAGAGACATTAGATAAAACATTAGACCTGAAAAGCCATTCCCTAAGGAAATGAAAATCTTTTTTTGACCACTTTTATCCGATAACCTCGCCCAGGGATACTGGGAAAAACTGCCAAAAAGATTAAACATTATGGAAAGAAGTGTAATAAATAATATACCCCCACCAAGTATTGACACATAAACAGGGAGGTATGGCCAAGCCATTCCCCAGCCAATGTTTGCTACCATAAAGGAAATCGAAAGAGCAAGCAAGTTTTTATCCCTATACCACTGCATCCATAGGAGATGTAAATGGTAATATTAAAAATTCCGACTGGGAAAATATTAATAATATGAATAAATTTTCATTTGAAATATGGCCGGGGTGGGGTAGTGGTAATCCTTGGGGACTGTGGATCCCTAGACCCGGGTTCGACTCCCGGTCCCGGCCCTAAAATGTTTTTAAGATGTATTAATATCATTTTTCCATGAACAGGATTAGAATTCTTGATGAAAAAACTGCGTCACTTATTGCGGCTGGAGAGGTGGTGGAAAGGCCTGCAAATGTTGTTAAGGAACTTGTTGAAAATTCAATAGATGCATTATCAAAAAAAATAGAGGTGGAGGTAAGGGGTGGAGGAAAGGCTGAGATAACTGTCAATGATGATGGTATTGGAATGAGTGAAGAAGATGCAGTCCTTAGCATAATGAAACATTCAACAAGCAAGATAAGATCCATTGAGGACCTCATGAGCTTAAAAACATTGGGTTTTCGTGGGGAAGCTCTATACAGCATATCATCTGTTTCAAAAATGGAGCTATGGACAGGAGAATCACTTGATTTACCATCCACATACATTTATCTTGAGGGTGGCAAAATAATTAAAAAGGAGAAGAGGGAGCCAAAAAAGGGGACAACAGTTCGCGTTAGGGATCTTTTCTTTAATCTACCTGCAAGAAAAAAGTCATTAAAATCTGATAATACCGAGTTTTTAAAAATATTGGAATTTATTAAAATATTCGAGATTTCACACGAAGATATTCATTTCATATTTAAGAATGATGGAAGGATTATTCACAACCTTCCAGGAGTAATTAATTTGAAGGAAAGATTTGCACAGGTTTATTCCCCGGCAGAGGCAAATCAGATGCTCGAGCTTGACTATGGTGATGGTGCAATTTTTGTAAAAGGAATGACTTCAAAACCTTCCCTGACAAGAAAAACTGATGATCATATATACGTCTTTGTAAATTCAAGGTTCGTAGAATATGAGGAGGTAAAGGAGGCAGTGCTTGAGGGATATGGATCCAAGATATTTCATGGACTTTACCCCATTACAATTTTGAGGATAAATTTACCCCCTGAAATGATAGATGTAAATATACATCCGCAAAAATTGAAGGTAAAATTTATCAATGAGTCGAGGGTTCTAAAAGCGGTGAAGGAGGCAATTTCAATCTCATTATCAAATGTAAATATAGTTCCACAGGCAGAACCAAAGGCCTCCAATGTACTTGAAAGGGTGGAAAAGATACTTGAGGAGGAGAAGGAAGGTTTTGAGGTTGAAAAGAAAATAAAGCAGATGAAAATAGGTGAGAGCCTCCCCGACATTGGAGGAATAAGGATAATTGGTCAGCTTTTCAGAACATATATAATTTGTGAAATACCTGGAGGTCTTCTTCTCATTGATCAACACGCTGCGCATGAAAGGATAAGGACAGAAAAGCTCATTTCACAGATAAGGGAGAAGAGATTCCAGGATCTTATTTCACCACTCGTAATAGAGCTCTCTCCAGACGATGTGGAGATTATCAGGCAAAACATGGAAATTTTTGTTGATATGGGTTTCGTTATTGATGCCTACCAAAGGTCTGTGGCAATAAGAAGGATACCCTCAATGTTCAAAAAGGATGAGGTAAGGGATATTTTAAATGAGGCAATAGATTATATTCGCTCCAAGGGAAAAACAAAAATTGATGAGGAAAAGAAATACGAAATAATTTCAACCATGGCATGTAAGGGTGCTATAAAGGCAAACCAGAAATTGAATGAGGGTGAAATGAAGGAAATTATATACGAGCTTATGAGATGTGAAAATCCATATACATGCCCCCACGGTAGACCCACAATGATTTCAATAGAAATAAAAGAGATTGAAAAAATGTTCAAGAGAAGGATTTAACCTATGAACTTTACAAGTATAGCCTTCTGTGCATGCAACCTATTCTCAGCCTCATCAAATACGACACTATTTGGTCCGTCTATTACATCAGAAGTTACCTCAAGACCTCTGTGTGCTGGCAGGCAGTGCATGAAAATATAATCCTTTTTCGCATTACTAACAAGTGCACTATTCACTTGATATCCCTTGAAGTCCCTTTCCCTCTTCTCCCTTTCCTCCTCCTCTCCCATGGAAACCCAGACATCCGTATAAATCACATCAGCATCCCTGGCCGCCTCAATTGGATCGTTGGTAATAACTATCCTTGATTTATCCCCTGCTATACTTTTTGCAGTCTTAACATAATCCTCCTTAATTTCATAACCCTTTGGTGAGGCAATGTAAAAGTCCGCACCTACTATAGCGCTTCCTAACATAAGGGAATTGGCAACATTGTTTCCATCCCCTATAAAGGATATCTTGAGATTCTTCAACCTCCCCTTTTTTTCAAGTATTGTCATAAGATCAGCCACTATCTGTGCAGGATGCTCAACATCATCCAATGCATTTATAACAGGAACTGATGAATTTTTTGCAAGGGCTATCATCATCCCATGATCAAAGGCCCTGTAAACAATTGCATCCACATATCTGCTCAATACCTTTGCAGTGTCCTCAATAGTTTCGCCCCTCCCAAGTTGCATATCCCTGGGGCTCATGTATAATGCATGTCCACCCAACTGCGTCATTGCTACCTCAAAGCTGGTTCTTGTCCTCGTAGAAGGCTTTTCAAAGATCATTGCGAGGCTTTTTCCATCAAGCGCCCTTGAATATTTTTTTGGATTCTTTTTGATCTCTATTCCAAGTTTTATAATATCCATCAGGTCTTCCTTCAAATCCAGGATTGATACAAGATCCCTCTTCATAAAAAGGATGAAATCTTTCAAGTTAATATTTTTTTCATCTTTAAACATATAAAAATTGATAAAAAGAAAAAGAATAGAAAATAATAAAATATTGTTATTGAATTATCTTAAAAGGTGCAGGAAAATGATAGCATTTTTACCCCAGGAATATGAGGAATTTAGATTGAAAATAAGAAGATTCTGTGAAACAACATTGGAGAAAAATGCAATGAGGTGGGACGAAGAGGAGGAATTTCCCTATGATTCCCTCAAGGCAATGGCGGAGGAAGGTATACTCGGCCTAGGCATTCCAGAGGATTTTGGAGGAGCAGGCACTAATAGACTTAAACTTGTTATTGCCATAGAAGAGGTAGCCAGGGTAGATCCTAACAGTGCATTCATAATGGAGGTGGAAAGCCTGTTTGATGCAACAATATTACTCTTCGGGAATGAGGAACAGAAAAGGATTTTAAAGGATGTTGCCCAGGGTAAAAAAATTGGTACTTTTGCACTTACAGAACCAACAGGAGGTACTGATGTGGCAGGTATTAAGAGCATAGCAAAAAAGGAAAATGGGAGATACCTCCTGTATGGATCAAAGTACTTCATAACAAATGCTTTGGTTGCATCCTACTTTATAGTTTTTGCCAAAACTTCCCCAGAACTTAAGGGAAAGGGTATTACAGCATTTCTTGTTGAGAAGGGTACTGAGAACTTCAAGGTAGGTCCAAAAATACATCTTACTGGTTTTAGGGGGGCTGCGATCGCTGGCCTGCAATATAATGGTGCTCCTGTGGGCCCAGAAAATATCATAGGAAAGGAGAATGAGGGTATTAAGGTGGCAATGTCTGTCTTGGAGAGGGGTAGAGTAAATATATCTGCACTAGCACTTGGCATGTTACAAAGGGTCTATGAGGAATCGGTAAGATTTGCAAACTACAGAAAAAGCATGGAGAATCCAATAGTTAATTATCAGTTTATACAGAACTACCTAACAGATATGCTCACAGATCTTGAGGCCTCAAGGCTCATGGTTTATAATACGGCAATGCTGATAGACAAAAATATGCAGGTGGGATTAAATGCTGCAGCAACAAAACTTTTTGTTAGTGAGGCATTGATGAGGCACGTCAAGAATGGTGTTGAAATTATGGGCGGTTACGGATATACAAGGGGAACAGTTATGGAAAGACTTGCAAGGGATGCGCACAATACAACACTGAGCCTAGGTACCTCGGAGGCAATGAGACTTGTCCTTTCAAGATACCTAAAATCTTGAACTATTTTTTCATTGCACCTAAAAAATTCCTGTAAAGATTAACAAAGAAACAGTTCATATTCTTTATTTTAATATTTTTAGACCAAACCAACTCCTCCTTATCATAGATTATAGGACCAATATAGTTCCTTGGAAGAGGATTTGCACCATCATGGGATATGTTATTCATAAACTGCTCAATTAGATCCATATTTATTTCAGATCCTGGTAAATTCTTCTCTTTTTTCATTTTTGCAATTAGATAACCTGCCTCCAGACTGAGTTTCCCAATATCAATCCTTGTTAGCCAGAAGGTCTCATAGTTCAATGAATCCACCCAAGATCTTGAGTTTTCAAGAAGATCATAATGCTCCTTAAGTGTTCTTGCAAAAATCCTATAGCCATATTTTTCATTAAGTTCGAAGGCAAGGGATCCTGGATCAACAAATGGCGCTATTGGAGAGGTAAAAAGATGGATCCAAGAACCATACCTATCGTACATTTTTCCCATATATTCAATGTCCTTAAGTACTGTCTCCCTAGTTTGGTGTGAAATGCCTATGGAAAAGAATACATCCATTTTTCTTGCTCCATGCTTCTTTGCATACTCCACAGTTTTTTCTAAGCCCAAGTTATTGTAATATCTACCTGCATATGCCCTCACATTCTCATCGGATGATTCTGGTGAAATTTCCATTGTGTATTCAGACACATTTCTCTCAAGATTGGAATAAAATGATTCTGGAGCAGGATTAAATATTTCAAACATTATAGGTATGTCTATACCGTTCTCCTTTATCTTTCTGAGGAGCTCTTCTTCATATTTTTGTCCTGCCTCGTGAACATCTCCTATTATAAATGCGGGAACTCCCAGGTTTTCCTGAATTGAAAGAAGATCATTCACAACATTCTCTACGGACCTATATGAAACAGATTTCCTGAAATAAGAGTGCTCATAGGCAAACTTGGATCCCCCACAAATGACACAGTTATGGTGGCATCCCTTCTCAATGAAGGTCATGCCTGAAGGGGATATTATCCAGTCAGAGTATGGCAGTGCCGATTTAACGCTGAAACTTCTAACACATTGTTTTATAAGATATTTATAGTCTAGCCTTACCTTATTAATATAATCCTCAGGGGGTTGTATCTTATTTATTCTTATTTTTCCATTTTCCCTCCAGACAAGGTTAGGAACATTTTCAAGACCTCTTTTTTTCTGGAATGAATCTATGAGCTCTGGAAGGAATGGCTCTGTTGTATCCCCAAGTAAAATAAAATCAATGAAGTCATAATTATTTATTATTTCATTGTGATAATATGTTGAAGAAAGGCCACCTAACATAACTGCACTTTCCGGATGGTATTTTTTAACAATCCTTGCTATGTTCAATGCGCCATGTACATGAGGAAGCCAGTGAAGATCAATGGAAAATATATCCGAATCAATCTGTTTTATTTTCTTTTCAGCATCAAAATTCTTATCAAGAAGCATCTCCACAGCCAGGTTCTCTATCTTGACCCTGTAACCAAGTGGCATGAGCTCGCTTAATATACTAACAAAGCCAATTGGATACATCTCAAAAATTGGTGTCGAAGGTATTACATCGCTCACTGGACCATAGTCTCTCACCCTCTTCCTGAAGTCGTAGATGCTAGGTGCATGTAATAATACGAGATCGTACATTCATTACTAGAAAGATAAAAGATTAATAAAATTATTTATTATGAGAATTAATGATTAAAATTGCAAGTTCATCAGGTATTGATATTTATGCAAGGGAGGATTCCTTCATTACCTTCATGAATTCACCATTTCTTTCCCACAGGGAGCTTAAGGCAGTGGATATATTTCCATTGTCAAGGGAATACATATCCATGTACTCCCCAGTTTCCGGTAAAATAGTTTATCATAAAGTACATACAATGAAGAAAAATGGTATGAAGGAGCATGTTACAATTTTGGATTCGGGGCCAGCATACGTTAAAATGCTACATATAGCGCCATACTTTGATGAGGGTGATAGGGTGGATGTTGGAGATGAACTTGGATTACTTTATAAGTCCCCATACTTCAGGCCATGGTCTGATCCCCATATACATCTAGAGATCAGACCAAAGAATGACTTTCTAAGGGCAAGGGGAGGACTAAGGCTACATTTTGATGATTGTGAAAAGTTTGGAGAGTTCAGGCCTCTAGAGGAATATATAGAAAAGGGAGCTTATATTCTCAGGAAAATAATTCCAATCGGATGCGGTAAATTTTATGGGGCAGGGGACAGTGGAATCATAGATGGGGGCTATCCACATTATGGTTTTGGACTTTTAATTGGCACCTCCGATCCAGTACTTTTTGGTGAGAGGATTGGTGAAGTTATAGAGGATAAAATTGTTAAATTCAATAAAAAAGAGATATTTCTAAATGGTAAAAGAATGAGGGGTATAGGCCTAAACATATATCTCACAAAGGATGCATATATTAAATATATTTACCCATAAAGAAGAATTTCTATAAAGTGTTTAAGATGCTGTGCCAGGGCGGGGTTGTCGGAATATCCGCATGCAGCAAGTTCTGCATCTGCAATAAGTGCCCTTCTTCCATCCGAAACGATATCTGTTGCAATTAGTCCCTCCTTATAATGCACCTCTGTATTTTTTGGTGCCCTTTGTGTCCTGGAGGTAATGACTATTATCTTTACATTTCTTGACAATGCCTTTTTTATCTGTTCTGAAAGTGCCCTTCTAATCTCACCTAGTTTTGGAGATGAAAGGTATATCTCACTTTCGGAAAGATCTATGATTTCACCTATCTTTCTTAGAACATTACCCTTTCCATATACTGTGTATACAAGCTGTGGCTCACCCTTTTCTCCGTACATCTCCTTTGCAAGCCTTAGGTGTGAAAAAATCTCCTCAATTCTTCTTTTATATTTTTCCTCAAGCATATCCAGGTCAGAGGGCTTGAATATCCTGGGCTTTCCCTGGATAATTTTTGCAAACCCTTTTTTTTCAAGTGATTCTAAGACCTTGTAGGCAGATGTTCTGGGTATCCTTCCCATCTTAGCAACATCATCCGCCTCACCTCCACCAATGAGTATCAAGGCCATAAATGCCCTCGCCTCATAATCTGTGAGACCTAGTATCTTTAAACCCTCTATTATTGACTTTATTGCCTTCTCAATCTCTGTACCGTTTGAGATCTCCATCCAAAATAATTAGGGGAAAACAATATATAAAAATTGCCATTGTGGTCTTAATGAAGTGCTCAAGGTGTGAAAGAGAGGCGGTAATTTTCATAAGGTATAATGGGGAGCATCTTTGTGCTGAGCACTTTATGGAATTTTTAGAAAGAAGGGTAAAACACGAGCTTAGAAGACAGGTTGATCTTAGGCCAGGGGATAGGATAGTTGTGGGTGCATCGGGGGGCAAGGATAGTACTACAACTGTTTATCTTTTAAAGAAGATATTGTCAATGAGAAGGGATATAGAAATAATAGCTGTTACTATTGACGAAGGTATATCAGGTTACAGGGATAGAGCAATAGAAGTTCTTAGGAATTACCTTAAAAAGATAGATGTTGAACATAGGATATTCAGGATAAAGGATTCATTTGGAAAAACCATAGATGAAATCTCCTCCCTGGACAAAAGCCTTATACCATGCACATACTGCGGTGTATTCAGAAGGAGTCTCCTTAATAGGGCTGCCAGGGAACTTGGTGCAAAATATGTTGCCACGGGCCTTAACCTAGATGATACCGCCCAGAGTATAATAATGAATTTTGCAAGGGGTGATCTTGATAGGCTTGCAAGACTGGGACCACATTCCATAGTTAAGGAAGACCTTATACCCAGAATACAGCCATTAAGAATGATTCCAGAAAAGGAGGTACTCCTATATGCCATTTTGAGGGGCATAGAGTTCTATCACGGTACCTGTCCCTATGCCGATCTTGCTCTAAGGAACCAGTACAGGAAGGCCATAGATGAATGGGAGGCAAGGAGTCCAGGAACCAGACATTCAATCGTTTCCGTTTATGACCAGCTAAAACCTCTGTTAATTGAGAATTACAAAAACTTCAAGCTAAACAGATGTGAGATCTGCGGGGATCCTACGCCATCAAAGATATGTAAGGCATGCGAACTAAAAATTAGATTAGATAAGATTCAGAATATATAATCCTGTGGATTCATTTTTCTTAACAGTAGATCACCCGCCATGTTAACAACATCATAAAGGTCAGAAACAGCGGGGCAATATGATATCTCTATAGAACTAAGATCATATACGGTGGCACCCCTTTTGATTGCCATTGAAATTATGTCAATCTTGCTTGATGCCTTTTTGCCAACTGCCTGGGCACCAATTATCCTTCCAGTTGATTTTTCAGCAAGTACCTTCAATATTATCTCCTCACCACCTGCATACTCAGGTCTATCCAATGCCCTTGCCCTTGCACTTATTAAATTATCTTTATCCTTGGCATTTGTTTCCGTAATCCCCACAGCCGCCACTTCAAGGGAGCCTATTGTTGAAACAAATGATCCCAAAACACCTGAATACCTAGCATTTTTTCCTGCCATATTTATACCTGCCACAATACCCTGCTTTGCAGCCGTTGTTGCAAGCTGTATAGCCATTGGCTCTCCGCTTATAAATGATTTTACAATTACGCAGTCTCCAGCAGCATAAATGTCCTTTACAGATGTTTCCATCCTTTCATTAACAACTATGAAATTCTTCTCCATATTTACAATACCCTTTAAAAGACCCGTGTTGGGAACAACTCCAGTTGCAAGAATAACGGCATCAGAATCAAAACTTTTTCCTGAGGATATTATACCCTTTATTTTTCCATCCTCTACAATAACCTCATCGACCCTGCTGGAAAGATAAAGCTCAATGCCCAATCCAGTAACAAACTTTGCCACAATTTCAGCCATGTCTGGATCTAGTGCCCTTGGAAAAACTTGAGGAAACATTTCAAATACACGAACCTTTAAACCATTTACCACCATTGAATGTGCTATCTCTAAGCCAATTGCCCCTGCACCTATTATTGAGACTGTCTTTACATTCTTTTCCCTTATATAATTCATTATTGATTCAGCATCTTCAAGTGTCTTCACAACAAATACACCATTTCCAAGGAATTCCCTTGCATTTTTTATAGGTGGAACCAGAGGCTCGGAGCCTGTGGCAAATAGTAGTTTGTCATATTTTATCTCCCTCAATTCATTCCCACCAATCTGCTTTGCTATTACAATTTTCCTTTCAGTATCCACCCTAATAGCCTCAAATTTTAGTAGCACATTTATTCTCTTTGTCCTTGGAAAAGGATGTTTGAGTTTGTTGAAATCGCCGGATTCGCCTAAAATTAGTGGAATTCCACAGGGTGAATATGATTCATATGAATGCCTTTCAATTATTGTAATCTCTTCCTCCCTGTTTAACTGTGTAATCCATCTTGTGGCATAAACCCCAGCAGTACCTAAACCAATTATCACAATCATATTTGGAGTGAATGTAAAAGGTTAGTTAAACTTTTCATATTAATAATAAAACCATTATAGGTTTTGTGGAAATCCTATATAGGGATCCTACTTACCATCATCTGCTCCCCATCTTTTGACTGGATCATTGATTCACTTGATGTTCTTTTAGCCCATCATTGAACAGGGATCGTTTCAGCCATGTCCAATCTCTTTTCTATATGATGCATTTATATCCCTGTCTATGGTTAGATCACATTTATCACAGTGAAGGATCCTCCAATGTTCTATTTGGACAATGATCCACATACCTAACCTGTTTTTTTGTATTCCTTGATAGCTCTATTAATGGCAAACCTTCCCACGCAAACTTATATTTGATTTGAAACTCTAAATTAAATAAGGGATTAATAGAAGTAAAGTTAGATATCCGATCAAAAGATGAATAAGATCAATTCTAAAAAGGAAGTAATAATAAAAACCAATAATTAAAGTGAATAAAAATATAATAAATTATTTTTTAAAAAGGATTTTTACTAGGCTGCATTAGAAAAAAATAATAGCAATGTAATAATATCAATCTATTTGGTGATTTTATGGCAAAAATAATGGTGATAGGTGCAGGTACCATGGGGAGCGGTATAGCAACAGTTTTTGCAATGAATAATTATGAAGTGACCTTGGTAGATGTTAACAATGAAATATTGAACAGGGCCTTAAACAAAATAAAATGGTCAATGGAATCACTCTATAAAAGAGGAAAACTAAAAACAAAACCTGAAAAATTATTGGAAAATATTCATACAGATACAGACATCCAAAATATTAAAGAAGATATGGATCTTATAATTGAGGCAGTTGTTGAGGACAGTAAATTGAAAAGGAATATATTTAATTACCTTGATTCAAGGTTTGATAGATCAATTCTTGCAACAAACACATCATCAATACCAATAGATGAAATCTCAAAAGATGTAAAGGGAAAGGAAAGGGTAGTTGGAATGCATTTTTTTAATCCACCTACCCTGATTAATCTTGTTGAGATCATTCCCTCATCATACACATCAAAAGATACAATAGAAAAGGTAAGGGGGATATCCAAGAGCATAGGCATGGAGACGATATTAGTAAAGAAGGATATACCGGGATTTGTTGTAAACAGGATCAATCTTAAGATATTCGATAATGTTCTTTCTATGGCAGAGGAAGGAATAAATATAAGTGAAATAGATTCTGTTGCAAGATACAGGCTAATGCTTCCAATGGGATTTTTTGAGCTCTTTGATTTCATAGGTTTGGACGTCCTGAAAAATGTAATGGATGAAATTAGATCCAGAGGTTTTGAAATCTCTGAACATAGAATACTGAATGATCTTATTAATAAGGGAAAACTTGGAATGAAAAGTGGTGAAGGCTTTTATAAGTATGAAAGGTCCTATTCCAGGGCAAGGATAAAGAGAAGAGACATCTTTACTATAGATCCATTAAAAATAATTTCACCGGGCATTAATGAGGCATCTTATATAATTTCAAACGGTATTGCTACAATTGAGGATGTAGAAAAGGGACAAAAAATTGGGATGGGGTACAGTAATGGGATACTCGAGCTTGCGGATGGCTATGGACTGGATGAGGTAGTTAAAACATTAAATTCAATGGGCCTCAAGCCCGACAAAATGCTACAGAATTTAGTAGATGAAGGTAAATATGGGATTAAAAGCGGATATGGATTTTATCAATGGGCATACAAAAGAAAAGAGATGTACGGGCTAATTTATGAAAAAAGGTCAAACCATGCATATATTACAATAAACAGGCCAGATAAGATGAATTCCCTGAACAAAAAAACATGGGATTCGCTAAGGAGTTCTATGGAGATGGCAATAGAAGATAATGTAAAATGCATATTTATTACCGGGGAAGGAAGGGCATTCTGTACAGGTGATGATATAAATGAAATGTATTCACTGAGCAGCATGGACGAATCGAAAGAATTTTTCAAACATGTTGAAGATGCCTTTAACTCGTTATTAAACATCGAAATACCTGTTATTGCACTTGTTAATGGATATGCCTATGGAGGTGGGGCTGAAATGCTATTGATTTTCGATCTTGTAATATCATCTGAAAATGCTGAAATTGCTTTTTCTGAATCAAAGATAGGTGCATTACCTCCAATTGCAACCACTGTTGGCCTTAATACTATAGGAAGAAAGATAGTTAGGTTTACCCTCACTGGTGAGGCTATCGATCCTATTGATGCCAGGGAGATGGGAATTGTTGACATTGTAGTGCCTGATAATCAACTCCAGCGTGCCTATTATGAGTATTCAAGAATATTTGATAATATTCAAGAGGATACATTGAGAAATATTAAAAAAATAATAAATCTTGGAAAGAAAAGTGAGAATACAAGGATTTCACTTGATGAGCTTATAAAAATTTCCATGGAAGAAAGTTTTAAGGAGGGAAGTAGAAGATTTATTGAAAAATAATAAAAAATCTTAATTTAAAGAAATTCATCTAATCTTTTCATTTCCTGTTTATTTTTTAAAATGAATTTGATTCTATTCAGGGAAAAACTCGTAGGTGTAATAATCCTCCTCCCTTTTTACCACCCTAAGAAAAATCTTCATCCCTATTCTTATCTTTTTTTGGTCATCTATGTTCAACCATGAGAGTACCTTTACCCCTTCCTTCAACTTACCAATTGCTACCACATAATCAGGATACTTGCTAAAAGAAGTGGGCTTAACATTAATGATCGTATATGTTTCAAGGATCGCCTCACCGCTTAGTTCTATCCATTCCACACCGCTATTGGGGCACTCAGGGCAATTTGTCTGGGGTGGAAAATAGATCTCACCACACTCAATGCATTTTGTAGCCATAATTTTTCCATTTTCCAGACCCCTGAAGAATTCTCCTATCTTCCCCAAAGGAATCTGGTATTTTAGTTCAAGGGTTCTTTTATCAAAGAAAATATCGTCCAATTTAATCACCTCTAGAGTAAATTGTAACATAGGCATAATGCCCAGTTCCACCCACATTATGTGATATTGCTCTTCCCTTTCTTATTTCTACCTGCCTTCCCCTTTCAGCCTCATTCCTTAGCTGTTTTGTTATTTCAACAGCCATACTAACTCCTGTAGCTCCGATGGGATGACCCTTGGCCTTTAAACCGCCATCGACATTTACTGGATATCTTCCGTCATGGTATGTCTGGTTTTCTCTCAACAATTCAATGCCCTTTCCCCTTTCTGCTATTCCTAGATCCTCATAGGCCATCACCTCAGCTATGGAAAAGCAATCATGCACCTCAAAAAGATCAAAACTTGACCTTGGACTTTCAATCTTTGCATTTTTATAGGCAATGGCTGCTGCCCTTCTTGATGCCTCAAGACCTGTAAAATCATCCCTTCTACTCAGGTTAGCACTTCCAGTGGCATATCCCTGGGAATCTATATAAACAGGAGTATCACTTATCTTCTTTGCTATATCCTCAGAGGCAAGTATTATCGCTGCTGCACCGTCCGTAATAGGTGAAGAATCATATAGCTTTAATGGCCAGGCAATGTACCTTGCCTTTATGCAATCCTCCATTGTTATCTCCTTCTGGAACTGGGCGTAGGGGTTTAGAGAGCCATAATGATGTGCCTTTATTGATGCAAGGCATAGATCCTCTTCCTTTGCATTGAACTCATGAAGATACCTTGTTGCATAAAGCGCATAGTATCCTGGGAAGGTAAGTCCAAAGTTTTCAAATTCCCAGAAATAGTTTCCTGCCCTTCCTATTAGTTCTATTATTGTTGGATTTGGTGAATCATACATCTTTTCCACTCCAATCGCCATTGCAATCTTTGAATTACCTGAAAGGACAGAATCATATGCTACTTTTATGGCTGCACTACCTGATGCACATGCAGCCTCCGTTTTTAAGCTACCTGCCCTTAGCCCGCAATATTCACCTATTGTAACAGCTGGTAAAAGTTCTTCGCTCCAGAAACCTAGGTTTCCAACAGAATAAAAATCTATGTCTTTTTGAGAAAGGCCAGAATCATCCAGTGCTTGTTTCACCGCCTCCCAGGCAAGCTCATTGATTGTAACATCCATTCTTTTCCCAAATTTGGAATGACCTATACCAACAATTGCCACCCTTTTCATAATATATGATCAAAATCTTACTATAATAATCTTTCAACCATGAAATGCAAAAATTGAAATATTGATTTTTATACAATAAACCAATGAAAAATAAGCTTCTCCAAGGAGGGATAGTACTACTTGTTGTTGGCATAGTACTTATGGGTACCTGTATCTATATAATTTACTCAAATATTAAGACAACAGATTCTTGGTATAAAGCCGAAGATAACCTATATAAATCAAATGAAATTAAGGTATACGATGAATCACTTTTAATACTATCCCACGGAAAAATTGAATATTATTTAGTAAATTCATCATATGCATATAATGTAAATTCCTCAATAATTATAAATTCGAGCATTCCACCCATAGAGACAACAGATAAGGAGGCTATATACGATCTTGAACCTGGAACATATACCATTTTTGTTAAATCAAATTATACCCCCCATGCATCCATCTCTTACGTTCCAATAGATACACTCATAATGTATGGTGTTATCGTTATAGTTGGTCTTTTATTCTTCCTTCTTGGATTAATATTTATTCCAATGGCTATAATGTCATCAAGGAAAAACCCTAGATAAGAATAATTATCCTATATAATATTCCACCCAGCAATATAGCCATAAATACCTCGCCTAATGAAATCAATGCTGCTGCCTTCCATCCAGAGTATTTTATAAGGGCAGCAACAGTTGCAACACATGGAACATAGATCATCACAACAAAGGCAAAAACAAACATCTGTGCAGGAGTGAGAACAGATGCAAAATTTGTTGTACCAAGGAATGCTGCAAGCATTATTACAGTCATTTCCTTTCTAAGGAATCCAAATATTAGAAGAAAACCCGTTATGGCAGGAAGACCAAGCCAGTAAACGGTAATAGGCTCAAGTGCATTATTTATTATATTAAGTATTCCATAAATATTGAGGAGTGCTATAATAAAACTTCCAGCAACTATTACTGGAAGTGCTACGCTAAAGAATGATTTAACCCTGTACCAGCTTTCCTTTATAACGCTCTTTAGCATCGGCCTTTTGAATGATGGTATCTCAAGGATCATTCCATATGTTTTTTCCTTAAAAAACAATGATGAAATCTTTCCAGCAATAAATATTATTATAAAATCAAGAACATAAAGCAAAAGGGCATATTGTATTCCAAGGAAATAACCGACAACACCCAGAATTACCACCGTTCTTGCAGAACAGGGTACCAGTGATGCAAGGAAAGATGCGATCAATCTCTCCTTCTTGTTTTCAAGTATTTTACAAGAAATGCACGCAGGTACATTGCACCCAAAACCTAGCATTATTGGCAGGAATGCCTTTCCGTTTACACCCATTTTCACCATGAATGAATCCATAAGGTATGCCATTCTAGGAAGATAACCTGAATCTTCCAATATAGTTAACATTATAAAAAGTGGGAATATATAGGAAAAAACTATCTGTAAAGCAGCACCTATTCCACCCTCTACTAGTCCATCCCATAATAGTCCTGTGAATTCTGTATGACCGAAACTTCCAAAGTACCAGTTTCCAATAGATTCAAAAATAAAGTCAAAGAATGATGCAATATATGATCCTATAAAGAAAACTATTCCATATATTGCAAGTATAGATAAAACAAGAAATATGTAACCAAAATATCTATGAACTGTAATGTTTTCAAGAACCTCTGTTAATTTTGCCTTTGTGGGCAGTGTGAATTTCTGGACACCTTCAAGAATATCACCCACCTGCTTATATCTTTCATGTGAAAAAATATGGTAAATATTTTCTCCATAAATTCTCTCTATCTCCTCCCTGTATCTCTTTACCTTTTTTAATAGCTCCTCATCATCCATGAATATTTTAACTATAATTGGATCATTTTCAAGCAACTTTATGGCATACCATCTTTTAGAGTATCTTTCCTCCTTTATGTAATTTTCAATTTCCAGGATTCTTTTTTCTATCTCCTCTGGAAATCTCTGTACATTTGGTATTTTTCTTTTTTCAGCTGATTCAATGGCCTTCTTAATAAGATCATCTATTCCCTTACCGTATATGGCAACAGTTTCTACCACATATACACCAAGTCTATTCTCCAAAATATCCCTATTTATTTCAATACCTTTTTTCCTTGCCTGATCTACCTGGTTGAGGGCAATTACCGTTGGAATGCCCATCTCAAGAATTTGGAGAGTGAGGTATAAATTCCTCTCAAGAATAGATGCATCTACAACATTTATTATTGCATCAGGATTTTCCTTTAGAAGAAAGTCCCTGGTCACCTCCTCCTCTGGTGAAAATGTACTAAGGGAATAAATCCCTGGAAGATCCACAATCTCTATTTCTCTATTCAGGTAAAAAAATTCTCCCCTTGCCACCTCAACTGTTTTACCAGGCCAGTTGGCCACCTTCTGGTGTTTTCTGGTTAGAAAATTAAATATAACGCTTTTACCAACATTTAAATTTCCTATGAGGGCTATTTTTAATCTCTTTGATCTCACATTTAGATCTATCATCCCCTCCTCACCACAATGCTCTTTGCAATATCTTCTCCTATCGCAATCTCACTTCCTTTAATTGATACTATCATTGGACCTCTTTTTCCAAGGGACCTTTTTACTATAAGAGGAGTTTTTATAACAAACCCCATGTCCATCAATCTTTTAACAAGTTTGTCATCTCCGTGTATTGTGACCACATAGGCACTTTCTCCCTCTTCAAGCTCTGAAAGTAATATTAAATTACCATTTTGCCTATATTTATAAAGAAGTTCAGAAATACCTCTGTAAACATCATCATCGATCACGTGTTCAATCTTGCAGGCAAGATCATGAACCTTTTTTTCATCAACATTTATAAATTTCAGAAACTCCTCTATTAACCTATGCCTCTCAAGTATCTTTTTTCCTATTTCCCTTCCCTTCTCTGTAAGTTCCACACCCCTGTACGATGTGTAATTCAGGTAACCCCTTTCCGCAAGTTTTTGAAGCATTTCAGTGACACTAGAGGGTGAAACGTTCAATTTTTCAGATATGTTCACAGTGGTTGCCCTTTCACCATTTAACTCCATTCTATAAAGAATCTCAAGATATTCCTCAATCCTTTCACTCTCTTCCATCGATCTGAAGAATAAATACAATATTAAAAATTTTTCGGATAACCTAAATTAAGGAATAACAATATTTTTTACACCTTTGAGTAAAAAAATATTTGAATAAAAAATTTTTATATTTTAAAATATATTACCTAATAACATCAACACCCGTTCTTCTTTTAATTTCCTCCTCAGTTATTTTCCCTAGTATCTGTTTTGATCTCACTCCAGTAGCCACTATAAGTACGTTTATCTTACCCTCATAGTCAGGATCTATTGCAGCACCCCAGATTATCCTTGCCTTGT
>WSBC01000008.1 GCA_009758405.1 Methanobacteriota archaeon
TGCTACTCCCTCTGGAATTGATCCAACAGCAATATTTGCAATAACCCTATTGGTTGAACCATTTATCACTGAAACATTGTATGAATAAAAATTGGCAACATAAACATACCCATTTGATGAATCATATGCTACTCCCTCTGGACTTGATCCAACGGTAATATTTGCAATAACCCTATTGGTTGAAACATTTATCACTGAAACATTGTTTGAACCTTCATTGATAACATAAACATACCCATTGGATGAATCATATGTTACTCCATATGGATATAATCCAACAGCAATATTTGCAATAACCTTATTGGTGGCACCATTTATCACTGAGACATTGTCTGAATAAAAATTGGCAACATAAACATACCCATTTGATGAATCATATGTTACTCCAAATGGATATGATCCAACAGCAATATTTGCAATAACCTTATTGGTTGCCCCGTTTATCACTGAAACATTGCTTGAATTATAAATGGCAACATAAATATACCCATTGGATGAATCATATGCTACTCCCCATGGATATGATCCAACAGGAATACCTGTAATAACTGTATTGGTTGCCCCGTTTATCACTGAAACACTATTTGAATTATAATTGGTAACATAAACATACCCATTGGATGAATCATATGCTATTTCAGTTGGTGATAAACCATTACCTGTATTCACGAAATTTCCATTTATGAGAGAATTATTGAAAAGAACAAGAGTATATTTTACATATCCTGCTGAATTGTTCTGACTACTATTCTGAGTGAATGGAGTGATATTTGTGTTGGATATATTTCCTGATGTGCTGCTTGGAGAGATTGATTTTTCTGATCCTGATCCATATGCCATAACTAAAAATTCAGAGATCAAAAACAAGAGCAGTATTGAAACAGCCACTATCTTCATTAATTGACTTCTTTTATACATCATTTCACTTCCCTTAAACATATATAAGCCTAATTTAACATGAACAAATTTCTATATATATTTTTCCAATAAAAAAATACATATAGAATGAATGCAAAAAAACATATAATAAGAAAATAAAGCCTTTCAACTTTATGCTTATTGGACCAGAGAAAAACGATTTAATCCCGTGTTTGCCTTATGATAAGAATACTTCAGGAATTCAATATAAGCCATTTGTTGATTATAAAACTGATATTGCATCAGATAAATTACCCTTACCTTCTGATGCTTACTGGCATACTTTAGAAGATGTATTGACACAATACGTGAGACATAACGACAACAAATTCGATTACGACAAGGAAGGAATAGCACATAGGAAACAAATCAATGCTGATAGGATAAGATACATAGGAAAGGAATCAAATAATATTGATGAGGCTTCTGTTTTAGGAATAGATGATAATTCATACCTTGAATATGAGAACGTTGAAGATTTCAAACAGTGGATTCTTTCATTGAAACCTAAGGATGTAAAGGATAAGGGAATATCTGAAAGGGGTCTTAGAAATTTTAAACAAAAAATTAAGAATGGCGGGAGATTAAAAAACAAGTCAAAGATCTTAAGGATACTTTTTGAATACTATAAGTCTAAATCAAGTGAACAATAATTAATATTCTATAGATTAAATAAATAAAGCGGCACGTTTTAACGTCTTATATATATCCCCTAAATAATTATGGGGCTGCCCGGATTTGAACCGGGGTCTCAGGCTCCCAAAGCCCGTAGGATACCAAGCTACCCCACAGCCCCTCATATCTCTGAGATCACTAGATATGTACTGGAATGGTCAATCTCGGGGAAGGATATTATTTTTTCTACTATTCTTTTTAATTCATCCTTGTTCTTTGCACGTATTGTTATAAGAAAATCCATCTCCCCTAAAATGACAAAAACACTTTCTACTCCATCTACCTGTCTTATCTTTTTTGCAATCTCTTCCATGCTGTGTTGATGGTACTTTGCCTTAACGCAAGATAACGCATAAATATCGTACCCCAGGGCTTTGTAATTCAATTTTGTACTAAATTTTTCTATTATCCCCTTATCAATCATCCTTTTTATCCTGTAATGCACAGTGGACTTGGATATTCCAACATTTTTGCTTATTTCCTCTAAAGATGACCTGGCATCTGTTTTTAAAATATCCAGTATCTTTAGGTCAATTTCATCAAGTTTTATTTTTTCCTCTGGCATACATTTGGGAAATTGCAATAGCGTATTAAAATGTTTGGAAATTTTTTCATAAAAAATTTTAATGTTAAATATTTTGTAAATTTAGCCTATTAGAAATCCTTTTTAAAAAATGATTTATTATTTTATTTATCTTGTGAGTATTGCGTAACAAAAATTTCATAATTAAATTCTTTCTAAAATTGATCCAATTAATCGAGCTAATCGAATACCAAGATTTATTTTAATTAGTGTACTTTTTTATTAATTCGATTTATAATATTTTAATTTTAATAAAGATCATTATATTTATGTCTTAAATAATATTGTTGTAATGCTTGCACTTAAATCCATTAACTAGCCCAATGTAGGGATAAAAGGACCATTAAGTGAAGCAATGATCCAGTCAAAATATGGGGAGCAGATGATAATAAGTAGGATTCGTAGATAAAATTTCTAAAAAGCTGATAGTTAATTTTTTATCTATTAAATGATTTATGCATATATGCTTGAAATTCAGTTACCTCTCCTAGCAGAGGAAACAATTGTAGAATTTATTAAATCTTTTTTGAACGGAAAAAAAGGAATAATTGGAATGAGCGGTGGTATAGATAGTACACTTGTAGCATATCTTGCAAACAAAGCAGCACCTGGAAAAATTATTGGAATTCATATGCCTGAAATTGAAAGTTCCAACGATGATGAAAAGGATGCAAGGGAATTTGCTGAAAAGATAGGCATTGATTTTAGGGTTTTTAATATAGAGAAATTCATATCTCCTTTCAGAGAGATCTATAATGATAGGAAAATTTTGGGTAATATAAAGGCAAGGATCAGAATGGTAGTATTATATTCAATAGCAAATAAAGAGAATGCGCTTGTGATAGGTGCAAGCAATAAATCTGAACTTTTAACAGGTTATTTTACAAAGTATGGTGATGGTGCATCAGATCTAATGCCAATTGGTGATCTATATAAAACACAAGTAAAATTGCTGGCTAGGAAGGTGGGATTACCTGAAAAAGTAATAAATAAGGTTCCAACTGCAGGATTATGGCCGGGTCAAAGGGATGAGGACGAACTTGGTATTGATTATTTTACCTTGGACAAAGTTCTTTATGGTATAGAGCTTTTAATGGATGACCTAAGGATATCTGAGGAAACAGGGGTAAATTTGGAGACTGTAAATAGAATAAGAAAAATGGTTGAAATTAGCAGGCATAAGAGGGTTCTCATCTATATTCCTAAGGTATCAATAAGGACTGTAGGATTGGACTTTAGGGAATAACTACCATTTTTGCATCCACAACAACAGAACCATCATCTCTAACAATTACAGGATTCAGATCAAGCTGATCCACCTTACCACCCATATCCATTACTAGCCTTGAAACCTTTAATAAAAGGTCAATTACACTTTCCTTGTCGACCTTTATGTTCCTAAATCCATCGAATATTTTTCTTGCCTTTATTTCATTTATCATTTCTCTAGCATCATACTCATCAATGGGTATTAGCCTGAAAGAAACATCCCTGTAAAGTTCGGTAAAAATACCACCAAGACCAAACATTATAGACTCCCCAAAAGTTTTATCCTTTATTACCCCTACAATTACTTCAATACCAGGTTTTTCCATACTTTCTATTAAAAATTTTGATTCTGGAAATTTCTTCTTCATTATACTAAATTTCTCATTAAGCTCATCAAAGTCCTTAATATTAAGAATTACACCACCTACATCACTTTTATGCAATATCCCCGGATCTGACACCTTCAAAACTACTGGAAAATCAATATCGATTTTATCAGGCAAATTTTTAACAACAATTCCCTTGGGAACCCTTATTCCATACCTTGAAAGTAAATCCTTAACCTCTTTTTCTTCCAATATCCTATTTTCCATATTTATTCCTCCCTTTTAGGTATTTTCCTCTCATATATAGAACTTTTATCGCCTTTACGGTCCTTTCCATTGAGGGAAAAGCAGGTATGCCTCTCCTTTCTGCCTCAAGAATCATTCTTTTTCCAATCTTTGAACCTAGTATTCCCACCACCATAGGTTTACCTTTCATATATTTCTCTAATACATCTATCAATGTTTCATCTACCTTTGCAGTTTGAAAAAGTGCATAGACTATAATTCCATCAACGTTTTGATCATAATTTAAAATCTCCAGTACCCTTGAATATTGTTCTGTTGATCCATCTGCAGTGAGATCTATAGGATTCTCAGCAGATCCGAATGGAACAATGTTTTCCTTAATTTTTTTCTTTGTTTCTTCGGATAGATTTGCAAGCTTCATTCCTACACCATTATTTTCTGATACAAGGTAATCTGCTGTTATTACACCAAGGCCACCTGCAGTTGTAATTATTGCTATTCTATCACCAAAAAGAGGCCTTTGATATGCAAGAACCTTCCCGTAATCCATAAGCTCTGTCTCTGAATATGCCCTTATTATACCGGCTTGCCTTAGTACACCATCAGTTATTGCGTCATTTGATGAAAGAGCCCCTGTATGAAGTGATGCCGCTTTTGCCCCCTCAGATGTCCTCCCTGACTTAAGAACTACTATTGGTTTTTTTAGAATTGTTTCCTTTGCCACTTTGTAAAACTCCCTTCCATCCTTGAAATTTTCAATATATAGAACAATACTTCCTGTCTTTTCATCATTCTCGAAATATTTTAGAAGTTCGTTCTCTGAAAGATCTATCCTGTTTCCAAGGTTAATAAAGGCAGAAATACCTGTTCCATATTCAGAGATTGTATCCATTGTTAGGAGACCAAGGGCTCCACTTTGTGAAATAAATGCTATCTTGCCATCCCCGGGCAATGCCGTCCTTTCAGGAAGTGTTAAAGCAGTACTCACATTAGATCTTGGAACATATATTCCAACCGTATTTGGTCCGATTATCCTTGTATTAGTTCCATTTATTTTTTGCAGAATCTCCCTTTCAAGCTCTGCACCCTTTTCACCTGTTTCAGAGAAACCCCCTGCTATAACTATAACATATTTTACATTCTTTTTTACGCAGGCTTCAACAGCATCTGGAACCAATGGAGCTGAAAGTGTAATTATTGCTAAATCAATCTCATCATTTATATCCTCGATGCTCGGATAGGTTTTTAAGCCATAGATTTTTTCACTTTTAGGATTAACAGGATATATCCTTCCACTATAATTGAAATAAATAAGATTCTTTACAACAACATTTCCTATCTTTTTTTCATCGGATGAGGCACCAATAATTGCTATTGATCTTGGATTTAAAAGATGATCAAACATATGATTTCGAGAATTATTTATAATAAATTAATATTTTCATTTTCAGGAAATGATGCAAGTTTTTTAAGTGCTTCGAGCTCCATGTAGTGCAAACTTCCGATTATTACCATTATATGCGGTGTCGGACCTAGATCCCTTTCCTTAATCCTTTCAATTTTATCCGCTATAGCTCTCTGTTTTTCAGAACCCGCCTTAGATATTACTGCGATTATGGTATTTTTATCTATTGCATCTTTTCTGTACATTGATTCCATCTTCAAGAGAATATCAATACCCATTAATGCTGACATTTCAAGACTTTCTCTTAGGTCAAGGAATACAAGGGTATGTAAACCAAGTTTTCTATTCTCAAGGACGAAATTATAAACACTTTCTGGATAATAATCATATTCCGGAAATGGTATTGAAACAGATCTACCAAACTTGTAATTTTGTAGACCAAGGATCGAGGGAACAACACATTGAACAGAAATCCCGTTTATTATTTCATATTCAACATTATTCTGGATTGAGGAAATAACTAAACCAATATGAGTAGTAGCAATAATTGGATCTCCAGGAACAAGTAAAGAAACATTCATTTTTCTTGATCTTTCGACAAGAAATTCACTCTCTATAGTTTTTCTATCAAGTAGGGTAATTTTTCTGTTTATTAGATTTTCAAGCTCATCAAGGGTCATATCAACTATTCTTGAAGTATATAATTCAAGATAAATTTCATCTGAGTCATTAATTTTTTCAAGAGCCTCCAATGTCATATGTTTTTTTGGATTCAAACCTATACCGATCAACCTTAACATAATTTAATATTAAAAACAAGTGATTAAACTTTTCTAGTTTTTGTAGATTTATGTTTAATTTTAAAATTTATTTATATATTTTTGAAAAATTTTAATTAATGCTTAAATTTTATAGCCTCCAAAATATTTTTTTTGAATCATATTTTTTCAAGGTTATAAAATATTTATGGAAAGCTATGTTTAATAATTTTATAAAATTTAAGATATGAAAAAATTATTAAAACACAATAAAATTATATAATTTTAAAAATAAATTAATTTACTAAATAGATATTAATAAATAAATTTATTATTATGTTATTATTAAATTATTTTTCATTTTAAATCCATAGGAAAGGAATAAATAATGAATTGAATAAAATAAATAAACATGAAAAAAGGATTTCTATTTAATTTTATTGAAAAAATTATAGAAAAGATTAATAAAATTGAGAATCTACCTAATACAGAGACCATAGAAGATGAGATTAAAAGTTTAAATGAAAAGATTGAAAGAGAAATAGACTCCTGTTCAAATAAAAACCTAAAAGATTATTTCACAAAATTTCTAAAAGCACAAAAACAACTTATATTAAGAAAAAGGATCAATTCTGGCGTGGCCCTTTTGATTTATTTTATTTATACTATTCTTGGTTCCCTGGTTGGTATTATCTTTCTTATAGGTATTTTCTTCACTACACAGGGGTTTATAGGCCATGTGTTAATATTTTTTTCACTATTGGGCTCAATAGTATCTATATTTATAGGCATATGGAGCATAAGGAATGAAATGGATTTGACACGAGAACTTTTAAAATAAGAAAAATTAATATAAAGAATAAATATGTTCAAGCCAAGGGCCCGTGGTCTAGCTGGTTATGACGTCGCTCTCACACAGCGAAGTTCACCGGTTCGAATCCGGTCGGGCCCATTATATATTTTTTAAAAACAAAGTTTTATATTTAAATTCTCAATTTTTGTTTAAAATGAAAGTAATTTCAAAAAATATAATAATATTGATAGTTGCATATTTTATTTACGGCATTTCCTGGTCAATTATTACACTACTCAGATATGAGTCTTTTAATGCAGGTGTTTTTGATCTTGGTGTTGCATCTGCTCTTCTTTACGGTGTTTTCCATCAACCTTTTCAATTATATTACAATGGGCAGCCAACAATGGCGATGAATAAGATGATTTATTTACTTATGGCCCCATTTTTCAATCTTTATCCTGATCCTAGGCTCCTCCTTATATTTCAATCATTTTTTATTCCTCTTGCAATTTTTCCAATCTATGGAATTTCTAAACAGGTCTTAAATGATGAAAAAATTTCAGTCATTATCTCACTTACCTACCTTTTTTATTATCCAATGGGGGGTGTCAATTGGTTCGATTTTCATTATATGTCACTAGTACCAACACTTTTTCTTACATCTTTTTATTTTCTTTTGAAAAAGAGTTATAGGTTATCAATAATTTTCTTTATACTTACTGACATTACAAATTTTTTAGTCCCGTTAATTATTATAATTTTTTCAATAATTTTATTTTTTACTGCAAGAAATGACAAAGAAAAAAGAATTTCAATTTTTTTAATCATCTTTTCAACTCTTTTGTTTACATGGATTGTAATGTATTTTGGAGTTTCATACCTCACCTATTGGACTAATTATCATTCTATATCATATTATGTTTTAATGATTCAAACAAGTACAATGGAAAAGGTACTTTATATATTTTATATTTTTTTGCCAGTTTTATTTATTCCTTTTCTGGATAGAAAATATATTTACCTTATTATTCCCTATTTAGGCTTTGCATTCTTGAACAACTATTTTCCATACATAGATCCAATGTTTTTTCAATACCCAAGTCTTATAACACCATTCATATTTTTATCCTTAATCTATGGACTTAAAGAATTAAGTAATATAAAAAAGATTAAAATTAGATCAATAAAAAATATAGCCATTGCAATACTTTCTATTAATATAGCATTGGCAATTGTTCTAATGCCATGGGGACCTTTAAATTCCCAGGTTGTTTGTTCGTATGACTTAAAGGATAATATTAAAGTCACTCAGGAGGACATAGCACTTGAAAATATTATAAAAATGATACCAAAGGGTTCATCGGTTTTAATCCAGGATAATATGCCACAGCTTTGCATTGGATATAATTGGACACTTCCCGACTTTTTAAAGAATAATACATTACCGGAATATATAATAACAGATCCATATTCCCATTTCTTTTACAATTATTCAGTTTATTATCCCCCTTATAATCAAACAATGATTAGCCTCTTTAATATTTTCTTTATGCGTGGATTATATGGTATTTATGCTGAGTATAAAGGTATTATACTCTTAAAGCTAAACTATTCTGGAAGCCCTTTGATTTTTGAGCCAATATCTATGAACTTGACTGATGCCAAAAACAACATCCAATTTCTACCTCCCGGAAATTATTCAATATCATCCCAGGATAACGTATACATTAGAATATTAACTAATGATAATAAAATAATATATGAAGGTCCTGCTAAGGGGTATTTTTCTTTAAATATTTATTATTCAGATATAAAGATTGAAAAAATTGGAAATGGAATTGTTAGAATTCTTCAGGAATCACCTTGAATTGTAAAAATAAAATGGAGATACATAATCCCCTGCCTTTGACCTTAGTTCAATTAGCTCTTTCCTTTCTCTTTCAAGTTCTTCAAGAATTTCCCTTGGTGTAGTGTTTATCCTCTCATAGATATTCCTTATCCTTTCATTTTTTGAAAGAAGCTCTGGTATTCTAATTGTAAATTGCTTCTCATAATCCTCTCTTTTATACTCCTTCCCCTGCACCTCTTTAAAAAGCCTTTTAAGATCCTCATATCTTGGAATATTTCCCAGTGGAGTGTTTATTGCATCCACCTCATTATGTACCCTGAGTTCCATCCATTTTAGCCATATGGCCTTATCAGTTTTTTCATTCAAATATCTACCATCTTTATCCTTGAGAAAATAATTTACTGTAAATACCTTTGGGACTTTCTTTAGCTTATCTTCAAACTTAATATAATTTTCGAGGTATTTTCCGAGATCAACTGATAGGAACTCCATAATAGACATCGCATTAAATGTTCTTATTCCCTCTTTGCCCAATGCGGCTGCGGTAGTTTCAGACTCGATTGATGCTCCCTTCATCACACCATTTTTCCAATTCAATGATTCACATATTGGAGGGCAGGTATCACTGTCCCTACCTCCAAATATTATTCCGCCCACTTCAACTCCTTCACTACTTTCAAGTGCCTGGTAATCTAGGTTTGGAAATGATCTTAAAGTAACTGTGAATCTTGCATTTTTATGTGATGGTGGTATTTCCTTACCTTCAGCATCCTTCTTACCCTTCCACCATTCGCCGCTATGGTTTATTCCCCTTTCAGGTATTTCTTCACCCATACCATTCCAGTATGGTTTTCCTTCGCTCACTAATACATTTGAGAATATTATTTCAGAATCACTGTGCAAAACTTCCCATATTATTGGATCATCTTTCTTATTTATTCCATCAATTATTCCGAAGACACCTGCCTCTATATTTATAGCCCTTGCCACCCCATCCACCGGCTTTATAAATACAAGATCATCTCCCACTAGCCTCTCTCCCGGTAGTGTACAGGTAGATGTTTTACCACACATTGATGGAAATGCACCTGTAAAATAGGTTACCCTGCCCTTAGGTCCATTCACACCCATCAGGAACATATGTTCTGATAGCCATCCCTCCTTTAGGGCCTTCGAGATTGTTATTCTAAAACCTGGCTTTTTAAGTCCAACTGTATTTCCTGCATATTGTGTATTTACAGCAAAACCTGTAAGGCCCTCAAGATCAAAATAAATTCTTCTATTCTTAAGATTTTTACTTGTTTTTCTTTCGTCAAGTTCACCCTGAGAATGAACAAATTTTAAAAATTTTGCATCTGGTGTATTTTTAAACTTTTTATAGGCATTCCTATAAAGAATCAATTCACTGTGCATAACATATGGAGAATCTGTAATTTGTACGGCAAGTTCAGAGAATTTTGATTCAAGCGGACCTAGGGAGAAAAAGCCAATGTACATTGTTCTTCCAGCCATCTGATTTCTTAAAAGATTATGAATTTCCTTTAATCCCTCATCCCTTTGCATTACGTTAAGAAATGGAAGTTCTTCTTTCTTTGGAAGGAGAATCTTGGTGTTTTCCTTATCCCTTGCCTGATCGTAATAGTTATCAAAATGGTAAGTATGCATTTCCTTTTTCAATCTACCCTCTTCACCTTCTTCAAGTGCCCTTTTTCTAACAAGATCAAAATCTTCTTTTTTATCTGAAACAACAAATATTTTTGATGGATTCAATAATTCAACATAGAATTCCAGAAATTCAAAAAGCTCACTGTTTTTTATTCCATCAAGTTTTTTGATCTCATCTAAATCAAATTTTTCTAAATTTGATTTCATGTTAAAAGTAATAATATGGTTATAAAAAAATTTTTCTAATTAAAAAAATTATTAAAAAAATGAAAAAAGTTATAAAAATTTTTAACTTTTAGGGGGGCCTTCCCATGGCTTTAATCCCTCTTTCTTTCTTTTTGAGGATAGGCACCTGAAACCTATTAATGCAAAGATTATTGCAAGAATTATTGCAACTATGATTATCCAGAATAGGTAGGTGTAAAATATTGGAATAGGATAACCCTTTATAACTAGGCTAATGTTCCCGTTTCCTGATAGGGTGTAATTCTTTTCAGTTCCCATATTTACGGGTGTAAGATAATATATCTCATCTATGTAGGCTTTGATTTGATAGTTTCCACCAGGTAGTCTGAATGTGGTGTTAGTGCTGTTTGAATAGCCCATTAATGTACCGTTCTTTTCGACTATTATCCATCCATGTTGTATTGTTTTATTATCATTTCCCACAACGTCAATGTGAAGATAGTAAATGCTTGAGTAAACACTTATATTTTTATTAGAATTTGCTACAATTGTTGAAGAATTAACTAATGATCCTTCCCAGTAAACATTGAGTGAATAATTACCAATTGGTACCCTGAATGTAATGGATGTATTACCTGATGTCCCCGTGAATAAAAGACCGTTGTTTCCATTCATATAAATATTGGCATTTTCAACATTAATTCCCTTAGAATCCTTTATAATCAAGGATATGTAGAATATACTTGTATTTATTGTAATATTGGAATTCCCCTCTATGCTAATATCTGTTGAATTTACAAGTACACCCATATAATAGGATTTTAATTCATATGAACCCTGGGGGAGAATGAATGAGGATGTTCCATTCATATCTGTAATGTTTAAGAACTGTCCATACGCATTTCCAACATAAATTTGTATTCCCTGAACAGGCACAAGATCGGAATCTATCGCCCTCATATTTACCATGTATATCTTAGAATTTACGTTCTGAACTATCGTACTTCCCTTGGCTATGAAATCTATAAAGAATGTTTTATTTGCCACAATCTGATCCATATAATAAACCTTAAGGGAATAATTACCACCCACTGATAAACCAAGAGCCACCTCACCATTCTGGCTAGTTGTAAATATCTTTTCTTGGCCATTTGGATAATTAATATATACGAGGGCATTGTAAACAGGTGTATTGACCGATGTTAGAACTCTAAAATAAAGTATACCCGCCTCGGCCACCATGGTCACTGTTTCATTACCGGATACCCTAATTGTATCTCCTACTGTATAGGTTGTTTGATTATAATATATCTTTACCTTCCCTGGAAGAATTGTATTGTTCCAAATTATGCTTATTGAATATGTACCTGAAAATAATTCTATCTTTGTAAATCCTAAGGAATTAGTTGTATTTGAATAAGTGGCATTGCTGAGTGAAAGTGTAATTAATGCATGGGCCATTGGATTCCCCAAGGTATCATATAAATGGATATAAAGACTAACTGGTAAACCTATCCAAAAGTATGAATAGCCAACCTCTAAGTATCCGTCAAATAAGTAATGTTCTTGGTAGTAGTAATATCCATTGTTGTCTAGAGCATAAACAACGATTGTATAATTCCCCTCTGGAAGTGCTGAATAATTAATTGATAACTGATAAATTGATGTAAGTGATACGGGTGTTCCATATATTTTTATCATTGGTTTGTCAAGAAGTATGCTTTTATTTGGCTCTATTATTTTTAAAGATACATTTTTTATATCATATCCTCCCAGTGGATCGTTAAGTATAGCATTGATATAGATTGTTTTGTTGGACCAATTCTCCTGAAATCCTACAACTGAAGTGCCATTGTAATTAAGCGTCTCAATATTCTTTATAAAAAGATGGGAGTAACTGTTAATTGCAATACCACTTGCATATGTTGAATTTCCATAAAATACCCAGTATTGTGTTGATGCGCCACCGCTAAGAACAAAATGGAGATGCAATGTATCTCCAGCCTTTACCGTATATGTTCCTAGAGATACAGGTATTGTGTAAGATTCAATGGTTGTTGCAAGAATAGGATGAATGCTTCCAGTTGTTCCAATTTGTATTTCATTACCTGTCTGATTCCTGTCATAGACGCTCAAGTAAAGGTTAGGATTGTTATCTGTACCGTAGAATTTTAAAAAAATCCAAAAATATGCAGTAGCATTTTGGAGGGTAAAATTACCAGCAAGTGCCGGATCAAGATACCAGTCTTCTATTATTGATTGCGTTCCTGTATCCACAGTTCCTCTATTTCCCATGGTTGTATTGAAAGTATATGTTGTATGAACACCATTTATTGTATGTGTAACTGTATCGTTTTTAATATAAAAGGTGATGTTTTCAATGTTAACACTGGTTTTGACATAATCCGCCTGAACTGTGCTTGTTATATGGTTACTGCCAATAACTCCTGCCATCGCTATAAACATAATAGCAACTAAAATAGTAGCTAATTTCATATATTTAGAATTTAATTATTAGTTTATAAATATTTTGGTACAAATTTGATGGAAAATAATTTATTCTAAAAATTTTATTCTCTCTTATGGCATCCAAAAGGGGTCTATTTGGTACAAATGGAATCAGGGGTGTTGTAAATAGGGATTTGAACCCGGGCTTTATTGTAGAGGCATCCTTATCAATTGGTACATGGGCAAGGGAGAATTCAAAAATAATTCTGGGGATGGATACTAGAATCTCTGGTAAATATATAAAAAAGCTCGTGGGTGGTGTTTTAATTTCCATGGGGCATGATGTTCTTGATGCAGGTATTTTACCTACCCCTGCACTACAGCTTTCAGTAAGTAGATACGGTAATTTGGGAATAATGATTACGGCAAGCCATAATCCTCCAGAATACAATGGAATCAAGGTAATTTATGGGGACGGTACGGAGATTGGGGAGGAGGATGAAAATAAAATAGAAGAAATTTTTATAAAAAAAGAATTTAAAAAGAACCCTTGGAATATCCAGGGAGAATTCGAAGAAATAAAAAATTTAAACATTGAATATGTTAAAAAAATATTGAGTATGGTAAAGAAGAATGAAATAAGTGGAAAAAGAATTGAGATTGCACTTGATTGCTCAAATGGGGCCTCCTTTGAAACTTCGCCATACCTTTTGAGGGCTCTAGGTATTAATTTTACTACTTTAAATTGCCAGCCAGATGGAACTTTTCCTTCACATCTACCAGAGCCAAAGGAAGAAAATCTCCAGGAGGTTATGAAAATTGTAAAGGGTAATTATGATCTTGGGGCTGTGCATGATGGAGATGCAGACAGAGTAGCCTTCATCGATGGTAATGGTAGATTTGTAACTGGAGATAAGATTTTGGCTATTTTTACACTTGAAAAAATAAAAAAGAAAAGGGGTATAATTGTGGTTCCTGTCAGTGTTTCTATGGCAATTGAGGAGATAGCTAAAAAGTATGGATCAAAGGTAGTTTATACAAAAGTGGGGGCACCCATTGTAGCAAGAAAAATGATGGAAACTGGTGCAATATTTGGTGGGGAGGACAATGGAGGGTACATATTTCCAGAGATGCAGTATTGCAGGGATGGGGGCATGGCTCTTGCAAAGATGATAGAAATATTGGCTTTAGAGGGTACAACACTAGAAGAAAAACTAAAGGAAATCCCTGAATATTATAATTTTAAGGGTACCATTAAAATTGAAAAGGAGAAGATAGATAAGGTAATGAGAAAATTGGAAGAAATTGTTAAGGGAAAAAATGTTGTGAGTATTGATGGTATAAAGGTAATTGAAGGCGATTCCTGGGTACTTGTAAGACCATCAGGTACTGAGCCACTTATAAGGATTTATTCTGAGGCTAAGGACAAGGAATCGGCACAAAGGATTTATATGGATTATAGATCCCTGATAGAATCTATAATTAAAGAGATTTAATCAGTGTATTTATATTGGGTAGTTTTTCTGGTATTCCACCTTTTGAAACTATTATAGATGCTACTTTCATACCTAGCTTGCAAGAATTAATTAGATCAAGACCATTTTTTAAACCTGCATAAAAACCTGCTCTGAAGGAATCACCAGCACCAACAGTATCCCTTTTTTTTACACTGTAAGCAGGTAATATAATTTTACCCTCCTTGCTTATTAACATACAGCCCCTTTCTCCCATTGTTACAATTACATTCTTTGTTTTTTCAAGAATATCACTCTCATCCATAAATTCAAGTGCCTTTTCAAACTCTATTTCATTCGCAAAAAATATTTCTGTTCTATCCACCATTTCTGAAAATTTTTCTCTATTGTACCTGTAATGTATTTCTTGTCCTGGATCAAATGAAAATTTTCCCCTTATCAATTTTTTAATTTTTATATACTCTTCTGGATTTCCTGTTGAAAAATGTATCCACTCTCCCCTGGGCAAATTTTTATAATAGGTAATTTCTGACATTGGACCTTGGTCTATAAAAGCCACCTGCCTTGAACCATCACTTACTATGAAACATACAGGACTCATTCCATATTCATTCTTTACAATGATGTTGTCAACATTTACACCCTTTTCTGTAAGTTCATCAATATGAATTTTTGGAAAACCTCCACCTATCCTAGAAAAAATCTCTACATCTATACCAAGTAGGCCTGAAACATATGCAATGTTTCTTGCTGTTCCGCCAGCTCTTATTACTGTTTCCTTAACTGGAATTGATCCCTCCTCGGGTATCTTCTCAACCTTAATTATTATATCAAGGTTTATATGACCAAAAACCGATAGAAACATATCATTTCCACCTCGATACAATAATCTCCCTATTAAATATCTTTAGCGCAAATTTATATACAACTATATCTGATAATATTACAATTATACTCATAATAACTATAAGGAGAGAGGTGAGTGTGTATATCACTATTCCAAGAATAAAAATAATTAAGAGTGGAATAAGAATTATTGATGAAAATTGTTGAGCAGATCTTGGATCCATGGCACGTGATGAAAATACCAATGTAAGGAGAATCATTAAAATTGTGGAAAAAGGGATAAAAAGAATTACTATACTATACCATGCATAGTTTGGAAATACTATTCCACCTAGTCTTAATGAGAGATAGTCAACAAATAGTGTATAAAAACCAAGCACAATATATGTTGTGATTATTGTGGGAATAAATGGTGCAAGCATCTTTCCAATGAAAAGCTCCGAATCCTCAACAGGCGTGGCAAGTATTGGCTCGATGGTTCTCTGTGTCTTTTCACCAACAATACTGTATGAGGATATAGTAGATGCTAGAGAGAGTGGAATAATTCCAAAGAATATAAGATAACTGGTTGAAATGTAGGAAAAGATTTCAAGATTTTTTGCAGCTGATGCAGCATTTTGAATACTTCCCTGTGCAATAAGGCTGTTATATGTAAAGTAAATAACAATTAGCATTATAAATAAAAAAACAACAGGGAAAAATATAAATGAATATTTCACGGTAGTCAATGATAGTATTTCCTTAAGATCTTTTTTATATATTGCCTTAATCACTCTTATGTCCATCATTATTCACCAACCTTAAATACAATTCCTCAAGTGTATGGCTTTCATCATAAACATATTCAATAGAAACACCCGCCTTTACCAAAGTTTCAACAATGATAGAATTCCTGATTCCAGGCTCATTTATTATTATCCTATTTTTATCAAGATAATAATTCAATCTCATTTCATTCAGTATTTTTGTCACCATATCCACATTTCCCGTAAACTCAATCACAACCTTCTTTCCAAAAACCTCCCTTCTTAGATTGTCTGGTGTTCCAAAGGCAACTATCCTTGTATTCAAAACGGCTATATGATCTGCCAGATACTCAGCTTCTGTGAGATTATGTGTGCTTAGTATTACAGTTTTACCTTCCTTCTTAAGGTCTTTTATAAAATCCCTCACAATCTTTGATGTCTCAGGGTCTAATGAGGCAGTAGGTTCATCAAGGTAAATATAGTCAGGATCGTGTATTAGTGCCCTTATTAGTGCTAGCTTTTGTTTCATTCCCTTTGAAAAATTTCCCACAGGATCATTTCTCCTTTCCCAAAGAGAAAATTTTTCAAGATAATACTTAATCTTCTCTTCCGCTGATCTTTCATCCATTCCGTATAAACTAGAAAAAAATTTTAGGTTTTCAATGGCATTAAACCTTTCATAAAGTCCAGGATTTTCAGTTAATAAACCGCTCATCCCTCTAATCCTTTTTTTCTCCTCAAGAATGCTCATGCCATCTATGTATGCATTCCCCTCTGTAGGATTAATAATGCATGTGAGAATTCTGATTGTTGTAGTCTTTCCTGCACCATTTGGACCTAGAATAACAAATATCTCACCCTTATTTATTTTAAGATTTATTCCCTCTATTGCTGTTACGTTATCAAAAACCTTTTTTAATTCCACAATTTCTATCATTCTCTTTTGTTTAAATTTAAAAATGAATTTAAACTTTTGTAATATAATACTTCAAAAAACATATTTAAAAATATTATCAAATTTCTTTAAAAAAATCTTAAAATTGTTCTGATAACCCTTCAATCAAAAAATTTTTTATAAAAAGTTTGATTTAAATAAATTAACGGGCCCGTCGGGATTTGAACCCGAGCCTGGGGCTCCGGAAGCCCCTATGCTTTCCGAGCTACACTACGGACCCCGGTGAGTATAAATATTATTTCTTTTTAAATTCTGTGTAACCGCACTTACCACATGTGTACCTGTCCTGATGCTCTGCAAGGAATACACCGGGACCACATTTAGGGCAGCTTTTCCTCTTTCTAATAAGTTTACCATCCTTGATTTCATATAGCTCTCTCTTCTGCATACCTATTCACCTTTTTTCCCCTTCAATCCATGCCTTATCAAAATAAAATCGGGTTCTATCTTTTTAGCAAAATCAACATTCTCATATATCTTGCAATATCCCTTTACAAGCTGCATACCGAAAGTTGTTCTCATTCTATCGATTATTACCCTTTCTATCTCGGCTCCCATATTCTTGCCAATTAGGCCCCTTACCTCATTTCTGGAGGGTGTTTTTTCCTTAGGATGTCTTACAACGAATTCTATCTCAGTCCTATGAAGGAGAGGATTCTCCCTCTTTGAAATTATTTCAAGCTCCATCTTCAATCACCATCTTTTCAAATATTTCTTCCGTTCTCTTTTTAATATTTTCATCTACCTTTATCAGTGCTAGACCCATATTTGGTATCCCGTATATAATTGTAACGCCTAACTGGGCATAAAAAATACATACTAATGATGCTAGATCCTCCTCACCCACTACCTGGATTGCAGGAACGGAGTTTTCCAGTGAGTATTTTATAGACCTAAATAAATCGTAGGTAATATAACCTGGTGGATTTTTTACAATTATTCTATGCTTAAAAACATTAAGAAGTTTTTCATGAAACCTGATTCTCCTTGACTTAAGATCAAATATAGATAGTTTTGGTTTTATCCCTAAGTGAATAACTGTTTCTGTTGTTTCATCACCGACACATATTAATTTTGTTTCATCTTCAACCATTTTGGACAATTCATTCCCCGAAAGAACCTTGCCCACAGGTTTCGAAAGCTCATCCCTCAGATAATCAGGAAGTCTAAGCCTTTCACCTTGTTTTAATTGCATACTCGCCTTCCTTTGATTTTCCTATCTTTTTCGCAAGCAAAGATAGCTCAGGTTTTATTATATAAATATATCCATCCCATTCGAGGGTAGTCTCACCACCACATTCTGGACATTTTAAATCCCTAGTTATTCTACCACATTTTCTGCACGCTCTAAGTTCCTTCATTCTTTATATCCTCCAGTTTCCCCAATCCTGGCTGCCTCATGGTCAGCCCTATCTTGCTTGCTGCAAGATTCTCATCGTTCAAGGATAAGGATACAATTCTAACCCTTACCTTGTCCTTTACCCTCAGCTCTTTTTTTGTATCTTTTCCAATCAGCCTTTTTCCTTCAAGATCTATGTCAAACCTGTCATCCATTACTTGACTAATATGAAGAAGACCATCCAAAACCCCAAAGTTTATGAAGGCCCCAAAATTAGTTATGTCTGAAACTGTTCCCTCTACAACTTCCTGCATCTCTGGATGAAATACTATTGCCTTGTATTCAACCTTCTGGTAGACACCCCCATCCCCCGGTATTATTCTACCATCCCCCACCCTTTTTACTTCAAGTACAGCAACAATAATGAACTTCCTCTCCTGGGGGTCCTGAACCTCTGTCTTTTCAAAGGACTTCACTCTTCCCTCTAGTTTCTGATAGGTAAGTTCGTTTATTATCTTGTCAGGATCCTCACCTAACATTGATGGGGGTATCCTTATTACATCCTCATAATCAAGTAACATATACATAATGGTACTACCTAAAACAATATGTTATTAAATATTTTTCTTTGACAAATTTTATTAACCATCTATTATTATGAAAAAATATGAAGTTTGTTACATTTATAAATGCATATCCTGATAAATATTCGAATATGTTTATGTTATTGAAGAATATGCATGTGCCTGAAAATATAAAGATTGTTTCAAGTTATTTCATATTTGGAAAACCTGATGCAATGGTAATATTTGAATCTCAAGATGAGTCCACGGCATTCAAATTCGTAGAATCCTTTGCAGGTGTAGGGGATACTGAAACACACGTGCTTGTTGATGTGAACAGAACATGATAGATGCTGGAAAGATTATAGCTGATTCTATTATTAATGGGGAAATAAAAACAAGGGAAGATTTTGAAAGATTAAAGGTAAAGATTGCAAAGGAGAACCACATGGCAATACCTAGAAACAGCGATATCTTGAAACACATACCGGAAGAACTTAGGGAAAAGTATTCCCATATAATCATTAGGAAACCATCAAGGACCCTCTCTGGTGTAGCAATAGTGGCAGCCATGACCTCACCTTTTCCATGTCCACATGGAAAATGCATCTATTGCCCAGGTGGTGTGGAATACAATACTGCCCAGTCCTATACAGGAAAGGAGCCCGCTGCCCTGAGGGCAATAATGAACGACTATGATCCATACAGGCAGGTAAAATCGAGGATAGAGCAGTTAAGGAGTATTGGCCACTCAACGTCAAAAATAGATGCGATTGTAATGGGTGGAACTGTAACTGCTAGACCGGAGCAATATCAAGTTGAATTTGTCAAGGGTATGTACGATGCAATGAATGGCTTTGTTTCAGAAAATATAAATTTATCTAAATTATACAATGAAATTTCAGATAATAGGATGATTGGTCTCACCTTTGAAACTAGACCTGACTGGTTTTATGAAAGGGAGATTGATATTGCATTAGGTTTAGGTGTAACTAGAGTAGAACTTGGAGTACAGACGACATTTGATGATATACTTGAAAGGGTAAACAGGGGTCATGGTCAGACGGAGGTAATTAGGTCTACACAACTTTCAAAGGATGCTGGTCTAAAGGTTGTTTACCATATGATGCCAGGTTTGCCAGGTTCAACACCCGAAAAGGACATTGAGAGCTTCAGGAAAATTTTTCAGGATAGCAATTACAAACCAGATATGTTGAAGATATATCCAACCCTTGTGGTCGAGAATAGCGAACTTTATAAATGGTGGAGGGAAGGTATCTACAAACCATATCATGAAGAAGATTTTCTTGAAATTTTAATAGAGATTAAAAAGATAGTACCTAAATGGGTGAGGATACAGAGGGTGGAAAGGGACATACCTTCTCCATTGATAGTTGATGGAATAAAAAGGAGCGATATTAGGGAACTTGCATATAGGAAGATGAAATCCATGGGATTGCACTGCAATTGTATCAGGTGCAGGGAGATAGGAAGGAAAATAGAGAGAGGTGAAATAACTGAGAATCCAAGGATAGAGATGTTAAGGGAGGATTACTATGCCTCAGGCGGAAGAGAGATATTCCTATCCTATGATGATGTTAACAATGATGCAATAATTGGATACTTAAGACTGAGGATACCTTCAATTGATGCCCATAGACCCGAAGTAAGGGATTCAAGCGCAATTGTAAGGGAACTGAAGGTGGTGGGAAAAGAGGTGCCCATTGATAAAAGATATGGTGATGCCTTTCAGCATATGGGATTTGGTAAGGGTTTAATGGAGGAGGCAGAGAGAATTAGCAGAGAAGAATATGGATTGAAGTATCTTCTTGTACTGAGTGGAATTGGGGCAATTGAATATTACAGAAAACTTGGTTATGAAAAATATGGCCCCTATGTAAGGAAATTACTGTATTGAATCTATTATATTTTCCACTTCTTTTCTTGGTTTTTCAGATTCATATATTGATCTTCCAATAATCAAAAAGTCAGCTCCACTTTCAATAACTTTTTTAGCATTACCCCCTTGTACACCTATTCCCGGTGCAAAAAGCTTCATATTGGGGAAATTTTTCCTATAAATCTCTATCCTTTCTGGCCTTGTCCCTGGAACTATAAAACCATTAACACCAGCTTGAACAGAGATCCTGGCAATATCCATAGAGACAGGTTGAATAAATTCTAGGGCACCAGGATGGGTCATTTCCACAACAGAATAAACCTCTCCTGGGGAGAATGATTCCACCACAGCCCTTATGGAATCACTGCCTGTAAACCCCTGAACAATTATACCTTCTGCACCATTCTGCTTTGCCAATAGTGCTATCATTTTATTAGTATTTGGTATATCAGCCAGTTTGAAATCACATATTACCTTTGTCAACTTTGATAAATCCCTTACAATGGAAATTCCTGAAGATAATACAAGTGGATACCCCACCTTGATACCATCAATTAAGTCTGATATTTCTAATGCAAGCATAAGTGCCTTTTCTCTGGACTCAATATCAAGTGCAACTATTATTCCACTTTTTTTCTCCATAAAATTGATAAATTCTACGTACATTTTAAATTTTGCACCTATACCACACTGCCTAGCTGCCTCTTAATTATTGTATCCAGAATTTCAACAAACTCAATCTCCCTTCCCCGGGGAATTGAGCCACCTGCTGCTACATTATGGCCTCCACCATTACCGCCCACAGCAATAGCAGCCTCCCTAATTGCTCTTGATAGATCTAGGCCCTTTTCTATTAGGGACCTTGGTGCCCTCCCTGATACCTTTATTGTACCGTACTCATTGTCGGCAAATCCTATTATTGGAAGTGAAGGATCCGCTATTCCAGAAGATAATATTATTGATGCAATAGTACCTATCACTGTGTCTGGTATATTGCTACCTGCATTAAAATATTGTAGGTGTTGCATTTTATTAATTCCTATATCCTTTAAATAATCAATTCCATCAAGTATGATCTTTCTATGTTTTTGAAGAAGGCCTACAGCCTTCCTGTATTCTACATCCCTATCTCCCTTTGCCACCCTAAAACCAGTAATTGCATCTCCATATCTGCCACACGCATTAAGGAGCGTGGCAAACTCCTTTGCATCCCTTAAATATGTACCCTCCTCTTCTTTAATAAGTGTGTAAACCTCACCTATCATTCTCTCCGCCATCATGCTTCCATAACCCGATGTTATTATATTTTTAACAAGGGAGCTAAGTATTTTCCTCTTCTCATCCTTAGTTAAGTCCACCCACCTCCTCCAATTCTCACCATCCTTAAGGGGTATTGAAAGATTTTTGAGGAATTCTATTGCTCCCCTTTCATCACCCGTGATATTCGGTAGAATGGGATCTGATACATATTCAAGCATTTTGTATACAGGCCGTGTCTCCCTTCCAAAAAACCTTGCATCTATTTCTACCTTTAAAAGGCCAAATTCTTCTGCCTCCTTTAATATATATCTATTTGTTCCTGCAAGCTTTAAAAAGGCAATATCTTGGAGATCGCCTACTGCACCCACAATAGCAAGTGGACTCAAGTTTACATTCTTTGAATTAAGTTCCCTAGCAACAAGGTATGTCACACCTGCCCCGCTTATATCTATTCCTCCATCCTTACCAAAAAGATGGGGATTTAGCTGTAATATGTCATCTTTGCTTATTTCTTCAAAAAGATCCGTTAATGTTTTCCTCTTTTCTTTTGGAACAACAGGTATAAGATCACTCGGTGAGTGGTGGTCGGTAATAATTACATTCATACCATGCATCTCATGAACCATCCCGCTTCCGAGGTCTGTAAACCAGTATAATTGGCTATTATTTTTTTTAATTTCATCAAGAGTACCAGGATCTAGCTGTTTTAGAAAAATGACCTTATGGTTTTTCCCTATAGAATCCAGGGCTGAAGATGCAATAGCAGCTGAGGTAATGCCATCTGCATCTATATGAGAAACAATTAATATGTCATCATATTTTATGATTTTTTCCGCAAGTTTTTTAGCCTGTGTAAGATATTCCCTCACATTTACATCTAAACAGGATTTATTATATCAAAATTTTGTTTTTTATTTTTCATGGTTTACTTTTTTAAAGAATTTCAATAATATAATAATTGAAGATATTTGAAGAATGATAATGTATAAAACAATTATAAGAATCTGGTTAAAGAAATATCCAACAAATATGCTAGATATCAATAACCCGTATCCATAGGAGGTATTTAATGCTCCAAAAACTGACCCTCTGTGTTCCTCCTCAATATAACTGGCTACAACTGATCTTGTAACTGTATCGTTGATCCCAGTAAATGCACCAAATAATAGACCTAGGAGCATGAAAACTAAAATATTATGAAAACTAACCATTGAAATGATTAATATTGCCAATATAGGACCAATAATTATTATTTCCTTTCCAATTTTATCATATGCTATGCCAAAGATAAAGCCAAATATACCTTCACCCACCATAGCAAGTGTGAATATTAATGTTACCTCATACTGTTCTAAAAATCCCTGAGCCAAAACCAGTATAAATGAGATATGGAAGATTCCAGCTGCGCTTAACCCTATGCCAATAAAATAATACATGAGATGCCTCTTTTTAATTCCCCTCTCTATCTTTTTCCTAGGTTCAAAGTTTATCTCCTTTTTTGAATATTTATAGGAGACATATAAAGATAAAATACTCAAAGTTGCAGGTATTGCCAAAAATAGAAATGCATCTCTGTAACCGTAATTATAAAAAAGCATCACGGATATTATTAAAGGGCCTATTACAGCACCTGCCTGATCGAGTAAATTCTGTAATGCAAATGAATATCCAATTCTGTTTTCAGATGCCACTGTTGAAATAACATAATCCCTTGGTGGAATTCTTGTTGCACGACCCATCCTCTCCATAATGATTAAGATTGATGCAATAATGTAATTATTCGCTAATGCAAGTAATGGTACTGCAAAAAGATTGATTGTATAACCTAAAAACATCATCCCCCAGTAGTTTCTTGTCCTATCCGAAATCTTTCCTGAAACGGATCTGAATGAGTATCCCAAAAAGTCTCCAATACCTATCACAATACCTAAGGCAAATACGGACCCACCAAGTACATATGTAAAATATTGTGGTATTATACTTCTTGCACTTTCGTAGGTCATGTCAGCGAAGAAACTCACTATACCTATCAGAATTATTAGCCTCAAATTTGGACTTATTTTCTTTATTCCCTTACTCATATTTAAATTCACTTAGGATAGTGTACCTTTCTATTAGGTCATCAATTTCTTGATTTTTCCTAATTTCTCTAGAATTTTTTATTTTGTTCAAATTTAAAAATTGTGACATAAGCCCTGAAAGATTAAATGCAAGAACTTGATTTTCCTTTAATATTTGAAATATCTCAAATTTTAAAGCTGCTATTTTTCCTTCAATCTCAAAACTTTCCTTCCTAAGGTTCCATAACTTTTCCTTTTTTTCAAGATAATTTTTAAAGAGTTCATTTACTTCTTCCTGTGAAAATTTTTCATCCTTGCAGGGATAGGAAAATATTTCTACATAATTGATACCAAGCTCTTTCATAATATCTTCAACAAAATCACCTAAGGACATTAATCTCACCCTCTAGCTCCTCAATATATTTTTTCATTATTTCCCTGTCCTTTTCAATTTTATTTTTTAAATTTTGATAATAATTAAGTGAGTATCTTTTTTTACTTATTTCCACCTCAAGCTTTGATATCTCCTCATCAATGTATTTTATTTTTTCAATCAGGCAACTTTTAATTCTACATATTACTAGTGAATTATCCTGGCTTAGATTTACATTATTCCTTTCCATATAATCAACCTTTTTTTATTTAGTAGGCGTTATCACCAAAAACTGGATTTAAGGCGAACGCCATCGCCTTTTTTCTATATAGATTTTTAATATTTAAGTATTTTGAATCACAATTTTTTTTAGTTTTTAATATACTATTTAAAAAATGACTTTTATCACATAATTTGCTCGTAAAAAAATAATTGAATTTTAGTATGTAAAATAATTTTAAATTAGCTAATTAAAAATAAAAATTATGGGCTTGATTTTAAAAAATTATAATTTGATCAAATCGCATTTTATAAAATTCTTTGTAAATTTAAGAATGGATTACATAGAAGATTTAGTTATCCTAAAATTTATTAGGTTTTTAACTTTAAAGATGAGCGTTAATATGGGTATCAATAGTTCTAATAATTTAATAAGTGAAAAATTCATTGGTCTGGAAGAATACCTTACAAAGGGAAAGGGAATAGGAGGTAAGTTGAAGAGATCTCCGGAAGACTTTATAGTTGAAGAAATACCACTTGATATAAAAAGAAAAAGTGATGGGAAAAATACAATAATTAAGGTGAAACTAAGGAACTGGGAAACAAACAGGTTTGTTATGAAACTCGCAAAGGAACTTAAAATAAACAGAAATTCAATAAATTTTGCTGGAACAAAGGATAAAAGGGCAATAACTGTTCAATACTTTTGTATCAGGGATTTTAATGGTAATCTGAAAATAAATCTCAAAGATGCAGAGATACTTGAATCCTTTAGGACAGATTATTGCCTTGACCTAGGGGATCTCTACGGTAACTTGTTTAAGATAGTGGTATCAGATGCTGAGGATGAAGGAAGAATAGAAAATATTCTTAAGGAGTTTTCTCCATACTTTCAATTCCCCAATTATTTCGGTGTACAGAGGTTTGGAAGTAGTAGGCCTGTAACACATATAGTGGGTAAATTTATAATCCTTGGAAGGTTTGATGAGGCAGTAAGGCATTATATAGGCCTAACATTTGATTTTGACAGGAACCTTGAGGCAAGAAAATATTTTTTTGAAACCCTTGATCCTGAAGGTACACTCAGGTTAGCTAAGGGCAAGATGGATTATGAGTATATTTTACTGAAACATTTAATTGAGAAGCCAGGAGATTATGCTGGTGCAATTTCCAGGCTTCCTAGAAATCTAAGAATGATGTTCGTTCATGGTTATCAAGGTTATCTTTTTAACAAAATAATAAGTGAAAGGATTAGAAGATTTTCATTATTTCAACCAATGGTGGGGGACATTGTTTTGCCCGTAGATTCCCTTGGACTTCCAATAAATGAAAGGTACATTATGGTTACAAATGAAAATATTAATACAATTGAAAAAAAGATTATTGAAAAAAAGGCATACATTTCAGGCATACTTTTTGGAAGTGAGAGTAAATTTGCAGGTGGTGAAATGGGAGATATAGAAAGGAGTATTGTTGAAAAGGAAGGTATAGAGGAAAATATGTTTAAAATAAGGGAAATAAGGGAGATATCTAGCAAGGGAAGCAGAAGGGCACTTGCAGCACCCTTTATGGATTTTTCATATGGTGTGAAAAAAAATGATGTTTATTTTGAATTTAAGCTTTTCAGGGGTTGTTATGCTACCTCTTTTCTCAGGGAGTTTATGAAAAGGGATGTGCTTTATTTTTATTGATCTTTAACTCTGATAAATCCGAAATAAGATATCCCTTTCTTTTTGCAACTCTTTCTATTGTTTCTATGAATGACCAGTAAAATGGATAAATTAAATAGTAATAAAGATGCTCGTTGAAATAATTTCTGAGTATTCTTTTTCCCTGCCTTACACCATGACTAAGACATAGTTTAAGAAGCTCCTGCTGGGTATCTGTAAGCTCATATGCCCTGTACCAATCCTTGTTCTTTAATATACCCATAGGCACAAAGAACATGGGCATTATTATTGCCTTAAAATCCCAAAGTCTCTCCACAAGTTCTATTGTCTTTATTACATCCTCCTCTGTTTCCTCAGGAAGACCTACTATAAGTGTCATTGCAGGCACAAGCCCCGCATCCTGCATTACACCCGCAGCCTCAACAACAACATCTGGCCAATTCTTTGTTTCAAAGGGCTTTGCCTTATTTGGCATTATTATTTCTGCCAGTCTTGGTGATCCTGTCTCTATCCCTATCTCTGCCCCCCACCAGTCCTGATCCTTTTTGATTATCTCAGAAACCCTTGTAAGCATTTTATCATTTTTTTCACCTGCAAGTATTGCTGCAAGGCTGGCATGGCTCCAGGCGATTGTTTTATAGTATTTTTTTGTAAGTTCATGAAGCTTTATCAATTTCTCAGTTTTTGGAATATAATCAAGGGATCCATATAATGGAACATCTTCAGCGTGAAGTATCCCCGATCTTACACCTTCTCTATAATTGACCTGAAGCTCCTTTTCAATCTTTTCATATGGATAAAATCTTAAAGCCCTAAGGGTAACAGAACAGAACTTGCAACCCCTTATACATCCTCTCATTATCTCAATAAGACCATTAACACTTGCATGTTTAATCTCAGATATCTCCTCTATGGTTGGTGCATCTTTATTGTTCATAACCACAAATCTTGGCAATTCCTCATTGTTAATGGCCTTTTTAACAAGGTCTACAACTATTTTTTCACCCTCGCCGTCAACAACAGTATCTATACCCCATTTATCCATGAGATCCTTTCTATAATTCCATTGCCATGCAGAAGGACCTCCTGCAATTATCTTAATTCCTCTATTTTTTGCCCTTCTCACAGTATCAGATTCCATCAACCTTGCGAAAGATCTTGCATTTAATGGCTCCTCTTTAAATATTGAGGCAAAGGTAGAGGAGGGGGGACCAAAACCAAAATAATCGTGATGGGATAATAATAGCACCTTAGCATTATCAATATATCTATCCAGATAATCCGGATCCACTACAAGGGTGTCAATACCTGAATCCAGAAGTTTTGCCTCTATCTTCCTTATTCCATATGATGCCTGCCATGGAATTCCTTTTTTGTTCTTCATTTTTGGTGCAAACAAATAAAGCCAGAATTTTTCCGGAAAGAGTACAGGGACACCTGTGGCACCAAACCCCAGGAATTCCTTACCGTGGTGATTGCTCATCATTGTTCTATCTGTTGTTATAATAACATCGGCCAAATTTAATCACCCCTAAAATTACTCAAATGATCCCTAATCCTTTTAAGCTGTTTTTCAAGTCCATCATCCTCCATTTCATCAATATTTCTTTTTAGCTGTCTTATAAATGACTCGTACATACAGTAAAGAAAATTGCCATTTAATCTATAAACAAACCTATGCCTAAATCTGATTCTTTCGAGTATACCCTTTTCGCTTAGTTCTTTTGTTATCTTTGAAATAAGAGATCTGCTTAGACCAATCCTTTTATGAAGCATGTAAACATCAACGGGTTCCTTATTCTCCATTATATTTTCTATAACAATACAATGTGTATCACTATAACCAAGCATATGTGCTATGTTTTTCCAATTTTGTTTTATCATAACAAAACTTCCAATTTTTATTGGAAGTTGTATACTCTTTTTATATAAAAATTTTTACATTTCAGGATTTTAACTCTATTTCTATATGTATACCATCGGGGATCTGTATTCTCATCAGCTGTCTTAATGCCCTTTCATCTGCCTCAATATCTATTAGCCTTTTATGTATTCTCATTTCCCACCTGTCCCAAGTAGCGCTTCCATCACCGCAGGGGGTTTTCCTTACAGGTACCACCAGCCTTTTTGTAGGTAATGGGACAGGTCCATGGAGTTCTACCCCTGTCCTTTGTGCGATGTTCTTTATTTCATTACATACCTCTTCTACCTTTTTATAATCATTCCCCGAGAGCAATATTCTTGCTTTATATACCATTTTATCACCAAAATATAAAAAAATTAAGATGTTTTCTTTACAACATCGATGCATAGACCTGCAGCCACAGTAATCCCCATATCTCTCACGGCAAATCTTCCTAGCTGCGGTATCTCAGAGGATTTTTCAATTACTAACGGCCTGGTGGGTGTCACCTTTACTATTGCAACATCTCCAGTCCTTATGTAATCAGGTTTTTCTTGCTTGGTTGCATTTGTCCTTGGATCAAGTGTCTTAACAATTTCACTGATTGTGCATGCCACCTGTGCGGTATGAACGTGAAATACAGGTGTGTAACCTGGGCTTATCACAGATGGATGATTTAGAACAACTATCTGGGCAGTAAATTCCTGTGCAACAGTTGGAGGATTATCCGGCTTTCCGCAAACATCTCCTCTCTTTATATCGTTTTTTGAAATACCCCTTACATTAAAACCAATGTTATCTCCAGGCTCTGCTCTGGGCAATGGTTGATGATGCATCTCAATGCTCTTCACTTCCCCTGTCTTGTTTGCTGGCATAAATATAACTGTATCGTTAACATTCAGTACACCAGTTTCAACCCTTCCAACAGGAACTGTTCCTATTCCAGTAATTGAATAAACATCCTGAACAGGTATTCTAAGTGGCTTGTCTATTGGCTTTTCTGGAAGCTTTAGCATATCCAGGGCTTCGACTAGTGTAGGACCCTTATACCAGGAAAGATTTGGACTTGGCTTAACAACATTGTCCCCCACATATCCACTAATCGGAACAAATATTACATCCTTATAGCCAACACTCTTCAAAAGTTTTTCCACCTCTGCCTTAACATTGTTATATGCCTCTTGGCTATAGGGTGGTGTTGTTGCATCCATCTTGTTTACAGCAACTACCATTTGTGGTACACCAAGAGCCCTTGCAAGGAATATGTGTTCCCTCGTCTGTTCCTGTACTCCTTCCTTTGCAGATACCACAAGTATTGCTGCATCAGCCTGAGAAGTACCTGTTATCATATTTTTTACAAAGTCCCTGTGCCCGGGGGCATCTATTATTGTAATATAATATTTATTTGACTGGAATTCCTTGTGCGCCACATCAATCGTTACTCCTCTTTCCCTTTCTTCCTTTAGCCTGTCCATTACCCATGCAAACTCAAAGGTTGCCTTTCCCTTTTCAGCCGCCTCTTTCCTATACTGTTCAATAATTCTTGGATCTATTGCCCCAGTATCCAGTAATAATCTGCCCACAGTAGTCGATTTTCCATGGTCCACGTGACCTATGAAGACCACGTTTAAATGTGGTTTATTTACCATTTTTTTCCCTCCAGCAATGTATTTAATATTCCAAAAACCCTATAACGACCTTATATTTAATCCTTTGTAAACACCCTTCAATACGCTTATTCATCAAGAAGATTGGTTGTCAAAAAATGTACCGAAAATTTAATATCTTCTGTTACTTAATATCATATTACCTTCAAAAGAGGTAATGAGTTATGGAGAAAAAAACAAGAAATGCAATAATAGCAATTATAGTGGTTTTAGTAGTAGTGGTGGCAGCCTTTGCGGCCATTGTTCTTTGGCCTACAACAACCCCCTCAGTATCTGTAAGTGCTTCCACACAGCTTGCACCAGTAGGCACACCAATAACATTTACGGCAATAATACCTTCGAGTATTTCCTCAAGTGTTACCGGTGTGAACTGGAATTTTGGTGATGGAACCACAGGAAATGGAACTACAGTAACACATACTTACAACACTCCTGGAAACTATCTTGTATTCTTGAATGTAACTGAAAAAAGCGGTTATTTGAACAACCTTGGTAGCCTATTCACTCTCACTATAACTTCACCAACAATAACAAATTCTGTTTATGCAGGGGAAATCACACAACCTGTTCTTACTGTAAACACCACACTTAATCCAAGTGCACCAATATTTAGTGTAAATGAGAAGGCTTATTTTGTTGGCTCCTATCTGCAGCCACCTACAGAGCCAAACTGGTCTTTGGCCTATTATATATTTAACTTTGGAGACGGTTCACAGAATGTCTTTCCAGTATACTATAACAACAGTTCAGGAGCATTTTTACCCGTGAATGTAACACATCAATATTCCTCCCCTGGATTTTACGTATTGAACTTCACCATAGTTACATACAATATAACGGAATTTGAGACGCACATTGTTAATGTTTCAGGGGTATTGCAATATCTTCCTTTAACGTACTTAAACAGTGTTCTTGCTTCCCCTCAGCATCACGTAATCTCCACCTTGAAAACAATATATGTTTCAACATCAACCCAAAAGGCAAGTGTGCTTAAAGGCCCAGGAAATGTACCAAACCCGAATGTAATTCAAGTGGTGGAAGTGGTACCTGCAGGTCCTTACTCCTTTGATCCTCAGATAGACTATGAGACAGTTGGTTATGAAATAATTGCCAATGTGTATGAAACCTTAATAGCATACAATGGCTCATCAACATCCCAGTTCGTACCAATTGTAGCAAAGGAAGTACCATCTCTTTCCAATGGCCTAATTTCACCAGATGGACTTAATTATACTTTTTATATAAGGCCTAATCTAACATTTGCAAATGGAGATCCACTCACAGTATATGACGTGTACATGAGCTTTGTTAGGGCACTTCTATTTGTTCAGGGTTCTCCCGGAACAGCCGACTGGATTCTTGCACAGGATCTATTACCAGGGGGTGGTTTCTTACCAGGATTATACACTAATGGCACAGCACTCTATCAGAATATAACCAGGGCAATAACATATAACAATCAAACACAGAGCATAACATTCCATCTTTTAAAACCGGATCCTGCATTCCTTTATTATATTGCCTTTGCCCTCGGCTCAGGAATAGTTGATTATAAATGGCTGGCGGCACACGGAGCAAATATTACAATGACACCCTCAGGCCTCCTTTATTATACAAGGTTTGGTAATGAAATGAATTATAATAATTACATAAGGTACAATGCAATGGGTTCGGGGCCATATATGATACAAAGCTATCTATCAGGGCAATCCATAGTTCTTATACCAAACCCCAATTTCAAGCCAATACCTGGAGTACCAGGATATGATAAGATACCTACTTTAAAGGTATATATACAGTGGGTAAAGGACTACGAAACAGCCCTTCTAATGATGGAGAGTGGACAATCAGATATTACTACAGGTCTACCAACATCGGATTATCCAACTGTTGCTGCGCTTCAAGCCCAGGGAAAACAGAACATATATACTTTCCCAACACTAAGTGTATTCTTCTATAATTTTGTATGGAATGTGAACATTAGCCTTATGCAAAAGATATATGGTTCACAGTACCATATGCCTTACAATTACTTTGCAAATCCACTCGTAAGAAAGGCATTTGCATATGCATTCAATTACACAAACTACATAGATAACATAATTGGGAATAAGATATACCATGCCAACTTTGGCTTCCATTATACGGGAATAATTCCTGAGGGAATGCCAGGTTACATACCTCCAGATAAACTCCAGAATGTTCCTGTTTATAATTTAACACTTGCAAAGAAATTTATGATGGAATCTGGTATGTACAATGTTAGTATTAATATACCAATTATAGTCTATGCAAGCGATCCTGTTGATTTTGCAGCTGCAAGCATGTGGGCAAGCAATTTATCAAAGATGGATCCAAACATACAGGCAACGCCTATATACCAGCCATTTGCTACAACAATAGGTTATATGGTTCCAGGAGAGAATCCAATGCCAATATATCTACTTGGATGGGCTCCAGACTATCCTTATCCTTCAGACTATGTAAATGCAATGTACCTTGAGAATGGAACATACCCGGGTGCAAATGGATGGAACTATACCAATCTAATGTCCTGGGGCTATAAGCAGGAGGCTCAGGAATGGAAGAATATGACTGATCTAATACTGAAGGCAGACAGTACTTCAAACGTAACACTATCCCTTCAATACTTTGATCAGGCAGAACAGATAGCCGTTAACCTAACACTTTATGTATATACATATCAGGCGAATGGCTTCTGGTATTATGCACCATGGATCCACGGTGTTGAATGGGAAGAGAACCCAATGATAGGTGGCGGTGGAGACACACTTTACTTCTACCTAACAAAGGGATAAAACATTTTTTTTATTTTTTTTAATTAAGTATTAAATACATTATTACATTTATAGGTAAAAAAGGAGGCTCAGATTCTAATGAAGCTTTCCACATACATAATTAGAAGGACTTTAATGTTAATACCAACATTGATTGGTCTGAGCATAATTGTTTTTGCCCTGAGCAGGGCAGGGGGTATAAACTTAGTTATATCAGCATATATAAACCCGCACCTCCCCTATCAGTTACAGAGAGAACAGCTCATTAATGAGTTTCATTTAAACGATCCAATTTGGGTACAATACTATTATTATATGGTTGGATTGTTCCAAGGAAACTGGGGTTATACAAGGACCCCAATATATACAGGTCCTGTTACAGATGCAATTATGATATTTTTACCTAACACCATACAGCTTGCTATAGTAAGTTTTATAATTGCTGTAATTATAGGTATACCTGCAGGACAGGCCTCGGCCGTTAGGAAGGATAGCTTTTTTGACCAGCTTACAAGGGTAATAGCATTTGTTGGGATATCATTACCTGTTTTTTGGTTGGCACAAATACTTAGCCTGGCCTTTGCAACAAAGACAATATCACCCTCCTTTGATATTCTTCCTCTAAGTGGGACTGTTGACCAGGTACTTATTGCAGGTGTTTCGTGGATAAATGCTCAGGGGATATCTAGCCCTACGCACGTGATGATGATTGATGCCCTAATACATGGAAACCTGCCAATATTCTTCTCCGCACTGAGGCATGTAATACTCCCGGCAGCTACTCTTGCGTTCACAACAATTGCTGTAATAATGAGGTATATGAGGGCAAGCATGGTGGAAACACTCAACATGGATTATGTAAAAACGGCCAGGTCTAAGGGTATTCCGGAAAGAATAGTAATAAAGGTTCATGCAAGGAGGAATGCACTGATACCTGTTGTAACTGTCCTTGGATTAACTTTTGCAGGATTGCTTGCAGGTGTTGTTGTAATAGAGACTATATTTAACTATCCGGGCATGGGGTACTGGACTGTTCAGGCAATGTTAAACTATGATACTGGGGGAATAATGGGCACTACCTTACTTTTTGGCATTATACTTGTTATTGCAAACTTCATTGTTGACCTTCTTTATGCCTACATAGATCCAAGGATAAGGCTTGGTGAGTGAATATGTTTGATAAAATGAGTGATTCCTGGAAACCAAGAATTGAAAACTTTAAGATTACAATGAAAATACTTTTAAAGAGTCCTGCATCAGCAATAGGCCTAATAATTGTCCTCGTATATTTCATAATTGCACTCCTTGATCAAGTGGACCCGTATATCCTGGGGATCACTACTAACGTAAACACACTAATACCAAACTATGTAAATACAGCACCCCAGCCACCTAGCTGGCTTACTAATCCATGGGATTTTTCCCTTCCATTCGGTACAACTTACCCTGGGATAAACCTGTATGATGGTATTATTAAGGCAATAAGGATTGATATAGCCTTCTCCCTATTTGTAGTAGTATCAGGCGCAATTATAGGTATAGTGCTTGGTGTTTTCTCAGCCTTCTATGGTGGATGGTTTGATGAAATAATAATGAGATTAACAGACATCTTCTTTAGTATACCCTACCTGGTACTTGTTATAGCACTTGGTGTTTTCCTTGGTAGGTCCCTGGAGATTCTTTCAATTGGATTAATAATATTATGGTGGCCAATATATGCAAGGGTAGTAAGGGGACAGGCATTATCAATTAAGGAGCAAACATACGTTGAGGCTGCAAGGGCATCGGGTGTTAAAAATAGCAGGATAATATTTAGACACATTCTCCCGAATACAATGGCTCCAATATTTGTTCAGTTTTCCTTTGATCTTGCAACCATAGTACTTGCTCTTGCCACCCTTTATTTCATAGGCTTTGCACCGTCGAACTCCTGGCTTCCAGAGCTTGGATTTCTTTCAAGCATTGGTTATGAATATGCAATAGTTGGTGATTGGTGGACAATAGTTTTTCCAGGTTTTGCACTCATGATATTTGCCCTAGGAATGAACCTTCTTGGGGATGGACTTAGGGATGCTCTAGATCCCAGGTTAAGGAGATGATCCCATGGAAAAGCAACCTTTATTGATTGTGAGGAATCTTAAAACACACTTTGTTACATGGAAGGGCGTAGTTAAGGCCCTGGATGGAATAGACCTTGAGATATATCCTGGGGAAACCCTGGGACTTGTTGGTGAAACTGGCTGCGGGAAATCAGTTACCTCCTATTCCATTATGGGTCTTCTTCCTCCCACACAGGGGACAATTGTTGAAGGTAGTATATTTTTCAATGGAATTGAATTAACAAAGAATGTTGGAAAGGATGTAATAATTAAATATAAAGGTAAGAAGGCAAAAATTAAGGTGAACAGAAGAGCTTACAATAAGACACAGGATTTCCTGAACAAGATAAGAGGAAAGGAAATGAGTATGATCTTTCAGGAGCCAATGACAGCATTGAATCCTGTTCTTAGCATAGGCTACCAGCTTACTGAGCCTCTTATTCAGCATAAAAAATATGAACTAATGATGAGAATACTGGCCAGGCATACATTAGGGGATAAGGATTTTGAAGAGATTAAAAATGCTGTTTTTGGGGAGGAAAAAGAAAGATTAATGGAGCTCTCAAAAGATCCATTAAAATATGCCCTTATAGAACAGATAAAATCAATATACTATAGGAAGGATTTAACATCCTTGCAGAAAAATGAGCTCCTAAATGAGCTTAGAAAGAAGAAGGGTATATCAAGGTTCCATCTTAGCGTATATAAAAAGATTGTTGAGAGCAAGTATGAGAGCATTTTTTTCAAAATTCCTCTTTTGAGCTCTTATCTTATGAGACCTCTTAGGGAAGAGGCAAATAAAAAGGCAATTGAACTCCTTAGAATGGTGAACATATATGAACCAGAAAGTCTCCTGAGTGCATATCCTCATGAACTAAGTGGTGGAATGAGACAGAGGGTAATGATTGCAATGGCCCTTTCATGCGATCCAAAACTCCTTATAGCGGATGAGCCAACAACCGCCTTAGATGTTACCACGCAGGCTCAAATACTAGATTTAATGAAGGATTTGAAGGAAAGAACATCCGCATCAATACTATTCATCACACATGATCTAGGGGTGATAGCGGACATGGCTGACAGGATCTCTGTAATGTATGCGGGAAACGTTGTTGAGAATGGTAATAAGATGCAAATATTCTATAATCCGAAGCATCCATATACTAGGGGTCTTTTAAGATCGGTACCGACTGAGGAGACCATGAAATCAAAGCTCCATATAATACCTGGTTCAATACCAAATATGATAGATCCTCCCAAGGGCTGCAAGTTCCATCCAAGGTGTGAATTTGCAATGGATATATGCAGCAGGGAAAGGCCACCCATGAAGGAGATAGAGGAGGGCCATTATGTTGCATGCTGGCTTTATTAGAGGTGAATCAAAATGGGCAACACTCTGATTGTTGGAAGGGGCCTTAAAAAGTTCTTTGAGATAAAGACAGGACTTTTTTCAAGGAAGAGATTAAATGTAAAGGCTGTTGATGGAGTGGACATAACTATAAATAAGGGTGAGGTAGTAGGTTTAGTGGGTGAATCGGGTTGTGGAAAAACTACCCTTGGAAGGCTAATTTTGAGATTGATAGAGCCCACGGATGGTGAACTTTACTACAATCCATCTGAGGAGATATTGGAAAAGATAAAGAATGGTGAAAAGATTTCACAGGATGAATTAAAAAAATATTCCATATTTCATATGGGAAAAAATGATGTTAGAGAACTAAGAAGGCATATGCAAATTGTTTTTCAGGATCCTTACTCTTCCCTTGATCCCAGGTATCTTATCAAGGACATTATTGCAGAGCCCCTAAGATCATTTGGATGGGATAGCAAGGATGCATACAGCAGGGTTGAGGAACTTCTAAAGAGTGTTGGCCTTGGACCAGAGTTTATGAACAAATTCCCACATGAATTATCGGGAGGTCAGAGGCAAAGGGTGGCAATTGCCAGGGCGCTTGCACTGAAACCAGAGTTTGTTGTCCTGGATGAACCTACCTCTGCCCTAGATGTCTCTGTTCAAGCGCAAGTTTTGAATCTCCTTGATGATCTTAGAAAGGAACTGGATCTTACCATGCTATTTATTTCGCACCACATCCTTGTTGTAAGGCACATCGCAGATAGAATAATGGTGATGTATCTTGGAAAAATAGTGGAGATTGCAGAGACAAAAGAAATTTTTAAGAATCCACTCCACCCTTATACACAGGCACTTCTTTCTGCAGTACCTGTTCCTGATCCAAAAACTAAGAGAATGAAGATTCATTTAGAGGGGGAAGTACCAAGTCCAGTCAATCCTCCCAAAGGGTGCTCATTCCATACAAGATGCAAATTTGCCTTTGAAAAATGCGGATGGACCGCGAATGAACTTGTGGAGTATCTAAGGCTTGTCATGGATCCTACAAGGAATGAAGAGCTAAAGGGTAATATTCTTGATGAAATTGAAATAGTTAGTGACACCGAACTAATAATGAGATTCAAAGAACTTGAAAATCCTGGAAACATAAGGGGTGTTATTGATAAGGAGAAGATAAACAATAATATCAGGGCCTTCTATGGTATAATGGGAATAGAAGCATCCGGTAAAGAAGTAAAAATAAAGCTTTACGAACCAAAGGTGCCTGAATTAAAGAATGTTGGTAATAATCATTTCGTTGCTTGCTTCCTCCACTAAAGATTTCCTACCTTTTTTTTACAATATGCATAGAGAGCATCATATAATGGGAACTGTAGCCTCATATTATCATAGTCATCTTTAGAAATTATTCTGAATCCTTCCGCTGCTGCCTCGAGACCTGCACCCTCCGGGGCTGGGTCCGGTATATCTGCATCCGCAGATCTTACTATCTTTGCCAGTTCAAGTATTGCAGGATCTTTTATTCCATATTTTTTTATTATTGCATCGAAGCTCACATATTCCTTTCCATTTTCTATATAATGCCCTAGTTCAACACCTGGTACATCAAATGGAATTGCATTTTCTTTCTTTGCCACTTCAAGAACCTTTTCTGGCTTGACAAAAAGGAATTCCGCATCTTCGTCAACAAAATTTTTAATAAGCCATGGACACGCAATTCTATCCACCTTTGCCCTTTCTCTTGTTACCCACTTCATAGTTATTGCTAAACTTATTCACTATTTAACATTTTTTAATTATTCAGTATCTCCGAATGATTAAAATCTAGGTGTTTGGATATAATTAATATGGTAATTTGATGGAAAAATTTATTATTAGGATATACTTTATATATACTATGAAAAAAGTACCTATTGTCCATGAAAATCATCTTGAGGTTTACAATATCACCGGATATTTTACAAGGACTGTAACAAAATTTGGAAACAGTGCTAAGATAGATTGCCCTAAAGAATACCTTGGAAGAAAGGTAATTGTGGTTGTCTTATGAGTTTGGTTGGGCGGTACATCCTTTCACTTCATACTCTTGAAAAATTTATAAATGATTCATTACATTTGATGAATCATTCAGACCATCTGAGTGGATTTTACTATAACAAATATTTACTGAAAGCAACATGTTTGAATACTTACGTTTAAACTGTAAATAACAGGGCGGATTCATTGCATCTAGCAATAGAAAGGACAGGGATCAAGGATATAATGGATTCAATGTTCTCAAGGATAATGGCAATCACAAGGCCATTCAACTTCTCATATAAAAAGATAATGCTTGCATTTGATTACACTTACTGGGATTTTTATGGAAAATCTAGCAATCCCTGGATAAGGGGATGGACAGGAGAGGATGGAGTAAATGGTAAATTCTATTTTCTTACGGCGAGCATGGTTAACGATGATTTCAGATTGCCTTTGATATCCATACCATCAACGGTATTAGAGAAAATGTCAATAGAAATAACATCTTTATTGTAAGTTCTTAAGAGAAATTTCAATAACATAGATCTTGTTTTATTCGACAGGTGGTTCTATACAAAAGAGTTGATGCTTTCACTGAACAGTATGGTTAACTATCTCATATTTGTGAGGAAGAATTCAGAAATAAGAAGAGAACTGGAATCGATGGAGATGGGTGAGAAAAAGATCAAACTTCTTGAATTCACATATTACAGGGATGGAAAGAAAATAAGTGATGCAACATATATAGCATTTCTAAGGAAGATATTTGACCACAGGACAGAGGAATACTATGATTGGGCATTTGCAACAAACTTAAAGGAGGTGAATCTTGATGAAATAGTAGGGAAATACAAGATAAGATGGAGGATAGAGAATATATTTAGGGTGCAGGATGAAGCAACAATAAAGAGCAAATCCCTGAACATAAATGTAAGGTATTTTCTGTTTGTGTATGAGCAGGTTCTGGAGGCAATATGGTATCTGTATTTCTCAAAGGAGATGAGCTTTAAGAGATTTATAATAGAGCTAAGTGAAACCTGTTCAAAGATGGTGGATAACGAGGAGAGAAAAAGGAAAATTAGATCATAAACAGTTATTGAGTTTATGATTTACGGGCCCATTTTCCTTTTTCCCTCACCAGAAATTAATAGAAAAGTGACTCTTAAATCTTTAGTTAATTCGGAGATACTGTTATTAATAAAAAAAGTTCTTAAGAAATTTTTTCTAAGAAAAATAATTTTTATTCATTGAGGAAAATGATAAATTCAATGGGGACCATCCTTGGATTCAATGTATGTAAGGATGATATAATGAGGTGCTTTGATATGAGGTATCCTCGACCCTTACATATAAGTGTGAACAATGTTATTAAATGTCTAAAAACAAAATAGATGATATAAATGGATAAATTACAAATTATTAAAAAATATTATATTTAATTACAATCTTTATTATCAAACTTGCATTTTTCTCTATAACCAGGTGAATAAAATGAGTCCTGCAGATCTATTGTTCATGCTTGTTTCCGCAGCACTTGTAATGATAATGACTCCCGGATTAGCTCTTTTTTATGGGGGTCTTGTAGGTGTCATGAAAAAGGCTTTTTGACCACGATAACATGACGATGTTATTGTGAGAGTCGGAAAAGTGGTCGCCTTTGGTATTGACCTATAAAGGTCGTTTCCAAGGTTGACCACTTTTACGTCTCGACACTATACCTTGAAACAAAGGTGAATAGAAGATTGTCGAGATTTCCGACCCATAGGGCTCTCACGAACCACATAGAGGTGGTCTAATGATAATAGGATTGGATGTATATAAGGATTTGGTATACGTGACAAGAATGGAAAACGATGGGAAAATAACAGAACAATACGAAATGAAGAACAGTGAAGAATCATGGAACAAATTTGTAGGGTAAATACATATTAGAAATGCCTGAGATAGCACTTGAAGCATCCACATCTGGAAAGCATGTTGCAAGGATTCTAAGTTATGCAGGTTTTTCAGTCCACATTGCAGATCCAAAGAAACTAGCATTGATATTCAAATCATCTAAAAAGAATGACAGATCGGATTCAGAAAATCTTGCAAAATTACTTAGATTGAATGAATTTCCAGAGGCATATTTGCCATCAAGGGAATATGAAGAAATGAGGACACTGACAAGGCACAGAAAATACCTTGGTGAGGAGGTTGTTAGAATTAAAAACAAAGTGCACAGCATTCTATCATTGAATGGTATAAAGATAAAAGCCACGGACATATTTGGGAAAAAAGGCCTTAGTGAATTATCAAAATCTATAGAGAGGCTTAGTTACTCTGAAAAGATTGTTATAAATGATATGCTAAAAAGAATAATTGACATAAAGGAAAGATCAGAAAAGATTGAAAATGAAATGGCAAAAATAGGCAAAGATAGAGAGGACGTAAAAAGGCTCATGACAATACCTGGGATAAATATATACATCGCAACTGGGATAATAGGTGAAATAGGGGATATTAATAGATTCAGGAATAAAGAGAGTCTAGCATCATATGCGGGTCTAGTACCAAGGCAAGATCAATCTGGAAAAAATGATAGGAAAGGGCACATAACAAAGGAAGGGCCATCAATGTTAAGATATCTTTTGGTACTAGCTGCACATACTTTGATAAAATACTCTAAGAAGATGAAGAATAAGTATCTCAGTTCAGTAAAGAGGATTGAGAAGAATAGGGCAATAGTAGCAATAGCAAGGATTCTCGCTGAAATGATATTCACTATGCTAAAAAAGAATGTTGATTTCGAGGATGAGATAATTCCATTAACTGAAAAGAAGGTAAAGAAAATGATTGAAAGAGCAAATTCGGGATCTGGAGAAATAAACATTCAGGAAAACATAAAATTAATATCATCTAAAGGATTTAGGTCATTGTCAACTAAGCCTTTTTCATAGAAGATTGTAAGAAAACAAAGAAAGTAATATCAACAAAAGATGAGACAGGTATGAAAATTCTTAAATATTTAAATTTGGAGAGGTTTCAATAGCGCCCCATTACGATTATTAAGAAAAATCAGTAAAATAAAGGTTAATTTATCAATTTTTAATTTAAATCATGTAAACTTACGTCTTCATATTCTTTATTTTCTTTAAAATATACATCTCCTAATAACAACGTTTCCCAAGACATACTTATCCCTCCTATTTTTCAATTCCATAAGAATTCTTTCTCTGATATTCCATTACACCTTTAACGCTTCTTTAGCTTATCCCCATCAACTTCAAAAATTTCATTAAATCGATTTCCTAACTCTTTCACATCAAATTTGGCCTTCCTCTTATAATCAATCAGATAAATTACTATTACACGATTTTTTCTTTTCACATTCTCTGACCTGATTAATGCAACTACCACCTTTCCGTCTTCTAAATGCTTATCAATATAGATCTTATTGTTAATTGCATACCCTTCAGACCAGCCAGGCCATACCTCTATTTTCTCGAGATTAGATAAATTCTTTATTAAAAGATTATGAAGACTGGTCCTGTTCAATTTTTCCAATTTTTTTCATTTCTTTTAAATCCATCATTTAATTCTCCTCCTTTTTACAATTTTTATCATCCATCGTGTTTTGCACCAAAATAATAAGACCAAAGATCATCAGGACTGAAATAATTGCAATAAATGCATTGGCTAAAGCAAAAGGCTCAATCCCCAGTATCGTTACAAGGAACTCGAACCCCAGAAAGCCCATGATCAGAAGAACAGGGAAGCCAGCCTATGCCACCTGAGACCGAACAAGAACCTGTCAAGTGTGCCTCGCCTGAATTCAGTATACTGCCAGAGCAGGACTGCCAGGTCCAGGAGCAACAGCCCCAGCCCCGCAAAGGACAATAAAACTACGAACAGGTCCATACTGCATCAGAAGTACCTGTATGATTTAAATAGATTTTCTGCAAAATCTTTTGCTTCTTCAAAGGTATCAAATTCCTTAATAACCTTATCATATGGATCGGACTTTATTTCACCACCAAAATTCCTAAAGAAGTAACAAGCATAGACCTCAAAAACATTTTTCTCTAGATTTTTCTGATTGACAGGCGGAACCTTTTTAATAGATCTCCTTTTTCAAAACAATATCCAATATCATATTCTACAACACTATAATCCGAATTTGGTTTTCTTATATTAAACTCCTTTTCATTCACCATTTTTATCACCCCTTTTAATTATCTCATTTGGTTATAACATTCATCTTTTAAATCTGGATATACTTCCGCTATCTTTTTCAATATCTTATTTTTCAATTTTATATAAGCATTAATCTTTCCTACCTTACCTTCTAGTTCTTCTAATAGATCTTCATAATTCGTCAAATTATGCCTTATGTAATTTACCATAATCCTGCTGAGGAAAGCATTATCAAGATCCTTTTCACTGAATATCATGTTTTCAATGTGGTCAATCGCACCTTGATGAAAATTGTAATTCTCAATGGCTAGTTTTTTAATTTTTTCTATTTCCATTTTTTCCACTTCAATTTCAATAGAATCAATATATTTCAGAAGCTTACTTTCTTTCATCTTTGCTACTTTTTTCATTGCTTCGCTTCTTTTCATTGATTTTTCCTTTAATTCTAAGAAAATATCACTGCCCTCTATTCTGTTCACCCTCTTAATTAAATATAATTTCATTTCAGGGGCCTTCCTATAATATGGATTCCTTACAGTAAGGTCTGGATCACCCAATAAGCGTCTTATCATCGAGTCCGTCCAGCCCCTCGCCTTCAGCCCGGCCTTTGATATGTATTTTTTGTTAATTTTAGATTCCTCTTTCATCTCCTCGCTTCTTATATCCTTAAACTGTATTATAAAAATTTCTGAATTTCATGGAGGACTTAGCACACAGAATTGCTCCGAAAAAAAAACTGGCTGGGGGTCCAGATCAATATGATATGTATATGTACGGTTTCTTGCCCTTTGCCTCTAGAGTCTCGCCCAGCCTTAAAAACTTGAGGATCGAAAATATAACATCTATTTCATATTCTATGTCTGAATAGTCAGAGATAATAACTGAAACACTCTCCAGTTTTTTTGTTCTTATCTGTTATTACCAAATGTTCGCCCATGGTTTCCACAATATTAGAAAAAACGTCAACAATGCTCTTCTGTTCCTCCTTTTTATCAGTGCCATCCATTTGTTTTTCTGATGATTTTTTAATAGCTTCCATTACTACGTTTTTTAAGGCATTTTCAGGTCAAAGAATGGAATACTGATACATGCGGATCTCAATGCTGTATATAACATAATAATGAAGGCATTCTTAGAAGCATTTGCAGACGGAATAGAGGGTATAGGGTTATACCCACGAAGTTTAAGCATCCCTGAGTTCACGGGGATGATAACTTCCAAAGGTAAATGTTAACATGGTTAACAGAAACCATAACCTGACCCTTATGAAAATGGTATTCTCGAATTCATTGAGAAAGGAGAGAATATTACAGGTGAATCTTTACACGGGGAGTTTGAAAAATTCAAGAATATTATAAATATACTGTATAATGTTGATGTTTTTGCGGGTTTTACTCTATATAGGCATAGATAGGTATGAATCACTATACCTATCATATCCAAAATAGAGCTTGGGTTTCACAACTTCATATAACTCCCTCGCGAGTTCATCGGGAGTCTTCTGTTCCACCCCTGTCAGGAAGTACCCACCCACCAGCGTAGGCAAGATATTCGAATCCCACCAACTTATCTGATGGGGAACTCCCTCCATACTCAGATACAGGTTGATTGATGCGTTGAGTTGTCTATCTATTGTTAACCCACAGTTCTTACACCTAAATACTTTGCTCCCATTCAGGTCTTTGTTGATACACCCACATCTGGAGCATTTCTTTGATGTGTACTCTGGTGGTAATTCAATGCAGTTGTTCACACGGTTCTTTATATTTTTCCAATCAGTGCGTGAAATTTGTCTGTTCCATAGCCTAGATGATCTATACATATTTTCTTTTCTTAAGTCTTCGAATCCGTTATTTCGGGCAACTGAATTTATTACCCTTGCAATTTCAACCTGATGTTTTCTTGCCCTGTTCCTTTCCCTTTTTGAATATTTTCTTGATACTCCTTTAGCTTTCTTTGATTTTGATGCCTTCTTTTGTATGCTTCTTCTTTTTTCAAATGAAGATATATGTACTGTGGCAAGGGGTTTTGTATCTATCTTAATCCATCCTGCTTCTGGTGAATACCCATCAATTGAAAACATGTTCAAATCCCATGCTACCTTCTCTGCTAAATACTTAACATTATTCTTATTAGGTTCGTGTATTGGCAGATACAATTTATCCAATGTGATTATAGGTTCCCCGATTCCACTTGAGGATATATTTTTAGGAAGCTTGAAATATCTTTTTGACAGGTCAAAGTAAATAAATTTTCCAGGTGAGATTGTCACTCTTAGTCTATCTCCTTCCAATTTACATAAGGTCTGCTTAACCCTTATAAACAGTCTTTTTGCTTTAGGGCATTTCATTTTTCTATTTCCTTTAACATAGTTCTTTTTCCAGGAATCCATTATTGAAAAAGCTGTTTTTAGTGCGGAATCAACCCAATGGGATGCATATTTCCAGTCTTTAAGGTATTTGTCCCTCAATTCTTTTTTAAATAGATTGTCCTTTCTGTAATTTGGAAGAATCCTAAACTGCTTTTTCCCCTCTATCTGAGTTTTTTTCCATTTTATACTATCCCATATGTCTTCTAACATTGAGTTCAATATCTCATTATATGCTATAATCAGATCCTTGATATCTTCCCCCTTATCATGTTTGAGTGAATAGGTTTTTAGCACGTTCCACGACCTCCTTTTGCTTATGACTTCTTATTCCGTACAGTTTACCAGAAAAGTGAGAAATAATCGTAATTAGGTCCTCTAATAGTTCTTGTTGAGGTGGCTTTGCATCTGTTTGATTTATCACTTCAATGCTTGTTCCATGTTCTTCAAATACTCTTTTCAGTGTATCAAACCCGAACCTGGTAAGTCTGTCTTCATACAATATAACCACCTTATCCACTTCATTGTGTAAAATTTTATCCAAGAGTTTTAAGAACCCTTTTCTATTTTCATTTAAACCAGAGCCAATATCAGTTATTACTTCATGAACACCATATTCTTGTAGATATTTCACTTGTCGTTCCAAGTCATCTTTCTGCGTATTAGATGAAACTCTTGCATATCCAATAATGCTTCGTATACCTTTTTCTCCCTGCAACCTTCTGATTTCCGATTCGGGTATCCTCCTGCGACCGCCAGGTGTCCTTACAATTCTAATTTTTCCCTGCTTGTCCCATTTCTGAATAGTCCTAGGGTGAAGGCCGAGAAGTAAACATGCCTCTTTTAACGTATATAATCTTTCAGGCACAGAATATTATATGACAAACACCTATATAAAGTTATTTATTTTGAAACTGTTTGCTACGGCATACAGGATGGGTCCAAATTTCCTTAATATTAGAGATAAAAGTAATAAGATACCCTATCTAACAAGAACAAGAAGTCTAAAGGAATCAATTGATCTTGTAAAAAATAACTTTGAATTTCTTTGGGAGGAAAAATTAAAAAAATTAAAGGCTTGAATAGTAGTCCTCATCGTAGGGCTCAGGTTTAAGCCCTTTCCTTTCCCTTATTTTTCTAACTACCTGATCCTGTAGCTCCCTTGGTACCCTCTCGTATCCTGCGTTTTCTGTGGACCAAAGTACCCTTCCGCTTGTTGCAGACCTTATTGCAGATGCAAAACCAAAGAGTTCAGCAACAGGGGCTTTAGCCACTATAGTTGTTTGATACTCCTCCTGTTCTATGCTCAATATCACGCCCCTTCTCTGCTGTAATTCCCTTGTAACATTACCTACCTCTTCGGTTGGCACATTAAGGAATACATTCTGTATTGGCTCAAGTAGTATTCTCTCAGCCTGGCACATTGCACCATATATTGCATTTCTTACTGCTGGGATTACCTGTGCTGGACCCCTGTGAATGCTATCCTCGTGTAGCTTTGCATCAACAAGCTTTACCTTAACACCATAAAGCTTTTCATTAGCAAGTGGACCCTTATCCACTGCCTCCATAAATGCCTGTTTAACAAGCTCCATTGTCTCATTTAAATATTGTATACCCCATGTCATGTCTAGAAGAATATTGGGTCCCTTTATTACCTCCACCCTTCTTGCCTCCTCCTTATCAAGTCCTAGGTCCTCAAGCTTCTTTGATAGTGTTTTCTTATCCTTGAACCTATCACCCTGCTGCACCTCTCCTGAAAGTATTCCCTTCACAACATTCTCCTCAAGTGGCTCTACCTCTATGTAGAACCTATTATGTTTGTTCGGTGATTTGCCCTCAAATGGTCCTCCTTTATGATCCACTGTTTCCCTATAGACAACAAGGGGCTCAGATGTCTCTACTTCAACCTTATAATCGTTTATTATTCTATAAAGTGTTACTTCAAGGTGAAGTTCACCCATGCCGGAGATCAGATGCTCTCCCGTTTCCTGGTTTATCTCAACTTGTATTGATGGATCTGCCTTAGCAATGAGCCTTAAAACCTCTATAAGCTTAGGTAGATCCTTTGTATACTTTGCCTCTATAGCCATTGTAACCACAGGATCGGAATAATGTTTCATTGGTTCAAAGGGCTCAATCCCTTTTATTGATGATACTGTTGATCCTGCTATAGCATCCTTAAGACCTACAATTGCCGCTATATTTCCTGCCTTTATCTCATCAACTGGGATCCTGTCAGGACCAACAAGCATTGCAAGTTGCTGAACCCTATAGGTTCTATCACCCATATCTGAAATATAAAGCTCATCACCCTTCCTCAATGTTCCTGAATAGACCCTACCCACTGCTACCTCACCTGCATGTTGATCCACAATTATTTTTGTTATCATTATTACTGTGGGCCCCTTCGGATCTGCATTTAAAAGTGATTTTCCCACATCAGAGTTTAGATCTCCCTTCCAGATCTGGGGGATCCTGTATTTCTGTGCTTCTGAGGGATTTGGTATATGATGAACAACCATGTCAAGCACTACCTGATGAAGTGGCGATCTCTTTGAAAGTGTTTTCTGATCACCATTCTTTAGATATTCATAAACATCCTTAAACGTGATTCCATTCTTTTTCATTGAGCTAATGCTCAATGCCCATTTGTTAAATGCTGAACCAAAGGCAACAGTACCGCTCTCTACCTTCACCTGCCATGCCTCCTTGAACTCCTGTGGGGCATATAGCTTTATCAACCTGTTTACATCTGTAATTATCTTTGCAAACCTCTTCTGCATTTCCTCAGCGTTAAGCTTTAGCTCGTTTATTAATCTATCAACCTTGTTTATGAAAAGTACAGGCCTTACCTTCTCCTTCATTGCCTGCCTTATTACTGTCTCAGTCTGGGGCATTACACCCTCAACGGAATCCACAACCAGTATTGCACCGTCAAGTGCCCTCAATGCCCTTGTTACATCCCCTCCAAAATCTACATGGCCAGGGGTATCAATAAGGTTGATCAAATACTCTGTTCCATCCACCTCATGAACCATGGATGCCGCAGCTGCATTTATTGTAATGCCTCTTGCCTGTTCCTGTTCATCATAGTCAAGAACAAGCTGTTTGCCTGCAAGCTCCTCACTCATCATTCCTGCCCCTGCAATTAGATTATCGCTTAGGGTTGTTTTTCCATGGTCTATGTGTGCAATAGTTCCAATGTTCCTGATCTTTGTTATATCATCCATTATTTTCGATGCTCTTCTAATGTTATCCTCTTTCCTTCCCACCTGTACCACCTTACCTTGCAGATGCCGCTATTCTTTCTACCTCTTCCTTCTTGGAGATAGCAAAACTTGACATATCATAGTTTGAGGCCTTTATTATCTCGTCAGCAAGGCATTCATAAATTGGCTTTGAACTCCTGAATGTACACTGCATGGCACCAAGGGCTAAATTCCTGATTGCAAGATCTAGTCTTCTTGATGCGGAAACATCAACCGCCTTTGGCACTGCCACACCACCCATCTTTAGCCTTGTTACCTCTTCTCTGGGAGCAGCATTCTCAATTGCATTAACCAGTACCTGCAGGGGGTTTTTCTTTGTCTTTTCATTAATGATCTCAAATGCCTTCATGACTACCCTATAGGCACTCAGCTTTTTACCTGTGTATTTTTCTGTCCTCATCATATTGTTTATTAATCTTTCAACAACATTCATCTCCTTTTTACCAAGGTGTTTCCTTCCATGCACACCATGCGTATGTAAAACATACCTTGGTTTAAGGTTAAGATATTTAACAAGACTGGGATCCTTTACCACTACCTCATCAGGATCGTATTTTCCAAATATGTATATCTTCATTGGATCACCTCACAGGCTTCTCCTTCCTGCCCTTAACAAGTTCCTTCAAGGATATTCCATTTACCTTTACTACCTTGTACCTAACACCAGGGATATCACCCTTTGATCTTCCTAACCTTCCCCCTATACCCTCTATAACTACTTCATCATGCTCATCAATATAGTTAATTGCACCATCTCCGGGGGCAAAGGCTGTCACCACTTTCCCATTTTTAATTAATTGTACCTTTACTGCTTTCCTGATTGCAGAGTTTGGCTGCTTTGCCTCAATACCTATCTTTTCAAGAACAATTCCCTTTGCCTGTGGAGATCCCTCCAGAGGGTCACTTTTTTCTTTCAACTTCAATACCCTCTTCTTATAATACCTATCACTCCACCTTAACTTTTGCCTCGATTTCTTCAATTTTTTAGCTGTATATAATCCATTGGCCAAATTGGATCACCATCTTTTTATTTTTATTCACTTGAATTAACAACCAGTATAAATAATCTATCATGGTTACCTGTTAAGGTATCCTATAAACTTGTGGAGAGGAAAACCATTGCTCCAGTGCATTATGTAATTGCCAGAACTTGTTAACTCAAGCTTTGGCAGGATCTTGTAAATGAGACCTATATTTCCCTTCACCTCCATTCCAGGAGGTGCAAAAAGTCTCCATGGATCACCCTGCACCCTCTTAAGCCTGTATGCATATATGGGAAATACACCAGCCCTTGAGGTAAGCTTTATATGGCCTATTATCTGTTCCTGGGCCCTGCCATTTGACATTGTAAACCTAATAACATCGTATATTGAGCTCTTCACCTCTATAGGGAATGAAAAATCATCCCTTATGGCAATTATATCTATACCGAATGATCCGGCGGCCCTTAAAACAAGAAATGGCCTTTCAGCTATTTTTAAATAAAGACCCTTCTCATATTCATTGAAGGACCTTACCATTTTTTCTATGAATTCCTTCTCACCCGATAGTATCTTTCTTAACTCCCTTTCATACACATTTCCTGCCATTTTTATCACAGCTCATCAAGATCCTTACCAATTAGATCCGAAAGGTATCTATGGATGGATCTTATCCTTTCCACAGACCTTATCAATCCCTTCTTCCTATAATAATCAAGAATGTTTTCAAGTTTAATTTTTTTTGTTCCTGATATAAGATTATCGGCCTGGCAAACTATCTTCTCCTCAATAGTCTCAGGGATTAAATCTGTTTCAGGGAGCCCCAGCTTAATGGCCTCTTCACTTTCTATTCCACCACCCACATGCCTCTTCACAATGTTCACTATATCTTCAGGATATCCTAGAGATCTCAATATGAGTGCACCCGTGATTCCATGTGAAACACTATTATCCCTGGTCCTACCTATGTCGTGAAGGATTGCACCACATTCGAGAAGAGGAAGGTCTGCATTGCAGAGAACTCCTATCTTTAGTGCAAGGTCTGCCACAGCTATACTATGATCTATCAACTTTTCATCCGCACCCTGCTCCTTCAGGACCTTAATGCATTCGTCCCTGGTAAAAATCTTAACATTTTTACCATTTTTTGATGGAACTACCCTCATTATTCCATTAAATCTCTTTTTTAATTCATTTCCTTCAAAATATCTGTCAAGAAATATTGCAAGTGCGGAAACCTCACTGTGAGGCTGATTTGTAATAGCAACATTGAAATCTGCCATCTTGTAAACCTCGCCCGGGACCTTTTCAGAACCAACAATAATGAGCAAATCCCTATCCTTTGGGATTTCACTGATAATATCTTGGACAGGAATTCCATACATTGTAAGGTGTACCTTTACACCTTCAAAGGACTGCATATATTTTTTCCAGTTAATGCCAGTCTTTATGGTGAAATTTCCACCAAACCTTTCAGTAATGTCATTAACAGTTTTTTCAAGCTCAGCATCCCTTGTGTTAACTAGAATCTCATCAGCACCAAATGCCCTAGAAACAAGGCATACATGTGTTGTTACCCTTTTATCCCTTTGTGGTCTGTGCCCGAGCCTAAGTACAGAGATTCTCACCATCAAATCCACCATTATAGCCTGTCCATTGGTGGCTTTTCTATCTTCCTCTGCTTTACTTCCTCCTTTTCAATCTTTTCCTGTTTTGTCCCAAGGGAAAGGAATAAAAATAATATTGAGAAAAAGGTTATGGCTGAAAGTATTATGGATGCAAGTGCCTCTAGGGCTATTAAGGGTATCAATATTTTTTCGTTGAAAAAGAAGAATATTATGAAGCCTGTAAGAACTATGAGTATCCCTGATAAGAAACTTGATATTGTTCCCTGGATATTTGTATATTTAGGAAGAAATAAAACAAAGGATGCAATACCTGAAGTTATTACGGGTAAAATAAAACCATAGATAGGTATATTGTATTGATAAATCAAATAAAGTGAAACGGCGGTGATGCCAATAAGTATTCCAGATATAAGGCCGAGAATTCCCCCTCCTATCCTTGAAAAGTATTCAAAAATATTCATAATTCCACCCTTTCTAGATCATGACCCCTTATTTCAAACTTTGAACTCCTTTTTATTATACCCTTCAGGAATGTAAGTGATACGTTAAGGGATGACTGAACATCACCAAGAAAGATTGATTTTTTATCCCCCATGATTTTTAATATTGTTTCTTCATATTTATATATTTCTTCATCACTCATTGTTGCTATCCTTATAATTTCTGGAAGCTCAACTATGGGCATTGTGATGTTTATCTGAACTGTATCATAATATGCCTTGTAAGATTTTGTCCTCTGGCCATTCTCTCTTATTGTCCACTGGCTTTCAACAAGTTTTATCTTCTCTAGATAAAATAGTGCCCTTTTTCCTTCCTCGCCATACTTTTTTTCTATTTCTTCAATTGTCATCCAGTTTGAAATAAGGTCTAGAAATAAATTCTTTTTAATTTCTGTATCTGATGTATGAAAAATTGCTACCATATCTGATGAATCATTAATTGCCTTTATCTTACTCATACTGATCCCTTACCTATATGCAAAAGTTAAATATATATTTTGAGATTATTTTTACCAGAATGTTTGAATGTAAAATTAAAATTCATAGCGAAAATGCGCAGAAAATATTAAAATCTGTAGAGATTGAGAATAGGGGCTATGTGGAATCAAGAATAGAAGGGAATAAACTTATATTCGAAATAAAATCAAATAATTTTAAGAGTTTTTACAGGACTATAGAGGACCTTTTGGATTCCCTTTCCCTTTCTTTTAATATTATGAAGGAATAATTTTTATATCTCCTTACAATTTTTTAATTTATGGAACTAATCAGAGTAGGAAAGGTAAAAAAGGTTTATTCAGTAAATGAGAATGAACTTCTTTTTGAATTCACCAACAATATTTCGGTTTTTGATAAAATAATACCTTCAGAAATACCAGATAAGGGTGCATCACTCTGTAGAACCTCAGCCCACTGGTTTGAGGTATCGGAGAGTATTGGTATAAAAACACATTTTATATCTCTGGAAGGCTGGAATAAAATGAGGGTGAAGAGATTTAAGATTGTGAACAGAGGATCAAGGGAGCTAAAGAACTATTTAATTCCTCTTGAATTTATAACAAGATATTATGTTGCAGGATCCCTTTATGACAGGTTGAAGGATGGAAAGATTAAGCCCATGGATATTGGCATAAAGAATTTTAGATATGGCGAACCCTTGCCAGAGCCATTTTTTGAGGTAACAACAAAGTTTGAGGAACACGATAGAAATCTTGATTTTGATGAGGCAATGGAGATCTCAGGACTCGATAAAAAAGAATTGGAGGAAATAAGGGAAATAATATTGAAGGTGGATAAAAGAATAAACTCTGATGTAAAGGGCAGGGGTCTTATACACGTGGATGGTAAAAAGGAACTTGCCTTGGATTTTGAGAGGGTACCATATCTTGTTGATACCTTCGGAACAGCTGATGAGGACAGGTTCTGGGATCTAAAGGAATATGAGAGGGGGAATTTTGTTGAACTTAGTAAGGAGTTTGTTAGACAGTACTATAGAAGTATAGGGTATCATGCAAAATTGATGGAGGCTAGAGAAAAGGGATTACCAGAACCAGAAATACCTCCACTCCCAAATGATATGATTGAAAAAACAAGCCAGTTATATAAGGAACTTTATGAAAAAATTACTGGAAAAAAATGGTAAAAAAAATTAAAAAATTTACTTCCTCTTCCTGAGGAAGAATGCAAGGGCTCCTACCACTATTATCACTGCCACCACGGCACCTATTATCAATGGAAGCGTGTTTGATGGGGCTGTCGGGGATATAACTATTGTATCACCTGAGGCTGTTGCATAGCCCGGTGTGGTTATGGTGCTAGAAGGATCGTATACTATCTTCAGTGTATAATTACCGTTTAGTCCTGTATAAATACTGTTTGATATGCTCCAGTTTGCATAGAATAGTACATACTTTGATGCATTGTAGTAGAATGTTGTTGTATTTGTAGTTGGATCATAGGTCCTCTGCCATGAGGAGAGTGATTTTGAAAGCATGGTAAAATTCAATGTAGACACATTGCTCATTTCGTTAAGCTTATCATTCTGATAATTTGATATCATTCCCATTCCGAAGAAATACTCGCCCATCTCATTAAGATCGTATTCTTCGCCATTATGCGAGATTTTAAAGCTTCCTTTTACCTCAAAGGCTCTCCATGAAAGATTTACCTTTGTTTCGCTCTTTGTCTTATTGAATATACCTGATACCCAAAGGTTTATTGTGAGGAGCTTAGTTATAACAAGTGCAGTGGAGTTTCCATGTAAAACAAGGTTAAATGTAAGGCTCATATTATCCACTGATACATTATGGTACCTTGACTTGAGCCAGCCCTCCATAAAGGATATTGCCCAATCTGATGGATTTGTAAAGTTCTCGGTAAATGAGTATGAAATTGTTGTGCCATTGAGTTTCTTAGAAATTGCTCCACCGGCAGGATATGTGAATATCAGAGATGCCTCTGAGTTTAGCTTTACATTAGCCAGCCCCTTGTCCGGATATATTGTCACGTTGAGATAACTGGCTGTTGCTGCAGGCACTGCTAGCGAAAGTAGGAATATAGATACTATCCCAACTACCAAAAGGTTTTTCATAATTTAATCATTATTTATGTGAATTTAAATATTTTGGTACAAATTTTTTACTTTAATATCAGCATAGCATCCCCAAAGCTATAGAACCTGTATTTATTCTCCACCGCAATTCTGTAAGCCTCCATTATCCTGTCATAACCTCCATAGGCTGTAACAAGCATTATCAAAGAGGATTTAGGTATGTGAAAGTTTGTAATAAGTCCATCTGTTTTAAATTTAAAATTATATGGTTCCTTTATAAATAGATCTGTCTCAGAATATCCAGGGATTATTTTTCCATTTATTGAAGAGGACTCTAGTGCCCTTATAACAGTAGTTCCAACAGCAAATATTCTACCTTCAGTATTATTTAGCAAATCTGCTGTATCATTTGAAATATAATATAATTCCTTATGTAATTTTCCCTTTTCAATATCCTCATTTTTGATCTCCTTAAATGTTGCATAGGAAATATGAAGGGTAACATAGGCAATTTTAACACCCTTTTCCTCGATTTTTTTAATTAGATCCTCTGTAAAATGAAGGCCTGCAGTTGGTGATGCTATTGACCCATTAACCCTTGCAAAAACAGTCTGGTATCTTTCAGTATTTTCTATTTTTTCCTTAATATAAGGGGGTAATGGCATTTGACCATATTTTTCAATAATTTCCATTATTGGGGCATCAAAGTTAATTCTTGCCAATCCTTCTTCCTTTTCAATTACCTCGCCACTATATTCACCAACTTTCAATATTGTACCGGGTTTTATATTTTTACCCTTAACTAGAAATGAGTTCTCATTTGGTGAGATTAGTAATAGTTCTATCTTGCCTCCTGTTAATTTTTTTCCATAGAGCCTTGCCTTGATTACCCTTGAGTTGTTAAAAACTAGAACATCTCCCCTTCCAAGGTAGTTGATTATTTCATAAAATAACTTGTGTTCTATTGTATTTCCAACTACCATCAATCTTGAATGATCCCTTGGCTCCACCGGCCTTTGGGCAATTAAATCCTTTGGTAAATAATAATTGTACCTTTCCAAATCCATATGTCATAAATAGATCCATTATTTTAAATCAATGTTTTTTGATGAAAAATATTTATATCTAATATATATATACTATCTATGGAGGCCGTAATACTTTCAGGGGGCTTTGCAAAAAGACTATTGCCAATTTCTGAATTCATACCCAAGCCACTCCTTCCTCTTGGTGGAAGACCCATCCTGGACCATATTATTTCAAAAGTAAAGGCAATTGGTATTGAAAATATATATCTATCTGTAAATAAAAGATTTTCAGATCAATTTTTATATTACGCATCAAAAATTAAAGATGTTAACATAGAGGTAATAGTTGAACCAACAAACTCTGAGGAAGAAAAATTTGGTGCAATAAGGGGATTGGGCTTTGCAATTGGAAATATAAAAAGGGATGATTATCTTGTAATTGCTGGAGATAACTATTTTGATTTTGATCTTTTGCCTATGAAAGAATTCTTTATTAAGAAAGAAAAAACAACGGTGGCCCTCTATGACATTGGGTCAACAGAAATGGCAAAAAAATACGGAGTGGTAAAGGTAGATAGTGATTTCAGAATTCAGAGCTTTGAAGAAAAGCCTATCAAACCAAAAAGCACATTGATAAGTACAGGAATTTATATGTTTAAGAATGATTTGCCTGATATAATAAATAAATATTTAAAGGAAGGGGGAAATCCTGACCAGTTAGGTCATCTGATTGAATGGATGATTAAAAATGATACTGTTTATGGCTTTCCTTTCAAGGGAAGATGGTATGATATAGGATCAATTGATATTTATAAAGAGGTTTTTAACAGTTTTGTTAAATAATATTTATCAGGTTTTTTACCTGCTCTGGTAAAACATAATTAACAAAAATGCTATGAAAAATTTTTAAAAATAACATTGTAAATATCTTTCTTTACCCACTAATAAGGGAGAGGTGAAATCATGGATAAAGTAATGAAAAGGGATGGTACAATAGTCCCCTTTGATAGAAAAAAGATAACCACTGCAATTTACAAGGCCATGAAGGCCACTGGCTTTGAAAATTACAACGAGGCTGACAGGCTATCCCAGATAGTTGTAAAAAGGCTGGAGGAAATGGGTCTGGAGGTACCTAAGGTAGAGGAGATACAGGATGTTGTTGAAGAGGTCTTGATGATCCAGGGTTATACAAATGTGGCCAAGGCCTACATACTTTACAGGGAGAGAAGGAAGATAATCAGGGAAATTAAAAAGGCCTATGGTGTAAAAGATGACCTGAAGCTCTCCCTTAATGCAATAAAGGTTCTGGAATCCAGATATCTTCTTAAAAATGAGAAGGGGGAAGTGATAGAAACCCCGGGCCAGATGTTTGAGCGTGTTTCTAAATATATTGCACTCATTGACATATTATACGATGAATTGATATATGATATAAATGGATCCCAGAGGCCGTGGGAGGTAAAGGATGTAAAGGAGCACACACTTACCTACTGGGAATATGATATGATAAAGAGGGCATATTCCATAATGAATCTCGAGGGAAGAATGAAGGTGCCCTTTGAAAAGGTAATTTCAATAATAAATGAAAAGGAAAGAGAGATAGAAAAAACATCCATGGTTTTCTATGATTTAATGAGCAAGAGATACTTCATACCCAACTCGCCAACACTAATGAATGCAAACACAGAGATAGGCCAACTCTCAGCCTGTTTCGTTATACCTGTTAATGATTCAATGGATGGCATATTTGATGCTGTTAAATTTGCTGCTTTGATTCACAAATCCGGTGGGGGTACAGGCTTTTCGTTTTCGAGGCTCAGACCCAAGGGGGATCTGGTTGGTTCAACAAAGGGTGTTGCCTCTGGACCTCTTAGCTTTATGAGAATATTTGATGTAGCGACAGATGTAATAAAGCAGGGAGGTAAGAGAAGAGGAGCAAATATGGGGATTTTAAGGGTGGACCACCCAGACATACTTGAGTTCATAACGAGCAAGGATTCGGAAAATAAAGTACTTACAAATTTCAACATAAGTGTGGCAGTGACTGATGAATTCATGAGGGCGCTTGAAAATAATACCACGTATCCTTTAAGGAATCCCAGGAATGGTGAGGTGGTAAGGGAGGTGGAGGCGAGGCGTATATGGGATCTGATAGTTTCACATGCATGGGCAACAGGAGATCCTGGTGTAATTTTCATTGATGAGATTAACAGACATAACCCCACGCCACATTTGGGTGAAATAGAGAGCACAAATCCCTGCGGTGAACAGCCATTGTTGCCATACGAATCCTGCAATCTTGGATCAATAAATCTCTCACTTATGGTTGATGAGGATGGTAGCATAAACTGGGAAAGGCTAAGGCATGTGGTAAGGGAATCTGTTCATTTCCTTGACAATGTTATTGATGCTAACAAATTCCCATTGCCACAGATACAGGAAATGACAAGGAAAAATAGAAAAATAGGGCTTGGGGTAATGGGATTTGCAGAGATGCTTATTAAGATGGGCATACCCTATAATTCTGAGAAGGCACTTGAAACAGCTGAAAAGGTTATGAAATTCATTAATGATGAGAGCCACAGGATGAGTATGGATCTTGCTGAAAAGAGGGGAGTATTTCCTGCCTGGAAGGGCTCAGTATGGGAAAAGAAGGGAATAAGGATAAGAAATGCAACAACAACCACAATTGCTCCAACTGGTACAATATCCATTATTGCTGATACAAGTTCATCGATAGAGCCTCTCTTTGCCCTATCGTTTATAAGGAATGTTCTTGACGGGGCACAGCTTTTGGAGGTAAATCCACTCTTTGAAGAATATGCAAGAAGGAATGGTTTTTATAGCGATGAAATAATGAGGGAGATAGCAAAAACAGGTTCTATACAGCATTTAGATCTTCCTGAGGAGGCAAAAAGGATATTCGTTACTGCATCCGATATAGATCCAGAATGGCATGTCAGGATGCAGGCATCTTTTCAGAAATATACTGATAATGCAGTAAGCAAAACAATAAATATGAGGAATGAGGCAACTATTGCTGATGTTGAGAAGGCATACATGCTTGCATATAAGCTGAAGTGCAAGGGAATAACTGTATACAGGGATGGTAGCAAGAGTGTGCAGGTTCTAACAAAGGGAACAGAGAAAAAGAAGGAGGAGAAAAAAATAGAGCTCGAATTTAAGCCTAAAGACACTGAGTTATTACAAGTTGATAGCACCTTTGACTCCGCATGCCCTACAGGCAAATGTGAGCTATCATGAAATCAATACAGCTTTACATGGACCTGCAGAAGCTTGGAATGGTAAATTCACACTTTTATCTTCACGACAAGAGGCTTGTTGTTACAAAAATAATAAACTATGATGGAGGTCACATAACATATATAGCTGAAATTAGCAGATCTGACTTTATAGATGAAAAAACAATAAGCTTAAAAAAGGAGGAAATAATTAAAAGATACTCCCTTGAAACATTTGAATTAATTTCTGTTGACAGAAAAAACAAAAATTATAAGGTTTTAATTGTTCAAAAATTACCCGATCTATTTTCTATGATTTACAATGAAATGAACTATAGTGCCTTTATTGTACCTCCAGTGATTGTAAGTAGCGAAAATATGATGGTGACATTATTAGTGAAGGATGAGAAATTGGACTACCTCCTTCAATTCCTTAAAAAATTTGGAATAAACTATAGAATTATTAGGAAAACTATGATACCTAGGGAGAGGGGGCTTACGGTAAGGCAATGGGATGTTGCAATTACAGCAATTTCTATGGGATACTACTCAATTCCTAAGAAGGCAAAATTGAAGGACATTGCAAAAAAGTTTAAGATTTCTGTTCCTGCAGTTCAGAGGATCCTTAGAAGCGTAGAAATTAAAGCTATGGAGGAGTATTTTAATCCTCTATTATAGGTCATTAGTAAAAATATCATTATTTTTTCTATAAATTCTTTAATTTTATTTATATAAATATTGTAAAAAATTTCTAAAGTTACTAAAGAAAAATTTTATTTTTGAGTTTGGATTCTAAATTCAATGCTAAGAATTAATGATGCTGATATAATATTAAAAAATGATCCTTTGAAAAAGATATATATTGAAATTACAAGTGGTTGTAATTTATCCTGTAAAATGTGTTACAGAAATTTTTGGAGTGATCCCGTTGGGAACATGGAGAAAAGAATATTCTATAAGGTGTTAGAGGATGCAAATGAATTTGATGAATTGAGTGATATACACTTTGGAGGCATAGGTGAACCATTATTTCATCCAAACTTTAATGATTTTCTAAAATCAATACCAAATAAGTATAATATTGAAATCTCAACAAACGGTACTCTTCTAAATGAGATATATTCAAGAAAAATTGTGGAAAAGGGGGTTAAAATGGTTATATTTTCAATAGATTCACCTCAAGAACAGGGATTTATGGACATAAGGGGAATTAAATCCAATATAATATACAGAAATATAGAAACTCTAAATAAGATAAAAAACGAAATGAGAAGTGATTTTCCCGAGCTTGAAATAGAGTTTGTTGCAATGCGTTCAAACATAGAATCACTTCCACAGATGGTAGAGGTAGCAGATTCCCTTGGTGTTTCCAAATTCCTGGTTTCCCATCTTCTACCACTTGATGAAAAATTGAAAGATGAGATTGTTTATAACACAAATGAATTCAATATATATTTTGATGAATTCATAAGGAAGGCAATGTCTAAAAGGATAATGACAACAATGCCAGAATATTCACTAAAGACAGAGAGGATATGTGATTTTATGGAAAGAAGGAGCACTGTTATCTCATGGGATGGTGAGGTAATTCCTTGCTATAGATTCCTTCATGAGTATCCAGAGTATATTTTTGGAAGGAAAAAGACTGTAAAGAGATATTCCTTTGGAAATATAATGAAAAGAAGACTGAAGGACATATGGTACGGAGATGATTACAGGAAATTCAGATGGATAGTAAAGTCATCCCTCTATCCTTCCTGTATAGACTGCGTTTTTGCTGATAAAAAATGCAACTTTGTTCTTGACACATCACTTGATTGTGAGGGTAATTCACCCTCCTGCGGTGATTGTCTCTGGTCTAGAAGGCTAATTCTCTGCCCCTAAATATTTATATATTTAATTTTAATAATTTAAATCAATGTCAAAGATGATTAAAAGTCTTGTCCAAGATGTTTTCAAAAACTCACCTTCAAAGATGAGGGTGGTTAAAAAAATGTTATTTTATGGCCTTTCTGTAAAGAATGGAGCAATTTTTTGCAACGATGTTGAAATACCTTATAAATCCCTAGCAAAGGCATGTAACGTGGATCAAAGGGTGGTAAAAAGTGTTGTAAATGAAATATCTTCAAATGAAGAGCTATCTAAGATATTTTTAAACATAGAGGCATCAATAAACCTGAAGGATGTAGCTGGTGCTATAGGTTTTGGTGCAATGGAGATAACTGCCCATAATCCTAAGGAGCCGGGAATAATCGCCGCTGTAAGTACATTAATAGCCCAATATGGGATAAACATAAGACAGGCGATAGTTGAAGACCCTGAGTTCATTGAGGAACCAAGGCTTTACATAATAACAGAAGAGCCATTACCAGGTGAAATTATACCAAAAATAAAGGCCCTAAAAAATGTAAAAAGCATAAAAATTTTATGAGGAACTATTGTACATTGTTGCATAGGAGCCTAGATCGAGTAATCCATGACCTGAAAAGCTCATCAATATCCTTTTCTTGCCATCCTTTTTAGCCTCTTCTGCTATCTCCTTGATAATGGGGAGTGCATGGGAAGTTTCGGGTGCAGGTATATAGCCCTCTGTCCTTGAATAGAGTTCAGCATACCTGAATATTGTCTCCTGATCATAATCCCTTGATGAAACAATACCCTTTTTCATAAGCAGGCTCAAAGTGGGTGCAACCCCATGGTACCTAAGACCACCTGAATATATGGGTGGCGGTATAAAATCGTAACCTATTGTGTACATCATTAACTGAGGAAGTATCATACCTGTATCTGGGTAATCGTACCTATATTCCCCCCTGGTCATTTTTGGAACCTCAAGGGATCCAGCTGCGATATACTTTGTATTTTTATAATCCTTATAGAATGGAAATGCAAGACCTGAATAATTTGATCCACCACCCACCACTCCTATGATATAATCAGGTTCTATTCCATTATTTTCAAGCTGTTTCCTTGCCTCTAGGCCTGCTATTGTTTTGTAAAGTATATCCGCGTTAACAACGCTACCAACATTATATTTTCCATTATTCTCCAATGCATATTCTACTGCCTCACTAATTGCAATTCCTAGGCTTCCGTCCCTCTTTTTTTCATCCTTTAGCATCTCTATTCCCACTTTTGTCAAATTGCTTGGGCTTGAATGTACCTCACCTCCCAACATCCTCATCATTGTTACCCTGTATAACTTCTGCCTGTAGGATGCACTTACCATAAATATCTTAGACTTTAGTCCATTCAATGTAGAAGCCAATGCAACAGCAATACCCCATTGACCTGCACCAGTTTCGGTTGTAACAAATGGGACACCATCAATCTTTGAATAATATGCCTGGACTAGCGCACTATTTATCTTGTGGGATCCAGAAAATGTGTAACCCTCCATCTTCATATATATTTCAATGGGGGAATTAAAAAGCCTTTCGAACCTCTTCGCTCTTATTATAGGAGTAGGTCTACCCACTTGAAAATAAAGATCACGCAAATCCTCAGGAATTTTTATTTTACTTTCGCTAGAAAATTCATGTCTAAGTACCTCTGTTGGCATTACCTTTTTTAAAACCTCTATTGACTTCCCTGTTATATCCCTGGGAGGAGGTAATGGCTCCGGAAGATCGGGCAAAATGTTGTACCAGAAATCTGGCATATCGTCCTGTACCAAATCTATTCTATTGCTCATAGTCACTTTAAATACATAGATGTATTTAAAATTTCTTAAATGATATTATTAATACATTAAATTTAAATAATTGTATTTAATTGGGATAAACATGGATGTAATAAGGGGTTTCAAAGGAATTGGTTATTCTAAGTCGCTCAATCCGCTTGACCCTTACTTAACATTGCCATACGATGAAATAAAGGGTAAAAAAAGGTTAGAGTATTTAAAAAAGAGTAATTATAATTTTGTAAGAATAATTCTTCCAGAGGAAGGCGAAGATCCACTTTTAACCATAAGGTCTTTTATGTCTAAAAAGATATTTGAAAGGGATAAGAAAGATAACATATACTTATTTGAACAGGAGTTTTATTACAGAAAAAGGAGGTACTTAAGAAGGGGATTCATTGCACTTCTCAATTTAGACTATGCAAGGGAAAAGGTTCATCCTCACGAAAAGATTTTTCAAGCACCGATGATACAAAGGCTTAAGCTTTTGGAAAAAACTGGATTTGATCTCGAGCCAATTTTCCTTCTTTATGATGAAAGATTAGCCAAATGTTTTAGATTTGAAAATTTAGAATTACTTGCGTGGGGAGAAGAGCCTGCTGGAATAATAAACAGACTGTATTCATCAGAAATCAACTTCGATGGATGTGATGCTGGTGAATTTGTAATAGCGGACGGGCATCATAGGTTTTCAGCTGCTCTTGAATTTTATAAAAATAAAAGTGTTGCTGGCTGGATTATGGCATATTTTGTAGATTTAAATAATGAATCTTTATTCATTCTACCTTCATACAAGGTAGTAAAGGGGGCTAAATTTAATATTAATGAATTAGAGGATTATTTCGATATTGAAAAGTTAGAAGGAACTTTTAATTTACTCAGAAAAAACGCATTTTTGATGCAAAGTAAAGAAGGTTCTTATATTCTTTATTTAAAAGAAAAAAGCGATTTACCTGAACCTGTTATATTTGAAGAAATAATTATGAAAAAGATTATTAGATTAAAAATAAATGTTAAAAATGTAAAGACCTTTAGATCCGTTGATAATATTTCTTTGTCAAAAAATGACGTTTCATTTATTTTCAGACCACCTTCACCAAAGGAGGTATGGGATTTTGCTATAAAAGGTGGAATTATGCCTCAGAAATCCACATATTTCTACCCAAAAATTGCTTCTGGACTGAGAATTTTTGATAAAATTAATTTTTTTAATTAAAAAGTAGTTTTAAGATACATTATGCCGGGGCCGGGGATCGAACCCGGGGCCTTCGGATTTCCCAAGTCCTTTTTAAAAAAGGAACCCTATGAGTCCGACGCTCTACCAGCTGAGCCACCCCGGCATTATGTGAGCTGAGTTTGGGAAGGAATTGAAAGAAGGTTGGATTTCCTTACCTCTATTTTCTTAATGTTGTATACTGACTTTACATTCTTTTCAATGTCCTGAACAATCTTATCTGAGAGCATGTAATTTACAAACTCATAAAAATTCATTTTTGTTCCATTGTTTAAAACAGCCTCTATTATCTTTTTCCTTATTGCACTTTTTAATGAAGAATTTATCCTTTTATCTGCAATGGCCGTAATCTTTACCCTAATTGTGTAACCATCTGACGTTGTAACTGGGAATATTGCATCTATTCTAGATCTCCTTCTCCTTACCAGTCTTCTAATATAGTCCTGTGTAACATCGTGACCAATGAAATGTGTAAATGCCTGATTCCCATCTATTTTATTTACCTTGAAATAAAGCTTAACATACTCCTTTTTAATATCCCCATTAATATTATATAGGGTTGTTTCTGCCACTCTCCCCATTACCTGTTCTGGAGTTTCAGCTGGCGTCTCGGCTATTTCCTTCAAACCAAGACTTTCAGGTGTAAGTATTTTGTACCAGCTCTTAGCCTTCCACTTATCCTTAATCTTTTTAGCAGCTGCCCTTTCCGAAACTTTCTGAGACATATATATGCACCAATTGAGATTAAAATCCATAAAGGGAGATGTTATTTAAATTTTTTTGAGATTTTTAACTCTTATTCACCAAATAATATGGCCTAAAAATAGTTTATTGATATTAAAAATATTATAAAAAAAATTATTAAAGTTTTGGAACAAGGGCAGAGGCAATTGGGGATCCCCATCCTGTTACATAGTCCCAGCCAACCTGCGCATTATAATAGCCATTACTTGGTCCAGAGACAATGTCGTGGAAATACTGCGAATAGCTGTTTGAGGAGGCAAGGGAATAGATTGTGGTTTGAACAAGCCCTAGACCGTGTCCCTGAATCTGGGCAGCAATTGCAATCAAACCTGCCCACTGTGGTGCACCTATGCTCGTTCCACCAAAGACATACCAGGATCCAGAATAATATACAGATACACCAGTGTTAGGGTTTGCATCGTATGCCACATCAGGAACGCCCCTATAATTGTTAGTTATTAGGGAAACAGACTTCTGGTATGATGGTTCTGAGAAATAAGAGCTTGAACCTCCACCAGATCCTGACCAGGTAGTTTCACCATTCCAGACGTTATTGGTTATTGTTAGGGTAGTACCTCCAACACTTAGTACATTTGGATCAGAAGCAGGGAAATTTACGGTAAGGGAGCTCGTTCCATCGTATGCTCCATTGTCGCCGGAAGAGGCAATAGGGGTGATTCCCTTAGATACAGCATATGAGAATAGTTGATCCCATTGATTGAGTATTGTTGTTGATGTCTGTGATTCCGCAGCACCAAAGCTCATTGATATTGCAACAACATTTGTGGAATTTGCCAATCCTACCGCATACTGTAATCCATTATATAGGTCTGTAAAACTTGCGCTTTTAACTACAACAAGATCAATTGTAGCACCAGGTGCTATTGCGTGTGCCCATTCAACATCAAGTGTAGTTTCCTGTGCCCAGCCAGTATTTTTTGTATTTACCTTACCCTCAGGATAGTATACATTAAGCTTAATCTGTGGAAGACCAAAATAATTATCGAAATAGTTAACATCATTTGTTATGCTAGAACTTCCATATGCATCAACAATAACTATTGTTGTTCCGATACCATCATAGCCCTGACTGATTAATGTATTAACAGAGTAGGCAGATTGCATTTGCTGTGGTGAATAACCCTGTGGGGAGCTTTGTTTTGCAAGAACTTTTGAAAATGGCGTTGCTGTCACATTATAGCTCAAAAAAATAGTGAATGGAACCAATAGAGATATCACTACAACTATTGCAAAGATTTTTTTATGATCCATGATAACAGATAACAAAACACAATATAAAAAATTTACACTTCTATCAAATCCTTTGGTGCTGTGGTGAGAACCTCTGCTCCTTCTCTCTTAACAAGAACATCATCCTCAATCCTTACACCACCAAACCCCTTTAAATACACTCCAGGTTCAACAGTCACCACCATTCCTTCCCTCAAGATGAGATCAGATGATTGTGAAAGGGCTGGATGGTCATGAACTGCTAGACCTACGCCATGACCAGTTGAATGTATGAAAAGTCCCTTAAATTCTGTGGAATCTATGAAATTTCTAACCTCTGTGTCTACATCCTTCCCAGGTTTACCATCTTTTATTGCCCTTATGCCTATTTCCTGGGCCTCCTTTACCACTTCATAAATCCTTTTCTGCTTATCATTTCCACTTCCAAATATATATGTCCTTGTAATATCTGAATTATATTTTCTATATCTTGCACCGAAGTCTAAAAGCACAAAATCACCCTTTTTCAATTTCCTTGATCCAGAAAAATAATGTGGTTCTGCAGAATTTTCTCCGAATGCAACAATTGGAGTGAATGCATTTTCCTGTGCACCATTTTTCATAAGAATGTATGTTAGATATGCTGCAAGTTCATTCTCTGTCATTCCCTCTTTCATATAGTTAATTATTTCCTCTGCCGCAATACTTGCTATTCTAGCTGCTTCTTTAATAAGTGATATTTCAAAATCATCCTTCACCTGCCTGAAGCTACTCAATTTAGAATCAATATCTAAGAATTCAATTTCTGGGAATTTCGATTTTAAATTATTGAATTCCTTAATTGTGAATGTAGAATAGGATATGCCTATCTTCTTTTTATTTTCTAAAATCTGTTTTAAAATTTCATCCTTCTCAGTATTCTTTTTGAAAATTCTTACATCAAGATTCGATTTTTTTGCAGAAGTTTCCTCAAGTTCACTGGTTATTATCACACTTTTTTCCTTATCTATAAAAAGATATGATCCCTCAAATATTCCAGAGTCAAGAAGCTTAGTAATATAGAAAAAATTCAGGTCTATGACAGGTTCGCCTTGATTATAAATCAGTATTCCATCCATATCTTTTAAAAGATCACTCAAGTCCATAATTATAGTAATGCCTTCTTATTATTAAAATTATTTTAAAACTAGTTGAATAAATTTATTAAAAATGTTACATTATCAGCTTAGGAAAATGAAAAAAATAAATGAGTTACCTTACCTTCAAAGATGGTTTATTTTAGCAACAATAATAGGGATCATTGCCGGTTTAGGGGCATTGCTTTTTTATTATGCAATCATTTTTTTCACCTATATTTTTATGAATGTTTTTTTGGGTATAATATTACCATCACCACTGGGAGAGGGAGGAAATCTAAGTTTTACAATTACTAATACTAGATATATACTCATTCCTATCTCAACCACAATAGGAGGTCTTATCTCTGGACTTTTAGTTTATAAATTCGCCCCAGAAGCAGAAGGGCATGGTACTGATGCAGCAATAGATGCTTATCATAACAAGCAGGGTAAAGTTAGGGGTATTGTTATACCTATAAAGGTACTTGCTTCCGCAATTACAATTGGTAGTGGTGGAAGTGCTGGTAGAGAAGGACCAACTGCTCAGATATCATCAGGGCTAGGGTCTATAATTGCTGACTTATTGCATTTAAATCCTGAGGACAGAAGAAGAGCAGTTGCGGTTGGAATAGGAGCGGGAATAGGTACTATATTCAAAGCACCTATTGGGGGTGCCATACTGGGTGCGGAAATTCTGTATAAAAGGGATATTGAACCAGAAATAATATACCCCAGTCTAATTGCATCCGCCATTGGCTATTCCATTTTTGGATCTGTAGTTGGTTTCACACCAATTTTTGGTTACTATTTGGGATCATTCAATCCATTAAGATTACCATTTTATTTTATCCTAGGTGCTGTAACTGGACTATTCGCAATATTTTATGTCAAAATATTCTATAAAATTAGATCATTTTTTCAAAAAATGAATATTAATAAATATTTTAAACCAGCAATTGGTGGTCTAATTGTAGGAATTATAGCCCTATTGTTTCCTGAGGTAATGGGTGTTGGATATGGATGGGTTCAGATATTTATATTAAATAAAATGAATATAATACCTTCATTTGGTCTACCATTAATCATTATTCTTTTATTACTTCCATTTTTAAAGGTTCTGGCCACATCATTTTCAATAGGATCAGGGGTAGTGGTGGTGTTTTTGCACCTGGAATGGTGATAGGTGCATCACTTGGCCTTTTAATGGGAATTCTTTTTAATTTTATAGCCCCTAATATTGTTACATCATATGTACCATTTGTAATTGTTGGTATGCTTTCATTTTTCGGTGCTGCAGGTAAGGCTCCTCTATCTGTAATGATTATGGTGGTAGAAATGACTGGTAGTTTACAGCTATTACCTGCAGCAATGGTTGCTGTTGCAGTTTCATACATAGTGTCTGGAAATAATACAATCTATAGGTCACAAGTTCCAACAAGAAAGGATTCACCTGCGCACAAGGGAGAGTATAATACTCCTCTTTTATCAACTATAAAAATATCTGACATCCCTTTGAAAGATATAAAGGTGAACTTAAATGATAAAATAAAAAATGCCAAGGATTTAATGGAAGAAAATTCCATGATTTCTATACCAGTTGTCGATGATAAAAACACATATGTAGGTATTTTATATTTTAATGATATTATAAATTTAAATAATGAGGAGGTAAAAAAATATACTAGACCGAGCATAGCTTACATACATATTGATTCTTCTGCTGAAGATGCCTGGGAAATTATGAACCAGTTAAAATCAAGCTGGGCACCTGTGGTAGAGAAGGGAAGATTTTTAGGAGTTGTAACGATGAATGATATTTTAAATTTTTACAAAAAATTATCAAGGAATATCTAAATTGATTAATTTTTGTGTTAATTGTTTCCAAGCATCTTCAAGTGAAGAATTTGAGTCAATGTAAATATAATTTCTTATCTTAGAAAGATGTATGTAAAAATTTCTAACTTCTCTAAGATATTCTATTTTCTCAAAGTATTCTCTTTTTCTCGATTTTATTCTTCCAAGACCAATTTTTGGGTCAACATCCAAATAAATTATTATATCTGGTTCTAGGGAGAATGGCCTATAAATATTATTCATATATTGATAGGCATTTTCATAACCATTCAAAAAATTTTTAAGCACTGCACCCTGGTATGCAAATGTTGAGTCCACATATCTATCACATATCACCACATAACCAGAGGATAATTTTTCTTTTATTATTTTAATATGTTCTACTCTATCAGCCATAAAAATAAATATTCTAGTATAAATATCTAATTCCTTTTCCATAATGGATTTTACATCAAATATTATTTGTGTAGGCTCCTCCGTTAGATAAACATTTTTACCTGATTTTTCAAATTTTTCCTTAAGCATACTTGCAATTGATGTTTTTCCAGATCCATCTATACCCTCAAGGGTAATAAACATAAAAATGATAATGTTTTACCATAAGATTAATTTTATTGCAACCAATTATCTTTTCTATGGATTTTGAACCTGGGGATCTCGTGGAAATAAAAACAAAAAAGGGTGTGTTCAGGGGAATTATGATGCCAAAACATGCTTTTAGTGGTGAGGATATAATTATTTTAAAGCTTGAGAATGGTTACAATATAGGTATAAAAATGGAAGATGATACTGAGATAAGGGTAATTTCTAAAAGGACCTCCAGAGAAACTCATAGGGAAATAAAAAGAAAGGTGGATGGAATAGGAGTTTCAGTTCTTGGCACTGGGGGTACAATTGCAAGTTATGTTGATTATACCACTGGTGCTGTAAAGCCAGCCATTTCTCAGGAGGAATTACTTTTAGCAATTCCGGAGATAGAAGATAAATATAATATAAAAAGTAGAATAATTTTTTCAATACTTAGTGAAAATATGAAGGTGGAACACTGGAAGATAATTGCAAAAGAAACATTCAAGGAATTTGACGAATCAAAGGGGGTAATTATTCCACATGGAACAGATACTATGGCATATACTGCATCTGCCCTTGCTTTTATGCTGCAGAATTTACCATCTCCTGTTATACTAGTTGGTGCCCAGAGATCGAGTGACAGGCCAAGTTCAGATGCATACCTGAATTTAATATCTAGCCTAAAGCTTGTTGATACAGATCTTGGTGAAGTGGTAATTTCAATGCATGGATCAACCTCAGATACATACATACACGTTCATAGAGGGGTAAGGGCTAGAAAGATGCATACAAGCAGGAGGGATGCTTTCAGGAGTATAAATGATAGGCCAATAGCTATAATTGGAAACGATGTTGTATTCACAAACACATACAAAAAAAGATCTGGTCCAGCTGTATTAAGAACAGATATGGACGAAAAAGTTGCCTTAATTTACTACTATCCTAACATGGACCCTGAAATAGTATATGATATAGGCTCAAGGATGCATGGTTTAATAATTGCAGGAACAGGGCTTGGACATGTATCAGAGGATATTATTCCTGTGATAAAGGACTTAAAATCCAAGGGAGTTTTTGTTGGAATTACCTCTCAGTGCCTTTATGGTGCTGTTAATCTAAATGTTTATTCCACGGGTAGGGAGATGATACTTGCTGGAGCAATACCATTGAAGGACATGCTTCCTGAGGTGGCATATGTAAAACTTATGTGGGTTCTTGCCAACCATCCGGGTGAAGAGGAGGAGAGGATGCTTGAAAACATGGTGGGTGAATTCTCTGAGAGGAGGGTGGGGATAGAATATGTTTAAGGCGGGGTTGGAGATACACCAGCAGCTGGATACAAAAAAATTATTTTGTTCTTGTAACTCAAATCTAAGCGATAATGTGTTAGGTGAATTTACAAGGGTGTTGAGACCTGTGCAAAGTGAACTCGGAGAATATGATGCGGCAGCACTAATGGAGTCTATGAAAAAGAGGATGTTCATTTACCAAATAACTGAAAATTCCTGTCTTGTGGAAATGGATGAGGAACCACCGCATGATGTAAACATGGAGGCACTCGAGATAGCTATACTTGTCTCATTAATGTTCAATTGTAAGATTGTGGATGAAGTACATTTTATGAGGAAGATAGTAATCGATGGATCAAATACAACAGGTTTTCAAAGGACTGCACTTATTGGGATGGATGGTTATATAAACACCGAATTTGGAAAATTGAGCATTAAATCCATTTGCCTAGAAGAAGAGGCAGCAAGGAAGATAGATGAACATGAAGGTATTGCCATATATAGGCTTGATAGACTTGGGATACCTTTAATAGAGGTGACCACGGGTCCGGAGTTGAGATCGCCGGAGGAGGTGAAAAGGGCTGCCCAGATTATAGGATATGCATTAAGATCAACAAAGAAGGTAAAAAGGGGCCTTGGATCCATAAGACAGGATCTGAACATTTCAACAGACGGTGAAAGGGTAGAGGTGAAGGGAGTTTCAAGGCTAAATCTCATAGAGAAGATTGCATACTATGAAATGGAAAGGCAGGCAATGCTTATTTCACTTGCAGAGGAGATTAAAAAGAGAAATCCACCCCTTGAAAAAATGGATATAATTGATGTTACTGATATATTTAGGGAGACAAATAGCAAGATAATAAAAAATGGCATAAAAAAGGGTGATAAGGTCTTAGGTATAAGGGTTCCAGGTTTTAAAGGACTTTTAAAGAGTGATAGATACAGGTTTGGAAAGGAACTGGCAGAATTGGTAAGGGTAATTGGTGTTCCAGGGATATTCCATTCTGATGAATTGCCCAACTATGGCATAAATGAAGCTGAGGTAAATGAACTCAAAAAAAGGTTATCTGTTGGGAAGGATGATGCCTTCATAATACTAGTGGCTGATGAGGAAAAAGGGAATAAGGCAATGAAATATATGATTGATAGGATAAGAAACGCCATAAAAGGGGTGAATCCAGAGACTAGGGGACCAAGGGATGATGGTACTACTGAATATCTCAGGCCTTTGCCAGGAAGCGAGAGGATGTATCCTGAGACAGATGTGCCTCCAATAAGGATCACAATGGAAATGATTGAGAAAATAAGATCCATGCTTCCAAAATCCTATGAGGAGGCAATTATTGAAATTTCAAAAAAATATGGGATTTCTAAACAGCAGGCAGAGCAGATAATTGATGAAGAAATGGAGGATTATTTTTCAAGATTTTATTCCATATACCAGGACGGTAATACAGTTTTCAGGATACTTTTCAATATAATACCAGAGATTGAAAAGGAGGGCCTTGATGTTTCAAAGATAGATTATGATGTTCTTGATCAAATTTTCATTGCATTAAGAGAAGGAAGGATATTGAAGGAGGCAGTTCCATATCTTCTCAAAATTTATATTGAGAAAAATTCACTACCCTTTGAAAATTTTAAACCTATGGAATTAAAGGAACTTGAGGAATTTCTTGAAAAAATTGTAAATGAAAATATTGAGAAGATAAAATCAAGAAACTTAGAGGGTGCATTGATGGGGATTGCCATGGAAAAACTTTATGGAAGGGCGGATGGTGAAATGGTAAATTCTATTATAAGAAGAATTGTTGAAGGGAGGGAATTAAAATGAAGTATGTTCCAGATACATCAGTGATTATAAATGGAAAATTTTTTGAACTTATTTCTTCAGGTGGTCATGAGGTGATCATACCTGAAGCAGTTGTTTCAGAGATTGAAGCACAGGCCAATAGGGGTCTGATGATAGGATTTACTGGGCTTAAGGAAATGGAAAAAATTAGGGCACTAGAAAGAGAGGGTAAGATAAATTTAAGATTCTATGGTAAAAGACCTGAAAAATGGCAGATAGAAAAGGCAAAGAGTGGCGAAATTGATGAGATGATAAGACTCACCGCCATTGAAAACAATGCAATCCTTGTTACATCAGATTTTGTTCAGTCTAGTATAGCAAGAATAAAGGGAATTGAAGTAATATATATAGAAACAAAAAAAGGACCTTCAATTAAGATAGAGGATTTCTTTGACAAGGAAACTATGAGTGTACATCTTAAGGTAAACACAGTTCCCATGGCAAAGAAGGGTTCACCTGGAAGATTCAATCTTGTAAAATTATCTGATAATATAATGGATGAAATGGACCTCGAAGATATTGCTATGGACATTGTGGAGAGGGCAAGAAGTGATACAAATTCTTACATAGAGATGGAGATGAAGGGAGTTACTGTTGTACAGCTCAGAGAATATAGGATTGTAATAACAAGGGAACCCTTTTCTGATGGTATTGAGATAACCGCGGTAAAACCAATTGTAAAATTTAGTATAGAACATTATTCAATAGATGATAGGTTGCTTAAAAGGTTAAAGGAGAGTACCAGAGGTATAATAATATCAGGTGCGCCGGGAGCGGGTAAAACCACCTTTGCACAGGCACTTGCTGAAATGTACAGTTCCGAGGGAAAAATTGTCAAAACATTAGAGAGACCAAGGGATCTCCAGGTAAAGGATGAAATAACTCAATACACTGCCCTTGAGGGAAGCATGGAGAAGGCAGGAAATATACTCCTTCTTGTTAGACCTGACTATACAATATTTGATGAGGTAAGGTCCTCTGAGGACTTCCAGGTTTATGCTGATCTCAGGCTTTCTGGTGTGGGGATGGTGGGGGTAGTTCATGCCACAAGACCTGTTGATGCCATACAGAGGCTTATAGGCAGGATAGAACTTGGAATGATACCGCAGGTGGCGGATACATTTATTCATATAGACTCTGGTGAGATAAAGAATGTGTACTATCTTGAATATACTGTTAAGGTTCCCTCTGGAATGAGGGAGGAGGATCTCTCAAGGCCTGTAATAGAGGTAAGGGATTTCTATAAAAATTCACTTGAATATGAGATTTATAGCTTTGGTGAACAGGTGGTAGTAGTACCTGTTAAGGGCGAAAGAGGGAGAATATATGAACTGGCCGAAGAAAAGGCACAGGAGATTTTAAAAAGGCATATTGGGTCAGGATTCAGGCTAGAGATTACTTCCCCCAATAGCATGAATTTATATGTACCTGGATATAAGATACCAGAATTGATAGGAAAAGGTGGGGAAAACATAGATAGACTTGAAAGAGTAATAGGGCTTCACATAAATGTTCTACCTTACACAGGCGGAGAAAAAGAAAAGATTAATTTAATCGTACAGAAAAAAAAGGATTATTTATATCTCATTGTGGAGGGTGAATATGGTGGCAGGGAAGGGGCAATAATTGCAGATGATGATGTTCTATTTTCAGGTGTGCTATCAAGGGATGGTATAATAAAATTAAAACAAAATTCACCACAGGGTAAGGCTGTTCTTCAGGCCCTGGGAGAGGGAAAAAAATTGTACTTTAAACCCTGGTAAACTTCTCAAAATATTTATCCTTGAGCGCATACTGCCGTACCTTTATATCGCTCTCAATCAAAATAAGCTTTGCAAGGTCATCAGGGTATCCTTCAGAATATATTATCTCCTTAATTCCTGCGTTTATTATCATCTTAGAGCAAACAACACAGGGGTGGTTTGTTACGTATATCACAGAGTCCTTTACGCTAACACCATGAACGGCTGCCTGTATTATTGCATTCTGTTCAGCATGGAGACCCCTACAAAGCTCATGCCTTTCACCGGAATTTATTCCCAGATCCTCCCTTATACAACCTGTTACCTCGCAGTGTGCAAGGCCGGATGGGGGTCCATTATAACCGGTGGCTATAACATGCTTATCCTTAACAATTACTGCCCCTACCTTCCTCCTCAAACATGTTGATCTTGAGGCTGCAAGATATGCAATCCTCATGAAATACTCATCCCAATCCGGTCTAGCTTCCATAAAAAAGGAAATGATTACTTATTAAAATTTATTTCCAAATCTGTTTCTCATACTCGTTTAAAAAATCATCTATCTGAACTTTATTCTCCATTGCATAAATTAGCGCAAGTGTCTCTATTGTAAAATATTTATTTTTCTGTCTCATCCTGTTTATGTCGCCTACAATCTCATTCCTTTTTTTGCCTGTGCTCTTCTCTATCCTGTCTATTATTCTCTTGAACAGATCCTCCCCCTTTTCTTCCTTTATTTCAAGATCTGCCTGGGTAAGCTCAAAATCTATTGGTACCTCTATATCCTTCATAGAAAATTGTGGGGTATATGTATCCCCAGATTTTTTAAGCAAATTTAACCTCACGGATACATCAAGGAACTTTTCGACAAATGATGGTTCCATCCACCTGTTTTCAAATGCAATCACCCTAACAAAATCTTCTTTTTTCAACTCCTGCTTTCCTGTTTTCTTTTGAACAAGGAATATTGCCACCTTTAATTTATCTATCATTTTTCCACCAGCCTCCCATCCATTACTCTAAATCTTTTGGGTGCGTCTACCTCAAGATCGGTTATAACAATTTTCCCACCTAAGGATATGAAAATTTTTAATAAATTTTCATCATTACTTTTTAATGCAATATTATCAGTAACTTCAATTATTGAATATAGGAATTTTTCATCCACCTTCCTTCCACCAAGAACTGCTATTTTTGCACCGGTCAAAATTATATCGTAGACATCATCCTTCCATCTTATGTTTGATTCGAACCAGATATCATAAACCGAAGTAAGTTTCGATAGTAACTTTAGATTAATATCCCTACCCCTGAATGAGTTTGTGTCAACCATATATATTTCCCTTTGCTTGATCTTTTCAATGAATTCCTTTATAGATGCATAACCTTTGATCCCCTTCTTTTCAAGGTAAAATATATCAATTATATTTTGCTCCATCATTTTATATATACATTCTCCATATTTATACTCAGCGATCCCTTCTAGGCCAGAAATCATATAAAAATAATGATAAAACAATGATTGTAAGTGTAATACCAAGGTAAACATAACTCATTGTTGGTATATCATTCGTTTGCCCCACTAAAATCAATTTAATATCCCCAAACCATGGTAACCATCCAGTTGCTATCCCGTATATCATGGATAGAGTTATGGGCCTGGGGGCAATACCCACATTCTGGTCAGCAGCATAGTATGCAATATCCGGATATATGATGTTTGGATCCATTATTCCTGAATTTGCAAGATTATTGTCGCCCATAGTAATAAATCCATCCTCACCAATGAATTTTGATAGGTCTACAACAAGATTTCTATCTGAAAAACCCATGTTCATTATTACCACTTTGTAACCAATTATTTCAAGCCATTTACCTGCTTTACTTTCACCCCTGATATGAAAAATAGGTCCATTCCAGGTGATATAAAATATTGCCCTATGAATAACAGGTATTGTATTAGGCTCAGGATAATATAATATAACATTGCCAAAGTCGCCGTAGGTACTATAGTTTATTTCTCTACCTTCCACGTATGTTATTATTTGGCTTACATTTGTTACCTTCTTTGGTATAATGATATCCCCTGTATTTATTACACCCCATGTAAAATCATTTCCGTGCTGCATACTCGAAGATTCTATTATTGTAAGTGGTGGCCAGATACCTGAGTAGATGTAAAGTCCTAAGAAAATTATTCCTATAATGGATACTGCAATAACTATGCTTTTCAAAGTGTCCTTTAGATTATCTTCTTTATCCATAACATATTTGTAAAACCATATTGTTTTAAAATTTTTTCCATGATTAGCCTAGTAGAATTTTTTTAAAAAATAATTTATTATATTTTCATTCTCTTTAATTACATATGAATATTGTATACCAAAAATTTCATTATTACTTCCTTTATTGAATTATTCTTATTCATCTGATTGAATCCCTAGACTTCCTTTTAATTAATGTACTTTTTCTATTAATTACATCTATAATCCTTTAATTTAGATATGAATCCTTATATTTATGTTTTAAATAATATTTTTGTACTTGCATTTAAATCCATCAATTAGCCCAATGAAGGACTGAAAGGGCCATCAATTGAAGCAATGATCCAGTAAAAATATGGGGAGCAGATGATGGTAAGTAGGATCCTTAAATAGGATTTCTACAAAGCCCCATGGTTCGCTAATAAAATTACATTAATAATAAAAAACATGAACAAAAAGATTTTTAAATCCGTATACAAATTCAAAGGAGATGAAAACAATTCCAATAATCTTGGCTGTATCTTTATTAATTATTGTAAATTTTCAATTTTTGCAATTTTATTCCAATCTACCATTAAATTTAAATGAAAATTCAACATCCTTATTGATAGGATATTCAGGGAATAGTGAAGATCTAATACATTATCTTAATTCATTCAAATTAAATTATTATGAATTAGGTCAATATTTCCTCATAAGCGGCTCAAATGGAGAGATTATTAGTGAAATGAGCTCAAAAATACCTTATTATATTGCAAATAAAATATTTTTTTCTAAACAAGGATTAAAGGTAATTCCTGCCTTATCAAATTCTAATGATCCGTATACAATTAGTGATATAATCTCGGCCTATGGTATACCATTAATTGGATCATGGGGCAAAAATTTTACAGGTGTGGTTCTTGTTCCCTATGGTGACCCAAATTTATTTCAGAACTTGAATAATTTTGATTCAAAATTTAACATAAAAAAAGGGAATATTTCTGTTCAATATTTCCCATCACCTCCAAGGACATTTCCATCCGGCTGGATAGAGGAAACAGATCTTGATGTGGAGGTAATGCATGCTGTTGCTCCAGATGCTAGTATAATTGTATTTGTAACCAAGGATGATAACTCAACAACACTTGAAATGGCATTGAATTATATCATAGAAAATCACCTTGGTGATGTGGTTTCTATGAGTTGGGGAGGACCAGAGGTACAGGTTTATGATCCTTTCTTTCATTCAACAATTTTTAAAGCTGCTGAAAATGGAATTACTCTCGTAGCCGCTACAGGCGATTCAGACATAGTAGAATATCCTGCAAGTGACCCATATGTACTTTCTGTTGGTGGAACTTCACTTTATCTCAACAATGGAAAATATTATTTTGAAAGCATATGGAGCAGTAGTGGTGGTGGGAATAGTACAATATTTAAAAAGCCTATTTGGCAGCAAGGTGATGGATTATATTCATTAAGTGGAAGGGGTGTGCCTGATCTCTCAATAGATGCAGACCCTTCAACGGGCGTTTATATTTATTCTGGAGGATTGGTGGGTATGGGGGGTACAAGCCTCTCCGCCCCATTATTATCAGGGATTATACTTGATTTGGATTCAAAAATTGGTTATCCCCTTGGTTTCTTTACACCTCAGTTGTATTATATGTATGAAAATTCTCATATGAAGTATTTTCATTCAATATTTTTAGGCCATGGTTTTTCATCTGTATGGGAACCGCAGATAGGCCTTGGTAGCCCTATTGTTAATAACTGGACTTTTCAAAAATTAAGATTTTACACGGGTGTTTTTCTAGGGAATTATTCAAATGTTAATTCATTTGGCTTCAAGGTAAGAGGAATTGATAAAATACCGTATCATAATGATGATGTTTTCTCCTTTACTGTAAATATATCAGGTGAATATAATATTTCCATAGGATATATGATTCCTGAAAAAATGTTTTATTATTCTTATGATAATGAAAGAATTTTTCTAACACCGGTCCAAAATAATACTCTCTATTCTTTGAAAATTTATACTACCAATTCTACAATAAAAATAAATGAATTATATTTTAGAATCCCAAGGATACCTTCAAATTTCTCTCTTTATTCATTTGCCATTGTAAAAAGTGGTGAAGGGTTTTATACAAATCTTGGACCTGTAGAATTTAGGGATTTCTACATAGAAATTCAGAATAAAAATTATTATCCATCTAAAATATTAGCAATTAAAGGGAATGGTTGCTATGGAGCATTCGAATTACCCTTTATCTATAATGATTTTGTTATAGGAGATGTGGGAAATTTTTCTGAAGATATATTATGGCCAAGAAATTTTTCATATTTGTCTATGAATAGTCTTGAGGTGAATGAAACAAGCATAGGAACGTTACCCTTTGTTGTCGGTGCTGGTACCACTGAAGATCCATATATAATTACAGGGATAATGGTAAAAGGGACGGTAGGTATATCAATCGATTTGAAAGGTAGTATTTTACTTAATAATATAATTGTTAATGCATTCTATGGAATAATCAGTGAAGAGAGTAATATTATTACAGTAAAAAATTCTAAAATAACTTCTATTATGGGTTTACAACTTGTAAATTCTAAAATCTATATATACAATTCTACGATAATTTCTTTATTTTCCACAGTTACATCATTTTCTACAATATTTGTTAAAAATAGTAAAATTTATTCCCTTATAGCTTTTTCTACATTTTTTGATTATATAAATATTGAAGATTCATGGATAATTTCACCGATTCCATTTGATGATAATTATTTTTTTAATATTTTGAATATTATTTTAATTTTATTAATAATTATCACCATCTTTCTTGTGAAAAAACTTAAGAAAAACTAATTTAAGCAATTGATATTCTCTATTTTACTTATGCCTACTTGAAAAAAGTTTGTAATTAATGTATCCTCTTCCTTTACATAAATTTTTTAAAGTCTATCCCTTATTCAATTGTTTTCTTATTTCAGATAAGTTATACAAAAAGTTAAAAAAAGAATGAAAATATTTAAATATAAGATTGCATTATTATGCAATTGATCACGCTGATGCCCCTCCTCCCCTTTTATTGTATGATCAATTTTTTGTTGGGAACTTTAGGGTTTTATTGGGTAATTTTTTTAATGATATCAAATAATCATTCTAATTCATATTTTGAAATAAATGACTTGTATTTCTTCCATGAAAAAAATCTTTTAAAATCGATAAGTTATTTATGCTAATTTTAAAATATTTTAAATAAAAAATTTCTCAATCCTTAAATTTTATATACATTAATAGTATTTTCATTACTACCCGGCTTAGCTCAGTGGTAGAGCGGCGGACTGTAGTGGGAAAAATTTCCGCCGTGGTTATCCGCATGTCCCCGGTTCGAATCCGGGAGCCGGGATTTTTTAAAATAAAAATTTCCGATCTTTCAATTTATTTTTCATATATTAAATCTTTTTTTTAGATAAGAGTTATGTGGAGCTTTTTAATTATTTGCTTTTTTTGCATTTTGATATTAATTTAATTTTTTCCTTACAATATCCGCTACTATTTTTATTATTTTATTCTTTTTTCATATAAAAGGTTGGTAATTTTTGCATTCATTTTTCACATAACTCTTTATTACTTTGTTCTTGCATTAAAATATATAATATAAATTATATAATTTATGTCAAACCATAACTCATCAGCATCATTAAAAATTTAAAACCTGAATATTCTTTTATTTTTAAGCATATTTAACCCTCTATTAAAATTATGATTTTTCAAAATTTTCTTTATTTAACATACAAATATGTCCTTGAATTATCAACTTAATAATATTATAAAAATTATTTAGTAAAATTTACTGAAAAAAATTAAATAGTGAATAGATATATAAGATATAGATAAGTATGATATATAACATAAATTCTATTTATATATACAATATTCCTGAAAAGCCTGAGTTGAAAAAAGTTTATCTTTTAAAAATTTTCAAGAATCATGTTATAAAGGTATTTCTCAAATTGGTTTAATGATAAATTCAAAGTGGTGATATAATAGATGAATGGATATCTTAAAAAAATTATAGCTTCTAGGGCTCTGCTTAGTTATAGTTATGGTTTTCTTAATGTTTTACTTAGCTTATATTTAAAATCCTTAGGTTTTTCTTTTCTCTCTATTGGTATAATTTTAGGAACTGCAATAATAATTAATGCAATTCTTGCACTTTTTTTGTCTATGATTGCGGATCATTATGGTAGGAGAAATTTTCTAATAATTCTCTTTGTATTTTTTAGTATTTCTGCATTCCTTTTTCTTTATACAAAAAATCTTTTTATCCTTGCGCTACTCTCAGGACTGGGGGGATTTACTGGAACTGGTGGAGGGCCGATAGGTTCTGGTGGACCCTTTGGAGCCATACAGAGCGCAATGATAACAGAATATACAAAGAGAGAGAATTTTTCAAAAATATTGGGGATTGCATCAGCCATAGGCATGATATCTAGTGTTCTTGGATCTTTCACAATAACTGCTGTTGAAATATTTGGTATAAATGTATATTTATTATTTTACATTGCATCGATCCTTGGAATCTTGGCAGCTGGGATTACAGTCTTTATTAAGGATACTGGACTAAGGTCTAAGCATATACTTCCAAAAATTTCATGGAGAAACATTATTAAACTTTCATTACCCACAATACCTTCAGGAATAGGTGCAGGATTAATAAATCCTATATTTTCTCTCTGGTTTTCTTTGAGATTTCATCTTACTCCGGGTCAGATTGGAATTATTTTTGGCATTGCCAATATATTCACCACTATTATGATGCTTTTAATTCCTATGATAATTAAAAAGGAGAGTGAACTTAAGACGATTGTTTGGTCAAGGGTAATTGGTTCAATATCGCTTTTACTTATTGCATTTAGTCCTTTTATGTTATTAACTGCATTATTATATATTTTAAGGAATGGCTTTCAAATGGGGGCAATACCCATTAGACAATCATTCTCAATGGGAATAGTGGATGAGACTGAAAGGGCAACTTCATCTGGCGTCACTTCGTTCACAAGAACTGGTTTTTCATCCCTTTCTCCTCCAATCTCAGGCAATATAATTGCATACAGCATAGAGCTTCCACCATTGCTGAGTGGTCTTATAACCCTACTTGATCCGATATTATATTACTTACTCTTTAAAAATAAAATTTAAAATTTTATTTTCCTTTTATATCATTGATCTTTTTAAAATAATTATAGATCTCTTTTGCATAATCTTTTATTTCCTTTATTTTTTTATTCTCGGGATACCTTCTTATATCAATCCTAGATAGGGGCTCTAAAAATTCTTCCATCAACCTCTTTCTTCTTTTTTCAAATACGTCAATAAAATTAATGTTTGCTGAATATACGTTAGTAGAGTTGAATTTAATTTTTTCAATTAGGTTGTTTTCAACAAGCTCCTTTATACATTTGTATACCATTGGTATGGAATAACCTGTTTTTTCTGCTATTTCACCTACGGTCATTGGTTTATCAGATACTGCCAGAATTGCATAAACCATGCAAGTGGATTCGTTCAGACCTAGGCTTTTCATCAGTTTCTTTATTAATGTAACAATATCTTCCTGATCCAAGGATATCACCCCATTATATCCATATTCATTGCCTTTTTTGCATAGGGTATTAGTCTCTTGAACACAAAGCCATGAGTTTTTGCAAGATCCTTCAAAAGATAAAGTGGTCTAAGATAAAATGAGAGATATGCCCTAGATAGCCATTTCAATATCTGTTCAGATGTGAAATTCTTTAATTTCATTACTGGGGAAAGTGTTGTAAACTTCCTCCAGTTTGTAGTGAGAAGAATTTTCTTTTCCACAGCATAATTCCAGAGCCTTGTTCCAGGGTATGGTGTGGCAATTGTAAACTGCGCTACTGTTACCCCCACCTTCTTGGAAAAATTTATTGTCGTCTTTACATCCTTTACTGTATCCTCTGGGAATCCAATTATGAATGATCCCAAGGTGTTTAAACCTGCATTGTTTGCAATACTCACTGATTTTTTAGCCAGGTCAAGTGTTATTCCCTTACCAATAAAATCAAGTATTTTTTGTGAGCCTGATTCTATGCCAAAATATACAGTATGAGCACCTGCCCTTTTCATACTCCTTGCAATATCCTCTGAGAAAAGGTTTACCCTTGCTGATGCGGACCATCTAATATCAAGGCCCTCATCATATATTCTTTTTGTGAGTTCAATAGCCCTTTTCATATTCAGTGTGAATGTATCATCTAAAAATTCAATCTCCCTTTTATTGTATTTATGCCTGAGCTCCTTTAACTCGTTCATTACCCTTTCCACAGAGTGCCCACGCCATTGTTTACCGAATTGAAGGGAGGATGAACAGAATATACAATTATATGGACAGCCCCTAGAGGTCATTATTGTACCAAATTGTACACCGTCTATTTCATACTTATCCATTGGAAGTAGATCCCATGAGGGTTCAGGGATAGTATCAACATCCTTAATTAAGGGCTGAGGAGGATTATCCACTATTACATTTCCATTCCTGTATGCAATCCCAAGAACGTCCTTTTTTTCCTTTTTATTATTCATAACATCCAGTATTCCTGAGAATGCAATTTCACCCTCACCCTTTACAACATAATCAATATTTGAATTCTCTTTTAGTGTAAGCTCTGGAACAAATGTTACATGTGGACCTCCAATTGCAACTATAATATCTTTTGAAATTTCCTTTGTTATATTTGCTACCTGGTATGCATCCGGAATCATAGAGGTGGTGGAGGTAATTCCAACAAGATCAGGTGAATACTGTGATATTATCTTTTTAACCTCATTGAAAGTGTAGTCCTCGGCTAAAGAATCAACTATCTTTGCATCATGCCCCTTTTCCCTTGCTACCGATGCTAAGTAGGCAAGGCCAAGAGGTGGACCTGTCGTGCCTACTATACTTTTTATTGCAGAGTCTGTTGGTGGTGATATTAAAAGAACCTTCATCTTTTACCACCCACAATTGGTGATAAATTTAACTCTTTCAATATGTTATCATAAAATTTATCATTGTATGTACATCCAGGATCTGGTGCAAGATAATCTCCAAAATATCCATAGGCCCTTGCCCTACATCCACCGCACGGATTCCTGAAGACGCAGGATTTGCAATTTTCCTGATATAGATCTCTGTTACGCAGTTCCTGGAGAACTTTTGAATTCTCCCATATATCCTTAAAGCTCTTTTCCCTGATATTACCCACCTTTATAGGCAGAAATACGCATGGTCCCACATCACCATTATCTTCTATGGATGCATATAATCTTCCTGCCCCGCAACCTCCTATGAACTCCGCAAGGCCTATCCCCGTGCTTCCGTAATCAGCAGATGCGAAGTGTGTAGGAGAATAGGTCTTTCCAGTACCGGAAAGGACCCTCTCTATTCCTATCTGGGAGTAGGTAGGGCTTGTGGAAAAAATATCGATCTTCTTTTCCTGCCATCTATCATAAAGGTAATTAAGAAGGTCTTCTCTTTCCTTGGGCGAAAGATCTTGCATTATTATATCCTTCCCTCTTCCTGTTGGAACAAAGTTGAAAACAATGAACTTTTTAACACCAAGGCTAATTGCAAGGTCTATCATCTGAGGTATCTCATTCAAATTATATTTTGTGGCAGTAGTGGCTATTGCAGTATCAAAGGCCCCAGATTGTACTACATTTTTTATTCCCTCAACTGTTCTTTCCCATGCACCTTCAACACCCCTGAACATATCATGTGTTTTAGGTTCAGGTGCATCTAGACTTACCTCAACATATTTTATTCCAATTTTCTTAAGCCTTTCAACATTATTCTTTGTTAAAAGTGTCCCGTTTGTAGCAATTGTTGTATACATTCCCTTACCTGAAGCATACTCCGCCACCTTCCAAAAGTCAGGGCTTATTAATGGCTCGCCCCCTGAAAATGATAGCATGGTAACTCCTGCCTCATCAAGCTGGTCAACAAGATTCAGCTTCTCCTCCAATGTAAGTTCATCACTATGCTTAAAAGGACCTGCGTTTGCATAACAATGGAGGCATTTTAAATTACATTGTTTTGTTATATTCCAGACTATAAGAAGAGGTGCCTCAAATACCTGTGGCCTTGTAATACCATACTTAGCTACTGATCTGAGTGTAACTGCAACCCCCTTCCTTACAAAAGGTTCCTTTAATGCATTCTTTATAACTGATATATCATCAATGCCAAAGGTTTTCATTGCTCTTTTCAATGCTGCCTCAATCGTCTTTACCTCCAATGACTCTGAAATAGATAATGGTTCTTCAACACCCGCAAATACTCCAAGTGCATGCTCGAATTTCTTAGGTGTTGTCATCCTTTTTAATATAAATTTTGCAAATCTATTGTCCACTATCCTTTGAAATTGAGATACAAGACTTGTAGTGTCTATCTTTCCAGTGTATGAAGATACAACATCTCCACCAATCTTTTCATCCATATTATCACCTTCTATTTTTTATCATAATTTTGATAATTATTATACTTAATAAAATTTTCCCCTAAAATACCATTTTTCAAAAAATTAATTAAAGAAAAAATAATTGATTTTATTGGTGTAGGAAATGGGTGTAGACATTTCAGACATTGTTGAGGCAAGGGAAATAGACCTTCAGGATTTGAGGGGAAAGATAATTGCAATAGATGCCTACAATACTCTATATCAATTCCTTAGTATAATAAGGCAACCAGATGGTACTCCATTAATGGACAGAAACGGGAAGATCACCTCTCACCTCTCAGGACTTTTTTACAGGAATGTTAACATAATGGAGATTGGTATAAAGCCAGTATATGTTTTTGATGGGAAGCCACCGGAGCTAAAGGGTAAGACAATACTTGAAAGAATAGAAAGAAAGGAGAGGGCTGAAAGGGAGTGGAAAGAGGCGCTAGAGGCAGGTAACCTTGAAGAGGCAAGAATTTGGTCACAGCAATCCAGCAGGCTAACACCCGAGATGGTTGAACAGTCAAAAAGGTTGCTTGAGCTTATGGGAATACCCTGGGTACAGGCGCCAAGCGAAGGAGAGGCGCAGGCAGCCAAGATGGCAAGGGATGGAAGGGTATATGCCTCTGCATCTCAGGACTTTGACTCCCTATTATTCGGCACTCCTAGACTTGTTAGGAACCTTACAATTACTGGAAAAAGGAAATTACCAAGAAAAAATGTATATAAGGAAATAAAGCCAGAAATAATAGAGCTTGAAAAGGTATTATCGGATCTTTCAATAACGAGGGAGCAGTTGATAGATATAGGAATACTTGTTGGAACAGATTTTAATGAAGGGGTAAAAAATGTGGGCCCTAAAAAGGCGCTAAAGTTGATCAAAACCTATGGCAGGATTGAAGAAATAATTAATAATACAGAAATAAAATTGGATAACTACAATGATATTAGGGAGATATTTTTGAATCCTCCTGTTACAAATGAGTACAGTTTTGAATGGAAGGATCCTAACATAGAGGGTATAATATCTTTTATGTGCGATGAGCATGATTTTTCAAGGGATAGGGTAATGGGGGCGATAGAAAAGTTGAAGGAATTTAGAAAGGTTAGATCACAGAAGAATCTTGAGGAATGGTTTTAAAAATGTTTATATATGGTAATCAAATTATTTCAGGCAATGAATATAGATAGAATAATGAAGAATGTCCAAGAGGTCGTTACACTGGAGGATTTAAAATCACTATCTAGCAGGGGAGTAATAAAAGGATATATAGGCTTTGAGCCTTCAGGCCTTGTACACCTTGGGACTGGGCTCATTTGTGGTAACAAGATAAGGGATCTTTCTGAAGAGAATGTTTCAATGAAGGTACTTCTTGCTGACTGGCATGCCTACATAAACGATAAATTCTCAGGTGATATTGAAAAGATTAGGTTGGCAGCACAGATAATGAAGGAATCTTTTCTTGCTTTGGGTGTACCACAAAGTGTTGAATTTGTTTATGCTGACGATCTCGTTGACACCAAGGATTATTGGTCAATACTTCTAAAGGTAGCAAAAAATACCACCCTAAACAGGGTAAGGAGGGCACTTGACATAATGGGAAGAAAGAGCTCTGATCTTGATCTTGATACATCAAAGATGATATACCCATTTATGCAGGTTACAGACATATTTTTCATGGATCTTGACATTGCCCTAGGAGGCATGGATCAGAGGCATGCACATATGCTTGCAAGGGAGCTCGCACCTAAACTTGGGTTCAAGGTTCCTGTGGCAATTCACACACCCTTACTTACAAGTTTAAAGGGTGGTGACAGGATGGACTTTTCATCAAAGATGAGCAAAAGCAAGGCTGAAAGTGCCATATTTGTAACAGATCCTCCAGAGAAGATTAGGTCAAAGGTAAAGGCTGCATTCTGCCCGGAGGGTGAAGTCAATAATAATCCTGTTCTTGAGATTTACAAATTCATAATATTCCCATATTATATGCAGGAGATCAAAATAGAGAGAAAATTTGGTGGTGATGTTATAGTAAAGGGATATGATGAGCTTGAACTTCTATATTCAAAGAGGGAGATACATCCACTTGACCTTAAGGAAAATCTTTCAAAGATACTTATAGATATACTTAAGCCTGTAAGGGATCATTTCGATAAAAAGAGTGAGCTCATGGAGATAATCCAAAAAATTGCTTGAATAAAAAAGTTTTTTTATTTCCTGCCTTTTTTCTAATTCTATGGAATTTTCAAAAAAGGATTTCAACGAGTGGTATAACGAAGTAGTAGAAAAGTCTGGTCTCGTTGATAAGAGATATCCTGTAAAGGGGATGAACGTCTGGCTCCCCTATGGCTGGGCGATAGCAAGAAGGATTGATGAACTCCTCAGGGAATTGATGTTCTCATTTAACCATGAGGAGGTTTACTTCCCACTTTTAATACCTAAGGATCAATTTGCTAAGGAGGAGGAACACATCAGGGGCTTTGGTGGTGAGGTATTCTGGGTTGAAAAGGGAGGGGACTCTCCCCTTGATATTCCACTTGCGCTTAGACCCACGAGTGAAACTGCCATGTATCCACTTTTTTCACTTTGGATCAGGACACATGGAGATCTTCCACTTAAGATATTTCAGATAGTAAATGTATTCAGGTATGAGACAAAGCAGACAAGGGTATTTCTCAGGGTAAGAGAAATACATTTCTTTGAGGCACATACCTGCCACAGGAGCTATGAGGAGGCTGAGAATCAAATTAAGGAGGATAGGGAGATATGGAAGATTTTTTGTGACAGGCTTGCACTTCCATACATACTCAACAAAAGACCAGACTGGGATAAATTTGCAGGTGCTGATTACACAATAGCTGCAGACACAATAATGCCCTCTGGCAGGCCTCTACAGATAGGGACTATGCACAACTATAGGCAGAATTTTTCCAGGGCTTACAACATAATGTTTCTGGATGAAAATGGAAACAGGGACTATGTTCATCAAACAACCTTTGGTATTAGTGAAAGGGTGATAGGTGCAATAGTTGGTGTTCATGGGGATGATAGGGGTCTAATACTTCCACCCGATATTGCCCCATACCAGGTGGTAATAATACCAATCGTGGGCGAAGACAAGGAAAGGATAATTGAGGAAAGCAAGAGGCTTTTTTTGGAGATTGGAGGAAAATACAGGGTAAAGCTAGACGACAGGGATAATTACACCCCAGGTTACAAGTTTTATGACTGGGAGTTAAGGGGTGTTCCATTGAGGATAGAACTTGGTCCCAGGGATCTGAAGAATAATGTTTTAACAGTGGCCAGAAGGGATACACTGGAAAGAATTACTGTTCCAAGGGATAGATGTATTGAGGAAATAGGAAAGATTCTTCATGATATTCAGGAAAATTTGAAGAAGAGGGCATGGAATAACATGGAAGATTTGGTGGAAAGGGCAGAAAGCCTTGAAGAGATTGCAAAAAGCCAGAAGGTTAATTTAATACACTGGTGCGGAAGCGAGGAATGTGCCAGGAGAATAGATCAGGAAACGGGTAAAAACGTGCTTGGAATACCAATAGAAAGGGATGGAACCCCAGGGAGATGTGCCGTTTGCGGGAAAGAGACAAAAAATATATGCTACGTGGGAAAATCCTACTGAACTCCCTTCTCATTTAATCTTGCAAGTATTACACCCAATATCCCAAAGATAAGAATTGGTGTTACAAATGAAAATAAGCCCACATCAAACCATGCATTGTATTTTATTGCCCAGCCAAGGTAAAATATTATGGCAAGTGTTATGAGCAAGAAACCGAAGATCTCCACTGCTGTATTCTTCCACATTACTGATGATCAAATCAAAATAATATAAAAAGATTTTTACACCCATTGCATTTTTTCATTATGCATATTGGTGTCTGTGGATTCTGCGAAAAAAGGCAATCTATTTACAAAGATTTTGATGCATTAGAATTGCAGAATACCTTCTATGATTTTGTTAGGGAAGAATGGTTGAAAAAATTGAGGGAGGAATCAAAAGACTTTGAATTCACATTAAAGGCTTTGCAAATTATAACCCATAAAAAAGATTCCCCCACATACAGGAGATACAGGTCATCCCTGGGAAATATGGATAACTATGGTAACTTCAGGGATACTGAAGAGGTAAATGAGGCGATGAGAGTTATGCTTTCCTATGCAAGTATTCTTAATTCAAAGGTAATAATTTTCCAAACACCTCCTTCATTTTCAGAAAATGATGAAAACATAAAAAATATCTATGAATTTTTTAAAAGGTACAGGAAAAATAACATTATTTATGGATGGGAAAATAGAGGAAAATGGAATAGTGATACATTAAAGGAGATATTTGAGTCCCTTGGCATTATTCACGTGGTAGATCCATTTTTTTCAGAGAGTATCACAAAGGAGATGAGATATTTTAGACTCCATGGAAAGGGTGGATATTCCTATTCATACACAAATGATGATCTTATGTATCTCAAGGGCAAAGTTAAAAATGGGGATTATATAATGTTCAACAACACAAACATGTGCAATGATGCAAGATCCTTCAGGAAGATGATCCATGAAATCTAGAACACCCGCAAAGGTGATACTGTTTGGAGAACATGCAGTTGTTTATGGTGAGCCTGCAATAGCCATGGCTATAGATCTTTATTCAATTGTGAGTGTAGAAAAATCTGAAAATCTACTCATTGATAATTCACCACCGGATAGAAAATATCATTCTTTCATACTTACTGCCTATGAAAAGTCCGGTTATCCCGATCCTGTTCATATAATGGTGAAGAGTTCATTTTCTCCTTCTTCAGGTTTAGGATCCTCGGCCTCTGTTACAGTGGGAACTGTTTCCACACTTTTAGGCATGCAGGGTAGATGGTCAAAGGAGGTTATTGCAAGAATTTCATTTGAAACTGAATATGCTGTTCAGGGCAGGGCAAGTCCAACAGATACATCCACTGTCACCTCAGGTGGTGCAATAATAATATCCAGGGGAAATGTGGAGAATTTGCTATGGAGTGTTGAGAAGAATGGAATTACTTGGAACATTGGTAAAATTGACATAAAACCAATTGAGCTTATAGTTGCAAACAGTGGTATAAGGGGGTCCACAGCTCATCTCGTTTCCAAGGTGAGCTCTTTTGTTACAAAAAATAAATTTGGTATGGATATAATCAGGGAGATAGGTGAAATATCTAAAAATGCAATAGAACCGCTTATGGACGGCGATATTGAGAAGATAGGTAGCTTGATGGTGAAGAACAATAAGCTTTTGAATATACTTGGTGTTGGTCATGAGGCTACAACAAGGATAATTGATTCTGTTTCATCATTTTCCTATGGTGCAAAGATAACTGGCGCTGGAGGCGGTGGATCCGTAATAATATTACCAAGGGAAAGGGAAAAGGTAATTGAAAGGCTTGAATATTTAAGGATTAAATACTATAATGTAAAAATGGACAGGGAGGGTGTTTCATTTATCAAATGATGGAATCCTTGTCACAGTCACCACCCTGTCCCCCTCCTTTATTTCCATAAGTTTTACACCCGTTGCATTTCTGCTCATCTCAGGTATCTGGGATATGGATATCTGTATTGTCATACCATTTTGACTCTGTATCATTATACTATCCCCCTCCTTTACCTTCAAGGCCCCTGCAAGTAATCCAGTCTTTTCATTTATTTTTTGACCCTTTATGCCTGAGGTACCTCTATGCGTCTTTCTGAACATTGACACTGGTGTTATCTTACCCCTTCCATTCTCCGTCACAGTCAATATAAGTTCATCATCCTTTACAGATGACATTGAGAGTATTGAATCATCCTTCCTTAATTTTATTCCCCTCACACCATAGCTATTCCTTCCCATGTCTCTTAGCTCACTGGATTGAAATCTCACCACCTGGCCCCTCCTTGTATATATAAATATATCTTCATCCTTAACAAGTGTCACATCCTTAATCCTATCATCCAAAAGCCTTATGGCAATTATTCCACTTGATCTAATGTTCCTGAAGTTTTCCAGGTTTGTCTTCTTTACGATACCCTTTTCAGTCAGGAAAACAACATAACCTTCAGATTTATCATCCACCGGAAGTATCCTTTCCACCGTCTCATCCTCTTCAAGTTCAAGGTAATTCCTTATATTCTTACCAACAGCCTTCCTTGTTGTTTGTATTATCCTGTAACATTTTAAAGAATATACCCTGCCTTTGTTTGTAAAAAATAGAAGATTATCCCTGCTGTTTGCAATAAATACCTGCTTTGGAAAATCGCCCTCTCCATACTCTGTTATAACACCCGTGCCACCCCTTCCCTGGGACCTGTATTCCTCCATGGATATCCTTTTTATATATCCATCCCTGGTAAATGTGACTATGAAGTTCTCAGGCGGTATCAGGTCTTCAATTTCCCTTCTACCTAATTCCTCCTTTAAAATTTCAGTCCTCCTTGTATCACCGTACCTTTTCTTAATATCCTGAAGCTCATTCTTCATTATCTCATATACCTTTTCCTCGTGGGAAAGTATGTATCTAAGCTTTTCTATTTCTTCCCTTATTTTCTCCTCTTCCTTGACAATGGATTCCCTTTCAAGCGCTGTTAATCTTTGCAACCTTAAATCAAGTATTGCCTTTGCCTGAATCTCCGAAAGTGAGAAATTTTTAATTAGCCCCTCCTTTGCCTCGTTATAGTCCCTTGATGACCTTATTAATGAAATAACTGCATCAATATTATCAAGGGCAATTATGTACCCCTTCAATATATGTTCCCTCTCCTCGTCTTTCTTAAGATCGAACTCCACCCTTTTTCTAATTACCCTAAACCTGTGTTTTACAAACTCTGCTATTAGGTCCTTCAAACTGAACAATCTGGGAACGTTATCTAAAAGTGCCAGGTTAATTATTCCATATGATATTTCAAGCTGTGTATGTTCAAAAAGCTGGTTTAGTACTATGTCAGGATTTGCATCCTTTTTTAGCTTAATTACTATCCTGATACCCTCCTTATTGCTCTCATCCTTAATGCCCTGTATACCACTGATCCTTTCCTCCTTTACAAGTTCTCCAATCTTTTTCAGGAGCTCAGACTTATTTACCTCAAATGGTATCTCAGTAAATATAATCTCCTTCTCCTGGATCTCGTATCTACCCCTCAACTTGACTGTCCCCTTACCCGTCTTGTATGCCTCAAGAAGACCTGAATAATTGAATAAAATACCGCCGGTGGGAAAATCCGGACCTTTTATTATCTCTATTAGATCATCCACCGTGCAATCCATATTATCTATGTAATATATTATTGCATCTATTGTTTCTGATATGTTATGAGGAGGCATGTTTGTAGCCATACCCACCGCTATTCCCGATGATCCATTTATGAGAAGGTTTGGTACCTTACCAGGCAGGTATATTGGCTCATTCAGTGACCCATCAAAGTTTTGCATCATTGGTACAGTTTCCTTTTCTATGTCCTCAAGCATTTCTTCTGCAATCCTTTCCAATCTTGCCTCGGTATATCTCATTGCTGCAGGCGTATCACCATCTATGCTACCAAAGTTCCCCTGCCCTTGAATGAATGTATATCTGAGGGAGAAGGGCTGTGCCATCCTCACCAGTGCATCATATATAGGTGCCTCACCATGGGGATGGTATTTACCCATCACCTCTCCAACTATCCTCGCACATTTCCTGTATGGCTTATCATGTGTGAGGCCCATCTCATACATTGAATATAGTATCCTTCTCTGCACTGGCTTTAGACCATCCCTTACATCTGGCAATGACCTTCCAACTATAACACTCATTGCATAATCCATGTAGGAGTATTTCATCTCCTCCTCTATTGTCTTAATCTGAGTATTTGCCATTTAATCCACCTCAAATATCAAGGTTCATTACCTCTTTTGCATGCTTCATTATGAAATCCCTTCTTGGCTCAACCTGATCGCCCATGAGCAGTGTAAAAAGCCTGTCCGCCTCCGATGCGGTCTCAATATCTATTCTTAAAAGCCTTCTTGTTTCTGGGTTCATTGTTGTTTCCCATAGCTGCTGCGGGTTCATTTCACCCAGACCCTTGAACCTCTGTACAACGGCATTATTACCAAGCTGCTTTAATACCCTTTCCTTTTCCTCATCGGAATATACATATATTACCTCTGCACCCTTCTGTATCCTGTAGAGAGGTGGCTGTGCTATGTAAATGTGACCATTTGTTATAAGATCCCTCATATATCTGTAGAAGAATGTTAGAAGAAGTGTCCTAATATGTGCCCCGTCCACATCCGCATCCGTCATAATTATTATCTTACCGTACCTAAGCTTTGAAATATCAAAATCATCCTTAACACCAGTGCCTATTGCAGATATTAGTGCCTTTATCTCATCACTCTTGAATGCCCTTTCCAGATTTGCCTTTTCAACATTTAGTATCTTTCCCCTCAATGGGAGTATTGCCTGAAACTCCCTGTTTCTTGCCTGTTTTGCACTTCCACCTGCACTGTCACCCTCCACTATAAAAATCTCCGTCTTGTCCCTGTCCTCAAGAGAGCAATCTGCAAGCTTTCCTGGAAGATCTAGGGCATCAAGAAGATTCTTCCTCCTTACCATCTCCTTTGCCTTCCTTGCTGCCTCCCTTGCTGCTGCATTATTTATTACCTTTGCAACTATTATCCTTGCAGTGGCAGGATGTTCCTCAAAATACTTTTTGATATGCTTTATTGAAATTGAATTCACTATTCCCTTTACCTCACTGTTTCCAAGCTTTGCCTTGGTCTGACCTTCGAACTGAGGCTCGGGATGCTTAACAAGTATTATTGCGGTAAGGCCCTCCCTTATATCATCCCCCGTTATTGTAAGATCCCTTGAAAGATTATTCTCCTTGGCATAATCATTCACTACCCTGGTAAGTGCCATTCTAAAACCTGCCACGTGTGTTCCTCCATCCTCAGTCTGTATATCATTTACATATGCAAGTAGAGTTTCATAAGGGGCATCTGTATATTGTAATGCCACCTCCACCTTGATGTTCTCTTCCTGGTCCTCATAATATAAAACATCATCATGAATTGCATGGACACCTTCATTAAGAAATTTTACAAATTCGATGAGACCACCATCATATTTGAATTCCTCACTAAGACCATTTCTCAAATCCTTCAGAACTATCCTTAGGCCCTTATTTAGAAATGCAAGGCTCCTGAGTTTACCCTTAACAAGATCATACTTGAAATTTAATGTCTCGAATATCTGTGGATCTGGCCTAAAATAAACATAGGTACCAGTAGGCGAGGAAAGCTCAAGATCCAAACTCTCAGAAAGTATTATTTTTCCTTCCTCTATTCTACCTATCTCCCTTATCTCTGATAGTTTTTTACCCCTTGAGTATTCCTGCATAAATATTTTATTATCCCTTTTTACAACAATCTTCAGGTACTCAGAAAGAAAATTAACAACATGTATGCCTACACCATGTAGGCCTCCGGATACCTTGTAAACTTTTTTATCAAACTTTGCACCTGAGTGTAGTTCAGTGAGCACTATCTCAAGTGCAGGCTTATTGTATAAGGGATGAATGTCAACAGGTATTCCCCTTCCATCATCCTCTACACTCACTCCATCTCCATGAAGCTTAACAATTATGTTTTTGCAAACACCAGCTAATGCCTCATCAATACTATTATCAACCACCTCCATTAGGAGATGATGCAATCCCTTCTCATCAGTACTACCAATATACATTCCAGGCCTTTTTCTTACAGCCTCTATGTCACTAAGTATCTGTATATCCTCAGCCTTATATTCTACACCATTTTCCATAATTTTACCTCTTCTCATTCATAATGATTTGCGTGAATAAAAACTTTTTTATTTTTATTTATTTTTGCAATGAAAATAAGGGTTTCCATTTTATATATTGATCCAAAAATTTTTCTATTCACCTGCCTTTTTCTTTCTTCTATTATTGTTGTGTATGGGAATAACTTTTCCACCTCTTCATTTGTAAAATAATGGGTATAAATTCCATTTCCCCTAAGAAATGAATTTTTTTCAATCTCTATACCCTTCCCATACCTGAAATCTCCAGTGGTGAATGCCTCAAAAACAAGAATTGCATCTTCCTTTGCTACCCTGTATATCTCATATGATGATTTTATTCTATCCTTTTCCTTTATATGTGAAAGTGAATGAGATGCTATAATCACATTAAACAATGAATCCTTGAATGGGAGATTCCTTGCATCGCCAAGGACCCTTTCATAGGTACCTTGAGGTGATTTCCTCAGTGAATTCATAGAAAAATCTAAAAGAATTACCTTGAATCCCCTATCAATGAGAGGCTTAGAAGCCTTTCCAGTACCTGAGCAAAGATCCAGTATAAAGGCATCTTCTTCAATTAATTCTTCAATGTTATAATTCTTTATCACCCTCCATGGATCACCATGCAAGGAATAGAACCTCTCCCAGCTCTTCCTCTGATCATCCTGTGTATGCATACCTTTCCGTTCTTGCATACATCCTCCTCCAGAATAGCCTGTTAAGTGCTACTACAGTTAGCGCCATTATAATTACATATATTATATTGAGAAATACATTTCCTTTAATATAAGTAGCATAATCTATAAGATAACCAATCCCCAGAACTGAATAAACAGTTCCATTTATTAATATATACTCTGAAACTATAAGGGCATTCCAGCCACCACCCCATCCTGTTATGCTTCCAGTTATAAGTGGTGGAAATATGCCTGGAAGCAGGACCTTTTTTATATACTGCCATTTTTTGAATCCAAAAGCCTTTGAAACAGTATCATAATCTGTAGGGAATGATCTTATTCCGGAGAGTACGTTGAAAAGTATGTACCATTGCATTCCAGTCATTATAAGTAATATGGATGCAATGTTAATACCGAATGGCATCCTTATGAATATTAACACAAAGAATGGGAAAAGTGCAGTGGCGGGTATTGATGCAAGTATTTCAAATATTGGTGCAAGTATCTTTTCAGCCCTTTTATTTTCCTTTATGTATATTGCCAGGGGAATTATCCAGGCTAAGGAGAGAAGGTAGGCTATCAGAAGCCTTAAAAATGAGAATAGAAGTGCTAGTGGAACCACGTATATATCCTGAGGTGAAATGTAAAAATTAATTCCTGAAAAGGCTGCCCTTATTGATGCATAAACGATGAATATAAATATTAAGGCTAGTGTAATATAACCAAAATATTTCTTATACTTCCATATGAAGGAAAGGAATCTATATCTCCTTTGTCTAAGTGAGATCCTTTTAAATATATTAATAATAAAATTAAATGATGGAAGATAATCCAGAATCCTAGCAAGGTAGAACCTTTTCTTTATCTGTTCTTCGCTCAGGCTTTCATATTTATATTTTTCAGATACATTGGATAGTGGCCTCCATATAAAAATATCCATGAGAACAATTATTAAAATCAGGGTACCAAGGGCAAGGAGACCGTACGAAAGCCTGCCGCTTTCCACCATCCTCCACATGAATGATCCAAGGCCTGGTAGTGTATAGTTTATATTACCAACGGAGATTATCTCAGCAGCAAAAAGGAAATACCATCCTCCCGCCCAAGACATCATGCTATTATAGACAAGCCTGGGAACCATTGCAGGAAAGTAGAGGTACCTGAATCTTGCCATGCCCTTTAACTGGAATGCATTTGATACATTTTTAAGATCCTCAGGTATTGTATTGATGCTTTCGTAAACACCAAATGCCATGTTCCAGGCCTGGCTTGTAAATATAAGTATTATGGATGCAATCTCTGCACCTATTCCTGATGGCAGATACATTATTAAAATAAATATCACTACGGGGAAAAAACCAAGGATTGGTACGCTTTGAAGTATGTCAAGGATGGGTATTAAAATTCTTTCAGCCTTTTTGTTTGTGGCCGCATAAAGACCGTAAAGTATTGAAAAAATTAATGATATTATATAGGCAAGCAACATTCTTAAGAATGAATATCCTGCATATTCCCACACTGTTAATACGAGTGGGGGTGGGAATATTGCATAGAATGCCACAGTTAAAAGTATTCCCACCTCGATGAATGCATATTTTTTCAAGATAATTTCCATTAAAGTTCTAATGCCATTCAATTTAAAAAATTTTGTTAAAAATATTTAAATATAATCTTTCTTTTTATAAATTAAGATGTACTCTGAATGGCAATCGAGCATTGAAAAAATTCTATTGGCTCAGGATGATAGATTTAGAAACATTCTTGAGAAGGGAAAAGTATATATTTTGATACATCCTCCCTCTGCAGGAATAGAGAATTTTTTATTAACATTACCAGAAAAAATAAAAAATAGGATTAGTATTGTGGATATGGCTTTATCTGAAGAAAAGGAATTTCCAGATGGTATTATAGAAGGTGGAAAAAACCTTGATACATTTGAAATTAAGGACATTTTAAATTTTGAGGATTTCAGGATCAAGAAGGTTACTGAAGAGTTTCTTGAAGAGGTAAGAAAATTTGGGAAAAAAAAGGCATTAATATATGCCCACCAGGCAAATGAAATAAAGGGTTGGGAAAATAATATAAAATATGTATTGGCTAAATGGATGAACATAGAATATATAATTCCAGGTCTTTTAAATTTGAATAATGAAGAACTTAAGGATAAATATGATTCCTTTTTAAAAACATTAAAATTGTTGAGCCTTGATTATGAAAATCTTGGGTTTCATTCAGTATATTTCCATAATTCATTAGATTATCTTGATAAGGATTCAATTTTAGAGTTGAATAAAATATTGAGTTCAACTATGAATAATAAAAATTGCCCGGGCATAGTTACATCTATTCTGCTTATTCTCTTTCATAACTATGGAAGCGATTATAATGAAAGAATGCATGATCTTCTGAATTTATGGGAAAATATGCACAATGATCACAGGAAAATAGTTGCCTCACAGATCTCTTTAGAACTTGGAATAAGAATTAATGATGCATACGATTGCCTTAATACACTTGATGGGGAAAAGATAGAATTGATATTGAAAAATGTAGATCCATTTTTCAAGTCATTGGAAAATGAGATAAGGTTTTCACTGAAAAAAATAGATTGTAAAGAGATTGCTAATTACCTTGGAATTGGCCAGATTCCATTGCCTTGTCAGGAAAATGGAGATCTTGGTTTCCATATTTCTCAGGCCCTTGAAAAAATTCAAAAATTATCAATGGAGGGGAGCATTGTAATATCTGGTAGGGACAGACATGAAAATGCCTGCATTGCATTACCATTGTTAAATAGATTATGCCCAGCTGACATTTTCCTCCAGGGTAGGTTTAACGTTATTGGAATGGACTGGTTAATAGGGGATGGAATCCTTCTAGCATTAAATAAGGATATACAGGTGGGTAAAAAGAATTTAATTGTAATAACGGATAATCTTCCAGATGGTGTTTCATTTTTGGAATCTTATGGACCAATAAAGATATATTCAAATAATAATATTTATTATGTTTCCTTTTCCTGGGATAATTATATGAAAGAAATAGTTAAGATTTACCTTAATTTCTTTATTCCAGGAAAATTTGGAGAAAATGAGGTTGAAAAAATTTCCTTGATCTCTAATAATTCACTTTCAAATGCTTATTCCTTGTCATTTTTATATTCTGCACTTTTAAGTTATGGCTATGGAACAGAAGATTCTCTTGGTATTATTTCAAAAAATAATATGAAAGCTTATGTTTCAATGATTTCTGATAAACTCTACCTAGAACAGATTTTATGCCTATATGAATGCACCTATTATCCTCTTGGGGAGAACTTAATAGATTATTTTAATCTCAACAAAAATATCCTTGAAAAATACCCTTATGGCTATAAGGTTCCTGATGAATTTGCAGGAATGGTTAAAGATTTATTTAATGAAAAACTTGGAGATGAAATTGATAAAAGGTTTTATGAAATTATTGAATACTTAGTTTCTTCAGGATTGCCTGAAAATTTAATTTTGAAGATTAAGAATTTTGAACAATTTTCTAAAGTGGATCTACTATCGTGGCATAATTTTATTTCAAAGGCCCGATATTCTAGGGATTTCATTTATTACATATATAATGTATTTATTAAAAGAAGTGTAATTAATGATGTCATTTCTATAACAACAGTTCATATTCTTGTCAGGGACAAAAATGTACCTGGGATATTTTACACGCCAATAAAACTTGCTTTTGAAACAAGGGATCCATTTTTAATTCCATATATATTTGCGGAGTATGGTAGAGAAAGCATTGAGGGAAAAATTGTTTACTACTTTTTCAATTCATTAATTAATCTTGGATTGTTAGAAAACTTCGAAAAAAGAATGCTGGATTATTTAAATGGTGTTAAACCAAATGGGGATGATGATTTTATTTATAACTTTATCAATGGATCTTACCTTATTGAAAAAAAGGATTATGAAGGTGCATCAAGGGAATTTAATGCCTGCATAAATAGGAATCATCTTTTTGCATATGCATTTTTAATGAATGCTCTTTCAATTCTAAGAATGGAAGGGAATGTAAATTCAATAGCTAGGAAAAAGGAGTTACTTGAAAGTGCAAAACAAAACATCGATGGCCTGATTTCAATAGATGCTAAAAATTTCCTTTCATATATGCTAAAGGGCTTTGTTTACCAGAGACTATCAAGAATTGAAAAGGATAGGGTAAGAAAATTAAGCAATACAAACCTGGCAAAGAATGAATTTGAAAGGGGCCTGTCAATTAATGGGCAATTTTCACCATTACTTTCTGGGAAAGGGGATTGCATTTTTGATATTGGAATGATGGAAAGGGATAGGGAGAAAAAGAGAAAATACATTGAAGAAGCATTAAATGCATACTCTTCTGCCATAGATTATGATCCGGGCAATGTGAGGGCAATCTATGGTTATGGTAATTGTCTTCTTGAACTCTCAAAATTTGAAAGAAGTATTAATAATAAGAGGGATCTGCTAATAAGGGCATTGGAACAATATGATAAATGCATTTCCTTTATTGAGAGGCCTGAGGCAATAAATGGTAGGGGAAATGCATTATTATCACTGGCAAGAATTGAGACAAATGTAAAAAAGAGACTTGAGCTTCTAAATAGCGCATTAAAAGAGTATGAAAGATCCTCTTTATTAGATCCTAATATGGTTGAGAACTACATTGGCATAGGAAATACATTGCTTGAACTATCTAAAATGAGCGGTGATAGGAAGGATAAGATTGATAAAATAAATAGGGCAATAAAGTACTATGAAACCGGTCTTAACATTGATTCTCTAAATACATTCCTTCATTATGGTAAGGGCGAGGCACTTCTTGAGCTTTCTAGAATAACAGAGGGTGAGAAATCCTTGGAGATCTTAAATGCTTCCCTGAGGGAATATGAAAATTCAATAAAGATAGATGGAGAATTTGTTCATGCCTATAACGGTGCAGGAAATGCATACCTGGAGATGCTGAGGGAGGAAAAAAACAAGGAAAAAAGGGAAAATTATTTAAGAAACTCATTAAAATATTTTGAAAAGGCAATAATGATAGATAAAAATTATCCCCTTGCATACAATGGAAGGTCTGTTTGTTATGCACTTATGGCAAAGGAAGAGAAAAGAAGGAATATAAAAAGGGATTTACTTTTAAAATCGATATCAGATCTTGAAAATGCAATTAGAGAGGATCCATTTTTACCTATGACCTATCATAACTATGGAAATAGACTCCTTGAACTATCGGAACTTGAAGATGATTTAAAAAAGAGGGTAGAGCTTATTGAAAGTTCTATAAAAAAATACGAAGAGGCAATTTCCTTGGATCCTCTTTTCAAATATTCTTACAATGGAATTGGAAATTGTTACTACAAGTTGGCAATGCTTGATAAGGAAAAAAGAAGGCATTTTCTGGAAAAGGCGATTGAATACTATGAAAAGGCCATAGCACTGGATAACGAATATTCTACACCCAAGAAAAATATAGAGATATGCAAGGTATTGTTGAAAAAAATATAATGCATAATATTTAATTAATTCTTGAGAAAAATTTATATATTACTACTCATTTGAGTAATATGGTGATGTGAAATGTTTGGATGGTTTGGAGGAAGAGGAAGAGGCTGGGGAGCCACACTCGGATATTGCCCGTGGACAGGCCTTCCTAGGGGATGGAGATGGTACGGATATCCCTATGGTCAGTACTATCAACCCTGGATCTATGGAAGGCAGGAGAATCCCTATCTAGGATATGGTCAATATTATCAACCCTGGCCATATAGCCAGCAACCAGGCACATATGGGCAGTATGATGAAAAAGAGGCCCTTGAGAATGAATACAAATACCTCCAGGAAAGGCTTGAAGAGGTGAAGAGGAGGCTCGACCAGCTTAAAAAATAATTTTTTTTTGGTAAACCTAAAATATTCATTCATATTACTCTTTTAAAGGTGTTTAAAATGAGGATCTGCCTAGCTACCTCAGGAGCTGGAGGAATAAAAGATTATGTAAGCCCTCAGTTTGGAAGATGTCCAACCTTTACTATTGTTGACATAGAGGAGGGAAATATTAGGAATGTAAATGTAATACAAAACCCTGGAGCTGTCGCAGGAAGTGGCGCAGGAATACAGGCAGCCCAGATTGTCGTGAACAGCGGTTGCCAGGTTGTCATTGCCGGTGCAATAGGCCCAAATTCTTATCAGGTCCTTATGATGGGAAGAGTTGACATGAGGGAATGTCCTCCAGTGCCTGTGGAAGAGGCAATAAGGGCATTTCTTGATGGCAAATTGAGACCTGCCACTGGAATGGGAGGACCTGGCATGGGAAGGGGGATGGGTAGAGGAAGGGGAAGAGGCTGGGGTGGCGGTCCATACTGATCACTATGAGAATTGCTGTTACTGGTGGAAAGGGTGGAACAGGCAAAAGTACAGTGGCAATAAACCTTGCCTGGGAATTATCTAAAAAATTTAACGTGGTACTTGTTGACGCTGATGTGGAATGTCCAAATGACCATATACTCCTTTCAAAAAAACTTGAGAATCCAAGGGAAGAATACATATTCAGGCCAAAATTCAATTATAAAAAATGTATTAGATGTTCACTATGCGTAAAAAATTGCTCCGAGAATGCAATTGTTATGTTCAAGGAGGGTTATCCATTCCTTATGCCCACATTGTGCAGTGGCTGTAAAACCTGTCAGCTTGTTTGTCCTTCTGATGCCATTGAGGATGATAGAAAGCACATAGGGAACACTTATGTCACACCAGTGAATGAAAGACTTACACTTGTAACAGGAATGCTTAAGGAGGGTGAAGAAAGATCTTATCCCCTAGTAATTTCAACAAAAAAAAGGGCAAATGAATTGAATTATGATATAATCATATACGATACATCCGCAGGCACAGGAAATCATGTTGCTGCTGCCATTGAGAATGCTCAACTTGCAGTTGTTGTGACAGAACCAACACCCTTGGGACTGCACGATCTTAAGATGATATTAAGGCTCCTTGAAAAAGAGGGTAAAAAGGGTTATGCAGTGATAAACAGATATAATATAATTGATGAAATGCCAGAGCTTAATGGAATAGAGGTACTTGAAAAAATACCATTGAGTGAGAGGATTTTAGAAAGTTATGTAAAAGGTAGACCATTGTCTTCAATCTTTCCCGATAGTGAAGAATCAAGGATATTTTCTGAAATGGCAAATAAATTGGTGGGATTGATATGGCAGAAATAGTGGTTGCCAGCGGTAAGGGAGGCGTTGGAAAGAGCACGGTTTCATCATCGCTCTCAGTACTTTTGAAGGATAAGAATATAGGGATAGTTGACGCAGATGCCGAGGCACCAAACCTACATATAATTTTTGATTTAAACAAGTGGGATGAGGAGATTGAGTATAAAAATAAGAGCCTTGCTGTAATTGATTATGGAAAATGTGACAATTGTTTGAAATGCGAGGATGCTTGTGTATATGAGGCAATATATCACAATGAAAGGGTAAGAATAAAGGAATACCTATGCGAGGGTTGTGGTGCATGCAAAGTAGTTTGCCCAAGAAAGGCGATAGAAATAAAAAGTGGCCTTCTTTCAGGATGGATAAGGATCTCTTCTACCCCCTACGGGCCTTTTGTTACATCTGAACTTGATGTGGGACAGCCAAACAGTGGAAAACTTGTAACAGAAGAGAAGAACATAGCCAGGGGATGGATAAGAGAGGGTAGGGTGAAAAACCTTATCGTGGATTCTGCTGCAGGTATAGGATGTCAGGTAATAGCATCAATGAGCGGGGCTACACACGCCATTCTTGTTGCAGAGCCAACAGAATCAAGCCTTAGCGATTTATCAAGGGCATATAATCTTGCAGTACATTTTAGGGTAAAACCCTACATAGTGATAAATAAAAGCAATATAAATTCGGGGTTCAACGGAATAAATGTATTTGCAAGGGAGAATGGTTTAGAAATAATAGGTGAAATACCCTATGATAGAGAGGTTCCTAGATCTATGGCCTACAGGAGACCGCTGGTTATATTCTCCCCTAAATCAATTTCCTCAAGGGCCCTGATGGAAATATCAGAGAATGTAAAAAAATTCCTTGACTAATTAAGGAAAAATAAGAGTATTATGGCAACAAGAGGTCCTATGGAAAGTGTGAAAAATGCTAGAAATACGTTTCCCGTGAATGTGATTATCGCACCTATAACTGCAGGAACTATTATGAGGCTTGGCTGTGATACAAGGTTGGCAAGGCCCATGGATGTTGCCTCTCTTCCCTTAGTTATCTCAGATATGTAGGCATCCAGTGGAGTCCTGTAACCAAATGAGATGAAACCGAGAAGGAAGGCCATATAGAATATTATTGATCTGTCGATAAATGGGAAAATTATAAGCATGAAAAAGAAGATTATAAGGAAGGATATTGATATCTCCCTCCTCTTTTTTATTAAATCTGAGATTATTCCAGAGGAAGGTATTGAGATGAGTGCACCAATGGAAAATAGAGCGGATACAATACCTGAATAAACGTAGCTAAGATTGAATTCAATGTGTGATAGTAAAAACAAATATGTAGAGATGCCCCACATTCCCCAGAAACCTGAAAACCTTACAAAGGAGGCAATTATAGATTTTCTGTTAATTGCTCCCTTTGCATATGCATGATTAAACTTTTTTATGAATAGAACGGGAATTGATACAATAAAGGCAAATATAGAAATATAGATGTAAATGGTCCTCCAGTCAAGAATTTGAATATACCCTGGTAGTATAAGATTTGAGATTAAAAGTGATGTTGGACCGGCAGTATTTAAAAAACTTATTGCTGTTGCTCTAAAGTTAGGGTTCCTTTCAGAAACAAGCTTTACTGAACCTATATAAGTGGGTGCTGAAAATACTCCCAAGAGGAACATGCTTATAAGGGAGAGCAAATAACTTTCAGAAATAGAGAAAACTATGGTAAATATTGAAAGCATTATGAGTGAAATTGATATTACCTTATAACCATATTTATCCACAAGATTTCCCATGGGAAGGTTAAAAAATGCATAGCCTATATAAAATGAAGATAATAGTATGGATGCATAAAAATAATTTATGTGAAGCGATGTGCTTATCGGTATGATTGTAATGCTGAAAACAAGCCTTATAAATATCTCCGGGAAGGTAATAAGCCAAGCAAATATGACTGCAATTATTCTTGATTCAATATTCACCTGAAAATAAATAAAAAAGGGGTAAATTAATTTTTATGCTGGATAGTAGTGTGCAAAACTTACAAGGTGGTGCAGAAGGGCATTGTAACCGATGAAAAATGCAACAAATGCCGCAACTATTAAAATAATGAATTCAATGTAATAAAGCACCTTAGATGCACCCACTGGCTTTATAATTAGGATCGGAGATAATAATGCCCCAATGCCGGATGAGAGATAAAGTCCGAACGCTGGAAGGAAATTCGCACCCGTTTCTAGTTGATCCACCACCATTGCATATGCTCCAAGAATAACATATATACCAAGTAGGAATGATAAAATTGTCATTAGTGAAGGGTCCTTCCCCTTATAAAACATAAAGGATCCTATGAAAAGTAGAAGACCGAACATTAAAAGAGGATCGCCGAAAAGCATGTTATATCCACCGGGTAATGGCCATGTAAAAGCCATCAGAAAACCACTGATGAAATCGAAAAATCCTATGGCCATCGCAGGCATTGCTAATTTTTCTTTTGCAGCATCAATTTTCCCTAATGCAGCAAATAGGACATAAAGAGCCACAAGTAAAAGTCCCATTCCCAGTCCAATAAGCATTATTGCTAAAGAATCTATAAATCCAGCCATACATTTTTCACCAAAATAAGCAATAAAAATAAATATTTAAAATAAAAAGTTTAAAAATTTAAAATTGCTTTAATTTTTTGAATTCTCCTCTATCCATGCAAGAATTGGGATTATCAGTGATCTTAATTTTTTACCATCCCTAGTGAGCATATATTCCACGGATAATGGCCTGTTCTCACCCATTATTCTTTTTTTTATTAATCCTAATTCCTCAAGCTCACGAAGTCTTATGGACAATAGGTTTGGTCTTGGACACCCAGTTTTTTTCATTATATCGTTGAATTTAACCCTCTTCTGGTTACCAAGTAGAGCAATAATCAAAAGTGTATATTTCTTACCAAGTACATTTAATATTTTTTCAGATGGAAGTATACATATTGTTTTCCCTCTGTAATCCACCATACAGGCAAGCTCATGTTCAATACAATCCTTTTTAAACATATCAATTAAATACTCTTAGTAGATTTAAACTTAACCATTTTTAACAATTTTTAGGAATTTTTTATCCAAATTTTTAAATAGGATTAAGATGTTAATTATTTGGTGAAAAACAATGAATAAAGGCATTAAGATTTTTATTGCTCTTGCAATTGCTGCTTTTCTTCTAGCAGGTAGTTTCACCATTCCAAACTCCAGGGCTTCTTCCACCAGCACATTTATAGTCGGATGGGGAGGCACAGCCTTAGACAACCTTAATCCATTTACCACCTATGCCCAGGTATCTCTCTGGATTTTAACAAATGTATATGATACCCTATGTGTATTTTCAGCTAACCAGACACAGCTTCTTCCAGACCTTGCCCAGAGCTGGCAGATTTATCCTGGAAATGGTACAGCAGTTGTGCACCTAAATCCTAATGCAAAATGGTCGGATGGTCTCCCGGTAACATCACAGGATGTGAACTATAGCTATTATTTAGCCGCACAGAGCTGGTCCAGGCTATATCCATATGTGAATATGATCACTTCAATATCAACACCTGATGAGAATACTGTAATATTCCATTATCACGGTGCCCTGTTCCAACTTGTTGCACTTAACAATGTATTCATAGTTCCATACCACATATGGAAGAATGTTAATGCATCCACATATTTTGGGTACAACTCTACCTCTTCTCCTCACTTTGTTGGATCTGGCCCATTCTTAATAACAAATTATACACCCAACCAATATGTACAAATTACCAAGAATCCTAACTATTTTAATAAGAATAGGATGCCACATATTGATTCAGTAATATTCCAGTTCTTTACGAGCATGACCACCATGATCTCTGCATTCCAGGCTGGCCAGATAGATGCATTTGGGCCATATGTAGAACCATCACAGGTGGGATTGATAAAGAATGATACAAATGCTGTCCTAGTAACAAGTCCCTCTGTTGAGTATTTCTATCTATCATTCAACGTTTATCCCCAAGGGCAGGGCAATCCAACCCTAAGGGATGTAAATGTCAGGCATGCACTTGCCCATGCAATAGATTTACAGAATTTAACACAGCTCATATGGCATGGATATGCTGTTCCCACGGCTACTCAATTCCCGCCAACACATCCATATGCTGATCCATCATTAAAGCCCTATTCATACAATATTACACTTGCAAATCAAATACTGGATTCTCATGGTTATAAAATGGGACCTAATGGCTATAGGGTTTCTCCAAACGGTACTCCACTTAAATATACAATAATAGTACCCAGCAGCATGCCTGAGGAAATAAATGCTGCGAATATAATTGCCACAAACTATTGGTCTAAGATAGGGGTTCAGACAACAGTGCAGGCCATGGATACTGGAACAATGAGCGCCATAATCTGGCCGGACTTCAAGCAGGATATTGACCTATGGGACTGGCTTGTTGGCCCAGCAGATCCTACAATATTAAGTGTTTTCCTTTCTACCCAGACTGAGACTGGAACATCCGATAGTGGATATACTAACCTTAGTTACGATGCACTCTATAACCAGATGGTGAATGCATCAACACTACAGGAGGTAAAGAATATATCATATCAGCTTCAGGTAACATTATACAACGATCTTCCATATCTACCACTATACTGTCCAGAGCCAATACAGTCATACTCCAAGAAATGGACAAACATTTCCACAGATTATCCTGGCGGTCCATTTGGTGGATATGACTGGAGAACATTCCTTACAGTTGAGCCATTATCCTCTGTTCCACAGGGTCAAAATAATACTATGCTCTACATAGGAATAGGAATAATAGTTGTAATAATAATCGCAGCAGTTGCATACATTGCAATAAGGGGAAAGAAGAAAAAATGAAGGGACTTGCATCATACTTTACAAAGAGGGTAGTGTTCGCAGTTGTTACCATATTCATAATTATTTCCTTTAATTTTTTTCTTTTTCGTATACTTCCAGGCAATCCAATAGAGCTATTATATAGAAATCCCATGCTCACAAAAGCCCAGATAGATGCACTTTATCATCAATTTGGCCTTGACAAGCCTTTATGGGAACAGTTTTTAATTTACATATACAATTCCCTCACTGGAAACCTGGGTATATCATTCTATTATAAACAGCCAGTTACCAATGTTCTTATTCCAGCGCTTGAAAACAGCCTTATTCTACTTGTTCCTGCAACAATACTCTCCATTGCCCTTGGTATAATAACAGGTGTAGTTTCAGCCTGGCATAGGGGTACAAAATTGGATTTTGCACTTCTAGGATCAGCGCTTGCATTCTATACCATGCCCACATTTTGGCTTGGATCAATATTTATAATAGTGGCACTTTACATAGGTGGAATACCAGTCTCAGGTATGTACTCATTGGGTTTAAATTATACAGGCATAATACCTAGGATTATGGATTTACTTTCTCACCTAATGCTCCCACTTATTACTTTGACACTTGTTCTCTATGGTGAATTCACAATAATAATGAGAAATTCCCTCATAGATGTGTTTACCGAAGATTATATTATAACTGCAAAGGCCAAGGGGGCAGATGATAAGAGGATAATATGGGAGCATGCATATCCAAATGCACTCCTACCTATGGTGAGCATAATAGCGATAAACTTTGGCCTTGTAGTTGCAGGAGCGGTTTTGACAGAAACGGTCTTTTCCTGGCCCGGTATAGGGCTTATGATATATGATGCAATAATCTCCAGGGATTATCCAATATTACAGGGGGCATTTTTGATCATCTCCATAACGGTTGTTATTGCAAATCTTATTGCGGATTTTGTTTATAGTTATCTTGATCCGAGGATTAGATACAAATGACAGGTTTATCAGATTTCTGGAAGGTGTTTAAAAGGAACAAGATGGGCCTGACGGGCCTGGGTATAATAATATTCTTCTTTTTGATGGCAGTACTGGCCCCATTCATTTCACCCTACAATCCAAACCAGACCAACCCGAACCTTTTCCTTTCACCACCAAGTAGCCAGCACCTCTTTGGGACAAACGAGATAGGACAGGATCTTTTCTCCAGGAACCTTTATGGTGCACAAATTTCTTTGGAGGTGGGCTTTGCAGCAGCCGCTGTCACTGTTATTGTTGGTCTTTTAATTGGTCTTATAAGCGGATACTTTGGTGGAATTGTTGATGAAATTCTTATGAGGGTAACAGACTTCTTCCTTGTTATACCATCCATAGTTTTTATGATAATAATTTCAGCATTCTTAGGCCCGAGCCTAATTAACGTTATCCTTGTAATAGGTCTTTTGAGCTGGTCACCCACAGCAAGAGTGGTGAGATCCATGGTGCTTTCAATAAGGGAATGGCCATTTGTAGAGGCTGCAAGGGCAAGCAATGCAGGCCATTTCTATATAATGTTCAGGCATATAATGCCAAATGTAATTCCAATTGTTTTTGCAAATGCAACCATGGCAATCTCTAATGCGATATTTTCCCAGGCTGCACTTGTTTTCCTTGGTGTTGGCGATGTCAACGACATTAGCTGGGGGCAGATAATGCATTTTGCCCTATATTCAGGTGCAATAAGTGCAGGTGACTGGTGGTATATAGTTCCTCCTGGCATATTTATAATATTGCTAATACTTGGCTTCATATTGCTTGGATACTCACTGGAGGAGATATTTAATCCTAGACTCAGGAGGGTTTGATCTTGATAGATATAAATGACCTATTTGTTAGGTACAAGACTGAAAATGGTTATGCAAATGCAGTTGACCATATTAATCTTAGAATAGAGAAGGGTATAATATTTGGCCTTGTGGGTGAATCTGGGAGCGGTAAGACAACACTTGGACTAACACTTCTCAGAATTCTACCACCCTCCGCTGAAATTGCCTCAGGCTCTGTTAATATTGATGGGACAGATATACTAAGAATAAATGAAAATGAAATGAGGAAATGGCGTGGAAAGAGAATTTCAATGGTCTTTCAAGGTGCAATGAACTCACTAAATCCTGTTATAAATATAGAGAGGCAGGTTGCGGAACCTCTCATAATACATGAGAATATTGATTGGGAACAGGCACTAAAAATTGCCAGGGAAAAGCTTGCACTTGTAGGTCTCGGAGAAAACACTTGGAAAAGATATCCTCATGAACTTAGCGGTGGAATGAAACAACGCGTTGTGATAGCAATGGCAATAATAACAGACCCTGAGATACTTATAGCCGATGAACCCACCACTGCACTTGATGTTGTAACACAGGACCGCATAATGAAACTTATAAAGTCGTTGCAGAGGGAGTATAATCTTACCACAATACTTATCAGCCATGATCTTCCAATTGTTTCAGAGGTGGCTGATAAAATTGCCATAATGTATGGTGGGAAGTTATCAGAGGTAGGGGAAAATGAACAGATACTAAGAAATGCAAAACATCCATACACATCTGGTTTACTTTCATCAATCCCCGAACCTGGATCTTCAAAGGAAATAAAGGGAATACCCGGTGAACCCATTAGTCTTGTAAATCCACCAAAGGGATGCAGATTTTATAATAGATGCCAGTTTGCAAGTGAAAAATGTAAAAACTATGATTATAGCCCTAAAATTGTTGAGGTAGGGCACGAGGTATATTGTACTCTTTATGGTGAATGATATGAACATTGTTGAGGCAGAAGGTGTTAAAAAATACTTCCCTGTTAAGGGATCAATATTAAGAAGGGAAAAGAGGTTCATAAAGGCCCTTGATGGCGTTTCCTTGAGCATTGAAAAGGGTGAGATATATTCAATTGTTGGTGAAACAGGTAGTGGAAAGACTACCCTGGGTAGGATATTAATCGGTCTTATAACACCAACAGAAGGAAGTGTGAAAATTGATAACATAGACATATTTTCAATTGGAAAAAGTGAAATGAGGGAAATTAGGAAGAGGGTTCAAATAATATTTCAGGATCCATATGGATCTCTTAATCCAAGAATGAGAATAAGGGATATTGTTTCAGAGCCATTGAAGTTAAACAGGATGGAATATAGTACAGAAAAAATAGCCAGGGTGATGGAGGATGTGGGTTTAAAGCCAGCATCCGATTTCATGGATAGATACCCGCACCAGCTTTCCGGGGGACAGAGACAGAGAGTAGCTATTGCGAGGGCTCTTGCAATTTCACCTGAGTTCATTGTTGCTGATGAACCTGTCTCTATGCTAGATGTTTCAATAAGGGCAAATTTCCTCAATATGATGAGGGAGATGAATAAAAAGTACAATGTTTCAATGCTTATGATCACACACGATATCTCTGTAGCATCATACATTGGTAGGAGAATTAGCGTTCTTTACCTGGGCAAGGTAGTGGAACAGGGTGAAAATGATGATATTATAAAGAATCCGCTTCACCCATATACCAGGGCCCTGATGGAGGCCATTGCAACACTTGGCAAAAAGGAAAAGGAGCTGCATATAAAGGGAGAAATACCCAACCCCATGGACATTCCAAAGGGATGCAGGTTCCATCCCAGATGCCCTTATGCAATGGATATCTGCAGAGAGGTGGAGCCAGATTTGGTGGAGATATCCAATAAACACTCTGTGGCATGCCACCTATACAGGGGATAAGGATTTTTAATTCATTTTCATATCTTTTTTATTATGGTGCAGGATATTGATTATATTCTTGTGGGATCTTGTCCAAACTGTGGAGGGGATATAAATTCCATAAGGCTAACATCAGGTTCATGCTGCAAAAAATGCATACCCGAGGATATGAAATTTGAAAATCCAATGGATATGATTTTAAATCTACAGAAGAATGGAAATCTCAATGATCTTAAATGGCTGAGGGATAACCTGGAGGAATATTCAACCCTGGAAAAAATGTTCAGGGATCTCCTTGGTACTTCACCTCTTGAGCTTCAGAAATCCTGGATTATAAGGGCGCTTAGGGGTGAGAGCTTTGCAATCATCTCACCTCCTGGAACAGGAAAGAGTACATTTGGAATAATAATGTCCATATATTTTTCAATGAAGATGAAGAAAACACTGGCAATATTACCAACAAGGGTTTTACTGGAACAGGTGGCTGAAAGGATAAGGAATTTCTCTAGTAAGATGGGCTTAAATGTGAGGGTTCTACTCTACCATTCAGGCATAAAGAAGAAGGATGAAATAATTGAAAAGATTAAGAATAATGATTTTGATGTCCTCCTCATTACGGGAAGATTTGCTGTCAAAAATTATTCAACCATTTCAAAAAATAAATTCTCATTTTTCTTCATAGATGATGTTGATATGGCATTGAAATCCTCAAAGAGCATGGAGGCAATACTGAGGATCGTTGGTTTCAGGGATGAGGATTTCAATATTCTAAAGCACAGGGCAGATTACGGAAGTGAGGACATATTCGAGAAAATTCACAAGATAAGAAATGAAAGATTGAATGGGAAGGTGGCAGTCTTTTCATCCGCCACCGCCAGCAGGGCCCTGCCCTCCTTTACCGCATTGATGGGTTTTCGCCCAGGTACACCGCTGGTATTCCTCAGGAATGTTTATGATTCATACTCCCTTGAATTTTCAGATGATTTCCTTCTCAAGGCGATCAAAACACTTGGTCCCGGAACCTTACTTTTCCTCCCCCCAGATATATCATCTGAGAGGGGTGAGGATATTGAAAGGTTCCTAAATGTGAATGGCATCAGGACATCCCTGGTTAAATCAGGAAAGGAAAGGAGCATATCCCTTTTCTCAGAGGGGAAGATTGATGTGCTAATAGGATCGTCATTCCAGTACGGTGTCCTGGTGAGGGGAATTGATATGCCTGAGAAGATAAAAAATGCTGTTTTCTACGGCGTACCAAGGTTCACATTTAAGGTGGGTGAAATGATACCCATCACCCTTTTGCCAAGGATGCTTTCAGTACTATCAATAATCAGGGGTGAAAAGGAGCTTTCATCCCTTGCATTAAAAATCAAAAGAAGAATAAAAAAATTGTCTGTGGCAGCAATAAAGAAAATTCAGAGCGGTGAAATGGATGGAGATTTTGAAAAGGCCTACAGGATCTTAAGGGAAGCCATGATGGATAAAAAAACACTGAATGAGATGTCCATGCTTGCAGGCTTTGTTATTGATGATGGCAAGATTATGCTCCCAGATCCCATGACATATATCCAGGGTAGTGGGAGGACCTCCAGGATTTACTCTGGCAAGTTAACAACGGGCATATCACTTGTAATCGTTGACAACGTTTCACTCTTTGAAAATTTCAAGAAGAGGATTGATTTGTTCCTCGAAGATACGAGATGGCTTGAATTCCATCCTGATGATGGTATGATAGGTAAATTGAAAATTATGGATATTATGAAAAAAATGGATGATGAAAGGAGGAAAATCTCTAAAGAAGGTATGCCTGATATTGGAACAAAACTTATGATCGTGGAATCACCCACAAAGGCAAAAACAATCTCAGGATTTTTTTCAAAACCTGCTTACAGGGACCTGGGCGGTCTGATGGTTTACGAGACATTCACAGGCAATTATCTTTTAATCACAGTTGCAACTCAGGGGCATCTCATGGAGCTCACCACAAAACCCCTGGGCCTGCACGGTGTTGGTATAGAATGGAAGGATGGGAAGATAAGGTTTCTGCCATACTATGGAACTATAAAGAAGTGCAAAAATGGGCATCAGTTCGTAGATCCCAAGGATGGTCTTTGCCCCAGATGCGGAACGGAGATTGAGATAGATAAGATGAATGTGATAAAATCCCTACAGAGGCTTGCCCTTGAATCCCAGCAGGTGCTGATATGCACAGACCCTGATACGGAGGGTGAGAAAATAGCGATGGATGTTTTTTCATTACTTAGGCCTTTCAACAGCAACATAAAAAGGGGGGAGTTCCACGAGATAACAAAAAGGGCAGTGATGGAAGCCATCGATTCCCCAAGAGATATTGATTTAAATCTTGTTAAGGCACAGGTGGTAAGAAGGGTGGAGGATAGATGGCTAGGCTTCACACTCTCAGGCATAATACAAAGGGATTTCTGGAGGATATACTGCAAGAAGAAGGGTCTTGATTGCAGTAAGAGGATTCCACTCAGCGCAGGAAGGGTACAGACACCCGTCCTGGGATGGATAATAAGGAATTACCTTGAATATTTGAAAAAGAGGAGGAGATACTGCATTTATAGAGCCGAAGGAATGAATGATCTTTACATATCAGTTGAAGGCGAATGCAGGGAGAGGTATGCGTTGATTAAGGGCATGGTTAAGGAGGAGAGGGATATTCCCATAATACCTCCCTACACAACTGACACTTTTCTTAAGGATGCATCAGCCTTGCTTGGGATGAAATCCTCCATTGCAATGGGTATAGCACAGGAACTATTCGAGAAAGGGTTCATCACCTACCATAGGACCGATAGCACAAGGATTTCCTCTGCTGGTATAAACATTGCAGAGAAATACCTGAGGGAAAAGCTCGGGGATCCTTATAAAGATATATTCTCACCGAGAACCTGGGGCGAAGGAGGGGCACACGAGGCCATAAGACCAACAAGGCCGATAGATTCCAGACAGCTTAGGCTGGCAATTGAGGAGGGGGAGATTGATATAAAATTGGGTAATGAGCACATAAGGATATACGATCTCATATTCAGGAGATTCATTTCATCACAGATATCAGGAATAAAGGAAAATTACATAATATTTGATTTTGAGATTGATGGTGAAGAATACAGGGAGGAGAGAATAATAAAAAGATACGTAAAGGATATTGAAGATAACCTTTCACTTGACTTTATATACCCTCCCCTAAGGATGCAGGATAGCCTGAATATCTCCTTAGAAGATCTTAAGAAGAATAGAATAAGATTAATTCCCTACAGGAATACCTTCAGGAGCGAAATACTCCCCTATACAGAGGGCGATCTTGTTTCAGAGATGAAAAGTAATGGTATAGGAAGACCGAGCACATATGCCACCATAATTGAAACAATAAAGGAGAGGGGTTACGCCATTGAAAAGGGATCCTGGATCATACCTACAGACCTCGGAATTGATGTCTATAGATTCCTCAGCAAGAGATACGGTAATTATGTGAGTGAGGAAAGAACAAGGATGCTCATTGAAAGGATGGATAAGGTTGAAAGGGGTGCTGAGGATTACAATGGGGTACTCCATTCTCTTCTTAAAGAGATCATCTCACTGGGAAAATACAACAGACACATAAATTCTTCTTTTTGAACTCTTTTTCATTCCTTTGAGACTAATGAGGATGTTATTCTCAGGAGGATTAATGAAATGTTGAGATGAAATTAAATCCTTAAAACATTTCCTTCATTTATGTTTTAATATTAAATTTAGTTGAGAGAATGAATTATGTGGGTTTAGATATACATACAGATAATATTATATATACTGTATTATCTGAGGTAGGAAATGAAAAATGAGAGGAAAAATATTGAAAAACGCTGATGAATTATTAGAATCTCTTATGAACTTTGAAGATAAAGATTTATTTGTAATGGAATCAAACGGATTTTACGAAACAATATATGATACAATTGAATCCAAAGATTTTAAAGTAAAGGTAGCTAAACCATTAAAGGTTAAGTTAATTGCATACTCAAGGATTAAAAATGATAAGATTGATTGATATGGAATCAAAGATAAATGACATGGAATATTCAGATGCAATCTCTATAATAGATAAACAATATAGGGGCTTTGATAGATTCATTTAAATGAAAATAGAAAAAAGAGATATTTTTGTGGTATTAAATTTGAAAATAGATTTCGTTGTTATTAGAAATCCGGGATTAGTTATAGATTTTTTAAAAAATAAAATATTACCATTTACATAAAAACATTAAAATTGTAAAATTTTTCTGTATTATCCATATCATCTGTTAGAGATGGGGGCACTGGGATTTTAACTTATTGTCCTGAATCCTTGGAGGTGATTTTATGAATAAAAAATTTAGAGCTTTTATAAAAAAATACGGTATTCCATACCCGATCTTTCAAGAATGGGTTAAATTAGCAAAAGAAGAGCTGGGCAAAGAGCCAGATTCTATTTATGAATTATTGGAGGTTTTAGAATGAACGCTGATGCTTCCTTCTGGACTACCTGCGGGATCACCTCACCCTGGCCCATCCTCTCTTTTTTGCCTGCCTCCATGGGCCAGGGGGGAATTTTAAAGGGGGGAAAGAAAGATGGTAACCTACAATGATGCAAAAAAGTTAATAGATATGGGATTAAGTGTAATCCCATTAAATGAAAGGGCAAAAACACCAGCTCTAATCTCGTGGGAAGAATATCAGCATAGGCTACCAAAAGATGAAGAATTACACAAATGGTTTGATGATGGTAAGAAAAATATTGCGGTTATTTGCGGTAAAGTATCGAGAAATTTAGTTGTTATTGATTTTGACAACCTCGATATTTTACCTTTTTTAATAAAAGATATTTCGCTTTTACAAGAAAAAACTATCACAGTAAGAACTGGCAAAGGATTGCATATTTATTTTAGGGTTGATGAGAAGTATACTCAAACTAGAAGGTTTGAAAATTTAAAGATTGATATTAAAGGGGAAGGAGGCTATGTTGTTGCCCCACCATCCATTCATCCTTCTGGAGCAACTTATCAGTTCCAAGGAGAATCGGATATAAAATTTAATGAAAAATTTGGGGAATTGCTTGAATTCCTAGAGGAAAAGGATCAGGAAGCTAAATATCTGTGGAAGATCTTACCATTCTGGCAACCCGGCAAAAGGAATTTCTTAGTTGTTGGTTTAACAGTATTTTTCAAAATAAAACTAAACTGGGATCTTGAAAAAATTAACAATTTCATCCAAGGCATCAATAGAATGAGACCAGTACCTGAAGATCCGTATAGAGAGGGAGAATTAAAGAGGAAAATTGAAAATGCATTTGAAAAAGAATACAATTATCAGAAATTCCTTGATGATGAATTAATACTGGAATTAAACAAAATATTGCCAAAGAATGCAAATGTTCTATGGCGTGTTACGTTACAGGATAATAAAGATATGAGGAAAGAAATTGTCTGCACAAAAGAGGGGGTAAAAATAGAAAAAATTGCAATTAAAGATAAGCAAGAATCAATTGTATCCACAATTCCTGTATTTTCTCAACCCCTTATATTGGCAAATGCATGGAAACTTACAGATGGTTTAGAAACTGATATTAAATTCTTAATGTTGCTTGGTGACTATTCTTACATTGGCACAAAAGATGAAATTGCCAAGGAAATAACAGAAAAGGCGGTTACAGGAATAAACATAACATATATAAAAGAAGTAGTAAATGCCTGTGTTGAATATTACATCTCTACAAAAACTGTAGAAGTCAAATCCGCTTTTGGGGCTATTGGGGTTTATGAAGAAAATGATAAATTCATAATAGTTCTTCCTGGCCAGCCTGAACACCCATTAAACACAATACCTAACACAGAACCATGGTTTGTGGAAAAGGAGTTCACTATAAAACAAAAAATTGATATTAAAAAGATCCTTGAAACATATAATAAATTGCCTAGATTTTTTGGTGAAAAAACGCTCGTAATACTTTTTGGCTTATCAATATTTTATCCGTTCGCATATAGCCTTAAACCTAAGAATAATATTTGGGTTCCACTTCTAATCATAAAAGGAGCAAGAGGCACTGGGAAATCTACACTCACTGAACTATTTACATACACAATATATGGAGTAAAAGAAGGCGGGCCGTCAGATGTTACAAGCGATTTCAGGTTATTGGATTTCATAACAGGCACAACATTCCCTAGGATGGTTGATGAATCAGAAAATGCAAAATTCAAGGGGAACAAGTTCCAGAAAGGGGTAGAGGATACATTAAAGGATGCTTCCCAGAGACAGCTTGTTGGGAAAAGAGGCACTGCGGAAAGGAAAAAAGATCTTTATATGGCAAGAAGCCCTCTTATCTTAGTTGGCAATAAAATAGACATAACAGACCCCGCATTATTGGCAAGATCCATAATATTGAATTTTGGGGTTGAAAAGCAAATAAAAAATAATGAAGAAAGAAAGAGATTCAGGGAGGAAATACTGAATATAACAAATGAATCAACAGGCTGGACAGAAAAATGATGTTTTCTATCCCAGAAAAAATATATGGATAGGCAAGAGGGCTTGTAAAGCTGGGAGAATTCCTGCCGATTCTGATTTCCAACCTTCTATGGATAATTATGTTAATAATGAT
>WSBC01000017.1 GCA_009758405.1 Methanobacteriota archaeon
AAAATATGTTGTGAGGTTAATCCACCCGCCTATTGTGGTATTCCACAGAATTTGCTCATTTTCTAAATTTATTTTATAAATGGAATCACCTGTAAAATAATATGAGTTGTTGTAATTGATAAAATTAATCCCAAATAAATAAAGAGAATTTTCATCAGGGAATATATAAATGAAAAAAGAAGATCCAATATATTTTTCCCAAAGGAGATTCCCTTTTAGATCAAGGGCATATAGGTACCCATCAGTCCCTGTAAAATATACTGTATTACGATATACAAGGGGCTCATAATATAAAAGGGGCTCATAAAAATAATACAGCTGAAATAGAATATGAAAATTTATAAATAAGGATGGATGAAGCTGAGTAAATTTCCATAATGCATTGTGAATATTTGAGGCTACTATTGATATATAAAAATATATGCCATCGCCATAATAAAAATTAACAGAACTTCCATTTTCAATAATACCCAGATTGATAAAGGTATCATTGTAAATAACATATTGCGAATCACATAAACCACTACCATTGAATGCAAAGCCAGGATAAATTGAAATCTCCTTAAAATTTGTAGGGCCAGAATTTTTGCTCACCATATTGAACTGCGGATTCCCGTAGACCATCGGCCATGACATGCCGTTCAATGGATGGTAGTTTTCAATTAGCATGCCTGCAGGGAAAACCAAAACTGTAATAATGATCGCAACAACAATCAATTTCCATATTCTCATTCTACCACCTCAGCAGGCAATCTCCTCCAATAATAGAATATGAACTCATACATATATATATTTCTAGGAATTACAAAAATGAGAACCATAGACCAAAATATAAAGTAATATTCAAATCCAGAGCAGAATCGCCAGTTCGTCCCCTGGTTTTCAGTATTCTGGTACAGCATATACAGGATCTCAACCCTTTCCTGCGCTCAGTTGGGCGGGAAGCAGGCTATCAGTAGTTCTTTCTGTCTGTGACCCGGTAGGACCGTCCCACACTCCCGACTACCCACTGTAGCTTAGTGAAACGTGAACGAAGTAATACCATTAATCATTCTAACTGAAGACCATGGCTACAGGTCTAGCAAGGTGAGACTGCGGATCCAGTTCAGTGAAAATCTGGGGATCCCATCCCAGACCTGATCGTCAGGAATCAGTTAATTTGAATTTTGCCCTGTCCTGAGTCCTGGCAAAGCTGGAGAGGGAGTCAGTCGTTTTGGGATAATCAGCTTGTCCAATGAGGCAGGGATTCTGAAATCTTACTAGGGATTTGAAAAAATAGCAATAAATAATATTTTTATATATGAAACTCATAAGTGAAAATAGTAAAAATTAAAAAAAAGGGAGGCATTTAAATGGAATCAGATATAGAATCTTTAAGAGAAGAATATGAAATATACCATCAGAGTTATTTATGGTTTAATAAAAATTATAAAGAATTAGCTAAGACATATATGAATAAATATGTTGCAATTCTTAAGGATGAAATATTGGGAGTTGCAGATACGAAGGAAGAATTAGAAAGAAAATTTGGAAATATAAAAGGTGTTTACATTGATTTAATAACCTCACCAGATATTATCTGGATGTTATAAATGTCGCAAAAAATACTTATTTTTGATGAAAAATTCAATCATATTTCATTAGAATTATATATTATAGAAATAAATAATATAAAAAAACCCAAAATTTTTAAGTTTATTTTGGATACAGGTGCTACAAGAACAAGTATTACTCTAGATGTTTTAAATTATTTTGGCATTGATATTAAAAATTTACCTACGATTGAAGTTACGAGTATTGATGATATTAAAAGTTATCCTATTGTAAATATGAAAGGAATAATTTTTAGTGATTCTGGGCCTGAAAAACAATTTACAATAAATAATGCAATTGTTTTATATGATATAAATAAAATAAAGAAACATAAATCAGAATTTAAATTAAAAAAGATGAATGTTAATTTACCAAATTTATTTGGGTTGGATTTATTGAAAGAAATTAATGGTAAAATAGTTTTAGATTTTAGGAATAAAGATTTTAAATTAGAATGGTAAAATAAATTAACCACTTCTGTAAAATATTAATAATTATACTGCTCGGTATGGTCTAACAGATGGTATCCGTCCCAGTTCTATTGTATTTGTTAAGTTTCTGTTTAAGTCTGGCAGGGATTTAGCGTGTTCGCTCTGATATAAATAAAAAACAGAAATGGATAATATAACAGGTAAAAATAACAGAAGCAAAAAAATCAATAATTCAATAACAAAAATATCAGAGTAAAAATTTTTAACTCCTAAAACATTGTAAGGACAGAATAGCAGATGGTCACTCAGTCACTCTGCCTCCTTGGTCTGCCAGTTTATAGGTTCGGTCATTCCTGTCCGTTCCACCCGGTCAGGTCCTGCCCTGCCGGTCCTGCCAGAATCAGTCAGTCCAGGGCGGAGGCAAAGCGGGAAATAGAAATTTTTAATTCTAATATAATACAGTATTGTCTGGTTTTTTGATTTAAACTTCATCAAAATCAAATCCGATCAGTACAGTCTCACTTGTCTCTGAGTTTTGGTTTGTGTTCTCTGTTTTCAGATTAGCCTAAAATACTGTAAAGTTTTAGTACCTATAGAACCGCTTGATACTGTCTCGGCTTGTCTAATCTTATAAATTCCTTTGCGGATTGGCATCAATCAGAATACACTCATATAACATTACAGAGCTGAAAATCTAGTATCTTGTTCTCGCCTTTACAGACCCAATCATTTTCAGGAGCAGAATAGCAAAAAATTAAAAAGAATCTTGGTAGCAAATTCGAAAAAACGGAAAAGGATAATAAATTTTAATTGTGAAGGGTTAAATCAGAATATCTATACTCTTTTGATGTTTTATAAAGAAGGCTAGGGCGAAAGATATTAGTTATGATGTTAAAAATCAACAAGGTCATTATTTTTTATTTCTTATTCCTCCTTTTGAGAATTATATATGCTATTGTTGGTATCCAGATTATAAGTATTGATGAGATCCATGCTATCAATATGTAATAATGTGATATATATCCAAAACATACAATTCCAGGATACTCAAACATAATAGTATTATCCCTAGGAACATATATAATATAAAAATCAGAAAGAGGAGCTAGATAAGATGGTAATGTATGTGTTTCAATAGATTCAACACCCTTACTGAGTGTTATATATCCAAAATAATCTAATATTTTTCCATCATTTAAATTCAAAGCAACTATCCCTATAAATGTATTACATAATACTGTCCCGTTTGGGCATCCGCTAGCTACACCGCTTTCATAAACAATCTGGTTTGCAGAAATTGTAACCGGTCCCTCTACCCCTAATTTTGTATATGTTTTCCATATTCCCTTTCCAGTGTTTTCATCCAATGCATAGGTATATCCATGTGCAGTGGCAAATACTACCTTATTATTATAAATAGTACAGGGCGATGGATCAGACACATTATATCTCCATAATATATTTCCATTCTTTATATCAATCTTAACAACACTGTTATTAAATTCACCAAAAAGTGCATTGTCTGCATAAGTAAGATGATACGTAAAATTCTGTGAATAATGATTCAGTATTTCTGTTTTACCGTTTGATCCGTTTATAATATAAAGTGTATTTTCTAAAGGTAAATATAGAATATTATCCCAGTAAGTTGGAAGATTTATGCCATAAGAGTATGTTGTGAGGTTAATCCACCCGCCTATTGTGGTATTCCACAGAATTTGCTCATTTTCTAAATTTATTTTATAAATGGAATCACCGGTAAAATAATATGGGTTAAAATTAATCCCAAATAAATAAAGGGAATTTCCATCAGGAAATATATAAGTGAAAAAGGAAGGACCAATATATTTTTCCCAAAGGAGATGCCCTTTTAAATCAAGAGCATATAGGTATCCATCACCACCTGTAAAATATATTGTATTGCGGTATACAAGGGGTTCATAATATAAAAGAGGCTCATAAGTATGATACGGTGTAATTATATAAGGATTTAATTTAAATAAGGATTGATGATGCTGAGTAAAGTTCCATAATGCATTGTGCATGTTAAGAGCCACTATTGATATATTGATACATGTCTCCTTACCATAATTAAAATTAATACCAGAAATGATAAAGATATCATTGTAAATAACATACTGCGTATATAAATAACTACTATTGAATATAATATTGCTAGAATAAATTGGAATATTCTTGAAATTCGTAGGGCCAGAATTTTTGCTCACCATATTGAACTGCGGATTCCCGTAGACCATTGGCCATGACATGCCGTTCAATGGATGATAGTTCTCAATTAGCATGCCTGCAGGGAAAACTAAAATTGTAAGAATGATCGCAATAACAATTAATTTCCATATTCTCATTCTACCACCTCAGCAGGCATTCTCCTCCAATAATAGAATATGAAATCATACATATATATATATTTCTAGGAATTACAAAAATGAGAACCATAGACCAAAAAATAAAGTAATACCCAAAGTTTAAGGCAGATTAGACTGCCTCAGTACGGCAAAATGCAATGAACTTACTGCATCAGTTTATTCAAATATATTAGAATTTTGAAAATAATTAATTTCTATATTTTCAGTTTTATTAACTCATCTAGACAGAATTGATTCTCATTCCTTCCATGCTGATCCTATAGGTCTTGATCCTTTCAGCCCCTATTAATTAATAAATATTACAGGATCCAAAATCTCTCAAAGTCAAAAATTTTCATCACTTTTGACATGATAAAATATAAGGTGCGTGTTCCTACTTATGAATTTAATAAAATATATTAAATTTATTTCATTATTAAAAATTTTTAAAAAATGTTAATTAAAAAACTTTTTAAATAGCTTTTAAAATAAAGTTAAAATGAGAATATGGAAAAAAATAGTATAATTTTGCCAGAATGGAGAAGAAGACTTCTAGAAAATCATCTCCTTATAACTTTAATATTATTTGAATTGATTTTGAGTGTAGTTTTTCTTATAATATCTTACCTTATTGGAAAAATTTACTTAAGAGGAATTGCTGTGGGTTTGATAATAGCAGGGTTGACAAGTTTAGTAGCCTATTTGTTTCAAATTATGGCAATGAAAAGAAAAATTAATAATTGAATAGAAATTCGCTCAACTCATTTTAATAAATAGCTTTAATCATATAAGAAATAATAAAAAAAATTAATATAAATTTAATTATAATATAATAAAATAAATCATTTTGAAGGAATCATAAAATTTTAAAAGATGCAATAAAAAATGTATTTATATAGGAAAACCATGAATTACTATGGAATTTTTAAGGTTTCCATTACCTGAAAAAGTAGATGAAGAAAAAAATAGGGGAAATATCTCGATAGCCATGAAAATTATAGATTATTATCTTTCCATGGATCTTCCGAATGAAATGAAAAAAAGGTTAGAGTATGAAAAAATTAGGCTAGGCCTTATTAAAAAGGATTATGGATTGGGTGAAAAAAAGGCATTAAAAATGGCATTTTCAAGGATAGAAAATCTAACCAAGGAAGAATTTTATTCATACATGGAGAATGGTCTTATAGATTACAAGGTAATAGATGGTAAAAGGAGATATTTCAACAGATTCATTGAAAATCTAATTTTTTTAAAGCCCGATTTAAAATTGAGAACAAAGGTGGGTGAAGATAGGTTAAAATCCTTAGTGGATGATTCAATAAAAAGGATATCCATGGGTGAAAAGCTAAGATACCGTGTAGTGGCAGGAATAAGGGTTAGGTTGTTAAAAGATTCATTTTACAGGGTATGGCTTCCATTCCCTGTGGAGAATGACTTTTCAAACAATGTCAAGGTAATAAAAACAAGTCATACCAAATATGAAATCTCTGAAAAAATGGAGCATAGAACAATATATATGGAGGGTACTGGTAAGACATTTTACGTGGAATTTTCCTATGATATATCTGAAATAAGTGGCGAAGGTGATAAGTCATATAAAAATCTTAACAACAACCAAGAAAAATTTCCGCATGTACAGTTCACGCCTTATATAAAATATTTAGCAAGTGAAATAGTTGGAAATGAGAACGATCCTATTCTCAAGGCAAAGAAGATATACAACTGGATAATTTCACATGTAAGATATACCTATGTTCATGAATACATTCTTTTTAACAATATAAGTGAATACACAGCCACAAGTCTCAGGGGCGACTGTGGCATGCAGGCACTTCTTTTCATCACACTCTGCAGGGCATCTGGAATAAATGCTAAGTGGCAGAGCGGTTGGTTTGTTACCCCATACTCTGCGAGCCCACACGACTGGGCACAGGTTTATCATGAGGAAAAAGGATGGATACCTGTGGATCCTTCCTTTGGAAATGAGTTTAAGGGGAATACTCTTCGAGGTGATTTTTATTTTGGATCTCTTGATGGATTCAGGATGGTTGCAAATGAGGATTTTCAGGTGGATTTAATTCCTGAAAAAAAATTCTTCAGGTCAGATCCCGTAGACAACCAGAGGGGCGAGGTGGAAGATACGGAAGGCAATATATATTTTGATAAAAGAGCATCAAAGATTTACGTCAAAAAGTTTGAAAAAATAGGATAAAATTTATTAAAATATTATATTTCAGCCCCTCAATGAGAGAAAAGGTAGCGGTAATTGGTGCAGGAACTATAGGGACTGCCGTTGCACTCGCATTGAAAAAAAGTGGAAATGAAGTAATTGCTACAAGGAGAAAAAAGGAAAAAATCTCCTTTCTTGAAGATGAGGGAATCAAGGTATGTTCGGATAACAGAACTGCTATTTTATCCTCTGAAATAGTTCTAATTTCTTTAAAGCCAGTGGATGCTGTTAATGAACTTAAAAAATTTGCAGATGAACTGAGGGGAAAGATAATAATTTCCCTTGCTGCAGCATTACCGATAGATTTGATCAAAAAAATTCTATCCAATTCCTATGCGGCGAGGGCAATGACAAATATTGCTGCAAGGGTAGGCGGGGGTTTTACTGTTTATTGTTTTGAAAATAGATTTCCCGAGGGATACAAGGAAAGGGTAAGGGAATTACTCTCTTCATTCGGTAAAATTGAGGAGGTAGAAGAAAAATACATGGATGCGCTTACTGCGTTAAGTGGTAGCGGTCCTGCCTACATACTAACTGTTATTGAAAGCATGATGTATGCAGGATTAAAGGTGGGTCTACCTAGGGATCTTGCATTGAGAGCCTCATACGAGACAGTATTGGGGTCTGCAAAGCTAGTTGGGGAAAGTGGAGATCATCCATCAATATTAAAGGAACTTGTAATAACGCCTGCAGGTGTTACAATAGATGCAATATACGAACTTGAAGACTCTGGTATAAGAACAGCCTTTATAAGGGCAATTGAAAGTGCAACAAAAAAATCAGAAAAAATAACAAGGGAGATTATGGAAAAATTTAAGGATTAGTGTTTAAACAGCTCAAGTGCAGCTGATACGAATATCGCGGATCCAAAAGGAAGTATGGATTCGTTTAGATTGAATCTTGATGTATGGACGCTATTTACATAACCAAGCTTTTCATTATAAACACCGAGTAATAGGAATGTTCCTGGTACTTTTTGGAGATAGTATGCGAAATCCTCCCCACCCATTGTCTGTTTTGCCTCCACCACCTTTTCCTTCCCAATTAGATTCTCAAGGTTTGATCTAACAATCTCCGTTACATCTTTATCATTTATTAATACAGGATAACCGTATATGTAATTCAATGAAAAACTTGCCCTTGCTGATGATGTTACACCGCCTATTATCCTTCTCATTGTTTCCTCCATTCTTTCCCTTGTTACAGGGTTCATTGTCCTTACAGTTCCCTTCATTTCCACCCTATCAGGAATAATGTTTTGTGCGGTCCCACCGTGTATGCTACCAACAGTGACGACAACAGGCTCCAAGGGATCTATCTCCCTGGAAGAAATTGTCTGGAGTGCCTCTATTACCCTAGAGGAGACGACTATAGGATCCACTGTCATATCCGGCTTAGCTCCATGGCCTCCTTTTCCTATTATATCAAGGGTAAAAGTATCTGCAGCGGCAAAAAATGGTCCTGACCTATACCCTACTGTTCCTTCAGGCAATTCTGGCCATACATGCATGCCAAGGATATAATCCACACCTTCCAGTGCACCCTCTTCAATCATTGGTTTTGCACCACCCACGGTTCCCTCCTCTTCCGCTGGCTGGAATATCAATCTTACATTTCCCGGAAGATTATCCCTCATCTCACTTAGAATAAGTGCAGCACCATAAACCATACTCATATGTGCATCATGGCCACATGCATGCATGAATCCATCGTTAAGTGACTTATAGGGAACATCATTTTCTTCCTTTATTGGAAGTGCATCAATATCGGCCCTCAGGGCCACGGTCTTTCCTCCCTTCTTTCCCTTTATGTTTACCACTATTCCAGTTCCAGCTATAGGTGCCCTAATCTCTGCATCAAGCCTTTCAAGGTGTTCTAAGAGGATCTTATGTGTCTGGAATTCCCTATGGGCTACCTCAGGGTGCTGGTGAAGTAATCTTCTAAGGGAAACAATATCCTTTTCCTTACTCCTTGCTAGCTCTAAGATCATCTTTCCTCCACTCCTTCAAACCAACTACAGATTCATCAAAGTCTGTAAATTCTGCTGGCTTTATTCCAGATGTATACTTTATCCTTAATAATCTTACTATTGCATGAACTATGAGCAAGACCACCAGGTTTATTATCAAACCGGCAATACCCACGTACATATAGGAGAGCCATGGAAGCAGTGAAGATGAGAAATTAACAGTGAACAGGCCGTAGGTGGTGAATACAATACCGAAAAGCCAACCTGCTGCAACACTATATTTATCCAGCTTTGGCCAATACATTGATATAATAATTGCAGGAAGCGTCTGTAAAAGCCATGCATAACTCATTGTGAGGAGATAAAATATTAGACCTGAGGCCGCAGGTGTAAGAACAAATATAAGGCTTGCAACTATCATAACAAAAACAAATATCCTCCCTATTAAAACCTGTCTTTTCTCATTGGCACTTTTATTGAAATATTCAAGGTATATATTTCTTGTAATAAGGTTAGCTGCGGAGAGTGCTTGTATTGCAGCTGGAATCATTGCGCCTATTATTATTGCAGCGAAGGCAATAACAACAAAGGTGGGAGGGAAGTAAGCATTAAGCACGCTCGGGAAAGCAAGGCTTGATACCTTACTGGGTATAAGATTTTCGCTGAGTGCAATCAGGCCTATTATTGCTAATATTACCATCCAAACCTGATATACAGGAAGAAATACCGAATTCTTTTTTATTGTTTTTGCATCCTTTGAGCCAAATATACCAGTGAGAAGATTTGGGAATAGTAACCATGCAATCCCATTTCCAAAGGCAAGGGTGATATAGCCGAGCATTAGTTTGTTTGGTATGAGATAATTTTTGTTCATTGCGTCAAGATGCGCAAATACAGCACTGAAACCGCTGAAGTTTATAAATAAAACCACAGTTATTGTTATTATCACACCCCATAGCAATACATCCTTTATAATTGCACCCAGGGCAGGACCTCTTAGGCCTGCAACAATCGTAAATGCAGCAACAATAAGAAAGGCAATTAGATAACTCTCAATAACTGGAAAATTCATTGAAACTAGCACATACTTTATACCGACGATCTGGAGTGCTATGTATGGTAGCATGGCTATTATTCCTGTTAAAGCTATGAGAAGAGCAAGGGTGGGGCTGTTAAACCTTTCCTTAACATAATCACCCCCTGTGATCATACCCTTTCTTTTTGCTATAAGATATAGCCTAGGGGCTACGTAATATAGGAATGGATATGAGATAGATCCATATACAGCTGAATACAGTATAAATCCCCCCATTCCATAGGCTCCACCCGGTACCGAGATAAGCGCATATGCAGTGTATATATCACCCCCCATCAGGAACCAGACGATAATTGTTCCAAACTTCCTTCCACCTATACTCCATTCACTTATTTTTGAAAAATCTGCCTTTCTCCATTTAGCCCCCAGGAATGAAACTACTATTGTTAATCCAATCAGTGTGAAAAATATTGCATAATCCAGACCATTGAACATCCTTACCACCTCTCCTTATCTATGTACTTAAAAACAATGAATGTAAAAACTGGCTGAATGAAAACCCAGAGGAAGAGATACCAGTATAGGAAAGGCCAACCGCCTAAAAAGGGATACTTTGTATTATATAATGGTGCAAGAAAAACTATGAAGGTCCATGGTACTATCATCAGTAAAAAAATCTTCAATATTTTCATCTTAGTGCTAATGCCTTCCATTGGATCACCCTATGTTTATCTTTTAAAATCTATTTAAATATTTCTTTCGTAATTATAAAAAAATTTATCATATATTTTTATTATTGTAGAATTAATGTCAAAAAGTAGAAATGTTGTCCTTTTTGCCTTATTTTCAAACATTATACTTTCAATAGGAAAGTTTGTAGTTGCATTTGTTTCAGGATCTGCTGGTTTAATGGCGGAATTTTTTCATTCCTCTTCAGATACTTTAAATCAGATACTTTTATTATTTGGAATTAAAAAAAGTATGGAAAAGGATAGAATAAACTTTCCATTTGGAAAGGGAAAGGAGCAGTATTTCTGGTCCTTTATTGCATCAATACTTTTCATTGAATTATCTGGATTGCTATCCCTTGTGGAGGGTTATCTCAAAATCCAACATCCATATGTTCTTGAAAATTTATTTTATATTTTTATTATAATACTATTATCATTTATATTTGATGGAGCAGCATTCCTATATACAATTAATGTAATTAGAAAAAATATGAAAACAGGTGAATATAAAAGTTTCAGGGAATACCTAAGTGATATAAGGGACTCTGTACTTCTTAATGCCTTTATGGAGGACCTAGGGGCGATTGCAGGAATGATAATAATTACCATAGGAACATTACTTACAGCTATTTATAAAAACTCTATTTACGATTCCATTTCATCAATAGGTGTTGGCATTTTACTCATTTTGATTGGAATTTACCTAGCCAGCATCAATAAAGATTTACTTCTGGGAAGGGGTCTTACCCCTAGGGAGAGGGAGAAGATAATAAACATAATAAATGATTTTAAAGAAGTTAACAGCATAATAAACCTTGATGGTATTTATATGGGGCCAACATCTATTGTGATAGGACTTGACCTTAACTTCAGGGATGGTCTTACCACAGATGAGATTGAAAGAACAATAGATGCCATAGAAAAGAGGATAAAAAATGAAATACCATATGTAAAAAGCATATATATTGAGGCTGAGGAAATAAAAAAAGGTATTTAATAATGAATATATTAAAGAATTGATGATTCAGGTAATCAACCTTTCAAAGACATTTAGGGGTAGGAAACCTATAAGGGCACTTGTGAATGTAAATTTTGAGATAGGGAGGGGTGAGGTACTTGGTTTTGTTGGATTGAATGGAGCTGGGAAAACAACAACAATAAGGATAATGGCAGGTGTAATTACTCCAGATTCTGGCAGTGTACTCTTTAACGGCGTGGATGCAATAAAAAATCATGATAAGGTAGCTGATAAAATAGCATGGGTACCAGAGAACCCCGTTTTTGATCCAACGATGAGTGGCAGAGACTTTTTAATATATTTATCAAAATTTAATAATAATATTGTACCAAAGGAAAGGATTGATGAAGTACTTTCAAGGGTGGGACTACTTGAACGTAGCAAAGAAAAAATAAAGGTATATTCCCTTGGTATGAAGAGGCGCCTTGCGCTGGCACAGGCATTTTTGACAGATCCTGAGATAATGCTGATGGACGAGGCTATGAATGGACTTGATCCAGAGGGTATGAATTTATTCAGGGAGGCAATGAAGAACTTCAAAAATTCTGGTGGCAGTGTTCTTCTTTCATCCCACATACTGACGGAGATATCCAGCATATCCGATAGAATTACCTTCATACACAGGGGAGAGACATTTCAGACAAGCTCCGTGGAGGAGCTTGAAGAAGAGTTTAGGAGTAAGCTAGGAAACTATACATACTTTGAGCTTGACTCCCTTAGGGAAGACGAGCTGGATGAGATTTGTAAGGTTTTCAACTTAAATGCAAAATTTGATGGGAGATTACTCTGGGTAAAGGATGCAAGTGATGAGGATATTGGTAATTTAAACATATTTCTGGTAAAAAAGGGACATAGGGTAATGCAGATTAAAAGGGCTGAATTCAATCTTGAGAATCTATTTTTACAAAAAATAAGAGAGTTGGAGGGGGATAGAAAATGAGAAAATTTCTTACAATAGTCAAAAGGGAAACATGGAGAGAGATTAAAAGCTTGAAGATTATTGTAATAGCAGTTATAATGCTTGCAATAATTCTAGGAACAATTCCACTTATTTCATCTTCCTTTCAATCTTCATCACCACAACTCGGCTTACTTGTAGCTCCATTCAACAATAATGGGAGCATGGCGATGAAGTTGCTTGTTATAGACAACACAGGTAGTCCAGTTTCAATTTCAGGTAACTTATCTTACATTTATTATAATAATGATACAAGGGTATTCATATCAAATTTTAAGACATCCTCATCCAGTACTATTACAATATATTCAGATATACCTTTTAGTAATTATGTAAATCAACCCAGGAATTTTTTTGAGGCTTCAGTCAGCGGAATAAATATTTCAACTTTTATATTTATAGATGTGAGCGATAGCTTGAGTATTTCCTATTGGGATATTGTCTCTCCATCAAACTCCTCCCTTCCAGGCATAGCTATTCTTGTAACATCCTTTGATGGAAAGGTTCCTTCAAATTTTTCTATTTACATAAATAATACCCTTGCAGGTATTCCAAACAACTTTGGATATTTCAGGGCTTATGGCACAGGGAATGTCACATACAAATACATGAATACCTCAGGCTTTATAAAATTTTTATCTCCAATAAAGGGTATAAGCATCACTGTAGAAGAGGTGATTACATCTTTATCCTCAAGCCTTATCTCATTATTTGTACCCATTGCCGCAATAATTGCAGGGTATGATGCCTTTGCAAAGGAAAAGGTCTCGGGTGCCCTTGATATAATACTATCCAGGCCTTTGAAAAGGGAAACTGTTTATTGGGGAAAGATTCTTGGCGCCTTCATTCCAATATTCATTTATTTTACAATCATTTCACTCTTATCCTTGTTATTCTTAATGCACTACGGAATCTTCTTTACCCCATTGGAGATATTATCACTAGTAGCTTCTGTATCATTCCTCACATTTGTATTTATTATTCTTGAGGGTATCTCAGGCTTCTTTGGAAGATCTGTGGCAACACCAATTATATGGGGAATTGTCATTTGGATTTTCTTTAATATGATTTACAGTATATTTTCACTTGTAGTCATATTCATTTCTGGGACCAACATACTATCCACTGGGGCAGTTAAAATAGAAAATATTATAGGTCTTGGAAACCCCATAGATATTGCAAGATACATAACATACTTTAGCATACCAAATTCACAGATTCTCATTTACGGTGTCTCATTTGCTGATACAGTCATTGCATCCCTGGCATGGATAATAGTAACAGTTTTGATATTCATTTATTTATCAAAAAAATTTGAATGACCTAAAACTCATCCAAATAATAACATCCCCTGAGCGTAAAATATCTGTCCCTGATAACATATATCCTTTTTTTCATTGAATACTCCTCCAACTTTTTCTTAACACCCTTTTTCATGAATGCCCAAGAATTTATAACACCACCGTAGATGTATATTTCCTCAGGATCAAGGAGGTATACCATAGATACAATGAATTCACCGAATTCAATACCTATTAAATTCAATTTTTCTATTGCTGATTTATTACCTTCAAGGGCCATTCTTTGAAGATTCACCCCATCCACATTGAACCTTTTTTCAAAGGCCTTTCCCCCTATTCTATCCTCCCAGTCTCCATCAAGCAACCTTAGGTGTCCCACCTCACCCGCCCTTCCTTCGCCCTTGTAAACCTTGCCATCAATTATTATCGCACCACCTATTCCCGTGCCCCAGTTAATTAAAAGAGCATTCCTCACATTTTTCTTTATTAGATTATATGCCGCACAAACTGTATCATTATCAATTCTTACATTTTTGAATTCAGATAAAAATCTTCCAAGATTAAAATTTTGCAATGGAATATTAGGAGATAGTATTACCTTGTTATCCTTATATCTCCCAGCTATGGCAACATTCAAATTTTCAATACTGCCTGAATATTCAAAGCTTTTTGAAAGTATCCTTAGCAATTCCTCCCTATTTTTTGGTGTTGAGAAATTTTCAATACTTTTTATTCTTCCATTCTCCATAATTGAAATTAGTGTTTTTGTACCCCCAATATCAATAACTACCTTCCTCATTCCAGCTCCTCCAGATACCCTAGGAACTGGTCAAACACCCTGGAAAAGTCCTCCCTTGTATAACATACCCTTAGATATGGACCTTCCACACCAAAAAATTTTCCAGGAACAATTGATATTCCCTTTTTATAAAGATACTCCCCCAGGGCTATTGAATCCATTTTTGTATATAGTGAATAGTCCACAAAACTCACCGTGGAGAGTTCTGGACCCTTATTACCATAAAACCTAAGTTTCCCCATATTTTTCTTCAAATAGGATTGATTTTTTTGCATTTCATACCTTGCAAATTCCTTTATACTTTCATTTTCTCTAATCATTCTATATGCAACTGAAATATTATATCTAGAAACCTGTTCTGTGAATATGCCCTTCATACTGTTAATCTTTTTTGCCCTTTCCCCATCCGGTGCAATTATCCAGCCCACCCTTACCTCATCTCCGCCATAAAACTTGGTATATGTATTTATTCTATATGTTTCATTTTTGTATTTTACAGAATCAAGGTCCATATAAAACTGTAAAAATGTTTCATCCACCACATTTGTCCTGAAGTTATTAATTTCCTCTAGGAACCAGCCTGTGGGATTATTAATGTTGCTGTAGAGCAAAAGGTCGAACCTACCATCATTAGCTTTACCATAGTTTCCATCTACGACAAATATCTTTTTATCACCTTTTTCGTATTTTCTGTATTTTCTGTTAATTTCACCCTTTTCAACCATTTCTCCAACATTATCAAGATCAAGAAGCTCAGGCAATTTATAAATTGGCTCATACTCTGGAAGTCTTATATGGTATGTGTAATGATCATTGAGCCTTAGGAATGCTACCAACATAAAAAGTGCCTCTGTGGCTCCGTGCGTAACAACAACATTCTCTTTTTCTGTATTGTTGAGATTTGCTATCTCTTCCTTGAGGATATCTTCATCCATCATGGTGGCATTTTCAAAATATTTTTTAAGATCTATTCTTCCTGAAAGTCCACTGTTTGAAAGATCATTTTTTGTTTTGTGTGAAACTATCCATCTACCAGTCTCAAAATAGGGATCATACATTAATATCCTAAATATAATTAATTATTTAAGAATTTTTTTATAATATATTTTCCCATTTCTTTCAATTCTACTCAAAAGCCTCATATTTTCAAGATAAATAAGGTGAGCAATTGTTTCTCCTAATGCAAAATATTTTTGCATTTTTGGGAAAAGATTCCATTCACCGTTCATTACATTCCATTTGATTGATGCTGCGACCTGAAATGCATTTAACTCTCCATCTAAAGCACCCATGATCTCATTCAATCTTTTTTTATGATGCTCTATTATTTCTTCAATCCTTTTATAAGGTTCACCACCAATTTCCCCATGCCCTGGTAATGTATCCCTTATCCTTATTTCCTTCATTTTTTCAAGAGATATGATATACCTTTCAAGGGAATTTTGAAGTGATGGCCACCACGTTATGTTTGGTGTAATTGTAAAGAGAATGTGATCCCCAGAAAATAGAATTTCATCCCTTTCATCGTATAGACATGCGTGACCTGGAGAATGGCCCGGTGTTATTAATACTCTCAGCTTTCTATTCCCTGTAGTAATCACAGACCCTTCCTTCATGCTTATGAAATTTATTTTTAAAAGATCAGGATAGGTTCCAACAAAAATGCTGTTTAATATTCTAAAGGCAATCTTAAGATCCTCCTCTGGAAGACCATTTCTCATCAAATATTCGTTCATCCTGAGCCAGTAATCATTTGTTCCTGAAGAATCCTCAATTATTTTGTATTCCTCCTCCGAAATATGCACACCATAATTTTCAGGGAACCTTCCTATCAGGCCAATATGATCAGCATGAATATGTGTTATGAAGAAGCTTGGCCTTTTAATTTTAAGTTCACTCAGTGCATCATTTAATACACTGTATGATTCCTCAGTATTGAAGCCTGTATCTATTACAAGAGGCTTTTCACCTGTAATGATGTAAGAATTGACATACTTTAAAGGACTTTTTGGTAATGGCACATGTACAAGATAGACATCATCAAAGATCTTTTCCATAAAACTGCAATGAAATTCAATATTTAATTTAATTGTTTACCTCTGAAAAACTATTTTCTAATGTTTAATTTATAATTTTTCTATAAGAGTATTATTTTAAATTTAATAACCTTTGGAAATAATTTTAATATAAATTAATAAATTTAAATTTTTAATAATAAACAAAATTTATTTCTGAAAAGTTTTATATTTAAGTATTTTAATTCTTAAGCATGAAGAAAATTTTTGTAGCAATTCTAGTTGCACTGATACTTATATTTTCAATATTTTCAATGAACTTTAATATACTTAATCCAGTTAATGGTGTTTGGAATGAAACACTTTCATCCAATTATACCTCAAATACAATAAGGATACCTGGGCTTATAAATAACGTGACAATAAAAATAGATTCATCAGGTATGGCACACATATTCGCATCTAACGATCATGATCTTTTCTTTGCTGAGGGCTATTACCAGGCTAGCAACAGGCTTTTCCAAATGGAGATGCAGGCGCTAGCAGCCTCTGGAAACCTAAGCAAATATCTTGGACCTTCCTATGTAGGTTCAGACAATGCAATGAGGTACCTTGGCCTTCCCTATAATGCTTACAAGCTTGAACAGGCATATAAGGAAAACGAGCCTGAATACTATGATCTTGTTATTGCTTTTTCAAATGGAATAAATGCATATATTAACTCCACAGGAACTCCATTTTATTTCAAGTTAGCAGGATTTAGTCCTTTTCCTTGGTCCCCATACTATACCCTAGTATGGGAAGAATATATGACACTCAGCCTCACAACAGGTATTTATGAGCCATTGTATTCAAGCCTCTTTTACAATAAGTTTGGATTTTATAATTCAACACTAATTTGGCCCTATTATCCATACTACACAGACAAAATTACTGTGATCCCCGGTGATGGGACTGTAAATGGAAACAATTTAGAAAAGCAGCATATAAATCCAGATTATCTTTGGTCACTGAACTGGTATGAATCCTGGGCAACGGGAATAAACACAACATTCCTTAAGAATTTGACCCCTCTTATAATGAGTGCCCTCAAAAATATATCGGACCCAATGATGCTTCCTGAACTTCATGCAATGCAGGAATCTATAGGAAGCAACAGCTGGGTTGTTACATCTAACCATTCAGTTAATGGCCATCCAATGCTTGCAAATGATCCACATCTAACGCTTCTTGCACCTTCACTTTGGATACCACTTCAATTAAATGATCCAAACTACAATGTTACAGGCTGGGCACTTGCTGGCATTCCCGGGATACTCATAGGGCATACTCAGAATACCTCATGGGGCCTTACAATGTCTGAGGGTAATTCAGCTAATATATTCCTTGAGATATTCAAGGGCAACAATTACCTTTACAACAATACCTGGTATCCCCTTACCTACAGAAATTACACTCTTCAGGGCAAGGAATATTCAATTCCTGTTACAAGAAACGGACCTGTATTGGCCAGGGTTGGCAATTTTGGACTGAGTTTAAACTGGACTGCAGCAACACCAAGTTATGTTCTTATTGCTGAACTTAAGCTGGATAGCTCAAAAAATTATACCGATATGGTTAATGCCTTAAGGTACTGGGGATACCCACCACAGAACTTTGCTCTTGTTTCAAAGGATCACGCAGGATACATTGTAGCGGGTAATTTCCCCATAATCAGGGAAACACTGCCCAATGGTGAGATTGTATCTGTTGTCGGCAGCAGATCCATATTGAACGGTACCCTTCCAGAATATACACCCTACGGAAACGTGCCCTTTGAATATCTACCACAGGTAGTTGATCCTGATGTAGGTTATGCATTTGCTCCAAACCAGGCCACTGTGGGCAGGGCCTATCCATATCCATTCATTGGAGGTTTCTGGGACAGTGGCGGTAGGGCCTATGCAGCCTACCACTACCTGAGTACACATACAATGATGTCCATTGATGATATGAAGGCAATGCAATCAAACCTGACAGATTTTTGGGCTATGAAGCTTGTTCCATATATTATTAACGGCCTTTCCAATATGCAGATGGACCAGGTTGAAAAAAATGCCCTTGATTACCTTGAATCATGGAATTTTACCACATTCACGGACTCTGTTGGAATAACCATATACTGGTATACCCTTTCCTACATTTACAATTTAAGCTTCCAGAAGATACAGGATATTAATGGTCTTTCCATGCTACCACTGCCATTTGTTAACACGCTGATCTATCTTGCATCCAACTACCCTAATTCCCCATGGCTCAATGGTAATTTCACTTCACTGGTCCAGGAATCCTTTTCCAAGGCTGTCTCCCTGCTTGAATCAAAACTTGGAAACAATGTTTCCTCTTGGACCTGGGGCAGGGTCCATTTCCTCCTGATTGAGAGTATCACCGGTTCTTCAGCATTCTCCATAGGTCCTATACCCTTTTATGGTGATGATAATACATTGAGTGTTGGTTCTGTACCCTACACACCCATAGTTCCATTACCTTATGTTACGGCTAGTTCATCATTAAGAGAGATTTCATCACCCGGTGCAGGTATATTTCTAGGTGTTTTCCCTGGTGGTCCAAGCGATAATCCACTGAGTTATTATTATAAAAATCAATTGAACACATGGATCTCCCATGAATATTATGACCTCACTAAATGGAATACGGAGGTGGTAATCACCTATGAATAAAGATCCTGTATTTATAATAATTTCAATAATACTTACATTTTCATTTGTTATATTCATCCCCTACGCATGGACTGCCATATTTGCAGCCATACCACTCTATAAACTAAGGGAAAGGAATTCCGCCATTGCAGGCTTTTTAATAGGTTTCTCTACCATAGTCCTATATCTTTTTTATCCTACAAATAAGCTCATAGAACTTTCTGGGATTCTAGGTAATGCGACAGGTCTGCCTGGATTACTTCTCATCCTCATATATCCGCTGATATACGGAATAATAATGATGTTATCCTCAACACTTTTTTCACATTTAAGTAAAAAATGAAGTTACGGCTTTGTAGAAATCCTATCTAAGGATCCTACTTACCATCATCTGCTCCCCATCTTTTGACTGGATCATTGCTTCACTTGATGGTCCTTTTAGCCCTTCATTGGGCTGGGATCGTTTCAGCCATGTCCGACCCCTTTTCGATATATTTATTGATGCGTTTATATCCCTGTCTATGGTTAGACCACATTTATCACAGTGAAGGATCCTCCCATGTTCTATTCGGGTCAGTGACCCACATACCGAACATGTCCTGCTTGTATTCCTTGTATCTTTCCTTGATAGCTCTATCACTGGTAAACCTTCCCACGCACACTTATATTTGATCTGGAACTCTAATTTGCCATATGGGAATGCATTGTTGAAAAGGAATCTATAATCCTTACCCTTGTAATCCCCCTTCTTCGTTATATTCCTAATTCCCTTAATGTTTTCAAGGACAATTGCCTCATTGTTTTTTATTGCATCTATTACAATATCCTTGCTTATTTTATGCAATATCTGATTTACCCTGTTGCTTGACCTCCTACCATACTTCTCCTCTATCTTCTTCCTTATTCTTCTGTCATTCCTCTTGAAGTGTGATACCTTTTTCCTGTACCTATTCTTTATCTTTACCACCTCAGATACATCATATCTTTTGTAGTGATACTCATTTCCCACAGTTATATTTCTTATGTTTCTATCAACACCAACTGTATTATTGCACTCAATTAATGATACCTCCTTTCCTATTGTTAATGATAATCTACCTTCACTTATTGTAAATGATCTAACTTCAACATTAGATATTTTCCCTCGCACATAATTGTTCAATTCTATTTTTTCATAGGATCTTCTATATTTTTCATTGGAGGTGGGTATAATGAGATATTCTCCATCTATTTTGAATCCATAATAGGATGAAAGTGTCAATTTACCTACCCTGGGTTTCGAGACCTTTTGTCCCTTCCTCAACCTCTTCCTGTAGTTTTTAACAAGGGCAATGGCTTTGTTTATGATTTCCACATAATAATATGATGGAAGGTTATATCTTGAGATTATTTTATATGCTTCATTTGATAAAGAATTTCTTGAGGTTATATTCTTTTCAATTGCTATATCAATGCATAAATTGATGGCATCAATATACCTTTTCATAAGATCCTTGATAAGAGGGGAAGGTGAATATGGCTGTGTAACAGATTTAAATGCAAGCATTACAAAAATATTATTTAAAACATAAATATAAGGATTTCTATCAAAATTAAGGGATTATAGATGGAATTAATAGAAAAGGTACATTAATTAAAAAGAAATTTTGGTATTTGAATAGCTCGATTAATAGAATCAATTCCAGAAAGAATTTAATTATGAAATTTTTGTTATGCAACACTCACAAAATAAATAAAATAATAAATCATTCTTTTTAAAAAGGATTTCTACTAGGCTTCAATTCCAAAATATTTAAATCATAGCATTCCTTAGACCTTTTATGGGGAGGAAGATTGTTTATATTATAGCTATAGTGATTGCAATAATTCTAATTGCAATTATAATTATTCCAAGAGGAAACATTAATGTAACGAACATATATGATGCAACAATTTACACCTATAATAGAATTGGAAATACAATAAACACCGTTGCAATTGCATACCTAAAGATTGATCCTATAATGCCTAATTCTCTCTCAATAAGTAATATAAACATTTATATCAATGAATCAAAAATGAACTGTTTAAGAGGGGACTACCAGATACATTATCCAATAGGTAATGGTATCTCTCAAACCATAGGTGTTTCTAGCGTATGGTTTACAAATAGTTCTGGCAATGGCTATATTGCAGTTTTTCCATTCAACAATAGCATTATTAAGGGATCAAGCACCCTTGATATTGTTTATGCGAATATCAGCCTCAAGGGGAATGTATTCCAGCTTTCTCCGGCAAATTTTTCACTGGACTCTTGGATAGGTGTGGGTATTGGTGTTGGCTATAGTGGATATTCCTATATTGCCACTACTGTAATTACGTTAACAAACTATGTGGATGGAATGTGGCTCTATATAAACTACTGGACGGACTATAAGGGCAATGAAGCAATATTTCACATTACAACAAAAAATTATACATACAATAATGGTCACGTAAAACTCCCCTTTGATTTTAAAATAGTTGATATAAACTACAATGTACTTCTTGATTACATGGTGAATTCATTCAATTCACCAAGTGAGATCATCAATTCAGTTCCATCCCAATACAATTTCATTAATTCATCACTTGTGTTTAATTGCCTTAACAATACTGAATTTGGCTACGGTGACTCACTAACATTTTATATGAACTTTTCAAAGGCCCCTAGTTATTATAACCTTGGAAATGAATGGATATTCCAAATCTGTTATAATAATCAGATAGTTGTAACATCAACAATCTCACCCCCCTGATTGACAATTTTTAATATTTTTCTTTTTGATATCCTGAAATTATTTCCTTTTTATACCCCTTATTTTTCATTATAAAACCTTCCCTTCTTTTAATTTTTTCATTTCCTCAGTATTGGATGCTTTTTCCTTCCTGAATTCTTCAATTTCACATTCCTTCTAACCTATATTTTCTGTAAATCATATTCACGTATCTGGGTGTTATGTTCATGATCCTTGCAATTTCTGAGGAACTTACTCTATCCTCTTTTTGTTTAATTATCCAGTTGATCTTCTTTTGAGTAAGTTTAGCCATTAAATTATGGAAATTATCAGGATGTAAATGATATCCCTCTATATATAGGAAATTATTTCGGGATATCACACTTTTTTCTTAAAAAGGTTTAAATAGTTGTATGTTCATACAATTTGTTCAACATGAACTGGAATGATATAATAAATAAGGGTGAAAATGCGAAAAAGGACCTACTTGTCAAGGTATATGTTAATTACGGGCCACTAGAGTTGGAGGAAAGGATAAAGAAGGTGCTTGGTAAAAGGAATTTTAACATGAACCACTATTGGTCCCCATATTCTTTGAATGGTCTTCTTGAGATCAACCTTGGAAAATCAAGAATATTTGTTGAGTGGTATGCAAGAAAAAATGAGACACTACTTTTTATGGGTGAGATAGATAAATACGATATATCAAGCTTTGAGGAATATATTTCATCAGGTATTATAGAAAATTCTGTGCTCAGACTGATGAGGGATCAGTTCTAATTTTATATTCAAATCTAAATTTTTTATTATTGCTAAGCTTTGAAAATTTTTCAAATCATTCAAAAGATTGCATTCTATTAGTTTTAGAAAAGATTAATTAACCTTGGTGCAATACCCCTTCGGTGAAAGCAGATGGATATAGAATCTAAGTTTGCAGATATTACAAGGAACCTGAGGGGCTCGGCTGTTAGGGATCTTTTAAAATATGCGGATAGGCCTGAGGTAATATCCTTTGGAGGGGGAATGCCTAACCCATTGTCCTTCCCATTGAACGAAATAAAGGAGATAATTGATCACATCCTTGATAACTATGGGGCGAAGGCGCTCCAGTATAGTTCTACGGATGGTGTAGAGGAGTTCAGGGAGGAGGTATCAAGGAGAATAAATTCCAGGTACGGTTTTAAATCAACTAAATCTGATATAATTGCACTCAATGGAAGCCAGACAGGCCTTTACATGGTGTCTAAGGTCTTCCTGAACAAGGGTGATTATGTAATAAGTGAGGCACCTACATACGTTGGTGCAATAACAGCATTCAATGCACAGGCGCCAGTCTGGGCACCTGTGGACCTTCAGGATGATGGAATGAACATGGAGATGCTTGAGGAATCCATAAAAAAGGTGATATCACAGGGAAAGATACCAAAGTTCATATATGTAATACCCACATTCCAGAACCCTGCAGGACTTACCTGGTCCTTAGATAAGAGGAAACACCTTCTTGAGATTGCAAGCAAATATGATCTAATTATATTTGAGGATGATCCATACGGTGAGCTAAGGTTTGATGGTAAGGAAATTAAACCAATAAAGAGCCTTGATACTGAGGGGAGGGTAATCTATATGGGGACATTTTCAAAGGTACTTTCGCCAGGGATAAGGCTCGGATTTATTTATGCAAATAGTGATATAAATAAAAAGATAAACCTGCTGAAGCAGGGTGTAGATCTTTGTACTAGCACATTCTCACAGTATATTGCGGCGGAGTATCTTAAGAGGGGAATAATTGATAGGCAGATACCAAAGATAGTTCAGCTTTACAGGAAAAAGAGGGATATAATGATAGAGGCTCTTGAGACATACATGCCAAGTGATACAAAATTCACCAGACCAGATGGAGGCATGTTCCTCTGGGTAACATTGAATGAAAAAATAGATACAGAAAAGATGCTGAAAAAGGCACTTGAATTCAATGTTGCATACGTGATTGGAAGTGCATTCTATCCAGACGGAAGGGGAAGGAATTCCATGAGGCTCAACTTTACATTCTCGAAGGACGAGGATATTGTTGAGGGTATAAAAAGACTTTCAAGGGCTGTAAAAGAATATCAGCCCTGAACAATTTTTTCAAGGAGATTTATAAGTGTCTCAATGTCCTCGATTGAGGACATTTCAACAGTTGTATGCGTGTACCTTATTGGGAAACAGAGTGCAATGGAGGGAATGCCAAGATCGAAGGTACCTGCAGCATCTGTGCTACCACCAGTGAATACC
>WSBC01000007.1 GCA_009758405.1 Methanobacteriota archaeon
AGAAGATTTAGGGGTGAAGCTGAGGCAGCAACTATGAATGAATTAAATGTATAGATTGCAATTATTTCGAGAGAATTTTTTGCAAAATACAAAAGGATCATTGATGCGGATAGTCCAATGTATGATATGAGTATCTGAAATCTTCTCCTCGGGAAAATATCAGAGAATTTACCCCATATGTATGATGCAGGTATTGAAATTAGTGTTCCGGAAGTGATTGCCAGGGAGGCCTCAATCACCGTACCCCCATTTTCAAGTATGTATAGAACAACAAGTGTTGATAATGGCCCCTGTGCAATGTTTGCAAATATAGTCGAATATACCCAGCGCATGTTCTTTTTCTGCATAGAATGAATCTTCCTGAAATATGTAAGTGTTTATTTATTTTACTATAAAAAAATAATTCTAGATTTTGAAATTATTTTTAGATAATAGTAAGGGCTATTTCAATATGTAATTTTCTTGGTAAACGATAATATAAGCCTAATAAATATTGAGATAAGTCCTAAAATTAATGGTATTGTAGATTGAAAAAAAATAGATGCAAAAAATAATTAAAATTTTATGTCCATACAGATTGAACTTGAATTGGTGAATACAAGCTGTATCCTTGAATAACTACATTTGTAATAAATACGTAATAAGGAGGAGAAGGTTCATTAGCCCCATAAGAAAATTCAGGTGTGTTAGCTGTGCTTGAATCTTGATAATATTGTGAGTTATCGCCATTTACTTCAAATCTTAAGACTATTGTCTGCCCAACAAAACCTGTTATATTTATTACAGGATATATCGAATTTTGAAATGCTCCCTGATAAATAATTGTTTGTCCATTTTGACTTGTACTGGAATAATATGCTGATACAATTTGAGATGCATTCATTAAATATGCTTGATAATTATTTGAATAAGATCCAACAGAGTAACCCGCTTCACCTGCCCATCTTGTATCCATCTGGTACCACATAATACCATTATATGCTACTATTCCTATATAAAATCTAAATCCTGTAGGTACATCACTTGGAATGTTTGCATTTCCATATCTGGCATAAATAACATATTGAGTAAGAAAATTCATATTTGCAGTAATTGCATTTGTCAAACTTATTGGAACACTTATTAAATTATCTATTTCGTCATAATTAAAAGAATAACTTCCAGATGGAGTTTTATAACTTAAAGAATTATAAAATCCAGTATAAGTCGATCCGTTATAATTAATTGTTTGTAATTGCCATGTATCACCAATAGTTCCTGAATTTACAGCATTAGAGTTTGGGGTTATATTTCCTATTTCTTTAACCTTGAAGTCGTCTATATAAAAATTATCATCACCATAGAGATTCCCATAATATCCGGAATTAAAACCGAACACTAATAATATCTTTATATTCTGCCATGTGGTAACTGGATTATTACCCTGAGCATAGGCATTGGAAAGATTGAACTGGTAAAATTTCCAGCCACCTGAAATGCCCGTAAATGCAGGCACTAAACCTCCACCTTGCGGATAAAGAAATGATTTTCCATCGAAAGAATTAGATAGAAAACCTGTATTAATATTTCCGGGATAACCCTGTAATGGTGGAACCCAATGCCAGTTATTCCCATTATCATGGGCTACAAATAATATTACTCCTTCACCGCCCAAAGATAGTTGGTAACTTGCATAAAATTCTATAATTATTGATTTTCCGTTAGCAATAGATATGTAATTTGTCTCTAAACAATACATACCTGAGTTAGAAATTTTATTAGTATTGTTTATACTCCAATTATTAACAGCATGGCTTACACCAATAGAATAACCTCCTGAGGTTCCATTCGGATATAAATACCAAATGGGGTAATGGTTCCCATATTGGGAAGGTGTGCCTACAGATGTACTAAATAAATTGGATAAACTACCAAAGACTGAGTAAGGTTCGTTTGAATAATAATTACTTAAACCAGAACCATACCTCTGAATACCAGTAAACCCAAAAACTTCATCATAATGATTCCAATTCACACCACCATTAGTAAAATTATCGTAAAAGAAATAGACTTGTTGGGTTATAAGAGCTTCTTGCATTGGGGATAGAGGTATCTGGCCACTGGATGGCACTAAAACGAATCTTAACCATTCAGGATTGGGTGATGATGCATATGTTGGTTTCCAAATGATAGTTGTTGTTACAGTGGTAATAGAGTTCATTGTACTGCCTACAAGATAAATAGGCTGTGAACTGTAGAACATAGATGTTTCTTCAAAAGCTTTCAAAGTAATATATATTGGTACTGTACCAAGATTCCTTATCGTAACAGTAAAAAGATAGTAGTTATTCAAAGTAACAACAGGGGAATTAATACTTATATCAGGTGAAGTGATCTCTGGCAATGGATTATTGAACATATATCTAGAAGCAACCAAAAAATTCATCATTAAGAAATTCCTAGCATATTGAGCAGAGCTAGGTATAGTACTAAATAATGGATTTGAAGATGTTAATCTAGGTGAATAAGAAATTGTATGATTTTGAATAAAACCTATTATGTTTTCAATACTATAAGGGAATATGGTCACTATTACATTTGAGATATTTTCTATTACCGCATTTCCAGTATAATTTGGTTTTGATGATGGTGTATAGTTATAAACATCAAAAATTGCTGTACCGTTGACGGTGGAATTCAATTTTATTACAGTTAAATAATTATAATATTTATAATAAAGACCATACCCTCTTGAAAGGTTTTGACCTAATGGTCCAGTATTCGTGTTTACACCATTATATACTAAACCATATAAGTAGCCCATTATACTAGATCCACTAATTTGTTTAACATTTATTGTATTTATTGTATTTATTTTTAAAATTTTCATTATTGTAGTGTTAGAATTAATAGCCTTTCCTGCATTTTCTCCTGTAATAAGAAGTGAGTAGGGATATTTTGTGGTATTTTTATTATTTATATAATTAGAAATTGCATTTGCGAGTTTATTACCCCATGGAGATGATGATAAATCACCAGTCTGATTGAAATCCACTATTACTAAGTTGTATTTTAATAAGTAATATATTGAAGCAGAATCATTAAGATTTGGAGAATTAATATTTTGGCTACTACCCTCAATATATTGCAAGAATTTATAATTAATACCTAGATTTTTTAATGTGTTTGTTAGATATGTGATATTATTTTCGTTTCCCTTATTATCATGAACCCATATAACCAATGTCGAATATCTTACCAGTATAGTTGTGTTTACCATAGAATTTAATGCATTGTTATTATAGTTTACTTCAGATATTGTATGGAAAGGATTAACATATCCATATATGGTATGTGGACCAGGAGTTGTAGCCTGCCAAGTAATGTTGTAAATTAAATATGTCCCATTTCCATTTATATAATTAATTGTATAAATAGGTTGTCCTTTAATTGGCATATTGTCAACAAGAACCTCTAATGAAACATCGGTCAGAGGTTTTGGTGAATAATTTATAATTACAAATGAAATTGTCACATTCTGCATAAAGTATGGATTAGAGGGTGTAATCTTTAGATCTGAAAGTGCAAGATCATTTCCATACCTTATATTAATGTTGGAGAGCCACATAATTATCTTGTTCATCACGTAATCCTGCTGATAAATATACATTGATGAAAACTCATATCCTACAAAAACATATTTACCATTACCATAACTACCATAAATTACTGAAGGAGGAGTATTGGTTCCAAAGTAAGCAAGAGAATTACCTCCAGTAAAACTAACAGCATTAATGGTTCCAGTTGGGTAATTTACATTACATGTAATATTAACAACCATGCTTGGATTGGTGAAATTTGAATATTTTATTGTGGATGGATTTTGTAATGGTAAACTTTGAGCACTCAGGGAAGGAATGGATATGTAATTATATGATGAAGTATTATTGCTAATCAATAAAACGCTACCTCCATTATTTATAAAGTCAGATATTTGAGAACCCTGATTTGAAGTAACCATACCTTTATATCCTGTTATCCAAACCAAAAGATCATAACCTGAAATTGATGCCCATTGTCCTGGTGAGATTATCTGTAGGTCAGAAGAATAACTTGTATATGTGAACATGTTAGTATAAAAGTTTAGAACACTTTGAGGATTATTTGGTGAAATTCCCTCATCATCTACAAGCAATATTTTTGGTAGTACTGTTAATGAAATATTTCCATTTTGGGCGGGGGCAGAGGGTGTGACATTAGTAAAATTAACATACAAAACATGATTACCCGATGCCGGACCAGAGCCACCAACATTCAACCAAGTTGTTGTTATAGTAATACTTGTGAAAGGCTGGATAGTTAATGTAGGAGATGGATTTCCTGTAGATGTACTAATCTTACTCGATTTCCCCTTATATGCATCTATATAAATTAGTTGGAATGATTCAGGCTTTGGTGATGGGTTATAAATGCTCACGAAGATCTGATCATTACTTGAATGAAGAGGTTGAAGGTTCTCTAAAGATACTGATGTAATTGTGAGTCCATAGGGGCTTTCTGATGATGTAAAATTTATTGGAAATGTTCTCTTTGTAATATTTTGGCCACTTGTTGCATAAACTGTAACATAATATATTCCAGAGTTTACTGGACCTACTGTTGCAACACACTGAAATGTCATTGGACCTATGTATTTCATGGTGGAGTTTGAACCTCCTATAGGTGTAAGATCTATTTTTACGATTGGAGTTTTATTAACATTGAAATTATATATTACATAAGACGTAAAGGTAACTGGATATGAAATACCTGCCGGAATAGGATTAGGTGAATATGATAGCCCGCT